>JBGAHJ010000021.1:0-98451 GCA_044226255.1 Rubrivivax sp.
GCCGGCGCAGGCGCCGGTGCGGCAGCAGCCGGCGCGGCCGCTGCCGGCGCCGCAGCCCCTTCGGCCTCCAGCATCAGCACCAGCACGCCTTCGCTGACCTTGTCGCCCAGCTTGACCTTGACTTCCTTCACCGTGCCGGCGTGCGACGACGGGATCTCCATCGACGCCTTGTCCGATTCCACCGTCAGCAGGCTCTGGTCCTTGGCGACCTTGTCGCCCGCCTTGACCATCACCTCGATCACTTCCACGTCCTTGAAGTCGCCGATGTCCGGCACCTTCACCTCGACCAACGCCATGTGTCGTCTCCGTCTTCTTTGTTCGTTATGCGTACAGCGGGTTGATACGGTCGGCCTGGATGCCGTACTTCCTGATCGCCTCGGCCACCTTGGCCGCCGCAATCGTGCCCTCGTCGGCCAGCGTCTTCAGCGCGGCCACCACGACGTAGTGGCGGTTGACCTCGAAGTGCTCGCGCAGGCGGCTGCGGAAGTCGCTGCGGCCGAAGCCGTCGGTGCCCAGCACCTTGTACGTGCGGGGCACGCCCTTGTCCTTGGGCATGAAGGCGCGGATCTGCTCGGCGTAGTTCTTCATGTAGTCGGTCGACGCGATCACCGGCCCGGCCACCGCGGCCAGCTGCTGCGTCACATACGGGACACGCGCTTCTTCAGTGGGATGCAGCAGGTTCCAGCGCTCGGCGTCCTGGCCGTCGCGCGTGAGCTCGTTGAAGCTCGGGCAGCTGAAGACGTTGGCGGCCACGCCCCAGTCCTTCTCGAGCAGCGTGCGCGCGGCCTGCACCTCGCGCAGGATGGTGCCGCTGCCCAGCAGGTTCACGCGCGGCGCCTTCTTGGGCCCCTCGCCTTCTTCCAGCAGGTACATGCCCTTGATGATCTGCTCCTCGGTGCCGGCCCTCAGGCCCGGCATCGGGTAGTTCTCGTTGAGCAAGGTCAGGTAGTAGAAGACGTTCTCCTGCCGCTCCACCATGCGCTTCAGGCCGTGGTGGATGATCACGCCGACCTCGTGCGCGAAGGTCGGGTCGTAGCTGACGCAGTTGGGAATCGTGCCGGCCAGGATATGGCTGTGGCCGTCCTCGTGCTGCAGGCCTTCACCGTTCAGCGTGGTGCGGCCGCTGGTGCCGCCGAGCAGGAAGCCGCGCGCCTGCATGTCGCCGGCGGCCCAGGCCATGTCGCCGATGCGCTGGAAGCCGAACATCGAGTAGTAGATGTAGAACGGCACCATGATGCGGTTGTTCGTCGAGTACGACGTGGCCGCGGCGATCCAGCTGCCCATGCCGCCGGCCTCGTTGATGCCTTCCTGCAGGATCTGGCCGGCCTTGTCCTCGCGGTAGTACATCACCTGGTCCTTGTCGACCGGCGTGTACTTCTGGCCCTCGGGGTTGTAGATGCCGACCGTGCGGAACAGGCCCTCCATGCCGAAGGTGCGTGCCTCGTCCACCAGGATGGGCACCACGCGCGGGCCCAGAGCCTGGTCGCGCAGCAGCTGCGTCAGGAAGCGCACGTAGGCCTGCGTGGTGCTGATCTCGCGCCCTTCGGCGGTGGGCTCGAGCACGCTCTTGAAGGTGTCGAGCGAAGGCACCGTGAAGCTCTCGTCGGCCTTGGTGCGGCGGTGCGGCAGGTAGCCGCCGAGGGCCTTTCGGCGCTCGTGCAGGTACTTCATCTCCGGCGTGTCGTCGGCCGGCTTGTAGAACGGGATCTTCGCCAGGTCCGCATCGGGCACCGGGATGTTGAAGCGGTCGCGGAAGTAGCGGATGTCGTCGTCGGTGAGCTTCTTGGCCTGGTGCGCGGTGTTCTTGCCCTCACCGGCCTTGCCCATGCCCCAGCCCTTGACCGTCTTCACCAGCAGCACGGTGGGCTGGCCCTTGGTGCTGTTGGCGCGGTGGAACGCGGCGTAGACCTTGCCCGCGTCGTGCCCGCCGCGGCGCAGGTTCCAGATGTCGGCGTCGGACATCTTGGCCACCATCTCCAGCGTGCGCGGGTCGCGGCCGAAGAAGTTCTTGCGCACGAAGGCACCGTCGTTGGCCTTGAAGGCCTGGTAGTCGCCGTCCAGCGTGTCGAGCATGATCTTGCGTAAAGCGCCGTCCTTGTCGCGCGCCAGCAGCGGATCCCAGTTGCTGCCCCAGATCAGCTTGATGACGTTCCAGCCGGCGCCGCGGAATTCGCCTTCGAGCTCCTGGATGATCTTGCCGTTGCCGCGCACCGGGCCGTCCAGGCGCTGCAGGTTGCAGTTGATGACGAAGACCAGGTTGTCGAGCTTCTCGCGCGCCGCCAGGCCGATGGCGCCCAGGCTTTCCGGCTCGTCCATCTCGCCGTCGCCGCAGAACACCCAGACCTTGCGGTTCTCGGTGTTGGCGATGCCGCGTGCGTGCAGGTACTTCAGGAAGCGTGCCTGGTAGATCGCCATCAGCGGGCCGAGGCCCATCGACACGGTGGGGAACTGCCAGAACTCGGGCATCAGCTTCGGGTGCGGGTAGCTGCTGAGGCCCTTGCCGCCGACTTCCTGGCGGAAGTTGAGCATCTGCTCCTCGCTGATGCGGCCCTCGAGGAAGGCGCGGGCGTAGATGCCGGGCGCGCTGTGGCCCTGGATGTAGAGCAGGTCGCCGCCGTGCCCTTCGCTCTCGGCGTGCCAGAAGTGGTTGAAGCCGGCGGCGAACATGTGCGCCAGGCTCGCGAAGCTGCTGATGTGGCCGCCGAGGTCGCCGCCGTCTTCCGGATGCAGCCGGTTGGCCTTGACCACCAGCGCCATCGCGTTCCAGCGCATGTAGGCGCGCAGCCGCCCTTCGAGTTCCAGGTTGCCGGGGCTGTGCTCCTCCTGCTCCGGCGGGATGGTGTTGACGTACCCGGTGTTGGCCGAGAACGGCATGTCGATGTTGTTCTGGCGCGCGTGTTCGAGCAGCTGTTCCAGCAGGAAGTGCGCGCGCTCGGCCCCTTCGGCGCCGATCACCGCCGACAGGGCATCCAGCCACTCGCGGGTCTCCTGGGCGTCGGTGTCGTTGGCGGCAGCGCCACGGAAGGAATCCGGCATCGCGGACATGTCTTGTCTCCTGTCGGTGGGTAGATGTTGTGAGCGGCGCGAGTGTGGCACAACTCAGGTGAATTTCAAATAGTGCCGCGTCATTTCACTATACGAAACCAACGGGATGCACGGACGGGCCCGTCGATAATCCCGCGCCATGGCGCAGCCGTCCGAGTCGTCCTTCGACACCCCCTCCACCTTCCAGGCCGCCGCGCCGTCCGAGCTGCCCGCCGTCAAGCGCGTGTTCCGCCGCTGGTGGCGCCGCCAGTCGCCGGCGCGGCAGGACCGCTTCGCCACGCTCGGTCCGCTGCTGTCCGTGCTGCTGTTCCTCGCGGCGATCATTTCCGCGTTCTGGTACTTGCGCAACGAGGAAATCGAGAGGGAAAGCGAGTCCGTCAAGCGCGATACCGAGATCACGCAGCAGCAGGTCGGCCTGCGCCTGATCCAGAACCAGGAAGCCCTGGTGCGCATGGCGCGCGAGCTGGTCAGCCGCGTCACCGACCCCGACGAGTTCGTCGGCCAGGCGGCGGCCTTCGCGCGCGAGCGGCCCGAGATCACGCACCTGACCTGGCTCGACCCGGCGCGCAAGGCGCGCGCCAGCCACTGGGCCATGCTCTACCACGTCACCGCGCTCGGGGCGCCGCCGGAGCCCTCGCTGCCCGTCGCCGGCCAGGCCAGCGAGCCCGAGAACACCTTCAAGGCGGCCCGCGACAGCCGTTCGCCCACCTACTCGCGGGCCTTCGCCGATCCCACCGGCACCGCGGTGTTCCAGCTGCACATCCCGCTGGTCGAGCGCAACACCTTCGCCGGCGTGCTGATCGTCGAGTACTCGGTGGAGGCGCTGGTGCGCCACTTCGTGCCGGTGGACGTGGCGCAGCGTCACCTGATCTCGGTGATCGGCGAGAACCAGACCGTGCTGGCCTCCACCGTCACGCCCATGCCGGGCCAGGCCGGCCGCCGCGCGCCGATCTACAGCGATGTGCCGTTGACGCCGTCGCTCAACGGCCTGCTGCTGCGCGGCCAGGGCTGGCGCACCAGCATCGGCCTGGTCAACAACACGCTGTTCTGGATGTCGGTGGCACTCTCGGTGCTGACGCTGTGGATGCTGCTCGGCACCTGGCGCCACATGCGCCGGCGCAGCCAGATCCAGGCGGTGCTGGTGCAGGAGATGAACTTCCGCCGCGCGATGGAGAACAGCATGCCCACCGGCATGCGCGCGATGGACCTGGAAGGCCGCATGACCTACGTCAACGCCGCCTTCTGCCAGATGACGGGCTTCGCCAGCGCCGAACTGGTCGGCCGCCTGCCGCCTTTCCCGTACTGGCCGCCCGACCGCGTGGAGGAGAACAGCCGCTTGCTGCAGCAGGAGCTGCAGGGCCGCAGCCCGAGCGGCGGCATCGAGGTCAAGGTGATGCGCAAGGACGGCACGGTGTTCGACGCGCGCATGTACGTGAGCCCGCTGATCGACCCCAAGGGCCAGCAGACCGGCTGGATGACCAGCATCACCAACATCACCGAGGCCAAGCGCATCCGCGACCAGCTCTCGGCCAGCCACGAGCGTTTCACCACCGTGCTGGAAGGCCTGGAGGCCTCGGTGTCGGTGCTCTCGGTGCAGCAGGGCGAGCTGCTGTTCGTGAACCGCAGCTACCGGCTGTGGTTCGGTGCCGACGCGCGCGGCCACCAGCTGATGGCCGGCGGCGCGGTGGGCGTGGTGCCCTTCGCGGCCGATGCCGACGACGTCGACGCACTCTCGGGCCTGCCCACCGCCGAGCTCACCGAGAGCGGCACCACCAGCCCGCGCGAGGTCTACGTCGAGTCGCTGCAGCGCTGGTTCGACGTGCGCGCGCGCTACCTGCAGTGGACCGACGGCCGGCTGGCGCAGATGCTGATCGCCACCGACATCACCGCCCGCCTGCGCGCCGAGGAGCAGGCCGCGGTGCAGGCCGAGAAGGCGCAGGTGACGAGCCGGCTGGTGACGATGGGCGAGATGGCGTCGTCGGTCGCGCACGAACTCAACCAGCCGCTGACCGCGATCACCAACTACTGCAACGGCATGGTCTCGCGCGTGAAGGCCGATTCCATCAAGCAGGAGGACCTGATCGCCGCGCTGCAGAAGACCGCGCGCCAGGCCGAGCGGGCCGGCCAGATCATCCACCGCATCCGCAGCTTCGTGAAGCGCAGCGAGCCGCAGCGCCAGGCCGCGCAGGCCCGGCAGATCGTCGAGGACGCGGTGGAACTCGCGGGCATCGAGCTGCGGCGGCGCAACGTGGCGATCCACACCTACGTGGCGCAGCGCCTGCCCGACATCCAGGTCGACCCCATCCTCATCGAGCAGGTGCTGCTGAACCTGCTGAAGAACGCCGCCGAGGCGATCGACAGCGCCCAGCTGCCGCCGCAGCGCCGCCACATCGAGCTGCGCGTGGTGCCGCGCCACACGCCCGAGGAAGGCGGCGTGATCGAGTTCAGCGTCACCGACATGGGCCCCGGCATCAAGGAAGAGGTGATCGGCCGGCTCTACGAGGCCTTCTTCTCGACCAAGGCCGAGGGCCTGGGCATCGGGCTGTCGCTGTGCCGCTCGATCATCGAGTCCCACCGAGGGCGGATGAAGGCCCAGAACCTCTACAATGGCGCCCTTTCCGTGGGCTGCCGTTTTTCGTTCACCGTGCCCGTGGAAACCTTGCACCGCCCCGATCCCGCGGCCTTGCCGGCCTCGGCGGCCGAAGGCGAGATCTCCACCAACCCTTGAGCTGCTGCACCGTCGCCGAATGAGCCTGATCCCGAAGAAAGGCACCGTCTACGTCGTCGATGACGACGAGGCCGTGCGCGATTCCCTGCAGTGGTTGCTGGAAGGCAAGGACTACCGCGTCAAGTGCTTCGACTCGTCCGAGTCCTTCCTGTCGCGCTTCGACCCGCGCGAGGTGGCCTGCCTGATCGCCGACATCCGCATGGACGGCATGAGCGGGCTGGAACTGCAGGACCGCCTGATCGAACGCAAGAGCCCGCTGCCGGTGGTCTTCATCACCGGCCACGGCGACGTGCCGATGGCGGTGACGACGATGAAGAAGGGCGCGATGGACTTCATCGAGAAGCCCTTCAAGGAGGAAGAGCTGCTGAACCTGGTGGAGCGCATGCTCGACCAGGCGCGCGCCGCCTTCAGCCAGCACCAGGAGCAGGCCAGCCGCGACGCCCTGCTCTCGCGCCTGACCACGCGCGAGGCGCAGGTGCTGGAGCGCATCGTCGCCGGCCGGCTCAACAAGCAGATCGCCGACGACCTGGGCATCAGCATCAAGACGGTGGAGGCGCACCGCGCCAACATCATGGAAAAGCTCAACGCCAACACGGTGGCCGACCTGCTGAAGATCGCGCTCGGCGCCCAGACCAAGGCTTGAAGCCGCCGTCCCTACATCGCACCGAGGCCGCCAGCGCGGCCTCTTTCGTTTGTCCGCGAGAAACCGAATGACCGCCCAGCTCATCGACGGCGTCGCGCTGTCCGCCCGCATCCGCGCGCAGGTGGCCGAACGCGCCGCCGCCCTCACGGCCCGCGGGCGCAAGCCGGGGCTGGCGGTGATCCTGGTGGGCGACGACCCGGCCAGCGCCGTCTATGTGCGCAACAAGGTCAAGGCCTGCCAGGAGCACGGCCTGCACTCGGTGCTGGAAAGGTACGACGCGGGCCTCGCCGAGCAGGCGCTGCTCGACCGCATCGCGGCGCTGAACGCGGACGCGGCCATCCAC
This sequence comes from Rubrivivax sp., assembly GCA_044226255.1. Taxonomy (GTDB): domain Bacteria; phylum Pseudomonadota; class Gammaproteobacteria; order Burkholderiales; family Burkholderiaceae_C; genus Rubrivivax. Next base: position 6,760 of record JBGAHJ010000021.1, read on the forward strand.
GGCATCCTGGTGCAGATGCCGCTGCCCAGGCACATCGACCCGCACAAGGTCATCGAGGCCATCGCCACCGCGAAGGACGTCGACGGCTTCTCGGTGCACAGCGCCGGCTCGCTGATGACCGGCCTGCCCGGCCTGCGGCCGGCCACGCCGTACGGCTGCATGAAGCTGATCGAGAGCACCGGGCTGGCGCTCAAGGGCAGTCGCGCGGTGGTGATCGGCCGCAGCAACACCGTCGGCAAGCCGATGGCGCTGCTGCTGCTGCAGGCCCACGCCACCGTCACCGTCTGCCACAGCGCCACGCCCGACATCGCCGCGCACACGCGCGAGGCCGACGTGGTGGTGGTGGCCGTGGGCCGCCGCAACACGCTCACCGCGGACATGGTCAAGCCGGGTGCGGTCATCATCGACGTCGGCATGAACCGCAACGACGAAGGCAAGCTCTGCGGCGATGTCGACTTCGCCGGCGTGCGCGAGGTGGCCGGGCACATCACCCCGGTGCCGGGTGGCGTGGGGCCGATGACGATCACGATGCTGCTGGTGAACACGCTGCAGGCGGCGGAGGCCGCGGCATGAGCGCGAGCGGCAACCCGCTGCTGGCGGGCGCCGACCCGACGCCGTTCGCCCAGATCCGGCCCGAGCACGTCAAGCCGGCCATCGAACAGCTGCTGGCCGACGCCGAGGCGGCGCTGCAGCGCGCCGTCGGCCCCGACGTGGCCGCCGACCACGATGCGCTGGCGCTGGTGCTCGACGTGCCGGTGGAGCGCCTGTACCGCGCCTGGGCCCATGTGAACCACCTGCAGATGGTGGCCGACACGCCCGAGCTGCGCGCCGCGCACGGCGAGTGCCTGCCGCGCATCATCGAGTTCGGCACCCGCATGGGCGCCGACGAGCGGCTCTACGCGAAGTACAAGGCCGTGGCCGAAGGCCCCGGCGCCGGGCGCCTGACGCCGCCGCAGCGCAAGGCACTGGCCAACGCGCTGCGCGACTTCGTGCTGGGCGGCGCGGAGCTGCGCGGCGCGGCGAAGGAACGCTACGCGGCGATCCAGGACCGCGCCGGTGCGCTGTCGCAGAAGTTCGGCGAGAACGTGCTGGACAGCACCGACGCCTTCACGCTCGACGTGCCCGAGTCGCGCCTGGCCGGCGTGCCGGCCGACGTGGTGGAAGCCGCGCGCGCCGCGGCGCGCGAAGCCGGCGTCGAAGGCTGTCGGCTGACGCTGCAGTCGCCCTGCTTCACGCCGGTGATGCAGTTCGGCGCCGACCGCGCGCTGCGCGAGCAGCTGTACCGCGCCCACGGCACGCGCGCCAGCGAGCTGGGCCCGCCCGAGCGCGACAACGGCCCGCTGATGGCCGAGCTGCTGGCGCTGCGCGCGGAAGAGGCGGCGCTGCTCGGCTACCCCAGCTACGCCCACATGGCGCTGGTGCCGAAGATGGCGCGCACGCCCGACGAAGTGCTGGCCTTCGTGCGCGACCTGGCGCGGCGCGCGCGCCCGTATGCCGAGCGCGAACTCGCCGAGCTGCGCGAGTTCGCCGCGCGCGAGCTGGGCCTGGCGGAACTGGAGGCCTGGGACCGCGCCTACGCGAGCGAGAAGCTCAAGCAGCAGCGCTACGCCTTCAGCACCCAGGAGGTGAAGGAGTACCTCACCGAGCCGCGTGTGCTGCAGGGCCTGTTCGAACTGGTGGAGAAACTCTTCGGCGTGGCGATCCGGCGCGACGAGGCGCCGGTCTGGCACGACAGCGTGCGCTTCTACCGCGTGTTCCGCGGCGACCGCGCCGTGGCTGCGTTCTACCTCGACCCCTACGCCCGCAACGGCAAGCAGGGCGGCGCATGGATGGACGACAGCCGCTCGCGCTGGAAGCGGCCCGAGGGCCCCCTGCAGCTGCCGGTGGCACACCTGATCTGCAACTTCGCGCCGCCGGTCGGCGACCAGCCCGCGCTGCTCACCTTCGACGAGCTGACCACGCTCTTCCACGAGTTCGGCCACGGCCTGCACCACATGCTGACGCAGGTGGACGAGCTCGCGGTGGCCGGCATCAGCGGCGTGGAAGGCGACGCGGTGGAGCTGCCCAGCCAGTTCATGGAGAACTTCTGCTGGGAATGGGACGTGCTGCAGCGCCTGAGCTGCCATGTGACCACCGGCGAGCCGCTGCCGCGCGCGCTGTTCGACCGCATGCTGGCCGGGCGCCACTTCCAGAGCGGGCTGATGCTGCTGCGCCAGTGCGAGTTCTCGCTGTTCGACATGCGCCTGCACAGCGAGGCCGGCAGCGGTGCGCGGGTCCAGGCCGTGGCCGATGCGGTGAACGCCGAGCTGCAGCCGATGCGCGCGCCGCCCTTCCTGCGCTACCCGGCCAGCTTCACCCACATCTTCGACGGTGGCTACGCGGCCGGCTACTACGGCTATGCCTGGGCCGAGGTGCTGTCGTCCGACGCGTATGGCGCGTTCGAGGAGGCCGGCGTGTTCGACGCGGCCACCGGGGTGCGCTTCCGTGAACAGATCCTCGAAGTGGGCGGCAGCCGCCCCGCGCTGGAAAGCTTCCGCGCCTTCCGCGGGCGCGATCCCAGCCTGGACGCTATGCTGCGCCACCTGGGGCTGGCTGAAGCCAGGCCCTGACGCTCCAACTTGACGGAGGCCGCTGCGATGAACACCCGACCGCTGATGCTGCTGCTGCTGGCCGCCCTGCCCGCCCTGCCGGCGCTGGCCCAGTACAAGGTGGTGCGCCCCGACGGCAGCATCACCTACACCGACCGGCCGCCGATCGACTCCAACGTGCGCGTGACCTCGCTGAACCGCAAGGACATGCCGCCGGCCAGCAGCACCGAGACGCAACTGCCGCTGGAACTGCGCCAGGCCGCCGCGCGCTACCCCGTCACGCTGTACACGTCCGCCGAGTGCGCACCCTGCGACAGCGGCCGCAAGCTGCTGCAGACGCGCGGCATCCCCTACGCCGAGAAGCGCATCACCACCGAGGAAGACGCCCAGGCGCTCGAGCGGGCGGTCGGCGGCCGTTCGGTGCCGGCGCTGAACGTCGGCCCGCAGCCCGTCCGGGGCTTCTCCGAAAGCGACTGGACCGTGTTCCTCGATGCCGCCGGCTACCCGCGCGAGTCGAAGCTGCCGAAGAACTGGCCGGTGCCGATGCCGACGCCGATGGTCGAGAAGAACGCCCCGGCGGCCCCGCGCCCCACCGTGCCGACGCTGCCGTCGGCCGAGCCGCCGCCCGAGCAGCCGCCGGCAACCTCGATCCGCTTCTAGCCTCAGCCCGCGGGTGCGAAGCGCCGCGCCAGCCACGAGCCGGCGCCCACCGCCCCGCCCACCACCCAGAACAGCAGCCCGGCGCCGGCCAGCGTGCCGGCGGCGCCGAAGGCCAGCGGCATCAGCGTGCTGCTGGCGTTGATCGCCATCGAGCGGAAGGCCAGCGCCTCGCCATGGCGATGCTCCGGCGTCAGGTGGTGCAGCATCGACATCACCATCGGCTGCACGCTGCCCAGCGTGATGCCCAGCAGCGCGGCAAAGCAACCCATCACCAGCGCGTTCGGCGCCAGCGGGTACGCCGCGAACACCGCGCAGGTACCCAGCATCGCGCCGCGCAGCACCGTGCCTTCGCTGAGCCGGTGCGCCAGCAGCGGGATCAGCAGCCGCACGCCGGTGACCGACAGCGTGAAGGTGCCCAGGATGAGCCCGATCGTGCTGGCCGAGAAGCCGCGCTCGTGGCCCAGCACCGGCACCGCGAAGGTGTGCACGTCCCAGCAGGTGGCCAGCAGCCAGTTGATCGCCAGCAGGCGCTTGAAGCCGGGTTCGCGCAGCAGGTCCCAGGCACGGCGGCCGGCGGCGTGCGCCGCCGTGCCGAGCGGCTCCAGGCGCGGCACGTAGCGCGCCGCCAGCAGGCTCGTCAGCGGCATCAGCAGCAGCACGGCGTAGGCGGCGCGGAAACCGAAGCCGTCGATCACGAAGCCGATCGTCACCGGGCCGATGACGTTCGAGAACGAGGGCGCGATGCCCAGCCAGCTGAACACCCGCACGCGCTCGAGGCTGTCGCGCGCCAGCTGGCCGCCGGTGCGCTGGATCGTCAGCATGCCGGTGTTGGTGCCGCCGCCGGTGGCCAGCGCGGCACCGCACAGCAGCGCGAACTGCAGCGGCCCGCTGAACAGCGTGGACAGCAGCGCCAGCAGGCCGCCGCCGGCGGTGATGGCCACCGCCAGGTACACCGGCCGGTGGTAGCCCAGACGGTCCGCCAGCCGCCCGGCCCACAGCGCCGTGGCCACCGGCGCGGCCGCGAACAGGGCCAGCAGCAGCCCGACGGACCAGGCGTTGAAGTGTTCCTGCAGCGCCTGCAGCGGTGCCGCCAGCCGCAGGCCGGCCATCGCCGAGTGCATGCCCAGCTGGCCGGCCACCAGCGCACCGATCAGGCGCCCGCCGGCGCGATCGTCCCGGGGCTCAGGCATCGGCGTCCTCGTCGGCTTCCGCCGCGGCTTCGGCAGCCGCGGCGGCTGCGGCCAGGCCGGGCAGCAGCATCTGGGCCTGCTGCTCGGGCAGCGCCTCGACGATGCGCAGCCGCCGCTCCATCGCGCGCGTGCGCACCGCGGCGTCGTCGATCGTCGTGGTGGCTTCGGCGAGCTTCTTCCTCGTCTTCGCCAGCACGGCGCCGAACTTGCCGAACTCGGTCTTCACCGCACCCAGCACCTCCCACACTTCGGCCGAACGCTTCTCGAGCGCCAGCGTGCGGAAACCCATCTGCAGGCTGGTGAGCATCGCCAGCAGGGTGGTGGGCCCCGCCAGCATGACCTTGCATTCGCGCTGCAGCGCGTCCACCAGCCCCGGGCGGCGCAGCGCTTCCGCATACAGGCCTTCGGTGGGCACGAACAGGATGCCGAAATCGGTGGTGTGCGGCGGCGCGATGTACTTGTCGCAGATGCTGCGCGCTTCGGTGCGCAGGCGCAGTTCGATCGCCTTCGCCGCGGACTCGGCCGCGGCGGGGTCGGCGCGCTCCTGGGCGTCCAGCAGGCGCTCGTAGTCCTCGCGCGGGAACTTGGCGTCGATCGGCAGCCACAGCGGCGCGCCGTCGGCACGCTGCCCGGGCAGGCGCAGCGCGAAGTCCACGCGTTCGCTGCTGCCCGGCACGGTGGCGACTTCGCTGCCGTACTGCTCGGGCGTGAACACCTGTTCCAGCAGGCCGGCCAGCTGGGTCTCGCCGAAGATGCCGCGCGTCTTCACGTTGGTCAGCACGCGGTTGAGCGAACCGACGTCGCGCGCCAGCGTCTGCATCTCGCCCAGGCCCTTGTGCACCTGCTCCAGCCGGTCGGCCACCTGCCTGAAGCTCTCGCCCAGGCGCTGCTCCAGCGTGGCATGCAGCTTCTCGTCGACCGTGGCTCGCATCTGGTCGAGCTTCTTCTCGTTGCCTTCCTGCAGCGCAGCCAGGCGGCGCTCGTTGGCTTCGGACAGCTGGCGCAGCTGGTCGGCCTGCAGGCGCGCCGCCTCGCCGCTCTGGGCCAGCAGCGTGCGCTGGAAGTTCGCCAGGTCGCCGCGCAAGCCCTGTCCCAGGCGGCCCATCTCGTCGCGCAGTTCGCGCTCCAGGCGTTCGATCTCGCGGGCGGGGCCTTCATCGCGCGGCCGCAAGGCCAGCCACAGCAGCAACAACAGCACCGGCGCCAGCAGCGCCGGGACGATCCATTCGGGCATGGACCGATTGTGTCAGGGCCGTGTCAGCCCCAGGCCAGCGGCAGGACCTGCGGGTTCAGCGCGGTGGGCGGCACGGTGCCGGTGACCGCGGCGATCAGGTTGTCGGCCGCACGGCCCACCATCGCGCGCCGCGTGCGCTCGGTGGCGCTGCCGATGTGCGGCAGCAGCACCACGTTCGGCAGCTCGAGCAGCGCCGGGTTCAGGCTCGGCTCGTTCTCGAACACGTCCAAGCCGGCGGCCGCGATGCGCCGCTCGCGCAGCGCCTGCGCCAGAGCGGCGTCGTCGACGATGCCGCCGCGTGCGACGTTGGTGAGCGTCGCGGTCGGTTTCATCTGCGCCAGCTCGGCTGCGCCGATGGCGTGATGGCTGCTGGCGCTGTACGGCAGCACCAGCACCAGGTGGTCGCTCTCGCGCAGCAGCGTCGCCTTGTCGACGTAGCGGGCGCCGATGGGCGTCTCGTCGGCCTCGGGCAGGCGCGAACGGTTGTGGTAGATCACGTTCATCCCGAAACCGAGATGGCCGCGCCGCGCGATCGCCTGGCCGATGCGGCCCATGCCCAGGATGCCCAGCGTGGCGCCATGGATGTCGCTGCCCACCAGCAGGTCGTAGCGCCACTTCGTCCATTGGCCGGCGCGCAGGTAGCGCTCCGCTTCGGCCATGCGGCGCGCGGTGGCCATCATCAGCGCGAAGCCGAGGTCGGCGGTGGTCTCGGTGAGCACGCCGGGCGCATTGCTCACGAGCACGCCGCGCGCGGTGGCGGCGGGCACGTCGACGTTGTTGTAGCCCACCGTCATCAGGCACACGGCCTTCAGCTGCGGATGGGCGTCGAGCAGCGCCGCGGTGATGGGCTCGCCGGCGGTGCACAGCAGCGCCTGCTTGCCGCGTAGGCGCTCGCCCAGCTGCGCGGGGGTGTATTCGGTGTCGTCGGGGTTGTCCTCGACCTCGAAGTGCCCGGACAGGCGTGCCACCGCCTCGGGGAAGATCGCGCGGGCAAGCAGCAGGTGCGGGCGAGCCATGGGAGAGCACTCCTTCAGCGGAACCAGATCAGCGTCATCACGACGAACAGCGGGATCAGCACCGCGCCGCTCCAGGCCATGTAGCCGAAGAAGCTCGGCATCTCGACGCCGCGGTCCTGCGCGATGGCCTTGACCATGAAGTTCGGCGCGTTGCCGATGTAGGTGTTGGCGCCCATGAAGACCGAGCCGGCCGAGATGGCGATCAGCGTCGGCGCCAGCGTGCTCATCAGCACGGCCGGGTCGCCGCCCGCGAGGTTGAAGAACACGAGGTAGGTGGGCGCGTTGTCCAGGAACGAGCTCAGGCCGCCGGCGAACCAGAAGTAGGTCCAGGGCAGCGGCTGGCCGTCGGGCCCGGTCACGGCATGTGCCACGCCGGCGAAGGCGCCGCCCGTGCCGGCCTTGAGCATCGCCAGCACCGGCACCATGGTGACGAAGATGCCGACGAAGAGCTTGGCCACTTCCTGCATCGGCGCCCACGAGAACTGGTTGGCCTCGCGCACGCTTTTCGGTGTGAGGGCCAGCGACAGCAGCGTCACGCCGACCAGCGCCACGTCGCGCACGATCTGCGGCAGCTCCACCACGGTGCCGGCGATGTCGAACGCGATGCCGGGCTTCCAGGTGCCGCTCAGCAGCACCAGCCCCATCACCAGCGCCAGCGGCAGCAGGTTGATGGCGCCGTCGAGCCCGAACGACGGCGTGTCGGGCGTCGGGTCGGCCGGCGTCACGCCTTCGCGGCGGTAGAACCAGCGGTCGACCACCCAGAACACGGCCAGCAGCGCGCCGATCAGGCACAGCGTCTGCGGCAGCAGGTGCAGCGTCCAGAAGAAGCTGACGCCCTTCAGGAAGCCCAGGAACAGCGGCGGGTCACCCAGTGGCGTGAGCGCGCCGCCGGCGTTGCTGACGACGAAGATGAAGAACACCACCACGTGCGCGCAGTGGCGCCGGTTGTCGTTGGCGCGCAGCAGCGGGCGTATCAGCAGCATCGACGCGCCGGTGGTGCCCATCACGCTGGCCAGCACCGCGCCCACGGCCATGATCGCGACATTGGTGGATGGGCAGCCGTGCAGGTTGCCCCGCACGTAGATGCCGCCGGCCGCGGTGAACAAGGCCACCAGCAGCGCGATGAAGGGGATGTATTCCGCGAGCAGCGTGTGCACCAGCAGGCCGCCGGCGGCCGCCGGCCCGGCCAACGCCGCATAGGGCAGCACGAAGGCCAGCACCCACCCGAAGGTGATCTTGCCGAAGTGGTGATGCCAGAGCTGGGGCAGCAGCAGCGGCATCAGCGCGATCGACAGCAGCATGCCGGCGAACGGCAGGCCCCACCAGGCGGCGAGCCGGCTGCCGTCGATCTCGGCGGCGCCCGCCGCGGCCGGCGCCAGCAGCAGCGCGGCCAGCAGCAGCGGCCTCATTCGAGGAACCTCGTGAAGCCGGCCACCGGCTCGCGCTCGGTCAGCAGCTGGTTCTCGGGCGCCGCCGGGTCGGCATGGCCGAGCGACATGCCGCAGACCACGGTCTGGTCGTCGCGCAGGCCCAGGTGCCTGGCGATGATGCGGTGGAACTGCGTGAACGCGGCCTGCGGGCAGGTGTCGAGCCCGCGCGCGCGCGCCGCCACCATCACGTTCTGCAGGAACATGCCGTAGTCGAGCCAGCTGCCCTGTTGCATCACCTGGTCGATCGTGAAGATCAGGCCCACCGGCGCGTCGAAGAAGGCGTAGTTGCGACCGTGCTGCTCGTGCATGCGCGCCTTGTCGGCCTTGCCGATGCCGAGCAGGCCGTACAGGTCCCAGCCCACCTTGCGGCGGCGGTCGATGTAGGGGCTGCGCCACTCGGTGGGGTAGTAGGCGTAGGGTTCGGTGTGCGTGGCGCGCTGGGCCGGGTCGTCGTAGGCGGCGCGGATCTCGGCCGACAGCGCGGCCTTGGCCTGTCCGGTCAGGACGTGCACCTGCCACGGCTGCGTGTTGGTGCCCGACGGCGCCCGCGCCGCCACCGCGAGGATGGCCTCGACGGTCTCGCGCGGCACCGGCTCGGCGGAGAAGGCGCGCAGCGACCGGCGCGAGGTGATGGCCGCGTCGACCGCGGCGATGCTCTCGGGAGTGGGTTTCATTCGGTGGGGGCCTGCAGCGGGGCGAGTGCGGCGATCAGGACGTCGGGCAGCGCCACCGGGCGGCGGGTGGCGCGGTCGACGTAGACATGCACGAAGCGGCCGACGGCCGCCGCCATCGGCGCGTCGTCGGCGAACAGGCCCAGCTCGTACTGCACGCTGCTGCGGCCGCGCTGCGCCACGCGCAGGCCGGCGTGCACGGTCTGCGGGAAGGCGATGCTCTCGAAGTAGCTGCAGCGCGTCTCCACCACCAGGCCGATCACGGCGCCGGCGTGGATGTCCAGCGCGCCGGCCTGGATGAGGTAGCGGTTCACCGCGGTGTCGAACAGGCTGTAGTGGACGACGTTGTTGACGTGGCCGTAGGCGTCGTTGTCCATCCAGCGCGTGGCGATCGTCTCGAAGTGCGGGAAGTGCGTGCGGGGCAGCGGGGTCGGCCGGGGTTCGCTCATGCGGGCGATTCTTCCACTGCGCAGCTGCGCCAGGCCCGCCAGGCCGCCAGCGCGAGTTCCAGCGTGCGGCGCTGGATGGCCACCGTGGTGGCCAGCTCGCGGCCGTAGCCCCCCGCCATCGACAAGGCCACCGGGATGCGTCGCTCGCCCAGCAGGTTCAGCACGCGCCGGTCGCGCTCGGCGAGGCCGGCTTCGGTGAGCTTCAGGCGGCCCAGGCGGTCGTTCTCGTGCGGGTCGGCCCCGGCCAGGTAGAAGGCCAACCCTGGTGCGCCTTCGGTGTGGCGGGCGAAGGCCGCGGCCAGCGCGCGGTCCAGTGCGTCGAGATACTCGGCGTCGCCGCAGCCGTCGGGCAGTTCGACGTCGAGGTCGCTCGCCTCCTTGCGGAAGGGAAAGTTCTTCGCGCCGTGCAGCGAGAGCGTGAACACGGTCGGGTCGTCCGCGAAGATCGCGGCCGTGCCGTTGCCCTGGTGCACGTCCAGGTCGATCACCAGCACGCGCAGCAGCTGGCGCCGGTGCCGGTGCCGGTGCCATTCCGCCTGCATCAGGCGCGCGGCGACCGCCACGTCGTTGAACACGCAGTAGCCCGACCCCTTGTGCGCGTAGGCATGGTGCGTGCCTCCGGCGAGGTTCGCGGCCACGCCTTCGCCGTCGAAGAGCGCCGTGCGGGCGGCGGCGATGGTGGCGCCGACCGAGCGGCGCGCCCGTTCCACCATGCGCTCGCTCCACGGGAAGCCGATCTCGCGCTGCTGGGCAGGCGTCGTCGTGCCGCCGGCGACCGCTGCGATCCAGGCGGGCTCGTGGGCCAGGGCCAGTTCGCCGTCGCTGGCGGGTGGTGCCTCGGTGACGCGGACGCCTGCCAACGTGCTCTCGGCCGCCTCGCGCAGCAGCCGGTACTTCGTCATCGGGAAGCTGTGGCCCGGCGGCAGCGGCAGCACGAAGTGGTCGGAATGAAAGGCGCGCACGGCGCCGGATTCTAGGAAGGCGTCCCTAGATTGCTGCGGCGCAGCAAAAAGTTTCTTGCGTTGGGCTTCAGCCTCTCTATACTTCGGTCATGTTGCAGCGCAGCAATCTGGCGTGACGCCCAGTCGGTGCAGCAAGGTTCAAACCCCTGTCCTACCGGAGATACCTCATGACCACCACGTTCACCGCTGACCAGTTCGTCGCTGCCCAGAAGGCCAGCCTGGAAACCCTGTTCGGCCTGACCACCAAGGCCTTCGAAGGCGTCGAGAAGCTCGTCGAGCTGAACCTGCAGGTCGCCAAGACCTCGCTGACCGAAGCCGCCGACACCACGCTCGCCGCGCTGTCGGTGAAGGACGCGCAGGAACTGCTGAACCTGCAGGCCAGCCTGCTGCAGCCCACCGCCGAGAAGGCCGCGTCGTACAGCCGCCACGTGTACGACATCCTGGCCGACACCAACGCCGAATTCACCAAGACCGCCGAGTCGTCGCTGGCCGAAGGCCAGAAGAAGGTGCTGGCGATGGTCGACACCGCCGTCAAGAACGCCCCGGCCGGCAGCGAGAGCGCCGTCGCCCTGGTGAAGTCGGCCGTCGCCGCTGCCAACAACGCCTACGAGAGCGTGCAGAAGGCCGCCAAGCAGGCTTCCGAAGTGGCCGAAGCCAACTTCACGGCGCTGACCAACACGGCCGTCAAGGCCACCTCCACCGCGACGAAGGGCCGCAAGGCGGCCTGAGCGAAAAAAGATGGCGCGGGCGACGGAACTTCTCCGAACGCCGGCGCCTCTATCGATGGTCCCGGGGCTCACGCCTCGGGTCTCTCGTGTGGAAGGTTGTACTTTGGCCCGGCTCCCCGCCGGGCCTTTTCTTTGCAGGCGCCCGGATCAGTGAGTGAGCGCGGCAAGCCGCGACCGGATCTCCGGAAGCAAACGCTGCGCCACGTCGCGCCCAGCCTGGATCGCCCGCAGCCGCGCCGAGAAGTCGGCGCTCGAGACGCCAGCCAGCGCCGGGCGCAGCACCACGTCGGCGTCGCGCAGCTCGAACTGGTTGATGCTCTTGCCCATGATCGCGAAGGTCTGCAGCAGCATCTTCATCACGTCGCCCGTGGCGTTGCCGTCGGGCGGCGAAGAGATGTCCACCGCGATCACCAGTTCCGCACCCATCTGGCGCGCGAAGCGCACCGGAACGGGCGAAACGAGGCCGCCATCCACGTACTCGCGGCTGCCGATGCGAACCGGCTGGAACACCGCCGGCACGGAGCTGCTGGCACGCACCGCCACGCCGGTGTCGCCGCGCTGGAACAGGATCGGCAAGCCGCTGTCCAGGTCGGTCGCCACGATGCCCAACGGCAGCTTCATCGCCTCGATCGGCTTGTTGCCGGTCTGCTCGCGCACGTAGCGCGCCAGCGCCTCGCCGCGGATCAGCCCCCGGGTGGGGAATGCCCAGTCGGTGATGGAGCCTTCGTCCATGGTCTGCGCCATCGACGTCATCTCCTGGCCGCTCTTGCCCGAGGCATACAGCGCCGCCACCAGGCTGCCGGCCGAGGTGCCGACCACCAGGTCGGGCTTGATGCCGTTCTCCTCCAGCACCTGGATCACGCCGATGTGGGCGAAGCCGCGGGCCGCGCCGCCGCCCAGGGCCAGGCCGATGCGGGGTGGCTTGGGTGGCGCCGGCGGCGTCGCGGGTACCACGGGCAGCGGCGGCGTGACGACGACGGGAGGCGGCGTGGGCGCCGGCGGCGCCGTCTGGCAGGCCACGAGGCCCAGGGCCAGCGCGGCGACCAGCAACAGTCTCGGCAGGGTCATGGCCGCGGATTCTGCGGGGAAGCGGAGCCCATGGCTTCAGCAGCGATTGCGTATAAGCACGACACTATTCTGTAGTTCCTCGAGATAAGAAGCCCACCTAGAGTTCGCGCCCATGTACCGCTACACCGACTTCGACCGCCAGTTCGTGCGTGCCCGCGCCGCGCAGTACCGCGACCAGCTGATGCGGCACCTCTCCGGCGAACTGGCTGGCGACGACTTCCGGCCGCTGCGCCTGCAGAACGGCTGGTACGTGCAGCGCCACGCGCCGATGCTGCGCGTGGCCGTGCCCTACGGTGAGCTGAGCAGCCGCCAGCTGCGCCAGTTGGCGCGCATCGCCCGCGAGCACGACCGGCAGGACGCCGGCGAGGCCACCGAGCGCGGCGGCTTCGGCCACTTCACGACGCGCCAGAACCTGCAGTTCAACTGGATTCCGCTGCCGCGCAGCGCCGACGTGATGGAGCTGCTGGCCGACGTGGACATGCACGGCATCCAGACCAGCGGCAACTGCATCCGCAACATCACCACCGACGCACTCGCCGGCATCGCGCCCGACGAGGACGTCGATCCGCGGCCCTACTGCGAGATCCTGCGCCAGTGGAGCACGCTGCACCCCGAGTTCGCGTTCCTGCCGCGCAAGTTCAAGATCGCCGTCACCGGCGCCGCGGAAGACCGCGCCGCCACCGACTGGCACGACATCGGCCTGAAGCTGCGCCGCGACGCGGCCGGCCAGGTGGGGTTCCGCGTCGCCGTGGGCGGCGGCATGGGCCGCACGCCGGTGATCGCCACCGAGTTCAACGCCTTCGTGCCCTGGCAGCAGATCCTGGTCTACATCGAGGCCATCGTGCGCGTCTACAACCTGCACGGCCGGCGCGACAACCTCTACAAGGCGCGCATCAAGATCCTGGTGAAGGCCGAGGGCCAGCGCTTCGTCGACGACGTGAACCGCGAGTTCGCCGCGCTGGTGGCCGACCCGTCGACGTCGTTCATCCCGCAGGCCGAGCTCGACCGCGTGGCCGCGTGCTTCACGGTCCCGGTGCAGGCCGTGGCGGAGGCCGGCGCCAGGGCGGCCGCCGAGGCGCTGCCCGCCTTCGAGCGCTGGCTGCAGCGCAACGTGCACGCGCACAAGCTGCCGGGCCACCGCGCGGTGACGCTGTCGCTCAAGCGCCCCGGCCTGCCGCCGGGCGACGTGACCGCCGAGCAGATGGAGCGCGCCGCCGAACTCGCCGACCGCTACAGCGCCGGCGAGCTGCGCGTCACGCACGACCAGAACCTGCTGCTGCCCTGGGTGCGCGAAGCCGACCTGCGCGCGCTCTGGCTCGCCGCGCGCGAAGAAGGCTTCGCCACGCCCAACATCGGCCTGCTCACCGACATGATCGCCTGCCCCGGCGGCGACCTCTGCGCGCTGGCCAACGCGCGCAGCATCCCGATCGCCGCCGCCATCACCGAACGCTTCGACGACCTCGACGAACTGCACGACATCGGCGACATCGACCTCCACATCAGCGGCTGCATCAACAGCTGCGGCCACCACCACAGCGGCCACATCGGCATCCTCGGCGTCGACAAGGACGGCAGCGAGTGGTACCAGGTGACCGTGGCCGGCAGCGACGGCAGCGCGCTGAGCGGCGCCTCCTCGCCCGGCAAGGTGATCGGCCCTTCGTTCGCCGCCGACGAGGTGCCCGACGTGATGGAGGCGGTGATCGCCACCTACCTGCGCGAACGCCAGGCCGGCGAGCGCTTCATCGACACCTCGCGCCGCATCGGCCCCCTGCCTTTCCGGCAGGCGGCCGACGCCGTGCGCCGTTCCACCGCCGCCGCGCAGTGACGCCCGCCATGCAGTTCATCCTCAACGAAGCCAGCCTGCCCGCCGATGCGCTGGCCTTCGACAACACCGCCGACGTGCTGGCCGAAGCGCCCGCGCTGGCCGGCCGCAGCGCGGTGCTGCTGAAGTTCCCGAAGTGGACCGACGGCCGCGCCTACTCGCAGGCCGTGCTGCTGCGCGGGCGCCTGAAGTTCGGCGGCGAGATCGTCGCCACCGGCGACGTGCTGGTGGACATGCTGCCGCTGCTGCAGCGCTGCGGCTTCAGCGCGGTGCGCCTGCGCGCCGACCAGAACGTCGATTCCGCCAGGCGCGCCCTCGGCTTCTTCGGCCAGCACTACCAGACGGTGCCGCCGGAACGCGCGGGGAAGGCGGCGGCATGAGCGCGATCGAGCTGTACGCCCGCGCCAGGCCGGGCTTCGACGAGCGCGCGGCTGCCGCCCTGGAGCATCTGCGCGCCGCGATCGACCGCCACCCGGGCACGCTGGTGTTCACCACCAGCCTCGGCGCCGAGGACATGGTGATCGCCGACCTGATCGCGCGCCACGCGCTGCCGATCCCGCTGGCCACGCTGCAGACCGGCCGCCTGCACCCCGAGACGCTGGCGCTGGTGCCGCGCATCGAAGCCCGCTACGGGCTGAAGGTCGAGCTGTGGGAGCCGCCGCAGGAGCAGGTGGTCCGGTTCGTCGGCCGCCACGGCGCGATGGCCATGCGCGAGAGCATCGAGCTGCGCAAGGCCTGCTGCGCGCTGCGCAAGCTGGAGCCGCTGTCGCGGGCACTGGCCGGCCGCACGGCCTGGGTGACCGGCCTCCGGCGTGAACAAAGCGGCGCCCGTGCCGACGTGCCATTCACGAGCATGGATGAATCGGGCCGCGAAAAGGTCGCGCCGCTGGCAGACTGGAGCTGGGCCGACGTGTGGCACTACATCGCCACGAACGACGTCCCGTACAACGAACTGCACGACCGCTTCTTCCCGAGCATCGGCTGCGAGCCCTGCACGCGCGCCGTCGCCCTGGGAGAGGACTTCCGCGCCGGGCGGTGGTGGTGGGAAAGCGAGAACGCCAAGGAATGCGGACTGCACGTGACGACCAACGAACCGCCGCGGAGGGAGACGGCATGAACGCGGCCACGAACATCGAGCACCTGCTGCCCGGGCTGGACCAGCAGCATCTGGACGCGCTGGAGGAAGAGGCG
This sequence comes from Rubrivivax sp., assembly GCA_044226255.1. GTDB lineage: Bacteria > Pseudomonadota > Gammaproteobacteria > Burkholderiales > Burkholderiaceae_C > Rubrivivax. Next base: position 21,769 of record JBGAHJ010000021.1, read on the forward strand.
ATCTTCATCCTGCGCGAGGTGGCGGCCAGCTTCGAGCGCCCGGCGCTGCTGTTCTCGGGCGGCAAGGACAGCTGCGTGGTGCTGCGCCTGGCCGAGAAGGCCTTCAAGCAGCACCGCGGCGGCGACGACTTCGGCGGCAGGCTGCCGTTCCCGCTGCTGCACGTGGACACCGGCCACAACTTCCCCGAGGTGATCGAGTTCCGCGACCGCCGCGTGGCCGAGATGGGCGAGCGGCTGGTGGTGGGCAGCGTCGAGGAGAGCATCCGCCGCGGCACCGTGCGGCTGGCGCACCCGCTGGAGTCGCGCAACGGCCACCAGACGGTGTCTCTGCTCGAAGCCATCGAGGAACACCGCTTCGACTGCCTGATCGGCGGCGCCCGGCGCGACGAGGAGAAGGCGCGCGCGAAGGAACGCATCTTCAGCCACCGCGACAGCTTCGGCCAGTGGCAGCCGAAGGAGCAGCGTCCCGAGCTGTGGACGCTGTTCAACACGCGCATCCGCCCCGGCGAGCACTTCCGCGCCTTCCCCATCAGCAACTGGACCGAGCTCGACGTCTGGCTGTACCTGGCCCGCGAGCGCATTCCGTTGCCGGGCCTGTACTACAGCCACGACAGGCCGGTGGTGCGCAAGAAGGGCCTGCTGGTGCCGGTGACGGACGTGACCCCGCCGCAGGATGGTGACGTGGTGGAGACGCTGGCGGTGCGCTTCCGCACGGTGGGCGACATGACCTGCACCTGCCCGGTGGAGAGCAATGCCGCCACAGCGGCCGACATCGTGGCGGAGACGCTGACGGTGACCATCAGCGAGCGCGGCGCCACGCGCATGGACGACCGCACGTCTGACGCCTCGATGGAACGGCGCAAGAAGGAAGGGTATTTCTGATGTCGGCCACTGCACAACACAAGGCGCTGCGCTTCCTCACCGCCGGCAGCGTGGACGACGGCAAGAGCACGCTGATCGGCCGCCTGCTGTTCGACAGCCGCGCCATCCTGGCCGACCAGCTGGACCACCTGCACGCGCGCGCGGCCGGCGAGCCGATCGACCTTTCGCTGCTCACCGACGGCCTGGAGGCCGAGCGCGAACAGGGCATCACGATCGACGTGGCCTACCGCTACTTCGCGACGCCGGCGCGCAAGTTCATCATCGCCGACGCCCCGGGCCACGAGCAGTACACCCGCAACATGGTCACGGCCGCGGCCGGCAGCGACGCGGCCGTGGTGTTGGTGGACATCACCAAGCTCGACACCGCGGCGCACCCCGTCAAGCTGCTGCCGCAGACGCGCCGCCACACGCTGCTGGCCCAGCTGCTGCGCGTGCCCAGCATCGTGTTCGCGGTGAACAAGCTCGACGCGGTGGCCGAGCCCGGCCCGGCATTCGAAGCCGTCGCGCAGGCGCTGCATGCCTTCGCCACCGAGGCCGGCATCGAGGTGGCGGGCATCGTGCCGGTGTCGGCGCTGCGCGGCGACAACGTCGCGGCAGCGCTCGACGTGCCCTGGTACCGCGGCCCGAGCCTGCTGCAGCTGCTGGAGAGCCTGCCCTCGGCGCAGGAAGCCACCAGCGGATCCCTCAGCCTGCCGGTGCAGTACGTGGCGCGCGAAGGCGATGGCGTCGGCGAGCAGCCGCGCGTGCTGTGGGGCCGCATCGCGCAGGGCGCGGTGAAGGTGGGCGACGAGATCCAGGTGTTCCCGAGCGGGCAGCGCGCCATCGTCGCCGGCCTGCGCAAGGCTGGCGTCGAGGTGCAGGCCGCCGAGGCGGGGCAGTCCGCCGGCGTGATGCTGGATCGCCAGCTCGACATTTCGCGCGGCGACTGGCTGGCCACGCCGGGCACGCTCGAGGCGTCGCGCCGCTTCACCGCCACCCTCGCCTGGCTGGACACCGAACCCGCCACGCTGGGCCGCAAGTACTGGGTGCGGCACGGCAATCGCTGGGTGCAGGCGCGCCTGGCCGAGGTGACGCACTGCCTGGACATCCACACGCTGCAGCCCGAGGACGCGCACCAGCTGCACGTCAACGAGATCGGCGAGGTGGTGTTCGAGCTGCAGCAGCCGCTGCCGCTGGCGCCCTATGCCGACAACCGCGTGGGTGGCGCGCTGATCGTCGTCGACCCCGCCAGCCACCGCACCAGCGGCGCGCTGCTGGTGCGCCGGCCGGAGCCTGCGGCGTGAGCGCAAAGGTCGTCTTCATCGGAGCCGGGCCCGGCGCTGCCGACCTGATCACGCTGCGTGGGGCGGCCCGTCTCGCCGAGGCCGAGGTGGTGCTGTTCGACGCACTGACCGACCCCGCGCTGCGCGAATTCGCACCGAACGCGAAGTGGGTCGACGTGGGCAAGCGCGGCTTCTGCAGCAGCACCGGCCAGGCGACCATCGATGCCTTGCTGGTGCGCTACGCCCGCAGCCACCGCGTGGTGGTGCGCCTCAAGGGCGGCGACCCGAGCGTCTTCGGCCGCCTGGAGGAGGAACTGCAGGCGCTGGCAGATGCCGGCATCGCATGCGAGGTGGTGCCGGGCGTCACCGCGGCCATCGCCGCCGCTGCGCACGCCCAGCGGCCCCTCACCCGCCGCGGCAGCGGGCGCAGCGTGAGCCTGACCACCGCGATGACCCGGCAGGGTGCGCTGCAGGCCGGCCGCCACGCCGACACCGAGGTCTTCTACATGGCGGGCCGCCAGCTCGGTGCCTTGGGCCGCGCGCTGCGCCAGGCCGGCTGGCCGGCCGACACCCCGGCCCTCGCGGTCTCGCGCGCCGGCTGGCCCGACGCGCTGGCCAGCGAGCACCGCATCGCCGACCTCGGCGCCGCCGCGGTGCTGCATGCCGGCCGGCCCACCGTCGTCACCGTGGGCGCCGGCGCCGCGGCCGCTGCCCTGCCCCCGAGCAGGACTCTTGAGGCGGCGCAAAGCGGGCAGCAGGCCCTCGCGCCCTAAAATCGCTGGTTCCCGCCAAGAACACCTTCCTCCCCATGACCCACGTCGTCCTCGATTCCTGCATCCGCTGCAAGTACACCGACTGCGTCGATGTCTGCCCCGTCGATTGCTTCCGCGAGGGGCCGAACATGCTCGTGATCGACCCCGACGAGTGCATCGACTGCGCGGTGTGCATCCCGGAATGCCCGGTCAACGCGATCCTGCCCGAGGAAGACGTGCCCACCGACCAACTCGCCTTCATCAAGCTCAATGCCGACCTGGCGAAGAACTGGCCCAGCATCACCAAGCGCAAGGCAGCGCTGCCCGACGCGGAGGAATGGAAAGACCGCAAGGGCAAGCTGGACCAGCTCGTCCGCTAGAGCGGCCGGCTTCCCCCACGCATGAACCCGCAACCCGAGCAGCCCGTCCTTCAAACCGCCCTCAGCCACGACGGCCCCATCGAGGCCGATGCCGTCATCGTCGGAGCCGGCCCGGTGGGCCTGTTCCAGGTGTTCGAGCTGGGGCTGCTCGAGATCAAGGCCCACGTGATCGACAGCCTGCCGGTGCCCGGCGGCCAGTGCGTGGAGCTCTACCCCGACAAGCCGATCTACGACATCCCCGCCGTGCCCGTGTGCACCGGCCAGCAGCTCACCGACCAGCTGCTCGAGCAGATCAAGCCCTTCGGCGCCACCTTCCACCTCGGCCAGGAGGTGACGCAGGTTGAAAAGCGCGACGACGGCCGCTTCTTCGTCGCCACCAGCAAGGGCACGCAGTTCGTCTCGAAGACCGTGTTCATCGCCGGCGGCGTGGGCGCGTTCCAGCCGCGCACGCTGAAGGTCGAGGGGCTCGACCGCTTCGACGGCTCGCAGCTCTTCTACCGCGTGAAGGACCCGGCGCTGTTCGCCGGCAAGGACCTGGTGATCGCCGGCGGCGGCGACTCGGCGGTGGACTGGGCGCTGCACTTCGCGCAGGAAGGCCCGCAGCAGGCGGGCAGCGTGATCCTGGTGCACCGCCGCGACGAGTTCCGCGCCGCGCCGGCCAGCGTGGCCAAGCTGCGCGAGCTGTGCGAGCAGCAGCAGATGCAGCTGGTCATCGGCCAGGTGACCGGCTTCGAGGAAGTGGACGGCCGGCTGGCAAGGCTGAAGATCACCGGCGGCGACGGCGTCACGCGCCAGCTGCCGCTGGACCTGTTGCTGGTGTGCTTCGGCCTGAGCCCCAAGCTCGGCCCCATCGCCGAGTGGGGCCTGGGTCTGGAGCGCAAGCAGGTCGTGGTCGACACCGAGAAGTTCGAGAGCAGCATCCCGGGCATCTTCGCGGTGGGCGACATCAACACCTACCCGGGCAAGAAAAAGCTCATCCTCTGCGGCTTCCACGAGGCCGCGCTGGCCGCCTTCGGCGCCGCGCCCTACGTGTTCCCGAACAAGCCGCTGCACCTGCAGTACACCACCACCAGCCCGAAGCTGCACAAGGTGCTGGGCGTGGAGACGCCGGTCTTCGACTGACCGACGCAGCCGCCTCGCAACAGCCCGCCGCGTGCGGGCTGTTTTGCTTCCGAGGCCATGAATCGCACGCCATAATCGCGCCCGCTCTGTGCCTTGTCGCACAGGGCACTTCGCTAGGGGTGTTGGCCCCGGCCGCAAGGCCGATGGTCGACTGAGACAGTCCCTTTGAACCTGATTGAGGTAATCCTCGCGCAGGGAAGCAGTCTTGATGTCGGGGGCCCGTTCGTGGCCTCGCGTCGGCCAGATTTGCCCACCTGCCATCGCCTGCAAGGAACAGGATGGCACACCGTCGACACGCACGTCTTTCACGCCTCGCCGCAGCGGCCAGCGGGCTCGCCTGCGCCGCGCTCGCGGCCGGCAACGCCCTCGCGCAAAGCGCGGGCACCATCACCATCACCGGGCGCAGCCTGGGCACCGGCTTCGCCGGCCTCGGCGACACGTCGCTCGTGCGCCTGCCGCTGCAGGGCGCGAGCTACGGCCCGCAGCAGCTGGCCGATGCGGGGCTGCGCACGGTCGGCGACCTCACCGCGCTGAACGCCAGCCTCGGCGACGCCTACAACGCGCCAGGCTACTGGAGCATCATCTCCGCGCGCGGCTACACGCTGGACAACCGCTTCAACTACCGCCGCGACGGCCTGCCGATCAACGCCGAAACCTCGTTCGGGCTCGAGAACAAGGAACGGCTCGAGGTGCTGATGGGCATCAGCGGCATGCAGGCCGGCACCAGTGCGCCGGGCGGCCTGGTGAACCTCGTGACCAAGCGCGCCGGCGCGGCCGTGCGCAGCGCGACGCTCGAGGCGCGCGAATCGGGCTCGCTGCTGGGCGCGGCGGACATCGGCGACCGCTTCGGTGCCGACGGCCGCTTCGGCCTGCGCGTCAACGCGGCCTACGAGAAGCTCGATCCGAAGTTGCGCGACGCCAAGGGCGAACGCTGGCTGGCGGGCCTGGCCGCCGACGCCCAGTTCACCCCGGATACGCTGCTGCAGGCCGAGGTCGAGTCCAGCCACCGGCGCCAGGCCAGCGCGGCCGGCTTCAGCATGCTCGGCGACAGCGTGCCCGATCCGAAGCGCATCGACCCCCGCCTCAACCTCAACAGCCAGCCGTGGAACCTGCCCGTCGTGATGGACGGCACCACGGCGTCGCTTCGGCTGCAGCAGCGCATCGGCACCGACTGGCAGTTCACGGCGCATGCGATGCAGCAGCGGCTGAAGAACGACGACCGCACGGCCTTCCCCTACGGCGTCTACGACCCCGCCACCTACGAATGCGCGCAGTGGTGCGATCGCTTTTCCCCCGACGGCACCTTCACCTACTGGCAGTTCGTCAGCGACAACGAACGCCGCACCAGCCGCGCGCTGCAGCTGGCGGCCAGTGGCCGGCTGCGCGGCGGCGGCATCGAACACGAGATCGACGCCGGGGTGCTGTTCACGCGCTACCAGGCACGCTTCCAGGACCAGATCTTCGACATCGCCGGCACCGGCCGCATCGACGGCACCGCCGTGACGCCCCCCTCGGCCGGCTTCACCGACGCGAACACCAACCGCGACGAGCGCAGCACCGAGCTCTTCGTGCGCGACGCGGCCCGGCTCAGCGCGGACTGGCAGCTCTGGGGCGGCGTGCGGCGCACGAGCCTGCACCGGGAGAGCATCCGCACCAGCCCGGCTCCGGATGGTCTGCGCGCGACGGCCTACGACAAGGCCCTCACCGCGCCGTGGCTCGGCATCAGCCGCGACCTGGGCCCGAAGACCATCGTCTACGCGAGCTGGGGCCAGGGGCTGGAAAGCGATGTCACGCCCAACCGCGCGCGCTACCGGAATGCCGGCGAAGCGCTGCCCACATTGAAGAGCCGCCAGGTCGAGATCGGCTGGAAGCACGAAGGCGAGCGCTTCGATGCGAGTGCCGCGCTGTTCGACATCGACCGGCCGGTGTCGGACGACGTGCGTTGCGACCCCGACACCGGCACCTGCGAGCGCCGCATCGACGGCAGCCAGCGCCACCGCGGCATCGAAGGCGGCGTGTCATGGCGCATCTCGCGCTACACGCTGCAGGGCAGTGCGATGTGGCTGGACCCGCGCCGGCGCGGCTCCACCGTCGACCGTTCGACAGACGGCCGGCGCCCGGTCAACGTGCCCGAACGCACGCTGCGCCTGGCGGCCGAAGCGCGGGTCGACGAATGGCTGCAGGGCCTGGTGCTGCAGGCGCGCGTCACCGCCGAGAGCGACCGCCACGTGCTGCCCTACGACGAGAGCGTCCGCATCCCCGGCTGGGCGCGCCTGGACCTCGGCGCCCGCTGGCGCCAGCGCCTGGCCGGCGACACCACCCTCACCTGGCGCCTGGCCGTGGACAACGCCGCCGACCGCCGCGCCTGGAAGGAATCGCCCTACCAGTTCGGGCATGTGTACTTGTACCCACTGGCCCCGCGCACCTTCCGGGCCTCGGTGCAGGCCACGTTCTAGATCCCAAGTTTTTTCAGGCTAGAATGTGAGGCTTCATTCCCCGATAGCTCAGTCGGTAGAGCGCCGGACTGTTAATCCGTAGGTCCCTGGTTCGAGCCCAGGTCGGGGAGCCAGACAGAGCCATGGCCCAGCCCTCATCGGCTGGGCCATTTGCTTTCATGGGCTCCACCCGACTTGTCGCGGTCAAACGGCCGTGCTGCAATCCTTCGGTCCATCAATCGCCAAGGAGCCCCGCGATGGCTGACTTCAAGGGCAAGCATGTCTGGTTCGAGCTCAACACCACCGACCTGAAGGCGGCGGAAGCCTTCTACGCCAGCGTCATCGGATGGGTCCCGCGCGATTCCGGCATGCCCGGCATGCAGTACACGATGGTCGGCCCGGCCGACCACGCGGTGGGCGGGATGATGGCCCTGACCGACGAGATGAAGGCCGGCGGCGCCCGCGTCGGCTGGACCGGCTACGTGGCGGTGGATGACGTGGACGCCGCGGCCGCGCAGACCCGGCGCCTGGGCGGCCAGGTGCTCCTGCCGCCCCAGGACATACCGGGCGTCGGCCGCTTCGCCATCGTCAGCGACCCCCAGCGCGCCGTTCTCGCGCTGTTCAAGGGCACGCCTTCCGAAGGGATGGAGCCCCCGCCGCCGCCCGCGCCGGGCACGCCGGGCCACTTCGGCTGGCACGAGCTGAACACCACCACGCTGGAAGGCGCGCTCGCCTTCTATGGCGAGGTGTTCGGCTGGCGCAAGGGCGAGACCATGGACATGGGCCCCAACGGCGTCTACCAGCTGTTCGCCACGGGTGCGCAGGGCGCCGACGCCGATGGCGGCATGGCGCTGAAACAACCCGACGCACCCCAGCCGCACTGGCGCTACTACGTCAACGTGGCCAGCGTGGACAGCTCGCTGGCACGCATCACGGCCGGCGGTGGCCAGGTGCTGATGGGCCCGCACCAGGTGCCTGGCGGCAGCTGGATCGTGATCGGCCTCGACCCGCAGGGCGCCGAGTTCGCCGTGGTGGGCCCGCGCTGAACGCCACCGACCTCTCGCGCGCCCCCTCGCCCACGCTGTGGGCCGACCTGCGTGCCGCCCTGCGCGGCACCGGTGCCGACTACACGCGCATCCCGCTCAAGCGCGCGGTGCTGCTGCTCGCGGTGCCGATGATGCTGGAGCTGGTGCTGGAGTCGACCTTCGCCGTGGTCGACATCTTCTTCGTCGCCCGGCTGGGCGCGTCGGCGATCGCCACCGTCGGCCTCACCGAGACCTACCTGTTCCTGCTGTACTCGGTGGCCATGGGGCTGGCGACGGCCGTCACCGCGATCGTCGCGCGGCGCGTCGGCGAGCAGCGCGGCGGCGAGGCCGCGGTGACGGCGGTGCAGGCCGTCCTGCTGGCAGTGCTGGTGTCGGTGCCGGTGGCGGCAGCGGGCATCTTCTGGGCCCAGGACCTGCTGCGGCTGATGGGCGGCGACGAATGGGTGGTGACGCAGGGCTACCGCTACATGCAGTGGATGCTGGGCGGCAACGCGGTGATCCTGCTGCTGTTCGTCATCAACGCCATCTTCCGCGGTGCCGGCGACGCGGCGGCGGCGATGCGCGTGCTCTGGGTGGCCAACGCGCTGAACATCGTTCTGGACCCGCTGCTGATCTTCGGCCTGGGGCCGGTGCCGGCCCTGGGCGTGGAAGGCGCGGCCATCGCCACCAACCTGGGCCGCGCGGCGGGTGTGGCGATGCAACTGTGGATCCTGGCGCGCGGCAGCCAGCACCTGCGCGTGGGCCGCGCGGCGCTGCGCGCGCACGGCGCCACGATGCTGCAGATCGCCCGCACCTCGCTGGGCGGCATCGGGCAGATGATCATCGCGATGACGGCCTGGATCTTCCTGATGCGCATCCTCGCCAGCGTGTCCACCGAGGCCGTGGCAGGCGCGACGATCTCGATGCGCATCATGATGTTCACGCTGATGCCGGCCTGGGGCATGTCGAATGCAGCGGCCACGCTCGTGGGCCAGAACCTGGGCGCCGGCCAGCCCGAACGCGCCGAGGCCGCGGTGTGGCGCATCGGCTGGATGAACATGGCCTTCACGCTTGCCGTCTCGGTGGTGTTCTTCGCGGCGCACGACGGCATCGTGCGGCTCTTCACCAGCGACGCCGCGGTGGTGGCGATCGGCGGCGAATGGCTCTCGATCCTGGCCTGGTCGTACTTCGTCTACGGCTGGTGGATGGTCTCGGTGCAGGCCTTCAATGGCGCCGGCGACACGATGACGCCCACCTGGATCAACCTCGTGTTCTTCTGGCTGATCCAGATCCCGCTCGCCTGGGTGCTGGCGCTGCCGCTGCGGTGGGCCCACTCGGGCGTGTTCTGGGGCGTCTTCGTCTCGGAGACGGCGGTGGGCCTCTTCACGCTCTGGCTGTTCAGCCGCGGACGCTGGAAGACCACGCGCGTGTGAACCGGCACGCGGCGCGCGCGATGCGCCCGCGTCGGGTATCTTTGCGGCCCACACAGCACTGCAGGAGACAACCGCCGTGATCAAGGTCAGCGTGATGTACCCGAACAAGCCCGGCGCCCGGTTCGACCATGCCTACTACCGCGACAAGCACATGCCGCTGGTGAAGACGCGCATGGGCGCCGCCTGCCTCTTCTACACGGTGGACAAGGGCCTGGCCGGCGGCGCGCCGGGCGACCCGCCCACCTACGTCGGCATGTGCCACATCTATGCCGACTCGGTGGACAGCTTCCAGGCCGGCTTCGGGCCGCACGCCAAGGAGATCCTGGCCGACATCCCGAACTACACCGACCTGCAACCGGTGCTGCAGATCAGTGAAGTGGTCGTCGGCCAGCCCTGAAGGCCCTCGATGCTGATCCACGGCCGCTGCCACTGCGGGAACATCGCCTACTCGCTGAACTGGGCGCCTTCGCCCACCGAGATTCCGGCCCGCGCCTGCGGCTGCACGTTCTGCGTGAAGCACGGCGGTGTCTGGACCTCGTGCCCCACCGGCTCGCTCACCGTGCTGGTGAAGGACCGCGCGAAGGTCTCCGCGTACGCCTTCGGCACCGGCACCGCCAGCTTCCACGTCTGCGCGCGCTGCGGCGTGGTGCCGGTGGTCACCAGCCGCGTCGGCGGCCGGCTCTACGCCGTGGTCAACGTCCACACGATGGAAGGCGTCGACCCCGCGCTGCTCAGGCACTCGCCGGTGAGCTTCGACGCGGAGGACGAGGCCACGCGCCTGGCCCGCCGCGCGCGCGGCTGGATCCCGAGCGTCGAGTTCACCGACGGCGACTAGCCGGCTAGCGTTCCTTCATCTTCAGCAGCCGCCAGGCCTGGTCGATGGTGGTCTGCGGAAAGGTCTGCCGGCACTGGCTGCAGACGAAGACCGGCCGCTTGCTGCTGTCGGCCAGCACCGGCGCCACCTGGCCCATGCACGGCCGGTTCGGGCACGTGTAGTAGCGGGCGTCGGTGTGGCGCTTCATGACGCGGCGCGTGCGCCGTCGTGGGCCTCGATGAAGGCCTTGCGGAAGCCCATCGGGTCGGCGATGCCGGCCAGCGGCGCGTGCGACGAGCCCGTGCCGGCGATGACCAGCGTGCCGAAGTCGAACAGGCGCCCCAGCACGCCCTGCTCCACCTGCACGCTCTCGACGCGGCTCAGGTTCATCTCCACGGTCTGGCGGCTGATGAAGCCGTGCTTGACGATCACGCGCTTGGTGGTCACCGCCAGCTCCACCGACTTGTAGCGCACGTAGGCGATCGCCAGCAGCACCAGGCCCGCACCGAACAGCGGCAGCAGCAGCACGCCGAAGAGGATGAGGTGCCACAGCGACCACTTGCTGATGTGCCCGATGTGCACGATGCGCTCGTCGTTGACCAGCGCACCTTCGACGTAGCTCGACATTCGCGCAACCCTGGAAGCCTCGTTGGCACGAGTGTAGGCGGGTGCGCCGCCATGGCTTGTCGCAGACATGCAAGACCGCGCCGGGGCCCGCGGGCCAGAGTCGCCCTTCGTTCCGAACCCCACGAAGGACAGCCCCCGATGCCCCGCTTTCCCCTGGCGCTCTGCTCGCTTGCCGCCCTGCTCGCGCTCGCCGCGTGCAGCAACGACGACGACGCAGGCGCCCCCGAGCCCACCCCCGCCTTCCAGGCCGAGTTGCGTCTCACCGCCTACGGCGTGCCGCACGTGCAGGCCGACGACTTCGCCAGCCTCGGCTACGGCGTGGCGCAGGCCTACCTGAAGGACAACCTGTGCCTGCTGGCCGACCAGGTGGTGACGGTCAACGGCGAACGCTCGAAGTACTTCGGCCCCACCGCTCAAGCGCTGGTGGCCTTCGCGCCGCTGCCCAACGCGGAGAGCGACTTCTTCTACAAGGCCTATCTCGACGACGCCGCGCTGGCGCAGGGCTACCAGCAGATGTCGACCGACGCGAAGGAGCTGCTGCGCGGCTACATCGCCGGCTACAACGAGTACCTGCAGATCAACGGCGACGCGCCACGCTCGTGCAAGGGCGCAGCCTGGCTGCGCCCGCTGGCGCTGCGCGACTTCCTGCGCCTGCTGGGCGACAAGGCCGTGCTGGCCAGCGGCGCGGCCTTCGCCCGCGGCATCGTCAACGCGCAGCCGCCGGCCGCGCAGGCCGCACCGCAGCACGCGCGCCGCGCCCCGGCGAAGCTCGACCGCGACGTGGTGCTGGCGCAGCTGAACCCGGCGCACCGCATCGGCGCGGCGTCCAACGCCTACGCCATCGGCGCCCAGGGCACGGGCACCGGCAGCGGCATGATGCTGGCGAACCCGCACTGGCCCTGGTTCGGCAGCAACCAGTTCTACGAGGTGCACCTCACCGTGCCCGGGCGCTTCGACGCCTTCGGCGTGATGAACGGCGACTTCCCGCTGCCGCTGATCGGCTTCAACAAGGACGTGGCGTGGACGCACACGCTGTCGCCGGCGATGCGCCAGACCCTGCACGAGCTGACGCTGGTGCCCGGCGCGCCGACGCGCTACCGCTTCGACGGCGAGGAGCGCCCGATGACGGCGCAGCCGCTGTCCATCGAGGTGCGCCAGCCCGACGGCACGCTGGCCACGCAGCAGCGCACGCTGTACCGCTCGCACCTGGGGCCCATCGTGCAGCTGCCGAGCCTGGTGCCCGGCGGCGTGAACCTGGCCTGGACCACCAGCACCGCCTACGCCCTGCGCGATGCCAACCTGAACCTGATGCGCCAGGTGGACCAGTGGCTCGCGATCGCGCGTGCCGGCAGCGTGGGCGACATCGAGGCCGCGCTGCGCGGCATCGGCGGCAACCCGTACGTGCACACCGAGGCGGTGGACCGGCACGGCAAGGCGCTGTTCGCCGACATCGGCAACGTGCCCCACGTGCCGCGCGCGCTGCTGCAGCCCGCGGCCGGCGGCGGCTGCGTGAAGGGCGCCACTGCGCAGGCCGTGCTGCGCCTGGTGAACCTGCCGATCCTCGACGGCTCGCGCAGCGCCTGCGACTGGGTGGTGGACCCGACGGCGAAGTCCCCGGGCCTGATGCCCACCGCCGCGCAGCCCGCGGTGACCCGCGACGACTACATCGCCAACAGCAACCAGAGCGCCTGGTTCGCCCACCCGGCGTCGCGCGACGACGCGCTGGAGCCCATCCTGGGCGGCGGCGGCACGCCGCTGTCGCTGCGCCAGCGCCTGGCCTTCACGCAGATCGACCAGCGCCTGGCGGGGACCGACGGCCTCTCGCCGCAGCCGGGCTTCCACAGCCTGGACCTGATGCGGCAGATCGTCTACGGCAACCGCCTGCTGGCAGCCGAACTGAGCGTGGCCGGCAAGGGCCCTGCCCCGCTCGCCGCGGACCTGCTGCAGACCTGCCAGCCCGAGGCCGGCAGCGCGCAGACGATGGTGGTGGCGCCCAAGACGGGCCAGCCGGTGGACATCGCGCCGGCCTGCGCGCTGCTGGGCAGCTGGGACGGCCGCGCCAACCCCGACAGCCGCGGCGCCGTGCTGTTCCGCGAGTTCTGGCGCCGGCTGCGCATGCCGGCCGGCACGCCGCTGTGGACCACACCGTTCGACCCCGCAGATGCGGTGCATACACCGCGCGACCTCAACGTCCAGAATGGCGCCGCGCGCGACACGCTGCGTGCGACGCTGGCCGACACGGTGGCCGATCTCACCGCGAAGGGCCTCGACTTCAGCCGCCCGCTGGGCGAACTGCAGGGCGTCACACGCGCGGGCCAGCGCATCGCGCTGCATGGCGGCGACGAGTTCGAGGGAACCTTCAACAAGCTCACGATGAGAGAAGACAACGTCAGCGTGCCGCTCACGGCCGCCGGCTACACCGAGGTGTTCGTCGGCTCCAGCTACATCCAGGCGGTGACCTGGGTGAACGGGGTCGTGAAGGCCGAGGGTGTGCTGGCGTATTCGCAGGGCACCGAGCCGACGTCGCCGCACCGCGCCGACCAGACACGCGACCTGTTCGCCACGCGCAGCTTCGCGCGGCTGCCGTTCAGCGCCGCCGACATCGCCGCCGACCAGGTGGGCCCGACGCACCACCTGCGTTCGCGCGCCGTGCGCAACGCGGCCCAGGAGCCCGCGCTTGGCGGGCGCTGAGGCACCACCCGCGAGCATCCGCACGCCGCGGCTGGACCTGCCGGTGGCCGGCGCGGCGCAGCTGCGCGCCGCGCTCGAAGGCCCGAAGGCACTGGCCGCGGCGCTGCAGGCGCAGGTGCCCGACAGCTGGCCGCACGAGTACCTGGACGCGTCGGTGCTGCGCTTCTTCCTGGCGCGCCTGGCCGAGGGCGAGGCCGCCGCGCCGTGGTGGATGCGCTTCGTGCTGCGCCGCGGCCTCACCGGCAAGCGGGCGTTGATCGGCAGCTGCGGCTACAAGGGCCCGCCCACGCCCGACGGCGTGCTGGAGCTCGGCTACGGCATCGTCGAAGGCCAGCGTGGCCTGGGTTTCGCCACCGAGGCCACGCAGGGCCTGGTGGACCAGGGCTTCGGGCTCGCCGGCGTGAACCGCATCGTGGCGCACACGCTGCCCGACGGCACCGCCTCGATCCGCGTGCTGGTGAAGAACGGCTTCGTGCGCAGCGCCGAGCCGGCACCGGTGGGCACGCTGCGCTTCGAACTCACGCGCTGCCGCTTCATGGCACAGGCGCCACGCCGGCACTGAGCGCGCAGGCGCGGCCGCACAATGCGGGCCGCATGAACCTGATCGACGCCGAAGACGCCGCCGCGCTGGTGCAGGACGGCTGGACCGTGGCCTGCGCCGGCTTCGTGGGCGCCGGCCATGCGGAAGCCGTGACCTCGGCGCTGGAGGCCCGCTTCATCGCCACCGCGCGGCCGCGCGACCTCACGCTCGTCTACTCCGCCGGCCAGGGCGACCGCGACCGCCGCGGCGTGAACCACTTCGGCAACGCCGGCATGACGCGCTCGATCTGCGGCGGCCACTGGCGCTCGGCGCCGCGCCTGATGGCGCTGGCGCTGGCCGAGCAGGCCGAGGCCTGGAACCTGCCGCAGGGCGTGATCACGCACCTGTACCGGGCCATTGCCGCGGGCCAGCCCGGGCTGCTGTCGCGCGTGGGCCTGCACACCTTCGTCGATCCGCGCCGCGACCTCGACCCGCGCTACCAGGGCGCGGCCTTGAACGGCCGTGCGCTGGGGGCCCTGGCCGCCGGCCGCAGCCGCTGGGTGGAGGCCCTGCGCTTCCGCGGCGAGGAGATGCTCTTCTACCCGTCGTTCCCGATCCACTGCGCGCTGCTGCGCGCCACCGCGGCCGACGCCCGCGGCAACCTCAGCGGCCACGGCGAGCCCTTCCACCACGAGCTGCTGGCCATCGCGCAGGCCGCGCGCAACAGCGGCGGCATCGTCATCGCGCAGGTGCGCGAGGTGGTGGAGCACCACCAGGCGCTGGCGCCGATCCGCGTGCCGGGCATCCTGGTCGACCACGTGGTGCTGGCGCGCGACCCCGGGCAGCACCACCGCATCACCTTCGGCGAGACGCACAACGAGGCCTACCTCCAGCCCTGGCGCGGCGACCACGCCGAACCCTTCGCCGAGCCGCCGCTGGAGGCGCGCACGCTGGTGCAGCGCCGGGTGGTCCTGGAACTGGCGCGCCAGCGGCCGCGCGTGGTGAACCTGGGCGTGGGCATGCCGGCGGCGGTGGGTGCCATGGCCAAGGCCGCGGGTCTCGGCGGCTTCACGCTCACGGTGGAAGCCGGCCCGATCGGCGGCACGCCGGCCGACGGCCTGAGCTTCGGCGCATCGGCCTACCCGGAAGCCGTGGTGGACCAGCCCGCGCAATTCGATTTCTACGACGGCGGCGGCATCGATGTCGCCGCGCTCGGCATGGCCGAGCTGGACGCCGCGGGCAACGTCAACGTCAGCCGCTTCGGCGAAGGCACGCAGGCGCTGATCGCCGGCGTGGGCGGCTTCATCAACATCACGCAGGGCGCGCGTTCGCTGGTGTTCATGGGCACGCTCACGGCCGGCGGGCTGCAGGTGAGGGCTGATGGCGGGCGCCTGCGCATCGTGCAGGAAGGGCGCGTGAAGAAGCTGGTGGCGGCGGTCTCGCACCTGAGCTTCAATGCCGCCCATGTGGCGCAACGCGGCGTGCCGGTGCGCTACATCACCGAGCGCGCGGTGTTCGAGATGCGGCGCGACGGCGCCGGCGAAGCCCGCCTCACGCTGATCGAGATCGCGCCCGGCCTCGACCTCGAGCGCGACGTGCTGGCCGTGTGCGGCTCACCGGTGGCGGTGGCGCGCGACCTGCAGACGATGGACGCGCGCATCTTCGAAGGCGCGCCGCTGCGGCTCTAGGCTTCGCCGTCCACCGGCCAGTCGAGCAGTTCGGCCAGCCGCCGCACCACCCACGCCGCTTCGGCCTCGCTCACCGGCGCGTCGGGGCCGCGCAGGCCGGCGAGCATGCGCTGCAGGATGTCGGCCTCGGTCACGCCCAGTTCCCAGTGCCTGGTGCGCGCGGGGTCCACCAGCATCTGCGCCAGGTCTTCGCAGAACTCGTGGCGTGCGGCGATCTCCTCGCGCGGCGCGGTGGGCTTGATGCGGCCCGGTGGCACGAACAGCGCCACGAACGACGGCGGCACGACGACCTGGCTGCCGTCGTCGCCCATGCCGTTCAAGACTCGGCCGTGAAGCCGATGCTCTTGATCAGCGGGCCCCAGCGGTCGTGGTCGGCCTTCAGCATCGCGGCCAGTTCGGCAGGCGACGAGGACTTCGCCTCCAGACCCATCACCTCCAGGCCGGCGATCAGGTCGGGCGCCGCCAGCGCCTCCACCATCGCGGCATTGAGCTTCTTCACCAGGTCCGGCGCGGCCTTGGCCGGCAGGTAGAAGCCGAACCATTCGTTGAAGGCCAGGTCCTTCAGGCCCTGCTCCACCAGCGTGGGCGTGCTGGGCGCGAACTTGCTGCGCTTGGAACCCGTGGTGGCCAGCAGCCGGCACTTGCCGGTGGGAATGTGCTGAGTGAACTCGCCCACCGGGCCGGACACGGCGGCGATCTGGCCGCCCATCATCTCCAGGATGGCCGGCTGGGTGCCGCGATAGGGCACGTGCTTCAGGTCCACGCCGCCCGCGCGCCCGGCCAGCACACCGATGAAGTGCGGCGTGGAACCCGCCGCCGGCGAGCCGTAGTTCGCCAGGCCCGGGTTGGCCTTGGACCAGGCGAAGAACTCGGCCATGTTCGTCACCGCGGCCGGCACCTGCGGGCCCACCGCGAAGCCGAAGTCGAACACCGCGCCCAGCGACACCGGGGTGAGGTCGGCCACCGGGTCATACGCGAGCTTCTTGTAGATGTGCGGGTAGATGCCGAGCATCGACATCGGCGTCTGCAGGATCGTGGTGCCGTCGGCCGCCACCGTCTTCATCGCCTGCACGGCGATCTGGCCGCCGGCACCGGTGCGGTTCTCCACCAGCACCGACTTGCCGTAGCCCGGCCGCAGCTTCTCGGCCAGGCGGCGGCAGATGGTGTCCGAGGTGCCGCCGGGCGTGAAGCCGGTGACGATCTTGACGTTCTCGAACGGCGGCCCGCCCGCCTGCGCGCGGGCCTGCAGGCCGGCCAGCAGCGACGCGGCGGCAGCGGTGGATTGCAGCAGGGCCTGGCGGCGGGTGATCGTCATGGTGGAGCTCCGGGGCGTGGATTCAGGGTTGCGGATGATCTCGCAACGCGGCCCGCCGCCATTCCGTGCAAGCCCTGAGGCGCGCAGGCCGTGCGCCATGACAACCTGCCGCCCATGAACGGAACACCCAACCGCCGCCAGTGGCTGGCCGGCGCCGCGGCGCTGGGCCTGGCCGGATGCGCCACGTCGCCTTCACCCCCGGTCGCCGCGCTGGTGCCCACGGGACGGCTGCGCGCCTCGATCAACCTCGGCAATCCGATCCTCGCGGCGCGCCGCGCCGACGGCGAGGTGACGGGGGTCTCGGTCGACCTGGCGCGCGCGATGGGCACGCGGCTCGGCGTGCCGGTGGAACTGGTCGTGGTGGACGCGGCCGCGAAGTCGGTGGAGGCCGTCAAGAGCGGCAGCGCCGACATCGGCTTCTTCGCGGTGGACCCGCAGCGCGGCGAAGGCATCCGCTTCAGCGCGCCCTACGTGCTGATCGAAGGCAGCTACCTCGTGCGCCTGAACTCGCCGCTGCGCGACAACGCCGAGGTCGATCGCACCGGCACGCGCGTGATGGTGGCCCGCGGCAGCGCCTACGACCTGTACCTCTCGCGCAACCTGAAGGCCGCGACGCTGATGCACACCGTCACCTCGCAGAGCGTGGTCGACCGCTTCCTGGCCGAGAACGCCGACGTCGCCGCCGGGGTGAAGCAGCAGCTGCAGGCCGACGCGGCCCGGCTGCCGGGGCTGCGGCTGCTGCCCGGGCGCTTCATGGTCATCGAGCAGGCGATGGGCCTGCCCGCCGGCCGCGGGCCCGAGGCGCAGGCCTGGCTGCGCGCCTTCGTCGAGCAGGCGAAGTCCGAAGGCACGGTAGCGGCGGCGCTGCAGCGGCACGGCATCCAGGGCGCGGCGGTGGCGCCGCCGGGTTGACATTCAGACCACGTTGCGTTCGAGCAGCGGCTCGTTCGCCAGCACGCGCGCCCAGCCCAGGCGCGTGAGGTCCAGCGTGCGGAAGCCGCCGTCGAGCGCCAGCTCGGCCAACGCCCGCCCGATGCCCGGCGACTGCTGCAGCCCGTGCCCGCTGAAGCCGTTGGCGAACAGCAGGTTCGGCAGGCTCGGGTGCGGGCCCAGGATCACGTTCTGGTCCAGCAGGTTCACGTCGTAGTGGCCGGCCCAGGCACTCACCAGCCGTGCCGCCTCGAAGCCCGGCACGCGGTGCGCCAGCGCTGGCCACAGCCGCTCTTCCCACCAGGGCAGCGGCACCTCGAAGTCGTGGCACTCCGGGTCCTCGGCCTCGGGCGGCGCGATGCCGCACAGGAAGCCCTCGCCCTCGGGGCGGAAGTACAGGCCCGTCGGATCGATCACCAGCGGGCAAGCACCCAGCCGCGCCGGGCTGCGGAAGTGGAACACGCAGCGCTTGCGCGACTGCACCGGCAGTTCGATGCCCGCACTGCGCGCCAGCGCCGCGGCGCCGGTGCCCGCGGCATTCACGACCGTGCCGCAGGCGATGCGACTGCCGTCGGCCAGCCGCACGGCCGTCACCCGGCCGCCGGCGCACTCGAAGGCAGCGGCCTCGGCCTTGCGGTACTCGGCGCCCAGCGCCAGGGCGCCCTGGCGGAAGCCGTGCATCAGCGCGTGCGCATCCAGCCAGCCCTCGCCGGCCAGGCCCAGCGAGCCGGCGGCCAGGTCGTCCACCGCCAGCCACGGGAAACGCTGCTGCAGCGCGGCCGCGTCCAGCAGGGCGACCTGCGCCCCTTCGGCGCGCTGCACCGTGTGGTTCGCCTGCAGCACGGCCTCGCCTTCGGTCGTGGACAGGAAGAGGTAGCCCTGCTCGCGGAATGCCACGTCCACGCCCAGCGTCTCCTGCGCGCTGCGAAGGAAGCCGGTGCCGAACATCGAGAGGCGGATGTTCTCGGGCGTGCTGAACTGGTGGCGGATGGAGGCCAGGGAGCGCGTGGTCGCGCAGTTCGCGTAGCCCGGGTCGCGCTCCAGCACCAGCACCGAGGCGCGCCGCGTGCGCGCCAGGAACCACGCCGCCGCGCTGCCCACCGCGGCGCCGCCGACGATCACGACATCGAATCGGTCTCGCATGCCGTGCAGTGTGCCGCGCCGTCGCCGGCCACAATGCCGCACAGACCGGCACTCCCATGCACGCACCCGCCGCCCTGCCCTGCGTCCTGGACATCGAGGCCTCCGGCTTCGGCACCGGCAGCTATCCGATCGAAGTGGGCTACGTGATGCCGGACGGGCGCGCCGCCTGCATGCTGGTGCGCCCGGCCCGCGACTGGACGCACTGGGACGAAGGCGCCGAGCGTGTGCACGGCATCAGCCGCGGAGTGCTGGCTGCGCACGGCCACGCGCCGCTGGAAGTGGCGCGGGTCCTGAACCGCGACCTGGCCGGACTCACCGTCTACTGCGACGGCTGGGCGCACGACTACCCCTGGCTGGGCGCGCTGTACGAGGAGGCGGGGCTGGCGCCGTCTTTCAGGCTGGAGTCGGTGGGCGCGCTGCTGGCCGAGGCGGCGCTGTCGCGGCTGGACCAGGCCCGGCGCGACGCGCTGGCCGAGATGGGCCTCACGCGCCACCGCGCCAGCAACGACGCCCGCGCGCTGCAGCGCGCGCTGGGCCGCGTGACGAGCGACGCTCACTGAACCTTCGCCGCGGCCTCGCGTTCCTGCAGCAGCCGCCACATCACCTTGCCCGAGCCGCTGCGCGGCAGCGCGTCGGCGAACTCCACCACGCGCGGTGCCTTGTACACCGCCATGTGCTCGCGTGCCCAGTCGACCACCTGCTGCTCGCTCACGTGCCCGCGCGCTTCGGCGCGCAGCACCACCACGGCCTTCACGCTCTCGCCGCGGTAGGCGTCGCGGGTGGCGATCACGCAGGCTTCCTGCACCCAAGGGCACTTGAACAGCAGCAGCTCCACCTCGCTGGGCCAGACCTTGAAGCCGCTGGCGTTGATCATGCGCTTGAGCCGGTCGGTGATGAAGAAGTAGCCCTCGTCGTCGCGCCGGCCCAGGTCGCCGGTGCGGAAGAAGCGCTTGCCGTCGATCTCGATGAAGGCCGCCTTCGTGGCTTCCGGGTGGCCCCAGTAGCCGCGGAACACCATGGGCCCGTGGGTGACGATCTCGCCGACCTCGCCGCTCGGCACCTCGGCCAGCGTCTCGGGGTCGACGATGCGGCTGTCGACGCCGAAGATCGGGATGCCCAGGCACTGCAGCTTGGCGCGCTCGGGCGGATTGGCGTGGCTGGGCGCCGCGGTCTCGGTGAGGCCGTAGCCTTCGGCGAAGGTGAGGCCGAACTCGGCCTGCAGGCGCTCGGCCACGGCATGCGGCATCGCGGCCCCGCCGCCCGAGAGGTAGCGCAGGCTGGAGAGGTCGAAGCTCTTGTAGTTCGGGCTGCCGAAGAGATCGATGATCATCGTCGGGATGCAGGTCCAGTGCGTCACGCGGTAGCGCGAGATCAGCCGGCCGGCGAGCTCGCGATCCCAGCGCGGCAGAATGATCACGGTGGTGCCGGCGTACACGGAGCCGAGCACGCCGTACATCATCCCCGTGATGTGGAACATCGGCACCACGCCCAGGCTCGTGCTCTCGGCGCTGAGGTGGGCCCACAGGCTGCCGCCGACCACGTTGGGCATCAGCGTGCGATGGGTGTGCTCGCAGCCCTTGGGCAGCCCGGTGGTGCCGGAGGTGTAGGGCAGCAACGCCAGGTCGTCGGGCGTGGCCTGCGGCGGCGCGGGCCGCTGGCCGGCCGCGAGCGCGTCGGTCCAGCGCGTGGCGCCGGGCGGCAGCGGGTGTTCGGCCAGCAGCCAGTCGCGCAGCGCCGGCTGCGGAGCGAGGTCGGGCGCGATGGTGTCGGGCATCGCGTCGGCATAACGCGTCACCAGCACGTCGCATAGGCGGCGGTCGGGCGGCAGCGCCTCGTTCGCGGCATGCACGACGCCCGCCAGGTCGGCGCTGGTGATGGCCACGCGGGCGCGCGGGTCGGTGATGTAGTGGCCGAACTCCTCGGCGCGGTTCATCGGGTTCACCGGAACCACCACCGCGTCGGCGCGCTGCACGGCGTAGAACGCGACGATGTACTGCGGACAGTTCTGCAGGTAGACGAGCACGCGGTCGCCGCGCTTCACGCCCCGTGCCTGCAGCCAGCCGGCCAGGGCCTCGGCCTGGCGGTGCAGCTCGGCGTAGGCCAGCTCGCGGCCGAAGAACACGCACATCGGCTTGGCCGGGTAGCGCCGCGCGCTGACCTCGAGGTTGAACCAGAGCGTGGTCTCGGGCGTGACCAGCTCGTGCGGCAGGCGCCGTGGCCAGGCCGCCGCATGGGGGCGGGTGTCGTCGACGGTGGGCAAGTCGGGGCTCCAGGCGAAGTTCCACCGAGGTGTACCCCGTGCCGCGAGGCCCGTCATCGAGCCTTACCCGCAAGGGCCGCGTCGCGCAGGCGACAAGCCGGGCCCGGCTACTCGTTGACGGTGCGGCGCGCTTCCTGGCGCCACTTCACGCAATCGGCGTGTTCCTTGAACTTCGAGCGCAGGCATTCGCGCTCCATGCAGCCGAAATAGGCCAGCGCGCGCTTGCCGCTGCACGCCGCCTGCGGGCCGGCCGGCTCGGCGGGGGCCGGTGCCGGCGCGGGTGCCGGGGCGGCCGCCACCGGCTGCGTGCGCACCGGCTCGGCGGGCGGCGGCGCGGGGCTTGGCGTGGCCTGGACGGGGGGCGGTGCCGGTGCCGGGCTCTCGGCCGCGACGGTGCCGGCAGCCGGCCCCGGGGCCGGCTTCTGGGGCTGAGGCGGCGAGGGCCGGTTCGCCGTGTTCGCCGGCCGCGGCGCGGGCGCGTCGGCGACCGGAGGTTTTGCGTTCGGCGTGCCGGGCAGCACCACTGCAGCCACCGCGGACTCGGGCGCAGGCATCGGGGCCGGCTGCGGCGCCGGCACCAGCGCAGGGGCCGGTGCCGAGGCGAACGTGGACGGCGACGATGCGGCAGCCGACGGCGCGGGCGCAGGCGCGGGCTTGGGCCACAGCACCACCGCACCGACCGCCACCGCCACGGCGCCCGCGCCGCCGAGGATCAGGCCCCACTTCGGGCCGGCGGGCGGCGGCACCGCGGCCAGCGCGGCGACCGGCGGCGCACTGAAGGGCGCCGGCGCGGGCGGCGGCGGCACGCCGGTGGGCAGCGGATCGACCAGCGGCAGCGGCGCCGCGGTGATGGGCGCCGCGCGGCGGCATCGCCCTCGTCACGTCGTCGTCGCCGGCGGTCGGAGGCACGGTGCGGTCCTGCCGGATCGTGCGCTGCCACGGTTCGGCGGCCGGCGCGGGCGCGGGCGCCTTGCGTGCTGGCAGCGGCGCACGGCCGTCGAGCACGTCGCGCAGCGCGGCCACGCTCTGCGGACGGTCCTGCGGGCGCGGCGCCAGCATCCATTCGATGAGGGCCAGGAACTCGGGGCTGCAGCCGGGGCAGTTGTCGAAGGTGAGCGCCGAGGCTTCCTCGATCACGGCCCGCGTGGTGGCCGGCGCCGGCGGGTGGCCCAGCAGCATGTAGTGCAGCGTGGCGCCGAGCGCGTAGAAATCCGTCCACGGGCCCTGCTTCAGCGCCGCCGAATCGGCGTACTGCTCGATCGGCGCATAGGCGGGCTTGAGGATCGCCGTGATGGTCTGCGTCTTGTCGCTGATGACGCGGCGCGCGGCGCCGAAGTCCAGCAGCACCGGGCGGCCGTCGGGCTCGATCTGGATGTTGTCGGGCGCGATGTCGCGGTGGTAGACGCCTTCGCTGTGCAGCCGCTCGATGGCACCCAGCAGCGGCCCCAGCAGCGCGCGCAGCCAGGCCTCGTCGGGCGGCGCGGCCAGGCCGTGGCGCACGTCCTTCATCGTGCGCCCGCGCATCACCGGCATCGCCATGTAGGCCGTGCCGTTGGCTTCCCAGAAGCGGTGCACCTTCAGCAGCGACGGGTGGTCGAAGCGGGCCAGCAGCTTGGCCTCGTTGACGAAGCTCTTGAGGCCCAGCGCGAAGGTCTCGGCGTCGGAATGCGAGCGCAGCGAGACGAACAGCGTCTCGGTGCGCCCGGCCAGCGACTGCGGCATGTATTCCTTGATCGCGACCTCGCGCTCGAGCGCGTGGTCGAATGCGAGGTAGACAATGCCGAAGCCACCCACCCCCAGCAGGCTGCGCAACTCGTACTCGCCCAGGCGCGTGCCCATCGGCAAGGCGTTCGGCGCGTCGGGGTGCGGGCGGGGCGTCTCCATCGTCATGTGCGTTCGAGCTTATCAGGGATGCCTGCTTCCGCGCCGCGCCGTTCAAGCGGTTTGTGGCGCATCCGTCATGGGTGCCGCCGCGTGAGCGCGGCGGCCTTGCTGGCGCACCGCGCCTACGTGCAGCTGTGGCTGGCGCGCCTGTTCGGCGTGGCCGCGCAGCAGATGCTGATGGTGGCCATCGGCTGGCAGATGTACGACCTGACCGCGTCCGCCTGGGACCTGGGCCTGGTGGGCCTGCTGCAGTTCGCCCCGGCCCTGCTGCTCGCGCTGCCGGCCGGCCACCTGGTGGACCGCCACCACCGGGGCCGCATCGTGGCGCTGTGCATGGCCGTGCAGCTGACCCTGGCGCTGCTGCTGGCGCTGGCGGGGACGGCCGGTCTTGCATCGCGCGGGCTGCTGCTGGGGGTCTCGGTGCTGCTGGGCGGCGTGCGCGCGTTCCAGATGCCGGCCCAGCAGGCGCTGATCCCGATGCTGGTGCCGGCCGCCCTGCTGCCGCGGGCGCTCGCCCTCAGCTCGGCCGGGCTGCAGGGCGCGATCATCGCCGGCCCGGCGGTGGGGGGCCTGCTGTATGCCGCCGGGGCGCCGGTCACCTACGCCACCTGCGCGGCGCTCTTCGCGGTGGCGTGCGGCCTGTGCCTGGCCCTGCGCTACGACCACACGCGTCCGCCCCAGGAGCCGGCCACGCTGGCCACGCTGCTGGCCGGCGTGCGCTTCGTGTGGCAGCGCCGCGTCGTGCTGGGCGCGATCTCGCTCGACCTGTTCGCGGTGCTGTTCGGCGGCGCCACCGCCCTGCTGCCGATGTTCGCGAAGGACATCCTGCACGCGGGCCCGCTGGGCCTGGGCCTGCTGCGCAGCGCGCCGGCGGTGGGCGCGCTGACGATGTCGGTGCTGCTCACGCGCTGGCCGGTGCGGCGCCGCACCGGGCCGGTGCTGCTGGGCGCCGTGGCGGTCTACGGGCTGGCGACGCTGGCCTTCGGGCTCAGCACGCACATCGTGCCGGCCATCGTCGCCCTGGTCGTCACCGGCGCGGCGGACATGGTCAGCGTGGTGATCCGCCAGACGCTGGTGCAGCTGGAGACCCCGGACGCGATGCGCGGCCGCGTCAGCGCCGTCAACTCGGTGTTCATCGGCGCGTCGAACCAGCTCGGCGAGTTCGAGTCGGGCGCCACCGCGGCCGTGCTGGGCCCGGTGGGCTCGGTGGTGCTGGGCGGCGCCGGCACGCTGCTGGTGGCGGCGCTCTGGGTGCGCCTGTTCCCCGCGCTGGCGACACGCGACGCGCTGGTGCAACCCGCGAAGACGGCAGGCGAAGGTGGCACAGCCGGCGCTGCCGGTGCACGGTAAGCCCTTCGGCCACGGTCCTGGCGCTGCTGCAGGCCGTCATCAGCCGCGCTTGGCGTTCATGCGCACGCGCGCCATGCGCCCGCGCGCCTTCCACAGCTGCACCTGCGCCTTGCGCTCCAGTGCCGTCATCGTGTCGCGCTGCGCCTCGCGCTGGAGCTTGTGGAAGTTGCGCAGGCGCTCGGGCCCCACGCCTTCGCGCACCGCGCAGCCGGGTTCGTCGGCGTGGTGGCAGTCGCGGAAGCGGCACTGCCGTGCGAGCTGCGCGATGTCGCCGAAGGCCGCCTCCAGGTCCTGCGCCTCGCCGTCGAGCCGCAGCGTGCGCAGGCCCGGCGTGTCGATGATGCAGGCGCCGCCCGGCATGGCGTGCAGCGAGCGCACGGTGGTGGTGTGGCGGCCGCGGCTGTCGCCGGCGCGGTTGGCACCGGTGAGCTGCACGGCGTCACCCAGCAGCGCGTTGGTCAGCGTGCTCTTTCCCGCGCCGCTGGAGCCCAGCAGCACCAGCGTCTGCCCCTCGGCGAGCCAGGGCGCCAGCGCGCTGCGCGGCTCATCGGCCAGCGTGTTGACGGCCACCGCCAGCACCTCCGGCGGCAGCACCCCGCGCACCTGGGCCAATCGCTGTTCGGCATCGGCGCAGAGATCGCGCTTGGTCAGCACCACCACCGCCGCCACGCCGGCCATGCGCACCAGCGCCACGTAGCGCTCCAGGCGGCGCAGGTTGAAGTCCTGGTCCAGGCCCATCACCACCAGCGCGGTGTCGACGTTGCTCACGATCACCACCCGCGTGACCTTGTCGCGGCCGTCGTGCAGCCGCCGCGCCAGCTGGTTCAGCGGGCCCAGGCGCTCGCACACCCACCACTCGCCGAAGGCGTTGCGCTGCGCCAGCACCCAGTCGCCGACGGCGAGCGCGTCGGACTCGGCTTCCAGCGCGTTGCGCAGCGCGGGCAGCTGGCGTGCCTCGTGCGCCTGCTCGCCGTCGTGCAGCAGCAGGCCTTCGCGCTGCACCTCGGCCACGCGCATCGGCGCCGCGTCGTCGAAGTCGGCCAGCGCGCGCGCCAGCGGTTGAACCAGGGCCGGCGCGAGACCGATGCCGCGCAGCCGGGAGAGAACCGAAGAATCGAATGACATTGCAAAGCATTCCGTGCAGGACGAACCATCGCGGCCGCGCAAAGGTGCGCGGACGCAGCATCAGGGGGATGGGTTGTCGGCCGCGACGCTTCAGGTCACGGCATCAGCACGGGGCTTCGGGCTTGGCGGGAAACACGCACGCAGCGAGGTGTCGCTGCGGCCGGGTCTGATGGGGTCAGATCGCGCGGGCCGACAGGAGGGCTTGATCAATCGTCGCCATGGCAGCCTCCTCGAGTGCGGTTGAAAGAAGGTGCGCAATGTGCCGCAGGCCGCGGCAGCGCGTCAAGTGCAAGGCCTAGGGATTCAGCGCGCCAGCGACAGCCCGGCAGCTTCCTGCGCGCTCAGGCGCCGCACCGTGCGCACCGCGATCGGCTTCTGGATGAATTGCTGGGCTTCCGCCTTGCCGAAGATCGCCTTCACCACGTCCATGCCCGCCACCACCTGGCCGAAGGCCGCGAAGCCCTGGCCGTCGGGGTTGCGGCGGCCGCCGAAGTCGAGCTCGGGCTGGTCGCCGATGCAGATGAAGAACTCGGCCGTCGCCGTGCCCGGCCCCAGGCGCGCCATCGACACCGTGCCGTTCAGGTGCCTGATCCCCGTGACCGCGGTGGTCTCGTGTGCGATCGGCGGGCGCGGCGCCGGCTGCTTGTCGTCCTGCATGCGGCCCCACTGCACGACCTCGATCCGGTGGACCGTCTCCGGCGTCTGGTTCGCGAGCGTGACGATGCGATAGACCTTGCCGTCGTCGAGCTGCCTCGCGTCGACGTAGGCGAGGTAGTTCGCCACGGTGACCGGCGCACGCGCCGGGTCCACCGCGATCACGAACGCGCCGAGTTCGGTGTCGACGCGGGTGAAGACGCGCGGCTCAGCGGCAAGCGTCGGGAGGCCAGCGAGCAGGGTGAACAGCAGCAGCAGGCGACGTCGCATGCGAACGATGATAGCCAGCGCACCGCTATGCTCGCGCGGTGCTTTCGTTCCACCTGATCCACGCCGACGACCAGCTGCTCGTCGTCGAGAAGCCCGCCGGCCTGCCCTCGGTCCCCGGCCGCCTGGAACCCTGGCTGCACCGGAACCTGGCCACCTTCGTGCAGGCCGAGTGGCCCGACGCGCTGGTGGTGCACCGGCTCGACATGGCCACGTCCGGCCTCATGCTGTTTGCGCGCGGCATCGAGGCGCAGCGCCGCCTGGGCCACGCCTTCGAGAAGCGGCGCGTGGCCAAGCGCTACGAGGCCGTGGTCGAGGGCGTCGTCAGCGGCGACAGCGGCGAGATCAGCGCGCCGCTGATCGTCGACTGGCCGAACCGGCCGCGGCAGATCGTCGACCCGCTGAACGGCCGCCCCGCGCTCACGCTCTGGCAGGTGCTGTCCCGCGCCGACGATCACACGCGCATGGCGCTGGAGCCCGTCACCGGGCGCTCGCACCAGTTGCGCGTGCACCTGCGGCACATCGGCCATCCGATCCGCGGCGACGAGTTCTATGCGCCGGAGCCGCTGCAGGCGCCGCGCCTGCTGCTGCACGCGTGCCGCCTGGCGTTCGAGCATCCTGCCAGCGGCGCGCCCTGCGTCTTCGAAAGCCCCTGCCCCTTCTGACACCCCGACTGCGGATGAAGCCCCCACACCTCACCCTCATCACCGGCGCCTCGCGCGGCCTCGGCCTGGCGCTGGCCGAACAGCGGCTGGCACGCGGCGACCGCGTGCTGGCGATCTCGCGCCAGGCGCCGGGCCTGCCCGTCGAAGCCTGGCAGGCCGACCTGGCCGATCCGCTGCCGCTGGCGGCGCGCCTGCGCGAATGGCTCCAGGCGCTGGACCCGGCGGGCTTCGCATCGGCGACGCTGATCCACAACGCCGGCGTGATCCCGACGCCGGCGCCGCTGGCCGACAGCAACGCCGCCGAACTGGCGAACGCGCTGCGCGTGGGCCTCGAGGCACCGCTGGTGCTCAGCGCGGCGTTCCTGGAGGCCACGGCCAAGTGGCCGGTCCCGCGCAAGCTGCTGTTCATCTCGTCGGGCCTGGGCCGGCGCGCGATGGCCGGCAGCGCGGCCTACTGCGCGGCGAAGGCCGGGCTGGACCACCTGGCGCGGTCGCTCGCGCTCGAGGAAGCCGCGCGGCCCAACGGCGCGCGCGTGGTGTCGCTGGCCCCCGGCGTGGTCGACACCGACATGCAGCTGCAGCTACGCAGCGCGGATCCCGATCGCTTCCCCGAGCGGGCGAAGTTCGCCGGCCTGCACGAGCAGGGCCAGCTCGACAGCCCCGCGCAGGCCGCGGCCAAGGTGCTGAGGGCGCTGGACGACCCGCGCTTCGGGGATCTGCCGGTCGGCGACGTGCGCGACCCGGCCGCGGCGCTGATCCAGGCCTTGGGCCTGCAGCCGCATCCGGAGGGCGGCCACTACGCCGAGGTCTTCCGCTCCGCGCAGCGTGTGCAGCCGGACGACGAGCGTCCCGCGCGCGCGGCGCTGACGACCATCGACTTCCTGCTCGGCGCGGGCCAGTTCTCGGCCTGGCATCGCGTGCGCAGCGACGAGGTCTGGCACTTGCTGGAAGGCGACGGCCTGAAGCTGTGGCTGGCGCCGCCCGACCTGTCGCGCTTCGACGCCGTGACGCTGCAGCCCGGCGCCAGCCGGCGCCACGTGGTGCCGGCCGGCTGGTGGCAGGCGGCCGAGCCGCTGGTGCAGCTGGCCTACGTGGGCGCCACCGTCGGCCCGGGCTTCGACTTCGCCGACTTCGCCTTCGGCCGCGACGACGCCGCGCTCAGCGCCGCCCTGCCGGCCGGACTGCGCCGGCTGCTGTAGCGTCAGGCGAGCCAGGCCGCGAGGTCGGTCTTCAGCTGCTGCAGGTCGGCCTGGCGCGTGTACATCATGTGGCCGGCGTCGTAGTAGCGGTGGGTCACGCGCGCCAGCACCTCGCGCGGCGCGTTCAGCTGCGCCAGCGACCAGTCGCTGGCGCTGTAGGGCGTGCCCAGGTCGTAGCGGCCGCTGGCGGCCAGCACCTTCATGTTGGGGTTGCGGCGCATCGCGCGTGCCAGGTCGGCGCTGGTGGCGACGAAGCCGATCTCGGCATCGGCGCCCTTGCGCTTCCAGTTCCAGGCCTTGTTCGCGTCGCGCGACAGCACCTGGTAGCGCGTGTCGAAGCTGAGCCCCAGCTGTTCGCCGAAGTAGCCCATCGCGGCCGTCGTGTACGGGCCGACGATGGCCTCCATGCCGGGGTCGAACTCCCAGTCGCGCGTGCGGCTGGCGGCCATCGGGCCGGTGGCGCGGCTCTCCAGCCGCCCGACGATGAGCCCGCGCGAACGCAGCGCCTCGAAGAAGTAGGTGCCGTCGCTGATGCGCAGGTTCTTCTCCTCCACCAGCTCGCGCGACAGGCCGGTGAGCTCGCTGACGCGCCGCGCGATGCGGCTGCGCTGCTTGTCCGACAGCCGCGCGCCGGCCTGCAGCGCGGCGATGTACTCGTCCTGCACGAAGGCCTCGGCCGCCTCGCGCGCCGCCGCGGGCGAGGTCGCCAGCGGCCCCTGCAGCAGGCCGTGGTACTGCGAGGTGTTCGCGAAGGCCGGCAGGAACAGCGAGTACGGCAGGTCGTTGCCCGGCGCGAACACCAGGCTCTGCAGGTCCATCGCGCAGGACACGAGGATCAGGCCCGAGAGCACCACGCCCAGGTCGAGCAGCCGGTCGGCCAGGCCCGCGCCGCGTGTGGTGCCGTAGCTTTCGCCGGCCAGGTACACCGGCGAGCCCCAGCGCTGGTGGCGCGTGAGCCACAGGCGCATCACCTCGGCCAGCGCGTCGATGTCGCCGTCCACCGAGAGCATCTTCTTGCGCGCCTCTTCGCTGGCCGTCACCGACCAGCCGGTGTGCGGGGGGTCGATGAACACCAGGTCGAAGTGCTCGAACCAGCTCAGCGGGTTGTCCTGCACCCCGAACGGCGCCTGCGGCATGCTGGCGTCGTCGGGCACCACCACGCGCTTGGGGCCCAGCGCGCCCAGGTGCAGCCAGATCGACGCCGAGCCGGGCCCGCCGTTGAACGCGAAGCAGACCGGCCGCTGCGCCGCCGGCACGCCCTTCTGCAGATAGGCGGTGGCCATGATCGCGGCCTCGGGCTCGGCCGACGCGCCGTCGGGCCCATCCGCGCCCACCGGCAGGAAGGCGGCATGCACGCGGTAGTCGAACACGCGCCCGCCAAGCGTGATGCTGCCGGTGCTCTCGGCTGCGGCGCGCGCGACCAGCTTGTCGACCAGCTCGCGGGCCTTCTTGGCCGCGTCCTTCTCCGTGGCCTTGTCGGCGGTCTTTTCTTCGGACATCCTTTGTCTCTCCTCAGGAAGCCAGCAGGCTGGCGTAGCGCGGCAGGTCCACATTCCCGCCGCTGATGATCACACCCACGCGCCGCCCCGGCGCCTTCAGCACGCCCTGCAGCAGCGCCGCGGCGCCCAGGCAGCCGGTGGGCTCGACGACCAGCTTCATGCGTTCGGCGAAGAAGCGCATCGTCTGGACGAGCTGTGCGTCGCTGACGGTCTCGATGCGCCGCACCAGGCGCTGGATGACCGGGAAGGTGAGCGTGCCGCTGTGCTGCGTCTGCGCGCCGTCGGCGATGGTCTTCGGTGTCTCGATGTGCACGATCTCGCCGCGCGCCAGGCTCTGCTGCGTGTCGTTGCCGGCCTCGGGCTCGACGCCGACGACCTCGACGCCCGGGCTCAGGTGGTGCGCCGCCACGGCGCAGCCCGAGATCAGGCCGCCGCCGCCCACGCACACCAGCAGCAGGTCCAGCGGGCCGGTCTCTTCGATGAGCTCGGCCGCAGCCGTGCCCTGCCCGGCCATCACGTGCGGGTGGTCGTAGGGCGGGATCAGCGTCATGCCGCGTTCCGCGGCCAGGCGGCGGCCGATGGCCTCGCGGTCCTCGGTGTAGCGGTCGTACAGCACCACCTCGCTGCCGCGCTGGCCCTGCTGGTAGCCGCGCGTGGCGGCCAGCTTCGCGGCCGGGCTGTCCTGCGGCATCACGATCACCGAAGGCATGCCCAGCAGCCGCGCCGACAGCGCGATGGCCTGCGCGTGGTTGCCCGACGAGAAGGCGATCACGCCGGCCTCGCGCTGCGCCGCGCTGAACTGCGCCAGCGCGTTGTAGGCGCCACGGAACTTGAAAGCGCCCATGCGCTGCAGGTTCTCGCACTTGAAGAACACATGGGCCCCGGTGGCCTCGTCGAAGAAGCGCGATCGCATCACCGGCGTGCGGTGCGCCACGCCCTTCAGGCGCGCCGCGGCAGCGGCGATGTCGGCGTAGGCTATGGCGAGTTCGCTCATCGTGTCAGGCTCCAGCAGGGCCCTGGAAGCCCCCGCGGCGGAAGGTCAGCACCAGCGTGTCGCGCCAGGCGGGCTGGCCGGCGGCTAACGGCTGGATGGGCGTGGTCTCGTGGATCACGCGCTCGTCGTCGAGCAGCAGCGCGCTGAACGGCTCGGCGAGCGTGAAGCGCATGCCCTGCGGGCCGCGGGCGTCGAACACGCGGGTCTCGCCGCCCTTCACGTTGTGGCGGTCGACGATCAGCACCACCACCAGGTCCACCCCGTCACGATGCGCGCCTTCGGGCGTGGGGCGGCCGATGCCGTCGGTGGTGTCGATGCGGAAGGGGTGCGCCTCGACGTACCAGGTCTGCGCGCCGCGCAGCAGCGAGGCCACGCCGGCCAGGCCGGCGAGCAGGCGCGTCCAGGCCGGATCGTCCACCAGGGTCGGCGGCAGCGGCTCGAACCAGCGCTGGATACCGCCGTGCAGCGCGTTGTATTCCACCGGCTGCCAGTGGGCGCGGTGCGGCACCTGCGACACGGCGCCATCTTCTGCGACGGTGAAACATCCATGGCGACGCCGGCGATAGCGCCCGCCATCCCTCAAGTGAGGGTCGGGCGGCAGCGCCGGCCACATCGGCAGCCAGGCCGCAGGCGCGCCGAAAGGCAGGCGGCACAGCTCGGCCAGCGAGCGGGCGTCGATCACGGCCCAACCGGCGCTGTCGAGCTGCGCCTGCAGAGCACCCAGTGCCGTCAGGGGTGGCGGAGGCTGCGGAGATGGGGCTTGCTGGGGCATGTGCAAGGGAAAGGCAAGGAGAAGTTCTGGGGACGGCTCCCCAATCGGGTGTCAGCTGGGCGCGGGGCGGCAACGTTAACGTGATCGTCACAGGGCTACGTCACGCTCCATGAACCCGGTGCCCGTCCGTCATTCGTCGCGCAACTGCCTGATCGAGATCGTCGAGCTGAAGTGGCTGCTCAGGGGCCACGGCGTGCACGTGCACGTCGAACGGCTGCAGAGCGACCCCGAGTATGCCCGCCGCACGCTCGACTTCGCCGCCGCCACGCCGAACGCCGCGCTGCGCGAAGTCGCGGTGCGCCTGCGCGGCTGCCTGGGTTTGGCCGGCTGACAAGCCGGCGCCGCGCAGCGTAGGATGCTGCCGATGCGGCGCGCCGCGCCGCACATTCGCGGGGGGCACCTCATGAATCTCGAGCCTCTGCGCCGCCGCTGGGCGGCGAACCTGGTCGGCGGCCTGTGCATCGCGTTGCTGGCCGCCTGCGCCACCGTCGAGCCGACACGGTCGGGCGACGCCCGCGTCCTTCTGCACGACGAGTGGTTCAGCCCGTCGCGCGAGGACACCCGCCCCGAGCGCGTGTTCGCCCTCAGCGACTCGATGCGCGGCTACGCCGACAACGAGCTGCGCGAGCTCATCGCGCACCGCGACCCGCGGCGCGTGCTGGTGGAGGCGCTGCACAACCGCGGCCAGCTGCGCCTGGCCTACGACGCCGAGCGCACCGGCAACGCGGCCGAGACCTTCGACTCGCGCTCCGGCAACTGCCTGTCGCTGGTGCTGATGACGGGCGCCTTCGCGCGCCACCTGGGCCTGCCCATCACCTTCCGCGCGGTGATGCTCGACCCGCAGTACACCCGTGCCGGCGGCCTCACGCTCGAGAACGGCCACGTCAACATCATGATGGCCCACATGGGCGAACGCCCGATCTGGGGCGCGCACGACCTGGTGGTCGACTTCCTGCCGACGCGCGAGCTCACCGGCCACAGCGCCGTGCCGCTGACCGAGCAGACGGTGATCGCGATGTACATGAACAACCGCGCCGCCGAGACGCTGGCCGACGGCCGCAACGACGACGCCTACGCCTGGGCCCGCGCGGCGCTGATGCAGGACCCGGCGCACGCCAGCGCGGTGAACACGCTGGCGGTCATCTACATGCGGCGCGGCCAGCAGGCCGCCGCCGAGGAGGCGCTGCGCTACGCGCTGGCGCGCGAGCCCGAGAACACCGCCGCGCTGTCCAACCTGGTGCTGGTGCTGCGCAACACCGGCCGCACGGCCGAGGCCGACCAGGTGGCGGCGCAGCTGAAGGCGCTGCAGCCCTACCCGCCGTTCCACTTCCTCGAGGCCGGCCGCCAGGCGCTGCAGGCGGGCCGAGCCGCCGAGGCGCGCGACCTGTTCGAACGCGAACTGCGGCGCCAGCCCTTCCAGCACGAGGTGCACTTCTGGCTGGCCCAGGCCTACGCGCAGATGGGCAACAGCATCAAGGCCACCGAGCACCTGCAGCAGGCCAAGGACTACAGCACGACGATGTCGAGCCAGAAGCTGTACTCGGCCAAGCTCGACCGCCTGCGCGCCCTGCAGTTGCAGTAGGGCCTGAGCAAGGGCCGGGCGGCGGGGCACGGCCACTGTGATGCAATCGACGCTTCCTCGCCCCGCCCGTCCGATGAGTTCCGACAAGAAGCCCAATCCCCTGCTCGAGATCGCCGTCACGATCGTCGTGCCGGCCCTGATCCTGAACTACCTCAGCGGCAAGGACCGCCTGGGGACCACCGGCGCGCTGCTGCTGGCGCTGGCGCTGCCGCTGGGCTGGGGTCTCTGGGACTTCGCGCGCCGCCGCAAGCTGAACTGGCTGGCCGCATTGGGCGTGGTGAGCACGCTGCTCACCGGCGGCATCGGCCTGCTCGAGCTCGACGCCTGGTGGCTGGCGGTGAAGGAAGCCGCGGTGCCGACGCTGATCGGCCTCGTGATCTTCGGCTCGGCCTGGACACGCTCGCCGCTGATCCGGCTGCTGGTGTTCAACGCCAGCCTGTTCGACGTCGACAAGGTGCACAAGGCCCTCGAGGAGCGCGACGCCACCGAGGCGTTCGAGCAGCGGCTGCGCATCGGCACCGTGCTGCTGGCCGGCACCTTCTTCTTCTCGGCGGTGGCCAACTTCATCCTCACGCGCTGGGTGGTGACCAGCCCGGCCGGCACCGAGGCCTTCAACCACGAGCTGGGGCGGCTCACCGCGCTGAGCTACCCGATCATCGCCGTGCCGTCGATGCTGATGATGATGGCGCTGATGCTGTGGCTGGCGCGCGGCGCCAAGGCGCTGACGGGCCTGGACCTGGGCGACATGCTGCAGCAGGGGCAGTGACCGCGTGAACGCCGCCACCGCCGCGTCCGACACCGCCCCCGCGCGCGGCCGCCCGCGCAGCTGGCGGCCGTCGTGGCTGGGTCTGGTGGGCGCCGGGCTGGTGCTGGCGCTGCTGGCGGTGGTGCTGGTGCAGGCGCGCCAGTTCTCGCTGCTGCGCCAGTCGTTCGACGCCGGCACCGACCACCGGCTGATCGCCCTGTTCGAGGCCGAGACCGAGTACCTGCGCCTGCGCGAGCGCTGGCGCATCGCTGCCGACGAGACCGTGCCGCTGGACGCACCGGCGCTGCGCCGCGGCTACGTGTCGTGGGTCGAACGGCTGGCCCCGCTGCGCGGCGCCCGCACACGCCAGCTGCTGGGCGACGACCCCGCCTACCAGCAGGTGCTGGGGCGCATCGACGACTTCCTCGGCCAGGCCGACCGTGCGCTGCCGGCCGACGCCGGCCGGCCCGTCGACCGCGCCACCATCGTGGCGCTGAACCCGGTGCTGGCCGCGCTCGACCAGCCGCTGCACGAGCTCATGCGCGACATCGGCCGGCGCCTGTCGGCCGACCTCGACCAGCGCGCCCAGACCGCGCGCGACCAGAGCCACCTCGGACTGGGGCTGACCGTGTTCCTGTCGCTGCTGGCGCTGGCCTTCGCCGGCATCGCGGTGCGCCAGCTGCGCCAGCTGCACGAGCGGCGCCTGGTGCTGGAGGAGCTGGCCGCCAGCCTGCGCGAGGCGCGCCGGCTGGCCGAGGGCGCCAGCGCGGCGAAGAGCGCGTTCCTGGCCAACATGAGCCACGAGATCCGCACGCCCTTCCACGGCCTGATGGGCATGCTCTCGCTGCTGCGCGAGACCGGGCTCACGCCCAAGCAGATCGACTACCTGCGCACCGCCACCGAATCGGCCGACCACCTGCTGGCGCTGCTGAACGACATCCTCGACATGTCGCAGCTGGAAAGCGGCCGCATGACCCTGGCGCCGGCTGCGGTGGAGCTCCGCGCGCTGCTGCGCGACGTGGAGGCCCTGATGCGCCCGCAGGCGATGGCCAAGCGGCTGGCGCTGCACATCGACGCCGACCCCGGCGTGCCCGAGCGCGTGACGCTGGACGCCACGCGCGTGAAGCAGGTGCTGTTCAACCTGCTGTCAAACGCGATCAAGTTCTCGGACCACGGCGCCGTGGTGCTGGACGTGCGCGGGGCGCACGACCGCAACGGCCGGCCGACGCTGGAGTTCATCGTCACCGACAACGGCGTCGGCATGGACGAGGCGACGATCGGGCAGATCTTCAACCGCTTCGTGCAGGGCGACAGCTCGCGCTCGCGCCGCCACGGCGGCAGCGGCCTGGGCCTGGAGATCAGCCGCAACCTGGCGCGGCTGATGGACGGCGACATCGGCGTCACCAGCAAGCCCGGCAGCGGCAGCCGCTTCACGTTCCACATGCCGCTGGTCGCGGCGGCACCCGAGCCGGCACCCGCCCCGGGCGCCAGCACCACCCGGCTGGCGGCGCGCGCGCTGCAGGTGCTGGTGGCCGAAGACCATCCCGTGAACCGCCAGTACATGGCCGCGCTGCTGGAGGGCATGGGCCACGAGGCGCACTTCACCACCAACGGGCACGAGGCGGTGCAGGCCGCGCGCCAGCGGCCCTTCGACCTGGTGCTGATGGACCTGCACATGCCGGTGATGGACGGCGTGGCCGCCACGCGCACCATCCGCGCCGAGAGCGACCCCGCAATCTCCACGCTGCCCATCGTCGCGCTGACGGCCGACGCCTTCGAGGAGACCCGCGAGCGCTGCCTGGTGGCCGGCATGAACGACTTCCTGACCAAGCCGGTCAGCCCGGACAAGCTGGCCGCGCTGCTGCGCCGGCTGTTCGGCCCGGCCGGGCTGCCGCCGGCGGCGCCGCTCGGGCAGGCGTCGCGCACGCCGACGCCGCCCTCGGCCCGCACCACCGCGCCGCCGCTGGTTGACGAGGGCGTGGTGTCGATGGCCCTGCAGGCGATGCCGCGCGAACGGCTGGCCGGCATGATCGCCGCGTTCCTGGAACAGGGTCCCGACACCGTGCAGCGGCTGCGCGCCGCCGTGCGCGATGCCCAGCCGCTGGAGCTGCGCGTGAACGCGCACGCCGCCAAGGGGGCGGCGCTGAACCTGGGCCTGGCGGGGCTGGCGGCCACGGCGGAGTCGCTGCAGGAGGGCGCCGCCCACCTGCCGGCGCACGAGATCGCGCGCCTGGTGCAGCGCTTCGAGGATCAGCTGCGCCAGACGCAGCAGGCGGTGGAGGCCCTGGGCCTCACACGATGACGGGCTCCGGCTCCAGCCGGATGCCGAAGCGCCCGTACACCGATTCCTGGATCGCGCGCGCCAGCGTCACCACCTCGGCGCCGGTGGCGCCGCCGCGGTTCACCAGCACCAGCGCCTGCTTCTCGTAGACACCGGCGCGTCCCACCGTCTTGCCCTTCCAGCCGCAGGCGTCGATCAACCAGCCGGCCGCCAGCTTCACGCTGCCGTCGGGCATGGGGTAGTGCACGATCTCGGGGTCGCGGCCGATGATGTCCTTGCACTGCTCCTCGGTGACCACCGGGTTCTTGAAGAAGCTGCCGGCGTTGCCGATCTGCGCCGGGTCGGGCAGCTTGGCGCGGCGGATCGCGCAAATCCAGTCGAACACGGTGCGCGCGTCGGGCTGCGTGACGCCGGTCTCGGCGATCTTGCGCTCCAGATCCAGGTAGCCGAGCACCGACTGCCAGGGCTTGGGCAGGCGCAAGCGCACGCGCGTGATCACGCTCTTGCCCGCCAGCGCCTGCTTGAACACGCTGTCGCGGTAGCCGAAGCGGCAGATCGAAGCGTCCAGCGTCACGCTGCGGCCGGTGACCAGATCCACCGCGTCCAGGGACTCGAAGCGGTCCTTCAGCTCCACGCCGTAGGCACCGATGTTCTGCACCGGCGCGGCGCCCACCGACCCGGGGATCAGCGCCAGGTTCTCCAGGCCCGGGATGCCGTGTTCGATGGTCCAGGCCACGAGGCCGTGCCAGCTCTCGCCGGCGCCGGCTTCGACGATCCAGGCGTCGGCGTCCTCGCGCACCAGGCGCAGGCCGGCGATCTCCACCTTCAGCACCACCGCGTCGACGTCGCGCGTCAGCACCAGGTTGCTGCCGCCGCCCAGCACCAGCTTGGGGGCGCGGCCGTAGTCCGGATGGTCCACCACGCGGCGCACGTCGGCGTCGCTGGTGATGCGCACCAGCGTGCGCGCCACGGCCGGCAGGCCGAAGGTGTTGTGTTCGCGCAGGCTCGCACGTTGTTGCACGCTCAGTGGCGAGGGCAGGTTCGTCATGCAAGAATTCTCGGGCATCCTGATGAGCCCATGCCCAGTTTCGACGCCGTCATCGAACCCGACCTGGTCGAGCTGAAGAACGCCGTCGACCAGGCCAACAAGGAGATCGGCACGCGCTTCGACTTCAAGGGCAGCAGCGCGCAGGTCGAACTGGCCTCGCCCACCCCGAAGACGCGCGAGCTCACGCTGTGGGCCGACAGCGATTTCCAGCTCGAGCAGGTGCGCGACGTGCTCGTGCAACGCCTGGCCAAGCGCGGCGTGGACGTGCGATTCCTCGATTTCTCCGGCACACCCCAGAAGATGAGCCACGACAAGCTCAAGCTCGCGGTGAGCGTGAAGAGCGGGGTCGACGCCGACACCGCGAAGAAGATGCAGCAGGCCCTGAAGCTTGCCAAGCTGAAGGTCACGGCCGCTTTCCAGGGCGACGCCCTGCGCGTCAGCGGCCCCAAACGCGATGTCTTGCAGCAGGCCATCGTGCTGCTGCGCAAGGAACTGCACGAATGGCCGTTGTCGTTCAACAACTTCCGCGATTGAGCCGCTGCGCGGCCGCGCTGCTGCTGCTGGTCGCGGCCGGCGCGGCGTCGGCGCAGAGCGTGGTGCTCGCCGGCCGCATGGGCGAGCGCGCGCTGCTGGTGATCGACGGCACGCCCTACACCGCCGCGGTCGGCCAGACGGTGGCCGGCGTGAAGCTGCGCAGCTGGGCCGGCGACCAGGCGCAGCTGGAGCACGGCGGCAAGTCCTTCGCGCTGACCGTGGGCGCCACACCCGTGCAGCTGGGCGCGATGGCGCCGCGCTCGGCCGGCGGGCGCGAGATCGTGCTGGTGGCGGGGCCGGGCGGCCACTTCAGCAGCGCCGGCGCGATCAACGGCAAGCCGGTGCGCTTCGTCGTCGACACCGGTGCGACCATGATCGCCATTGGCAAGGACGATGCCACGCGCATCGGACTGGACCTGAGCAACGCCCAGCGCGGCATGACGCAGACCGCCAACGGCGCGGTGCCGGTGGCGGTGGTCACGCTGTCCAGCGTGCGCGTGGGCGACGTCGAGCTCGCCAACGTGGCGGCCGTGGTGCTGCCCACGCCGATGCCCGTGGTGCTGCTGGGCAACAGCTTCCTGTCGCGGCTGCAGATGAAGCGCGAGAACGACGTGATGCGCCTGGAACTGCGCTGACCGCGCCCGGGCCTGTCCCAGCAGGGACAGGGCTTTTGCGAACGGTCGTGCTAAAAAGCCGGGCAACCCAAGACCACGAGCCCTGAAAGACACGCCCGCATGGACCTGAACTTCACGCCCGAGGAACTCGCGTTCCGGCACGAAATCCGGCAGTGGGTGGCCGAGAACCTGCCGGCCGACATCGCGCACAAGGTGCGCCACTCGCTGCGCCTCAGTCGCGACGACCACCAGCGCTGGGCCAAGATCCTGGGCAAGAAGGGCTGGCTCGGCTGGGGCTGGCCGGCGGCCTTCGGCGGGCCGGGCTGGAACGCGATCCAGAAGCACCTGTTCGAGGAGGAATGTGCGCTGGCCTGCGCGCCGCGCGTGATCCCCTTCGGCCCGGTGATGGTGGCGCCGGTGATCATGGCCTTCGGCACGCCCGAGCAGCACAAGCGCTTCCTGCCCGGCATCGCCAGCGGCGAGGTCTGGTGGAGCCAGGGCTACAGCGAACCGGGTTCGGGTTCGGACCTGGCGTCGCTGAAGTGCCGCGCCGAACGCCGCGGCGACACCTACGTGGTGAACGGCCAGAAGACCTGGACCACGCTGGGCCAGTACGGCGAATGGATCTTCTGCCTGGTGCGCACCAGCAACGAAGGCAAGCCGCAGACCGGCATCAGCTTCCTGCTGATCGACATGAAGACCCCGGGCATCACCGTGCGGCCCATCATCCTGATGGACGGCGAGCACGAGGTGAACGAGGTCTGGTTCGACGACGTGGTGGTGCCGGCCGCAAACCTGATCGGCGAGGAGAACAAGGGCTGGACCTACGCCAAGCACCTGCTGGCCCACGAGCGCACCAACATCGCCGACGTCAACCGCGCCAAGCGCGAGCTGGAGCGTGTGAAGCGCGTGGCGAAGGAAGAAGGCCTCTGGGACGACCTGCGCTTCCGCGACCAGATCGCGCTGCTGGAGGTGGACGTGGTGGCGCTGGAGATGCTGGTGCTGCGCGTGCTGTCGGCCGAGAAGAGCGGCAAGCAGTCGCTGGACATCGCCGGGCTCCTGAAGATCCGCGGCAGCGAGATCCAGCAGCGCTACACCGAACTCATGATGCTGGCCGCCGGCCCGCTGACCCGCGCCTACATCCACGACGCGATGGAAGCCGGCTGGCAGGGCGACCAGGTGGTGCCCACGGGCATCCTGCCTCTGGCCGGCACCTACTTCAACTACCGCAAGACGACGATCTACGGCGGCAGCAACGAAGTCCAACGCAACATCGTCGCGCAGACCGTGCTCGGGAGCTGACCCATGGATTTCGACTTCACCGAAGACCAGGAATCGCTGCGCGACGCGGTGCGGCGCTGGGTCGACAAGGGCTTCTCGTTCGAGCGGCGGCATGCATCGGCCAAGGCCGGCGGCGCGACGCGCGAGGTGTATGCCGAACTCGCCGAACTGGGGCTCTCCGGGCTGGTGGTGCCCGAAGCGCATGGCGGCCTCGGCATGGGCGCCGTGGAGGCGATGGTGGTGTGCGAGGAGCTGGGCCGTGGCCTGGTGAACGCGCCCTACGCCTTCGCCGCGCTGATGGCGCCGCGCCTGCTGGCCACGGCGCCGGCTGCGCTGCAGGAAGCCTGGCTGCCGCGCATCGCGGCCGGCGAGGTGCTGGTGGTGCCTGCGATCCCCGAGCGCCAGGCGCGCTACCGGCTGGACCGGGTGGCCACCGCCGCCACGAAGGCCGGCGCCGCCTGGACGATCGACGGCCAGAAGCTCGTGGTGCCCGCCGGTGACGAGGCCGACGCCTTCATCGTGCCGGCACGCATCGACACGGCGCGCATCGGGCTGTTCCTCGTCGAGCGCACCGCCGCCCAGGTGGCCGCCTATCCGACGCAGGACGGCGCCCGCGCCGCCGACCTCACGTTCAGGGCCGCCCCGGCCCAGCTGATCGCCGAAGACGGCCTGGCGCTGCTGGAAGACGCGGTGGACGCCGGCCTCGCCGCACAGTGCGCCGAGGCCGTGGGCCTGATGGACAAGCTGGTCGCGATCACCGTCGAGTACATGAACACGCGCAAGCAGTTCGGCGCCACGCTGGCCAGCTTCCAGGCGCTGCGCCACCGCATCGCCGACGTGAAGATGCAGCTGGAGCTGGGCCGTTCGATGAGCTATTTCGCGAGCCTGAAGCTGGCCGAGCCGGCGCCGCAGCGCCGCCGCGCGGTGAGCCAGGCGCGCGTGCAGCTTGGCCAGAGCATGCGCTTCGTCGGCCAGCACTGCATCCAGCTGCACGGCGGCATCGGCTGCACCGACGAGGTGGCCGCCAGCCACTACTTCAAGCGCCTGACGATGCTCGAGATGAGCCTGGGCGACACGCTGCACCACCTGGGCGAGGTGTCGGCGCGCATGCAGGACAGCGCCGGGGTCTTCGCCTGAAGCTGGCTCCGGGCGGCCTCACCGACGTCGCCGGCCTCCGCGTCGGCCACGCCGGCATGGCGGGCCGCGCCACCGGCTGCAGCGTGGTGCTGTGCCCCGAGGGCACCGTGGGCGGCGTCGTGCAGCGCGGGTATGCGCCCGGCACCCGCGAGACCGACCTGCTGCGCCCCGAGAACAGCGTGGGCACCGTGCATGCGGTGCTGCTCACCGGCGGCAGCGCCTTCGGGCTGGACGCCGCGGGCGGCGTGATGCGCTGGCTGGAGGGCCAGGGCATCGGCCTGCCGGTGGGGCCGGCGCGCGTGCCCATCGTTCCGGCCGCGGTGCTCTTCGACCTCTGGCTGGGCGACGCCCGCATCCGCCCGGATGCCAGCTGCGGCTTCGCCGCCTGCGCCGCCGCCAGCGCCGACCTTCCCGCGCAGGGCGCCGTCGGTGCCGGCCTGGGCGCGACGGTCGGCAAGCTGTTCGGCATCGACCGCGCCGGCAAGGGCGGCATCGGCACCGCGTCGCTGAGGCTCGGTGCATTCACCGTCGGCGCACTGGTGGCGGTGAACGCGCTGGGCGACGTGCTCGGCGAAGACGGCCGGCCCATCGCCGGCGCGAAGAAGGCCGATGGCAGCGGCCTCGTGGACAGCACCGCCTCGCTGCTGGCCGGCGACGGCCCGCCGCAGTGGGTGGCCGGCATGGCCACGACCATCGGCGTCGTCGCCACCGACGCCCTGCTGACCAAGGCGCAGGCCACCACCCTGGCCGGGCTGGCGCACCACGGGCTGTCGCGCGCCGTGAGCCCGCTCACCGCGCACGACGGCGACACGCTGTTCGCGCTGGCCACCGGCGGCGCCGGGCGGCCGGGCGACATCAACGCGCTGGGCACGCTGGCGGCGGCCTGCGTGGCGGCCGCCGTCCGCAACGCGGTGCGCGCCGCGGCGCGCTGAGGCTCACTCGGGGTACAGGTCCCCCAGCACCACCCCTTCGCGCCGCGGGTCCGCGCCGCCCTCGTAGTAGTAGTACCCGGCCGGGTTGCTGCGCTTGATGATCGTCGCCAGCCCGCTGCTCTGCTGAGCGGTGTTCACCGTGTGGCCGAGCGCGCGCAGGCCCGTGATCAGCGCGTCGTTGGCGCCGTTGTTCGAGATGTCGACGTTCGGGTGCTCGCTGCCCACGTTGGTGTTCACGCTGTTCGAAGCGCCAAAGTCCACCATCGAGGTGGCCTGCTGCGCGTTGAGCCCCCAGTCGAGCACGCCCACCAGCGTCTTGGCCACGTACTGGATGATGGTGGCGCCGCCCGGCGAACCGGTGGCCATGCGGAACTCGCCGCGGCTGCCGTCGGTGTTGGTGCGGAACACCAGCGTCGGCGCCATGCTGCTGCGCGGGCGCTTGTTGGCTGCCACGCGGTTGGCGATCGGCGCGCCGGTGCCGTCGGTGGGCGTGGCCGAGAAGTCGGTGAGCTGGTTGTTCAGCAGGAAGCCGCCGCGGGTCATGTGGAAGCTGCCGAAGGCCGATTCCACCGTCGTCGTCATCGTCACCACGTTGCCGCGTCCGTCGGCCACCGAGATGTGCGTGGTGCCGTTCTC
Organism: Rubrivivax sp.; assembly: GCA_044226255.1. Lineage (GTDB taxonomy): Bacteria > Pseudomonadota > Gammaproteobacteria > Burkholderiales > Burkholderiaceae_C > Rubrivivax. Next base: position 64,247 of record JBGAHJ010000021.1, read on the forward strand.
GGGGATCAGGCCGCTCACGCCCAGAGAGACGGGACCCAGGTCGCCCGGCAGCGCCGTGCCCATGCTGCGCGTCAGGCTGATGAGCCCGGCGCGCTGGCGCAGGTAGGTCTTGCTGATCATGGCGGCCGTGCTGCCACCCGGCAGCGGCACGAAGTCGGTGTCGGCCACGTACTTGTCGCGGTCGGCATAGGCCAGGCGCTCGGCCTCGGCCACCAGGTGCACGCCGTTGGCGGTGGGCTTGCCGCCGTTGATGTCCAGCGCCGTGGGCTTGTGCAGCGAGAGGTCGAAGGCTTCCAGGATGCCCAGCGTCTGCGCGACCGCCAGGCCGCCGCTGGACGGCGGCGGCATGCCGCAGACCCACCAGATGCGGTAGGTGGTGCAGACCGCCTCGCGCTTCTTCGCCTGGTAGGCCGTGAGGTCGGCCAGCGTGGTGGCGCCGGGCGTGATGCCGCCGGTGGTGTCGGCCACCTCGTCGACGATGTCCTGCGCGATGCTGCCGCCGTAGAACGCGGCGACGCCGTTGTTGGCTATCGACGTGAAGGTGGTGGCCAGCGCCGGGCTCTGCAGCAGCGTGCCGGCGGCCTTGGCGCTGCCGTCGGCGTTCAGGAAGTAGGCGCGGGATTCGGCGTCGCGTGCCAGTTGCACCTTCGAGCCGTCGATCGACGCGAACATGCGCGGGCTGATCCTGAAACCGTCGGTCGCGATCTTGATCGCCGGGTCGAACAGCTGCTTCCAGGGCAGGCGGCCGCCGTCCTTGTAGGCCAGGTCCAGCATCGCCAGCACACCGGGCGTGCCGATGCTGCGGCCGCTGGCGCGCGCGTTGGGCAGCGGCGTGGTCTGCTGGGTGTCGCTGATCCAGCGCAGGTAGTTCTCGGTGGCCCCGGCCGGCGCGGTCTCGCGGCCGTCGTAGGCGGTGACCGTGCCCTTGGCGCGGTCGTAGTGCAGCATGAAGGCACCGCCGCCGATGCCCGAACTCTGCGGCTCGACGATGTTGAGCACCATCTGCACCGCGATGGCCGCGTCCACCGCGCTGCCGCCGGCCTTCAGCACGTCGCAGCCGGCCTTGGTGGCCAGCGGGTTGGCGGCCACCACCATGAAGCTGCGCGCGAAGGCGGTCTGCTTGGTGGCGAAGCCGGTGGGGATCTCGGGCGCGCCGTTCTCGCCCGGGGTGCCGGGGTTGTAGGTGGCGCCCGTGCTGGAGTACTGGAGGCAGGCGTTCTGGCCGACGGTGTCGACGAACTCGTCGTCGTCGCTGCCGCAACCGGCCAGCAGCAGTGCGATCAGGAACCCCTGCCATACCCGTCTGCTCATCCGCTTCTCCTGGCTGTGTTCGTGTGCCGCCGCATGATGGGCCAAAACGTGGCGATGCGACACTGAGGGGGAATGCGCATCGACCAGATCCTGTTCTCGCAAGGCTTCGGCAGCCGCCGCGAATGCGCCGCGCTGGTGGCACGTGGCGAAGTGCAAGTGACGTCGCAGATCGTGAACGACCCGGCCGCCGAGTTCGCCACCGAGGGCCTGACGCTCCGGGTGAGCGGCATCGACTGGCCCTTCCATGCGAAGGCGCTCGTGATGCTGCACAAGCCCGCCGGCTTCGAGTGCTCGCAGAAACCGCAGCAGCACCGCAGCGTGATGAGCCTGCTGCCGCCGCCGCTGCGCCAGCGCGGCGTGCAGCCGGTGGGCCGGCTCGACGAGGACACCACCGGCCTGCTGCTGCTCACCGACGACGGCACGCTGCTGCACCGCCTCACGTCGCCGAAGCACCACGTGCCCAAGGTCTACGAGGTGACCACGCGGCACCCGGTGGACGAGGCCCAGCTGGCCGCGCTGCGGGCCGGCGTGCAGCTGCGCGACGACCCGAAGCCGGCCCGCGCCGAGGCTTGCGAGACGACCGGCGAGCGCAGCCTGCGACTGACGCTGGCCGAAGGCCGCTACCACCAGGTCAAGCGCATGCTGGCCGCCGTGGGCAACCGTGTGGACGCGCTGCACCGCAGCGCCTTCGGCGCGCTGCAACTGCCGGCGGACCTGGCGCCGGGCCAGTGGCGCTGGGCGGAAGCCGGGGCGATCCAGCGGGCGGGCTAGCGCGAGCCGAGCAGGCCCATCAGCGACGACGCGGTGCCCAGCAGCCGCCCTTCGGCGTCCAGCGCACCGGCGGCGGCGCGGCGATCCAGCAACTGGCGCACCAGCGTCGGCTTGCGCCGGCGCAGCAGCGCGCGCGCCAGCCGGCGCGCGTCGGGCGTGAGGAAGAACTCGTCGGGCAGCAGGCCCAGCCAGCGTTGCATCGTCGCCTCGTCCAGCACCTGCGCCAGGTGCTGCGCGCCCTGGAAGCCGAAGCTCGGTGTGCGCCGCGGCTCGGCGCCGGCCGCAAAGCGCCCGGCGATGTCGTCGGGCGCGAAGTGCACGCCCTGCCCGCGTTCCAGTTCCTCGCGGTGGGTGCGGCTCAGCACCTCGTCGTCAGGGTGCCACTCGGCCCAGCGCGGGTTGGCGCCGGCCACCAGCAGGTGGCGCGAGCGCAGCGAAAAGCTGCTGTTGCCGATGAAGTCGAAGGTCAGGAACTCGGGGCCCCAGGCCTGCGGATGGGTGACGAAGCCGTCCCAGTTCACCAGCAGCGCGTGCGAGGTGCGGATGTGCGCCGGCAGCTGGCGCAGCAGGAAGTACGAGCGGTCGGACGGCAGCGGCAACGCCGGGATGTCCACCACCTCCAGGCCGCGCACCACGCGCGGCGGCACCCAGTCGTGGCAGAACAGCACCGCGCGCGCGGCGTCCACCAGCGCCATCGAACGCAGCAGCGCCTCGGCGGCCAGCACGGGCACCTGGGTCTCGACGGCGACCAGGGTCACCTGTTGCAGCGGGAGTCGGATCGTCACGCCGACATTTTGCCGCCTGGCCCGGCCGGGGCCTGCGGTGTGGCGCGGCTAGACTCGTCCGGATGTCCGCGCCCGCCACACCCACCGCACGCCACGTGATCGTCAGCCTGGGCGGCATGGGCGGCCTGAACGACGGGCTGGGCGAGTTCGCGCTGCAGATGGGCGAGCACATCAACCGCCACGCCCCGCGCTGGCGCGAGGCGCACGGCGTGCGCTTCAGCTTCCACCTGCGCGAGCACCTGGTCGGGCGCTTCGGCGACCAGGTGGGTTACATCCCCGCCACGCGGGCCCAGCAGTGGTTCGCGGTGGACGCGCCCTGCGACCTGTGGCATTCGCTGCACCAGATGAACCGGATGAAGCCGCCGCGCGCGGCCCGTGCCCGGCTCCTCACGGTGCACGACCTGAACTACGTCTACAAGCCCAGTGCCTTCTCGCGCTGGCGCGACCACCGGCGCGCGATGGCGCTGCTGTCGCACACCGACCACATCGTCGCGATCAGCCGCTACAGCGCGGACGACGTGCGCCGCCACTGGCACTGGCAGGGGCCGCTGGACATCATCGTGCGCGGCCCGCGCGAGCTGATCGACATCGCGCCCGAGCCGCTGCCCGGCGTCGGCGCGCGGCCTTTCCTGTTCCACCTGAGCCGCTTTGCGCCGTCGAAGAACCCGCAGGCGATGCTGGGCCTGGCCGCGGCGTGGCCCGAGATGGACTTCCTGTTCTGCGGCCCCGCCAACGAGCACCTGCAGGCGCTGGCGCAGGAGAACAAGCTGCCCAACGTGCACGTGCAGATGGCCATCAGCGACGCGCAGAAGTCCTGGGCCTACGCCCACTGCGCCGGCTTCATCTTCCCGTCGTTCAGCGAAGGCTTCGGCCTGCCGCCGGTGGAGGCCATGCAGTTCGGCAAGCCGGTGTTCCTGTCGCGCCTGACCAGCCTGCCCGAGGTGGGCGGCGACGCGGCGTACTACTTCGACGACTTCGCGCCCGCGCCGATGCGCGCCGTGGTGGAGGACGGGCTGCGGCGCGGCGCCGAGCCGGCGCGCATAGCGGCGGTGAAGGCGCACGCGCGCAGCTTCTCGCGCGAGGCGGCGGCCGACGCCTACCTGGCGCTGTACGCCAGGCTGCTAGGCCTGCCCGCGGCGGCTTGAACGCAGGCGGCGCGCCAGCAGGCGCAGGTCGGTGCGCGCCATCGCGGCCCAGAGGCCGACGCCACCCACCCCTGGCAGCCCGGCCAGCGCCTGCGCGGTGTCACCGGCACGCGTGCCCAGCAATGGCAGGCGCAGGCGGTAGGCCTGGTCCACGAGCCAGCGCCGCGCCGGCGCCAGCACCGTGGCGTCGTCGGGCTCGCCGGGGCCCGCGGGGTGCTGGCGCAGGAACTCGCCCAGCCAGCGCAGGAACAGCAGCTGCGCCTGCCACTTCTCCGGCGCGTCGGCCGCGTGCGCGGCGCTGATGTTGATGCCCGATTCGCGCCACTGCACCGGCGCGCCCGGCAGCGTGCCGATGCCGCCGCGCGCGGCCAGCGCGATCCAGGTGGCGTCGTCGGCGCACCAGGCGCGCGGGAAGTTCACGAAGCCGCCGCTGCGATCCCAGGCGGCGCGCGAGAACACGTAGTCCGGCGCGAAGCTGGACAGCGTTTGCGCCAGGCGCGCCTGCGCGAAGGCGCGCGCGCTCAGGAGCGAGGGGAAGGCCGGTTCGCGGCGCAGCACGCGCCCGTCGGCGTCGATGCGCTCGACGTCGAAGTGCCACAGCTCACGCTCAGGCCGCTCGTGCACCGCGCGCAGCACGCGGCTCACCGCGTCGGGCGGCATGCGGTCGTCGTCGCTGAAGAGCCAGACCCAGGGTTCGCTCGACAACGCGACACAGCGCGTCCAGTGCGCCACCAGGTCGGCACGGCCGAGGTTGTGCTCGAAGCGGTGGTAGTGAAGCTCGAACCGCCCTTCCACGGCGCGGCACAGCGCGCGCAGGTCGTCGGGCGAGGCATCGTCGCCCACCACCACGCGGAAGTCGCGGCAGTCCTGGGCCGCGATCGAGGCCAGCGTCTCCGCCAGGAAGTGCGCCTTGTAGGCCGGGATCACGATGACCAGCGGCGGGCTGCTCATCGCGGCAGCGCCTCGATGGCCTGGTGCACGCGCCGCGCCACCACCGGCCAGATGAAGTTCGCCCGCACGCAGGCGGTGCCGGCGGCGCCCAGCGCCGCGTGGCGCGCCGGGTCGGCCACCAGCGCGTCGAGTTCGGCCGCGAAGCCGGCGCGCTCGGCACGCACGATGCCGCTCGGTTCCAGTGCCTCGAAGCCGCGCGCGCCGAACGGCGTGCTCAGCACCGGCAGCGCGCACTGCAGGTACTCGAAGAGCTTCATGTTGATGCCGGAGCCGGCCTCCATCGGGTTCAGCGCCACGTCGGCGTGCGCCATCAGCGCCAGCAGGTCGTCCACCGGGCCCAGCACCTTCACGTTGGCGGTGGCCGGCGCGGCACCGGCCGCCGGCCCGCAGGCACCGGCCACCAGGAACTGCCAGGCGGGACAGGCCGGCGCCAGCGACTCGATGATCCAGCGCGCCGCCTCGTTGTTGGGCGGGTGGTTCGAGCCGACGAAGATGCCGACGCGGCCGGTGTCGCGCCGCGTGCGCGCCAGCGCCACCGCGTCGGCCCGCGTCGACTCGGCGATGCCCTTGGACCCGACGACGATCCGCGCCGGCGGCACGCCGCCCAGCGCGGCCAGCACCTCGGCATCGCGCTGGGTGCAGGCCAGCGTGAGGTCGGCGCGCGCGACGAGTTCGGCCTCGGCACGGCGCACGCGCTCCACCGCCCACGCGCTGACGCGGCCCGGCTTCAGGCTCTGCTGCTTGAGCCGGTACTCCACGTTGTGCGCGTCGTACACCAGGCGCAGCCGGCGCCGCGCCCGCACGCGCTTCACCGCCGGCCACAGCCACGGGTGCGCCAGCAGCAGCAGGTCGTCGTCGGCAGTGATGTCCAGCAGGTGCGACACCAGCGCGCGGTTGCCGCCCGAGCACAGCAGGCTGCCGATGTCGGTGTCGACATGCCCCAGCCCGTGCCGCAGCCAGCGCCCGACCTGGCGCTGCAGCCAGCGGTTGGGCACCGCGGTGGCCACCAGCGGCGTGCCGGCGTGCTGCAGTTCGCTGCGCTGCGCGGTCTTGCGCTGGGTCCAGACGATCTCGGTGGGCTGGTAGAACGCGGCCAGCCCGGCCGCCAGGCCCAGCACCGCCTGCTGGCCGCCGATGCGCGCCGGCAGCACCGGGTAGTGGTTGACGACGACCAGCTTCGTCATGGCGCCGGGGCCGGCTGCGGCTGCGTGCACACCTGCTCCACCGCCTGCAGCCAGCGCCGCGTGACGACGCCGGCCTCGTAGTTCGCGAACACGTAGTCCTTGCCGGCGTGGCCCAGCTTCGTGCGCGTGGACTCGTCGCGTGCCAGTGCGCGCAGCAGGCCGTCGAGCAGCTCGCGGCCGTTGCCGTAGGTCTCGCCGGCGCCGCTGGCGGCCACGTGGTCGGCCAGCGGCTCGCAGCGGCCGTTGGCCAGCACCGGCGTGCCCAGCGCCATCGCCTCCAGCAACACCAGCGACAGACTCTCGTGCCGCGACGGCATCACCAGCGCCGCGGCGCCGGCCACCAGCGCGTCGCGCTCGCCGGGATCGACGAAGCCCGTGAGCTTCACGTTGGCCGCGGCGGGCACCTTCATCGCACCCTGGCCGACGAACACCAGTGCCGCGTCGGCCACGCGCGGGCCCAGGGCGCGCCAAGCCGCCAGCAGCTCGGCGCAACCCTTGCCGATCTCGACACGGCCGACGTAGACCACGTAGCGCGCCGGCAGCCCGTAGCGCTGCCGCGCCTGCGCGATCTGCGCCGGCCAGGGCGGCATCGTGCGCACCGCGGCACCCACCACGGTGCCGGGCCTGCCGGCCGAGGCGCCGTACAGGCGCTGCGCCAGCCGCTGCTCGGCCGCTGTGTTCCAGAGGATGTGGCCGGCACCGGCGAAGACGCGGTGGAACCACGGCAGGTGCATCGCCTTCTCGTCGTGCAGCGTCGGCACCAGCACCGAACGCGCACCCCAGGCCGGCAGGCCTTCGGCGGTGGGGTGGTACAGCGCGGTGAAGAAGACCACCGCGTCATAGGTCTCGTGGCCCTGCTTCAGCGCCTCGACCAGCCCGTCGCAGCGCGGCCCCTGGCGGCGCAGGAACTCGTGGCCGTCGAGGCGATCGTCGCCCTGCGGCGGCGGCACGCGGCTGCGGCCCAGTCGATCGAGCCAGGCGCCCGCCAGGAAGCGCAGCTTGTGCCGCAGCGGCACCTTCGCGCGCCCGCCCTCGTTGCGCGGCGGGTGGGCGAAGCGGTGCACGCGCACGCCGCCTTCGGTGCTCTCGCCCGGCGCGTAGTGCATGGCCCAGGTGCTGGCGTCGCGCGCGCAGCTCGTCAGCACGGTGACCTCGTGGTGCGCGGCCAGCGCCTCCACCAGCGAGGCCGCGTGCCACTCGGCGCCACCCAGCAGCCCTTCGCCGTAGCGCTGCACCACCACCGCCACGCGCCGGCGCGGCCATGCCGAGGGCGCGGCCGCCACCAGCGGGGCCACGTGGCGGGACGGCGGGGCTGACTTGGGCTTCGGACGGGTCTTCACGCGGCGGCATTCTCCCCGAGGTGCTTGGGTAGACTCGCCGGCCGTGTCGTCCTGCAAGCAATACGCATGAGCCTGGATCGGGCCGATGGCTGAGCCCGCCGGCCGCATCGGCATCAGCCTGGGCCAGATCGGCTCGTTCACCGACGGGCTGGGCGAGTTCTCGCTGCAGCTCGGCCGGCGCATCGCCGCGGCCGCGCCGCAGTGGCGCAGCGAACACGGCCTGGCGATCGACTTCCACCTGCGGCGCCAGCACGTCGGCCTCTTCGGCGACGGCGTCGGCTACCTGGAGGTCTCGCGCTGGCAGCGCCTGCACCACCACCAGCCGCGGCCCTACCGGCTGTGGCATTCGCTGCACCAGGTGAACAAGACGAAGCCGCCGGCCGGCTGCCCGGTGCGCATGCTGACCGTGCACGACCTCAACGCGCTGCACATGCCCGGGCCGCCCTGGACGCGCTGGCGCGCGCTGCAGCGTGCGCGTGGGCTGGCCGCGCGCACCGACCAGATGGTGGCCATCAGCCGGCACACGGCCGACGACGTGCAGCAGCGGCTCGGCTGGCGCGGGCCGATGGCGGTGATCCACAACGGCGCCACCGACCTCAGCGCCGCGCCGCAGGAGCCGCTGCCCGGCCGCGACGCGGCGCGGCCCTTCCTGTTCCACCTCAGCCGCATGTCGCCGTCGAAGAACCCGCAGGCCATCCTCGGGCTGGCGGCGGCCTGGCCCGCGATGGACTTCGTGCTCTGCGGCCCGGCCAGCGAGGAGGCCAAGGCGCTGCGCGCCGAGGTGCGGCTGCCCAACGTGAGTTTCCACCTGACGATCAGCAACGCGCAGAAGGCCTGGGCCTACGCGCACTGCAGCGGCTTCCTGTTCCCGTCGCTGACCGAAGGCTTCGGGCTGCCGCCGGTGGAGGCGATGTACTTCGGCAAGCCGGTGTTCCTGGCGCGCCGCACCTGCCTGCCCGAGATCGGCGGCGATGCGGCGTACTACTTCGACGACTTCGAGCCGGCGACGATGAAGGCCGTGGTGCAGGCCGGGCTGGCCCAGGGTACCGAGCCGGCGCGCATCGCGGCGGTGAAGGCCCGCGCGGCGCACTTCGACTGGGACCGCTGCGCGGGCGAGTACCAGGCGCTGTACCGCCACCTGCTCGGCCTGCCCGCCCGATAATCCGCGCCGATGCAAGTCTTCCGCGGTTTCCAGCATCCGGCGCTGCGCGGCCACGGCCGCGGCTGCGCGCTGACCATCGGCAACTTCGACGGCGTGCACCGCGGCCACCAGGCGATGCTGGCGCTGCTGATCAACGAGGCGCGCCACCGCGGCCTGCCGGCCTGCGTGATGACCTTCGAGCCGCATCCGCGCGACCACTTCGCGGCCAGGGCCGGCAAGCCCGAGGCGGCGCCGGCGCGCATCGGCACGCTGCGCGACAAGCTCTCGGAGCTGGAGCGCTGCGGCATTGATCAGGTGCTGGTGATGCGCTTCGACGACGCCTTCGCGGCGCTGTCGCCGCAGGCCTTCATCGAAGGCGTGCTGCGCGACGGGCTGGCGGCGCGCTACGTGCTGGTCGGCGACGACTTCAGCTTCGGCGCCCGCCGCGCCGGCAACTACGCGCTGCTGGACGCCGCCGGCCCGGCGGCCGGCTTCGACGTGGCGCGCATGCTCAGCTACGAGGTGCACGGCCTGCGCGTCTCCAGTTCCGCGGTGCGCGAGGCGCTGGCCGCCGGCGACATGGCGCGCGCCGAGGCGCTGCTGGGCCGCCCGTACAGCATCAGCGGCCACGTGGTGCACGGGCGCAAGCTGGGGCGCGAGCTGGGTTTCCGCACGCTGAACCTGCGCTTTCCGCACCACAAGCCGGCGGCCGCCGGCATCTTCGTCGTGCGGGTGCACGGGCTGGCCGACACCGCGCTGCCGGGCGTGGCCAGCCTGGGCGTGCGGCCGAGCGTGGAGGACGCCGGCCGCGTGCTGCTGGAGACGCACCTGCTGCAGTGGCCCGACGGGCTCGACCTGGAAGCCGGCTACGGGCGCGTGCTGCGCGTGGAGCTGCTGCACAAGCTGCACGACGAGCTGAAGTACGACGGCCTCGAGGCGCTGCGCGCAGGCATCGCGCGCGACACGGCCGACGCGCGGGCCTGGTTCGCCGCGCGCTGAGCGCGCTTCAGAAGCGCCGCGCGATGCCGGCGTTGACGCTCCAGCTGTTGCGCTGCGTCGTCAGCGGGCTGGCGGCCGCGGGGCCCAGAAGGCGCGTGGCGCTGACGCCGCCCAGCGTCGCCCAGTCGGGGTTCAGGTCGTGGCGCACGTTGGCGAACAGCGACATGTCGCGCAGCCCGGCCTTGGGCGTGTAGACGGGGTAGCCGCTGCGCGCCGACTGCTCCTCGCTGATGCCGTAGTAGCTCTGCAGGTAGCGGTCGCCCGCCGCGGTGAGCGTGGCGCCCAGCGTCAGCGTCGAATGCGGCGCCAGCTGCTGCTCCCAGGCGCCGCTGACGTCGCCCAGGTTGCCACCGCCGCGGCCCAGCATGTCGAAGCTCCAGGAGGCGCCCAGGCGCCAGGGGCCGTCCAGGCGCCAGCTGGCCGAGGTGCGCACGCGCACGGTCTGGCGGATGTCCCCCAGCCCGGTCAGCGCCGAGCTGGTGTCCTCGGTGCGGCCGCGGTCGAAGCGCAGCGACACGTTCAGGCGCACGCGCTCGCTGCGCACCATGTCCAGCCCGAGGCCGCGCACCACGTCGTCGGCGCGCCGCGTGACGAAGCCGCTGGCGTTGGTGATCGTGAGGCGCCCGTAGCGCAGGAACAGCGCCGGCGAGAGCTTGGACACCTGGCGGCTGCCGCCCGAAAACTCGGGGCGGTAGGACGCGGTCACGCCGAGCGCCCCTTCCCACTCGGGCCGCGGCGGCGGCGCGGGCGGCGGCGGCGCGGGTTCGGACGCCGGCTGCTGCGGCGGCGCTTCGGGTTCCTGGGCATGAAGCGAGGCCGCGGCACCCAGGGCCAGGGTCAGCAGCAGGCAACGTGTCAGGGGCATCCGCGAGTTCGCTCGTAAAATCGCGAGCATGCGTGCTCCGAGACACCCCAAAACTTCTGTGGGCCCCGCGCGTTGGCATGCCGCCACGCGCCGGCAGTCGACGCGCGACCGAATTATTCGTTCGGCGGCTTAAGCGGGCGTTAAGCGCCCTGCCCTGCACGCGCGTCGCGCGTGCCATCCGAACGAAACGGGCCGCACCCGGCCCTGCAGCACCATGAGCACCACGCCCGACTACCGAAGCACCCTCAACCTGCCCGACACGCCGTTCCCGATGCGCGGCGACCTGCCCAAGCGCGAGCCGGGCTGGATCAAGGCCTGGAACGAGGGTGGCCTGTACAAGCGCCTGCGCGAATCGCGCCATGGCGCGCCGCTGTTCATCCTGCACGACGGCCCGCCGTACGCCAACGGCACGCTGCACATCGGCCACGGCGTCAACAAGATCCTGAAGGACATGGTGGTCAAGTGCCGCCAGCTGGCCGGCTTCGACGCGCGCTACGTGCCGGGCTGGGACTGCCACGGCCTGCCGATCGAGAACCAGGTCGAGAAGGACCACGGCCGCGGCCTGCCGCGCGAGAAGGTGCAGGCGCTCAGCCGTGCCTACGCCGGCCAGCAGATCGCGCAGCAGATGGCCGACTTCCAGCGCCTGGGCGTCATCGGCGACTGGGGCCGCCCCTACCGCACGATGGACCCGGCCAACGAGGCCGGCGAGATCCGCGTGCTGAAGCGGCTGATCGAGCGCGGCTACGTCTACCGCGGCCAGAAGCCGGTGTACTGGTGCTTCGACTGCGGCAGCTCGCTGGCCGAGTTCGAGATCGAGTACGCCGACAAGAAGAGCCTCACGGTGGACGTCGGCTTCAAGGCCGCCGAGCCGGCGAAGCTGGCCGCGGCCTTCGGACTGCCGGCGCTGGCCAAGGACGCCTTCGTCGTCATCTGGACCACGACGCCCTGGACGCTGCCGGCCAACCAGGCGCTCAACCTGAACCCGGCGCTGGACTACGCGCTGGTGGATACCGAGCGCGGCCTCCTGCTGCTGGCCGCGGCGCGCGTGGAGGATCGCCTGAAGCACTACGGGCTGACCGGCGAAGTGATCGCCACCGCGAAGGGCCAGGCCCTGGAAGGCCTGCAGTTCCACCACCCGCTGGCGCACGTCGACAAGGGCTACGACCGCCTTTCGCCGGTCTACCTGGCCGACTACGCCACCGCCGACGACGGCACCGGCATCGTGCACAGCGCGCCGGCCTACGGCGTGGACGACTTCAACTCCTGCATGGCGCACGGGCTGAAGGCCGACCAGATCCTGAACCCGGTGCAGGGCCACGGTGCCTACGAAGCGGCGCTGCCGCTGTTCGGCGGCCAGAACATCTGGAAGGCCGGGCCCGTGATCGTGCAGGCGCTGAAGGACGCCGGCCGGCTGTTCGCCGGCGGCGAGCTGGTGCACAGCTACCCGCACTGCTGGCGTCACAAGACGCCGGTGATCTACCGCGCCGCGGCGCAGTGGTTCGTGCGCATGGACGAGGGCGCGGGCGTCTTCACGGTCGACAAGGCCCCGGGCACGCTGCGCCAGACCGCGCTGGCCGCCATCGATGCCACCGGCTTCTACCCCGAGAACGGCCGCGCCCGCCTGCGCGACATGATCGCCGGCCGCCCCGACTGGTGCATCAGCCGCCAGCGCAGCTGGGGCGTGCCGCTGCCCTTCTTCCTGCACAAGGTGTCGGGCGAGCTGCACCCGAAGACGCTGGAGTTCGTCGAGCGCGCGGCGCAGCTGGTGGAAAAGGGCGGCGTCGAGGCCTGGAGCCAGCTCGACGCGGCCGAGTGGCTGGGTGCCGACGCGGAGGCCTACGCGAAGAGCAACGACATCCTCGACGTCTGGTTCGACAGCGGCAGCACCTTCAGCCACGTGCTGCGCGGCAGCCACCCCGACCAGCACCACGACACCGGCCCCGAGGCCGACCTGTACCTGGAGGGCCACGACCAGCACCGCGGCTGGTTCCACAGCTCGCTGCTGATCGGCTGTGCGCTCGAAGGCCGTGCCCCGTACCGCGGCCTGCTGACGCACGGCTTCACGGTCGACGGCAGCGGCCGCAAGATGAGCAAGAGCCTCGGCAACTTCGTCGAGATGCGCACGGTGGCCAGCCAGCTGGGCGCCGAGATCATCCGCATGTGGTGCGCGTCCACCGACTACTCGGGCGACCTGTCGATCGACGACAAGATCCTGGCCCGCGTGGTGGACAGCTACCGCCGCATCCGCAACACGCTGCGCTTCCTGCTCGCCAACACCAGCGACTTCGATCCCGCGCAGCACGCCGTGCCCGACACCCAGCTGCTCGAGATCGACCGCTGGGCGCTGGCGCGTGCCTCGCAGCTGCAGGACGAGATCCTGGCGCACTACCAGGTCTACGAGTTCCACCCGGTGGTGGCCAAGCTGCAGGTGTTCTGCGCCGAGGACCTGGGCGCGTTCTACCTGGACGTGCTGAAGGACCGCCTCTACACCACCGCGCCGGGCTCGCAGGCCCGCCGCAGCGCGCAGACCGCGCTGTGGCAGCTGACGCACACGATGCTGCGCTGGATGGCGCCGTTCCTCAGCTTCACCGCCGAGGAGGCGTGGAAGGTGTTCAGCCCCGAGGGCCGGGCCGGCGACTCGATCTTCACCCAGGTCTACTGGAAGCTGCCGACGCCCGATGCCGCGCTGCTGGCCAAGTGGGCCCGCATCCGCGAGCTGCGCGACGGCGTCAACAAGGAGATCGAGGCGCTGCGCAGCGCCGGCGGCGTGGGCTCGTCGCTGCAGGCGCACGTGGCGATCACGCTGCCGCCGGAAGACCATGCGCTGCTGGCTTCCCTGGGTGAGGACCTGAAGTTCGTCTTCATCACCTCGCGCGTGGACCTGCTGGCCGGGGCCGAGGCGAAGATCGTCGTGACCGCCAGCGACGGCACCAAGTGCGAGCGCTGCTGGCACTGGCGCCACGACGTCGGCAGCGACGCGTCGCACCCGGCGTTGTGCGGTCGCTGCGTCCGCAACCTGTACGGCGGCGGCGAGCCGCGCACCAGCGCCTGAGGCGCCGGGGCTGGCGGGCGGGCCCCGGCTTTCCCTGAGCACCGGCGACGGCGGGCGGTGCTGAAATGAGCCCCGTGCCGATACCCGCCTCCGCCGACCCAGGCCGCCCCAGGCCATCGCGCCTGCGCTGGACCGCGCCGCTGTGGGCCGCGCTGGTGGTGATGTCGCTGCTGGCGGCCTTCAACATCCGCAGCGCCTTCCACAACGGCAACGAACGGGCCCAGGAGCGGCTGCAGACGCTGGCCGAGCTGCAGGACCTGCAGGTGGAAGGCTGGATGCAGCGCCACCTGGCGCTGGCCGGCTTCCTGGGTGTCAGCGACCTGCTGGCGCAGCAGTTCCTGCGCTGGCAGGACCACGGCGAGGTCGAGATGGGCGACCGGCTGCTGGCGCGCATGGTGGAGTTCCGCAAGGCCAACGACGCCGACGGCGTGCTGCTGGCGGCCGCCGATGGACGCATGCTGGCGCAGGAACATCCGGGCAGCGCCGCGCCCGATCCCGAGCTCCAGGCCGCGGTCGCCCGGGCGCTGGCGAGCGGGCGGCCCGCGCACACCGGCGTCTATCGCCACGCAGGCGATGCCGTACCGGTGCGCGTGGACGTGGTGGTCCCCCTGCTGCGCACCGGCACGCCGGCGCGCGGCCTGGTGGTGCTGCGCATCGACCCGGAGCGCACGCTGTTCCCGCTGATGTCGCGCGCGCCGTTCGCCGGTGCCACGCTCGAAACGCTGCTGTGGCGCCGCGCCGACGAGCGCATCGTGCTCGAGAGCCCGCCGCGCCTGGCGCCCGCCGGGCAGCCGGCCAGCGGAGTGGCGTGGGCGCCGTCGGCGCTGCCGGTGGCCCAGGCGCTGCGCGGCGAGCGCCAGCCCGACGTCGCGGCGCCGGCGCGCGACTACCGCGGCGTGCCCATCCTGGCGGTGGTGCGCCGGATCCAGGACAGCGACTGGTGGCTGGTGACCAAGATGGACCAGGCGGACGTCGATGCCGCCGCCTGGGCCACCGTGCGCTGGACCGTGGCCGCCGCGCTGCTGGCGCTGACCGGCTTCGGGCTGGCGCTGCGCCTGTGGGCCGAACGCCACTCACGCCGCCTGGCCGAGAGCGAGCAGCGCGAGGAGCGCGACAAGCTGCGGGCGCTGCGCCTGCTGGGTGCGGTGGTCGAGAGTTCCGACGACGCGATCTTCGCCAAGGACCTCCAGGGCCGCTACGTGCTGTTCAACCGCGCCGCGGCCGAGGAGCTGGGCATCACGCCTGCGGCGGCGCTGGGCCGCACCGACACCGAGTTGTACGGCGCCGACGTCGGCGCGCTGTTCGGCGCCCACGATGCGCTGGCGCGCGAGTCCGCCACGCCGCTGGTGTTCGAGGAACGCCTGGCCGGCACGCGGGGCGAACGCATCAAGCTGTGCACCAAGGGCGCGCTGCGCGACGGCGAAGGCCAGATCGTGGGCAGCTTCGGCGTCTCGCGCGATGTCACCGAGGCCCAGCAGGCCGAGCAGGCGCTGCGCGCCAGCGAAGCCCACTACCGGTCGGTGGTGGCGGCGCTCACCGAGGGCCTGCTGGTCACCGACCTGACCGGCTGCGTGCTGAGCGCGAACCCGGCGGTCGAACAGCTGCTGGCCCGCAGCCCCGAGCAGCTGGTGGGCGGACCGTACCCGCCCGAGGGCTGGCAGGTGCTGGACGCGGGCGGCGAACCGCTGGCTGCGCAGCAGCTGCCGCACGCGCGCGCGCTGGCCAGCGGCGTGCCGGTGGAGGGCGAGCTGCTGCCCGCCCGCGCGCCGGATGGCCAGCGGCACTGGTTCGAGGTCAACGCCCACCCGTTGCGCGACGCCGCCGGCCTGCCGGTCGGGGTCGTCATCTCGTTCACCGACGTCACCGAGCGCAAGCTCAAGGACGACGAACTGGCGCGCCACCGCGAACGCCTGGAGGAACGCGTGGCCGAGCGCACGGTCGAGCTGAGCGAGGCCAACCGCTCGCTGGTTGACGCTGCGCGCTTCATCAACACCGTCACCGACGCGCTGCCCGGCCGGGTGGCCTACTGGGACAGCGAACGCCGCTGCCGCTACGCCAACCGCGCCTGGTACGAATGGTTCGGCGTGCCCGCCGGACAGGCCATCGGCCGCACGGCCCAGGAGATCCTGGGGGAGCCGTACTGGCTCAGTCAGCGGGCGCGCCTGGAGGCCGCGCTGGCCGGCGAGGCGCAGGTGTTCGAGCGCGAGAGCCTGCGCGGCGACCGGCGCCGCATCGACGAGGTGCACTACCTGCCCGACCGCGACGCCGACGGCCACGTGCGTGGCCTGTTCGCGATCGCCTTCGACATCACGGCGCTCAAGGACGCCGACGCGCGCCTGCGCCAGGTCAACGCCGAACTCGAACTGGCGCGCGACCGCGCCGAAGCCGCCAACCGCGCCAAGAGCGCGTTCCTGGCCAACATGAGCCACGAGATCCGCACGCCGATGAACGCGATCATCGGGCTCACGCACCTGATGGCGCGCGAGACGCGCGACGCGATGCAGCGCGAGCGCTTGGGCAAGGTGGACGGGGCGGCGCAGCACCTGCTGCAGGTGATCAACGACGTGCTCGACCTGAGCAAGATCGAAGCCGGCAAGCTGGTGCTGGAGGACGCCGAGTTCTCGCTCGACACCCTGCTGTCGCGCTGCTTCGAGATGGTCAGCGAGCGCGCGCGCGACAAGGGCCTGGAGCTGGTGCTGGACACCGACCACCTGCCCGAGCGCATGCGCGGCGACTCGACGCGGCTGTCGCAGGCGCTGATCAACCTGCTCAGCAACGCGGTGAAGTTCACCGACCAGGGTTTCGTGCGCGTGCGCGGCGAGCTGGTGCGCGAGGAGCGCCGCCGCCTGCAGGTGCGCTTCGAGGTGCAGGACACCGGCGTCGGCCTCAGCGCCGAGCAGCAGGCGCAGCTGTTCCAGGCTTTCGAGCAGGTCGACGCCTCGAGCACGCGGCGCCACGGCGGCACCGGGCTCGGCCTGGCGCTGACACGCCGCCTGGCGCAGCTGATGGACGGCGAGGCCGGCGTCCGCAGCGAACCGGGCGTGGGCAGCACCTTCTGGTTCACCGCCTGGCTGGGCCGCGCCGCCGAGGCCGGCGAACGTGCGGCGCCGCTGTCGCTCAAGGGCCTGCGCGCGCTGCTGGTGGACGACCTCGCCGAGGCCCGCGCGGCCGAAGGCGACCGCCTGCGGATGCTGGGCATGGAGGTGGACGCGCTGGCCGACGGCGAGGCGGCGATCCGGCAGGCGCAGGCAATGGTGAGCGCGGGTCGGCCGTACGACGTGCTGCTGATCGACTGGCGCATGGCGCCGCTGGACGGCGTGCAGACACTGGAGGGGCTGCGCGCGGTGCTGGGCGCCGGCATTCCCCCCAGCGTGCTGGTGACCGCCTTCGACGAGACGCCGATGTGGCAGCAGGCGCACGGCGCGCGCTTCGACGCGGTGCTGGTCAAGCCCATCACGGCGTCGGCGCTGCACGACGCACTGATGCGCGTGCTGCGGCGCCAGCCGCAGGCCCTGGCGTCCGCGGCCGTGCCCGGCGCCGCCGAGGCGCAGCTGCGTGCGCGCCACGCCGGCCAGCGCGTGCTGCTGGCCGAGGACAACCCGATCAACCAGGAGGTCGCGGGCGAGCTGCTGGCGGCCGCGGGCCTGGTGGTGGAGATGGCCGACGACGGCGAACGTGCCGTCGAGCTGGCGCTCTCGCGCCCCTACGACCTGGTGCTGATGGATGTGCAGATGCCACGCATGGACGGCCTGAGTGCCACGCGCGCGATCCGCGAACGCGCGGGGCGCGCCATGCCGGTCATCGCGATGACGGCGCACGCGTTCGGCGAGGACCGCGCCGCCTGCCTGGCGGCGGGCATGAACGACCACGTCGCCAAGCCGGTCGACCCCGAGCAGCTCTACGCCACGCTGCTGCGCTGGCTGCCGCTGCCGGTGCATGCCGCCGCCACGCCCACCGAGGCGCCGGCGCCTGCGGCCCTGGACCAGCGGCTTGCCGCGGTGGCCGGCCTCGACGTGGCGGCGGGGCTGCGCAACGTCGGCGGACAGATCGGCGCGCTGCAGCGCGTGCTGACGCGTTTCGTCGCCACCTATCACCAGGGCGAACCGGCGCTGGCCGCCACCTCGCCGCTCGCCGCACGGCGCCATGCCTGCCATTCGCTGCGCGGCGCCTGCGCCACCATCGGCGCCCTGGCGCTGCGCGACCGTGCGATCGAGCTCGAAGAGGCGCTCGACCGCGCCGCCGAGCCGGTGCCTGCCGCGGTGGACGAGCAGGCGCGCCAACTCGACGCCGCGCTGGTCGACCTGGGGCGCGATCTGGCCGCGGCGCTGGGAACGACGCCGGGCCGACTACAGTAGCGCGCCCCGCGCGCGATCGCGCCCTACCTTCTTCCTCCGAATGGCATCGTTTCCGAGCAACCGCGTCCTGCTGCCCTGGCTGGGGCTGGCCCTGGTGGTGATCCTGGCCGACCAGTTCACGAAGACGCTCATCGTCGGCTGGTTCCGCGAAGGCGACAGCCGGACCGTGATCGACGGCTTCTTCAGCCTCGTGCGCGCGCACAACCGGGGCGCGGCGTTTTCGTTCCTGCACGACGCCGCGGGCTGGCAGCGCTGGTTCTTCGTCGCACTGGGGGTGGCGGCCTCGGGCTTCATCGTCTGGATGATCCGCAGCCACCCGTCGCAGAAGCTGTTCTGCTTCGCGGTCAGCCTGATCATGGGCGGCGCGCTGGGCAACGTGATCGACCGCCTGCTGCACGGCTACGTGGTCGACTTCCTGCAGTTCCGCTTCGCCTTCCTCGAGCCCCTGTTCCGCGGCGGCTACTTCCCCAGCTTCAACCTCGCCGACAGTGCCATCACGCTGGGCGCGGTGTGCCTGGTGCTGGACGAGCTGCTGCGGGTGAAACGCGCCAAGGGCTGACGACCTCCCGGACCCGCCGATGAACGACGACACCGCCACCACGCCGCCGGCCCCCGCCATCCAGCTGCGCCCGCTGCGCTGGAACCAGCCGCTGCAGTGGCTGGGGCTGGGCTGGCGCGACTTCGTGCGCGCACCGGGCATCGGGCTCTTCTACGGCGCGAGCTTCGTGCTGATGGGCTGGGCGCTGATGGTGGTGTTCGAACACGCGCCGCCCTACACGCTGGGGCTGTCGGGCGGCTTCCTGCTCGTCGGACCCTTCATGTGCCTGGGCCTGTACCGCGTGAGCCAGCGCCTGGAGGCCGGCGAGACGCCCGAGTTCACCGACTCCCTGTTCGCCTGGCAGACGCGCACCAGCGCGCTGGCCATCTTCGGCTTCGTGCTGCTGGTGCTGGAGATGCTGTGGGCACGCAGCACGCTGGTGGTGTTTGCCGTCAGCTTCGACGGCATGCCCGACTTCAAGGGCTCGCTGATGGCGCTGCTGTCGCCGGAGAACCTCACCTTCATCATCGCCTGGGGCGCGGTGGGCTTCATCTTCGCGAGCCTGATCTACGCCGTGTGCGTGGTGTCGATCCCGATGATCCTGCACCGCGAGACCGACGCCATCACCGCCGGCCTCACCAGCCTGCGCCTGGTGCTGACGCAGACCGGCGTGATGGCCTGGTGGGCGCTGCTCATCGCGGTGCTGGTCTTCCTGGCGCTGATGCCCTGGTTCCTGGGGCTGCTGGTGGTGGGGCCGGTGGTGGGGCATGCCTCCTGGCACGCCTACCGCGCCGCGGTCGCCTAGGCATCGGCGCGGGTCAGCACCTCCACACGGTGGCCGTCGAGGTCGCGGAACATCGCGCCGAAGTAGCGTTCGTCGATGTCGGGGCGCAGGCGCGGGGTGAAGATGTCCTCGCCGCCGGCCGCCAGCGCCCGTTCATGCACCTGCCGCACCGCGTCGCGCGACGGGGCGGCCAGCGCCAGGTGCATGCCGGCACCGCGCACGCCCTCGCCGGCCTGCGCCGGGTAGACGAAGAAGCCCCAGTGCTCGGGCCGGCCGAAGGCGGCCTCGGCGCCGGTATCGCGCAGCAGCTGCAGGTCGAGCGCGGCGAGCACGCACTGGTAGAAGGCCACCGCGTCGGCGTAGCGGTGGCTGCCCAGGGAAACGTGGTCGATCAAGGTCGTGTGCTCCATCCGGTTGAACGAACGGCGATGATCGGCGCAGGCCTGCGCAGGCCCGCCGCGTTCCGGCCGCCGCCGCCGCCGTTTTGCCGCGTTCGCGCCGGCTAGACTGCCGCCCCCATGCTCGACCGCCACGACCGCCAGCTGCTGGCCCTGCTGCAGGAGGACGCCGCCCGCACCGCCGAGCAGCTGGCCGAACAGGTGCCGCTGTCGGCCTCGGCCATCCAGCGCCGGCTGCGGCGCCTGCGCGAGGACGGCGTGATCGCCCGCACGGTGGCCGTGCTGGACGCGCACCAGGCCGGCCGCTGCACCACCTTCATCGCCGCGCTGCAGGTGGCCGACGAGCACCCCGAGCGCATCGCCGCGCTGCGCGCCTGGCTCGCCGGCGAGCCCCGCGTGCAGCAGGCCTTCTACGTCACCGGCGAGGCCGACTTCGTGCTGGTGGTGACGGCCGCCGACACCGCCGCCTACGAGGCCCTGATGGCACGGCTGCTGCGCGAGCACCCGGTGGTTCGCCGCTTCACCACGCAGGTGGCGCTGGCGGTGCTGAAGCGCGGCCTGGCCGTGCCGGTCGACGACGCCTGATCAGCGCCGCTCGCCCATCGCGTGCGCGATGGTGCTGAGGTCCACGTACTCCAGCTCGCTGCCCGCCGGCACGCCGCGCGCCAGCCGCGTGACCTTGAGCCCGCGCGCCTTCAGCGCCTGCGCCAGCGCGTGCGCGGTGACCTCGCCCTCGGCGGTGAAGCCGGTGGCCAGGATCACCTCCTCGACGATGCCGTCTGTGGCGCGCTCCAGCAGCGCCGCGGCGCCGATGTCCGTCACGCCCACGCCGTCCAGAGGGCTGATGCGGCCCATCAGCACGAAGTACAGGCCCTTGTAGCTGCCACTGCGCTCCAGCGCCGCCTGGTCGGCCGGCGTCTCCACCACGCACAGCAGCCGCGCATCGCGCCGCGGGTCGGTGCACGTGCTGCAGACCGGCGCCTCGGTGAAGGTGTGGCAGCGGCTGCAGTGGCGCATGCGCGTCACCGCGTCGGTGAGCGCGCCGGCCAGGCGCCGTGCGCCGTCGCGGTCGTGCTGCAGCAGGTGGAAGGCCATGCGCTGCGCCGACTTCACGCCCACGCCGGGCAGGCGCCGCAGCGCTTCGATCAGCCCGTCGAGAGAGGACTCAGCCACGCCAGGCGGAGGCGGTCTTCCCAAGCGGACGCCGCGGAACCGGCTCCGCCGGGCCGCTGGCGGCGCCCCCCTGGGGGGGAGCGGCGAAGCCGCTACGGGGGGGGGCCATCAGAACGGGAACTTCATCCCGGGCGGCAGCGGCATGCCGGCCGTGAGCTTGCCCATCTTCTCGGTGCTGACCTCTTCCGCGCGGCGCACCGCGTCGTTGAAGGCGGCGGCGACCAGGTCTTCCAGCATGTCCTTGTCGTCGGCGAGCAGGCTGGGATCGATGGCCACGCGCTTCACGTCGTGCTTGCAGGTCATGGTCACCTTCACGAGGCCGGCGCCGGACTGGCCCTCGACCTCGATCTGCGCCAGTTCCTCCTGCGCGCGCTTCATGTTGTCCTGCATCGCCTGGGCCTGCTTCATCAGGCCGGCGAGTTGACCCTTCATCATGGTGTGCGTCCTTCGTTCAAAGCGGTTTGATCGAGCCCGGCACGATGCGTGCCGTCTTGAACTGCGCCAGCAGTTCCTGCACCACCGCGTCGCCGTTGATCGCGGCCTCGGCCGCGGCCTGGCGGCGCTGGCGCTCGGCGGCGTCGCGCCTGGCGGGGGTGTCGTCGGGAACGCCGGCCTCGAGTTCGAGCTGCAGCGGGCTGCCGAGTTCGGCAGCCAGCGCCGCGGCGAGCTTGTCGCGCAAGGCGTTGCCGCGCAGCGTCTCGCGCTCGACCACCAGCACCCAGCGCGGCGGGCTGGTGCTCTCGTCGATGGCGCGCAGGCCGCCTTGCAGCGCCAGCTCGCGCGTCAGGGCGGCGATGGCGCCGGCCTCGCTCAGGCGGGTGACGAGCGCGTGCCAGCGTGCGCCGAGTGCGCGGTCGAGCGCCGGCGCGACGACGGGCGCCGCGGCTGTCGCGGGCGCCGGTGCCGGCACGGCCACCGGTGCGACCACCGGTGCGGGTGCCGGCAGCGTGATCGCCGGTGGCGCGGGGGCGCGCAGCGGCGCCGCCCGCGGCGCTTCCGCGGCCGCCGGTCGCGCCGGCGCGGGCGCGGGCATCGCGCCCCCCGGCGGGAAGGCCAGGAAACGCAGCAGCACCATCGCCAGCGCGCCGTACTCGTCGTTCAGCAGGCCGAGTTCCTCGCGGCCATGCACCACCATGCTGTAGAGCAGTTGCGTCTCGTCCGGCGCCAGCGTGCCGGCCAGCTCGCGTGCGGCGGCGGTGTCGGGGTCGTCGTCGTCCAGCGCGCCGGGCACCACCTGCTGCACCGCCATCTGCTGCAGCAGCAGCGCCATCTCCTCCAGCAGCCCGGCAGCCGACAGCCCCAGGCTGCGCAGCCCGTCCACCGTGGCCAGCACCGCCGCGCCGTCGCGCTGGGCCAGCGCCTGCACGAAGCGATTCGCGTGGCCGCGGTCGACGCTGCCGAGCATCTGGCGCACGGCCTCTTCCACCAGCGTGCCGCCGCCGTAGGCGATGGCCTGGTCGGCCAGCGAAAGGCCGTCGCGCATGCTGCCGCGGGCCGCGCGGCCCAGCAGGCGCAGCGAACCGGCGTCGGCCGGGATGCCCTCGGCCTGCAGCACGTGCGCCAGGTGGTCGCGCACGGTGGCCGGCGCCATCGGGCGCAGGTTGAACTGCAGGCAGCGGCTCAGCACCGTGGGCAGGATCTTCTCGGGATCCGTGGTCGCCAGCACGAACTTCAGGTACTCGGGCGGCTCCTCCAGCGTCTTCAGCAGCGCGTTGAAGGCGTCCTTCGACAGCTGGTGCGCCTCGTCGATCATGAAGACCTTGAAGCGGCCGACGCCGGGCTTGTAGGCGGCGCGTTCGATCAGGTCCTTGATCTCGTCCTTGCCGCCGTTGCTGGCGGCGTCGAGCTCGATGTAGTCAATGTAGCGGTCGGCGTCGATCTCGGTGCAGGCCTGGCACACGCCGCAGGGCGTGGCGGTGATGCCGCCCTGGCCGTCGGGGCCGGTGCAGTTCAGGCTCTTGGCGAGGATGCGGCTGACGGTCGTCTTGCCGATGCCGCGCGTGCCGGTGAACAGGTACGCATGGTGCAGGCGCTGCTGCGTGAGCGCGTTGCCCAGCGCCTGCACCACGTGCTCCTGGCCCACCATCTGCGCGAAGCTGCGCGGGCGGTACTTGCGGGCCAGGACGACATAACTCATCCCGGGCATTCTAGGGGCGCAGGGATAATCGCCTTCCCATGACGAAGCCTCCCACCACCCCGCTGAGCTACGAGCAGGCGGGCGTCCAGTACGACCTCATCGACCCGCTGAAAGTGGCAGCCCAGCGCGCCGCCGCGGCCACCGCCGCCCACCTGCCGCGCCACGGCTTCGCCGAGGTGTCAGCGTCGCGCGGCGAGTCGGCCTATGTCGTCGACGTGGGGCCTTTCTACGTCGCCAGCATCGTCGAGTGCCTGGGCACCAAGACGCTGGTGGCCGACGAGATGGCGCGCCTCACCGGCAGAAGCTGGTTCGCCGGCATCGCGCAGGACACCATCGCGATGGCGGTCAACGACCTCATCACCGTCGGCGCCACGCCGCTGGTGGTGCAGGCCTACTGGGCCGCCGGCGGCAGCGACTGGTTCGGCGATGCCGACCGCGCGCAGGCGCTGGTGGCCGGCTGGAAGGCGGCCTGCGACACCTGCGGCGTGGCCTGGGGCGGCGGCGAGACGCCGGCGCTGGCCGGCATCGTCGAGCCGGGGCGCATCGACCTCGCGGCCTCGTGCACGGGCCTCGTGAACCCCAAGCCCCGGCTGAGCCTGGGCGAGAACCTGGCCGCGGGCGACGCGATCGTGCTGTTGGCGTCCAGCGGCATCCACGCCAACGGCCTGAGCCTGGCCCGCAAGCTGGCCGAACGGCTGCCGCAGGGTTACCTCACCGAGGTGGCGCCGGGCCTGTCGTACGGCGAGGCGCTGCTGGCGCCCACCACGCTGTACTCGCCCGTCACCGAAGCGCTCTGGGCCGCCGGCGTGCCGGTTCACTACGCCGCCAACATCACCGGCCACGGCTGGCGCAAGCTGCTGCGCCATCCCAGGCCCTTCACCTACCGCGTGCACACGGTACCGCCGGTGCCGCCGGTGCTGCAGTTCATCCAGGCGCAGGCCGGTCACGACGCCGCGGAGGCCTACGGCACACTGAACATGGGCGCAGGCTTCGCACTGTTCGTCGCACCGAAGGACGCCGAGCGCACCGTGCAGGTGGCGCGCTCGCAGGGCGTCGAGGCCTGGGTGGCCGGGCGCGTGGAGGACGGCCCGAAGCAGCTCTTCATCGAGCCGCTCGATGTCCACTTCAGCGGCGAGTCCTTGCAGCTCCGATAGCCCGTAGAATGCGTCCCTGACGGGCCTCCCCGCATGGAAGCGCGCCCAACCGGGTCAGGTGGGGAACCAAGCAGCCCTAAGCGTTGCGACTGGTGCCGGGGTTAAGGCTCGTCACCCTCCCCCTCGCCCTTCCCTCACCCACCCCGCTCAGCCGGCGTTCGCGAACGCCGAGGCGGCCTGGTCGCGCAGCGCGCGCAGGAGGGCCAGGTCGCCCTCGCCCAGCACGATCTCGCCGGCCTTGTTCTTGTCGGCGTAGATCAGCCCGATCGGCTTGCCCTTCACCATCAGCGGCAGCAGCAGGAAGGTCGGTGCGTTGACGTTCTCACGGTACCACGCGGGCAGCCGGCCGATGACCGTCTTCGAGTCGCTGACCAGCAGGTCGGCCCCCTTCGCGGTGAGCCAGGCGAAGAGATCGCCGACGGCCTTGAGGTCCGGCTTGATGCGGAACAGCGAACTCATCTCGGACGCCTCGGGCCCCAGGCCCACGCGCCCCAGCAGCGTGCCGCCCGCGGGGTCGCGCAGGCACAGCACCACGCAGCGGAAGCCGACCGCGCGGTGCATGGTTTCCAGCACCAGCCCCAGCAGGTCGTTGACCCGCAGCGACTTGCCGGCCACCTTGGCCTTCACTTCCGCCAGCGCCTGCGTCAGCTGCGTGCGCGTGTCCGCCAGCGGCTGGCCGGTGGTGACGAGCGTCTTGTCCTCCAGCGGCGCCTGCGTCGCCTCGAGCAGGCGCCGCGCCGGTGCGGCGGCGGCGACGCTGACGCCCATCGCCTGCGCCATCTGGTTCACGCGCGAGCGCGTCGCCTGCGCGGCGGCCACGATGTCGCGCGGGTTCAGCCCCAGCGCCGGCGCGTAGCGCTCGGCGACGCCGCGCAGCGCCTCGGCCTGCGCCTCGCCGTCGGCGCTGAGCATCGCGTCGGCGATGTCGGCCGACATGCGGCCCAGCCAGCGCAGGCGTTCGGTGCCGCGCTCGGGCTTGGCCGGCACCTCGCCATCGGGCACGGTCAGCGCCTGCTGCAGCGTGTCGGGCAGCGACCAGGCCTTGGCCACGCCGGCGCCCAGTTCGCCCAGCGTCAGGCCCAACACGCGCTTGGCGGCCGCCTCGCGCTGGGCGCGCACGTCGGCCGCGGTTTCCTTGCCCTGCACGGCCTGGCGGATCAGCTGCGCCTCCTCGGGCAGGTAGCACTCGGCGAGCAGCCGGCCGAGGTTCTGGAACATCGCACCCAGGAAGGCCTCCTCGGCCTCCTTCGCCACCGGCGTCAGCTCGTCGGCCAGCGTGCCGGCGGTGATGGCGCGCAGGAATTCCTCCTTGAGCACCGCCGCGTGCGCCTTGTCGTTCATGTGCTCGAGCAGCACCACCGACAGCGCCATGTTGCGGATGCCCGCGAAGCCCACCAGCGCCACCGCGCGCGACACGGTGGCGATGCCGCCGCCCGCCACCGCGGTGAAGTGCGCGGTGTTGACCATGCGCAGCAGCTTGTTGGTCAGCGCCACGTCCTTGAGGATCTCGCCCGAGAGCGACTTGATGCTCTCGGTCTCGGACACCGCCACCTTCTGGATGCGCACGATCGACGACGACAGCGCGGGGAAGTCGGTCTTGTGCTTCATGCGCCGCAGCAGGAACTCCAGCGTCGCGTGGCTGCTGCCGGGATCGGGCTCGGCGGCGCCTTCGGGCTTGAGCCAGCCCTGCAGCGCGGTGTGCATCGAGCGCGCGCTGTCGTAGCGCTCGCCGATGTCGCGCGACAGCGCACGCTGCACGATGCCGCGCAACGTGGCGTCGACCTTCACGGTGGCGGGCAGCGCCACGTCCTCGCGCTGCACGCGCTCGACGTAGCGGTAGGGGTCGGTCTCGCGCAGCAGCTGCGCGCCGGCGAGCAGCTCGCCCAGCACCATGCCGGCGGCGAAGACGTCCATCGCCGGCACCGGCGTCGCGCCGCGCGCGGCCTCCGGCGAGATGTAGCCCGGCGTGCCGACGATGCGGCCTTCGGCGATGTCGAAGCCCTCGTGCTTGCGGCCCTTGGCGTCGGTGCCGCGCTGCGCGATGCGGGCGGCGATGCCGAAGTCCATCACGCGCGGCCGGCCGTCGCTGCCGATCAGGATGTTCGACGGTTTCAGGTCGCGGTGCACCACGCCCATCTCGTGCGCGGCGGCCAGCGCGTCGAGCACGCCCAGCATCAATGCCACGGCGTCGCGCGGCGGCATCGGCTTCTTGCCCTGGCGTTCCTGAGCCAGCGTCGGGCCCTCGACGTACTCGAAGACCATGTAGGGCTGGCCGTGCTGCTCGTCGGCCTCGAACACCGGCACGATGTTCGGGTGCGTGAGGCGGCTCACCGCGCGCGCCTCGTGCAGCCACTGGCTCACGGCCACGGCATCGGCGCTCGGGTCCAGCAGCTTCAGCGCCACCTCGCGGTCCAGCCGCGGATCGTGCGCCAGCCACACCTTGGCCTGCGCGCCCTTGCCGAGCAGGCGCAACAGCTCGAAACGGCCGAGCTGGCCCGTGGTGGCAGTGCTGGCGGCGGTGTTCACGGTGGCAGCGTTCGGCTTGAGCACAACAGGGAATCAGGCATCCAGCGGCGCGGGCGCGGTGGGGGCGGAACCGACAGGCCCGGTGGTCTGGCCCTGCAGGGCCAGCTGCAGCTCGCGCAGGCCGAAGTCCAGCACGCGGCCGTAGCGCGCCACCACGCGGTGCAGCGCACCGGCCACGCGCGGCGCGGGCTGGGCCAGCGCGTCGACGGCGTCGTTGGCGCAGCTGGCCAGCGTGCGCAGCACGTCGTCGTCGCTGTCGGCACTGCGCACCGTCGTGCCCTGGGGCAGGCGGCGGATGAGCGACAGCACGGACTCGTCCAGCCCCCAGTGGCGCGCCACCGCCGCGCCGATGGCCTCGATGTCGGCGCCCAGCACCGCGAAGGCGGCGTTGGCCTCCTCCATGCCGGGCTCCTCGGGCTCGCCGTCCTTCGCCGCGGGCGCGGGCTGCATCAGGCGGCGGATCTGCGCCGCTTCGTCCGGGAAGTGGTACGTCACGACCAGGCGGCCCAGGTTCTGCAGCAGCGTGACCAGGTAGACCACCTCGGCGTCGTAGCCGGCCGGGCGCAGCAGCAGCGCGGTGCGGCCGGCGCGCTGGCAACGCTCGATCAGGCGCGTCAGCTCGGCGGCGCCAGCCTCGTCCAGCGGCCCGGGCCACGGGCGCAGCGCCAGGGCGCCGCGGCGCACGCCGTCCAGGCCCAGCATCGCGATCGCGCGGCGCACGGTCAGCACCGGGCCGTTGCCCGAGATCTGGCCGCCGCGCACCTGCGCGGTGTTCACCAGGCGCAGCAGCTCGAACGACAGCGCCGGGTCCTCCAGCACCACCTCGGCCAGCTCGATGGTGCGCTCGCGCTCCATCAGCGCCAGGCGCGCGGCTCGCGCGGCGGCTCCGGGCGACGAGGGCAGCACGCCGGCGGCGCGCAGCTTGTCGCCCAGCAGCGCCAGCGGCCCGCCGCCGGCGCCGCTCTCGGTGCGCTGCCAGCCTTCGAGCGCGCGCAGCAGCGTGCGCGCGTTGCGGTAGCGCTGGCGTTCCTGGCGGTCGGTGGCGCGGTTGACGATGGCGCGCAGCGGCTCGGGCACCGGCTGCGCGGTGGTCCAGGGCAGGCGCAGGATCTCGCGGCCCAGCGGCGGCAGGCGCGAGATCGCGACACCGATGTCGGGCTGCTCCAGCGCCGGCTGGCCGCTGAGCAGCCCGTGCATCAGCACGCCGGCGGCGAGCACGTCGCGCTCGGCCGCGGCGCGCTGGCTGCGCAGCGCCGAGGGCTCGGTGGTGGTGCCGCCGGCCGCGGGACGCTGCTCGGACAGCGCATGCGCCATCTCGCAGGCCACCGACAGGCCGGCCACGCGCAGCTGGCCGCTGTCGCTCACCAGCAGCAGGAAAGGTTGCAGGTCATGGTGGCTGACGCCGGCTTCGTGGGCATACGCGAGCCCCTGCAGCACCTGCGTCGCCCAGCCGGCGGCTTCCAGCGCGGGCAGCCCGCGCGAGCTGAGCTTCTCGGAGACGGTGGCGGCATCGCGCGGGTCGTAGGCCACATAGGGCCAGCCGTCCTGCACGCCGATGTCCACCACCTGCGCCAGCTGCGGGTGGTTCAGCTTGGCGCCATGGCGCACCGCCTGCTGCCAGCGCTCCATCGCCGACGCGTCGGCCGGCTGCACGCGCGGCAGCACCAGCATCAGCTCCTGGCCGCTGCGCGGATCGACCACGCGCCAGGCCATGCTGCGCTCGCTCTTGCCGAGCAGGCGCAGCAGCTGCAGGCGGCCGAACCAGCGCACGGCGCTGTTGCGCGCCGCGGCGTTGGCCTGCGGGTGATCGGACGAGGGAGCGGGCATGTGACCCGGATTGAAACCTCGACCGGGCCCTTGTAACGGCCGGAACAAGGCCGTCTTCGGGCAACACTTCGCGTGTCAGCCCGGTTCGAGCGGCAGCAGCGCCCCGTCGCCCGTGATCAACGCCGCACGCACCGTCTCGCCCGGCTGCAGCGCGGCCACGGCGCGCACGTAGCGCGCCAGCTGCTCGCGGTACAGCGGCAGCGACGCCGGGCCGGCCTGCAGCTTGTAGTCCAGCACCCACCAGGTCGGCGCGGCGGCACCGGGCTGCAGCAGCACCAGGCGGTCGATGCGCAGCAGTTCGCCGCCCTCGCCGGCCACCGGCACCTCGTTGCCGGCCCAGCGCAGCGCGGGGCCGCCGAAGAAGGCGGCGCAGGCCGGGCTTTCGAGGATGCGCCGCGCCGTGGCGGCCACCCGCGGCGCATCCTTCGCGGGCAGGCCGAACGCGCCGGCGGCCGAGCGGGCCGCAGCCGGCAGGTCGAAGTCCTGCCGCGCCGGGCCGGGTTGCCCGGCCCACTCGAGCACACGATGCACCGCCTGCCCCAGGCGGGCGGCGGCCGCGTCCTGCGCGTCTTCGGTGGCCGGCGCGCGCCATGGCCGCGCAGGTGCCGGCAGCACCGGCACGAAGGCCTCGGTGGCGGCAGCGCCGGGCGTGCCTGGCTCGGGCGGCGCCCAGGGCACGCCGTAGGGAAACGCCCGTGTCCACCAGCTCGGGCCGTCGGTGTCGGGCCGCTGCGCCTCGACGCGGCTGAACACGAGCTGCTCGCGCGCACGCGTCATCGCGACGTACAGCGCGTTCAGCGATTCGCGCGCATCGGCCGCCTTGTGCTCGCGCACCAGCTCGTCCATCGAGTGCGCCGGCCGGTTCAGGTTGCGGATGAAGACGACCTGGCGCGGCGCGGCGGCATCCACCGGCCAGTCGACCAGCACGCGGTTCAGCTCGGCCGGCCGCTGGGCGGGGTCGGCATCGGCCACCACCACGGCACGCGCTTCCAGTCCCTTGGCCCCGTGCACCGTGAGCAGGCGCACCGCGCCCGCCGGCGCCGCGGCGGACGCGGCCACGCGGCCCGCGCGCAGCTCGCGCACGAAGGCGTAGACGCTGAGCAGGCGCGCACCGCGGTGGGCGAGTGCCGCCGCCAGCAGCGCGTCGATCGCCGCCAGCGCGCCCGCGCGGCGGTCGGCCGGCACCGCGGCGGCGTAGCGGCCCACCACGTCGCCCTCGTGCACGATGCGGTCCAGCAGGTCGTGCGGTGGCAGCGTCTGCGTGGCGCGGAACCAGCCGTCCAGCAGCGCCCGGGCGCGCGCCAGTGCGGGCGATGGCACCGCCTCGGCCAGCCGCAGCGCGCGCAGCCACGGGCGCCCGCGGGCCTCGCGCGACAGCCACAGCAGATCATCGTCGGAGGCGCCGAAGAGCGGACTCTTGAGCGCCCGCGCGAAGGCGAGGTCGAGCGTCGGCGACGCCAGCGCGTCGAGCAGCGCCACCAGGTCCAGCACCTCCGGCGTCTCGTTCAGCTTCAGCGGCTCGGCCACCACGTGCGGCACGCCGACGGCAGCCAGCGCGTCGGCCACGTGGGCCAGCGGCAGCCGGGTGCGGGCCAGCACCATCACCTCGCCGGGTGGCAGGCCCTGATGGCGCACGAGGTGCGCCACGGCCGCCGCCACCTGCGCGGCCTCCAGCGCCCGCCGCACGGTCTCGGGCTCACGGCGCGGCACGGTCAGCGAGTCGCGCCAGCCCTCGTCCTGCACACGCGGTTCGCGCCTCTCGCAGGGCACACCCGGCAGCCGCCGCAGCGCGCCGGTGGCGTCGGACCCCGTGGTGTGCGGCCGGAACGGGCCCCAGCCCTGCCGTTGCGCAACCCCGAACACGCCGTTCAGCGCCTGGATCACCACCGGCGCGTTGCGACGCGTGTGGTCGCAGGCGAGCGCGTGGCCCTCGAGGCCCTCGACGACGAAGTCGCGCGCCGCCGCGAACACCCGCGGCTCGGCGTTGCGGAAGCGGTAGATGCTCTGCTTCGGGTCGCCGACGATGAACACCGAAAGCGGCTGCTGCCCGCTGGCGCCGCCGCCCGCCCCGGCATACGACGACAACCAGCCCTGCAGGGCCTGCCACTGCAGCGGGCTCGTGTCCTGGAATTCGTCGATCAGCACGTGGCGCAGGCGCTGGTCCAGCCTCTCCTGCACCCAGCCGGCCAGTTCGCCATCGCCCAGCAGCGCCTCGGCGGCACGCTCCAGGTCGGGCATGTCGACGAGGCCGCGGCGCCGCTTCAGCGCGGCGTATTCGTCCAGCAGCACGCGCGTCAGCCGCAGCATCGCTCCGTGGTCCTCGTGCGCCGCCTGCTGCTCGCGCATGCGGCGCAGCTCGCGCAGGTCGTCGAGGGCGGCGTCGAGCCCGGGGGCATTGCCGAGGTGCCTGCGCGGCTCGTCTTCCTGCGTGAACAAGGCCTTCCAGGCCTGCAGGAAGCAGGTCTCCGCGTCCGCCGACTGCAGCGCCAGCCGCAGCCCGTCGGCGGCATCCGCGGCCCTCTTGCCACCCTCGCCGAGCCGCCGCGCCAGCCCGTCGAGCAGCCCCCGGCGCGGTGCCTGCAGCAGCAGCTGCGCCGGGTCGGCCAGCCCTGCGCACTCGGGCCAGAACTCGGCCGCGGGCGGCACGGCGCCCGAAGCCTGCCCCGCCGCGTCGGCGCGGCGGATCTCGGCGCCCTTGAACCAGGCGGCATCCAGCCACGCCAGCACGCCGGCGCGGCCATGCCGGCCTACCAGGCGAACGTAGGTGGCACGCAGCTCCGCGTCGCCATCCACCGCGCGGTGGAAGCGCGCCAGCAGCGGCCGCTGCAGCACCGCCATGTCCTCGATCAGCTCGTGCTCCAGCGGCAGCCCCAGGTGGTCCAGCAGCTCCAGCGGCGCGTGCGACAGCAGCTGCGTGAACCAGGCGTGGAAGGTGCGCACCTCCACCGGGCGCCCGCCGCGCAGCAGCCGCTCGTGCAGCGCGCCGAGATCCGCGGCGCGGGCCTCGGCCTCGGCCGGCGCCATCCCGCGTTCGCGCAACGCCTGCACCCGCTCGGCGTCGCTGCAGGCACCGTTGGCGTGCGCGGCCAGCCAGCCGTCGAGCCGCTCG
Organism: Rubrivivax sp.; assembly: GCA_044226255.1. Classification (GTDB taxonomy): domain Bacteria; phylum Pseudomonadota; class Gammaproteobacteria; order Burkholderiales; family Burkholderiaceae_C; genus Rubrivivax. The sequence goes on from JBGAHJ010000021.1 coordinate 95,792, forward strand.
CGCATCTCGCCGGCCGCCTTGCGCGTGAACGTGATGGCCAGGATCTGCCCCGGCTCGGCACCGTCGAGCAGCGCGCGCAGGATGCGCGAGACCAGCATCCAGGTCTTGCCGGCGCCGGCGCAGGCTTCCACGACGACGCTGCGGCGCGGGTTGCATGCCACCGCGTAGAAGGCCTCGGCGGCGGCCACGTGACCGTCGATGCGGTAGGCGGGTGCGGTCACGGCGTCGCCTTCCAGTGGTCACGCCGGCACAGGCCGCGCGCCTCGCAGACGCCGCACGCCGGCTCCTCGCCCAGAGCCGGCAGCGGCGCGCCGGCGCGCAGGCGCTGCCACTCGCCGGCCAGCCCTTCGAGCAGCGTCTGCACCACCGCCGCGGAGCGCGGCTGCGGCACCAGCTCGGGCGCCGAGCGGCCGTCGACGGCGACGAACGCCGCCTCCACCTCGGCGCCGGCGCCGAGCAGCGCGGCGTAGAAGGCGAGCTGCACGTCCTCCAGCGGCTGCCTGGCCTTGGCCTTCAGGCCGTCCACGGCGCCGGTCTTGTAGTCCAGCACCTGCACGCGGCCGCCCGGGCCTTCGTCGATGCGGTCGAGCCGGCCCCGCAGCACCAGCGCGCCGGGCACGGCGGGTTCGACCGCGTGGTCGGTCTCGCCCTGGCGCCAGCGCCAGCCTTCGGCGTCGCGCCCGGCGAGCCAGGCCAGGTAGGCGGGTGCGAAGCGCTCGAAGCTGGCGCGGAAAGGCAGGAGCTCGGCGGCGGCGATACCGCGCTCGAGCGTCACCGCATCGGCCACCTCGCGCAGCTGATCGAGGCCCGGCCGGGTGGCGTCGCGGTCGCGATGGAAGCGGTACAGCACCTCGTGCAGCCACACGCCGTAGTCGCGCTTGGCGAGTGCGGCGTCGAGCTCGTCGTCCTCGTACAGGCGCAGCACGGCCCTGGCGTAGAACCGGTACGGGCAGTCACGCAGCGCCTGCAGCTGCGTCGCGCTCAGGCGCGGCGGCAGCGCGTCGGCCGCACGCGGCAGCGGCGGCGGCGGCACGGCGATCGCGCATGCGGCCTCGCGCCGCGGCGGCGCGGCCGCCGGCAGCGGGGGCGCGCCGGCACGGGCACGTTCGATCAGCAGCCACTCGACATCGGGGCTCTCGGCCAGCGGCTCGTCGTCGTCGCGGCGCCGGCGCAGCAGGGTCACGCGGGGCGTGCGCAGCACCTGTGCCAGCGCCAGGCGCTGGCGCAGGCGGCGCGCATCGACATGCTCGAGGCCCAGCGCGAGCGCCAGGGCCGGGCGGATCAGCGACGGCACCGGCTCGACCGCGCCCAGGTGGGTGGCGTCCGCACCGGGCAGCACCACCTGCGCGAAGCCGCGTGCGAAGGCACGGGCCAGCGGCGTCAGCACCACCGGCGCACCGAGCTCGGCGGGCGGCAGGTAGGGCGCGTTCTCCAGCGTGGTCTGCACCCAGGCGGTGAAGCCGGCCAGGTCCAGCCGCCACTCGCTGGCGGCCTCGCGCCACGCGGGCTGGCCGTCGAGGCCGAGTGCGGCGATCACCTGCGGGCCGGCGGGATCGGTGGCCAGCGCGTCCAGGCTGCCGTCGCGCGCGAGCTGGCCCTGCAGCAGGTCGAGCCAGCCGGCCAGCGGCATCGAGCCCGCATCGGACAGCGGCGCCAGGTGGCGCTGCGCCTCGCCCCACAGGGCCTCGGCCGCGTCCTTCAACGGCACGTGCTGACGGCCGCGCCACAGGGCCTCGAGCGCGTCGCGTGCGCCGGCCTGGGCCGGCGGCCATGTCTTCAGCCAGTCCAGGCGTGCGTCGGCGCCGGCATCGGGCACCGCGGCGCGCAGCAGCGCCACCAGGCGCGTGGCCGGCGCCGTGGTGGCCAGCAGCCACCCGGTTTCGTCGTGCAGCGGCAGGCCCTGGCGCTCGAGCAGCGCGCGCACGCGGCGCAGCAGCACGCGATCCAGCGCGACCAGGCCGACCGGCGTGCGGCCGGCATCCACCGCCTCGATCACCGCGGCGGCGCTGGCTCGCGCCTCGGCCTCGAAGTCGTCGCAGAGGAACCGTTCGAGCCCGGCGCCGGCCGCGACGCCGGCGAACGGTGCATCGGCCGGCGGGTCGGCGACGAGCCGCAGCGCCGGCGCCGAGGCCCCCTCGATCAGGCCTTCGGCGAGCGCGTCCGGGCCGCCGATGCGGACGCTGATCCAGGCCGACAGCTGCAGCGCATGGAGACGGTCGGTGGGTGCGTCGTCCGACGCCGCGGCCCATTCGAGCGCACTGCGCAGCAGCAGCCGTTCCGCGTTGCCGGGTCCGGGGGCGGTTGCGCCGCAGGCATCGCGGGCCGCCTGCCAGTACGCCGGCCGCAGCGCGGGGTGGCGCGCGATGGCGGTGGCACGCAGCGCCTGCGCAGCATCCACCACCAGCGCCACCGCGCGGGCGAAACCGGCGGCGTCGCGTCGCTCCCATGCGGCACCCCAGGCCTGGCGACGCAGCAGCGCGGCGGCGGCGAGGCGGTCGCCCACCGGGTCGCCACGGTAGGTGCCCGCGGCGGCCGCCGGCGGCGGGCCGAGCGCCGCGGCGAGCGTGAGCGGCGTCTCCACGCGCGGCTGCCAGCCGCCCGCCTGTGCCAGCGCCGCCCGGGCCGGCGCGAGCAGCGCCGCATAGGGCAGCAGCAGCACG
>JBGAHJ010000022.1:0-97370 GCA_044226255.1 Rubrivivax sp.
CCAGCGTCTTGTCCGCCGCGGACACGCCGCCCGACGTCCACCAGTGGATCACCTCGGCGCGCGGTGCCGGCGCGTTCTGGGCCAGCGCCGCCGCGGGGACCAGCGCGGCGGCGGCCAGCACCCCCAGCCTTGTCGCGAATGTGTTCATCGATCGATCGTCCTTGCTCAGCCGCCCAGGAAGGCGCGGTACCACTGGCCGCTGGCCTTGAGGGTGCGCTGCTGCGTCTGGTAGTCCACGTGGGTGAGGCCGAAGCGCCGGGTGTAGCCCTCGGCCCACTCGAAGTTGTCCAGCAAGCTCCAGGCGAAATAGCCTTCGAGCGGCACGCCCGCAGCCAGCGCCTGGCGCGCGGCGTCCAGGTGCCGCACGAGGTAGCTGCGCCGCTGCTCGTCGTTCACCTGGCCGTCCGGGCCGATGACGTCGTCGTAGGTCGAGCCGTTCTCGGTCAGGAAGACGCGCGAGGGCTGCCAGTCGCGCTGCACCCGGGTCAGCAGGTCCACCATGCCCTGGGGCGACACGGGCCAGCCGAAGGCGGTGCGCTCGACACCCGGCTGCTCGACCACACGCGTGGCCATGGCGCCCTCACCCGGCGCGTCGGCCACGCATTCGGGGAAGTAGTAGTTGACGCCGAGGAAGTCGGCCGGCGCGGCCATGGCGGCCAGGTCGCCCGCTTCCATGCGCGGCACCAGCGGGCCCAGCCGCTCCAGCACGTCGGCCGGGTAGCCGCGGCCGTAGAGCGGGTCGAGGAACCAGCGGTTGCGCAGCCCGTCGTGGCGCACCGCGGCCGCCTGGTCCGCCGCCGAGCCGGTGGCCGGCTCGATGGGGTGCAGGCTCAGCGTGATGCCCACCTGCGCACCCGGCACGTTGGCGCGGACCATCGGCACCGCCAGCCCGTGCGACAGCAGCAGGTGGTGGCACACCTGCAGGGCACCGCCGAAGTTGCGGATGCCGGGCGCGTGGGCCCCCTCGTGGTGGCCCAGGAGGGCGGTGCACCAAGGCTCGTTGTGGGTGATCCAGTGCTTAACGCGGTCGCCCAACCGCCGCGTGACGGCATCGGTGTAGTCGAGGAAGGCCGACACGGTTTCGCGCGAGAGCCAGCCGCCCTGGCGGTCCTGCAGGGCCTGGGGCAGGTCCCAGTGGTAGAGCGTGGCCCAGGGCTCCAGGCCGCGGGCCAGCATGCCGTCGACCAGGCGGTCATAGAAGGCCAGGCCCACCTCGTTGGCGCGGATGCCGCGCCCCAGCGGGTAGATGCGCGGCCAGGCGATCGAGAAGCGGTAGGCGTTGACGCCCAGCGAGCGTGCCACGTCCAGGTCGCCCTCCCAGCGGTGGTAGTGGTCGCAGGCCACGGCCCCGCTGCTGCCGTCGCGGATGTGGCCCGACACACCGCAGAAGTGGTCCCAGATGGATTCGCCGCGGCCGCCTTCGTCCACGGCGCCCTCGATCTGGTACGACGAGGTCGAGCAGCCCCAGCGGAAGCCCGCAGGGAAATCGCTGCGCCGCACCGCGGGCAGCCCGGCAAGAGAGGTGTCGTTCATCGCGAGCCCGGCAAGATGGGAGCGGGGCAGGCCAGCGCATCGCTGTCGCGCGCTGCGCCCGCCACGATCCGGATGTTCCCCAAGACCAGGGCCATGGTGCCTGTGGTGCCGAGGCTGAAAGGCTCTTCGATGCGAGTCAGGTCTGCCCCCGCGGCCGCCAGGCAGGCCAGCGGCAGTTTCAGGGTTCGCGGCCCGCCGGCCTGGCGCAAGGCATCGCTCAAGTCCACGCGGCCCGCACAGCCGGGGCCGCAGAGCATGGCCAGTTCCACCGGCGCGCTGGGCGGGGCCTCGACCTTCAGGTCGAACACCAGCGCGCCCTCGGGGTAGGCCGTGAGCACGGCGCGCTGCGGTGCCCAGGCGAAGACCCGCGCCGGCCCGATCCACTGGATGCGCTTGGCATCCTGCTGGGTGTGGAGTTGCTGGGTCGTCAACTCGATCGCGGGGGTGGCCTCGGGCCAGCGCATCACCACGGCCGATTCCGTCGGCCACGGCTGGCCCGGCTGGAAGGCGCCGGGTTCAGTGCGCAGCGGCCCCGCCAGCATGGTGTACGGCGGCCGCGCCGACTGGCGGAAGACCAGCACCTCTTTCTCTGCGCCGCAGCCGCCGCGGGGGGCGGCCACCGGTAGGCGGCCCAGCGTGCCGTGCCGCGCCAGCGTCAGCCCGTCGCCCACGCGAAACAGCGGCAGGCCGCCCTGCCCGCCCGCATTCAGCGGCGTCTGGCAAGGCGCTGCCGGCCACGAGAACGACAGCCGCCCGCGAAAGTCGAAGCTTGGGCCGCCGGGCGGTGGCGCCACCAGCAGGTCGGCGATGCCGGCGCCCTCGGTGCCCGGCAACCAGGCGGCGACGAAAGCATCCGACAGGTTCAGCAGGTCGTTTGCGTACACCGGCCGGCCCGAGAGCAGCACAGTCACCACCGGCTTGCCATGCCCCGCCACGCGCTGCAGCACGGCCAGGTCCTCCGGATAGCGGCTGGCGTGGCTCAGCGTGCCCGAGGCGGGGATGTCGCCATTGCCCTCTGCATAGGGCGTCTCGCCGATCACGGCCACCACCGCGTCGAAGGCGGCCGGGTCCTGCCCGCTGCCGTCGATGGAGAACTGCACGCGCTCGGCCCCCAGGGCCTCTCGCAGGCTGGCGAGGATGGTGCTGCCGACCGGGAAGTCTTCAGCACTGCTGCCAGTGCCCTGCCAGCTGATCGACCAGCCGCCGCTCTGCAGCCCCATGTCGTCGGCCCCCTTGCCGACCACGAGCACGCGCGCATCGCGCCGCAACGGCAGTGCGCCAGGCCGGTTCTTGAGCAGCACAAGCGATTCGCGCACCGCGCGCCGCGCGAGCGCGCGGTCCTGCAGCGCCTCGGGCCGACCGGCCACCGGCGTGTCGCCAGGGGCGTGCTCGAACAGGCCCAGGCGCAGCTTGACGCGCAGGATGCGCGTGACCGCGTCGTCGATGCGCACCATGGGGATCTGGCCAGCTTCGACCTGCGCGATGGTGTTGGCGATGAAGGCCTTCCAGTCCTGGGGCACCATGGCCATGTCGATGCCGGCGTTGATGGCGGCCGCGCAGCTGGCGTTGGTGCAACCGGGCACCTGGCCGATGCCGTTCCAGTCGGACACGACGAAGCCATCGAAGCCCATGCGTTCTTTGAGCAGCCCTGTCAGCAGGGCTCGGCTGCCATGCAGCTTGCCGTGGTCTTCGCCACGGCCGCGGTCGTTCCAGCTGTTGAACGAGGCCATCACCGTCTGTGCGCCGGCGTCCAGCGCACGGTAATACGGCAGCGCATGGATGCGCGCCATCTCGGCCCGGCCCGAGCGGTCCTCGCCCTGGTCCTGCCCACCGTCGGTGCCGCCGTCGCCGAAGAAGTGCTTGGCGGTGGCGGCCACCGAGGTGGGGCCGCCCAGCGTTCCCTGCAGACCCTGCACATAGGCAGCCCCCAGCGGGGCCACGCGGTCGGCCACTTCGGAGAAGCTCTCGTAGGTGCGCCCCCATCGATCGTCACGCGCCACCGCGATGGTCGGCGCAAAGACCCACTGGATGCCTGTCGCCCGCACGGCGCGGCCGGTGGACGCACCGATCTCGCGCACCAGGGCCGGATCGTTGGCGGCGCCCAGGCCGATGTTGTGCGGGAACAGCGTGGCGCCGCGAACGTTGTTGTGGCCGTGGACGGCGTCCGTGCCCCAGATCACGGGCACCGGCGTCTTCATGCCGGTGGACATCGAAGCCTGGTGGAAGGCGATGGACAGAGCCAGCCAGTCATTGACGCCGGCACCGCGCCGGTCGCCCGGCCAACTGCCACCGCCATTGAGCACCGAGCCCAGGTAGTAGCGCCGCACGTCGTCCGGCGTCACCGACTGCAGTTCCGCCTGCGTCATCTGGCCCACCTTCTCGGCCAGCGTCATCGATGACAGGATGGTGGCAATGCGCGCCTCCAGCGCGGCGTCGCGCGTTGGCGGCGTGCGGGTGGGAAAGTCGGCCCGGACGGGCCGAGGGCCGGCCTCGGTAGCCGCAGCGGCCACGAGGATCGCCCCAACGAGAGCCAACTGCATGGCACGCGTGCTGAATCGCCAGATCATCAGAGTTCGTCGTTCAATCCGAAGAGGTATTGGCGGGCGATGAGCCTGCAATCCTGCGGGGGACCACCACCCCGCCAAAGCCGTTGCCACGCCGAGTCGCCTGGGACGAAGCCCTTCGGCGCGCGACCCCCGAGCTCGTCGCCCCGCCGTGCACCGACCCGCTTATCCGGCAGGATGCTGGTGAACTGCCGCGCATTGTGCAACCCAAGGCCGCACCGGGGAAACCCGAACCAAGGGACCGGCAGCGGTCTCGATGTCGAACGCGGCACGAAGACCTCTTCGCTTCCCGGCGCGGATCGAGGCAAAGGCCCGCCGGCCTTCGAATGTTTCATTAACATTTGCCCCGACCGACCACCGAATCATTTCAAGGAGAATCACCGTGCCCAATGCCCGCCACGACTCGCAGCCAAGCTTCAGCCCGGCGGCCACCATGCTGGCCCTGGCCTTGCTCGGCGCGGGCCAGGCGGCCGCGGCGGGAGAGCTCGAAGTCCTGCACTGGTGGACGAGCGGCGGCGAGGCCCGCGCGGCCCAGTCGCTGAAGGCCAGCCTGCAGGCCAAGGGCCACACCTGGAAGGACTTCGCCGTGGCCGGCGGTGGTGGCGACGCGGCGATGACGGTGCTGAAGTCCCGCGTGGTGGCCGGCAACGCGCCCGCCGCCGCTCAGATCAAGGGCCCGGCCTTGCAGGAATGGGCCGCCGAGGGCGTGCTGGCCAGCATCGACGACGTGGCCAAGGCCGAGCACTGGGACGAGGTGCTGCCCAAGGTCGTCAGCGACATCATGAAATACAAGGGCAGCTATGTCGCCGTGCCGGTCAACGTGCACCGCGTCAACTGGCTCTGGGCCGACACGGCCGCCTTCAAGAAGGCCGGCGCGACGGTGCCCACCACCTGGGACGAGTTCTTCACCGCCGCCGAGGCATTGAAGAAGGCCGGCATCACCCCGGTCGCCCATGGCGGCCAGAACTGGCAGGACCTGACCACCTTCGAGGCCGTGGCCCTGGGCGTGGGCGGCGTCGACTTCTACCGCAAGGGCCTGGTCCAGCTCGACCAGGCGACGCTGAAGAGCCCCACGATGGAGAAGGTGCTGACCACCTTCAAGCGCATCAAGCCCTACACCGACCGCAATGCCGCGGGGCGCGACTGGAACCTGGCCACGGCGATGGTGATCCGCGGCGAGGCCGGCATGCAGATCATGGGCGACTGGGCCAAGGGCGAGTTCCTCGCCGCGGGCAAGCAGCCCGGCAAGGACTTCGTCTGCGCCCCGGTGCCCGGCACGGCGAAGGCCTTCACTTTCAACATCGACTCGTTCGCGATGTTCAAGCTGAAGTCCGATGCCAATGCCCGCGCCCAGCGCGACCTCGCTGCCGCCATCCTGTCGCCCGACTTCCAGGAGACTTTCAGCCTCGCCAAGGGCTCGATTCCCGTGCGGCTGGGCGTGAAGATGGACAAGTTCGACGACTGCGCCAAGGCCTCGGCGCGCGATTTCGTCGACACGTCCAAGGCCGGCAGCCTGGTGCCGTCGCTGGCCCACGGCATGGCCGTGCCCGCCGCGGCCGAAGGGGCGATGAAAGACGTCGTCAGCCAGTACTGGAACAGCGACAAGATGACGGCCAAGGACGCGATGGACCGCCTGGCCGCCGCCGCCCGGACGAGATGAACCGCGTCCACGCCACCTGGCTGCCGCGGCTGGTGGTGGCGCCTTCGTTCGCGCTGTCGTTCTGCTTCATCTACGGCCTGATGGCCTGGAACGGCTACCTCTCGGTCTCGGCCTCGCGCCTGCTGCCCAACTACGAGTTCGTCGGCTTGGCGCAATACACCGCCTTGTTCGACAACGAGCGCTGGTGGGTCGCACTGAAGAACCTCGGCATCTTCGGCGGCTTGTTCATCGGCGGCGGCATGGCGCTGGGCCTGCTGCTGGCGATCTTGCTGGACCAAAAGGTGCGCGCCGAGGGTGTGCTGCGCACCATCTACCTCTACCCCATGGCGCTGAGCTTCATCGTCACCGGCACCGCGTGGAAGTGGATCCTCAACCCCGGCTTGGGGCTGGAACACCTGGTGCAGCAGTGGGGCTTCGAGGGTTTCGAGTTCGGCTGGCTGGTCGACCCGGACATGGCCATCTACTGCATCGTCATCGCCGGCATCTGGCAGAGCGCGGGTTTCGTGATGGCGCTGTTCCTGGCCGGCCTGCGCGGCATCGACGAGTCCATCGTCAAGGCGGCCCAGGTGGACGGCGCCAGCCTGCCGCGCATCTACTGGCGCATCCTGATCCCGTCGCTGCGGCCCGTGTTCTTTTCCACGCTGATGGTGGTGAGCCACCTCGCGATCAAGAGCTTCGACCTGGTGATGGCACTCACCGCCGGCGGCCCGGGCTACGCCACCGACCTGCCCGCCACCTTCATGTACACCATGGCCTTCAGCCGCGGGCAGATCGGCCTGGGCGCCGCCAGCGCCACCATCATGCTGGCCACGGTGGCCGCCATCGTCGTGCCCTACCTTTACTCCGAACTGAGGGGCAAGCGGTGAGTGGGCGCCTCGCCTGGCACCGCCTGATGCTCTTCGGCGCACTGGGCCTGTTCGCCGCCTTTTTCCTGGCGCCGCTGTACGTGATGCTGAGCACCTCGCTCAAGAGCATGGACGAGATCCGCCAGGGCACCCTGCTGTCGCTGCCGCTGTCGCCCAGCCTGGCGGCCTGGGCCCAGGCCTGGTCCGAGGCCTGCACCGGCACCGATTGCGGCGGGCTGAAGCCCTTCTTCATGAACTCGGTGCTGATGGTGGTGCCGGCGGTGGCCGTGTCCACCCTGGTCGGCTCGCTCAACGGCTACGTGCTCAGCAAGTGGCGCTTCCGCGGCAGCGAGCTGATGTTCGCTCTGATGCTGTTCGGTGTGTTCATGCCGATGCAGGTGGTGCTGCTGCCGATGAGCCAGGTGCTGGGCTGGCTGGGCCTGGCCTCGTCGGTGTGGGGGCTGATCCTTGTCCACGTGGTGGCGGGCATTCCCAGCACCACCCTCTTCTTCCGAAACTACTACGTGGGCCTGCCGGACGAGCTGGTCAAGGCCGCGATGCTGGACGGCGCCAATTTCTGGCAGATCTTCCGCCGCATCGTGCTGCCGCTGTCCGCGCCCATCCTGGTGGTCACGCTGATCTGGCAGTTCACCAACATCTGGAACGACTTCCTCTACGGCGTGGTGTTCTCGGGCGCCGACAGCAAGCCCATCACCGTGGGCCTGAACAACCTGGCCAACACTTCGGGCACGGTCAAGGAATACAACGTGGACATGGCCGCCGCGATGATCGCCGCCCTGCCCACGCTGTTCGTGTACATCGTGGCCGGCCAATACTTCGTGCGCGGGCTCACGGCCGGCGCGGTCAAGGGTTGAGCGAGAGAACGTCCATGGGTGCGCTGTCCATCCGCCAGGTCCGCAAGGCCTTCGGCACCGTCGAGATCCTCAAAGGCATCGACATCGAGGTCGAGGCCGGCGAGTTCCTGATCCTGGTCGGGCCCTCGGGCTGTGGCAAGTCCACCCTGCTGTCGATGATCGCGGGGCTGGACGTGCCGACCAGCGGCAGCATCCACATCGGCGAGCGCGACGTCACCCACCTGCCCAGCCGCGACCGCGACATCGCGATGGTGTTCCAGAGCTACGCGCTCTACCCCAACATGAACGTGGCGCAGAACATCGCCTTCGGGCTGGAGATGCGCAAGGTGCCCAAGCCCGAGCGCGACGCCGCGGTCGAGCGGGTGGCCCAGATGCTGCAGATCGGCCACCTGCTGGGCCGCAAGCCCGGCCAGCTCTCGGGCGGCCAGCGCCAGCGCGTGGCCATGGGTCGTGCCCTGGCGCGCGACCCCAAGCTGTTCCTGTTCGACGAGCCGCTGTCCAACCTGGACGCCAAGCTGCGCGTCGAGATGCGCGCCGAGATCAAGCGCCTGCACCAGCGCACCCGCACCACCACGGTCTACGTCACCCACGATCAGGTCGAGGCCATGACCCTGGGCGACCGCATCGCGGTGATGAAGGACGGCCGCGTCGAGCAGCTCGGCACGCCCGACGACATTTACGCCCGGCCCGCCACCCGCTACGTGGCCGAGTTCATCGGCTCGCCGGCGATGAATTTCGTCGCGGCCGACCGTGGCGGCGATGGCCTCAGCGCGCAGGGCCTGGCCTTGCCGGTGAGCGCCGAACAACGGGCCGCGCTGGGCGGCGGCTCGGCCGGGTTCAGCTACGGCGTGCGGCCCGAGGACCTGAGCCTGGCCATACCCGGCAGCGCCGGCACCCTCGCCGGCACGCTGGCCATGCTCGAACCCACCGGGCCGGAGACCTACGCCATGGTCGACACACCGCTGGGCACCTGGACGGCGCGCGTGCCCGGCAAGGTCGCCCAAACCGTGGGCGCGCCGGTGGCCTTGGCCTGGAACGGTGCGTCCGTGCACCTGTTCGACGCCGAGGGGCACCGGCTGGGATAGCCCCCTGGTACACGCGGTTGCTGCACTGCGGCAGCCGGCGGCGTAGCATCGCCGCATGAAGCACACCCCGGACTTCCGCAGCGACGGCTTCCTGCGCGAGCAGGTGCTGCAGACCATGGCCTTCTACGACGATCGCGCGGTCGATCCATCCGGCGGGCTGTTCCACTTCCTGCGCGACGACGGCACGGTCTACGACCGCCACACCCGCCACCTCGTCAGCAGCACGCGCTACGTCTTCACCTTTGCCAACGCGGCGCGGTGGTTCCCCGAACACCCGCGCGCGGCGCAGTGGCTGCAGACGGCCCGCCACGCGCTGGCCTTCGTCGAGAACGTCCACAAGGACGCGGCCAGCGGCGGCTACACCTGGCTGCTGCACTGGGAAGGCGGCAAGAAGCAGGTCATCGACGCCACCCAGCACTGCTACGGCCTGGCCTTCGTGCTGCTGGCCCAGGCGCACGCCCTGCGCGCCGGCATCCACGAGGCCCGCGCCGGGCTGGACGCGACGCTGGGCCTGATGGAGCAGCGCTTCTGGGAGCCGGCCGCCGGCCTGTACGCCGACGAGGCCACGCCCGACTGGCAGCTGCGCCCCTACCGCGGCCAGAACGCCAACATGCACGCCTGCGAGGCCCTGCTGGCCGCCTACGAGGCCACCGGCGACGCCTTCTGCCTGCGCCGCGCCACCACGCTGGCGCAGTCGGTCACCCACCGGCTGGCCGCACTGTCCCATGGCCTTGTCTGGGAGCACTACCACGCCGACTGGGCGCCGGACTGGAACTACAACCGCCACGACCGCAGCAACATCTTCCGGCCCTGGGGCTTCCAGACCGGCCACCTCACCGAGTGGGCCAAGCTGCTGCTGACGCTGGAGCGGCTCACCCCCAACGCGCCGGAAGACAGCTGGATGCTGCACCACGCGCGCGAGCTCTTCGCCGCCGCCGTGCAGCACGGCTGGGACCGCCACCACGGCGGCCTGGTCTACGGCTTCGCGCCCGAGGGCGACCCGGCCACCGACACCCACATGAAGGTCTGCGACGGCGACAAGTACCACTGGGTTCAGGCCGAGTCGCTGGCCGCCGCCGCCGTGCTGGCCGAGCGCACCCACGACGGCGGCTACTGGGACTGGTACGACCGCCTCTGGGCCTTCGCCTGGGAGCACTTCGTCGACCACCAGCATGGCGCCTGGTTCCGCATCCTGACCCACGACAACCGCAAGCTCACCGACCAGAAGAGCCCGGCCGGCAAAGTGGACTACCACAACATGGGCGCCTGCTACGAGGTGCTGGCGGCGCTGGAACGGCTCTGACCCAGCTGCGGCGCTGGCTGTAAACCCGCTCCTGGCGGGTCGCGCGTGAACGGCAGAATCCGGCGGGTTGCCACCGCCGCTGCCCCATGAAACGCGTCTTCAAGATCCTTGCCCTGGCCTTGCTTGGGCTGCTCGTCGTGGCCCTGGTCGTGCTCACCCTGATGTGGCGGGCCCGTCTGCCGCAGCGCTCGGGCGAGTTGCCACTGGCCAGGCTGCAGGCCGCCGTACAGGTGCGCTACGACGAGGCCGGCGTGCCCCACCTGCGCGCCGAGCACGAGGCCGACCTGTACCGCGCGCTGGGCTACGTCCATGCGCAGGACCGGCTGTTCCAGATGGAGATCCTGCGCCGGCTGGCCCGGGGCGAGCTGGCCGAGGTGCTGGGCCCCAAGCTGGTCGACACCGACAAGCTGTTCCGCGCCCTGGCGATACGCCAGCATGCCGACGACTACGCGGCGAAGCTGGACCCGCAATCACCGTCCACCCAGGCCCTGCAGGCCTACCTGGACGGCATCAACCAGTTCCAGGCCAGCCACCCGGCGCCGATCGAGTTCGCGCTGCTGGGCATTCCGAAGCGGCCTTTCACCGCGGCCGACAGCGTCAGCGTGGCGGGCTACCTGGCCTACAGCTTCGCAGCGGCCTTCCGCACCGAGCCGGCGCTGACCCGCGTGCGCGACCAGTTGGGGCCGGACTACCTGCGCATCTTCGACCTGGCCTGGTACCCGCAGGGCGTGGCCCAGGGCCAGCCCGCCGCGCCGGCCGCTGCGGCGGCCAGCAGCGCCATCGCCCGCCTGGCCCCGGCGGACTGGCAAGGCCTGGACCGTCTGGCCGGCCTGAGCCAGGGTGCGCTGGACCTGGCTGGCGTGCCGCTGTTCGAGGGCAGCAACGCCTGGGCCGTCTCGGGTGCCCGCAGCGCCAGCGGCAAGCCGCTGCTGGCCGGCGACCCGCACATCGCCTTTTCGGTGCCGGCGGTCTGGTACGAGGCGCACCTGGTGCTGCAGCCTGCCGGGGCGGCCCAGCCCGCCTTCGAGCTCTACGGCCTGCACCAGGCGCTGAACCCCTTCGCCCTGGTCGGCCACAACCAGCACTTCGGCTGGAGCCTGACCATGTTCCAGAACGACGATCTGGACCTGATCGCAGAGAAAGTGAACCCCGCCAACCCACGCCAGGTGTGGGCCGGCGGCCAGTGGTCGGACCTCGCAGAGCGCCAGGAAACCATCGCGGTCAAGGGCGCCGCACCCATCACCTTGACGCTGCGCAAGTCGCCACACGGCCCCATCGTCAACGACGCGCTGGACAAGAGCCTGGGCGCGAAGCCCATCGCGATGTGGTGGGCCTTCCTGGAGACCGAGAACCCCATCCTCGACGCCTTCTACCAGATGGACCGGGCCGACACCCTGGCCAAGGCGCGCGGCGCGGCCAGCCTGATCCACGCGCCGGGCCTGAACGTGGTCTGGGCCAATGCCACCGGCGACATCGGCTGGTGGGCCGCCGCCAAGCTGCCGCAGCGCGCCGCCGGCGTCGACCCCAGCTTCCTGCTGGATGGCGGCAGCGCAGAGGCCGACAAGCCCGGCTTCCTGCCCTTCGGCCAGAACCCGCAGGAGGAGAACCCGGCCCGCGGCTACATCGTCTCGGCCAACCACCAGCCGGCCGGCGCGGTGGCCGTGCCGGGCTACTACAACCTGTGGGACCGGGCCCAGCGGCTGGACCAGCAACTGGCCGCCCGGGCCACCGGCTGGGACGTTCCCGCGCTGCAAGCCCTGCAGCTCGACACCCAGACCGGCTACGGCCCGCGCCTGCTCGCGCCGCTGCTGGCCGACCTGCGCGCCGCCGCCACCGGCCCCGGCGAGGCCGCGCTGGTCGAGCAACTCGCCGGCTGGAAGGGCGACCACCCGACCGACGCGGTGGCGCCGACGCTGTTCAACCAGTTCCTGTTCGACCTGGCCCGCGAGGCCCTGGCCGACGAAATCGGCGAAGAGAGCTACGCCCTGCTGCGCCGCACCCGTGCGCTCGACCACGCCCTGCCCCGCCTGGCGGCCGACCCCGCCTCGCCCTGGTGGGACAAGCGTGGCACGCCCGCCAAGGAAAGCCGCGCCGACACCGTGGCCGCCGCCTGGCACGCCACCATCGCCCGGCTGAAGGCCGCCCTGGGCGACGACCCCGCCGGCTGGACCTGGGGCCGCGCCCACCGCCTGACCCACGAGCACCCACTGGGCAAGCAGGCGCCGCTGGACAAGCTGTTCAACGTCGGCCCGTTCGCCGCCCCCGGCGGTCGCGAGACGCCGAACAACCTGAGCGGCCCGCTGGCCGAGGTGCCCATCCCCGTCACTTATGGCCCGTCGACCCGGCGCGCCATCGACTTTGCCCAACCGGGCGCCGCCCGCGGCATCAACCCGGTTGGGCAAAGCGGCGTCTGGGGCGACGCCCACTACAAGGACCAGGCCGAGGCCTACGCCCGAGGTGAAGCACGCCCCCAGCATCTGGACGAGGCCGATGTCGCGGCCAGCACCCGCAGTACCCTGACCCTCACGCCGCGCTGAAGCCCGGGTCGGCTGGGAAGCGGCCGCTGGCGCCCATTTGTGGGCATATCAGGCCCCACTTCGGGGCTTAGGTCGGCGCCGGTTCGGCCGAAGATCGGTGACGAGTGGTATCGGATCGTGCGGCATGGGGCTGCGCTGCCGGTCCACACGGGAGACGGCGGTATGTCCTCGTTCGGCACCTTGATCCTGCGCCCCGGCGCGCGCCTGATGCGGCGCCTGCGCATGCCCACCAAGATGGGCTTGATGGGCCTGATGCTGCTCGTCCCGCTGCTGCTGTTGATCATCTACAGCTCGCGGCAGGCGCAGAACGACCTGGCCTTCACGCGCAGCGAGCTGTCGGGTGTGAGCCTGGTCAGCCAGGTGACCGATGTCACCGCGCTGCTGCAAACGCACCGCGGCCTGACCAGCCGTGCGATGTCGGGCGACGCAGCGGCCACGGCCGAGCGCGACAAGGTCCGCGGCGACATCAAGGCCGCACTGGGCAAGATCGACAAGACCGTCGAGGCCGGCCTGCCCTTCGAGCTGAAGGACGTCTGGACGCCGGCCCGCGACGCGACCCTGGCCCTGGCCGCCGGCCAGCATTCGGACAAGCGCAACGAAGCCTTTGCCGAGCACAGCCAGCAGGTGGAGCGCCTGCGCCAGCTGGTGCTGCAGGTCGGCGAGCGCTCGGGCCTGTTGCTGGACCCGGAAGCCGGCAGCTTCTTCCTGATGGACATGGCGGTCGAGCGGGTCATCCCCTGGGCCGAGACGCTGGGCCAGGCCCGCGGCCAGGGCGCCGCGCTGCTGACCCGCGGCGACGCCAACAACGCCGAGCGCGCCACCCTCGTGGGCCGTGCCGACGCGCTGCGCGGCGCGCTGGTCGACGTGGCCTTCCGCATCGACGCGCTCAAGCGTGCCGGCATCCAGCCGCCAGCCGCCTGGGACACCGCCCGCGCCGCGTCGACCGGCTTCGACGACACCATCCGCAAGACCTTCACCGCCGAGCAGATCGTCGGCGAGGCCGAGCCGTACTTCAAACAAGGCAGCGAAGCCATCGCCCTGGTGATGAGCTTCAAGGAACAGATCAAGGACCTGCTGGTCGGCCAGCTGGAAGATCGCCGCAGCCAGCTGCAGACCCGGTTGTGGCTGCAGCTGGGCGTGTCGGCGCTGGGCGTGGGCTTCATGCTCTACCTGGGCCTGGCCTTCTATGCCAGCTTCAGCGGCGCGCTGAAGGTGCTGCAGCGTGGCGTCACCGCCGTGGCCGAGGGCGACCTGGCGCACAAGATCCAGGTGCAGGGCCGCGACGAGCTGGCCAGCATCGGCCAGGTGGTCGAGCGCATGAGCGAGCGGCTGTCGGTCATGGTGGCCGAGATCCGCAGCAGCGCCGTGCGCGTCGGCCTGTCCGGCCAGCAACTGGCCATTGCCGGCGACGCGCTGTCGCAGCGCACCGAGGCCCAGGCGACCAACCTCAAGCAGACCGTGGGCACCGTGGGCCAGCTCAGCGAGGCGGTGGCGAACAACGCCGGCGCCGCGCGCGACCTGGACCAGCTCACCGGCCAGCTGCGCGACCAGGCGGAAGCCGGTGGCTCGGCCATGCGCGAGACCGTGCAGGCCATGACCACGCTCGAGCAGAGCTCGCGCAAGGTGGCCGAGATCATCGGCGTCATCGACGGCATCGCCTTCCAGACCAACATCCTGGCGCTGAACGCCGCCGTCGAGGCGGCGCGCGCCGGCGAAGCCGGCCGCGGCTTCGCCGTGGTGGCCACCGAGGTGCGCCAGCTCGCGCAGCGCAGCGCATCGGCCGCCGCCGAGATCCGCCAGCTCATCGGCCAGTCCACCGAGCAGGTGGGCCAGTCGGTGTCACGCATCCAGCGCACCAACAGCGCGCTCGATGCCGTGGTGCACGGCGTGCGCGACGTGTCAGACAAGCTGCGCGGCATCGCGCAGGCCAGCGCCCAGCAATCGGTCAGCCTCGAAGAGGTGTCGCGCAGCGTCGGCAACCTCGACGAGATCACCCAGCAGAACGCCAGCATGGTCGAAGAATCGTCCAAGGCCTCGGGCGAGCTGGTCACCCGTGCGGCGGTGCTGAGCGACGCGGTCGCGGCCATCCGCCTGCGCCAGGGCAGCGCCGACGAGGCGCGCGCCCTGGTCGACAAGGCGGTGGACCTGATCCGCGAGCGCGGCCTGCAAGGCGCGGCGGCCATCTTCCGCCAGGCCGACGGCGGCTACCTCGACCGCGACCTCTACATCTTTGTCACCGACCGCGAAGGCCGCTACCACGTGCACGGCGCCAAGCCGGCGATGGAAGGCAAGCTCGTGCACCAGGTGCCCGGCATCGACGGCGACCGCTTCGCCCGCGAGTCCTGGGAAGCCACCACCGGCAGCCACTGGGTCGAGTACTCGATCATCAACCAGCAGACCGGCAAGGTGCAGCCCAAGGCCAGCTACGTGGTCGCCATCAGCGACAAGCTGCTGGTCGGCTGCGGCATCTACACCTCGACCGGCGAGGTCAGCTCGGCGCTGGCGGCCACGCACTGAGTGCCGCCAGGGCCGGGCAGCGCCCGGCCCGCGCCGGCTGCCGTCACTTGTCGGCCGGCGCCCCCAGCGGGCCGTGGCTCGGCAAGGCGGCGGTGGCAACCGCCGCGTGGCGGTGGCTGCCCCAGCGCCGTGAGGCCCAGGCCGACAGGTTGTCCAGGTAGCTGTAGATCACCGGCACCACCACCAGGGTCAGCAGCGTGGAGGTGACCACCCCGCCGATGATGGCCCGGCCCATGGGCGCCTGGATCTCGCCGCCGTCGTTCAACGCGATCGCCATCGGCAGCATGCCGAAGATCATCGCCATCGTGGTCATCATGATCGGCCGCATGCGAATCTGGCCGGCCTGCAACAGCGCGTCGCGCACCGAGGCCCCGGCCTTGCGGGCGTGGTTGGTGAAGTCGACCAGCAGGATGGCGTTCTTGGTCACCAGGCCCATCAGCATCACCAGGCCGATCATCGAGAACACGTTCAGCGTCGAGCGCCACAGCAGCAGTGCCAGCATCACGCCGATCAGCGACAGCGGCAGCGACACCATGATCGCGATCGGCTGCAGGAAGCTGCCGAACTGGCTGGCCAGCACGATGTAGATGAAGATGACCGCCAGCGCCATCGCGCTCACCAGGCCCTTGAACGCATCGGCCTGCTGCTTGCCGGCGCCGTCCACCTTGAAGCTCACGCCCGGCGGCAAACGGGTTTCCTTGATCAGCTTCTGCACGTCGTCGTTCACGTCGCCCGACGGGCGGCCCTCGACGCCGGCATACACCGCCTCGCGGCGCTGCAGGTTCTCGCGGCGGATCACCTCGGGGTTGAAGACCTGCTCGATCGTGGCGACCTGGTCCAGCGCGATCGGCGAGCCGTCCTTGGCAAAAGCCACCGGCAGCTTGCTCATCTGCTCGATGCGCTCGCGCTGACCCTGCGGCAGGCGCAGAAGCACCTCGACCTGGTTGCCGTCCGGCGTCGTCCAGTAAGTGGCGACGTCGCCGTTCACGTAGGCCCGCAGCGACGAGGCCACCTGCGGGCCGGTCAGCCCCAGCTCGCGGATCGCCGAGTCCTTCAGCCGCACGGCGAACGCCGGCAGGCCGGGCTTGACGGTCGTGTCCACGTCCACCGCGCCCTTGATCTTCTTCAGCTTCTCGGCGAAGTCCTTGGCCACGGCGGTGAGCTGCTCGCCGTCCGTGCCGAGGATGGTGATCCAGATCGGGCGGTCGAAGCCCACGCTGGCCTCCAGCCCGGGGATGCCGCCGATGTCGGCGCGGATCGCGTCCTCGATCTCTTTCTGGCTGCGCTTGCGCTCGGACCGGTCGACCAGCGCGATGTTCAAGGCCGCCTGGTTGCGGCCGGTGGCCAGGCCCTCGCCGGTCGAGCCGACCACGGTCTGCACCGTCTTGATTTCCTTGTACTTGGCCAGGATGGTCTCGACCTGCAGCACCTTGTCGTTGCCGCGCTCCAGGCTGGAAGCGACCGGGAAGCGCAGGTTCAGCTGGGTGAAGCCCTGGTCGGTCTGGGGCACGAACTCGCTACCGACGAAGCCCGACAGGCCCAACGCGGCGACGAAGCTCATCACCCCGCTCCAGGCGATGATGCCGCGCGGCGTCAGCGTCACCAGGCGCAGGCGGCGCGGCTGGCTGCGGTCGCGCTTGCCGTCGGCGTCGAACGGCCGACCGTAAGCCGGCAGCGGCAGCACGAACAGGCGATAGCGGCGGCCCGAGAAGGCCCAGATGATCAGCCGGCCGTAGATGCCATGCAGCCAGTCCATGCCGCGGTCGGTGGCGCGGATCATGTGGCCGATGCCCCAGACCTCTTTCAGGTGCGCGCTGGGCGGGTCGCGCCAGACGCTGGACAGCATCGGGTCGAGCGTGAAGCTGACGAACAGGCTCACGATCACCGCCACCGCCACCGTGATGCCGAAGGGGTAGAAGAACTTGCCGATGATGCCGCCCATGAAGGCCACCGGCACGAACACCGCGCAGATCGCGAAGGTGGTGGCCATCACCGCCAGGCCGATCTCGTTGGTGCCGTCGAACGAGGCGCGGTGGTGGTCCTTGCCCATGCCCACGTGGCGCACGATGTTCTCTCGCACCACGATCGCGTCGTCGATCAGCAGGCCGATGCACAGGCTGAGCGCCATCATCGTCATGAAGTTCAGCGTGAAGCCGAAGGCATAGACGGCGATGAAGCTGGAGATCACCGCGATCGGCAGCGTCAGGCCGGTGATGATGGTCGAGCGCCAGCTGTGCAGGAACAGGAAGACGATGGCCACCGTCAGCAGCGCGCCTTCGATCAGCGTGTGGCGCAGGCCGTCCAGCGAGCCCTTGACGAAGTCGCTGCTGGCGTAGATCAGGTTCAGCTCGATGTCGGCCGGCAGCTGCTTCTTCAGCTCTTCCATCGCCTCTTTCACCGCGTCGCCGGTGGCCACGATGTTGGCGTCCTGCTGCTTGAAGACGGCGAAGCTGATCGCCGGCTGGCCATTGGTGCGGGCGATGGAATCGGGCTCGCGCTCGCGCTCGACCAGGGTGCCCAGGTCGTTCAGCGTCAGCGCCAGGTTGCCGCGGTGGGCGACGACGACGTTGGCGAACTGCTTCGGGTCGCGCACCCGGCCCTCGACGCGCAGGATCGCGTCCGACACCTTGTCCGACACCAGGCCCACCGGCTGGTCGGCGTTGGCCGCCGCCAGCGCGGTCGAGATCTCGGCAGGCGTCACGCCGTAGGCACGCAGGCGCAGCGGGTCCAGGTCGATGCGCACTTCGCGCGAGACCAGGCCACCCACGTCGACCTTGGCCACGCCTTCGACGCGCCCCAGGCGCTTGGCGATCGTCAGCTCACCCAGCGTGGACAGCTCGCGCGCCGAGCGGGTCTTGCTCATCAGCGCCATCACGACCACCGGCTGGGCGTTGTCGGCCTGGAAGCGCGAGATGGATGGCGGCTTCACGTCCTTGGGGAAGGCGGCCTGGGCGGCGGCGATGCGATCGCGCAGGTCCTGCATGGCGCGGCTCATGTCGGTGTTCAGCGTGAACTCGACACTGGCCTGCACCCGGCCCTCGAAGCTGCGCGACTGCACGCGGTCGACGCCAGCGATCGAGTTGATCGCCTCTTCCAGCGGCTTGGCCACCTCGCGCTCCACGGCTTCGGGCGACGCGCCGGGGTAGCGGATGTCGATCCACGCGCCGGGCAGCGAGATGTCGGGCATCTGCTCGACGCCCAGCTTGCTGTACGAGAACAGCCCCAGCACGCACAACGCGACCATGACCATGGTGGCGAAGACGGGGTTGTTGATGGCGACTCGGGTCATCCACATGGTGAACCTCTGCTCTTTCTGTTCAGGCGTCAGTTCAGTTCGATGCCGTGGCCACGCTGGCCAGGGCCGAGGACGGCGACGAGGCCGAGGCGGCCGTCGCCGGTGCGGGCGCCACCACCCGGGCCGCGGCACCCTCGCGCAGGTTGTCGAAGCGCATCGCCAGCACCTGGGCCTGGGGCTTCAGGCCGTCCTTGACCTCGACCAGGCCCTTGGCCTCGTCGCGGCGGCCGGTGGTGACAGCGCGGCGCAGCAGCTTGCCTTCTTCGATCGTCCAGACGTATTCCTGGCCCGACGCGGTGCCCACCGCCGCCACCGGCAGCGTCAGGCGCGGCGTGCCCTCGGGCATCACGACATGGGCCTGGGCGTACTGGCCGGCGCGCAGTTGTTCCTTCGGGTTGGCGATGGCAATGGCCACGCCGATCGAGCGGGTGCCCGGCTCGGCGGCCGGGGCGATGCGGGCCAGGTTGCCCTTGACCGGGGCGGCCACGCCCTCGACCTGCACGGTGACCGGCATGCCGGCCTGCAGCATGCCGACCTCGTGCGTGCCCACGCTGCCGGCCACCTCGAGCTTGGTCAGGTCGACGATGGTGACGATCTGCTGCTCCTGCGCCACCTTTTCGCCAGGCACCACGTGGCGCTTGGCGACGATGCCGGAGATCGGCGCCACCAGGCCCGCCTCGCGCAGGTTGATCCTCACCGTCTCGGTCTGGGCCTGGGCGGCGGCCAGGTTGGCGCGGGCGCTGTCCAGCGCGGCCTTCGAGGTCTCCAGCGCGTTCGGCGAGATGAAGGCCTGCTCGGCCAGGCGCTGGTTCGAAGCGTGGGTGCGCTCGGCCTGGACCATCTGGGCCCGGGCGGCCTCGACCATGGCCTGGCGCTCGTTGAGCCTGGCGGTCAGGTCGGCCAGGTCGACGCTGCCCAGCTTCTGGCCGGCCGTCACGCGGCTGCCTTCCTGGACCGTGAGGTTCAGCAGCGTGCCGGCGGCCTTGGCCCGCACCACCGCGGTGTTCGGCGCCACCAGCGGGCCCGAGAACTCGACCGAGCCGGCCAGCGGCTGGGTCTTGGGCAACACCACCTCCTTGGCGGTGAAGTCGAGCACCTTGTCTTCCGGCTTGGCGGGGCCGCTCTTGGCGTCCGGTGCCTTGCGGGCCGCCATCACGGCCACGGTTGCGCCGATGGTCACCACCGCAATGGCCACTCCCCCGATCATCCAACGCTTGTTCATGTGTGCTCCTGCGAAATCCGTCGAGATTCGTCCTGCCTTGGTCAGGCGCAGCGGAGTGTAGGAGCGCCTGCCGGGCCCCACACCCCGGTGGCGACGAAGCGTTGACACGCGCCGACGAAATGCAGTCCCGGCCGATGAGCCGGCCAGCCAAGAGACGAACGGCAGGGCTTGCACGACGAAATGACAGAGGTCCCTTGGCGCAGACCCACCGGCGCCCGCCAGCCGCCGTTCATGCGCATGGGCCGGCGATTCGTCGCAGCGGGATGCCCAGGCCACCCAGATCACGATAATCTCGCGCCACTCGTCAGGCAAGGGTCGCCAGAACGACCTTGCCCTGCCCATCACTTATTCCAATATCCTCCGAGGAGCCTGCTCGATGCTTCGTCTGACTTTGTCCGCTGTGGCCTTGGCCTGCCTGACCATCGTGGCCGGCTGCAGCAAGGGGGGCGGCGATGCCAAGGCCGCCGCCAAGCCATCCGAAGCCGCGTCGGCCCCCAGCCTGTTGATCGCGCCGGAAGACCTGCGCAGCGCCAGCGCCGGCGTCCACGCGATGGGCCCGGTGATCACCGGCTCGATCCAGCCCGAGCGCAGGGCCGACCTGCGCGCCGAAGTGCCGGCCGTGGTGCTGCAGGTGCTGAAGGAAAACGGCGAGCCGGTGCGCAAGGGCGAGTTGCTGGTGCGCCTGGACGACACTGCCATCCGCGACAGCCTGAACTCGGCCGAGGCTGCCGCCCGGGCCTCGTCGCAATCGTTGGAACAGGCCGAGCGCCAGCTCCAGCGCCTGAAGACGCTGCAGGCCCAGGGCATGAGCTCGATGCAGGCCCTGGACGACGCCGAGATCCGCCGCAACAACGCCCAGAGCGACCTGGTGGCGGCCAAGGCCCGCGTCGTCTCGGCACGCCAGCAGCTGCAGCGCACCGAGGTGCGCGCGCCGTTCGACGGCGTGGTCAGCGACCGCAAAGCCTCGGCCGGCGACACCGCCCAGGTCGGCAAGGAACTGCTCAAGGTGATCGACCCGGCCAGCATGCGCTTCGAAGGCCTGGTCTCGGCCGACCGCATGAACGAGCTGAAGATCGGCCAGACCGTCAACTTCCGCGTCAACGGCGTGGCCCAGGCCGACTTCAGCGGCAAGGTCAAGCGGGTCGACCCGTCGGCCAACGCCGCCACGCGCCAGGTCGAGGTGCTCGTGTCGATCGACGAAGGCCCGGTGCCCAAGGTGGCGGGCCTCTACGCCGAAGGCCAGGTGGCCACCAGCGGCGAGCAGGCCCTGATGCTGCCCGAGGTCGCGCTGGCCAAGGAAGGCGACAACACCTATGTCTGGCGGGTCGAAGGCTCGGCACTGAAGAAGGTCAAGGTCCAGCTCGGCGACCGTGACCTGCGCAGCGGCGAATACGTGGTGCGCTCGGGCTTGGCCGCCGGCGACCAGATCCTGCGTGCGCCGGGCACCACCCTGGTCGACGGCCAGCACATCGAGCGCGCCAAGCCGGCCGGCACGGCAGCGGCCGCTGCGCCGGCGCCGGCCGTTTCGGCCACCTCCACCGCGGGGAAGTAAGCCATGTTCCTGTCCAACTTCAGCATCAAGCGGCCGGTCGCCACGGTCGTCATCATCCTGGCGCTGATGTGCCTGGGCCTGCTCGCGCTGAACAAGCTGCGGGTCAACAAC
The DNA here is from genome assembly GCA_044226255.1 of Rubrivivax sp. GTDB lineage: Bacteria > Pseudomonadota > Gammaproteobacteria > Burkholderiales > Burkholderiaceae_C > Rubrivivax. The sequence continues at coordinate 21,100 of JBGAHJ010000022.1, forward strand.
ATCCCCGACGTGCAGCAGCCGGTGCTGGTGGTGGGCATCAGCTACCCCGGCGCCTCGCCCGACACGGTGGAGCGCGAGATCGTTAACCGCGTCGAGAAGGCCTTGCAGAGCATCTCGGGCGTGGACGAGGTGCGCTCGACCGCGAGCGAGGGCTACGCCAACATCGTCATGATCTTCAAGTTCAGCAAGAACATGATCGAGGCGGCGGATGAGGTGCGCAACGCCATTGGCACGGTGCGCTACAAGATGCCGGTCGAGATGCGCGAGCCGGTGCTGACGCGGGTCGACCCGTCCGCCCAGCCCATCATGCAGCTGGCCCTGTCCTCATCGAAGCAGAGCCACGCCGAGATCTCGCGCCTGGCCGAAGACCAGCTGGCCGACCGCTTCCGCGGCATCCCCGGCGTGGCGGTGGTGGACGTCAACGGCTCGCTGCACCGCGAGCTGTCGGTGCTGCTCAAGGCCGAGAAGCTGCGCGAGTTCAACGTCTCGGTGGCCGAGGTGGTCAACGCGCTGCGGGCGCAGAACGCCACCGCGCCGGTGGGCAAGGTGCGCGGCTCGCTGGAAGACAAGAGCATCCGCCTGCTGGGCCGGCTGGACTCGCCGGCCGAGTTCGAGCAGATCGTCGTGCAGCGGCGGGGCGAGCAGATCGTCCGCCTGGGCCAGGTGGCCTCGGTGCAGGACGCTTTTGCCGAGGTGGGCAACCTCTCGGTGCGCAACGGCCGGCCCAACGTCGGCCTGTCGATCACCCGCTCGCGCGACTCCAGCACCGTGTCGGTCGCCGACGAAGTGCGCAAGCTGGTCGGCGACATCGCCAAGACCCTGCCCGAAGGCACGACGCTCGAAATCACACAGGACGGCGGCAAGGACGCCCAGAACAGCCTGGACAACGTGGTGCATGCGCTGATCTTCGGCGCCGGGCTGACCATCTTCGTGGTCTACGCCTTCCTCAACTCCTGGCGCTCGACCCTGATCACCGCGCTGAGCCTGCCGACCTCGGTGGTCGCGGCCTTCATCGCGGTGTGGCTGTGCGGCTTCACGCTGAACTTCATGAGCCTGCTGGGCCTGTCGCTGGCGATCGGGGTGCTGATCGACGACGCCATCGTGGTGCGAGAGAACATCGTGCGCCACATGGAGGCCGGCGAAGACCGCCGCACCGCCGCGCTGCGCGGCACGGCCGAAATCGGCCTGGCGGTGGCAGCCACCACCTTCTCGATCGTCGCGGTGTTCATCCCGGTGGGCTTCATGCCCGGCGTCTCGGGCGAATGGTTCCGGCCCTTCGGCCTGACGGTGGTCACCTCGGTGCTGGTGAGCCTGTTCATCTCGTTCACGCTCGACCCGATGCTCTCGGCCTTCTGGGGCGACCCGCCGGGGCACCACGAGCAGCCCAAGCGCGGCATCTCGAAGCTGCTGGGCCACTTCAACACCTGGTTCGACCACCAGGCCGACCGCTACGGCCGCGTCATCGCCTGGGCGCTGCACCACCGGATCTGGATGTTCCTGTTCGCCTTCCTCAGCTTCGTCGGCGCCATCGCGCTGCAGGTGACGCTGGGCGGCTCGAGCTTCCTGCCCGCGTCGGACTACGGCACCCTGGCCATCGAGGTGCGCACGCCCCCCAGCAGCAGCCTCGAATACGCACGGCTGAAGCTCGAAAGCGCGGCCACGCTGGCCCGCGACATGAAGGAGACCAAGGCCACCAACAGCTATGTCAACCCGACCGGCGGCCGCATCTACGTGGACATCGGCAAGAGCACCGAGCGCAAGCGCAGCGCCATCGACGTGGCCAAGGACCTGCGCGAGCGGCTCAAGCGCTTGGTCGGCGCCGAGTACGTGGTGCTCGACGACCTGAACAACGGTGCGCAGAAGCCGGTGCAGATCCGCTTCCATGGCACCGACTCGCGCAAGCTGCAGGCCATCACCAACGAGTTCATGGCCAAGCTGCGCAAGGTGCCCGGGGCGGTCGATGTCGGCCTGTCCGAGCAGGACCCGCAGAACGAGCTGAAGATCGAGCTCGACCGGGGCCTGGCCAACGCGCTGGGCATCTCGGTCAACGACGCGGCGCAGGCCCTGCGCGTGGCCTTTGCCGGCGTCGAGGTGGGCGACTGGGTCGACCCCAGCGGCGAAACCCGCGACGTGGCCGTGCGCCTGGCCCCGGCCGACCGGGTGGACGCCACCAACATCGAGCGCCTGCCGATCGCCGTGACCGGCAGCAACACCGTGGTGCCGCTGGACCAGATCGCCAACGTGACCATGGGCAAGGGCCCGTCGCAGATCCAGCACACCGACGGCAAGCGCATGATCGCCGTGTCGGCCAATGCCCAGGGCCGCTCGCCGGGCGAAGTGACGGCCGACGCGATGAAGATCGCCCAGGCCATGAGCTACCCGCCGGGCTATGGCCTGGAACTTGGCGGCGCCTCGAAGGACCAGCAACAGGTCTTCACCGACATGGGCATCGCCCTGCTCTCGGGCATCGGCATGATGTACCTGGTGCTGGTGATCCAGTTCGGCTCGTTCACGGCGCCGCTGCCGGTGATGCTGTCGCTGCCGCTTTCTTTGATCGGCGTGGTGCTGGCTTTGCTGATCACCGGCGGCACGATGAACCTGATGAGTCTGATCGGCGTCATCATGCTGATGGGGTTGGTGGCGAAGAACGCCATCCTGCTGCTGGACGCGGCACGGGTGCGTGAAGCCCAGGGCATGGACCGCGAAGAGGCCTTGATGCAGGCGGGCCGGACGCGGCTGCGGCCCATCCTGATGACCACCCTGGCGCTGATCGCCGGCATGCTGCCGGTGGCCATTGGCGTGGGCGAAGGCGGCGAGTTCTACCGCCCGATGGCCGTGGCCATCATCGGCGGGGTGATCACCTCGACCTTCCTGACCCTGCTGGTGATCCCGAGCTTCTACGACTCGATCGAAATCAAGCGCGACTGGCTGCTGTCCAAGCTGGGCCGACGCAAGCCCGCCGAGCAGGCCGTGGCCTGACCCAGGGGCGCCGGCTCAGGCCGGCGCCAGCGCTTCGCCCGGCGGCTCGGCGCTTGGTTGCTCGGCCGCCAGCGGCGCGTCATGGTCGGCCGTGGGCAGCGGCGCCACCGGCCCCGCGGTGTTGCGCACCACGCTGCAGCCCATGAAGGCGCCCTCGCCCAGGTCGACCACGTAGCCGCTCTTGCGCACCGCACGGGCCATGCCCTGGCGCTGGAAGTCGTATTCCATCCAGCCGCCGCCATGGGCCAGCGCCCGGCGCGCCGCGGCCTGGAAACCGTCGGCGATCGCCAGCGGCACCCCCGGCGCCTCGTGCAATGACTTGCCCAGCAGCGAAGGGTCGGCGCCATTGGCCAGGTAGCGGCCCTGGGGGTCGAAGGCGAAGACGTAGAGATCGCGGTCGACGAAACCGCCCTGGGGGTGGTTCAGCATGGCGACCGCGTCCTTCCAGCCGCGCTCGGCCACCAGCGCCTGCGCCCGCTCGACCAGCGCCCGGGCCTCGTCGGCCGTGCCGGTGCGCAGGCGCACCGATTCGGCCGCGGCCTGCAGTGCAGAAGACTGGCTGACCAGGTCCTTCGACGCCGCCTCGGCCTTCTGCACCGCCACCCGGTTCTCGCTCGTCAGCTGCAGCAGGGTGCCGACCTCGGCGGCCACCTGCTGCAAGCCGGCGCTCTGCTCCTGGCTGGCCGTGCCGGCGCCTTCGAGGCGCTGGCCGACGCGCTCGACCTCGCCGATGATCCCGGCCAGGCCATCGCCCACCCCAGCCAGTTGCCCCGCGGTGCGATCGGCCTGGTCGTTGGTGTCCTCGATCAGGTCGCGCACTTCCGACGCGGCCTCGGCACAGCGCATGGCCAGGCGGCGGATCTCCCCCGCCACGACCGCGAAGCCCTTGCCGGCCTCGCCGGCGCGCGAGGCCTCGACCGAGGCGTTCAGCGCGACGAGGTTGGTCTGGAACGCGATGTCGTCGATGACGCCGTTGATCTCGGCGACGCGGCGCGCGCTGGCCTGCAGCGTGCCCATGGAGGTGCGCGCCGTGTCCATGGCGGACCGGCTCGCCACCGCGTTCTCGCGCAGGTGGCCGGTCATGGTGTTGACGCGGTCCAGCGTGTCCGCCGTCACGGCCACACGGCCGCTCAGCTGTTCCACCGTCTGGATCGACTGGTGCAGGCAGGCCGCCTGCTCTTCGGTGCGGCGGGCGAGCGCGATGCCCTCTTCCGCCACCACGCGGCCGGCGTTCTCGACCCGCACGGCGCCGGTGCGGATCTCGGCCACCAGGGACGACATGCGCTGCACCATGCGCTCGATCTGGCGGCTCATCACGGCCAGTTCGTCCGAGCCGCGCAGCGTCACAGGCACGGACAGGTCGCCGTCTGCATAGCGTTCCAGGCGGCTGGCCAGCACGCGCACGGTGCCGATGAAGCCCCAGTAGAACAGCAGGCCGAGGCTGCCCACGACCAGCAGGGCCGTGACCGACAGCCCCGCGGCCAGCCATTGGGTACGGCGGGTGGACGCCAGGCGCTCCTGCAGCACGCGGTCCAGCCGCTGGTGGACTTCGGCGCACAGCGCCTGCAGCGAGGCGGACGCCCGCAGGCCGGCGCTTTCGACCTCCAGCGGGTCGCCAGCCAGGGCCTCGTTGGAGAACAGCTCGGTGAGCTGGCGCTGCATCGCGCCCAGCTCCGAGCGCACGGCCTCCCACTGAGGCGGCGGCGGGTCGCCCAGGCGGCGCAGGGCGTCGATGCGGCCACGGGTCAGGTCCAGCCGCTCGTCGAGATTGGCCAGCGCGCTGCGCACCGCGGCGCGCTCCTGGGCGTTGGCGTCACCGCGGGCCAGCACCGCCACGCTCAGCGCCTGGACCTCGCCCATGCGCTCGACCAACGGCGGCAGGCGCTCGACCAGCATGTCCATCTGGTGGTAGGGCAGCGGCTCGGGGTCATACAGCAGGCCCGAGCGCTCGGCCACCAGCAGCATCTGCTCGCGCAGGGCCTGCGCCATGCGCTGGTGCGCGGCCACGGCCGCGGCCCGGTCGCCGCCGACCGGCAGCTGGGTCAGGCCTTGCACGGACTGCCGCAGCGCACTCCAGCCGGTGTCGTTGGGCCAGTGCGTGACGGCCTGCATGGCGCCGTCCACCTGCGACAGGCTCTTCTGCACGGCAGCCCGCTGATCGGCCAGCGCGGCGACGGCGCGCGCATCGCCTTGCATGGCGGCGGCCAGCAAGGCCCGGTGCTCGCCCAGGCGGGTGTGGGTCGCCATCAGCTGCTCCAGCACCTCCGCGCCCTCGATCTCGGCTACGGTGCGCTCGATCTGGGTCTGCGCCTCGTGCCAGGCATTGAAGGCCAGGTAGGCCAGCGGAAGCGTCAGCAAGGTCCCCAGGACGATCAGCTTGGTGGCCAGGTTCACCTGACGCGTCGCCTGGACGCCCAGGCGCACCACGGCGAGATAGTGTTTCTTCATCGGCTGGGCTCCGGCAGCGGCATGTCGCTCATTCGAAGACGAAGTGCTGCATCGAGCGCTTCAGGTGGTCGCCCTGGGCGCGCAGGTCTTCGGACGCATGGGCGAGCTGGTCCACCATCCGCGCATTGCCGTTGACCGATTCGGCCACGTCGTGGGCGATGTGGACCACCTCGCGCGACTGGCTGTGGCCGCTGCGGGTGAGGCCGACGATGTCGGTGACGATGTTGCTGACCTGGGCGATGCGCTCGTCGGTGTTGCGCACCGACTCGCCCACCCGTTCGGTGAGGATGCCGCCCTGCTCGATCTCGGCGACCGAGGCGTTGACGATGTCGTAGATCTTGCGGGCCGCGGCCTCGCTGCGGCGGGCCAGATCGCGCACCTCCTGGGCCACCACGGCAAAGCCCTTGCCCGCGGCGCCGGCGCGGGCCGCCTCGACCGAGGCGTTGAGCGACAGCAGCCGCGTCTGGTGCGAGATGACCTCGACCAGCGACACCACGCGGGTGATCTCCCGGCTTTTCTGCTGCAGGCCGTTCATGCGGTCCTGCAGCGAATCCATGGCCTTGCGGCTGCGGTGGGCGTCGGCACGCACGTCGCGCATGTGCTCGGCGATGCGTTCCACCTCGGTGCTGCAGGCGCTCATCGCGTCCATGAAACCTTGCGCCCGCTCGCTGACCTCGCCGATCGACTGGCGGATGTCGCTGGTGCGGCCGGACAGGCCGGCGTTGCCGCTGGCCACCTCGCGCGAGGCATGCGACACGGCCGCCACGCCCTGGGTGACCGCCTCGAACAGCGAGGACATGCGCCGTACCGAGTGCGCCAGCGCATTCAGCGCGTGACCGACCTCGTCGCGGCCCCAGGCAGGCGGCTTGTCGCTCAGGTCCCCGGCAGCCAGGGCATCGACCCGGCTGCACAGCTCGCGCAGGCCGCCGCCGACGACCTTGTTCATGCAGATCATCAGGTAGACGACGGACGACAGGCCCAGCACCAGCAGCAGCACGGCCCAGCGCGCCTGCGATTCCGCCGCCTCGTGCAAGGCATGCACGTTGGCCGACGAGCGGGCCAGCGCGGCGTCGTGCAACCGGCGCAAGGCCTGCGTGGCCACCTCGGCGCTCTGCCGCAGCCCGGCGGCGTCGACACCCACGGCCAGCGTCACATCGCGCTCGCTCTCGGCCGTCATCGACGCTCGCACCAGCCGCGCGGCCTGCTCGGCGAACAGCTGCACGCGGCCGTGCGCCTCGCGCGCGAGGTCCTGGTCGACCCAGCCGGCGCCCAGGGCGGGTTCGAGCTCCAGCACGGCCTGCTCCTCGCGCAGGCGCATCTCGGCCAGGTAGTCGGCCAGGCGCCGGCCGATGGCTGCCCGGTCGGCCCCTGAATACACCCGGGAGCCGGCCCGCGACAGGTGCCGCAGGTCGCCCTCCAGCGCCGGCAAGGGCTCCAGAGCGCCTCTGAACAAGGCGGTGTTGAGCTCGTCGTTGCGCGCGGCCAGGCCGGCCAGCCGCAGCAGGGTCAACCGCACCCGGTTGAGCTGCTGGTCGAAGGCGCGCGCGGCGCGGTAGCGGGGTGGCGGCGTCGTGCCCTGGCCGGGCGACTCGTCCAGCGCCAGCCGGCGCATCTGTTCTCTCAAGGTTGCCGCGGCACCCACGTGCCCGTGCACGCTGGCCGCCACGCGTTCGGCCGCATTCACCTGCGCCTGCAACGCAGCGAAGCCCTGGTCCTCATCGGCCAGCGCGCGGCGGATGCCGGCCGCGTCCCCCTGACCCAGCTCGACCAGGAACATCGCCCGCTCCAGCTCGGCGACCTGGTCGCTGGCTCGCATGCTGGCGACGTAGAGCGTCATGGCCTCGTCGCTGCGCGCCCAGGCGGTGCTGTCGTCATGGTTGCGGCGCCATTCCAGGCTGGTCAGGTAAGCCATGGGCACCAGGACCAGCGCCAGCAGCAGCCAGCCCTTGTGCCGGAACTGCAGGTTCTGCAGCACGCGGACGCCGGGCGACCACAGGCCGTGGTAGCGCACGCCCTCGCGCAGCGTGGCCGCGGCATGCCGCAAGCCCTCACCGAGGCGACGCGGTGAACGACGGGACGGGGACTGCATATCGATCACTTCTGGCTCACGACGAGGCGGGCCGATCATTTGGCGCGGACTTTAGGCGGGTCTTATTCCTGCCAATGCACCAATTTGGGAGGTCAAGGTGACTCATTTGGATCATTTATTTGGCTGACATCGACTTCACACTGCCCGTCATCGGCCGATAAGCCGATGAATTAATGGCAACAAGCAACTCATCAATGACTTCTGCGGCAACAGAGCGCGCGGCAAACCAGGACTCGGCAACCCTTCCGGCCGCCGGTGCCCAGCCACGCCTGGCTGCGGCCTGGGTCGTGGCCCGGCGCGGTGCGCTCGGGGCCGCCGCCGTGGCAGCTGGCGCCTGGATGGCCAGCCAGGGCTGGCCCGCGGTGGCTGGCCTGGCGGCGGTATTCGGCGTGTTGCTGGCGTGGCTCGGGCGCCGGGCCGACGCCGTCGGCCCGGCGGGCGGCGTGGCCGGTGGCCTGGCGCCGCGGCTGGTCCACACCCAGGCCAGCGGCCTGACGCGGCAGGTCGTCCCGGTCTGGCAGCGCAACGTGGACACCGCGCGCCTGCATGCCGAGCAGAGCATGGGTGCGCTGACAGAAAGCTTCGGCGCGATCATCGTCGGGCTGGACCAGGCGCTCGGCGGTGCGGCCCCTCCCCAGCACCTGGACGGCGCCACCATCGACGAGCTGCTGGCCCGCCACCGCCCCGAGATCGACCAGCTGCTGGCGGCCACGCGCCGCATCGCCCAGGTCAAGAACGACATGGCCCAGGGGGCGACCGAGCTGGGCAACGCCCTGGTCGAGACCTCTCGCCTGACCAAGGAAGTGCAGACCATCGGCCGCGCCACGCACCTGCTGGCGTTGAACGCTTCGGTCGAGGCCGCCCGCGCTGGCAGTGGCGGCGGCGCGTCGGCGGCGGGCTTCGCCGCGGTGGCGCAAGAGGTGCAGCACCTGGCGACCCAGTCGCGCCAGGCCGGCCAGGAACTGGCCCGGCACCTGGGTCGCATGCAGGAGCGTGTGCAGGCCATGAAGCTGCAGGGCGCTCGGCTGGACTGCGACGACGACGAATTGATGCTGCAGGCCGAGCAGCAGGCCCGGGCTCTGGTCTGGGGCCTGCTGGCCAGCCTGTCCGAGGTGGCGAATTCGCAGCGCTCGCTGCGCGACACCGGCCAGCAGGTGCAGACCGAGATGGAGCGGATCCTGGTCAGCCTGCAGTCGCAGGACCGGCTGAACCAGATGCTGCAGTCGGTGACCGAGGACATGCAGCGCCTGCATGCCTGGCTGGAAGGCCAGCCCGACGAGGCGGCCGCGTCGGCCCACGCGTGGCTGGAGCGGCTCGAGTCCAGCTACACGATGGAAGAGATGCGCACCAGCCATCACGGCACGGTGCAGGTGGAGAAGACCTCAGAGGTCGAGTTTTTCTGAAACAGGAGATGAAGCAATGAGCAAGACCGTGATGGTGGTGGACGATTCCGGCAGCTTCCGGACCGTCGTCAAGCTGGCGCTGCAAAAGGCCGGCTATGGCGTGGTCGAGGCGGTGGACGGCAAGGACGCCGTCGGCAAGCTCAACGGCCAGAAGCTGAACCTGATCGTCTGCGACGTGAACATGCCGCAGATGGACGGCCTGAGCTTCCTGCGCCACCTGAAGACGACGACGGCCTACAAGTTCACGCCCGTGATCATGCTGACCACCGAGTCGCAGGAATCGAAGAAGGCCGAAGGCCGCGCCGCCGGCGCCCGCGCCTGGATCACCAAGCCCTTCCAGCCCTCGCAGCTGGTGGACGCCGTGAACCGCCTCTGCGTCTGAGCAACCCAAGCCTTCTTCAGGGGGACACCATGGCCAACCTGCAACTCCACGGCGACATGACCATCGGCGAGGCCGCCGCGATGCGCGAGCGGCTGCTCGGCGCCCTGCCCCTGCAAGGGGGCGACCTGTCGATCGACCTGGGCCAGGTGCAGGCCTGCGACAGCGCCGGCATCCAGCTGCTGCTGGCCACCCACCGGCTGGCAGCCGGGCGTGGCACCTCGCTCGCGCTGGAACAGGTGCCTGCCTGCATCGCCCAGGCGCTGGCCACCTACGGCCTGAGCGTGGGCACGCTGCAGCTGATCGGGCAGCCCGCATGAACCACGACGACGAAGAGATCCTGGCGGTCGCCCGGGCCGGCTTCCTCGACGAGGCCGGCGACATGCTGCGCCAGTTCGAGCAGGCCCTGCTCGTGATGGAGACCAACCCCCAGGACGAGGAAAACCTCAACGCCGCCTTCCGTGCCGCCCACACCATCAAGGGCACGGCGGGCCTGTTCGGCTTCGACGCCGTGGTCTCGTTCACGCACGAGGCCGAGGCGCTGCTGGAATGCCTGCGCGCCGGCCAGATCACGGCCACCGAACCGGTGATCGCCCTGCTGCTGCAAAGCCGTGACCAGATCGATCTGCTGCTGGGCGAGGTGGCCTCGGGCGAACACGACACCGAGGTGGCCGAGCGCAGCCGATCGCTGGGCGCCGCCCTGCGCGCCGCGATGGGCGGCCCGGTCGCCGCCGCGGCGCACGGCGACGATGCCGCCACGGCAACCGAAGCGCCCTTGCCCGCCGGCGGCCAGCGCTGGCAGCTCTCGCTGCGCTTCGGCCCCGACGCGCTGCGCAACGGGCTGGACCCGCTGTCCTTCATCCGCTACCTCGGCAGCCTGGGCCGCATCGACGCGATCGAGCTGCTGGCCGACGCCGTGCCGCCGCTGGACGAGCTCGACGCCGAGAACTGCCACCTGGGCTTCGAGATCGGCTTCAGCGGCAACGCCAGCCGCACCGAGATCGAGCAGGTCTTCGAGTTCTGCATCGACGACTGCGAGCTGACGCTGGTGCAGGTGGAGCCTGCGGTCGAGGCGGCGGTCGGCGACGCCGCCCCCGCGGCCGCGGCGGCCCCCTCATCCCCGACCCCTGCCACCGCGGCGGCACCGGCTCCCGCCGAACGCCGCAGCGGCGAGCGCCGCGCCGCCACCGACGACACCCGGTTCGTCAAGGTGCGTGCCGACAAGCTGGACAAGCTGATCGACCTGATCGGCGAGCTGGTCATCGCCAGCTCGGGTGCCCACCTGGTCGCCCACCTCGAGAACTCGCCGGCCATGATCGAGGCCGCCCTGCGCATCAGCGACCTGGTCGAAGACGCCCGCGACGGCGCCCTGGCCCTGCGCATGGTGCCCATCGGCGACACCTTCGCCCGCTTCCACCGCGTGGTGCGCGACCTGTCCAAGCAGCTCGGCAAAGAGATCGAGCTGGTCGTCACCGGCGGCGACACCGAGCTGGACAAGTCGATGGTCGAGACCATCGCCGACCCGCTGATGCACCTGGTGCGCAACAGCCTGGACCACGGCATCGAGCCGACCGAGGCCCGCCTGGCCGCCGGCAAGCCGGCCGAGGGCCGCCTGGCCTTCAACGCCTACCAGGAGTCGGGCTCGATCGTGATCGAGGTCAGCGACGACGGCCGCGGGCTGGACGGCGAGCGCATCCTGGCCAAGGCCGTCGAGCGCGGCCTGGTCGAGCCCGACGCCCAGCTGAGCGAAGAAGAGATCTACCAGCTCATCTTCCTGCCCGGCTTCTCGACCGCCGAGGCGGTGACCAACATCTCCGGCCGCGGCGTCGGCATGGACGTGGTCAAGCGCAACATCGAATCGCTGCGCGGCCAGATCTCGCTGGCCAGCACCGAGGGCCGCGGAACCACCACGCAGATCCGCCTGCCGCTGACGTTGGCGATGATCGACGGTTTCCTCACCGTGGTGGGCGGCGTGCACTACGTGCTGCCGCTGGCGGTGGTGGCCGAGTGCATCGACGTGCCCGCCGACGTGCGCGCCCAGCCCGGCCGCACCTGCGGCACCTTCGACCTGCGCGGCGAGGTGCTGCCCTACCTGGACCTGGCGCTGTTCTACGGCAGCGAGCCTGCCGGCGGCGCCCGCCGCAGCCTGGTGGTGGTGCGCCAGGGCCCGGTGCGCATCGGCCTCGTGGTCGACCGCCTGCTGGGCGAACACCAGACCGTGATCAAGCCGCTGGCCGGCATCTTCAAACCGCTCGAGGCGCTGGCCGGCTCGACCATCCTGGGCTCGGGCGACGTCGCGCTCGTCCTCGACATGCAGGGCCTGATGGCCGCTGCCACCCGACCGGGCGCCACGGTGGCGCGCCGCGCCTGAAACCGCCCTCCGCACCAACGAACCTGCCCGAGAGACACCCATGAACAACCTTCTTCGCTCGATGAAGCTGTGGCAGAAGTTCGCCGCACTGTCGCTGATTGCCGTCGTGATGGTCACGGTGCCCGCCGTCAAGGTGCTGCGCGGCAACCAGGCCGAATTGCAGACCGCGCGCGCCGAGGCCGGCGGCGTGCCCCCCTTGCGTGCGGCGGTCGAGCTGCAGCGGCACCTGCAGGCGCACCGGGGCCTCTCGACGCTGCAGCTCAACGGCGGCGGCACGGCCGGCACCGAATCCGACCGCCAGACCCAGGCGACCGAGGTCGATGTCGCGCTCGGCCGTCTGATCGAGCAGAACACCGCACTCGGCCAGACCACGCAGGTGCAGGCCGCGCAGGCCCTGAAGGCCGACTGGACACAGCTGCTGGATCAGGGCAAGTCGCGCAGCATCCCGGCGACCGACAACTTCGCGCGCCACAGTGCGCTGGTCGAGCGCGTGCAGCAGCTGATCGAGACGATGGCCGACGCCTCCGGCCTGACGCTCGATCCGGTGTCCGACACCTACTTCATGATCACCGCGCTGGTCGACCACCTGCCGCGCCTGGCCGAGGCCATCGCGCAGACGCGCGGCCTGGGCCAGGTGATGCTCGGCCAGAAGGACGTGCCGGCGCAGGAACGCATGCGGCTGCAATTGCTGATGAACCAGGCGGTCTACCTGAACGGCCGCGCCAGCGGGCAGATCGCCAAGGCGGCGGAACTCCGGGCCGGACTGAAGGCGTCGCTGTCGGGCATGGCCGGGGCCAAGGCCGAGGCCGACCGCTTCTTCAAGCTCACCAAGGACGAGATCGTCGCGGCCACCAGGTCCGCGCTGGTGCCGGCCGACTACTTCAAGGCCGGCACGGTGGCCGTCGAGGCCCAGTACAAGCTCATCGAGCAGGCCACCGCGGCGCTGGACGCGGCGCTCACGGAGCGCGTCAACGACATCGAGAGCCAGCGCAACTGGATCGTCGGCCAGCTGGCCGGCCTCACGCTGCTGGCGGTCGTGCTCTGCGTGCTGATCATCCGCTCGGTGACGCGTCCGCTCGACCACGCCGTGCAGGCCGCGCAGGCGGTGGCCGAGGGCAACCTCGCCTACAACATCGACGACAAGGGCGGTGACGAGGCGGCCCAGCTGCTGAAGCGCTTCGTCCAGATGCAGGCCAACCTGCGCCAGCGCCAGATCGAGGACCAGCAGCGCATGGCCAGCACCGAGGCGCAACGCGTCGCGGCGGCGCGCGTGACCGAGGAGATCGGTGCCGCGGTGGACGGCGCGACGCAGGGCGACTTCACGCGCCGCATCCCGATCGACGGCAAGGAGGCCTTCCACGCCGAGCTGTGCAGCAAGTTCAACGAGCTGATCGAGACCGTGAGCGGCACCATCCGCGAGGTGCGGGCGTCGGCCGCGCAGCTCAGCGCCGCCAGCATGCAGGTGAGCCAGACCTCGCAGAGCCTGTCGCACGGCGCCTCGCAGCAGGCCGCCAGCGTCGAGGAGACCACGGCCTCGCTGCAGGAGATGAACGCCAGCGTCAAGGGCAACGCCGACAACGCCACCGTCACCGACGGCATGGCCACGCAGGCCGCGCGCCAGGCGCAGGACGGCGGCAACGCGGTGGGCCAGACCGTGGCGGCGATGAAGAGCATCGCCACCAAGATCGGCATCATCGACGACATCGCCTACCAGACCAACCTGCTGGCGCTCAACGCCGCCATCGAGGCGGCGCGCGCCGGCGAGCACGGCAAGGGCTTCGCCGTGGTGGCTGCCGAGGTGCGCAAGCTGGCCGAGCGCAGCCAGGTGGCGGCGCAGGAGATCGGCGGCCTGGCCGCCTCGTCGGTGACGCTGGCCGAGAAGGCCGGCGCGCTGCTGACCGACATGGTGCCCTCGATCCAGAAGACCAGCGAGCTGGTGCAGGAGATCGCGGCGGCCAGCGGCGAGCAGAGCGACGGCGTGGCGCAGATCACCGGTGCCATGAACCACCTGAGCAGCTCCACGCAGCAGACCGCCAGCGCGTCGGAAGAGCTGAGCGCCACGGCCGAGGAGCTGTCGGCCCAGGCCGAGCAGCTGCAGGAGCTGATGTCCTTCTTCCGCCTGGCCGACGACGAAGGCGCACGCCCCGGTGCCGCCGCGCGCGGCCGGCCGGCAGCCGCACCGGCCGCCGCCGTGTCCGGCGCCGCCGCTCCGGCGCTGCGCTTCGGCCAGGGCAACGCCGGTGCACGCGCGCCGCGCACCGCCGCCGCGGCACCGGCGCAGGCCGCCGCGGGTGCGGGCGCCGAGGACGTCGACGAAGCCTCGTTCACCTCCTTCTGAGCCCCGCCATGCAGACCCATGCCCAGCCGGCCGCCGTGCCGGCACCGCCCCGGGCCGCGGCCGACGAGGCCCCCTGCTCGCTGCTGCGCATGGCCGTCGGCGACGAGCCGCTGGCCGTGCCCATCGACCGGGTGCGCGAGATCCTGCAGGTGATGCGCATGACGCCGCTGCCGCGCACGCCGAGCTTCGTGCGCGGCGTGATGAACCTGCGCGGCTCGGTGGTGCCGGTGATCGACCTGTCGGCGCGCCTGGGCCTGCCGCCCACCGTGATCGGGCGCCGCTCCTGCATCGTCGTCGTGCAGACCACCGAAGAGGCCGCCGAGGACGGCAGCGCCGGCGCCAGCGTGTCGATGGGCCTGCTCGTCGACGCGGTGTACGAGGTCTTCGACCGCGGCGGCTCCGAGATCGAGCCCGCGCCGACCATCGGCACCCTGATTCCCCCGCAACACCTGCTGGGCATGACCCGCGCCGATGGCCGCCTGATCGGCGTGCTGGCGCTGGAGCACGTGCTCGCCGCCCCCGACCTGGCCGCCGCGATCGCCGGCTTCCAGCCGCACTGAGACCGCCCCCGGAGACAAGACGCCATGCGCAAGAACCTTCCCGTCACGCAGTCCGAGTACATGCTGCGCGACGGCATGACGATCGTGTCGCGCACCGACCTCAAGGGCCGCATCGAGTACATCAACCCCGACTTCCTCGAAGCCAGCGGCTTCACCGAGGAAGAGCTGATCGGCCAGGCGCACAACATCGTGCGCCACCCCGACATGCCCGAGGAGGCCTTCGCCGACCTGTGGGAGACGCTCAAGTCCGGCCGCCCCTGGACGGGGATGGTGAAGAACCGCCGCAAGAACGGCGACCACTACTGGGTGGTGGCCAATGCCACGCCGATCCTGCAGGGCGGGCAGGCCGTGGGCTACATGTCGGTGCGCACGCGACCCACGCGCGAGCAGGTGGCGGCCGCCGAGTCCGCCTACCGCCTCTTCACCGAGGGCCGCGCCGCGGGCCTGGCCATCCGCGAAGGCCACGTGGTGCGCACCGGCGGGCTGTCGCTGCTGTCCGCGCCGCGCCGCCTGTGGAGCCAGGCCGGCCTGGGCACCAAGTTCGCGCTGCTGGGCGTGGCCGCCACCGGCGCCGTGGCGCTGGGCGCCGCGGCCGCCTGGCTGCGTTCGCCCGCGCTGGCCGCCGGCAGCGCGGCCGTGCTGCTGGGCGCGCTGGCGCTGGGCGCCGGCGCGGTCTCGCGCATCACCGGCAACCTGCGTCGCATCGGCAGCCTGCTGGACGGCTTCTCGCAGGGCCAGTTCGACGGCGTGATCGACGGCCGCGGCCGCGACGAGGTGTCGCTCGCGCTGCTGGCGCTCAAGCGCGTGCAGACGCGCCTGGGCTTCGAGATCACCGACGCCGAACGCCGCTCGAAGGAGCTGGCCGAACGCCACCAGGCCGAGACCGAGATCGCCGCCGAGGTCAACCGCACCGTGTCCGGCGCCAACGAGGGCGACCTGAGCCACCGCATCCCGATGGGCGGCAAGACCGGCTTCTTCGCGCAGCTGTGCGGGGGCGTCAACCAGCTGCTGGACACGGTGAGCGTCACCATCCGCGAGGTGCGCTCGTCCGCCGCCCAGCTCAGCGCCGCCAGCGAACAGGTGAGCCAGACTTCGCAGAGCCTGTCGCACAGCGCCTCGCAGCAGGCCGCCAGCGTCGAGCAGACCACGGCCTCGCTGCAGCAGATGAACGCCAGCGTGAAGGGCAACGCGGAGAGCGCCACCGTCACCGACGGCATCGCCACGCAGGCGGCACGCCAGGCGCAGGACGGCGGCCAGGCCGTGACGCAGACGGTGCAGGCGATGAAGAGCATCGCCACCAAGATCGGCATCATCGACGACATCGCCTATCAGACCAACCTGCTGGCGCTCAACGCCGCCATCGAGGCGGCGCGCGCCGGCGAGCACGGCAAGGGCTTCGCCGTGGTGGCCGCCGAGGTGCGCAAGCTGGCCGAGCGCAGCCAGGTGGCGGCGCAGGAGATCGGCGGCCTCGCCGGCTCGTCGGTGCAGCTGGCCGAGAAGGCCGGCGGGCTGCTGGCGCAGATGGTGCCGAGCATCCACAAGACCAGCGAGCTGGTGCAGGAGATCGCCGCCGGCAGCAACCAGCAGAGCGACGGCGTGGCGCAGATCACCGGCGCCATGAACCACCTCAGCAGCGCCACGCAGCAGACCGCCAGCGCGTCGGAAGAGCTGAGCGCCACGGCCGAGGAGCTGTCGGCCCAGGCCGCCCAGCTGCAGGACCTGATGGCCCGCTTCCGGCTGCAGGAAGACGCGGCCGCGCGCCACGGCACGCCGCCCGCCGCCGCGGCCCGCGCGGGCCGTCGCAAGGTCGAGGCCTTTGCATGACCACGCTCTCGGCGCGTGCCTTCCAGTCGGTCGCCCAGCTGTTCCAGAAGGTCAGCGGGATCCGGCTCAACGAGAGCAAGCACGCGCTCGTCACCGGCCGCCTGCAGCGCCTGGCGCAGGAAGCCGGCGAGACCAGCCTCGACGCCTACGTCGAGCGGCTGGTGGGCGGCCACGCGCCGGCCGAGGAGCTGACGCGGCTGATCGACCGCCTGACCACCAACGAGACCTACTTCTTCCGCGAGCCGCAGCACTTCAACCACCTGGCCGAGCACCTGGAGGCGAACCCGCCGCGCGGCGAGTTCGCGGTGTGGAGCGCGGCCAGCAGCAGCGGCGAGGAGGCCTACAGCATCGCGATGCTGCTGGCCGACAAGCTGGGCGAGCGGCCCTGGCGCGTCATCGGCACCGACCTGTCCACGGCCGTGGTGGCCTCGGCCCGGCGCGGCCTGTACCCGCTGGAGCGCGCGCGCATGGTGCCGCCGGCCTACCTGAAGCGCTTCTGCAGGAAGGGCCAGGGCGAACACGACGGCCAGATGCTGGTGGCGCGCGCGCTGCGCCAGCGCGTGCAGTTCCTGCCCGCCAACCTGATGCAGGAGCTGCCGCAGCTGCCGGCGTTCGACGTGATCTTCCTGCGCAACGTGCTGATCTACTTCGACAACGAGGCCAAGGGCCAGATCGTGCGGCGCGTGCTCGGGCGGCTCAAGCCCGAGGGCCTGCTGTACACCGGGCATGCCGAGTCGCTGTCCACGCTGAACCTGCCGGTGCGCGCGCTGGCCACCGCGGTCCATGTCCACGCCTGAACGCACCACGCTGGTCGAGCGCATGCAGCGCGCGAGTGCGCGTGTCGCGGCGGCCAACGGGCGGGTTCCGACGGCGCCCGCTCCCCTGCTGGCGTCGCGACCGATGCCTCTGGGCGGCGTCGCCACGCCGGCGGCCGCGCCCGAAGGCACCGGCTGGCAGCTGCCCGCCGAGCCCGGCGAGGAGCTGTTCCTGATGCCGGGGCAGCTGCACTTCGGCGGCCAGGTCGGGAGCATCCGGACGCTGCTGGGCTCCTGCGTGGCGATCACGCTGTGGCACCCCGAGCGCCGCCTGGCCGGCATGTGCCACTTCCTGCTGCCCTCGCGCGCGCGACCCGCCGGCGCGCCGCCCGACGGCCGCTACGGCGAGGAGGCCGTGCAGGTGCTGCTGCAGCGCATCCACGCCGCCGGCACCGAGCCGCAGGACTACCACGCCCACCTCTACGGCGGCGCCGACACCATGCCCGACAGCAGCAACCTGCGCTTCAACGTGGGCGAGCGCAACATCGAGGCCGGCTGGCACTTCGTCGACCGCTCGGGCTTCCAGCTGCAGGGCGTCGACGTCGGCGAGGACGTGCCGCGCAGCGTGCGCCTGGTGCGCACCACCGGCGCGGTCGAGATGCGCCGCGGCCAGGGTCACGCACCGGCGGTGCGACTGCCGCCCCACCACCCCATCCTCCCGCCCGGGCCGGCGGGGCCGCAACGCGTGAGAGGACTGCCGTGAACGAGAAGCGCATCACCGCCTTCGTCGTCGATGATTCCGCCGTCGTGCGCCAGCACCTGAGCGAGACGCTCGTCGCCGGCGGGATCCAGGTGCTGGGCAGCGCCAGCGACCCGCTGTTCGCCTGGCCCAAGCTGCAGGCGCACTGGCCCGACGTGATCGTGCTCGACGTCGAGATGCCGCGCATGGACGGCATCACCTTCCTGCGCAAGATCATGGCCGAGCGGCCCACGCCGGTGGTGATGTGCTCCACCCTCACCGCGCAGGGCGCCACCACCACGATGCAGGCGCTGGCCGAAGGCGCGGTGGGCTTCGTCACCAAGCCCAAGCTGGGCCTGCGCGACTTCCTGGCCGACTCTGCCAACGGCCTCGTCGCCGCGGTGCGCGCCGCCGCCCAGGCGCGCGTGCGCTCGGCCCCGCATGCGCCCGCACCCGCCGCGGCCGCGCCGGCGCCGCGCGCGCTGCCGCCGGCGCTGGTGGCCGCGCTGGCCGAGACCACCGAGCGCGTCATCGCCATCGGCAGCAGCACCGGCGGCGTGCAGGCCATCGAGACCGTGCTGCGCGCGCTGCCGCGCACCACGCCCGGCATCGTGATCGTGCAGCACATGCCCGAGAGCTTCACGGGCGCCTTCGCCACGCGCCTGAACGGCCTGTGCGAGATGGAGGTGCGCGAGGCCCGCGACGGCGACCGCGTGATGCCCGGCCGCGTGCTCATCGCCCCCGGCGGCCGCCACATGCAGCTGCAGCGCAGCGGCGCGCAGTACGGCGTGACGGTGCGCGACGGCCCGCTGGTGAACCGCCACAAGCCCAGCGTCGACGTGCTGTTCAAGTCGGTGGCGCAGCACGCGGGCGCCAATGCCGCGGGCGCCATCCTCACCGGCATGGGCGACGACGGCGCGCGCGGCCTGCTGGAGATGCGCCGCGCCGGCGCGCCCACCGTGGCGCAGGACGAGGCCAGCTGCGTGGTCTACGGCATGCCGCGCGAGGCCGTGCGCATGGGCGCCGCGGCCTCCGTGCTGCCGCTGGACGGCATCGCCGCCTGGCTGGCCCACGCGGTCACCGGCACACCGGTGGGTGCATGAACCCGGCCCGCACCCGGCACGCCGGCCGAACTGGCGCCCCTTCGCGCCGCTGTTCCGCCCACCACCATCCCGTCCGCGCGCGCAGCATCGCCGGCACGTCCCCGGAAGGACCGCGATGAACCCTGCCCGAACCCCGGCCACCCGCCTGATCCTGCTGCGCCTGCTGGCGCCCGGCCTGTCGCTGATGCGCAGCCTGCGCATGCCGGCCAAGCTCTCGCTGGTGGCGGCCTCGCTGGTGGTGCCGCTGGTGGTGCTGATGGTGCTGTCGGTGGGCACGCTGCTGACCGACCGCCGCACGCTGCTGCGCGAGATCGACGGCGTCAACGCGGCCATCGCGATCGGGCCGCTGCAGGTGGAGGCGCAGCGCCTGCGCGGCTACACCTACCGCGCGCTGAGCGGCGACGCCGACGCCGCCGCCGGCCGCGACGCTGCGCGGCGCGCCCTGAAAGAGGCCGTGGCCGCGCTGGACCAGCGCCTGGCCGCCGCACCCGAGCTGGGCCTGGACGGCGACTGGCAGAAGCTGCGCACGCAGCTGCTGGCCCTGGCCGATGGCCGCCACGCCGACCAGCCGCAGGCCGCCTTCGCCGAGTTCCGGCAGGCTGTGGAGGGCGTGCGCCAGCTGGCCATGCTCAACGGCGAACGCTCGGGCCTGCTGCTCGACCCCGAGCCGCGCAGCTACTTCCTCATCAGCGTGATCGTCGAGCACACGGCGCCGCTGTCCGAGGCGGTGGCCGTGGCGCGCGGCCTGGGTGCCGGCGCGCTGGCGCGCGGCCAGCTGGAAGCCGGCGACCGGCTGGAGCTGCTCAGCCAGTCCGGCCAGATGCAGCGGGCCGCCGGCGACACCGCGGCCAAGCTGGCCGCGCTGGAGCGCGCGGGCGGCGAAGCGCCAGGCTCGTGGCCGCAGGCCCGCGATGCGGTGGCCCGCTTCGCCGACGCCGTGCGCACCGCCTTCGGCGCGGGCGACACGCCGAGCGGTGCGCCGCGCAGCTTCTTCGACCTCGGCACGCTGGCCGTCGACCAGGTGCAGGCGGTGCACCGCGACACCACGCTGCGGCTGACCCGCGAACTCGCGGCGCGCCGCAGCCGCATCGAGTCGCAGATCGCGTTCGAGGCGCTGGGCTTCGCCGCCGGGCTCGCGGCGCTGGCCTACCTGCTGGTGTGCTTCACGGTCAGCTTCCGCGGCGCCGTCGCCGCGCTGCGCCGCGGCACCGAGGCCATCGCGCAGGGCGACCTCGCGCACGCGGTGCACGTGGAAGGCCGCGACGAACTGGCCGAGATCGGCGGCGTGGTCGACGCGATGAGCCATCGCCTCTCGACGCTGGTCTCCGAGATCCGCAACAGCGCCTCGCTGGTGAACCTCACCGGCCAGAAGGTGAGCGACGGCAGCGGCCGGCTCGCCACCCGCACCGACGAGCAGGCGAGCAGCCTGCGCAATTCGGTGGACGCGATCAACGAGCTGTCGGGCGCGGTGTCGAACAGCGCCGACGCGGCGCGGCGGCTCGACGCCCTCACCGGCCGCCTGGCCACGCAGGCCGAGGAAGGCAACGTGGCCATGCAGGACACGGTGGCCGCGATGCAGCAGATGCAGGCCGCCAGCGCGCGCGTCTCCGAGGTGGTGGGCGTGATCGACGACGTCGCCTTCCAGACCGGCATGCTGTCGCTCAACGCCGCCATCGAGGCCGCGCGTGCGGGCGAGGCGGGCAAGGGCTTCGCCGTGGTCGCCAGCGAGGTGCGCCAGCTGGCGCAGCGCTGCGGCGAGTCGGCCGAGGAGATCCGCCGCCTCATCGGCGATGCCGGCGTGCAGGTGGAGGTGTCCTCCACCAAGCTGGGCCACGTCAGCCAGGCGCTGTCGACCATCGTCGACGGCGTGCGCGAGGTGTCGCGGCAGCTGCGCTCGATCTCCGACTCCAGCACCGAGCAGAGCGCCGGGCTGCAGGAGGTCACGCAGACGGTGGGCAACCTCGACGAGATCACGCGCCAGAACGCGGCGCTGGTGGAGGAATCCAGCGCCGCCAGCAGCTCGCTGGTGGACCGCGCCGAGCGCCTGCGCGAGGCGGTGGCCACGATGCGCCTGCGCCAGGGCTCGGCCGACGAGGCGATGGCGCTTGTGCAGCGCGCGGTGGCGCACCTGGAGGCGGTGGGCCGCCAGCAGGCGCTGACCGACTTCCACGCCGGCAACGGCGTGTGGACCGACCGCGACCTCTACCTGTTCAGCCTGGACCGCCACGGCGTCTACCTGGTCCATGCCGCGCGGCCCGAGATGGTGGGGCAGAACGCCGCCAGCGTGCCCGGGGCCGAGCCGACGCTGGCCGACAAGCTCTGGGCCGCCGCCGACGCGGGCGGCGGCTGGGCGCCCTACACGATGCTCAACATCGCCACCGGCGCGGCGATGGAGAAGGAGAGCTTCGTCGTGCCGCTGCCCGACGGCAGCTCGCTGCTGGGCTGCGGCATCTACCGCGGCGACGCCGGCAGCAGCGCGGGCAAGCCGCGCGCCGCCACCTGGTCGCGCGGCGCCGAGCGCGTGCACGAGCACGTCACGGCCTGACGCCCTTCGTCACTCGCGGTCGGCCGGCATCGGCAGCGCGCCCGCGGCGCTGCCCGGCAGCGCGACCGGCGGCACGGCGGCGTGGGCCCCGGCCGGCGCGGCCCGCGGCTTCTTCTGCCGTGCCACATAGCTGTACAGCACCGGCACCACCACCAGCGTCAGCAGCGTGCTGGTGATGATGCCGCCGATGATCGCGCGGCCCATCGGCGCCTGCACCTCGCCGCCGTCGTTGAAGGCCAGCGCCATCGGCAGCATGCCGAACACCATGGCCGCGGTGGTCATGATGATCGGGCGCATGCGGATCAGGCCGGCCTGCAGCAGCGCCTCGGCCACCGTGGCGCCGGCCTTGCGCGCATGGTTCGCGAAGTCCACCAGCAGGATGGCGTTCTTCGTCACCAGGCCCATCAGCATCACCAAGCCGATCATGCTGAAGACGTTGAGCGTGCTGCGCCAGCACAGCAGGGCCAGCATCACGCCGATCAGCGCCAGCGGCAGGCTGGCCATGATGGCGATCGGCTGCACGAAGCTGCCGAACTGGCTGGCCAGCACGATGTAGATGAAGATCACCGCCAGCGCCATCGCCCCCAGCAGGCCGCTGAAGGCCTCGCCCTGCTGCTGCATCTGGCCGCCGACGTCGAAGCTGAAGCCGGGCGGCAGGCTGGTCTCCTTGATGAGCTTCTGCACGTCGGCGCCCACCTCGCCCGGGCTGCGGCCCTGCACGCCGGCGAACACCGCTTCGCGGCGCTGCAGGTTCTGGCGCCGGATCACGTCCGGGTTGAACACGGTCTCGATGGTCGCCACGCTGTCCAGCGTGATCGGCGTGCCGTCCTTCGCGAACGCCACCGGCAGCGTGCGCAGCTGCTCCACGCTCTGGCGCTGGCTCTCGTTGAGGCGCAGCACGACGTCGATCTGGTCGCCGTCGGGCGTGGTCCACCAGGTGGCGGTTTCGCCGTTCACGTAGGCGCGCAGGCTGCTGGCCAGTTGCGGCGCCGTGACGCCCAGCTCGCGCACCGCACCCGGCTTCAGGCGCACCGCGTAGGTCGGCAGGCCGGGCTTCACCGACGATTCCACGTCGACCACGTTGGGGATCTTCTTGACCTTCTCGGCGAACTCGCTGGCCACGCGCGCCAGGCCGTCGGGGTCGCTGCCGAGGATGGCCACGTAGATCGGCCGGTTGAAGCCGAGGCTGGCGTCGGTGCCGGGGATCTTGGCGATCTGCTTGCGGATCTCCTCTTCCACCTGCTTCTGACTGCGCGCGCGCTCCTTCTTCGGCTTCAGGCCGATGTTGAGCCAGGCCTGGTTGCGCTGGCCGGGGCCGCCGATCCAGGTCGACAGGTTCTCCACCTCGGGCAGCGCGCGCACGATGTCCTCGATCTGGCGCACCTTGGCGTCGGTGCGCTCCAGGCTGGCGCCCACCGGCATGCGCAACGCCAGGCGCGTGTAGCCCTGGTCGGTCTCGGGCACGAACTCGCTGCCCACCAGCGGCGCCAGCATCAGCGCGGCGATGAAGCTGCCCACGCCCGCCCAGGCGACGATGCCGCGCGGCGTGATGGTGGCCACGCGCCAGCGCCGCGGCTGCGTGCGGTCGCGCTTCGCGTGGGCGTCGAAGGGCCGGCCGTAGGTGGGCAGCCACACGCGCCAGCGGCGCTCGCTGAAGATCCAGCGGATGGCGCGTTCGTAGACGTTGTGCAGCACGTCCATCGCGCGGTCGGTGGCGCGGATGGCGTGGCCGATGCCCCACAGCTTCTTCATGCGCGCGGCGGGCGGGTCGGCCCAGATCGCGCTCAGCATCGGGTCGAGCGTGAAGCTGACGAACAGGCTCACCAGCACGGCCACCACCACGGTGATGCCGAACGGGTAGAAGAACTTGCCGATGATGCCGCCCATGAAGGCCACCGGCACGAACACCGCGCAGATCGCGAAGGTGGTGGCCATCACCGCCAGGCCGATCTCGTCGGTGCCTTCGCGCGCCGCGGTGACGTGGTCCTTGCCCATGTGGACGTGGCGCACGATGTTCTCGCGCACCACGATGGCATCGTCGATCAGCAGGCCGATGCACAGGCTCAAGGCCATCATCGTCATGAAGTTCAGCGTGAAGCCGAAGGCGTAGACGGCGATGAAGCTGGAGATCACCGCGATCGGCAGCGTCAGCCCGGTGATGATGGTGCTGCGCCAGCTGTGCAGGAACAGGAACACGATGGCGACGGTCAGCAGCGCGCCCTCGATCAGCGTGTGGCGCAGGCCGTCCAGCGAACCCTTGACCCACTCGCTGCTGTTGTTGATGACGCGCAGCTCCACGTCCGGCGGCAGCTGCTTGCGCACCTCGTCGCTGGCCTTCTTCACCGCGTCGCCGACGGCCACGATGTTGGCGTCCTGCTGCTTGTAGACGTTGAAGCCGATGGCCGGCTGGCCGTTGATGCGCGACTTCGAATCGGGCTCGCGCTCGCGCTCCACCAGCGTGCCCAGGTCGGCCAGCGTCAGCGACAGGCTGCCGCGGCGTGCGATCACGAGGTTCTCGAACTGGCGCGGGTCGCGCACGCGGCCTTCCACGCGCAGCAGCGCGTCCTGCGTGCTGTCGCTGATCAGGCCCACCGGCTGGTCGGCGTTGGCTTCGGCCAGCGCCTTCGCGATCTCGGCCGGCGTCACGTTGTAGGCGCGCAGGCGCGCCGGGTCGAGGTCGATGCGCACCTCGCGCTGCGTCAGGCCGTTGATGTCGACGCGCGCCACGCCTTCCACGCGCTGCAGCCGCTTGCCGATCTGGTTCTCGCCCAGCAGCGACAGCTCGCGCGCGCTGCGCGTCTTGCTCACCAGCGCCATCTCGACGACCGGCTGCGCGTTGTCGTTGTTCCAGCGCTGGATGGTCGGCTGCTTGACGTCGCGCGGGAAGCCGCCCTGCACCGAGGCCACGCGGTCGCGCACCTCCTGCATGGCCTTGCTCATGTCGGTGTCGAGGCCGAACTCGATGCTCATCCAGCCCGTGCCCTCGCGCGCACCGGAGGTGATGCGCTTGACGCCGGCCACGCTGTTGACGGCCTCCTCGATGGGCTTGATGACCTCGCGCTCCAGCGCCTCGGGCGAGGCGCCGGGGTAGCGCACCTCCATCCAGGCGCCGGGGAAGGTGATGTCGGGCATCTGCTCGACGCCCAGCTTGGCGTACGAGAACAGGCCCAGCACGCACAACGCCACCATCACCATCGCGGCGAAGACGGGGTTGTGGATCGAGACGCGGGTGATCCACATGGCGGACCCCTTTCCTGACGGTCTTGTTCTTTACTTGACGATCGGCACGGACGCGGCGGCCGAGGCGACGGGCGCCGACTTCGCCGCCACCACCAGCGCCTTGGCGCCTTCGCGCAGGTTGTCGAAACGCGCGGCCAGCACCACGCTGGCGGGCGTGACGCCCTGCAGCACCTCGACGCGGCCTTCGCGCGGGTCCTTGCGGCCCAGGGTGACGGCGCGGCGCGCCAGCACGCCCTGCTCGATCACCCACACGTGGTCCTGGCCCGAGGTGTTGCCCACCGCGGCCACCGGCAGCACCAGGCGGTCGCTCTCGTCGGCCAGCGTGGCGCGGGCCAGCGCGTACTGGCCGGCGCGCAGCGTCTCCTTCGGGTTGGGCAGCTCGATGGTGACGCCGATGCTGCGCGTGCCGGGCTCGGCGGCCGGCGCGATGCGCGCGATGCGGCCCGCCACCGCCTTGTCGACGCCTTCCACCTGCACCTGCACCGCCATGCCCGGCGCGATGCGCGCCACCTCGTGCGTGCCGACGGTGCCGGCCAGCTCCAGCTTCGCCAGGTCGACGATGGTCAGCACCTGCTGCTCGGGGCTCACCTTCTCGCCCGGCAGCGCGTGGCGCTTGGCGACGATGCCCGAGATCGGCGCCAGCAGCGTGGCGTCGCGCAGGCCGACGCTGGTGGTCTCCAGCGAGGCCTGTGCGGCGTTGAGTGCGGCCCGTGCCGTTTCGACGGCAGCGCGGGAGTTGTCCAGCGCGATCGGGCTGATGAACTGCTGCGAGGCCAGGCGCTCGTTGCTGGCGTGCGTGCGCTCGGCCTGCAGCAGCGTGGCACGCGCCGATTCCAGGTTGGCGCCGCGCTCGGCGACGCGGCTGGCCAGGTCGGCCAGCTCGATGCGGCCCAGCACCTGGCCCGCGGTCACGCGGCTGCCCTCGCCGACGGTCAGCGCCAGCAGGGTGCCGCCGGCCTTGGCACGCACCATCGCGGTCTGCGGCGCCACCAGCGGCCCGGAGAACTCCACCATGCCCGGCATGCGCGCCAGCGTGGGCTGCACCACCTCGCGCGTGGCGAACTCCAGCGCGACGTCGGGCTTGCCGTCCTTGCCGTTCTTGCCGGCCTTCGGATCGGTCTTGGCCTGCGCCACGCCGTCCGCGCCCTTGAAGACGCCGGCCTTCCAGGCCACACCGCCCCCCACCAGCACGACGACGGCCACGCCGCCGGCCACCAGCCACTGTCTTTTCATCATCTTCGCTCCGCCTCGCGCCAGCCGTTCGGGTGCCAGCGCCGCGCAGTGTAGGGACGCCCCGCCGCACCACCAGGGGGGCTGCGACGAAGCGCGGTTCGGCGGCGACGAACTGCACCGCCTCCGGACAGGGCGTGCGCCGCCCCTAGAGGGTGTCGATCAGGTCGCGGAAGTGCTCGCGCGCCCAGGCCTCGAGCTCGGCCGCCTCCTGCGGGCGGCTGAACAGGAAGCCCTGGCCACGGTCGCAGTCCAGGTTCAGCATCAGCTCGGCCTGGCCGTCGGTCTCGATGCCTTCGGCCACGGTGGTCATGCCCAGCGTGCGCGCGACGCGGATCGTGGCCTCGATCAGCACGCGGTGGTACTCCACCGTCTCGGCATGCTTGACGAAGCTGCGATCGATCTTCACCGTGTCCACCGGCATCTGGTGCAGGCAGGCCAGGCTGGAATAGCCGGTGCCGAAGTCGTCCAGCGCCAGCCGCACGCCCAGGCTCTTCAGCTCGCGCAGCGTGGCCTGCACCGCCTCGTCCTGCGCGGCCAGGCTCTCGGTCACCTCCAGCTGCAGCTGGTCGGGCGCCATGCCGTGGGCCTGCAGCACGCCGCGCACGTCGCTCACCAGCGCGGGGCGCTTGAGCTGCGCGCGCGACAGGTTCACCGCCAGCTGCTGCGGCGCCACCGGGCCCAGCGTGTCCTGCCAGTGCACGAACTGGCGGCAGGCCATCTCCAGCACCTGCGCACCCACCGCGTCGATGAGCCCGCTCTCCTCGGCCACGCCGATGAAGTCGGCCGGCGGCACCAGGCCGCGCTGCGGATGGCGCCAGCGCACCAGGGCCTCGACGCCGGTGATCGCGCGGCTCTGCAGGTCCAGCACCGGCTGGTAGACCACGAACAGCTCGTTCTCGCGCAGCGCGCGCCGCAGGTCGTTCTCCATCGCCAGGGCGCGCACCAGGCGCTCCTGCATCGAGTCGTCGAACAGCACCCAGCGCGCGCGGCCGGCGCGCTTGGCCTCGTACATCGCGGTGTCGGCGTGGCGCAGCAGGACCTCGGCGCTCGGCAGCGCCGCCGTGGCGTCGCTGCGCACGCCGCCGCACAGCACCACGCCGATGCTCACGGTGCTGTGCACCGGCGTCGCCTCGACCAGGTAGGGCTCGGCCAGTTCGGACAACAGCCGTTCGGCCACGACGGCGGCCCGCTTCACGTCGCCGACCCCGTCCAGCACCACCACGAACTCGTCGCCGCCCAGTCGCGCGGCCACCGGGTCCGGTGCATCGGCCTCCAGCCGCGCCACCGCGTCGCCCGGCCGCAGCGCCTGCGTCAGGCGCGCGGCGATCTGCCGCAGCAGCTCGTCGCCGGCCGCGTGGCCCAGCGTGTCGTTGACCTGCTTGAAGCGGTCGAAGTCCATGAACAGCACCGCGAAACCGTATCCCGGGTGCCGTTCGGCATGCGCCAGCGCGCGCTGCAGCCGCTCCATCACGACCGTGCGGTTGGGCAGCCGGGTGAGCGGGTCGGTGCGCGACAGGTCGGTCGGCGGCGGGGCCGGCTCGGCCACCGCGGGCTCCGCGGTCTGGCACACGCGCACGAAGCCCGCAATGCCGCCTTCCGCGTCGCGCAGGGTGCGCAGGTCCACGTCCAGCCAGAGTTCGGCGCCGCCGTGCGTGCGATGCAGCCAGCGCTCGCGCGCGCCCACGCCTTCGCGCAGGGCCTCGTGCACGCGGCGCAGCACGTTCTCGTCGGCCTGCGGATGGGCGAGCAGTTCACCGGGCCGGCGCCCGCGCGCCTCGGGCAGCGCCCACCCGGTGCCTTCGCAGAACGCGGCATTGACCCACAACACGCGGTCCTCGGCGTCGGTGAGCACGATCAGCGCTCCGCTGCCTTCGAGCATCTGCGCCAGCCGTTCCATCTCGGCGCGCTGGCGGCGCTGGTACAGCGTCGGTCGCAGCAGCGCGCGCGCGGCCGCCTCGGCCGCCGCGGCGCCCAGCAGCGCCAGCGCCAGCAGCACGGCCGGCGCCGGCTGCGGGCGCAGCAGCAGCACGGCCATCAGCAGCGCCCAGGCGCCGAAGCAGGCCAGGCGCAGGCGCCAGGCGCGCCGCGCACCGTCGTCGGGCACCGGCGGCCCGAAGGCTTGGGATTGGGGGTCGGGGTGGACCATGGGGTACCGCATGCGGGGCGGACTCGCCCCATGGCGCTATATCGGCCCGGCGGCGCGCCGGTGAAGCCGCGCCTCAGGCCGGCAGCCGGAACTGCGCGACACCCGCGGCCAGGCGCTCGGCCTGGCGCTGCAGTTCACCGGCGGCGGCGGCGGTTTCCTCCACCAGCGCGGCGTTCTGCTGCGTGGCGGTGTCCATCTGCTGCACGGCAGCCGCCGACTGCACCACGCCCTGGTTCTGCTCGCGTGCGCCGACGGCCACCTCGGCCAGCAGTTCGCTGACGCGGCGCGAGCTGCCCACCACGGCATCGATGGAGCCGCCCGCGTCGCGCACGACGCTGACACCGCCCTGCACGCGGTCCACGCTGTCGGTGACCAGGCCCTTGATCTCGCGCGCGGCGGTGGCCGAACGCTGGGCCAGCGCCCGCACCTCGGAGGCCACCACGGCGAAGCCGCGGCCCTGCTCGCCGGCGCGCGCGGCCTCCACCGCGGCGTTGAGCGCCAGGATGTTGGTCTGGAACGCGATGCTGTCGATGGTGCCGATGATGTCGCCGATGCGGCCCGACGAGGTGTTGATGGCCTGCATGGTCTGCATCACCTGGCCGATGATCTCGCCGCTGCGCTCGGCCGCGCGGGCGTTGGTCTCGGCCAGCCGCGTGGCCTCCTGCACCGTGTCGGTGTTGCGCTGCACGGTGGCGGTGATCTCCTCCATCGCCGCCGCGGTCTGCTGCAGGCTGGCCGCGGTCTGCTCGGTGCGGCCCTGCAGGTCCTGCGCGCCGCCGGCGATCTGCGTGCTGGCGCCGACGATGGTGTCGGAGCTGCCGCGCACCTGCTGCACGATGCCGCGCAGCGAGGTCTGCATCTCGGTCAGCGTGTGCATCAGCCGCGCCACCTCGTCACCGCCCCAGGCGCGCGGCGTGGTGGTGAGGTCGCCGTCGCGCATCGCCTCGATGTGGAAGGTCACCTCGCGCAGGCCGCCGTCGAGCACCTTGCGGAAGGCGACGAAGAGGTACATCGCCAGCATGCCGCCCAGCACCAGCACGGCGATGGTGACGTTGCGGCCGGCGGCCAGTCCGGCCACGCGGGCGACGAGCAGGCCGTCGAGCTCGTCGCTCATGCGCTGCTGCATCTTCACGAGGCCGGCCAGGATCTCGCCGCCGGCACCGGCGGCCGCGTCGCGGGCCTGGCCCGCGGCCGCCTGCTCGTGGAAGGCGTGCAGGCGCTTGCGCAGTTCGGTCGCGCCGAGCGGCTTCTCCAGCTCGGGATGCACGCCGACCACCTTGGCGATGCTGGTCGCCAGCCGCTCGTCGGCGATGTCGCTGCGCACCTCGGCGGCCACGGTCCCCCGCTGCAGGATGGCGTCGTTCGCCGCGCCGCGCGCCGCGGCGGCGACGAGGTCGCGCAGCTCCCCGGTCGCGTTCATCAGCTGCGGCAGCGACGTCGTCACCGCGTCCATCAGGTAGTAGCTGTCGAGGTCCGGGTCCAGCGTCAGGTTGGAGTTGTCGGCCGCGGTCGTGACCAGCGCGATCAGCGCCTCGATCGCCCCGTCGTGCGCGGCCAGCACCTTCTCCAGGCCGACCGACGGCGCCGGCAGCGCGGCGAGGCGCTGGTTCAGCTCGCGCAGGCCCGCGGCCGTGCCCAGCGTGTCGGCGGAGCGCGCCTGCTCGTCGGCCAGCGCCTTCAGCGCGGTGGCCAGGGCCGCCGGCGGCGCCACGGCGGCCCCGCCGCCGGCGCTGGCCTGCACCGCGGCCAGGCGCTGTTCCAGCAGCACCGGCAGCAGCGCCGTGGCCTGGCGCACGTAGGCCACGCCGTCGCGTTCCTTCGCGGAGAAGGCGATGGCCGAGGCCTTGTCGCCGAAGTAGCTCCAGGACAGCGCCAGGATCGGCAGGCAGAACACCGCGCTGATCAGCCAGGCCTTGCTGCGGAAGCCGATCGCGCGGAACAGCCGCACACCCGGCGCCCAGGCACCGTGGTAGCGGAAAAAGTCACCGAAGAGGCCGGATGGGCCATTCGAAGGGCGGCGTAGGGACTGCATGAGGGCTCCGGCTCGGGCGCAGCGAGCGCCTGTCGAACGGTTGTCGGCCGTTGCGCAGGGGGCTTGAGCCGGAAATGGACCCGAACGGCCCGCGAGATCAAACGATTGCAAGCGCCCGTGCGGTGCGCCGCGCCGCCCACCAGCCCAGCAGGCCGCAGGCGGAGGCGGCCCAGAACAGCGCGGCATAGCCGGCCTGCCCGGCAAGCCAGCCGCCGGCCAGCCCGCCGGCCACGCCCGGCACACCGTAGCCGAGCGAGGTGTACAGCGCCTGTCCGCGGCCGCGCGAGCGGCCCGGGAACAGCCGGCTCACGAGCGCGATGCAGGCGGTGTGGTGCGCCGCGAAGGTGATCGCGTGCAGAGCCTGGGCGATCCACAGCACCGCGTCGACGGCACCGAACGCGGCGGTGGCGCCGAAGCGCAGCGCGGTGGCCAGCGCCGCCGCCTGCAGCCAGGTGGTGGCCGGCCAGCGCTCGAACCAGGGCCCCTGCTTCCAGAAGAACAGCACCTCCACCACCACGCCCACCGCCCACAGCGCGCCGATCGCGGCCTTGCCGTGGCCCAGCTGCGCGGCGTAGAGCGAGAAGAACGCATACAGCGCGGTGTGCGCCAGCACGGTCAGCGCCACCGAGGCGAAGAACCACAGCGCCACCGGGCGCCGCAACAGCGGCCCGATCGGCGGCGGCGGCTCGGCACCGGCCGCGTGCTCGTCGGCCAGCGCCGGCAGCGCCAACGCCACGGCCAGCAGCACGCCGTGCAGCAGCACCAGGCTCCACGGGAAGAGCGCGATGCCCAGCCGCTGCAGCAGTTCGCCGAAGCCCAGCACCGCGGCAATGAAGCCGACCGAGCCCCACACCCGCACGCGGCCGTAGCGCCGGGCGTCGAAGCCGTCGGGCCGCGCCAGCAGCTGCGTGAGCGCGGCATCGGCCAGCGGCGCGATGCCGCCGTTGGCCAGGAACAGCAGCGCCATCAGCAGCACCACCGGCCACGGCCCGGCGCCGCCCTGCACCACCAGCAGGCCCAGCGTGGCCCCCAGCGCGCCCAGCGCGGCCAGGCGGATCAGCCGCACGCGCGCGCCGCCGTGGTCGGCCCACCAGCTCCACGCGTAGGGCGACACCAGCCGCGTGCCCGACTGCAGCGCGGAGATCGCACCGATCAGCACGGTGGAGAAGCCCAGCGACTCGAACCAGAGCGGCGCGTACGGGTGGATCAGGCCGATGGTGGCGAAGTAGGCCGCGCCCAGCGCGCCCAGCCGGACCAGCGCGCCCGGCGGCGCGGCGCTCAAGGCGCCTGCGCGGGAATGGGCGGCACCGGCAGCGCGACGTCGCCGCACTGCGCGCGGTGGCGCAACGCGTGGTCCATCACCACCAGCGCCAGCAGCGCCTCGGCGATGGGCGTGGCGCGGATGCCGACGCAGGGGTCGTGGCGGCCGTGCGTCTCGACGACGGTGGGCTGGCCGGCGCGGTCGATGCTGGCGCGCGCGGTGCGGATCGAGCTCGTCGGCTTCACCGCGATGCGCACCACCAGGTCCTGCCCGGTGCTGATGCCGCCCAGCACGCCACCGGCGTGGTTGGTGCGGAAGCCCTGTGGCGTGAGTTCGTCGCCATGTTCGCTGCCGCGTTCGCGCACGGCCCCGAAGCCGCTGCCGATCTCGACGCCCTTGACCGCGTTGAGGCCCATCATCGCGTAGGCGATGTCGGCGTCGAGCTTGTCGAACAGCGGCTCGCCCAGGCCCACCGGCACGCCGCGCGCGCGCACCTCGATGCGCGCGCCGCAGGAGTCGCCGGCCTTGCGCAGCGCGTCCATGTGCGCCTCCAGCGCCGGCACGATGCCGGCGTTCGGCGCGAAGAAGGGGTTGAGCGGGATCTGGGCTTCGTCCTCGAACGGGATCTCGATCTCGCCCAGGGCGCTCATCCAGCCGCTGAAGGTGATGCCGTGCCGTTCCTTCAGCCACTTGCGCGCCACCGCGCCGGCGGCGACCGTGGGCGCGGTGAGGCGGGCGCTGGAGCGGCCGCCGCCGCGCGGGTCTCGATGCCCGTACTTGCGCCAGTAGGCGTAGTCGGCATGGCCCGGGCGGAAGGTGTCGAGGATGTTGCCGTAGTCCTTGCTGCGCTGGTCGGTGTTGCGGATCAGCAGGCAGATCGGCGTGCCGGTGGTCAGGCCTTCGTGGACGCCGGAGAGGATCTCCACCGCGTCGGGCTCGTTGCGCTGCGTCACGTGGCGGCTGGTGCCGGGGCGGCGGCGGTCGAGCTCGGCCTGGATGTCGGCTTCCGCGAGCGCCAGGCCGGGCGGGCAGCCGTCGATCACGCAGCCGATGGCCGGCCCGTGGCTTTCGCCGAAGTTGGTGACGCGGAACAGTTCGCCGAGGGTGCTGCCGGACATGCGCGGGGGCCGTCGGACGGCCTTGGTGAAGCGCGGGATTCTAGGCGGCGACCCGCGCTGTAGGGATTCCTTGACACCCCGGGCCGGCACGCTCAAGGGCCCTAGCGCAACTCCGATAGGCGAAGAAGCGGGCCAAGCGGCACCCGGAGCAACGGACATGCAACTGAATCATTTCTCTGTCGGCACGCGGCTGGCCGCGATGGCGGTCATCGGCGGCCTGGCCCTCCTGGTGGTGGCCGTGGCGGGCGGCCTGGCGGCGCGCGAGGCCTCCCACGCCGCCACCGAGGTCATCGACCGCGAACTGGCCCTCGTGCAATCGCTGGGCGACCTGCGCAGCAGCGCCGGCGACCTGCGCCGCTACGAAAAGGACATCCTGCTCGGCTTCGCCGACCCGAAGACCGTCGACAGCTACCAGGCCAAGTGGATGAAGGCAGCGCGCGACCTGGAGAGCGGCGCCGCCCGCATGACGCCGCTGCTGGACGAACAAGGGCGCAAGAACCTGGGCGAGCTGCTGGCGGGCGTGAAGACCTACCGGGCCGGCCTCGAAGGCATGCTGGTGCGCCTGCGCGCCGGCGAGTTCAGCGACGCACAGGCCGCCAACAAGGCCCTGGAGCCGGCCAAGGCCGGCGTGCGCGAGCTCGAGGACCACGCGCAGCAGCTCATCAACGGCGGCAACGAGCGCGTGAAGGAACGCCGGGTCGCGCTGGAGGCCGCGGCACGCCAGCAGTTGTGGGCCGCGGGCGTCACGGTGACCCTGGCGGCGCTGGCGCTGGCGCTGGCGGCCTGGCGCATAGGCCGCAGCATCCTGCAGCCGCTGCAGCGGGTGTCGCATTCGCTGGAGCGGGTGGCCCAGGGCGACCTGAGCGAGGCCATCGAGGTCCAGGGCAAGGATGAAATGGCCGGCCTGCAGCAGCGGCTGTCGCAGACGCAACAGGCGCTGCGCCAGCTGGTGCGCGTGATCCAGGACAACGCGGGCAGCGTGGCGGCCGCCAGCGCGCAGATCTCTCAGGGCAACGCCGACCTGTCGACCCGCACCGAGCAGCAGGCCGCCAGCCTGCAGCAGACCGCGGCGTCGATGGAGCAGCTCACCGGCACCGTGCGCCAGAGCGCCGACACCGCGCGCCAGGCCGACCAGCTGGCCCAGGGCGCCAGCGCCAGCGCCACGCGCGGCGGCGAGGTGGTCGCCCAGGTGGTGGCGACCATGGCCCAGATCCAGGACGCCAGCCGCCGCATCGGCGACATCATCGGCGTGATCGACGGCATCGCCTTCCAGACCAACATCCTGGCGCTCAATGCCGCGGTGGAAGCGGCCCGTGCCGGCGAGCAGGGCCGCGGCTTCGCGGTGGTCGCCAGCGAGGTGCGCACGCTGGCCCAGCGCAGCGCCGAGGCGGCGCGCCAGATCAAGGTGCTGATCGGCGACAGCACCGCCAAGGTGGAAGCCGGCGGCACGCTGGTCACCGACGCCGGCCGCCGCATGGACACCGTGGTGGCCGACGTCCGGCGTGTGTGCGACCTGATCTCGGAGATCAGCGCCGCGGCCGGCGAGCAGAGCCAGGGCATCGGCCAGGTGGGCGACGCGGTGACCCTGCTCGACCAGACCACGCAGCAGAACGCGGCGCTGGTGGAGGAATCGGCCGCTGCCGCCGAGAGCCTCAAGACCCAGGCGGCGAAGCTGGCCGACGCCGCCGCCAGCTTCAGGCTGGAAGCGGCGCACGCCGCGTGAACAGCCGCCCCACGACACGCTTCAGGTCGTCCACGTAGGTGAACACCACCGGCACGTAGAACAACGACAGCACGGTCGAGGTGATCAGCCCGCCGATCACCGCGATCGCCATCGGCGCGCGGAAGTCGGCGTCGGCGCCGATCTTCAAGGCGATCGGCAGCATGCCGGCGCCCATCGCCACCGTGGTCATCACGATGGGCCGCGCGCGCTTGCTGCAGGCGTCCAGCAGCGCCTCGCGGCGCGACACGCCCTTCCCGCGCGCCACCAGCGCGTACTCCACGAGCAGGATCGAGTTCTTCGTCACGATGCCCATCAGCATCAGGATGCCGATGGTGGCCGGCAGCGACATCGCCTCGCCGCTCAGCAGCAGCAGGCCCAGGGCGCCGCCGATCGACAGCGGCAGCGCGGCCATGATGGTCAGCGGCTGGGCGAAGTCGTGGAACAGCAGCACGAGCACGCAGTAGACCAGCAGCACGCCGGCGATCATCGCGACGCCGAAGTCGGCGAACAGCTGCTTCATGCGCTCGGAGTCGCCGTACTCGGCCAGCTTCACCTCGGGCGGCAGCTCCTTGACGGCGGGCAGCGCGCGGATCGCCTCGTTGAGGGTGCCCAGCGGGGCACCGGCCACGTCGGCCTTGATGCTGACGCTGCGGCGGCGGTCGAAGCGCGTCAGCTGCGCCGGCCCGCTGGCCCTCTGCAGCTGCGCCACGGTGTCCAGCGTCACGCTGCGGCCTTCCGCGCCCGGCACCTGCAGCAGGCGCAGGGTGTCGATGTCGCCGCGGCTGGCCCAGGCGAGCTGGGTGCGGATGGGCAGGCTGCGCTCGTCGAGCTGGAACTTGGGCAGCTGCGCCGAGGCGTCGCCGATGGTGGCCACGCGCACCGTGGTGGCGAGGTCGGCCACGCTCACGCCCAGGTCGGCGGCGCGTGCCAGGTCGGGCCGCACCACCAGCTCGGGGCGGCGCAGTCCGCTGGCCGCGGCCGGGTTGCCGACGCCTTCGATGCCGCGCATCTCACGCTCCAGCCGCTCGGCCGCCTGCTCCAGCGGCTTCGGGCTGTCGCTGACGAGGATGACATCCAGCACCTCGCCCGACTCCGTGCCGCCGAAGCGGAACCGGAAGCCCGGGATGCCGCGCAGTTCGCCTTCCAGCTTCTTCTCGAACTCGCGCTGCGTCAGCGCGCGTTCGCGCGTCGGGACCAGCGAGACCGTGAAGTTGCCGGCGCGCGTCTCGCCCGCGGTGGTGGTGCCCATCGCGTCCAGCTGCGCGCCGTTGCCCAGCGTGGTCAGGATGCCCTTCACCTCCGGGTGGCGTGCGATCACCTGGCGCGCCTTGGCGGCCGCCGCGCTGGTCTCGGCCAGGCCGGTGCCGGGCGGCAGCTCGAAGCTGATGGTGCTCATTGCGCGGTCGCTGGCCGGGATGAAGCCCTTCTGCAGCAGCGGGCCCAGCGCCATCGAGCCGGCGAACAGCGCCACGCCCGACAGCAGCGCCAGCCGGCGGTGCGCCAGGCCCCAGCGCACCAGCGCCAGGTAGGCCTTCATCACGCGGCCGTCGGCGGGCGCCTCGCCATGGGGTTTCAGCAGGTATGCGCCCATCACCGGCGTGATCAGCCGCGCCACGGCCAGCGAGATCAGCACCGCCACCGCCACCGAGATGCCGAACTGGCGGAAGAACTGCCCCGGCACGCCGGACATGAAGGACACCGGCACGAACACCGCGACGATGGCCAGCGTGGTGGCCACCACCGCCAGCCCGATCTCGTCGGCCGCGTCCAGTGCCGCCTGCAGCGCGCTCTTGCCCATGCGCATGTGGCGCACGATGTTCTCGACCTCGACGATCGCGTCGTCGACCAGGATGCCCACCACCAGCGACAGGCCCAGCAGCGTGATCAGGTTCAGCGTGAAGCCGAGCCAGGACATGAAGAAGAAGGTGGGAATCACCGACAGCGGCATCGCCAGCGCCGAGATCAGCGTGGCGCGCCAGTCGCGCAGGAACCACCAGACCACGATCACCGCCAGCAACGCACCCAGCACCAGCGCCTCGATGGACGCGTCGTACGACTCCTTCGTGAACGCCACGGTGGAGTTGAAGAGCGCGATCTGCACCGCGGCCTGCTCCTGGTTCAGCTGCGCCACCGCACGCTGCACGCCCTGGGCGACGTCCAGCGACGACGAGCCGATGCCACGCACCACCTGGAAGGCGACCACGCGCTCGTCGCCGACGAAGGCGTCCTGCACCGGCTCGGCATGGCCGTCGAGCACCTCGCCCAGGTCCGACAGGCGCACGCTGCGGCCGCCGGCCAGCGGCACCTGCAGCTCGCGCAGCGCCTCCACGCTGGCGGCGCCGCCGAGCGTGCGGATGCTCTGCTCCTGCCCCGCCAGCTGTGCCTTGCCGCCCGGCAGGTTGATGTTGACGTTGCGCAGCGCGCGGCTGACCTCGGCGGCGGTGACGCCGTGCGCCGCCAGCCGCTGCGGCTGCAGCACGACGCGGATCTCCCGGTCCACGCCGCCGATGCGGCGCACCTGGCCGACACCCGGCACGCCCAGCAGCTTCTTCGTCACCTCGTTGTCGACGAACCACGACAGCTCGGCCGGCGTACGGCCGCCCGACTTCACCGTGTAGGTGAGGATGGGCGCGCCGGACGTGGTGGCGCGGCTGATCACCGGCTCGTCGATGTCGCCGGGCAGGTCGGCGCGCACCCGCGTGAGCGCATCCCGCACGTCGTTGACCGCGCGGTCCAGGTCCTTGCCGAACTGGAACTCGATGGCCGTCGACGAGACGCCGTCGGACATCGTCGACATGATGTGCGCCACGTCGCCCACGGTGGCCACCGCGTTCTCGACGATGCGCGTCACCTGCGACTCCAGCTCCGCCGGCGCGGCGCCGGGCTGGCGCACGGTGACGGTGACGAAGGGCACGTCGACGTCGGGGAACTGGTTCACGCCGAGGCGGTGGAAACCCAGCAGCCCCGCGAACGTGAGCAGCACGAACAGGATGATCGGCGGGATCGGCTTCCTGATCGCGTCGGCCGAGAGGTTCTGCATCATGACGCGGCTCCTGCGCGGGCGGCCCGCAGCGACATCAGCGCGGGCGGCGGCGCCACGCGCACCGTCTCGCCGTCCTTCACGAAGCCGGCGCCGTTGGCGACCACGCGCGCGCCGGCGGGCAATCCGCTCACCTCCACCAGCCCGCCGCGCCGCACGCCGGTGGCGACACGCGCGTAACGGGCCTTGCCTGCGCCGTCCACCAGCACCACGAAGGAGCTGCCATCGCGCTGGAACACCACCGCTTCCGGCAGCGTCGTCACGCGCGCCTCGGCGACCACGATCTCGCCCTTGGCGTGGCCGCCGGCCTTCACGCCGGCGTCGGCCGGCAGCACGACGTGGACCAGGCCGTTGCGGCTGCGCGTGTCCAGTGTCGGCTCCACCAGGCGCACGCGGCCTTCGACGCTGCGGCCGTCGGCCAGCATCACGCGCGCGGTGGCGCCGGGCTGCACCTGTGCCAGCGCATGCTCGGGCAGTTCGGCCAGCCACTCCACCTGGCCGTCGCGCATCAGGCGGAACAGCTCGGTGCCCGGATTCATCACGAGCCCGACGCTGGCGCTGCGGCGCGACACCACGCCGGCCGTCGGCGCGCGCACCCGGGTCTGCGCGATGCGCAGCTCGGTCTCCTGCTGCTGCGCCTGCGCCAGCTCCAGCCGCGCAGCGGCGGCCAGCGCCGCCGTGCGGCGCGTCTGCACCGCCTCGACGCTGTAGATGCCGGAATCGGCGATGCGCTCGGCGCGTTCCAGGTTCGCGTCGGCCTGCTGGCGCTCGGCCTCGGCCTGCTTCACCTGTGCCTTCAGCTGCGCCAGCTGGGCCTGCAGCGGCGCGTCGTCGCCGCGCGCCAGCAGCTGGCCGGCCTGCACGCGCGCGCCCACCTCCACCAGCACCTGCGTCAGGCGCACGCCGGCGGCGTCGGCGCCGATCAGCATCTCGTCGCGTGGCGCCACGCTGCCGCTGGCGGCCACCGTGCGCGCCAGCGTCTGCGGGCTCGGTGCAATCAGTTCGACCGTCAGCGCGGCCTTGGCGCCGGCCGGCGGCGGAGGCGGCGGTGCGGCTTCGCCGTCGCGGCCGAACAGGGTCAGCGCGCCGCCGCCCACCAGGGCGGCGGCCAGGCCGATGACCACCTTGCGGCGGTGCTCGGGTCTCACGGGGGTTCTGGGCTCGTGCATGGAAGTGCTCCTCGTCTCGTTCAGGCTGGTTCAGACTCGTTCAAAGGGGGCGCTGGCCGGCCTGCCCGCCGCCCAGCGCCTTCAGCGCCGCCACCTGCACCAGCAGGCGGTCGCGCCGCGCGCTGACCTCGTCCAGCTGCGCCTGCTGGCGGTTGCGCTCGGCGTCCAGCAGGCCCAGGTAGCCAAGGGCGCCGCTGGCGTGGCCCAGGCGGGCCAGCTGCGCGGCGCGCTCCATCGCGCGCACGCGGGCCGCGGCGGCGGCTTCGGCCTGCTGCGTGGTGTCCAGCGCGGCGTAGGCCTCGCGCAGCTCGGTCACGGCGCGCAGCACCACCTGGCGGTAGGCGGCATGCGCGGCGTCGGCGCGTGCGTCGGCCTGGTTCACGCGGGCGCGCGCCTGGCCGCCATCGAACAGGTTCTGCGTCAGGCTGCCGGCCAGCTGCCAGACGAAACCCTGCGCACTGAACAGGTCCGACATCGAGCGCACGTCGCTGCCGACGCTGCCCGACAGGCTGAGCCGCGGCAGCGTGGCCGCGCGCGCGGCGGCGATGTCGGCCTGCGCAGCGGCCAGTTCCGCTTCGGCGCGACGCACGTCGGGCCGCTGCAGCAGCCGCTCGGCGGCGCCGCCCTGCGGCAGGCGCAGCACCAGCGGGGCGGCAGGGTCCAGCGGTTGCGGCTCGGTGGCATCGGGCGCCACGCGGCCGAGCAGCAGTGCCAGCGCCGCCTCGTAGCCGAAACGCTGGCGCTGCAGCTGCGCCAGCGTCAGCTCGCTGGCGGCCGACTCGGCCTCGGCTCGGCGCAGGTCGAATTCGTTGGCGATGCCGGCGGCCTGTTCACGCCGGCGCAGCACCAGGCCGATGGCGCGGGTGTCGCGCACGGCGCCGGCCAGCTCGATCTGGCGCTGCACCGCGCGCAACCCGTAGTGGGCCTCGGCGATCTGCGCCGACAGTCCCCAGGCCAGGCTCGCCTGCACCCACTGCTGCGACTGCAGCCGCGCCTGGGCGGCATCGCGGCCGGCGGCGATGCGCCCCCACAGGTCCAGCTCGTGGCGCGCCACCAGGCCCACCTGGTGCTGCGACGCGGTGAGCGGCGCAGCGGGCGGCAGGCGGCCGTCACCGGGCTGGCGAGCCCGGGCGTGCGACGCCTGTGCGTCCAGCACCGGCAGCCGGCTGCCCTGCACCTCGTCGAGGCGGGCGCGCGCCTCCTGCACGCGCGCCGCAGCGGCCGCGAGGTCGTGGTTGTCGCGCAGCGCCTGCTCGAT
The DNA here is from genome assembly GCA_044226255.1 of Rubrivivax sp. Lineage (GTDB taxonomy): Bacteria > Pseudomonadota > Gammaproteobacteria > Burkholderiales > Burkholderiaceae_C > Rubrivivax. Next base: position 60,853 of record JBGAHJ010000022.1, read on the forward strand.
GCGGGCGGCAAGCAGCGGGTCGTCGAACAGCGTCCACCAGCGTTCGATCGGCAGGTCGCGTTCGATGACCGCGCCGGTGCCGGGCTGCGGCACCGGCAGCGCCGCGGCGTCGATCGGTGCGCGCGGGTTCGACGGCACCGTGGGCGCCTGTGCACAACCGGCCAGCGCCAGGGCCAGCAGCCAGGGTGCGGGCCTAGACACGGTTCAGGCTCCGCACGATGCGCAGCCGCGTCAGCGCGGCGCAACCCACCGCCTCGGCACCGACGGACGACAGCTCGCTGGCATCGACGCCGATGTCGGCCAGCGTGCGCGCGTCCAGGCCGCGCAGCGTCTGCAGCGTGCGGCGGCAGCGCCAGTGGGCCAGCGTGTCCTCGACGACGCGGCGGTACCAGGGGCGGTGGGTGGTGAGGACGGGTGTCATCGGAAGGCTCCTCGTGGCTTGCGGTGTCGCCATTTCGAACCTGCCGCGTTGCATGCGGGTTGCGACCTGCGCGGCCGCTGTTGCGGTTGAAATGCGCCGTCGTCCCGCCAGCGGGCCAGCACGGCCGCGGCCGCCAGACTGAGCAAACCGCCGAGGGCGCCGATGCGCACGAAGCGGCGCTCGGGATCGAGTGCGGACGCGGGGTTCATGCGGCCTCCGGGTGCTTGTCCGGAGGGCCTTGCGCCGGGCGGCGGTTGCACGCGTCTTGCGCGCCGCGCCGGGCCGCGTGTCAGCTGAAACTCAGCGCACGGCCTCGACGTCGGCGTCGAACACGTAACCCGCGCCGCGCTGCGTGACGATGAAGCGCGGCTGCGCCGGGTTCGCCTCGATCTTGCGGCGCAGGCGCAGGATCTGCACGTCGATGGAGCGGTCGTAGACCTCGGCGTTGTGCAGGCGCGAGAGGTCCAGCAGCTGGTCGCGCGTGAGCGTGCGCCGCGCCGCGCCGAGGAAGGCCACCAGCAGGCTGAACTCGCCGTTGGTGAGCTCCACCGAGCGGCCGCCGGCGTCCTTCAGCCGGCGCAGCCCGATGTTGAGCTCCCAGCCCTCGAAGCGGTAGGCTCGCAGCTGTGCCAGCGTACCGGCCACGCCGGCCTGCGCCTGGGCGCGCCGCAGCAGCGCGCGCAGCCGCGCCAGCAGCTCGCGCGGGCTGAAGGGCTTGGTGAGGTAGTCGTCGGCGCCGAGCTCCAGGCCCATCACGCGGTCGGCCTCCTCGGCGCGGCCGGTGAGCATCAGGATGGGGATGGCCGAGCTCTCGCGCAGCCGGCGCGCGATCTGCATGCCGTCCTCGCCCGGCAGCCGCACGTCCAGCACCACCAGGTCGACCAGCTCGCGCGCCATCGCCTGCGTCAGCTCGGCGCCGCTGGCCACCGCGGTGACGCGCATCTCGTTGTCGCCCAGGTAGTCGGCCAGCAGCGCGCGGATGGCCGGGTCGTCGTCGACCACCAGCACGTGCGGCGGCAAGGTGGCTGACGCGGGTGTCGACGCGGGCGTGTTCACGGCGCGCACTCTGCGTCAGCGCACCCGGCCGCGCAAGACCTGCGCCAGCGCCCGCGCGATCTCGCCCGAGGCCAGCGGCTTGCCCAGCACCTCGGCCACACCCGCCTCCTTCGCCCGCCCCAGCAGCGCGGCGTTGACGTAGCCGCTCATCAGCACCACGGGCAGCCCGGGGCGGATGCGGCGCACCGCGGCGGCCAGCTCGCTGCCGGTCAGGCCGGGCATCGCCTCGTCGGACAGCAGCACGCGGAAGCGGTCGGGGTCGGCCTCGAAGGCCGCCAGCGCCTCGCGGCTGGAGACGAAGCCCACCGGCTCGTAGCCCAGCTCGGCCAGCAGCTCCTCGCCCAGGCGCACCAGCGGCTCCTCGTCGTCGACCAGCAGCACGGTCTCGCCCGCGCCCGGGCTCAGCACCACCGGCGGCGGCGCCGGCGGCGCGGCCACGCCCTGCGAGGGCAGGTACACGGTGAAGGTGGCGCCCTGCCCCTCGGTGCTCTCGACCGCGATGCCGCCGCCGAGATCGGTGACGATGCCGTGCACCAGCGACAGCCCGAGCCCGGTGCCGACGCCGATCTCCTTGGTGGTGAAGAAGGGGTCGAAGATGCGTTCCAGCACATGCGCCGCGATGCCGCTGCCGCTGTCGGCCACCGACAGGCGCAGGTACGCGCCGGGTTCGAGCGCGCTGGTGGCGACCGCGAGCGAACGTTCGAGCTGCACGGTGTCCACCGCCACGCTCAGGCGGCCTTCGGACTTCATCGCCTGCACGGCGTTCGCGCACAGGTTCATCACCACCTGGTGGATCTGCGTCGGGTCGCCCATCACGCCGGCGTCGCCGCCGGCCAGGCGGCGCTCCAGCCGCACGCCCGGCGGCAGCGACGCGGCCACCGCGTCCAGCGCCTCGGCCACCACCGACTGCACGTGCACCGGCACGCGTTCGCCCATGCCGCTGCGGCTGAACGCGAGGATGCGCTCCACCAGCGACTTGGCGCGCAGCGCAGCGGCGATCGCGGCGTCCAGGTGGCGGCGCAGCGGCGTGCCTTCGGCGGCGTGCTTCTGCGCCAGCTCGCCGTAGCCGAGGATGGCCGAGAGGATGTTGTTGAAGTCGTGCGCGATGCCGCCGGCCAGCGTGCCGATGGCCTCCAGCTTCTGCGCCTGGCGCAGCTGCTGCTCGAGCCGCTCGCGCTCGGCCTCGGCGAGCTTGGGCGCGCTGATGTCCTCCATCGAGCCGGCCATCCGGTAGGGCCGGCCCTCGGCGTCGCGCAGCGCCAGCCCGCGCTGGCGGTACCAGCGCCACTGGCCCGAGTGGTGGCGCACGCGGTACTCGATGCCGAAGTCGGCCGTCTCGCCGCGCAGGTGGCGCGTGATGGCCTCGCGCACGCGCGGCTCGTCGTCGGGGTGGTACTCCGTCAGCGCCACCCACTCGCGGCGCGGGCGCAGCGGATGGCCGGGTTCGACGAAGTTCAGCGTCTGCGCGCGCGGCGACAGGAACAGCAGGTCGCTGCGCAGGTCCCAGTCCCACAGCCCCTGGTTGGCGCCGTCCACCGCGAGCTGGAAGCGTTCCTCGGACTGGCGCAGCTGCTCCTCGGTGCGCTTCTGCGCGTCGATGTCGCTCAGCGATCCGGCCCAGCGCACCGCGCGGCCGCCTGCGTCGCGCACCGACATGCCGCGCACGCGCACCCAGCGGTAGCGGCCGTCGGGGTGACGCACGCGGTAGTCGCCTTCGCGCACCTCGGTCGCGCCGTCCAGGTGGCGGCGGAAGTCCTCGTCGTGGCGCTGCACGTCGTCGGGGTGCAGCTGCAGCAGCGCGCGCCATTCGGCACGCGTGCGCTCCAGACCCGGCGCCTGCACGCCGGCGATCTGCATCGCGCGCGCCGAGGCGAACATGCGGTCGTTGACGATGTCCCAGTCGAGCAGCCCGTCGTTGCTGCCGGCCATCGACAGCGCCAGGCGCTCCTCGCTGGCGCGCAGCGCGGCCTCGGCGCGCTTGGCGGCATCGGTGTCGCTGACCGAACCGGCGATGCGCAGCGGCCGGCCGGTGGCGTCGCGCACGCACAGCCCGCGCGCGTGGATCCAGCGCCAGCCGCCCTGCCCGTCGCGCACGCGGAACTCGGCCTCGTAGGCCGGCGTGCGGCCGGCCAGGTGCTCGTCGAGCAGCCGGCGGCGGCGCGGCAGGTCGTCCGGGTGCCAGCAGCGGGCGACCTGCGCGTCCCACTCGGCGATGCTCTGCTCCTCGGGGCCGGGCGGCAGGCCGACGATCTCGCGCGCCCGCGCCGACGCGAAGGCCACGCCGCTGCGGAAGTCCCAGTCCCAGATGCCGTCGTCGCTGCCGGCCACCGCCACCGCGAAGCGCTCGCGCGAGGTTTCGAGCGAGGCCTGCGCCGCCTGCAGCCGGCGCAGCTGGCGCAGCACCGCGGCCATCAGCAGCGCCGCCAGCGCGGCCAGCGCCAGCGTGCGCAGCACCGAGTTCGTGGCTTGCTCGCGCCAGCTGGCCAGCGCGGCGTCGGCGTCGCGCGTGACGATCACCACCAGCGGGTAGTCGGGCACCTGGCGCAGCACGCCGAAACGGTCGGCGCCGTCGAGCGGGCTTCGGTTGCGCGTGACGCGCACGCCCGAGGCGGCGGCGGCGATCAGCTCCTGGACGATCGGGAAGCTGCGGCCCAGCGCGGCGTCGGCCGGCGGGTGGCGCGCCAGCAGCGTGTTGTCCTGGTGCAGCAGCGCCACGCGCGTGCCCACGTCGGGGTAGGCGTCGCGGTAGAAGGCCTGGAAGTAGGCGACGCGGCCCGAGGCGCTGATGACGCCGCCGAAGGCGCCCTGGGCCGTGCGCAGGCGCCGCACGATGGGGAACACCTGCTCGCCGGTGATCGGCGTCTGCCGCACGCGGCCGATCACGAGACCGGGATCGGCCGCGTCGCGCAGCGTCGGGAACGGGGCGTCGTGGCCGATGTTCAGCGCCGGCAATTGCGCCGGCGGCGTGCGCGAAGCGGCCAACAGCGTGCCGGCGGCGTCGAACAGCACCAGCCCGTCGGCCTGCACCAGGCCCACCGCCTGCTCCTGCAGGTAGCGGTGCTGCGCCTCGCGGCCCAGCGCCGCGAGCGCGCCGCTCTCGTATTGCTGCGCCACGTGGCGCAGCACCACGTCCACGGCCTGCACGCTGCGCGCGGTCTGCTCGGCGATCACGCGCGCCTGCGACTCCAGCTCGCGCCCGGTCTCGGCCAGCGTCTGGTGGTAGCTGCGCACGGTGTCGTGGACGGCCAGCGCGACGATGCTGGCGATGAACAGGCCGCCCAGCCAGGCCACGATGCGTCGCGGACCAGGGCCGCGCGCGGCACCGAGGTCGCTCAGCCAGGTGGCCGCGTTCACGCGGGGCGCTCCGCTGCCGGCAGCAGGCGCCGCACGGCGGCCAGCCAGTCCTCGCGCGCGAGCGGTGTCGCGAGCAGCGCGGCCACGCCGAGCCGCCGCGCGGTCTCGCCGCCGGCCGTACGGCCGGCGAACACCGTGGGCGACAGCGCCAGGATCGGCGTGCCGGGCCAGGCCAGCCCCAGCGCCTGCAGCCGCGGCGTCGGACCCTGGCGCGGAAAGGCGATGTCGGTCACCAGCAGCTCCGGACGACGCGGCAACCCTTCGGTCCGCAGGCCACGGGCCACGCAGGCGGCGACGCCGTCCTGCTGTAGCCACTCGGCCAGCAGCGTCGCGAGCGCCGGCTCCAGGTCGACCAGCAGCACGCAGGGCGGCGGGCGCGCTGGGCCGCCGCCGGCGGGGCTGTCGCGGCGCGGGAGGCTGCCGTCATCGTCGGTCCGTGTCATGAACCCGGCCGCGAGTGTGGCACCGCGAGTTCGGCCTGCAGCCGCTCGGCGATGGCGGACGGGAACGGCACCGCGCGGCGCGCCGCGGTGTCCAGGTGGGCGGCGACGAGGTCCATCACGGCAGCCACGTGGCCGCGCTCGGCGTCGAACAGCGTCTGTCGCACCAGCAGCACCTTCTCGCGCACGCCGGTGAGCTGCGAGTTCACGGCAACCACGTCGCCGGCGTGCAGCTCGCGCCGGTACTCGATGCGCTGCTCCAGCGCCGCCATGCCGCGCCCCTGCTCGCGCAGGTAGGCCGGCGTGAGGCCGAGGCGCGCAAAGAGGTTCCACACCGCCTCGTCGAACTTGCCCACGTACCACATCACGTTCATGTGGCCCATGTGGTCGCAGTGCCAGGGGTAGACCGTGCCGCGGTAGGTGACGGTGGCAGGGTCCAGGCGGGGCTCGGGGGCGTGTTGGCGGGTCGGTTCCATGCACCCGACTGTGGCCGACCCGGCTTGCCGCGCGGTTGCCGCCGCGCCGGCCCGCGTTTCAATTGAAATGAAGCAGCCGCGGCAGCGAGCTGGCGAGCATCGCGATGCCGGAAAGCGTCAGCAGCCCCAGCACCACGTTGCGGAAGGCCAGCGGGCTGATGCGCGCGTACAGGCGCATCCCCAGCAGCGCCGGCACCAGCAGTGCCGGCAGCACGAGCGCCAGCAGCGGCAGCATCGGCGCCGTGACGCGGCCCTGCAGCAGGTAGCTGGCCATCGTGGCCGCCAGCACGGCGAGGTTGAAGTTCTGGATCACCGCACGCTGCGTGTCGCGCTCGAAGCGGCGCAGCGTGCACCACAGCGTGGGCACCGCGCCGGTGAAGCCGCCCAGCGGCCCCATCAGCCCGCCCATGCCGCCGGCCAGCGCGTCGCCGAGGCGGCCGCCGCCCACGCGCGGCAGCCGGCCCGAGACCAGCATCACCGGGCACCACAGCGCCAGCAGCGCGCCGACGAAGGCGCGGAACGCCACCGCGTCGATGCGCGGCAGCAGCCACAGCCCGAGCGGCAGGCCCAGCAGGCCGCCCAGCAGGAATGGCGCCAGCGCCTTCCACTCGAAACCGCGCCGCACCGAGAACGCTGCCAGCAGCTGACCGCTGAGCGCGCCGAACACGGCCAGCACCGCGGCCAGCGGCGGCGGCAGCACCCAGACCCAGAAGCTGAGCGCGGTGAGGCTGAAGCCGAAGCCCGAGAGCCCCTGCACGAAACCGGCGCAGGCCGCGCCGACGAGGACGATGGCGACGGTGGCGCCGGCGGCTTCAGGCACCCGGCTGCGAGGTGCTGGGCTCGTTCTGCTCGGGCCAGTCGCGGATGTAGGCCTTGAGCATGCGGTTCTCGAAGTCCTGCGCGTCGACCACGGTCTTGGCCACGTCGTAGAACGAGATCACGCCCATCAGCGTGCGCCGGTCCAGCACCGGCATGTAGCGCGCATGGCGCTGCAGCATCATGCGGCGCACCTCGTCGATCTCGGTCTCGGGCGTGCAGGTGAGCGGCGCATCGTCCATCACCGAGCGCACCAGGCGCGTGCCGACGCTGCCGCCGTTGTTCACCACGGCCTGGATGACTTCGCGGAAGGTCAGCATGCCGACCAGGTCACCGTGTTCCATCACCACCAGCGATCCGATGTCCAGTTCGGCCATCGTCTTCGCGGCCTCGGCCAGCGGCTGGTCGGGCGAGACGGTGTAGAGCGTGTTGCCCTTGACACGCAGGATGTCGGTGACCTTCATGCGGGCCAATATAGCCCACAATGACCTGGAGGAAACGTCCATGGCAGGCTCCAACGACCCCGGATTCGACACCCTTGCGCTGCATGCCGGCGCGGCCCCCGACCCCGCCACCGGCGCGCGCGCCGTGCCGCTGCACCTGTCGACGAGCTTCGTGTTCGAGAGCAGCGAGCACGCGGCGAGCCTGTTCAACCTGGAGCGCAGCGGCCACGTCTACAGCCGCATCAGCAACCCGACCAACGCGGTGCTGGAGGAGCGCATCGCGGCGCTGGAAGGCGGCGTGGGCGCCATCGCCACCGCCAGCGGCCAGGCGGCGCTGCACCTGGCCGTCGCGACGCTGGCGGGTGCCGGCTCGCACGTCGTCGCCAGTTCGGCGCTGTACGGCGGCAGCCACAACCTGCTGCACTACACGCTCGCCCGCTTCGGCATCGCCACCACCTTCGTCAAGCCGGGCGACATCGATGGCTGGCGCGCTGCCGTGCGGCCCGGGACGAAGCTGCTGTTCGGCGAGACGCTCGGCAACCCGGGGCTCGACGTGCTGGACATCCCCACCGTCGCCGCCATCGCGCACGAGGCCGGCGTGCCGCTGCTGGTGGACAGCACCTTCACCACGCCGTGGCTGATGAAGCCCTTCGAACACGGCGCCGACCTCGTCTTCCACAGCGCCACCAAGTTCCTGTGCGGCCACGGCACGGTGGTGGGCGGGCTGCTGGTGGACAGCGGCCGCTTCGACTGGAGCCGCGCCACGCGCTTCCCCGAGCTGAACCAGCCCTACGCCGGCTTCCACGGCATGGTGTTCAGCGAGGAGAGCACCGACGGCGCCTTCCTGCTGCGCGCGCGCCGCGAGGGCCTGCGCGACTTCGGCGCCTGCATGAGCCCGCACACCGCCTGGCTGATCCTGCAGGGCGTGGAGACGCTGCCGCTGCGCATGGCGCGGCACGTGGACAACACGCGCAAGGTCGTGAACTTCCTGGCCGCGCACCCGATGGTGGCCGCCGTGGGCTACCCCGAGCTCGAAGGCCACCCGAGCCACGCGCTGGCGAAGCAGCTGCTGCCGCGCGGCTGCGGCGCGGTGTTCAGCTTCGACCTGAAAGGCAGCCGCGCCCAGGGCCGCGCGTTCATCGAGGCGCTGAAGATCTTCAGCCATCTCGCCAACGTCGGCGACTGCCGATCGCTGGTGATCCACCCCGCGAGCACCACCCACTTCCGGATGGACGACGCAGCGCTGGTGGCGGCCGGCATCACGCCGGGCACCATCCGCCTCAGCATCGGCCTGGAGGATCCCGACGACCTGATCGACGACCTGAAGCGCGCGTTCAAGGTGGCGGAGAAGGCGGCATGAAGCTGCAGGTGAACGGCCGCGAGGCCTACGCCTACACCGGCGGCAGGCCCTTCGACCCCACCCTGCCCTGCATCGTCTTCATCCACGGCGCGGTCAACGACCACAGCGTGTGGACGCTGCTGGCGCGCTGGTTCGCCCATCACGGCCACGGCGTGCTCGCGGTCGACCTGCCGGGCCACATGCGCAGCGAAGGCCCGGCGCTGCCCGGCGTGGAGGCGATGGCCGACTGGGTGCTGGCCCTGCTGGACGCCGCCGGCGTGCAGCGGGCGGCGCTGGCCGGGCACAGCCTGGGCTCGCTGGTGGCGCTGGAAGCCGCGGCCCGAGCGCCGGGGCGCGTGAGCCATCTCGCGATGCTCGGCACCTGCGTGCCGATGCCGGTGCCGCAGGCGCTGCTGGACCTGAGCAGGACCGATGTGGCGGCCGCGATCGACCGCGTGGTGACCTTCTCGTTCTCGACGCTGGCCGCCAAGCCCTCCTACCCCGGCCCCGGGGTCTGGCTGCGCGGCGCCGCGCGCTCGCTGATGCACCAGGTGATGGCCGCACAGGGCGACCCGCTGCTGTTCCACACCGACTTCCAGGCCTGCAACCGCTACCAGGGCGGGCTGGACGCCGCGGCGCGCGTGACCTGCCCGGCGCACCTGGTGCTGGGCAGCGCCGACCAGATGACGCTGCCGCGCAACGCACGCGCCGTGGCCGAGGTGCTGAAGGCACCGGTGCACACGGTGCCGGCCGGCCACTTCCTGATGCAGGAGGCGCCCGACACCGTGCTGGCCGCGCTGCGCACCCACCTGGCCGCATCCCCTACACTGGGGAAATGAACCAGACGGTACAAAAGCCGCGTTCGAAGTCCAGGGCCACGCCGAAGGCCGAACCGCGCACCAACGACCCCGAGCGCACGATGGCCGACATCCTCGATGTCGCCACGCGCGAGTTCAGCGAGAAGGGGCTGGCGGGGGCCCGCATCGACGACATCGCCGAAGCCATGCGCACCAGCAAGCGCATGATCTACTACTACTTCGGCAGCAAGGAAGGCCTCTACATCGCGGTGCTGGAGGAGGCCTACCGGCGCATCCGCGCGATCGAGGCCGACCTGCACCTGGACGACCTGGCCCCCGAGGACGCGCTGCGCAAGCTGGTGGGCTTCACGGTCGACTACCAGCTGGCCAACCCCGACTTCATCCGCCTGGTGATGACGGAGAACATCCACCGCGGCGAGTACCTGGCGCAGAGCAAGGCGATCCAGAAGCTCAACGTGCCGGCGATCGAGGGCCTGCGCCGCGTCTACGAGCGCGGCGTGGCCGCCGGCGTGTTCAGGAGCGGCATCGACGCGATCGACCTGCACATGTCGATCAGCGCGCTGAGCTTCTTCAACACCGCCAACCGCCACACCTTCGGGCTCATCTTCAAGCGCGACTTCGACACGCCGGCGGCCATCGTCGCGCGGCGCGACTCGATCATCGAGATGGTCGTGCGCTTCGTCCGCAAGTAGGGCCGTCCGTCGGTGACGGATCGGCTGCGGGTTTTCCCGTATTCTGCAAAACTAACTAGTTCGTACATTACGGTCCAAGCCGGACGTTGATCCGGCCGCATGGAGACAAGCATGGACCGCGTGATCGCCGGCTACTGCCGTGCGCTGGAATGGCTGATGGTCGCCGCGCTGGGCCTGATGGTGGTGCTGGTGTTCGGCAACGTCGTGCTGCGCTACGGCTTCAACAGCGGCATCACGGTATCCGAGGAGCTCTCGCGCTGGCTCTTCGTCTGGATGACCTTCCTCGGCGCCATCGTCGCGCTGCACGAGCGCGGCCACCTCGGCACCGACATGCTGGTGGGCCGCCTCGGGCCGCGCGGCAAGCGCGCCTGCCTGGGGCTGGGCCAGCTGCTGATGCTCTATGTCAGCTGGCTGCTGCTGAAGGGCAGCTGGCAGCAGAGCGTGATCAACGCCGAGGTGGAGGCCCCGGTCACCGGCTGGCCGATGGCCATCGTCTATGCCGCGGGCGTGGTGTTCGCGGTGTCGACCATGGTGATCCTGCTGCGCGACCTGCTGCTCACCGCGAGCGGCCGCCTGAAGGACGACGAGCTCGTGATGGTGCAGGAGTCGGAAGACCTGGCCCAGCTCGAACGCGACGCCAAGCCCTGAACGGAGCCTGCGATGACCGTTCTGATCTTCCTCGGTTCGCTGCTCGCCGCGATGGCGCTGGGCATTCCCATCGCGTACTCGCTGCTGCTGTCCGGCGTGGCGCTGATGATCCACCTGGACATGTTCGACGCGCAGATCCTGGCGCAGAACACCATCAACGGCGCCGACAGCTTCCCGCTGCTGGCGGTGCCCTTCTTCATGCTGGCCGGCGAGATCATGAACGTCGGCGGCCTGTCGCGCCGCATCGTCGCGCTGGCGGTGGCGCTGGTGGGCCACCTGCGCGGCGGGCTCGGCTACGTGGCGATCCTGGCGGCCTGCCTGCTGGCGGCGCTGTCGGGCTCGGCGGTGGCCGACACCGCGGCGCTGGCCAGCCTGCTGCTGCCGATGATGGTGGCCGCCGGCCACGACAAGGCGCGCGCCGGCGGCCTCATCGCGTCGGCCGGCATCATCGCGCCGGTGATCCCGCCGTCGATCGGCTTCGTGATCTTCGGCGTGGCGGCCAACGTCAGCATCAGCAAGCTGTTCCTTGCCGGCATCGTGCCCGGCCTGCTGATGGGCGCGGGCATCGCCATCGCCTGGGCCTGGGTGGCCAAGCGCGAGAAGCTGCGGCAGCCGCCGAAGGCCAGCTCCGCGGAACGCTGGAAGGCGCTGCGCGAGTCGACCTGGGCGCTGGTGCTGCCGGTGATCGTGCTGGTGGGCCTGAAGATGGGCGTGTTCACGCCGACCGAAGCCGCCGTGGTGGCCGCCGTCTACGCGCTGTTCGTCGCCACCGTGGTCTACAAGGAACTGCGCCTGCGCGACCTGCGCAAGGTCTTCGTCGACGCGGCCAAGACCACCGCGGTGATCATGTTCCTGGTGGCCGCGGCCATGGTCAGCGCCTGGCTGATCACGGTGGCCGACATCCCGAGCAAGATGATCGCGCTGCTCGAGCCCTTCATGGGCAACCAGACGCTGCTGCTGATCGCGATCATGGTGCTGGTGATGGCCGTCGGCACCGCGATGGACATGACGCCGACCATCCTGATCATGACCCCCGTGCTGATGCCGGTGGTGAAGGCGGCCGGCATCGACCCGGTGTACTTCGGCGTGCTGTTCATCATCAACAACGCCATCGGCCTGATCACGCCGCCGGTGGGCACGGTGCTCAACGTGGTGGCCGGCGTCGGGCGCATGAAGATGGACGACGTCACGCGCGGCGTGCTGCCCTTCATGGTCGCCGAGTTCGGCGTGATGTTCCTGATGGTGCTCTTCCCGTCGATCGTGACCGTGCCCGCGCGCTGGTTCGCGGGCTGAGCCAGCCCACCCCTTTTCTGCCGACGATTCCCGCCGACGATTCCTGCTGAGGAGACAACGATGCTGATCCGCTTCACCCGCCGCGCCCTGGCGCCTCTCGCGCTCGCCGCCCTGGCCACGCTGCTGCCGCACACCGCCGTGCAGGCGCAGGAGAGAACCTTCAAGCTGGCGCTGCAGAACCCCAAGGGCCACCCGCTCGAGCAGGGTGCCGCCAGGTTCGCCGAACTCGTGGCGGCCAGGAGCGGCGGCAAGCTCAAGGTCACCGTGTTTCCCGGCGGCACGCTGGGCGGCGACGCCGCCAACGTCTCGGCGCTGCAGGGCGGCACCATCGAGTTCGTGCTGCTGAACTCGGGCATCCTGGCCTCGCAGGTGAAGGACTTCGAGGTCTACGACTTCCCGTTCATGTTCGCCAACGCCAAGGAGGCCGACGCGGTGGTCGACGGTCCCTTCGGCCAGAAGCTGCACGCGAAGCTGCAGGAGAAGAACATCGTCGGCCTGGCCTACTTCGAGCTGGGCTTCCGCAACCTCACGAACAGCCGCAAGCCGATCAACACGGTGGAGGACATCGCGGGCCTCAAGCTGCGCGTGATCCCGAACGCGATCAACGTCGACTGGGTGAAGGCGCTGGGCGCGAACCCGACGCCGATGGCCTTCCCCGAGGTCTACGCGGGCCTGGAGCAGAAGGCCATCGACGGGCAGGAGAACCCGCTGTCGGTGATCCTGGCCAACAAGTTCTTCGAGGTGCAGAAGAACCTGGCGATCACCAACCACCAGTACAACCCGCAATCGCTGATCTTCAGCAAGAAGGTGTGGGACACGCTGTCCGAAGGCGACCGCAAGCTGCTGCAGGACGCCGCGACCGAGGCCGCGCGCTACCAGCGCCAGGTCAACCGCGAAGCCGCCGCCGGCCAGCTCGACCAGCTGAAGAAGAACGGCATGCAGGTGACCGAGTTCTCGGCCGCCGAGCAGGCCAAGCTGCGCGACCGGCTCAAGCCGGTGATCGAGAAGCACGGCGCCGCCATCGCCGCCACCGTGGCCGAGATGCAGGCCGAGCTCGCGAAGCTGCGCAAGTGAACCCCGGCGGCCGGAAACTGCTCTGCGGCCTCATCGGCTCCGGCATCCAGCGCTCGCTGACACCGGCGATGCAGGAGGCCGAGGGCGCGGCCCAGGGCCTGCAGCTGCACTACCAGCTGATCGACCTGGACGCCACGGGCAGCGACGCCGGCGCGCTGCCCACGCTGCTGGCCGCGGCGCGCGTGATGGGCTTCGCCGGCCTCAACATCACCTACCCCTGCAAGCAGGCGGTGATCCCGCTGCTCGAGGCCCTGAGCGACGAGGCGGCGGCGATGGGCGCGGTGAACACCGTGGTGTTCAGGGACGGCCGGGCCACCGGCCACAACACCGACGGCAGCGGCTGGCGCTGGGGTTTCGAGCGCGACCTGCCTGGCGCCGACCTGTCGCGCGTGGTGCTGCTGGGCGCGGGCGGCGCGGGCTCGGCCATCGCCCACGCGCTGCTGCGCATGGGAACGAAGGCGCTGGTGCTGGTGGACAGCGACAGCGCCCGCGCCGCCGCGCTGGCCGAGCGGCTGAACGTGCTCTACCCGGGACGCCGCGCCGCCTTCACCACCGACGCAGCAGCCGCGCTGGCGGGCGCCAGCGGCCTGGTGCATGCCACGCCGACCGGCATGGACAAGCTGCCCGGCCTGCCGCTGGATGCGGGGCTGCTGCATGCGGGGCTGTGGGTCTCCGAGATCGTCTACTTCCCGCTCGAGACCGCGCTGGTGCGTGCCGCGCGGGCGGCGGGTTGCCGCGTCGCCACCGGGGCCGGCATGGCGATCGGGCAGGCGGTGGGCGCGTTCGAGCACTTCACCGGGCGGCCGGCCGATGCGGCGCGCCTGGAGGCACGCTTCCGCGAACTGATCGCCGCGCGGGACTGAAGACGCGGCCGGGCGCCCGTTCCGGGAAAGCCCGCAATTGACGGACAGGCTCCGGCTGCGCAGCATGAATTGGTCTGACCACTTGACCAGTCCAGCGCCCCGCCCGTGTCCGCCGTCCCCCTCGAACCCGTCGAGCCGCGCCGCCTCTACCGGCAGATCGCGCAGCAGCTTGCGCGCCTGATCGGCAACGGCGACTACGCCGCCGGCAGCCGCCTGCCGGCCGAGCGCGAGCTGGCGGGGCAGCTCGGCGTGAGCCGGCCCACGGTGCGCGAGGCCCTGATCGCGCTGGAGGTGGAAGGCGTGGTGGAGGTGCGCGGCGGCTCCGGCGTGTTCGTGCGCGCGGCACGCACGCGCGGCGCGCGCGGCGGCGTCGCGCCGGCACCGCAGCCAGGCCCCTTCGACGTGCTGCGCGCGCGCTGGATCGTCGAGAGCGAGGCCGCCGCGCTGGCCGCCACGCACGCCACGGCGGCGCAGCTGGCCGGGCTCAAGGCCACGCTGAAGGAGATGCAGCGCGCCCGCACGCACAGCCCGCAGGCCACTGCGGCCGACCAGCGGTTCCACCTCGGCATCGCCGAAGCCAGCGGCAACGCCGCGTTGCTGCAGCTGGTGCAGCAGCTGTGGCGCATGCGCACCGGCGAGCTCTACACGCAGCTCGAGTCGCACTTCGTCGGCGAGACGATCTGGCGCCAGGCGGTGGCCGAACACGGCGCGCTGCTGGACGCCATCGCCGCCCGCAACCCCGCCGCCGCGCGCCGCGCGATGCGGCGGCACACCAAGAACGCCGAGCTGCGCTTCGCCTCGGCCTGGAAGGCAGACCCCAAGTGAGCGAACCGCAAGCCGCGCCCGCGCCGACCGCCGACGAACGCGTGCTGAACGCCGCCGGCGAGTTCGAGATCCACGACCAGGCCGTCGACCTCGGCCACCACGGCATCGAGGACTGGATCGCGCTGGGCACCTTCTGGGCGCTGGGGCTCACGGTCTTCTACCAGTTCTTCACGCGCTATGCGCTCAACGACTCGGCCTCGTGGACCGAGGAGATCGCGCGCTACCTGCTGATCGCCACCGTGTTCATCGGCGCCGCCACCTGCGTGCGCCGCAACAACCACATCCAGGTCGACTTCTTCTACCGGCTGCTGCCGAGGAAGCCGATGCGCCTGCTGGCGACGCTGGTGGACATCGTGCGCATCGCCTTCCTCGCCGCCGGCGTGGTGCTCACCGGCATGCTGACGGCGAAGATCGGCGGCAGCCCGATGGCGGTGGTGGACCTGCCGATGGGCATCGTCTACGGCGCGGTGATGCTGGGCTTCGCCCTGATGACCTGGCGCGCCGTGGGCGTGGCCATCGCCAACTGGAAGCGCGGTGCCTCGGTGCTGGAGCAACCCGAGCTGGCGGACGAGCCGCAACGATGAGCGCCGGCGCCTTCAAGCTGATGTTCCTGGCGCTGATGGGCGCCGGCATCCCGGTGGCCATCGCGATGGCCGGTGCCGCGCTCATCTACGTGCTGGTGCAGGGCACGCCCCCGCCCTACGTGGTGATCCACCGCATGATCGGCGGCATCGACAGCTTCCCGCTGCTGGCGGTGCCCTTCTTCATCCTGGCCGGCAACCTGATGAACGTGGGCGGCATCACCACGCGCATCTACAACTTCGCGCTCGGGCTGGTGGGCTGGCTCAAGGGCGGCCTGGGCCACGTGAACATCGTCGGCTCGGTGGTGTTCGCCGGCATGAGCGGCACCGCGATCGCCGACGCGGCGGGGCTCGGCACGATCGAGATCAAGGCGATGCGCGAGCACGGCTACGGCGCCGAGTTCGCGGTCGGCGTCACCGCCGCATCGGCCACGCTCGGGCCCATCATCCCGCCCTCGCTGCCGTTCGTGATCTACGGCATGTTCGCCAACGTCTCGGTCGGCGCGCTGTTCCTGGCCGGCATCATGCCGGGGCTCGTGATGACGGTGCTGATGATGCTCACCGTGGCCTGGTTCGCGCACAAGAACGGCTGGGGCGGCGACATCGCGCTGCAGTGGCGCCGCGTCGGCAAGGCCTTCGTCGAGCTGGGCGTGGTGGTGGCCTTCCCGCTGCTGCTGTGGGCGCTGTCCAAGACCGGCGTGGACATGACCTGGGGGACGGCCGCCGCGATGGCGGCGCTGCTGGCCGCCGACCGCCTGTTCCGCTTCGCCGCGGTGCTGCCGATCATGACGCCGGTGCTGCTGATCGGCGGCATGACCACGGGGCTGTTCACCGCCACCGAAGGCGCGATCGCGGCCTGCGCGTGGTCGCTGTTCCTCGGCGTGGCCTGGTACCGCACGCTCAGCTGGCGGCAGTTCGTCAAGGCCTCGCTGGACACGGTGGAGACCACCTCGACCGTGCTGCTGATCGTGGCCGCCGCATCGATCTTCGGCTGGATGCTCACCGCCACGCGGGCCACCGAGATGATCGCGCAGGCCATCCTCGGCATCGCCGACACGCCGTGGAAGTTCCTGCTGCTGGCCAACGCGCTGATGCTGTTCGTCGGCTGCTTCCTCGAGCCGACGGCGGCCATCACCATCCTCGTGCCCATCCTGCTGCCCATCGTGCAGCGCCTGGGCATAGACCCGGTGCACTTCGGCCTGGTGATGGTGCTGAACCTGATGATCGGCCTGCTGCACCCGCCGATGGGCCTGGTGCTGTTCGTGCTGGCGCGCGTGGCCCGGCTCTCGGTGGAGCGCACGACGATGGCCATCCTGCCGTGGCTGGTGCCCCTGCTCGCTTCGCTCGCGCTGGTGACCTTCGTGCCGGCGATCTCGCTCTGGCTGCCCAAGGCGATGGGCTGACCACACAACCCAAGGAGACTCCTGAGATGCTGACACGCAGAACCACCCTGGCCGCCGCTGCCGCACTGGCGCTGGCCGCGCTGACCGGCAGCGCCTTCGCGCAGACCAAGCTCAAGTGGGCCCACGTCTACGAGGTGGGCGAGGCCTACCACAAGCAGGCCCTGTGGGCCGCCGACGAGATCAGGAAGCGCAGCAACGGCAAGTACCAGATCGAGGTCTTCCCGGCCTCGCAGCTGGGCAAGGAGACCGACATCAACCAGGGCCTGACGCTGGGCACGGTGGACATCATCTACACCGGCATGGCCTTCGCGGGCCGCGCCTACCCGCCGATGTCGATCGCCTCGGGCCCCTTCATCTTCCGCGACTACGCGCACTGGCAGGCCTTCCGCAACAGCGCGGTGTTCAAGGACCTCGCGGCCCAGTACGAGGCCAAGACCGGCGGCCACCACGTGGCCGGCTACACCTACTACGGCCAGCGCCACCTCACCGCGAACAAGCCGGTGGCCAAGCCCGACGACATGAAGGGCATGAAGCTGCGCGTGCCCGATGCGCCGCTGATGATGATGTTCCCGAAGGCGGTGGGGGCCAACCCGACGCCGATCGCCTTCGCCGAGGTCTACCTCGCGCTGCAGAACGGCACGGTGGACGCGCAGGAGAACCCGCTGCCGACCATCGACGCGAAGAAGTTCTACGAGGTGCAGAAGTACATCGTGCTCACCGGCCACATCACCGAGTCGCTGGTGACGGTGGTGGGTTCGGGCACCTGGGGCAAGCTGTCGGCCGACGACCGGAAGCTGTTCGGCGAGGTGCTGTGGGAGGCGTCGACACGCGCCACGAACGAGATCGCGCAGGCCGAAGCCGCGCTGGTGAGCGACTTCGAGAAGCGCGGCAAGACGGTGCTGAAGGTGGACCGCACGCCGTTCATCCAGTCGGTGCAGAAGGCCGTGACGGCGCCCGACGCGCCCTGGCCGAAGGACCTCTACGACCGGGTGCAGGCGCTCAAGTAGACGCCGCCCTCAGCCGCCGAGCGCCTCGGCCAGGGTCAGCTGCGCCAGGCGCTGCGTCACCGTGCGCGACGCCTCGCCGGGCTGCAGCAGCGTGCGCTCCACCAGCGGTGCCAGCGGCGTGCGCGCGGGGTCGCACAGCAACACGTGGCGCGAGCGGCTGCCCTCGTCGAGGCGCGAGACCCAGTCGAGCCCGGCCAGGAGGTCGACGATGGGCTCGAGCTGCAGCGGGTCGGCGCGCAGGCCCTCGCCCAGGTCCACCAGCGACAGGCCGTGGCGCGGCCCGCGCCGCGCGGCGTCCAGGCGGCGCAGCACCGTGAGCGCGAGCTCGAAGCGCCAGCCGGGCGTCTGCTCGCGCGCCACCACGCGCATCTGCAGGCTGGGCGCGTAGGCCGCGATCACCGCGCCCAGCAGCACGATCACCCAGCCCAGGTACACCCACAGCAGCAGGATCGGCACGGTGGCGAACGTGCCGTACACGGCCGAGTAGGTGGGCACCGAGGCCACGTACCAGGCCAGGATCTTCTTCGCCCCTTCGAAGGCGATGGCCACGAACACCCCGCCTGCCCAGGCGTGCGACCAGCGCACCGCCGTGTTGGGCACGTAGTGGAACAGGCCTGCGGCGGTGGCTGCCAGCAGCAGGAACTGCAGCAGTTCCAGCAGCAGGCTGACGGCGCCGGGCATCGCCGCCACCAGGCCCCGCGAGGCCGAGAGCGCGTACGAGGTCAGCGACAGGCTCACGCCCAGCACCAGCGGGCCCAGCGTCAGCGCGGCCCAGTAGACGAGCACGCGCTGCGCCAGCGGGCGCGGGCGCTGCACGCGCCAGATCGCGTTGAGCGTGCGGTCGATCGTGAACATCAGCGCCAGCGCGGTGGTCAGCAGCAGCAGCAGGCCCACGGTGCCCACGCCGCGCGCCTTGGCCGCGAACTGCGTGAGCGAACGCAGCACCGGCTTGGCGATGCTGTCGGGCACCAGGTTCTGCAGGAAGTACTTCTCCAGCGCCGCCTCGAAGCCCGAGAACATCGGGAACGCGGTGAACACCGCCAGGCCCACGGTGACCAGCGGCACCAGCGCGATCAGCGTCGTGAAGGTGAGGCTGCTGGCGGTGAGGCCGAGGCGGTCCTCGCGGAAGCGCTGGCGCAGCGTGCGCAGCGTGTCGAACCAGGGCCAGGTGCGAAGGGTTTCCAGGAGCCTGGCGCCGCGCTCGCGCAGTTCGCCCGCCCGGCCGAGCAGCGTCGTCATGCTGGCTATGATGCCGCATGACCGATGCCGCACGCGTCCCCGAGCCCGCCGTCCGGCACGCGCGCGCGCTGGCGCTGGCGGGCCTGCTGGCGCTCATCGCGCTGGGGCTGGCCTGGGAACTGTGGCTCGCGCCCACCGGCCGCGGCACGCTGGCGCTGAAGGTGCTGCCGCTGGTGTTCTGCGTGGCCGGGCTGCTGCGCCACCGCATGTACACCTTCCGCTGGCTGAGCCTGCTGATCTGGCTCTACGTGCTGGAAGGGCTGGTGCGGGCCACCAGCGAAGCGGGGCTCGGCGCGCTGCTGGCGGTGGCGGAGATCGCCCTGAGCCTCTTCGTCTTCGTGGTCAGCGGCTTCTACATCCGGCGCCGCCTGCGCGCCGCCGTGGCATGAGCCTTCTTGCAACCCTGCGCGACGCGGTCGGCGCCGCCAACGTGCTGACCGAAGGCGACCTGAGCGCCTGGGAACGTGACTGGCGCAAGCGCTGGCACGGCAAGGCGCTGGCGGTGGTGCGCCCCGGCAGCACGGCCGAGGTGGCCGCCGTGGTGAAGGCCTGCGCCGAGGCGCGCGTGGCGCTCGTGCCGCAGGGCGGCAACACGGGCCTGGTGGGCGGCGGCGTGCCCGACATGAGCGGCAGCCAGGTGCTGCTGAGCCTGCAGCGCCTGAACCGCGTGCGCGCGCTCGACGAAGCCAACCTCACGCTCACGGCGGAAGCCGGCTGCGTGCTGCAGGCGCTGCAGGAGACGGCCGCGGCGCGCGGCCTGCTGCTGCCGCTGAGCCTGGCCGCGGAAGGCAGCTGCACCATCGGCGGCAACCTGGCCACGAACGCCGGCGGCACGCAGGTGCTGCGCTGGGGCAATGCGCGCGAGCTGTGCCTGGGGCTGGAAGTGGTCACCGCGCAGGGCGAGGTCTGGAGCGGCCTGACCGGCCTGCGCAAGGACAACACCGGCTACGACCTGCGCGACCTCTTCATCGGCAGCGAAGGCACCCTGGGCGTCATCACAGCCGCCACGCTGAAGCTCGCGCCGATGCCGGCGGCCACCACCACCGCGCTGGCCGCCTGCGGCAGCGTGGCCGACTGCGTGGCGCTGCTGAAGCTCGCGCGCACGCGGCTGGGTGCCGGCCTCACCGGCTTCGAGATGATGGGTTCGTTTGCGCTCGAACTCGTCGCGAAGCACTTCCCTACCCTGCCCCGCCCGCTGCCCGAGGCACGCTGGACCGTGCTGCTGGAGCAGAGCGACACCGAAGGCGAAGCCCAGGCCCGCGCGCGCTTCGAGGCGCTGCTGGAAGCCGCGCTGGAGGCCGGCTGCGTGCACGACGCCGTGGTGGCCGAGAGCCTGGCGCAGAGCCAGGCGCTCTGGCACGTGCGCGAGAGCATCCCGCTGGCGCAGGCCGAGGAAGGGCTCAACATCAAGCACGACATCTCGGTGCCGGTGTCGGCGATCCCCGCCTTCGTCGAGCAGACCGACGCACGCCTGCAGCAGCGCTGGCCCGGCGTGCGCCTGGTGAACTTCGGCCACCTGGGCGACGGCAACCTGCACTACAACGTGCAGGCCCCGCCAGGCGCCGATGGCGCGCGCTTCCTCGCCGAGCACGAGCACGCCGTGAACACGGTGGTGTTCGACTCGGTGGCCTCGTTCGGCGGCTCGTTCTCGGCCGAGCACGGCATCGGCTCGCTCAAGCGCGACGAGCTGGCGGAACGCAAGTCGCCGGTGGCGCTGAAGCTGATGCGAGGCATCAAGGCCGCGCTGGATCCGCTCGGGATCTTGAACCCGGGACGGGTGCTGTAGTTTCTTTGGGCGAAGTTTTGGGCGTCCTTTTGGACGCCGCTCCGGCGCTGCGGAACAGTGCATGCACGGCAAACACGCCGGCACCGGAGAACGACAGATGGGCTTCACCCGCAGACTTCAGCGACTCGTCGGCCGCCAGCGCAAACCACTGCTGCCCCCGCCGACGCTGCAGGACATCACCTTGTCGGCCAACAGCAGGATGGTCCGCAAGATCTGGCCCGACGGCACCTGGCTCGACAACCGCGGCATGAGTGGCAACGCGATGGTGAACTGCGCGCAGATGGACCTGATCGTGCAGGGAGACCTGCACGACGTGTTCGCCTTCGAGGAAACCGGGGAACAGGCCGCGGCCTGGGACGATCGGCTCAACCGCGAGCGCCTGATGGTGAACGTCGACGCGATCCCGAAGGACTGGCAGCCGTCGGCCAAGGCCTACAGCACCTGGTACCTGGCGCAGAAGTCGCGGTCGAGTGACGTGTACTACCTCAAGTACGTGCTGGCGCGGCTGGAGGCCATGGGCAAGCTTCGGCCCTGAGCGCCCGAACCGCCCGCGCCGGC
The DNA here is from genome assembly GCA_044226255.1 of Rubrivivax sp. Taxonomy (GTDB): domain Bacteria; phylum Pseudomonadota; class Gammaproteobacteria; order Burkholderiales; family Burkholderiaceae_C; genus Rubrivivax. Next base: position 81,985 of record JBGAHJ010000022.1, read on the forward strand.
CGCGCCTATTGCACCGGGCCGTCGAGCGCCCGCGGCACGGGAATGGCGACGGTGTCGATGCCTTCCTCGCTGAGCGCCTCGCGCTCTTCCGGCGTGGCCTGGCCGCGAATGCCGCGCTGCGGCGATTCGCCGTAGTGGATGCGACGCGCCTCTTCGGCGAACCGAGCGCCAACGTCCTCGGTGCTCGCCATCAGCCTGCGGACGCCGGCCAGCCAGGCGGCCTGCATGTCGGCCGGCTGCGGCATCGCGGTCTGCTGCCGCGCCTGCTCGCGCACGCCGGACAGGTTCAGCCGCGGCGCGCTGGGCATGCGGCCGATCACGCGGTCGGCACACAGGGGGCATTCGACGAGGGCGCGGCCGTTCTGGTCGAGGAAGTCCTCCTCGGAGGCGAACCAGCCTTCGAACCGATGGCCGTTGGCGCAGCGCAGGTCGAGCACTTTCATCGTGCGGACATCATAGGGGTCGCGGTGTTTCCGCGTGTTGCCAGGGCCACGGCCGGCCCGTGGCTTGTGCACGCAGCAGCCAGTGCAGCGCGAGCTGCGTCTTCACGTCCGGCAGTTCGCCCCGGTCGTGCACGGCGGCCAGTTCGGACAGCCGCAGGGTGACCGTCTCGACGAACTCGCCGGCGTCCGGGCGCGCCGGCCCTGCGACCAGGCCGCGTGCGAGCCAGATCCAGATGCTCTCGCTCGAGTAGGCGGCGGCGTTGTGGATCTCGCCGCCGTAGGCCCATTCGCGGGCGACGTAGCCGGTCTCTTCGCGCAGCTCACGCTGCGCGCAGACCAGCTGATCCTCGCCCGGGTCGCGCTTGCCGGCGGGAATCTCCAGCAGCACCTTGGCCGTCGGATAGCGGTACTGGCGCACCAGCACCAGCCGCGGATCGGGGCCTTCGTCGAGCAGCGGAACCACGGCCACCGCACCGCCGTGGCGGATGAACTCGCGCGTGGCGCTGCTGCCGTCGGGCAGGCGCACATCGTCCTTGTGCACCTCCAGGAAGCCGCCGGAGAGCAGCACGCGCCCGCCCAGGCGCGTCTCGATCAGGTGGCTGTCGTCGGCGGCCACGCGGTGGCGGGCCTCAGCTGGCCAGCGCCTTCACGATGGCGTCGCGACACAACACCATCAGACCACCCGAGAACGGCCCCAGCACCAGCACCGCCAGGCCGTTCACCGCCAGCAGCGCGCTGACACCCTGGGTCTGCGCGACGGGCGCCGTCTGCACGGGCTCGTCGAACCACATCACCTTGACCACGCGCAGGTAGTAGAAGGCGCCGACCAGCGAGAACATCACCGCGGCGATGGCCAGGTAGATGTAGAACGCGACATTGGTCGACACCAGCGCCTGGATGATCGCGAGCTTGGCGAAGAAGCCCACCATCGGCGGCACGCCGGCCAGCGAGAACAGGAACACCGTCATCACGCCGGCCACCCAGGGGCTGCGCTTCGCAAGGCCGGCGAAGTCACCGATCTCCTCGCTCTCGAAGCCCTGGCGCGACAGGAACATGATGAGCCCGAAGGTGCCCAGCGTGGTGAGCACGTAGGACACCAGGTAGAACATCGACGAGCTGTAGCCGTTGGCCGCCGACAGCGTGTTGCCGCTGACCACCGTGGCCGTGAGGCCCAGCACGATGAAGCCCATCTGCGAGATGGTGCTGTAGGCCAGCATGCGCTTCAGGTTGGTCTGCGCGATGGCCGCCAGGTTGCCCACCGCCAGCGAGGCCACGGCCAGCACCACCAGCATCTGCTGCCAGTCTTCCGCCAGGCCCAGCATGCCGTCGACCAGCAGGCGCATCGTGATCGCGAAGGCGGCGAACTTGGGCGCGCCGCCGATCAGCAGCGTCACCGAGGTCGGCGCGCCCTGGTAGACGTCGGGCACCCACATGTGGAAGGGCGCGGCGCCGAGCTTGAAGCCCAGGCCCGCGACGACGAACACCACGCCGAAGACCAGCACCTCCTTGTTGATGCTGCCGGTGGCGATGCGCTCGAAGACCTTCGGGATCTCCAGCGTGCCGGTGGCGCCGTACATCATGGAGAGGCCGTAGAGCAGGAAGCCGGAAGCCAGCGCGCCCAGCACGAAGTACTTCATCGCGGCTTCGGTGCTGACCGCATGGTCGCGGCGCAGCGCGGCCAGCGCGTACAGGCTCAGGCTCATCAGCTCCAGGCCCAGGTACACGACCAGGAAGTTGTTGGCCGAGCACATCACGCTGATGCCGAGCAGCACGAACAGCGTGAGCGTGAAGAACTCGCCCTTGAGCATCTCGCGCGCGGCCAGCGTGGGGCGCGCGTAGCCCACCGTCACCATCACCGCCAGCGCGGCGAAGAAGGCCAGCAGGTCGCCCATGGGGTCAACCACCACCATGCCCTTCAGGCCGTAGGCGGACATGCCGGACAGCGCGCGGTCCAGGTGCAGCCAGGCGAAGGCCGCGACGGCGATCTGCGTCAGCCAGAAGGTGGGCCGGCGCTCGGGGTCGCTGTTGAACAGATCCACCAGCAGCACGGCGCAAGCCGCGACCAGCAGCCACAGCTCGGGGTGGACGACGGGCCAGTTCATCGGAGTCATCTTGTGTGCCGCCGTTCAGTTGAGCTTCTGCTGGGCCACGTGGCGCAGCAGCTCGGCGATGGAGGCGTTCATCGGATCGGTGAAGACCTTGGGGTACAGGCCCATCCACAGCACCGCGGCGGCCAGCAGCGCCAGCATCAGGAACTCGCGGCCGTTGATGTCCGTGAGCTCCTTGACGTGGTGGTTGGCCACGTCGCCGAAGTACACGCGCTTGACCATCCACAGCGTGTAGGCGGCGCCGAACACCAGCGTGGTCGAAGCCAATGCGGCGATCCAGAAGTTGAACTTCACGGCACCCAGGATGACCATCCACTCGCCGACGAAGCCGGCGGTGCCCGGCAGGCCGCAGTTCGCCATCGCGAACAGCACCGCGAAGGCGGCGAACTTGGGCATGGTGTTGACCACGCCGCCGTAGGCTGCGATCTCGCGGCTGTGCACGCGGTCGTACAGCACGCCGATGCACAGGAACATCGCGCCCGAGACGAAGCCGTGGCTGATCATCTGCACGATGGCGCCGGCCACGCCGAGCTCGTTGAAGATGAAGAAGCCCAGGGTGACGAAGCCCATGTGCGCGATCGAGCTGTAGGCCACCAGCTTCTTCATGTCCTGCTGCACCAGCGCCACCAGGCCGATGTAGAGCACCGCGATCAGGCTCAGCGCGATGATGAACCAGGCGTATTCGTGCGCCGCGTCGGGCGCGATGGGCATCGAGAAGCGGATGAAGCCGTAGGCGCCCAGCTTCAGCATGATGGCCGCCAGCACCACCGAGCCGCCGGTGGGCGCTTCGACGTGCGCATCCGGCAACCACGTGTGCACCGGCCACATCGGCACCTTCACGCTGAAGGCGGCGAAGAAGGCGAAGAAGAGATAGGTCTGCACCGACAGCGGCAGCGGCAGCTTGTGCCAGGTGAGGATGTCGAAGCTGCCGCCGCTCTTGTAGTAGAGGTAGACCAGCGCCACCAGCATCAGCAGCGAGCCGGCCAGCGTGTAGAGGAAGAACTTGAAGGCCGCGTAGACGCGCTTCGGTCCGCCCCAGACACCGATGATGATGTACATCGGGATCAGCGTGGCCTCGAAGAACACGTAGAACAGCATGCCGTCGAGCGCGCAGAACACGCCGACCATCAGGCCCGAGAGGATCAGGAAGGCGCCCATGTACTGCGCCACGCGCTCCTCGATCACCTGCCAGGCGGCGATGACGACGATCACCGTGATGAAGGCCGTGAGCGGCACGAACCACAGCGACAGGCCGTCCAGCCCCAGGTGGTAGTGCACGTTGAAGCGCGGGATCCACTCCAGCTTCTCGACGAACTGCATCGCCGCGGTCTGGCTGTTGAAGCCGGTGATCAGCGGGATGGTCACCAGGAACGAAGCCACGGCGCCCACCAGCGCCAGCGCGCGCACCACGCCCGCGTTCTGGTCACGCCCGGTGGCCAGCAGCAGCGCGCCGAAGACCACCGGCAGCCAGATGGCGATGCTCAGCAAACCCATCGTGTGTTCTCTCTTGTTCTGTTCAGTCGGCCGGGTTCAGCGGATGAACCCGCTGAAGAAGGGCCAGAGCTTCCAGCTCAGCAGTGCGAAGATGCCCAGCAGCATCACCAGCGCGTACTGGTACAGGTGGCCGGTCTGGATCAGGCGCACCCAGCCCGCGATGCGGCCCACGAGACCGGCACTGCCGTTGATCACCACGCCGTCGATCACCGCCTGGTCGCCGCCCTTCCACAGGCCGGTGCCCAGCATGCGGGCGCCCGCGGCCAGCACGTGCTCGTTGAACCAGTCCATGTAGTACTTGTTCTCGAGGATGGTGCGCAGCGGCTTCAGCGTGCGGTCGAGCGCGGCGGGGATGGCCGGCGCCTTCAGGTAGAAGACCCAGGCGGTGACCACGCCACCCAGAGCCAGCCAGAAGGGCGGCGTGCGCAGGCCGTGCAGCGCCATCGCCATCGCGCCATGGAAGCCCTCGGCCAGTTCCTTCATCGCCGGATGCGCCGCTTCGTTGACGAAGATCGCGTCCTTGAGGAAGTCGCCGTAGAGCATCGGGCCGATGGTCAGGAAGCCGATGACGAACGACGGGATCGCCAGCAGCACCAGCGGCGCGGTCACCACCCAGGGCGACTCGTGCGGCGTGTGATCGTGGTGGTCGTCGTGTCCGTGGCTGTGGTCGTCCTCCGGCGGGAACGGCTTGTGGCGGAAGCGCTCCTCGCCGTGGAAGACCAGGAAGTACATCCGGAACGAGTAGAAGGCCGTGACGAACACGCCGGCCGTCACCGCGAAGATCGCGAAGCCGGTGCCCGGCAGGTGCGTGGCGTGCACCGCCTCGATGATCGAGTCCTTCGAGTAGAAGCCCGCGAACAGCGGCGTGCCGATCAGCGCCAGCGAACCCAGCAGCGAGGTGAACCAGGTCACCGGCATGTACTTGCGCAGGCCGCCCATGTTGCGGATGTCCTGGTCGTGGTGCATGCCGATGATCACGCTGCCCGCGCCCAGGAACAGCAGCGCCTTGAAGAAGGCGTGCGTCATCAGGTGGAACACCGCCACGCTGTAGGCGCTGGCACCCAGCGCCACCGTCATGTAGCCGAGCTGGCTCAGCGTGGAATAGGCGACGACACGCTTGATGTCGTTCTGGATGATGCCCAGGAAGCCCATGAAGAGCGCCGTGATGGAGCCGATCACGAGCACGAAGTTGAGCGCGGTATCCGACAGCTCGAACAGCGGCGACATGCGCGCCACCATGAAGATGCCGGCCGTCACCATCGTCGCCGCGTGGATCAGCGCGCTGATCGGCGTGGGGCCTTCCATCGAGTCGGGCAGCCACACGTGCAGCGGGAACTGCGCGCTCTTGCCCATCGCGCCGATGAACAGGCAGATGCAGATCACCGTGATCAGCATCCAGTCCTGGCCCGGGAAGGTGATCTTCGCGAGTTCGCCGCCCTTGGCGAACACCTCGCCGTAGTTCAGCGAACCGGCGTACGCCACCACGAGGCCGATGCCGAGGATGAAGCCGAAGTCACCGACCCGGTTCACCAGGAAGGCCTTCATGTTGGCGAAGATCGCCGTCGGCTTCTTGAACCAGAAGCCGATCAGCAGGTAACTCACCAGGCCCACCGCTTCCCAGCCGAAGAACAGCTGCAGGAAGTTGTTGCTCATCACGAGCATCAGCATCGAGAAGGTGAACAGGCTGATGTAGCTGAAGAAGCGCTGGTAGCCCGGGTCGCCTTCCATGTAGCCGATGGTGTAGACGTGCACCATCAGCGAGACGAAGGTGACCACCACCATCATCATCGCCGTCAGCCCGTCGACCAGGAAGCCGACCTCCATCACCAGCTTGCCGACGGCCGACCACTCGTAGATGGTGCCGTTGAAGCGCGCGCCGCCAGCCACCTGCGACAGCACCATCGCCGAGCAGATGAAGGCGACCAGCACGCCGAGGATGGTGACCGTGTGCGCGCCGCGCTGACCCACCTGCCTGCCGAACAGGCCGGCGACGATGGCGCCCACCAGCGGCGCCAGCGGAACGGTGAGCAGCAGCCCTTGCGAAATCGAGTTAGCCATGTCTTCCGCTTCAGCCCTTGAGCTCGTCGAGTTCCTCGACGTTGATCGATGCGCGGTTGCGGAACAGCACCACCAGGATCGCCAGGCCGATGGCCGATTCCGCCGCCGCCACCGTGAGGATGAAGAACACGAACACCTGGCCGGCCATGCGGTCGGCCTCGACCGGCAGGTAGTGCGAGAAGGCGACGAAGTTCAGGTTGACGGCCAGCAGCATCAGCTCGATGGCCATCAGCAGCACGATCAGGTTGCGGCGGTTCAGGAAGATGCCGATCACCGACAGCGCGAACAGGATGCCGCCCAGCGACAGGTAGTGGCCGAGGGTCAGGGTTCCGAGCGTCATGCGGCACCGCCTTCCTGCTTGGGCGCCGAGGGTGCCTCGATGGTGGGCGGCAGCTTCACGATGCGCACGCGGTCGGCCTTCTTCGCCTTCACCTGGACCGAGGCGTCCTGGTGGCGACTGTCCTTGCGGGCGCGCAGGGTCAGCGCGATGGCGGCGATGATGGCCACCAGCAGCAGCACCGCGGCCAGCTGCAGCGGATAGAGGTAGTCGGTGTAGATCTCGATGCCCAGCAGGCGCGTGTTGCCGAGCTCCGCGCCCTTCGCGACCACCGGCGGCACGTCGACGCGGAAGCCGCGCATCAGCACCAGCGCCATCTCCAGCGCGATCAGCGCGCCGACGAAGCCGGCCAGCGGCAGGTGCTTCCAGAAGCCTTCGCGCAGCGCATCGGTGTTGATGTCCAGCATCATCACGACGAACAGGAACAGCACCATCACGGCGCCGACGTAGACCAGCACCAGCGCGATGGCCAGGAACTCGGCGCGCAGCAGCATCCAGAGGCAGCTGGCGCTGAAGAAGCTCAGCACCAGGAAGAGCGCGGCATGCACCGTGCTGCGCGCGGTGATGACCCGGAAGGCCGCCAGCAGCAGCACCGCCGAGAAGACGTAGAAGAGACCGGTGATGGTGTTCATGAGGGGGGTACCGTCAGCGGTACTTCGCGTCGGCCGCGCGGTTGGCGGCGATCTCTTTTTCGTAGCGGTCGCCCACCGCGAGCAGCATGTCCTTCGTGAAGTACAGGTCGCCGCGCTTCTCGCCGTGGTATTCGAAGTGGTGCGTCTCGACGATGCTGTCCACCGGGCAGCTCTCCTCGCAGAAGCCGCAGAAGATGCACTTGGTGAGGTCGATGTCGTAGCGCGTGGTGCGGCGGGTGCCGTCGGCGCGCACGTCGCTCTCGATCGTGATGGCCATCGCCGGGCACACGGCCTCGCACAGCTTGCAGGCGATGCAGCGCTCTTCGCCGTTTTCGTAGCGGCGCAGCGCGTGCAGGCCGCGGAAGCGCGGCGACAGCGGCGTCTTCTCTTCGGGGAACTGGATCGTGATGTTCTTCGACAGGAAGTAGCGGCCCGTGAGCCGCATGCCCTTGAAGAGCTCCGTCAGCATGAAGCTGGAGAGCACGTCCTTGATGGCGGCGACCGTTGACATGATGCTCAGCGACTCACTTCCAGATGTTGAACGGCGACTGGATCCACAGGCCCACCACCACGAGCCAGACCAGCGTCACGGGAATGAAGATCTTCCAGCCCAGGCGCATGATCTGGTCGTAGCGGAAGCGCGGGAACGTGGCGCGCACCCACAAGAACATCGTGACGACGACGAAGGTCTTGATCGCGAGCCAGAGGAAGCCGGGGATGAAGTCGAGGAACGCGAACGGCGACAGCCAGCCGCCCAGGAACATCAGCACGCACAGGGTGCTGACGAGGATCATGTTCGCGTACTCGGCCAGGAAGAACATCGCGAACGACATGCCCGAGTACTCGATCATGTGGCCGGCGACGATCTCGCTCTCGCCTTCCACCACGTCGAACGGGTGGCGGTTGGTCTCGGCCAGGCCGGCGATGAAGTAGACGACGAAGATCGGCAGCAGCGGCAGCCAGTTCCACGACAGGAAGCCGACGCCCATCGAGGCGAAGGTGCCCTTGCCCTGCGACATCACGATGTCGGTCATGTTCATGCTGCCGGCGACCATCAGCACCACCACCAGCGCGAAGCCCATCGCGATCTCGTAGCTGACCATCTGCGCCGACGCGCGCAGTGCGCCGAGGAAGGCGTACTTCGAGTTCGAGGCCCAGCCGGCGATGATCACGCCGTAGACCTCGAGCGAGGTGATGGCCATCAGGAACAGCAGGCCGGCGTTGACGTTGGCCAGCGCCACCTCGGGGCCGAAGGGCACCACGGCCCAGGCCGCGAGCGCCGGCATGATGGTCATCACGGGGCCGAGGAAGAACAGGCCCTTGTTCGCGGCGGTGGGGCGGATGATCTCCTTGAAGATCAGCTTCACCGCGTCGGCGATCGGCTGCAGCAGGCCGGCCGGGCCCACGCGGTTGGGGCCGATGCGGATCTGCGTGAAGCCGATGCCCTTGCGCTCCCACAGCGTGAGGTAGGCGACGCAGATCATCAGCGGCAGCACCACCGCGACGATCTTCACCAGGCTCCAGACCACGAGCCAGAGGTTGGCGCCGAGCAGGTTCGTGCCGAACTGGTTGACGGTGTCGAACATCGCGATCAGGCCTTCTCGACGGTCACGGTGCCGAACATCGCACCCAGCGCCACGGTGGACGGGTGGCCGGCGGCGACGCGCACCGTGCCTTCGGCCAGCGACGCATCGGCGCGCGCGGCCAGCACGGTACTGCCGCTGCCTTGCGTGACGCGGACACGCTCGCCCAGTTGCGCGAACAGCGCCGGCGCCACGCCGACCACGGGCTCGCGCGCGTCGGCGGTGAGCTGCAGCGACGGGGCGCGGCGCAGCAGCATGTCGGTGGCGTAGATCGGCACGTCGGCGATGCGTTGCAGGCCCTGCGGCGCCGCGGCGGGCGCGAAGGCCGGCGCGGCGACGGTGTTGTCGAGCCGCGCGGCGAGTGCCGCCTCGTCGCCCAGCGCCTCGCTGCGCACCTGCTCGACGGTCTCGAACCCGAAGCCCGGCAGGCCCAGCAGGTTGCCCAGCACGCGCAGCACCTTCCAGCCCGGGCGCGCGTCGCCCAGCGGCTTCACGACGCCGTGGAAGCCCTGCACACGGCCTTCGGCATTGACGAAGCTGCCGCCGGTCTCGGTGAACGGAGCGACGGGCAGCAGCACGTCGGCGAACTCGGACAGTTCGGCGGACTGGAACGCGGTGAGGCCCACCACCAGGCCCGCGCCGCCCAGCGCGGCGCGCGCGGCGGCGGGATCGGCGGCGTCCAGCACCGGCTCGGTGTTCAGCAGCAGCAGCGCCTTCATCGGCTGGCTCAGCATCTGGCCGGCGTTCAGGCCGCCCTGGCCGGGCAGCGCGCGCACCAGCTGCGCGCCGACCGCATTGCCGGCGTCACCCAGGTAGCCCACGCTCGCACCGGTGTGTTCGGCGATGAACTGCGCCACGGCCAGCAGCGCGCCGGCCTGCGGATGCGCGGCCGCCGCGTTGCCCAGCAGCACGGCCTTGCGCTCGCCCGACAGCAGCGCGTCGGCCACGGCCTGCGCGTGCGGGCCGGCATCGGCCGGCAGCGGTGCGCCCACGCCCTTGGCCTTGGCCACCGCTGCGGCCACGTCGGCCAGCTGCTGCAGCCAGCCCGAAGGCGCCGCGGTGAGCGTGCCACTCAGGTTGATCGCCCAGTCGTCGTGCACCGCGTTCAGGCTGAAGACCTTCGCGCCGTGGCGCTGCGCCTGGCGGATGCGCTGCGCGAACAGCGGGTGGTCCTTGCGCAGGAAGCTGCCGACCACGAACACGCGGTCGAGCTTCGACAGCGACGCGATGCCCGTGCCCAGCCAGCGCGCCCGCCCGGCCGGCGCGGCGTGCGCGAAGTCGGCGTGGCGCAGGCGGTGGTCGATGCTCTCGCTGCCCAGGCCACGCACCAGCTTGGCCAGCAGGTGCAATTCCTCGTTGGTGGAACCGGCGTGGGCCAGCGCGCCGATACCGGCGGCACCGAACTCGCCCTTCACGCGCTTCAGGCCGTCAGCGACGTAGCCGAGCGCGGTGTTCCAGTCGACCGCCTGCCACTGGCCGCCCTGCTTGATCATCGGCTGCGTCAGCCGCGTGTCGGCGTTCAGGGCCTCGTAGCTGAAGCGGTCGCGGTCGGCGATCCAGCACTCGTTGACGTCCTCGTTCTCGAGCGGCACCACGCGCATCACCTTGCCGGCCTTCACCTGCACGATGAGGTTGGCGCCGGTGCTGTCGTGCGGGCTCACGCTCTTTCGACGCGACAGCTCCCAGGTGCGGGCGCTGTAGCGGAAGGGCTTGCTGGTGAGCGCGCCGACCGGGCAGATGTCGATCATGTTGCCCGACAGCTCGCTGTCCACCGTGCGGCCGGCGATGGTGGTGATCTCGCTGTGCTCGCCGCGATGCACCATGCCCAGCTCCATGATCCCGGCCACCTCCTGGCCGAAACGCACGCAGCGGGTGCAGTGGATGCAGCGGCTCATCTCCTCCATCGAGATCAGCGGGCCGACGTCCTTGTGGAAGACGACGCGCTTCTCTTCCTGGTAGCGCGACGCGCTGCCGCCATAGCCCACGGCCAGGTCCTGCAGCTGGCACTCGCCGCCCTGGTCGCAGATGGGGCAGTCCAGCGGGTGGTTGATGAGCAGGAACTCCATCACCGACGCCTGCGCCTTCTTGGCCTTGTCGGTCTGCGTGCGCACGATCATCCCGTTGGTGACGGGCGTGGCGCAGGCCGGCATGGGCTTGGGCATCTTCTCGATGTCGACCAGGCACATGCGGCAGTTGGCCGCGATGGAGAGCTTCTTGTGATAGCAGAAGTGCGGGATGTAGGTGCCCGCCGCGTCGGCCGCATGCATCACCATGCTGCCGTCCGGAACGGTGAGCTTCCTGCCGTCGAGTTCGATGTCGGCCATGTTCAGGCGTGCTGCTTGACCAAGCAGGACTTGTGTTCGATGTGGTGCGCGAACTCGTCGCGGAAGTGCTTCAGCATGCCTTCCACCGGCATCGCGGCGGCGTCACCCAAAGCGCAGATCGTGCGGCCCTTGATGTTGAAGGCCACGCTGTCCAGCAGCGCGAGGTCGTCGGGGCGGCCCTTGCCGTGCTCGATGCGCTCGATCACGCGCCACAGCCAGCCGGTGCCTTCGCGACACGGCGTGCACTGGCCGCAGCTCTCGTGCTGGTAGAAGTAGGACAGGCGCAGCAGGCTCTTCACCATGCAGCGGGTGTCGTTCATCACGATCACGGCACCCGAGCCGAGCATCGAGCCGGCCTTGGCGATGGCGTCGTAGTCCATCGTCAGGTCCATCATGATCTTGGCCGGCAGCACCGGCGCCGACGAGCCGCCGGGGATCACCGCCTTCAGCGCCCCGCCCTTCACGCCGCCGGCCAGCTCCAGCAGCTTGCTGAACGGCGTGCCGAGCGGGATCTCGAAGTTGCCGGGCTTGTTGACGTCGCCCACCACGCTGAAGATCTTGGTGCCGCCGTTGTTCGGCTTGCCGCACTCCAGGTACTTCTGGCCGCCGTTGTTGATGATCCACGGCACCGCGGCGAAGGTCTCGGTGTTGTTGATCGTGGTCGGCTTGCCGTAGAGGCCGAAGCTCGCCGGGAACGGCGGCTTGAAGCGCGGCTGGCCCTTCTTGCCTTCCAGCGATTCGAGCAGCGCGGTCTCTTCGCCGCAGATGTAGGCGCCGAAGCCGTGGAAGGCGTGCAGCTGGAAGCTGAAGTCGCTGCCAGCGATGTTGTCGCCCAGGAAGCCGGCGGCGCGCGCCTCTTCCAGCGCGGCCTCGAAGCGTTCGTAGACCTCGAAGATCTCGCCGTGGATGTAGTTGTAGCCGGTCTTGATGCCCATCGCGAAGGCGGCGATGGCCATGCCTTCGATCACGATGTGCGGGTTGTAGGCGAGGATGTCGCGGTCCTTGCAGGTGCCGGGCTCGCCCTCGTCGCTGTTGCACACCAGGTACTTCGGGCCGGGGTACATGCGCGGCATGAAGCTCCACTTCAGGCCGGTGGGGAAACCGGCGCCGCCGCGGCCGCGCAGCGCGCTCAGCTTCACCTCGGCGATGACCTGGTCCTGCGTCATGCCTTCGCCGCCGTCCTTGCCGAGGATCTTCCGCAGCGCGGAGTAGCCACCGCGCGCGACGTAGTCCTTCAGGCGCCAGTTCTTGCCGTCGAGCCCGGCGTAGATCTGCGCGCCGATGTGGCGGTCGTGGAAGCAGGTCTCGGTGCCCTTGGCCTGGAACTTGGACAGGTCAAGCATGGCCGGCGCCCTTCAGCGTCTCGAGCAGTTCGTCGAGGCGGTCGTTGCTCATGAAGCTCAGCATCTGGCGGTCGTTCACCAGCATCACCGGCGCGTCGGCGCAGGCACCCAGGCACTCGCTGGGCTGCACGGTGAACAGGCCGTCGGCGGTGGAGCCGTAGGGCTCGACGCCGAGCTTCCGGCACACGTGTTCCAGCGCCTTGTCGCCGTCGCGCAGGGCGCACGGCAGGTTGGTGCAGACGTTGAGCTTGAACTTGCCCACCGCCTGCTGGTTGTACATGTTGTAGAACGTGGTGACCTCGTGCACCGCGATCGTGGGCATGCCCAGGTACGCGGCGATGGCGTCCTCGGCCTCCACGCTCACGTGGCCCTGCTCCTGCTGCACGATGGCCAGGCAGGCCATCACGGCGCTCTGCTTCTGGTCGGCCGGGTACTTGGCCACTTCGCGCGCGAAGCGCGCCTTGGTGCTGTCGCTCAGTTCCATCATCGATCAATCTCGCCGAACACGATGTCCATCGTGCCGATGATCGCCACGGCGTCGGCGATCATGTGGCCGCGCGACATCTCGTCGAGCGCCGCCAGGTGCGCAAAGCCGGGGGCGCGGATCTTCAGCCGGTAGGGCTTGTTGGCGCCGTCGCTCACCAGGTAGATGCCGAACTCGCCCTTCGGGTGCTCCACCGCGGCATAGGCCTCGCCTTCGGGCACGTGCATGCCTTCGGTGAAGAGCTTGAAGTGGTGGATCAGCTCTTCCATGTTGGACTTCATGTCCACGCGCGCGGGCGGCGCCACCTTGTGGTTGCCGGTGATCACCGGGCCCGGGTTGGCGCGCAGCCAGGCCACGCACTGCTGGATGATGCGGTTGCTCTGCCGCATCTCCTCGATGCGCACCAGGTAGCGGTCGTAGGTGTCGCCGTTGACGCCCACCGGCACGTCGAAGTCCATCTTCGCGTAGACGTCGTAGGGCTGCTGCTTGCGCAGGTCCCAGGCGATGCCGCTGCCGCGCAGCATGGCGCCGGTGAAGCCGAGGTTCATCGCCCGCTCCGGCGTGACCACGCCGATGCCCACCGTGCGCTGCTTCCAGATGCGGTTGTCGGTGAGCAGCGTCTCGTACTCGTCGACGTAGGCCGGGAAGCGCTTGGTGAAGTCGTCGATGAAGTCGAGCAGGCTGCCCGAGCGCGCATCGTTCAGCGCACGAATAGCCTTCTCGTTCTTGATGCGGCTCGGCTTGTACTGCGGCATCGCATCCGGCAGGTCGCGGTACACGCCGCCCGGACGGAAGTAGGCGGCGTGCATGCGTGCGCCGCTCACCGCCTCGTACATGTCGAACAGGTCCTCGCGCTCGCGGAAGCAGTAGATGAAGATGTTCATCGCACCGCAGTCCAGGCCGTGGCAGCCGAGCCAGAGCAGGTGGTTCAAGAGGCGCGTGATCTCGCTGAACATCACGCGGATGTACTGCGCGCGCTCGGGCACGTCCACGCCCAGCAGCTTCTCGATGGCCAGGCAGTAGGCGTGCTCGTTGCACATCATCGAGACGTAGTCCAGCCGGTCCATGTAGGGCAGGCTCTGGATGAACGTCTTGCTCTCGGCGATGTGGGGGTCGGCGCGCTGGATGACCTCCCCGTCGAGCTCCAGCACCAGGCGCAGCACGCCGTGCGCGGCCGGGTGCTGGGGCCCGAAGTTCAGCGTGTAGTTCTTGATCTCGGCCATGTCAGTTCAACCCACCGCCGTAGCTGTCCTCGCGCACCACGCGCGGCACGATCTCGCGCGGCTCGATCGTCACCGGCTGGTAGATCACGCGCTGGGTCTGCTCGTCGTAGCGCATCTCGACGTGGCCCGTGGTCGGGAAGTCCTTGCGCATCGGGTGGCCGATGAAGCCGTAGTCGGTGAGGATGCGGCGCAGGTCGAGGTGGCCCTCGAACAGGATGCCGTAGAGGTCGAAGGCCTCGCGCTCGAACCAGTTCGCCGAACTCCAGATGTCGGTGACCGACGCCACAGCGGGCAGTTCGTCGTCGGGCGCGAACACCTTCAGCCGCACGCGCCAGTTCAACGACACCGACAGCAGCTGCGACACGGCCGCGTAGCGCGGGCCGTCGTTCGCCTCGTTGCGGTAGTCCGAATAGTCCATGCCGCAGAGGTCGATGAGCTGTTCGAACTTCAGCGTCGGATCGTCGCGCAGCTGCTTCGCGGCGTCGAGGTAGCGCGCGGCCGGCACGGTGATCGTGATCTCGCCGCGGTCGCGCACCAGCTTCGTGATCGTGTCGCCGAGCGCGGCGGTGAGCGCCGCTTCGAGGTTGTCGAGCTTCTGGGTCATCGTGTGAACTGTCGGATTGCGCGCTCAGCGCGCAATGGTGTTCTCGCGGCGGATCTTGGCCTGCAGCTGCAGGATGCCGTACAGCAGCGCCTCGGCCGTGGGCGGGCAGCCCGGCACGTAGACGTCCACCGGCACGATGCGGTCGCAGCCGCGCACCACGCTGTAGCTGTAGTGGTAGTAGCCGCCGCCGTTGGCGCACGAGCCCATGCTGAGCACCCAGCGCGGCTCGGCCATCTGGTCGTAGACCTTGCGCAGCGCCGGCGCCATCTTGTTGCACAGCGTGCCGGCCACGATCATCAGGTCGCTCTGGCGCGGGCTGGGACGGAACAGCATGCCGAAGCGGTCGATGTCGTAGCGCGCGGCGCCGGCGTGCATCATCTCCACCGCGCAGCAGGCCAGGCCGAAGGTCATCGGCCACAGCGAACCGGTCTTGGACCAGTTGATCAGCTTGTCGACCGAGGTGGTGACGAAGCCTTCCTTGAGAACGCCTTCAATGCCCATCGCTTTGCCTCATTCCCAATCCAGGGCGCCCTTCTTCCACTCGTAGATGAAGCCGACCACGAGGATGGTCAGGAAGATCATCATGGCCCAGAAACCTTGCGCTCCGATGTCACGCAGCGAGACCGCCCAGGGGAAGAGGAAGGCGATCTCGAGGTCGAACAGGATGAACAGGATGGCCACGAGGTAGTAGCGCACGTCGAACTTCATGCGCGCGTCCTCGAAGGCCTCGAAGCCGCACTCGTAGGGGCTGTT
>JBGAHJ010000023.1:0-96785 GCA_044226255.1 Rubrivivax sp.
CCCAGCCCGTCCATGCCGCCCAGCGTGCCGGCCACCGTGAACGGCGCGAAGCGGGCGTCGTAGCCGGCCCGCACCTCGCCCTGCTTCTCCACCCAGGCCTGCTCGGCCGGGGTGAGGATGGCCGCCTGGCCCGCGAACGCACCAGATCCACCGGCAGCAGCGCACCCGGCACGCTGAGGCTGCGCGCGCGCTCGCGGCTCAGGCGCATCACCGGGGTCATGTCGGCCTGGCGCTGGCGCAGCGACATCAGCGCCTCGGGCACGTTCGGGGCTAGCACGTATTCGAGCCGGAGGCCGGCGCGCTGCGCCACGCGCTCCAGCATCTCGATGGCGAAGCCGCCCGGCGCGCTGCCCTGGTGGCCGGCCTCGTAGAAGGGCTCGGCGGTGGGCAGCAGCAGCACCCGCACCGGCCCGTGGGCGTTGATCCAGGCCTTTTCCTCGGCGCTGAGTTCCAGCGCGCCGGCCAGCAGCGCCCAGGTGGCCAGCAACCCGAACAGCAGCAGCCGGCGCACGCGCCGCAAGCTCAGACCCCGAAGCCGTCGTCCGCCGCGATCACGGCGCCGTTGATGAAGTGGCTCTGGTTCGAGCACAGCATCACCAGCAGCGCATCCAGATCCTCGGGCTTGCCGACGCGCTTGCGCGGCAGCATCTGCACCAGCTTCTGGCCGCCTTCGGTCTGCCAGTGGTGGTGGTTGATCTCGGTGTCGATGTAGCCCGGGCAGATCGCGTTGACGTTGATGCCGTGGCGGCCCCACTCCAGCGCCATCGCGCGGGTCATGTGCACCACCGCCGCCTTGCTCATCGAGTAGACGCCGATCTGCGACAGCACCTTCAAGCCCGCCATCGAAGCGATGTTGACGATGCGCCCGCCGGTGAAGATGCCGGGCGCCTCGCCCTTGCTGCGCGCGATCATGCGCTTGGCCACTTCCTGCGCGACGAAGAAGGCGCCGCGCACGTTGGTGCCCATCACGTAGTCGTAGTCCTCGGGCTGCACGTCGGTGAGCTTCTGCGTGGTGCTCACGCCCGAGTTGTTGACCAGGATGTCGATGGCACCCATCTCGGTCTCGGCATGCGCCACCGCGGCGCGGATGCTGACGGGGTCGGTGACGTCCAGGCCCACCACGTGCGCGCTGCCGCCCAGGCTCTCGATCTCGGCGCGCAGCGTCTTCAGGCGTTCGATGCGGCGGGCCGCCAGCACCACGCCGGCGCCCGCGGCCGACAGCGTCTTCGCGAACTGCGCGCCCAGCCCGCTGGATGCGCCGGTGATGAAGGCCACGCGGCCCGACAGGTCGATCTCGTAAGCCATGATGCGAAGCCCCTCCTCATGGGCCGCGGACACGATAGCACGCAAGGTGCCCGCGCCAGGCCGCGTCGCGGCCTTGCGGCATCATCGGGCGCACCACTCCCGATGCCATGCTGACGATCCAGGGCCTGAGCAAGCGCTACGGCGACACCCCGGTGTTCCACGACGTGAGCCTCGCGCTCGGCCGCGGCGAGTTCGTGGCGCTGCTCGGCGAGTCCGGCGTGGGCAAGTCGACGCTGCTCAACTGCATCGCCGGCCTCGACGATGTCGACGCGGGCACCGTGCAGCTGGCCGGACAGCGCCTGGACACCCTGGACGACGATGGCCGCGCGCGGCTGCGCCGCGCCAGCCTCGGCTTCGTGTTCCAGGCCTTCCACGTGCTGCCGCACCTGACCGTGGCCGAGAACGTCGGCCTGCCGCTGCGCCTGCTGGGCCGCCACGACGAGCGGCGCGTGCAGGCCGTGCTGGACGCGGTGGGCCTGGCCGGCCTGGACACGCGGCTGCCGGCGCAGCTGTCGGGCGGCCAGCTGCAGCGCGTGGCCATCGCCCGCGCGGTGGTGCACGAGCCGATGCTGATCCTGGCCGACGAGCCCACGGGCAACCTCGACCCGCACACCGCCGAGCGCGTGCTGGAGCTGCTGCACGCGCAGGTGGTGCAGACCGGCGCGGCCTGCCTGCTGGTGACGCACTCCGCGGCCGCCGCGGCGCGGGCGCAGCGCGTGCTGCGGCTCACCGCGGCGGGCATCGTCGAGGGCTGACGCGGTGCTGCTGCCGCTGCTGATCCGGCGCGAGTGGCGCCACCATCCCTGGCGCCATGCGGTGGCGCTGCTGGCGGTGGCGCTGGGCGTGGCGCTGGCCTATTCGGTGCACCTGATCAACCAGTCGGCACTGGCCGAGTTCTCGGCCGCGGTGCGCACCGCCAACGGCGAGCCCGACCTGGTGCTGCGCGGCCCGCGCGAAGGGTTCGACGACGCGCTGTTCGACCGCGTCGAAGCCGACCCCGGCGTGCAGCTGGCGAGCCCCGTGCTGGAGATCGACACCTACGGCCGCGACGCGCAGGGCCAGCGCGTCGCGCTGCGCGTGCTGGGCCTGGACGTGCTGCGCGCGGCGCCCGTGGCGCCCGGCCTCGTGCCGCGGCCCGCCGAGGGCAGCGACCGGCTGGTGATCCTCGACCCCGACGCGGCCTTCCCCAACGCCGCCGCGTCGCGCCTGCTCGGCGATGCGCCCGAGCTGCGACTGCAGGCCGGCCCCGCCTACGTGGCGCTGCGCGTGGCCGGTCGCACGGCCGCGAGCGGGCCGCCGCTGGTGGTGATGGACATCGCCGGCGCGCAGGCGCGCTTCGGCGCCACGGGGCGGCTGTCGCGCATCGACGTCCGGCTCGTGCCCGGCACCGACCGCGCGCTGCTGCTGGCGCGGCTGGCGCTGCCGCCGGGTGTCGTTGCCGCGGCCGCCGACGACGCCGAGCAGCGCGTCTCCAACCTCTCGCGCGCCTACCGCGTGAACTTGACGGTGCTGGCGCTGGTGGCGCTGTTCGTCGGTGCCTTCCTGGTGTTTTCGGTGGTCTCGCTGAGCGTGGCGCAGCGCACGCCGGCGTTCGCGCTGCTGGGCGTGCTGGGGCTCACGGCGCGCCAGCGCCGCGGCTGGGTGCTGGCCGAGTGCGCGCTGCTGGGCGCGGCCGGCAGCATGCTCGGGGTGGTGCTCGGCGCGGCGCTCGCGGCGGCGGCGCTGCGGCTGCTGGCGGGCGACCTGGGCGGTGGCTACTTCCCGGGCATTGCGCCGCCGCTGCGGCTGGACGCGGCAGGCGCGCTCGGCTTCGCCGCGCTCGGCGTGGCCGCGGCACTGGTGGGCGGCTGGTGGCCGGCGCGCCAGGCCGAGGCACTCGCGCCGGCGCAGGCGCTGAAGGGCCTGGGCAGCGTGGACGGCCGCGCGCCGCCGGCGTGGCCGGGCGGCGCACTGGTGGCGCTGGGCGCGGCGGCTTCGTTCGCGCCGCCCATCGCCGGGCTGCCGCTGGCGGCCTACGTGGGCGTCGCAGCCTTGCTGTTCGGCGGCGTGGCGCTGGTGCCCGCCGCGGTGCACGCGCTGCTGGCCGCCGCGCCGGCGGCGCGGGGCGCACTGCCGCTGCTGGCGCTGCAGCGCGCACGCTTCCAGCGCCGCACCGCCACCGCGGCGGTGGCCGGCGTGGTGGCCAGCCTGGCGCTGAGCGTCGCGCTCACGGTGATGGTGGCCAGCTTCCGCGACGGCGTGAGCCAGTGGCTGTCCACTGTGCTGCCGGCCGACCTGTACGCGCGCTCGGCCGCCAGCAGCGGCATCGCCGAACAGGCCTGGCTGCCGGCCGACTTCGCCGACCGTGCCGCCGCGCTGCCGGGCGTGCAGCGCGTGGCCGCGGCGCGCCAGCGTGCGCTGCAGCTGGCGCCCGACCGACCCGCGGTCACGCTGCTGACGCGGCCGCTCGCCGACCCGCAGGCGGTGTTGCCCTTGCTGGCCGCGCCGCTGCCGGTGCAGGCAGGCGAGACCGGCGTGTTCGTCAGCGAGGCGATGGTCGCGCTGTACGGCGCCGAACCCGGCCGCCTGTTGGCGCTGCCGCTCGGCGCCAACGGGGCCGGCGTGCCGGTGCGCGTGCGCGGCGTCTGGCGCGACTACGCGCGGCAGTTCGGCACCGTGGCGATCGACCGCGCCGACTACCAGCGCATCACCGGCGACAGCCGCCTCAACGATCTGGCGCTGTGGCTCGAGCCCGGTGCCGATGCCGCCGCGGTGCAGGCCGCGCTGCGGGCGCTGCTGCCCGACCCGGCGATGCTCGACTTCGCCTCGGCCGCGGAGCTGCGGCGCCTGTCGCTGCGCATCTTCGACCGCAGCTTCGCGGTCACCTACTACCTGCAGGCGGTGGCGATCGCGATCGGCCTGATCGGCGTCGCCGCCAGCCTGTCGGCCCAGGTGCTGGCGCGCCGCAAGGAGTTCGGCCTGCTGGCGCACCTGGGCCTCACGCGACGCCAGGTGGTGGCGGTGGTGGCCGGCGAAGGCGGCGCCTGGGTCGCCGCGGGCACGCTGGTCGGCCTGCTGCTGGGGGTGGCGGTGAGCATGGTGCTGGTGTTCGTCGTCAACCCGCAGAGCTTCCACTGGACCATGGAGCTGGTGCTGCCCTGGAGCCGCCTGGCGCAGCTGGCTGCGGCGGTGCTGGTGGCGGGCACCGCCACGGCGGCCTTCGCGGCGCGGCGCGCGGCAGGGCGGCCGGCCGTGCTGTCGGTGCGCGAGGACTGGTGAGGCGATGAACCCGCGGCGCCGACGCTGGCTGCTCGCCCTGGCGGCCACCCCGCTGGCCGCACCGGCGCAGACCATCCGCCGTGGCCGCGCGCTTGTCTTCCCGGCCGACCATGGCGCGCACCTCGAGGCCCGCACCGAGTGGTGGTACGCCACCGGCTGGCTGGGCAGCGAGGCCGCCCCGACCCATGGCTTCCAGGTCACCTTCTTCCGCAGCCGGACCGGGCTGGCCGAAGGACTGGAGAGCCGCTTCGCGGCGCGCCAGCTGCTGTTCGCCCACGCGGCGGTGACGCAGCTCGATGGCGCACGCCACCGGCACGACCAGCGCATCGCGCGCTGGAGCGGCGCACCGGACGGCGGCACCGCCGTGGCGGCCGTCGGGCGCGGTGCGGTGCGGCTGGGGCCCTGGTCGCTGCAGGACGAGGGCGCGGCCTGGCTGGCGCGGCTCCCCGGCCGCGAGCTGGACCTGCAGCTGCGCCTCGAGCGCACGCAGCCGCTGCTGCTGCATGGCGACGCCGGCTACTCGCGCAAGGGGCCGCTGGAGGCGCAGGCCAGCCACTACGTCAGCGAGCCGCAGCTGGCCGCCAGCGGCACGGTGACGGTCGACGGCGAGGCAGTCACCGCGCAGGGCCGCGCCTGGATGGACCACGAGTGGAGCGACGAATACCTGGCGCCGGGCGCGGTGGGCTGGGACTGGATCGGCTTCAACCTGTTCGACGGCAGCGCCCTCACCGCCTTCGTGCTGCGCCGCGCGGACGGCAGCGCGCTGTGGGCCGGCGGCAGCTTCCGCGCGCCGGCGGCACCGCCGCGCGCCTTCGACGCCGACGCCGTGCGCTTCAGCCCCGGACGCCGCTGGCGCAGCCCGAGCAGCGCCGCCGACTACCCGGTGCAGTGGGAGGTGCAGACACCCGCCGGCCGCTTCCAGGTGCGCGCGCTGCTCGACGCGCAGGAACTCGACAGCCGCGGCAGCACCGGCGCCATCTACTGGGAAGGCCTGAGCGAGCTGCTCGACGCGCAGGGCCGGCGCGTCGGCCTGGGCTACCTGGAGATGACGGGCTACGCCGCCCGTCTGCGCATGTAGACGATCAGGCCGAGCCGCCCTGCTTCGGGCGCGCGCGGCGCTCGCGCCAGCTGCCCGGCTGGCCCGGCGCGCCCGCATCCACCGGCGCGGCGCGCACGCAGTTGCCGCCGGCCTGGCGCGCCACCGAGACGGCGTCCTGCGCATCGTCGATCAGCGCCGACAGGCTCAGGTGCGCCGGGCGCAGGTGCGCCACGCCGGCGCTCACGGTCACGCGCAGGCGCTGCCCGGGCGGGCTGCCGTCGAGCGAGACGTCCATCTGCTCGGCGCGCTCGCGGATGCGCTCGGCCACGTCGAGTGCGCCGGTGGCGTCGGCGTGGGCCAGGAAGATCGCCATCTGGGCACTGGCGAAATGCGTCAGCACGTCGGCCGTGCGCAGCGTCGGGCCGGTCTGGCTCAGCAGTTCGGCCAGCACGGCCTCGCCGGCGGCAGGGCCGCGCGCCTCGGACAGGCGCGCGTAACGGTCGACGTCCACCAGCAGCAGCGCGGCACCGGTGCCGTAGCGGCGGGCGCGCGCGAACTCGCGTTCGGCCAGGTTCATGAACAGTTCGCGCGAGACGCCGGCCGCCAGCGGCGTGCCGGGTTCGCCACGACCTTCGGCGGGCCCGAGGTCCCGCGCCAGGCGCCACACCACCCAGCCCAGCGGCAGCGCGGCCAGCGCCACCCCCACCGCCGCGGCCAGGCCGGCGGCCCAGCCGGCCTGCGGCAGCAGCAGCGTGAGCCCGTAGGCCACCGCCGCAGCCAGCAGCACCGCACCGGCGCCCAGCATCAGCCCCGCCATGCCCAGCGGCACACCTTGCGCCGGGCGCACGGGTTCTGCAGACGGCTCGGGCAAAGGGACGGGGCGCGTCACCACGGCGGTGACGGGCAGGGTCGGCTTGGGCTGGTTCATCAGGCGGGAACGTGACGGCGCTATTCGACCACATCCGGCCGCTCCTGGAACGACACCTCCTCGGGGGGGTGAGGAAACGTCACGCTGTCCGCGACCGCCGGGGCGCGGCCGTGGCCGCATAGACTCGCGCGCCATGGCCACAGACCCCGCCGCCGCCGCGCAGCAAGCCGCGCGCCCAGCCGCCACCTCGCCGCGCGCCCTGTCCGGCCTGCTGCCTTTCATCCGCCCCTACCGCGGCGTGGTGGCGCTGGCGGCGCTGTTCCTGGTGATGGCGGCGCTCAGCACCCTGGCCTTTCCGGTGGCCCTGAAGGCGCTGATCGACCAGGGCCTGGTCGCCGCCGAGCCGGGCGAGCGCCTGATGCAGCTGCGCGATCACTTCCTGGCGCTGTTCGCCGTGGCCGGTGCCCTGGGCCTGTTCTCGGCGGCGCGCTTCTATGTCGTCACCTGGCTGGGCGAGCGCATCACCGCCGACCTGCGCAACGCCGTCTATGCCCACGTGCTGCGCCAGAGCCCGGAATTCTTCGAGACCACGCGGACCGGCGAGGTGCTGAGCCGCCTGACCACCGACACCACGCTCGTGCAGACCGTGGTGGGCAGCAGCCTCAGCATGGGGTTGCGCAACGTGGTGATGGGCAGCGGCGCGCTGATCGCGCTGGTGGTCACCAACCCCTGGGTGATGACGCAGGTGCTCGGCATCCTGGTGCTGGTGGTGCTGCCGAGCCTGTACTTCGGCCGCCGCGTGCGCAAGCTCAGCCGCGCCAGCCAGGACCGCGTGGCCGACAGCAGCGCCATCGCGGCCGAGGTGCTGTCGGAGATCCCGGTGGTGCAGGGCTACGTGCAGGAGCAGCGCGAGGCCGAGCGCTTCGAGCGCAGCACGGCCGACGCCTTCGCCACCGCGCTCAAGCGCACCCGGGTGCGCGCCTTCCTGGTCGGCTTCATGATCACCGCCACCTTCGGCGCGCTGCTGTGGGGCCTGTACCAGGGCACGCAGGCGGTGCTGGACGGCCGCATCAGCGCCGGCCACCTGGGGCAGACGGTGGTGTTCGTGATCATCCTCGTCGGCGCGGTGGCGGTGCTGGCCGAGATCTACGGCGACGTGCTGCGCGCGGCCGGCGCCACCGAGCGGCTGATGGAGCTGCTGGCCGAGCGTTCGCCGGTGGCCGACCCGCCGCAGCCCGTGGCGCTGCCGCCGGTGCAGGGCGGCTCGTCGCTGGCCTTCGAGCACGTGACCTTCCACTACCCGTCGCGGCCGCGCCAGGCGTCGCTGGCGGACTTCACGCTGTCCGTGCGGCCGGGCGAGACGGTGGCGCTGGTGGGCCCCAGCGGCGCCGGCAAGAGCACGGTGCTGCAGTTGCTGCTGCGCTTCTACGACGTGCAGCAGGGGCGCGTGCGGGTCGACGGCGTGCCGGTGGCGCAGGCGTCGCTGGCGGCGCTGCGCGAGCGCATCGGCATCGTGCCGCAGGACAGCACGGTGTTCTCCACCAGCGCGCTGGAGAACATCCGCTACGGCCGGCCCGGCGCCAGCGACGAGGAGGTGGTCGCCGCCGCGCGCGCCGCCTATGCCGACGACTTCATCCGGGCGCTGCCCGAGGGCTACGCCACCTACCTGGGCGAGCGCGGCGTGCGCCTGTCCGGCGGCCAGCGCCAGCGCATCAGCATCGCGCGCGCGATGCTCAAGAACCCGCCGCTGCTGCTTCTGGACGAGGCCACCAGCGCGCTCGACGCCGAGAGCGAGCGCGTGGTGCAGCAGGCGCTGGAGGCGGCGATGAGCGGGCGCACCACGCTCGTGATCGCACACCGGCTGGCCACCGTGCTGCGCGCCGACCGCATCGTGGTGCTGGACGGCGGGCGCATCGTCGACATCGGCACGCACCACGAGCTGGTGGCGCGCGGCGGCCTCTACGCGCGGCTGGCCGCGATGCAGTTCGACCAGCCCGTGGCCGCCTGAAGCCTCCCCCGCGAATGGGTGGCGATAATCGAAACAAGAGCCTTACGAACCGCCTCCCGTGACCGCCACCCGCAGCACCTACGAAGATTTCATGCGCCACGTGGCCACGCACGGCGTGGCCAAGGGCGACCGCACCGGCACCGGCACGAAGAGCGTGTTCGGCTACCAGATGCGCTTCCCGCTGCACGAGGGCTTCCCGCTCGTCACGACGAAGAAGGTGCACTGGAAGAGCATCGCACTCGAACTGCTGTGGTTCCTGCGCGGCGACGGCAACGTGAAGTGGCTGCAGGAACGCGGCGTGACGATCTGGGACGAGTGGGCGCGCGAGGACGGCGACCTGGGGCCGGTCTACGGCGTGCAATGGCGCAACTGGCCGCGGCCCGACGGCACGCACATCGACCAGATCGCGCAGGTGGTGCAGCAGCTGAAGTCCAACCCGGACAGCCGCCGCATCATCGTGAGCGCCTGGAACGTGGCCGACCTGGACCGCATGGCGCTGATGCCCTGCCACGCGTTCTTCCAGTTCCACGTCGCCGAAGGCAGGCTCAGCTGCCAGCTCTACCAGCGCAGCGCCGACATCTTCCTGGGCGTGCCCTTCAACATCGCGAGCTACGCGCTGCTGACGCACATGCTGGCCCAGCAATGCGACCTGGACGTGGGCGACTTCATCTGGACCGGCGGCGACTGCCACATCTACGACAACCACCGCGAGCAGGTGGCGCTGCAGCTCACGCGCGAGCCGCGGCCGTGGCCGACGCTGGCCATCCGGCGCCGGCCGGCGTCGATCTTCGACTACGCCTTCGAGGACTTCGAGATCCACGGCTACGAGCCGCACGCCGCCATCAAGGCCCCGGTGGCGGTGTAGCCAACACCTTGTGACAGCGCGCGCCGGCGCGCTGCCCACAATGCGCGCGGCAGGAGGTGCGCGATGCGCAAGGTCAGCGTGTGGGTGTGGATGTGCGGCGCCGTGCTGGCGCTCGGCGCGTCCGGTTGCGGCAACAACGACGACGACGAGAACCGCGCCCCGGTGCCGGTGATCGCGCAGCCGGCCGAAGGCACCCTGTTCAGCGGCGGCCAGGCCATCACGGTGGCGGTCTCCGCCACCGATCCCGAGGACGGCGCGCTGCCGGTCAGCAGCCTCGTCTGGTGGGCCGAGCTGCACCACGACACGCACACGCACCCGTTCGCGCCGCAGGTCAGCAACGCAGGCGGCACCGTCACGATCCCGCCGCGCGGCGAGACCTCCGACAACATCTACTACCGCTTCCACCTGCGCGCCACCGACAGCAAGGGCCTGGTCACCGAGATCACGCGCGACATCCAGCCGCGCAAGGCGCGCGTGACGCTGGCCACCGTGCCGGCAGGCCTGGCGCTCACGCTCGACGGCCAGCCGGTCACCGGCGGCCTGCAGTTCACCGGCGTGGTCGGCATGGAGCGCGACCTGGGCGCGGCCGACCAGAACGCCAACGGCCGGCGCTACCGCTTCGCCAGCTGGAGCGATGGCGGCGCCGCCAGCCACACGCTCACCACGCCGGCGGCCGACACCACGCTCACCGCCACCTTCACCGACATCGGGCCGGTCACCAACACGCCGCCCACCGTCACGCTGCAGGCACCGACCACCGCCATCACCGGCGTGGCGGTAAACCTGGGCGCCACCGCGGCCGACAGCGACGGCACCATCGCGAGCGTCGCCTTCTACGACGGCGCCACGCTGCTGGCCACGGACACCAGCGCGCCGTACGCCTTCAGCTGGACCCCCGGCACCATCGGCACCCACACGATCACCGCGCGCGCCACCGACGACAGCGGCGCCACCACCACCAGCACCGCGGTGGCCGTGCTGGTGAGCGCCGTGGGGCCCGACACCGACCCGCCGGTGGTCAGCATCGCCGCGCCGGCCGCCTTCGCCAGCGGCATCACCGGCACACTGGCCTTCAGCGCCGACGCCACCGACAACATCGGCGTCACCGGCGTCGAGTTCCAGATCGACGGCGTGGCGATCGGCGGCACGCTGACCGCGCCGCCGTACACGGTGAACATCGACACCACGCTGCACGCCTCGGGCCAGCACATGCTGCGGGTGCGCGCCCGCGACCTGGCCGGCAACGTCTCGGGCTGGACCACCACCACCGTCAGCTTCGGCGGCAGCCGCACGCAGCCCGCGGGCATCACGCGCAACACCGGCTGGGTCACCGGGCTCGACTCGGCCACCGCCTTCGCGCAGGCACCCGACGGCCGCATCTTCGTCACCCAGCAGGGCGGCGCCTTGCGCGTGGTGCAGAACGGTCAGCTGCTGGCCACGCCCTTCATGACGCTGACGGTGGACCCGAACGGCGAGCGCGGCCTGCTGGGCATCGCCTTCCACCCGAACTTCGCCAGCAACAACTTCCTCTACGTCTACTACACCACCGCGCAGAACGGCACGCACAACCGCATCAGCCGCTTCACCGCGAACGGCAACGTGGTGGTGCCGAACAGCGAGCAGGTGATCGCCGACCTGCCGGCGCTGTCCAGCGCCACCAACCACAACGGCGGCGCGCTGCACTTCGGCGTCGACGGCAAGCTCTACGTGGCGGTGGGCGACAACGCGAACTCCGCGCAGTCGCAGGACCTGACGAACGTGATGGGCAAGATGCTGCGCCTCAACGACGACGGCACCTTCCCCACCGACAACCCGTTCTTCAACCAGCAGACCGGCCAGGCGCGCGCGATCTGGGCGCGTGGCCTGCGCAACCCCTTCACGTTCGCCATCCGTCCGGGCGACGGCCGCATGCACATCAACGACGTCGGCCAGAACACCTGGGAGGAGATCAACCTGGGCGCGCCCGGCGCGAACTACGGCTGGCCGGCCAGCGAAGGCCTCACCAGCGCCGCGGGTGTGACCAGCCCGCTGTTCACCTACCGCCACAGCGCGGCCAGCCCGCCGGGCTCGGGCACCGGTGGCTTCTTCGTCGGCTTCGCGATCGCGGGTGGCGCCTTCTACCCGGCCAACGGCGCTCTGCCCGCGCCGTGGAAGGGGGCCTACTTCTTCGCCGACTACGTCAGCAACTTCATCGGCGCCGTCGACCTGGCCAACGGCAACGCGGCCTACGCCTTCGGCAGCGTCAGCGGCGGCGTGGTGGACCTGATGGCCGCGGCCGACGGCTCGCTGCTGGTGCTGACGCGCGGGAACATCGTCCGCTTCAGCGCACCTTGAACACGGTCGACGGGCCCGGCCGCGCGACAATGCGCGGCCATGGCCGACCACCGCCCCCCGCTGATCGCCCTGATCGCCGCCGTTGCCCGCAACGGCGTCATCGGGCGCGGCAACACGATGCCCTGGCACCTGCCCGAGGACCTGAGGCACTTCCGCGAGACCACGCAGGGTCACGCGGTGCTGATGGGCCGGCGCACCTGGGAGTCGCTGCCGCCGAAGGTGCGGCCGTTGCCCGGCCGGCGCAACCTGGTGCTGACGCAGCAGCCGCAGTGGCAGGCCGAGGGCGCCGAGCCCGTGCCTTCGCTGGACGGCGCGCTGGCCCGCCTGTCGGGCCAGCCGCGCGTGTTCGTGATGGGCGGCGCGGCCGTCTACGCCGCGGCGCTGCCGCTGGCCGACGAACTCTGGCTCACCGAGATCGACGCCGATTTCGACGGCGACGTGCACTTCCCGCCGGTCGACCGCAGCCGCTTCGTCGAGGTGTCGCGCGAGCGCCGGCGCGCCGCGGCACCGAACGACTTCGGCTTCGACTTCGCCCGCTACCGGCGCCGCTGAAGCAGCGCCCGCGCGCCGCCGCTTCAGGACGTGCCGTCGACGTCCACCAGCCCTTCGCGGATCGCCCAGCGCACCAGCCCCGCGAGATCGCCCACGCCCAGCTTGGCCATCGCGCGGCTGCGGTAGGTGTCCACGGTCTTGGGCGACAGGTGCAGCTGCTCGGCGATGGCCGCGCTGGTGTCGCCCATCACCACGCGCACGACGATCTGGCGCTCGCGCGTGGAGAGTTCGTCGAGCGACGAGGCCTTGGCCGCGAGCCCGCGCACGGCCACGTCGGCCAGCCCCGGGGCGAGGTAGTGGCGGCCGGCGCTGACCTTGGCCACGGCGTCCAGCAGGTCGGCGGCCGGCGAGGCCTTCAGCAGGTAACCCTGGGCCCCGGCACGCAGCGCCTCGGCCACCGTGCGCGGCTGGTCCAGCATGGTCAGCACGATGACCGGCACCGTGATGCCGCGCTCGCGCAGCGCCGACAGCACGTCGATGCCCGAACGCGCGCCGAGGTTCACGTCCAGCAGCACCAGCTCCGGAGCCAGCCGCATGATGTCGGCCAGCGCCACCGTCGCGTCCCCGGCCTCGCCGAGCACGGTGTGGCCGGCTGCTTCCAGCACGGCACGAAGGCCTTCGCGAACCACCGGATGGTCGTCCACGAGATACAAACGGGTCATCCTTGCCCTCTTATCGGCCTTTCCGGCCTCCCTGGCCGAGACTTTAGCGGCCGTCACCGGGCACCCGCAATCAACAACCCGCACGCGCATGCGCTACGCTGCGCAACCACCACAGGGTCTGTCCCAGTACCCGGGAGAGTTTCCATGTCGAACGGCAGCCTGCGCACCGTCATGACCTTCAATGCCGAGGACCAGGCCTGGCTGCGTCGCGGCCAGATCGCGGTGCCCAACTTCTTCCAGGGCCACGGGGTCGCCCCGGCCCAGGGCGACGTGCTGCGCATCGCCGGGCGCCAGTTCGTCGTGCAGGGCCGCGTGTGGGAACACGACAGCGAAGGCCCGCTGCTGCGCCTCTTCCTGGGCCACGCCCACGCCCAGAGCGACACCATCTTCGGCTGAGGCGGGCACCGCCCGGCTGCTCAGCGCTCGGCCGGCAGGCGCAGCGACAGCAGCCGGTGCCCGGTGCGCCCGGGCGGCAGCGGCGTGAGGCTGCCGTCGGCGCGCGCCACCTGCAACTGCGGGTCGGCGATGAAGTGGAAGAGCCCGTCGCCGGCGATCGCCCCGGTGGTCGGGTTGCGCAGGTCGGCATGGCCGCGCAGCAGCAGGCGCGGCTGCACGCGGGCCGCCGCCACGTCGACGGTCAGCCCCCACACGCGCGACAGGCCCACCAGGTTCTGGATGCCCACCAGCGCGGCGCCGCCGGCCACCGGGCGCACCAGCGCCAGCCCGTCGAATCCGCCGAGGTAGGGTTCGTCGGCCGCGCGCAGGGGCCGGCGCCTCGGCGCGCCGCCGGCCGCGCCCTCGACCAGCCAGAGGCCGTGGAAGTCGGCCACCACCAGGGTGTCGGCGTCGAGCGCAACGATGCCGTTGGGACCTTCGAAGGTGCCGGCCGCGAACAGCGGCTCCAGCACGCGCCGCTCGCGGCCCAGCCGGAGCACCGTGCCGCCGCGCGACTCGGTGACGTAGACGGTGCCGTCGGCCACCAGCGCCAGATCGTTCAGAAGGCCCGGTCCGGGCAGGCGCCAGGTCTGCACCACGCGGCCCTGCTGCAGGTCGATGCGGGCCAGCAGCGTGGTGTCGGCCTCCTCGGGCTTCGCCGGCTGCATGAACGGCGCGGCGGCGCTGGCCACCCACAGTTCGTCGGCAACCGCATCCACCGCCATGCCCAGCACGGCCAGCAGCCCGCCGTCGGCCGGCGCCAGCAGCGGGCGGCAGGCGCCACCGGCGTCGACCGCGAACACGCTGCGCTGGCGGCCGCTGGAGAGCAGCAGGCGCTGGCGCCGTGGATCCCAGGCCGTGCCCTCGGGCAGCAGCCCGACGCAGCCCGTCTCCCGGACGCGCTCCGGCGTGCCGACCGGCGGGGCCGCGGCCGCGAAAGCCGCGGCCCGTTCGCGGTAGGCCGGCGACGCGGCAAGGTTCGCGAAGTCGTCGGGATCGAGCCGGTCGCCGAAGCGCCCGGTGGCCTGCAGCCGGTCGAGCCAGCGCAGCGCCAGCGCCTCGTCGCCGGCGCGTGCGGCCCGGCGCGCCGCGATGTACGCCGCGCCGTGGTGGCGCTGGTCCCGCTGCCACAGGGCCTCCATGCGGGCGTTGAAGTCGGGCGGTGCGGCGGCCGGGCGCACCGTGTCCTGCGGGCAGTGTTGGCGCGGCGGCACCGCCTGCACGGTGTCGGCGGCCACCTGGCGCAGCTGGGCCTGCACGGCCGGCGGGACGCCGTTGTCGCCGTCGGGCAGCGCGAGCGGCGAAGCGCCCGAGATCGTGGCGTAGAGCATCAGCGCCGCCAGGTACGAGCCCGCCGGCGCGGCGTGGTTGCCGTCCTCGGCGTGCAGCGCCAGCTGGGGGAAGCGGCGCGCGGCCAGGTCCCAGGCCTGGCCGACGGGCGCCACGCACGCCGGCTCCTCGCGCGCGATGCCCGCGTGCAGGTCGTAGATGCGCTGGGTCTCGTCGATGCCGCGGCGCGGCCATTCGGGGAACAGCACCGGCAGCGCGCCCTGGCGCCGCGCGCGGCGCACCAGTTCCACCGCTTCCGCCGTCGAATAGCTGTAGCGGCCCGTGGTGCTGTAGCGCTGCGCCTGCAGCACCACCGCGCTCCAGCGCCGGCTGTCCAGCAGCCGCATCGACGCGGCATCGGCCAGGCGCTGGTCCAGGAACATCCAGCCGGGCGCCTCGGCGGTGGCCACCGTCGGGCCGGCGAGGCCGGCGCGCAGCATCGTGTCCAGCTGCTGCGGCAGCGCGTTGAACGCGGTGTGGCTGTTGCCCATCATCAGCACCGTCACGTCCGCTGCGGGCGGCACCGGTGGCGTGCCCACCCAGGGGTCGGCCCCGGGAGAGCCGCAGGCGCCGGCCAGCACGGCCAGCAACGCGAAGGTGGCGATGCGCTTGCACATGGCCGCGCAGTAGACCCGGGTGCGGCACCGGAGGGCAAGTTGCGCCGCCGCCGGCGGCATCCAATGCGGATCCAAAAGATGTCGCGCGTCAGCGCAGCAGCATCAGGTCGGCCACGGCCGTGTTGGCCAGGTCCACCAGCACCGCGCCATCGGCCGCGGGCGTGAAGGTCGCGAACTCGGGGAAGGTGCCGAGCGCGTGCGCGCTCAGCACCACGGGCGCGCCGCCGGCCAGGTCCAGGCGCAGGAATCGCTCGCGCGCGCCGCGCACCAGCACGACGAGCCCGGTGCCGTCCAGCCGCCAGTCGACCAGCGCCTCGCCCTCGTCGCTTCCCAGCGGGATCTCGCGCTCGGCGCCGCCCGCGGCCGGACGCCAGCGCAGCCGTCGGCTGAACGCGGGCTGGTAGACGAAGCCGCTGCCGTCGGCGGCCCACTGCAGCGCCCGCGCCATCGGCTGCTCGGTGTCCACGGTGCCGGCCCGGCCGCTGCCGTCGCTGGCGATGCGCCACAGCGCCCAGCGGCCGCCGCGGTCGCTGCCGATCCAGACCTCCGGCGCCGTCGGGTGCCAGGCCGGGCGGCCGTAGGCGGCGGCGTCGGCGGCGAGCGGCCGCGGCACCGCGTCGGCACCGGCATCCACCAGGCACAGGCCGAAGCGCCGGCCCGGCCCGCAGTTGCCGAGGAACGCCACCTGGCGCCCGTCCGGCGACCAGGCCGGCGACGCCAGCTGCCCGCTCAGCCGCGTCAGCGCCCGTTCGCCGCGCGCGTCGGCCAGCCACAGTTCGGGCTCGCCCGAGCGGCGCGAGACGAAGACGGTGCGGCCGCCGGTGCGGTCGACATCGGCGCTGCGATCGCTGGCCACCGAGCTGATCAGGCGCTGCGGCACCGAAGCCGCGGCGCCGCGCCAGTCGAGCCGGGCCACGCTGACGTGCGAACGCATCAGCGCGTACACCAGGCGCCCGTCGGCGGCCCGCGCGGGCGCGCTGCCTTCCAGCCCGAGCGGTTGCGCCGCGCCGCTGCCGCGCTGCCAGCGCAGCAGCAGCCGGGTGTCGTGGCGCGTGGTGGAGAACACCAGGTCCTGCCCGCCGGCGTCGTAGGTCAGGCCGTGCAGCGTGTACAGGTGCAGGTGCGACAGGCGCCGCGGCGTTGCGCCGTCGGCGGTCGTCTCGAAGAAGTCGCGCGTGCCGTCGGCCGGGTCCTGGCGCGCGAAGGCCAGGCGCGCGCCGTCGGGCGACCACGCCGGCTGGTGATCGGCCGCCGCGGCCGGCGGCGCGCTGGTGAGCCGGCGCAGCCCGCTGCCGTCGGGCGCGATGCGGAACAGGCCGCCGACGCCGTCGGCCTCGGCCGCGAAGGCGATCCAGCGGCCGTCGGGCGACCAGTCGACGCTGGGCGTGAAGAGCGCGGCGCAGCCGGCCAGCGCGCGCCGCGCCTGCTCGGCGAGGCGGTAGAGCCACAACGTGCAGCGGCCCTGCCCCGAGAGCGCGGCGAACACGATCGCCCGGCCATCGGGCGCCCACGCCAGGCCCTGCACCTCGCCGGCGTCGCCGCTCACCTGCTGCGGCACCGCGTTCAGGTCGTCGGCCGCGCGCAGGTACAACTGGCCCACGCCCTGCCCCTGCCACCAGCCGAAGGCCAGCGTGCGCCCATCGGGCGACAGGCGGCCGAGGTATTCGTGACCGGGGTTCTGGGTCAGCGGCGTCGGTGCCGGCAGCGCCGGTGCGCCGGGCGCGACGGACGGCCACAGATGCCACGCGCCGGCAAACATGGCCACCAGGCCGCACGCCGCGGCGACCCAAGGCCACACGACGCGACGGGTCGGCGCAGCGTCCACCGGGGCCGGCGCTGCCGGCTCCACCGGTCGCACCGCCGCGATCAGCCGGTAGCCCTTCTTGGCGATGGTCTCGAGGTAGCGCGGCGACTCCGGGTCGTCGCCCAGCGCCTGGCGGATCGTCCACACCGCGGTGTTGATCGCCTTCGGCGCGACGAAGCGGTTGCCGTCCCAGACGGCGTCGACGATCTCGTCGCGCGTCACGGTCTCGCCCGGGCGCTGCGCGAGCAGCACCAGCAGGGCCATCGCCTTGTGGCGCAGCGGACGCACGTCGGTGCCGCGCCGCAGGCGGTTGCCCGGCGCGTCGACCAGCCAGTCACCCAGTTCGAACGGCTCGCGTGCGGGATCCACGCGCGGCATCGTAGCGGGCCGTCGCCGCGGCAGCGGGCCGCGGCCCGCGCGGGATCAGGAAGCGCCCAGCAGCTGCGGCTTCAGCGAGCTGTCGGCCGGCTTCTCGCCGAGCCAGATCTTCAGCAGCGCGTTGTAGAAGGCCACGTCGGGCAGCGGCGGGTCGGAGATCAGCTTGCCGTTGAGCTCGATGACCGTGCCCTTCTCGGGCACCCAGTCCACCGTCAGCGTGTCGCCCTTCTTGAGCCCGCCGGGCACGGCCTGGAACAGCTCGCCCAGGCGCGTCATCTGGTTCAGCAGCTTGCCCTTCTCGGCCTTGTCGCTGTTGTTGTTGATGCCGGTCATGAAGGCCTGACCGAAGTCGTCGCCGCTCACCTCGCGCAGCATCACGATGGTGATGCGGCGCGGGCCGGCGGTGGCCAGCACGGCGTCGGTGCTGGTCTCCTTCTTGCCGAGGTACAGGCCCATCACGTAGACCTTGAACACGGCGCGCGTGCGCACGCCGGCGCCGTTCAGCTTGAGGTCCTTGCCGGCCACCTTGGCGCTGTCGTCCAGCTTCACGCCGGCGAGCTCGACGGCCTCGGCCCCGAGAGCCAGGAAGGCGGCGGCCAGCGCCACCGCGGCAGGCGCCAGGAACTGGCGGAAGATCGTCTTCATCGGTGTACTCCTAGAGTCGGTTGGCCCGGTCCGCCACGCTCAGGCGTGCGCGGACTCGAGCTTGAACAGGCTGACCGTGCCTTCCAGCGAGGCCGCCTGCTGCTTCAGCGATTCGGCCGCTGCGGCGGCCTGTTCCACCAGCGCCGCATTCTGCTGCGTGGTGCTGTCGATCTGGCCGATGCTGCGGTTCACCGACTCGATGCCCTGGTGCTGCGTCTGGCTGGCCACGGCGATCTCGTTGATGATGTCGGCGACCCGCTTCACGCTGGCCACCAGGCCCTCCATCGTCGAGCCCGCACGGCCCACGAGTTCGGTGCCGCGCTCGACCTCGGCGGCCGAGACGCCGATCAGCCCCTTGATCTCGCGCGCCGCGGTGGCGCTGCGCTGGGCCAGCGTGCGCACCTCGGCGGCCACCACGGCGAAGCCGCGGCCCTGCTCGCCGGCACGCGCGGCTTCCACCGCGGCGTTCAGCGCCAGGATGTTGGTCTGGAACGCGATGCCGTCGATGACGCCGATGATGTCGACCACCTTCTTGCTCGACGCGTCGATCGAGCCCATGGTCTTCACCACCTGCGCCACCACGGCCCCGCCCTCGGCGGCCACGCTGCAGGCCGAGCCGGCCAGCTCGCTGGCCTGGCGCGCGCTGTCGGCGTTGTGGCGCACGGTCTCGGCCAGGTCCTTGATCGCCAGCGTGGTGTGCTCCAGCGACGAGGCCTGCGCCTCGGTGCGGCTGGACAGGTCCTGGTTGCCGCTGGCGATCTGCGACGACGCGGCCGCGATCGACTCGGTGCCCTGGCGCACGTTGCCGACGATGCCGCGCAGGCCTTCGTTCATGTCCTGCAGCGCCGCCATCAGCTCGCCGGTCTCGTCCTTCGTGCGCACCTCGATGCGCGTGCTCAGGTCACCGGCGGCCACGGTCTTGGCGATCGACACCGCGCGCGTGAGCGGCCGCGTGATGCTGCGCGTGGCCACGAAGCCCAGCGCGACGCTGGCCAGCGTGGCGGCCAGCGCCAGCGCCGCGATCAGCCAGCCGGTGCGCGCCGCGGTCACCTCGGAAGCCGCGCCGGCGGCCTGCATCTGCGCGTGCTGGGTCTCGACCAGCTTGTCCAGGGCCGCCAGGTACTTGTTCTGCACCGCGCGCACCGAGAACATGTACTTGACCAGCGCCTCTTCCTTGCCGCCCTCGGCCACCATCTTCACGAAGGCGGCCTGGGCCGGCACGAAGCGGTCGCGCAGCGTGGTGATCTCCTTCAGCTCGGCCTGCGAGGCCTCGTCGGTGGCGCGCGCCGTCAGCTGCGCCATCGTGTCGTCGTGCGCCTTCATGAACACGGCGATCTGCTCGAGTTCCTTCTTCGTCTGCGCGTCGTCGGTCATCACCAGCACGTTGAGCATGCTGCGCGAGGCGTCGCCGACGGCGCCCTTGAGCTGGTTGGCGAGCACCGTGGTGCCGTAGCGCGCGCCGACGATGCTGCCGATCTCGGCGTTGAGCGCGCCGATGCGCGAATGGGCCACGAAGGCCATCACGCCGAACACCGTGATGACGAGGCCGAACACCAGCGCGAGACGCTGGCCGATGCGGAGGCGGGAGAGATCCATGATGGGCGAACCGACTGCGGGGGGCGCAACGCGGCATCGTGCCGCGCCTGGCCACCGGGGAATCCATGTTGATGGACCGGATATCGACCGCAGTTCCGGAACCCCGACGTGCGCAAGTCACGACCGGCCTGGAGGGCGCTCTCCAGGCCACGACGCCCGCCGTTCCTTGTGGTGGTTCGGCCCCATACCGAGGGCCGGGCGATCAGTCGTCCAGGCCGAGTTCCTGGATCTTGCGCGTGATGGTGTTGCGGCCGATGCCGAGCCGCTGCGCCGCCTCGATGCGGCGGCCGCGCGTGAGGTCGAGCGCGGTGTGGATCAGGCAGGCCTCGAACTGGCGCGTCAGCGCGTCCCAGACCTCGCGCTCGCCGGCGTCGAGCCGGCGCCGCGCCTCGCGCTCCAGGTCGCCCAGCCAGGCCGGCGCGGCGCCCGCCACGGCCGGCGCCTCGGCACCGGCGACGGCCGGCGGCAGGGCCGGCGCGGGCAGGCCGCCACCGGCCACCGGCGCAGGGACGCTTTCGCCGGCGGCCACAGCCGGCGCCGGCATCGTGCCCATCAGTTCCGGCGGCAGGTCCTTGGCTTCCACCACCTGCGCCGGCGCCATCACCGTGAGCCAGTGGCAGAGGTTCTCGAGCTGGCGCACGTTGCCGGGGAAGTCGAAGCCGGCCAGGCGCTCGAGCGCGGCGTCGGTGATGCGCTTGGCCTCCACGCCGAGCTCGCGCGCGCTCTTGCCGAGGAAGAAGCGCGTCAGCATCGGGATGTCCTCGCGCCGCTCGCGCAGCGCCGGCAGGCGCAGGCGGATCACGTTCAGGCGGTGGAACAGGTCCTCGCGGAACGCGCCGTCGCGCACGCGCTGCTCCAGGTTCTGGTGCGTGGCGGCGATCACGCGCACGTTGCTCTTCAGCGGCTGGTGGCCGCCCACGCGGTAGAACTGGCCGTCGCTGAGCACGCGCAAGAGGCGCGTCTGCAGGTCGAACGGCATGTCGCCGATCTCGTCGAGGAACAGCGTGCCGCCGTCGGCCTGCTCGAAGCGGCCGCGGCGCGTCGTCTGCGCGCCCGTGAAGGCGCCGCGCTCGTGGCCGAAGAGCTCGCTCTCGAGCAGGTCCTTCGGGATCGCCGCGGTGTTGATCGCGATGAACGGCCCCTGCCCGCGCGGGCTGTGCTTGTGCAGCGCGCGTGCCACCAGTTCCTTGCCGGTGCCGCTCTCGCCGGTGATCAGCACGGTCACCTGGCTCTGGCTCAGGCGGCCGATGGCGCGGAACACGTCCTGCATCGCCGGTGCCTGGCCCAGCATCTCGGGCGCCTGCGCCGGGGTGGCATCGGCCACCTCCTCGCGCAGGCTCTCGTCCACCGCGCGCCGGATCAGTTCCACCGCGGCCGTGACGTCGAAGGGCTTGGGCAGGTACTCGAAGGCGCCGCCCTGGAACGCGCTGACGGCGCTGTCGAGGTCGGAGAACGCCGTCATGATGATCACCGGCAGGCCCGGATGGCGCTCCTTCACCTGCGCCAGCAGGTCGATGCCGCTGCCGCCGGGCATGCGGATGTCGCTCACCAGCACCTGCGGCGCATCGTCGTCGAGGGCCTTGACCACGTCGCGCGGGTTGCTGAAGGTGCGCACCGCGAACTGTTCGCGGGACAGTGCCTTCTCGAGCACGAAGCGGATGGATTGATCGTCGTCGACGACCCAGATGGGTTTCATTCGTCTTGTCGTTCAGGCCGCTCCGGGCTTTTGGCTCAGGGCAGCGGGATCAGGATCTTGAACACCGTCCGTCCCGGCATGCTGTCGCATTCGATCGTGCCCTGGTGTTGCTGCACGAAGGTCTGCGCCAGGGTCAACCCGAGCCCTGAGCCGCCCTCGCGTCCCGACACCAGCGGGTGGAAGATGCGATCGCGGATGGCCTCGGGCACGCCGGGCCCGTTGTCCTCGATATGCAATTCCAGTGCCAGACGGAAGCGCTGACGCCCGAAGGTTGCCTGCCGCGCCACCCGCGTGCGCAGCACCAGCTTCGCATCGCCCTGCGCGATGCGGTCGGCCAGCGCATGCGTGGCGTTGTGGGCGATGTTGAGCACGGCCTGGATCAGCTGCTCGCGGTCGCCGCGGAACTCGGGGATGCTGGTGTCGTAGTCGCGAAGCAGCGTGAGGCCGCGCGGGAACTCGGCCAGGATCAGGCTGCGCACGCGCTCGCAGACCTCGTGGATGTTGACGTCGGCCACCACCTGCGGCCGGCGGTGCGGCGCGAGCAGCCGGTCCACCAGGGCCTGCAGGCGGTCGGCCTCCTGGATGATGACCCGCGTGTACTCGGTGAGCTCGCGCGAGGTCACTTCCATCGCCAGCAGCTGCGCCGCGCCGCGGATGCCGCCCAGCGGGTTCTTGATCTCGTGCGCCAGGTTGCGCACCAGCTCCTTGTTGGCCTGCGCCAGGCCGTGCGTGCGTTCCTCGCGGTCGAGCCGGATCTGCTGCTCGATCTCGATCATCTCCACCAGCACGCGGTCGGGCGCCTCGGTCTGGCTGACGATCACGTGGATGGGCAGCTCGCCGGCGCCCGCGGCGCTGCGCCTGAGCTGCGCGTCGAAGCGGCTGGTGGCCACCTCGTTGCGCGCCACCAGCTGCAGCGTGTCGCGCAGCTGCGCGGGTTCGGCCAGCCAGTCGAGCACGCTGCCGCGGCGCAGCGCACGGCGCGACAGCCCGATGGTGTTCTCGAGTGCCGAGTTGGCCTGCAGGCAGCGGCCGTCGGGTGCCACCAGCGCCACCATCGTGGCCAGCTGGTCGAAGGGATCGAAGCCGCTGGCCGCGCTCCCCGGCGGCAGCGCGCTCACTGCGGCAGCTTGGCCAGCTCGCGGCGGATCGCGGCGATGTCGCTCTCCTTGCGCGCGATGGCGGCCTTCATCTCGTTCACGCGGTCGAGGTACTTCTGGTAGTTGCGCTCGTCGCCGCGGCGCTCGGGCTCGCCGTTGCCGAAGTCCTTCTTCATCGCGGCGAGCTTCTCCTCCTCGCGCCGCAGTTCCTCGCCGAGGATGCGCCGCGCGTCGCTGTCGCGCGCGCGCTGGTCGGCAGGGTCGACCTTCTCGCCGCCGTTGCGCGCGGCGCCGGAGGCCGCAGCCGGCGGCGTGCGCGGCTTGGTGGCCGGCACCACCGTCACCGGGGTGCCCTCGATCACGCGGCAGCCCTTCTCCTTGGCCTCGTTGGCCGACAGCGCGTCGGTGTAGAGCACGGGCGGGCCGGGGCAGCGGTAGACGGGTTTCGTCTCCTGGGCCTGCGCCGGCAGGGCGCCGGCGGCGAGGGCCAGGCCAGCGAGCGGCGCCAGCAGGTGCATGCGGGTCATGGAGGTCCAGTGCGGCGAAGCGATGCCCGATTGTCGCGCACCAAAAAGAACAAGGGCGGGCCCGGAGGCCCGCCCTGTTGCTCGGAAGATCCGGCCCGTTACAGCGAGTAGTACATGTCGAACTCGACCGGGTGGGTCGTCATGCGGAAGCGCGTCACTTCCTGCATCTTCAGCTCGATGTACGCGTCGAGGTAGGCGTCGGTGAACACGCCGCCCTTGGTGAGGAACGCGCGGTCCTTGTCCAGGTAGTCGAGCGCCTGGTCCAGGCTCGAGCAGACGGTCGGGATCTTCGCGTCCTCTTCCGGCGGCAGGTGGTACAGGTCCTTCGTGGCGGCCTCGCCCGGATGGATCTTGTTCTCCACGCCGTCCAGGCCCGCCATCAGCATCGCGGCGAAGCCGAGGTACGGGTTGCAGGTGGGATCGGGGAAGCGCACCTCGATGCGGCGGCCCTTCGGGTTGGCCACGTACGGGATGCGGATCGAAGCCGAGCGGTTGCGCGACGAGTAGGCCAGCTTCACCGGGGCCTCGAAACCGGGCACCAGGCGCTTGTAGCTGTTGGTGCCGGGGTTGGTGATCGCGTTCAGCGCACGGGCGTGCTTGATGATGCCGCCGATGTAGTACAGCGCGAACTCCGACAGGCCCGCGTAGCCGTCGCCGGCGAACAGGTTCTTGCCGTCCTTCCACACGCTCTGGTGCACGTGCATGCCGCTGCCGTTGTCGCCGACCACGGGCTTGGGCATGAAGGTGGCGGTCTTGCCGTAGGCGTGGGCCACGTTGTGGATCACGTACTTCTGCAGCAGCAGCCAGTCGGCACGCTGCACCAGCGTGCTGAACTTGGTGCCGATCTCGCACTGGCCGGGCGCCGCCACCTCGTGGTGGTGGACCTCGACCGGGATGCCCAGCGATTCGAGGATCAGGCACATCTCGCTGCGCATGTCCTGGAAGCTGTCGACCGGGGGCACCGGGAAGTAGCCGCCCTTGAGCGCCGGGCGGTGGCCCATGTTGCCGCCCTCGAAGTCTGCACCGGTGTTCCAGGGCGCTTCCTCGGAGAAGACCTTGCACGAGGAACCGGACATGTCCACGTTCCACTTGACCTGGTCGAAGATGAAGAACTCGGGCTCGGGGCCGAAGAAGGCGGCGTCACCGATGCCGCTGCTCTTCAGGTAGGCCTCGGCGCGCTTGGCCAGCGAACGCGGGTCGCGCTCGTAGGGCTTGCCGTCACCGGGTTCCAGCACGTCGCAGGTGAGGATCAGCGTCGGCTCTTCGAAGAACGGGTCGATGTTGGCGGTGTTCGGATCCGGCATCAGCAGCATGTCCGACGCCTCGATGCCCTTCCAGCCGGCGATCGACGAGCCGTCGAAGGCGTGGCCCGAGCTGAACTTGTCCTCGTCGAAGTGGGACACCGGCACGCTGACGTGCTGTTCCTTGCCGCGGGTGTCGGTGAAGCGGAAGTCGACGAACTTGACTTCGTTCTCCTTCACCATCTTCATCACGTCGGCAACGGTCTTTGCCATTCAGATCTCTCCTAGCGGGGGCTCGTGGATTGGTATGCGGGGTGTGCGGATGGAGCCGCGAATGGCCCCAAGTAGGCGCAGGGGAATTTAGCAGAAAGCATGCCGGCAGCCTTTCGGGGCGCCACCTGGGTCGCGCACCGTCCCGGCCCCGCCGGATGCACCGTTGTGGAGCCCCTCCGCCGCGCTCAACGCACCAGTTCTGGGCCCGTCTTCGCACCAACCGCGTCGAGGCCCGCGCGCAGCGCCGCATACGCCGGCTGCATGTCGCCCAGGCCCTTCACGCCCAGTTCGATGTGGCGGCCGTACTCGGGGTGGTCCACGCTGGGCAGGCTGAACACCTTCACGCCCGGGAAGCGGGCCTCGATGTCCTCCATCAGCGGGGTCAGCGTGGCTTCCATCGCGCCGAACACGATCACCGAACGCTCGTGGCTGCGCGCGCCGCCGTGCAGGTGGGCGTAGCGCTGGTCCAGCACCCATTCGATCATCGGCCAGGCCATCACCGGGAAGCCGGGCACGAAGTGCACGTGGCGCACCGAGAAGCCGGCGATCTTGTTGTACGGATTCGGGATGATCTCCGCACCCACCGGGAACACGCCCATGTTGAGGCGGTGCACGTTGTCCTCGCGCTCCGGCTCGTAGGGCTTGCCCTGCTCGGCCGCCACGTCGCGCATGCGCTCCAGGATGAGTTCGCGCGCCCGCGGGTGCAACTCCATGCCGACACCCAGCGCTGCGGCGGCGCAGGGGCGGGTGTGGTCGTCGGGCGTGGCGCCGATGCCGCCGCAGCTGAACACGAGGTCGCCGCCCTCGAAGGCGTCCTTCAGCGCGGCGGTGATGCGCGGGCGGTCGTCGCCCACGTAGCGCGCCCAGGACAGCATCAGGCCGCGCGCGGCCAGGATCTCGATCACCTTGGGCATGTGCGCGTCGCGCCGCTTGCCCGACAGGATCTCGTCGCCGACGATGATGAGCCCGATGTTCATGCACTCACTTCC
This sequence comes from Rubrivivax sp., assembly GCA_044226255.1. GTDB lineage: Bacteria > Pseudomonadota > Gammaproteobacteria > Burkholderiales > Burkholderiaceae_C > Rubrivivax. The sequence goes on from JBGAHJ010000023.1 coordinate 25,519, forward strand.
GAAGTCAGTTGGGTGGTGCCGCGCAGCCGCTGCAGCTCGGCCAGCGCGTAGTGCGCGAACCAGCAGGAGGCGAACGCGAACACCACGGTGTAGAGCCAGACCGACACCACCACCAGGATGGGCGCGAAGATCAGCGTGGCGGCGCTGGCGGCCCACAGCAGCGAGGGCAGCGCGCCCAGATAGCCGCAGGCCACGCCGATGGCCAGCAGCGGCCAGCGGCGTCGGTGCAGCAGCTGGCGCCGCTCGGCGGCGCTGGCGTGCGAGGCCAGCACGTCGAAGGCGAACACGCGGCAGGTGAGCCAGCCCCAGATCAACGGCGGCAGCACCACCACCAGCGGCGGCACGAACCAGAGCGGGATCGACAGCACCAGCGCCGCCAGCGCGGCCGCGGTACAGGCCAGCGACCACACGAGCCCCTGCCACCAGGTGCCGCCCTCCAGGCGCTGCAGGTCCGGGAAGCGGCGCGCCGCGACCATGCGCACCACCGCAGGCGTGACGACCAGCGCCACCAGCAGCAGCGTGAGGACCACGATCACCGGCACCGACAGCGCCACCACGATCAGCGGCGCCAGCAGCGAACGCAGCGTGCCTGCCCCCACGCTGTCCAGCCACTTCAGCATCGCCGCCACCAGCGACCACTGCTCCAGCGCGCCGCGCACCGCCGCCACCGTGCTTTCCCAGTAGGCCCAGCCCAGCGTGCCGACCAGCCCGCCGGCCAGCAACAGCGGCAGCAGCGACCACAGGATGACGCGCGGGTGCATGCAGTGCACCACCGCGCGCCAGAAGGCGTCGAACACCGCCGCCATCAGCGGGCGCCCGCCAGGCGCTTGAGCCCCAGCCACTGCTGCGCCCAGAAGCCGCGGCCGTAGTCGCGGCCCTGCAGCTGGTCGCGCACGCCGGTGGGCTCGGTGCCGCCGTCGAAGCGCGCGCTGCGGAACAGCAGGTCCCACAGCGGGAACAGCACCGCGAAGTTGCAGCCGCCCAGCGTGCCGGGGCCGTTCGATTCGTGCCCGATGCCGATGGCGTGGTGCTGGCGGTGGAAGCGCGGGCTGACGAACACGCGCTCCAGCGGCCCGAACGAGAGGCGCACGTTGGCGTGCGAGAGGCTTTCCATCAGCTGCATCACCGCCACCACGGCCACGAACTGGGCCGGCGGCACGCCCAGCAGCAGCGCCACCGCGACGAAGATGCTGTCGCGCAGCACGTCGTCGAGCAGGTGGTTGCGGTTGTCGGACCACATCGTCATCTGGCGCTGGCTGTGGTGCAGCGCGTGCAGCTGCCACCACCAGCCGAAGCGGTGCTGGGCGCGGTGGATCGCGTAGTCCACCGCGTCGAACAGCAGCAGGTAGATCACGAAGCTGACCCAGGCGACATCGGTGACGCCCGGCCACAGGCCGTCGACCGAGAAGGTCGAGAGCCCCGCGACGCGCAGCTGCCCGGCCAGCCCGTCCCACAGCGGCCCGAGCGTGAGGAACAGGACCACGCGCACCAGCCCCAGGCGGTGGATCAGCGTGTAGATCACGTCCACGCGCACCGCGGCGCGGTCGCTCACCGCTTCCACGGGCCGCCAGCGCTCGAGCGCGGCGAACAGGGTCAGCATCACGGCGATCTGCAGCAGACCCACCAGCAGCCAGCCGGTGGCGGCATAACCGTCCTCCAGCAGGTTGCCCATGCCCAGGCCGAACAGCAGCGGCTGCATCGCGCGTTCGAACAGCCACTGCTGCGCGGTGCCGAACAGGTCGACGAGCGCCCCCATCAACGCCCCCGGTTCGCCGCAGCGGCGAGTTGCGGGTGCTCGCGCAGCGTCGCGAAGCACAGGCCGCGGGCCTTCAGACCCTCGATCAGCGGCTCCAGCACCTCGGGCGCCCAGGCCTGGTGGCGCGACCAGATGCCCAGGTGCGCCACCAGGATGTCGCCGGGCCGGATGTCCTTCAGCGCGCGCTCGAGCAGCTGCGCGTTCGGGTAGCGCTCGCTCGGCAGCTCGTCGCCCAGGAAACCCGCCGGAGCCCAGCCCACGTGGGTCCAGCCGCAGGCGGCAGCGGCCTGCAGCAGCTTCGGCGAGGTCTTGCCGCCGGGCGCGCGGAAGATCGATCCCATCGGCTGGCCGGTCATCTGCGCGAAGCGCTGCGCCGGCTTCTCCAGCTCGGCGCAGTAGGCCTTCGCGTCGAGTGTGCGCGCCTGGCCGGCGTGGCCGCCCTGCGAGGGCTTCACGCGCAGGCCGGCCGGCACGTCGGCCAGCCAGCTGTCGTGGTCCCAGGTGTGGCTGCCGAAGGCGTGGCCTTCGGCGGCGCGCGCCTGCCACCAGGGCTTCCAGGCGTCGTCCAGGCTCGTGCCGCCGATTTGCGTGCGCTCGTTGGCGAGGAAGAACGTGACCTTCACGTCCTGCCGCTTCAGCACCTCGGCCACCAGCGGGGCCACGCCCATGTGGCCGGTGTCGAAGGTCAGGTAGACCGGCCGGCCGCAGGCCGCCGCCAGCGCGGCGGGGGCGGCGAGCAGCAGCAGGGCCGTGCTACTGGCGCGGTGCATGGTCCAGCGTCCACACGCCGTGCGGCGAACGCCCGACTTCGATCTGCCGCACCACCTTCTTCTGCTCGATGTCGATGAAGCTCAGGCGGCGCGCCCAGCGGGAGCTGACCAGCAGCGTGCGGTTGTCGGCCAGCATCTCCATGCAGTCCGGCCCGCCCGGCGCCGGGTACTCGGCGACCACCGCGAGCGACTGGGTGTCGATCAGGCTGATGGTGTTGGCCACTCGGTTGCTCACGAACACGTGGCGCCTGTCGCCGCGCGCGCGGAACGCGTGGGCACCGTCGCCGGTGGGGATCCGCTTGACGAGCTTGGGCTGCGGCCCGCTCACGTCGTAGGCCTCGACGAAGCGGTCGCCGGTGAGGCCCACCAGCAGCGTGCGGTCGTCGGCGGTGAGGAACACGTCGGCCGGCAGCTTGCCGACCTTGATCTTCCAGCGCGGCGTCTGCGTGGCGAGGTCGATCGCCATCAGCTCGTCGCTGTCCTGCATCGACGCATAGACCACCGTGCTCTTGCTGTCGATGTTGAGGTGGCTGGGCGTGCGCGGCGCGTCGATGCGCTTCACCAGCGCGAAGGGCTCCGGCGCATCGGCGCCGTTCCACTTGTAGATGTCGACGTGGTTGAGCCGGTTCGCCGCGGTCACGAACCACTTCATGTCGGGCGAGAAGCGCAGGTGGTAGGGGTCGAGGATCTTCGGCACCGTGCGCAGCACGTTGCCGTTGGTCGGGTCGAGGAACGTCAGCGTGTTGCCGGTGGCGTTGGCGACGATCAGCGTCTTCTCGTCGGGCGCCAGGTACAGGTGGTGCGGCTCCTTGCCGGTGGGCACGCGCTTGACCGGCTGGAAGCTCACCGGGTCGATCACGCTGATGTCGGCGTCGAGCGAGTTCAGCACGAAGATCGGCCGGGCTGCCAGGGCCGGCAGCGTGGCGGCCAGCGCGAGGGCCGCTGCCAGGATTCGCAGGGTGTTCACTCGTCGTCGCCGCCCAGGATGCCCCCCAGCAGGCCGCCGCCACCCACCAGCCCGCCGAGCGTGGACTCCTCGCGCGAGCCGCCCGTCTGCGGCGCCGCCGCGAACACGCGGGAGGCCAGGCGCGAGAACGGCAGGCTCTGCAGCCAGATCGTGCCGGGGCCGGACAGCTTGGCGAAGAACAGGCCCTCGCCGCCGAACAGCGCCGTCTTGATCTTGCCGACGTACTGGATCTCGAAGTTCACGTTCGGCGTGTAGGCCACCACGCAGCCGGTGTCCACCAGCAGCGTCTGCCCCGGCTGCAGCTCGCGCCGCACCACGGTGCCGCCGGCATGCACGAAGGCCAGGCCGTTGCCCTCGAGCTTCTGCATGATGAAGCCCTCGCCGCCGAAGAAGCCGGTGCTGATCTTCTTCTGCAGCGCGATGCCCAGCGACACGCCGCGGGCGGCGCACAGGAAGGCGTCCTTCTGGCAGATCAGCATGCCGCCCATCTTGGCCAGGTCCATCGGGATGATCTTGCCGGGGTACGGCGCGCCGAAGGCCACCCGCTGCTTGCTGCTGCCGCTGTTGGTGTAGACGGTGGTGAACAGCGATTCGCCGGTGATCAGCCGCTTGCCGGCGCCCAGCAGCTTGCCGAACAGGCCGCCGCCCTGGTTGCTGCCGTCGCCGAACACGGTGTCCATCGTGATGCCGGCGTCCATGAAGAACATGCTGCCGGCTTCGCCGACGGCGGCCTCGCCGGGGTCGAGCTCGACCTCGACGAACTGCATCTCGGCGCCCTTGATCTCGAAATCCACCACGTCCATTGCCATGCGGCCGCTCCAGCTGAAATCTGCCAATCGATCGACAACGGGAATGGTACCCAACGGGCTGACAGAGGCCTCGCGGCGGCGACCGTAGCAACCCGTTGCAATGCACCCCCGTACGGGCGAAGGAGGGTTATCGAAGGCTGCCGACAATGAAGACACCATGTCCACCGCTCCCGAGAGCTCGCTGTTCGCCGCCGGCGTGCTGGCGCTGGCCGCCGGCTCGGTGACGGCATTCGGCCTTCGCCGCCCGCGCTACGCGGGCTGGGCGTGGTGGGTGGCGGCGCTGTGGCTCACCGCGGCGGGCGTGGCGCTGGCGGCGCTGGTGCCCGGCGACTGGGGCGACGCGCTCGCCACGCCGCTGCTGCTGCAGTGGCCGCTGGTCACGCTGATCGGCCTGCGCCGCTTCCATGCCCGCGAACCCTGGCCGGGCCGTGCCGCCAACGACGCCGCGCTGCTGGTGGCAGCACTGGTGCTCGCCTTCGCCGGCCCGCTCGGGCTGGGGCCCGATGCCGGGTGGCTGCTCGTCGCCACCGGGCTCGTGGTGCACCTGTACGCCGCCGCGGTGCTGTTCATGGCGCCCGGCAGCGACGAAGGCGCGCCGCTGCAGGGCCTGGGCGCGACGATGGCGCTGGCCGCCTTCGCGCCCGGCATCGCCGGCCTGCTGCCCGACGGCGGCGCGAGCCTTTCGGCGTTGACCGCGCAGGCACGCACCACGGCCGCCACGCTGTCAGGCGTGGTGCTGGGCTTCGTCGCCCTCACGCTGGCCTGCGACCGCACCGAGCGGCAACTGCGCGAGTCGCGCCGCCGCCTGCGCCACCTGGCCAACCTGGACGCGCTGACCCAGGTGCCCAACCGCCGCCACTTCACCGAGCTGGCCCAGCAGGCCCTGCTGCACGACCCCGCCGGCAGCGCCGTGCTGCTGCTGTTCGACGTCGACCACTTCAAGCAGATCAACGACCACCTGGGCCACGCCGCCGGCGACCGGGCGCTGTGCCTGGTGTCGGTGAGCGTCCAGGAGCACCTGCGCGCCGTGGACGTGGCCGGCCGCTACGGCGGCGACGAGTTCGCGCTGCTGCTGCGCCGCGCGGGAACGGCCGACGCGATGGGCGTGGCCGCGCGCATCGTGGCCGGGGTGCAGTCGCGCGCCCTGTCGGCCCAGCTGCCGACGCTGAGCCTGAGCTTCGGCCTGGTGCAGGTGCGCGCCGGCGAGAGCCTCGATGCGGCGCTGCGCCGCGCCGACCAGGCGCTGTACGAAGCCAAGCGCCAGGGCCGCTCGCGCGCGGTGGCGGCACAGGGCGACGAATCGCAACCGGTGTTCAGCGAGAGCCGGCCGCTGGGGCTGTTGCCGGCCTGAACGTGCGCCCCCAAGCTCGCTAGCGCTCGCTACCCCCCGAGGGGGCCGTCCGCCAACGGCCCGGCAGAGCCGGTTCCGTGGCGGGAAGCTTGATGAGGCTGGACATAATCGTGCCGATGTGGTCCGCCGTGTTTGCCATCAGCCTGGGCGCTGCCCTGGGTGCGCTGTCGCGTTGGGGCTTGAGCGTCGGCATGAACCACCTCTTCCCTACGCTGCCTCCCGGCACGCTGACTGCGAATCTGGTGGGCGGCTATCTCGTCGGCGTGGCGGTGGCGCTGTTTGCGCAGCTGCCCGCGCTGGCGCCGGAGTGGCGGCTGTTCGTGATCACCGGCTTCCTGGGCGGGCTGACCACCTTCTCGACCTTCTCTGCGGAAGTGGTCGCGGCCCTTCAGCAGGGCCGCGTGGGTTGGGCGGCCGCGACGGTGGCCACCCACGTGCTGGGCTCGCTGGCCCTCACGCTGCTGGGGCTGGCGACGCCGGCCTGGCTGCAGCGCGCCGCCTGACCAGCGCCGCGGCGCCGAGCGCCAGCCCCACCAGCGCCAGTGCGCCGGGCTCGGGCACGGCGTTGCCGCGATCGCTGATGCGGAAGTCGTCGATGAAGTAGCGGTCGAAGCCGCCGCCGGGGAAGATGGCGTTCACGCCGATGCCGCCATAGAAGGCCGCGCCATCGCTGACCAGGCCGATGAAGCCGCCGGCCGACGTGGTGTCGACGCTGCTGAGGTTCAGCGCGGTGTCGACCAGGTTGATCGAGTCGATGGCGCCGCTGATGTAGTGGAAGCTGAACGCGAACACGTCGTTGAGGTTGAAGCGCCAGGCCAGGCTGCCCACGCCGTTCGGCGCCGTGCCGCCGCCGGTGTCGGTGATGGCGTTGCTGCTGTGCAGGACGTTGGTGCTGCAGCTGCCCGGCGCGTTGGGGCTGGTGCAGCTGCCGAAGGTCACGTCGGGCGTGAAGCTGCCGCCGCCCACCACCGCGCCGGGCGAGCCGGCGAAGTCGACGTAGGTGCGCGTGGCCCCCACCGCCGCCAGGTAGGCCGCTTCGTTCGTGTACAGCGTGACGCCGGCCTGCGCCTGCAGCGCGGCGGAGATCAGGGCCAGCGAGATCAGAGTCCTCTTCATGGTGTCGCCCTCCGTGTTTGGGTGAACGCATGGTCCGGCCGGCCGCTGCATCCGGAACATCCCTAGGGGAGCGGAGAAGGCCCCTGCCCCCTTGTTTGACGCCGCGCGAAGCGCCAGCAATTCACGCCCCGCAGGTGGAGGCGACAACCTAGAAGGGACGCCACACCCCCCTCGTAGAATCGCGCGCGCTTGTCACGCACCCCTTCCAACACCGGAGCCAGGCCATGACGCCCGCAGAGATCCTCGCCGCCCACGGACCCCGCGAAGCGATGGAGTACGACGTCGTGGTCGTCGGCGGCGGGCCCGGCGGGCTGGCCACCGCGATCCGCCTGAAGCAGCTCGACCCCGAGGTCTCGGTGGTGGTGCTGGAGAAGGGCTCGGAGCCGGGCGCGCACATCCTGTCGGGGGCCGTGATGGACCCGCGCGCGCTCGACGAACTGTTCCCCGACTGGAAGGCGCGCGGCGCACCGCTGCTGCAGCCCGTCACGGCCGACCAGGTGCTGTTCCTGTCCGAGACCGACGCGCGCCAGACGCCGCAGGGCCTGATCCCCGACTGCTTCCACAACCACGGCAACTACGTCATCAGCCTGGGCGCGGTGACGAAGTGGCTGGCCGAGCAGGCGGAAGGCCTCGGCGTCGAGATCTTCCCCGGCTTCGCCGCCGCCGAGGTGCTCTACGACGACAAGGGCGCCGTGCGTGGCGTGGCCACCGGCAACATGGGCGTGGGCAAGGACGGCGAGCCGCACGGCGGCTTCCAGCTCGGCATGGAGCTCACCGCGAAGTACACGGTGTTCGCCGAAGGTGCGCGCGGCCACCTGGGCCGCCAGCTGATCGAGCGCTTCCAGCTCGACGAGGGCCGCGACCCGCAGACCTTCGCCCTGGGCGTGAAGGAGCTGTGGGAAATGCCGGCGGAGAAGGCGCAGCCCGGCCTCGTGGTGCACACCGCCGGCTGGCCGATGGACGCGCACACCTACGGCGGCGGTTTCCTGTACCACATGCAGGGCAACCAGGTCACCCTGGGCTTCGTCACCGGCCTCGACTACCAGAACCCCTGGATCAGCCCCTTCGAGGAGATGCAGCGCTGGAAGACGCACCCGGCGATCCGCGCCCATCTCGAAGGCGGCAAGCGCATCGGCTACGGCGCGCGCGCCATCTCGGCGGGCGGGCTGAATGCGCTGCTCAAGCTCGCGTTCCCCGGCGGCGCGCTGGTGGGTTGCGAAGCCGGCACGCTGAACGCGTCGCGCATCAAGGGCAGCCATGCGGCGATCAAGAGCGGCATGCTGGCCGCCGAGGCCCTTCAGCCGGCGCTGGCCGCCGGCCGCGCGCACGACGTGCTCGACGCCTACCCGCAGGCCTTCGAGAAGAGCTGGCTGCACGCCGAGCTGCACAAGAGCCGCAACTTCAAGCAGTGGTTCAAGCGCGGCAACACCATCGGCACGCTGATGACGGGCATCGAGCAGTGGCTGCTGCCCAAGCTCGGCATCCAGAGCCCGCCGTGGACGCTGCACAACCACACGCGCGACAACGAACGGCTGCACGCCGCCGGGCAGGTGGAGCCCATCCGCTACCCCAGGCCCGACGGCGTGCTCACCTTCGACCGGCTGGCCTCGGTGTTCGTCAGCAACACCAACCACGAGGAAGACCAGCCCGCGCACCTGACGCTGAAGGATCCGCGCGTGCCGGTGGCCGTGAACCTGTCGCGCTACGCCGGGCCCGAGGCCCGCTACTGCCCGGCCGGCGTCTACGAGTTCGTGCCCGACGGCGCCGGCGAGCGCCTGCAGATCAACGCGCAGAACTGCGTGCACTGCAAGACCTGCGACATCAAGGACCCGACGCAGAACATCGTCTGGGTCACGCCCGAGGGCGGCGGCGGGCCGAACTACGCCGGCATGTGAGCCCGGCCCGCGGCTTCGCTCAGTCCAGGTTCATGCAGTTCGCATAGAAGGTGACCGGCGCCGCCCAGTCGCTGAAGATGCCGAGCACGCCCACGTCCCTGGCCAGCACGTCGATCACGCGGTAGAGGTCGCCCTCGCGCCTGATCGCGCTGTCGAAGGTCTGGTAGTAGAAGCCGTTGCCGCCGTCGGCCAGGATGCCCGAGCGCTCCAGCGTCCAGGTGATGATCTCGAGACCGGCCGCCTTCGCGTCGCGCGCCGCCTGCGACGCCAGCAGGTTGCCGCTGGCGTCGGCGGTGATCAGCACGAAGGTCGGCGGCGCCCAGATGCGGATGCCCTGCTGCCGGTAGCTGCGCAGTTCGGCGGCACCCGGCACGTCGGCCATCGTGTTGGCGTCGTCCAGGAACACCGCCTGGCGGCCGAAGGCCGGTTCGTTCTGCACCCAGTACAGCACGTCGTCCTTGCTGAACGACTGCGGGAACACGTCGCGCGGCCGCACGCCGGCCTGCTTGTATTCGTCGATCATCTTCTGCGCATAGGCCTGCTGCGTGAAGCCGTCGAAGGGCATCGCGACGCTGGCGTTCTTCAGCTCCGGCGTCATCTTCACGCCCAGGCGCCTGAAGAGCTCGATGCTCTCCTTGTGCGTGAGCAGCGTGCCGCTGGTGGGGCCGGCGTAGAGGTCGGTGCGGAAGTTCGCGGTGCCGGCCATGTACTCGGCCACGGTGCGGGCGCGCGGGTTGAAGGCATCCATCTTGCCGCGCAGGGTCTTGAACTGCGCCAGCGTAATCTCGCTGGTGCGGCACTCGGCGCTGGCCGGCGTGAGCAGGTTGCCCGCGGCGTCGAAGGTGGCCGGCGTGAACGGCCGGATGCAGGTGGCCGCCAGCGGCGTGGCCAGGATGTTGGTGGTGGTGTGCAGGTCGTTCTGCGCGTGGCGGCAGACCAGCTCCTTGTCCTTGGTGAACGTCACGTCGCACTCGACGATGCCCGCGCCCATGCGCGCGCCGGCCTCGTACGACTCCTTCGTGTGCTCGGGGAACTGCAGCGCCGCGCCGCGGTGGCCGATGGAGAAGTCGCGGGCGGTGAAGCGCTCGCGCTGCGTGCAGGCCTGCAGACGCTGCTTGAGCGCGCCGTCGCTCATCTCGTTCACCAGGAAGAAGGGCCGCGGGCCCAGCTGCGCGGTGCGGGCACGGCCGTCGCCGTGGCCTTCGTCGTCGCCGCCGCGGCTGGCGCAGGCGGTGCCGGCGACCAGCACGGCCAGCACCAGGATCCAGGGATGTCGCTTCATCGGTTCGTCTCCTCTTGCTCGTGGGCAGGCACAAAGCCTAGGCGCCGCACATGACCATGGCATGTCGGCGCGCGACAGGGTACCTAGAATCGCGCGCTTCGCCCAAGGCCCTGCTGCCCTTGAACCTTCCGCGCCCTTCGTTCCGCCAGCTGCTGCTGGTGGGTTTCCTGCTGGTGGCCACGCTGCTGGGCGCGGTGGCGCTGCGCAGCCAGCTGACGATGGAGCGGCTGCTGCAGCAGAGCCGCGCCGGCGCCGAGCGTACGCTGCAACTGAGCGGACATGCCGAACGGGTGGGCGAACAGGGCCTGTCGATGGAGCGCGCCGCGCGGCAGTACCTGGTGCTGCGCGACGAGTCGCTGTCGGCCGCCTACCAGCGCGCCGCCGCGGACGCCGAAGGCCACGTGCGCGCGCTGGCCGAGGAGGCCGTGAAGCCCGACCTGGTGGAACGCTGGAGGGCCCAGCGCGCCCTCATCGAGCGGCAGGTCTCGGCCGCGCCAGCGACGGTCAGCGACCGCGCACTCGCCCAGGCCTTCCGCGAGCTCGACGCCCTGCACAGCCAGATGGCCGAGCAGGTGCGCGGCGTCACCGAACAGCGCAACGCCGAGCTGCAGGCCGAGCTGGAGGCCGGGCGCAGCGCGGTGGCGCGGCTGGTGGCGGTGGGCCTGGCGGTGGCGCTGCTGCTGGCGCTGGTGCTGGCGTTGTGGTTCGCACGGCCGCTGCGCCGCGTGGAGACCGCGATCGTGGCCCTGGGCGAGAACCGCTTCGACGACCGCATCGAGATCCGCGGCCCGGCCGACGTGCGCCAGCTCGGGCGTCGCCTGGAGGGCCTGCGCCGGCGCCTGCAGACCCTGGAGGCCGACAAGGCGCGCTTCCTGCGCCACGTCTCGCACGAACTGAAGACCCCGCTGGCCGCGCTGCGCGAGGGCGTGGCCCTGCTGCAGGACGAGGTGGCCGGGCCGCTGTCGGAGAACCAGCGCGAGGTGGCGCGCATCCTGCACGACAACACCGCGGCGCTGCAGAGCCGCATCGAGGACCTGCTGCGCTTCAACGCCGCCGCCTTCGCGGCGCAACGCCTGGTGCGGCGGCCGGTGGAGGTGGGCGAGCTGGTGCAGCGCCTCGTGCAGGAGCAGCGGCTGCTGTGGCAGGCCCGCGGCCTGCACGTCGAAGTGAGTGGCGGGCCGGTGGTGGCCGAGATCGACGCCGAGCTGCTGGCCAGCGCCATCGGCAACCTGCTGGTCAATGCGATTCGTTACAGCCCGCCCGGCGCTACCATCACCATCGCCCTGGTGCGCGACGGCGACGGCCTGCGCATCGAGGTGGCCGACCAGGGGCCGGGTGTGCCGGACGCCGAACGCGACCGGATCTTCGAGCCCTTCTTCCGGGGCCAGCTGCAGCCCGACGACGGTGCGCTCGCGGGCACCGGCATCGGACTGTCGATCGTCGCCGAGACGGTGGCCGCGCACGGCGGCCGCGTCGCGCTGCAACCCAACCGGCCTGGACGACCGGGCGCCCTTTTCCGCATCGAACTACCCCATGCCCTTGCCGACTGAGCCGCCGCCCTTTCCCGCACACCGCCTGGCCGGCGCGTGGCTGCTGGCGGCCCTGCTGAGCGGCTGCGCGGCCTGGCCGCCGGGCGTGGCGACCACGCCGCCGCCGGTGACGGCAGCCCCGCCGCCCGAGCCGCTGCCGGCCTTGCCGCCGCCCCCGCCGCCACCCCCGCCGCCGCCGGCCGAACCCGATCCCGCCGTGGTGGCCGACGCCGCCGCGCGCCGCCTGCTCGCCTTCAGCGACCGCCTGCGCGAACTGACGCCGGCCGAGATCGCGCGCGAGCAGGCGCGCCTGAGCGAAACCACCGACGACCCGGCCGCCGCGCTCGAGCTCGCCCTGCTGCTGGGCCAGAGCCGCGGCAATGGCGACCTGCCGCGTGCGCTGGCTCTGCTGGAGCCGCTGGCGCGGCCGGGCGCGAAGGCGCCGTGGCAGTCGCTGGCGCGGCTGCTGCAGGGGCGGCTGGCCGAGCAGCGCCGGCTGGAGGAGCAGATCGAGCGCCAGGGCCAGGTGCTGCGCGACCAGCAGCGCCGGCTCGAGCAGCTGGGCAGCCAGCTCGAGGCGCTGAAGGCCATCGAGCGCAGCCTGTCGGCGCCGCGCCCGCCGGCGCCCGCGGGTTCGGCGCCCGGCAAGGCCCCATGACCCAGCCGGCCAGCGCACCCGCCGGCGCGCACGTGCTGCTGGTCGACGACGACGCCGACCTGCTGCGGCTGCTGTCGATGCGGCTCACGGCCGCCGGCTACCGCGTCAGCAGCGCGGAGTCGGCCGAAGCCGCGCTGGCGCAGCTGGCGCTGAAGCGCCCGCAGCTGGTGATCAGCGACGTGCAGCTGCCCGGCGCCGACGGCATGGCGCTGTTCGAGCGCATCCACGAGAAGCACCCCGCGCTGCCGGTCATCCTGCTCACCGCGCACGGCACCATCCCCGACGCGGTGGCGGCCACCTCGCGCGGTGTCTTCACCTACCTCACCAAGCCCTTCGACGGCAAGCTGCTGCTCGAGCAGGTGGCGCAGGCGCTGGCCGTGGCGCCGCCGGCGGCCGACGCCGCACCCAGCGCGCCGGCGGCCTGGCGCGCCCACATCGTGAGCCACAGCGCGCGCATGGAAGAGCTGCTGGCCGAGGCGTTGCTGGTGGCGCGCAGCGACGCCACGGTGCTGATCCGCGGCGAGAGCGGCACCGGCAAGGAACTGCTGGCGAAGGCCATCCACCAGGCGAGCCGCCGCGCCGCGCGGCCCTTCGTCGCGGTGAACTGCAGCGCCATCCCGGAAGCCCTGCTGGAGAGCGAACTGTTCGGCCACGTGAAGGGCGCCTTCACCGGCGCGCAGAGCAACCACCGCGGCCTGTTCCAGGCCGCCGACGGCGGCACCCTCTTCCTCGACGAGATCGGCGACATGCCGCCCGCGCTGCAGGTGAAGCTGCTGCGCGTGCTGCAGGAACGCTCGGTGCGGCCGGTCGGCGCCAGCCAGCCGGTGGCCATCGACGTGCGCATCCTCTCGGCGACGCACCGCAATCTGGAATCGGCGCTGGCCGACGGCAGCTTCCGCGAGGACCTCTTCTACCGGCTGAACGTGGTCAGCCTCTCGCTCCCCACGCTGGCCGAGCGGCGCGAGGACATCCCGCTGCTGGCCCAGCACTTCCTCACCACGCTGGCCGCCAAGCACGGCCGCCGCGTGCGCGGCTTCGCGCCCGAGGCGATGCGCCTGCTGGCCACCGCCGCCTGGCCCGGCAACGTGCGCCAGCTGCACAACGTGGTGGAACAGGTATGCGCGCTGGCCGCGGCACCCATCGTGCCGGTGACGCTGGTGCAGCGCGCGCTGCGCGTCCCCGGCGTGGACGTGCTGAGCTACGCCGAGGCGCGGCGCCGCTTCGAGCACGACTACCTGGTCGGGCTGCTGAAGCTGTCCGACGGCAACGTGGCCGACGCCGCGCGACTGGCCGAACGCAACCGCACCGAGTTCTACCGGCTGCTGCAGAAGCACGGCCTCACGCCGGGTCGCTTCAGGGCCGACGGCGACGCGCCCGACGAGCCTGTCGCCGGTTAGCGACAAGGCCTCCCGCGCCCCGCTGGCCCGGTAGAACGCCCGGCCACGCGCGATCAGGCCGCCGCGGCTGTCGCCGATCGGCGACGCTTTTGCCCTTGCGGCCGTGCAGTTTGGCCGCCAGAACACGCCAAGTCGTTGATTCATAAGGGGCCACCGGCCGAGGCACGGGCCTTGCGCTAAGGCCCCCGATGCGGCCCCTTCCCTTCCTTTTGCGTGTCGTCGCCTGGACCCTGCTGGCAGCCCCGGCATGGGCGCTGTCCTTCGGCTTCGACGACGTGGCCGAGATCGCACGGCGCGAGGCCGCCGCGCCCTACCAGGCGCCTGCCGCGCGGCTGCCGGCCGAGCTGGCCCGGCTCGACTACGACGCGATGCGCGACATCCGCTACCGCCCCGAGCGCAGCGTCTGGCGCGACGAGGGCCTGCCGTTCGAGCTGCAGTTCTTCCACCTCGGCCGTGGCAACCAGGTGCCGGTGGAGATCCACGAGTTGAGCGGCGGGCGCGTGCGGACGCTGGCCTACGACCCGGGCGCCTGGGACTTCGGCCGCAACCGCTTCGACCGCCGCAGCTTCGGCGCCCTGGGCCACGCGGGTTTCCGCGTCCACGCCGCGCTCAACGACGCGGCCTACAAGGACGAGCTGGTGGTGTTCCTGGGCGCCAGCTACTTCCGCGCCTTGGGCAAGGGCCAGCAGTACGGGCTGTCGGCACGCGGCCTGGCGATCGACACCGTGGGCAACCCGGCCGGCGAGGAGTTCCCGCGCTTCAAGAGCTTCTGGATCGAGAAGCCGGCGCGCGACGCGCGCACGCTGACCATCCTGGCGCTGCTCGACTCGCCCAGCGCCACCGGCGCGTACCGCTTCGTCTTCACGCCCGGCGAGACCACCACGGTGGACGTGCAGCAACGCGTGTTCCTGCGCCGCGCCGTGGCGCGGCTGGGCATCGCGCCTTTGACCAGCATGTTCCAGCACGGCGAGAACCAGCCGCGCGCCGGCGACTTCCGCCCCGAGGTGCACGACAGCGACGGCCTGCTGCAGGCCGCCGACGGCGAATGGCTGTGGCGCCCGCTGTTCAACCCGGCCAGGCCGCTGGCCAGCAGCCTGCAGGCGACCAGGCTGCAGGGCTTCGGCCTGCTGCAGCGCGACCGCCGCTTCGCCAGCTACGAGGACGACGAGGCGCACTACGAGCGCCGCCCCAGCGCCTGGGTGGAGCCGCTGTCCGACTGGGGCCCGGGCCGCACCGAGCTGCTGCAGCTGCCCACGCCCGACGAGACGCACGACAACATCGTCGCCTACTGGGTGCCGGCGAACCTGCCGCCGCCGGGCCAGGCGCTCGACATCGCCTACCGACTGCACTGGCAGGGCAGTCAGACCCAGCAGCCGCCGAACGGCCATGTGCTGCAGGCCCGCCGCGGGCGCGGCTGGGCCGCGCCGAAGCCGGGCGAGCTGCAGTTCGTGCTGGACTTCGACGGCCCTGCCTTGCGCGCGCTGCGCGACGGCGTGCCGGCCGAGGCGGTGGCCACGGCGGGCGCCGGCGGGCGCGTCCTCGAGTCGCGCGCCTGGCCGCTTAGCGGGCGGCAGGGCGTCTGGCGGATGCAGCTGCGCGTCGCGCGCACCGACCCCTCGTCGCCCCTGGAACTGCGCGCCTACCTGCGCCAGGGGACCCACGCACTGACCGAAACCTGGGCCGCGCTGCTGCCGCCGGCCCTTCCGGGAGAACTCGAACCATGACGACGCCCGTCACCACGCCGCGCCGCCTGGCCGCCGCCGCGCTGCGCCGCTACACCCACGCCGCCGCGCCGCCGCTGCTGCGTGGTTCGATGGTGCCGACACCGTGGGTCGGCTTCCGTGCCGGCCTGCGTGCGGCATGGATGGACCGCGCGGCGGCCGACACCCCGCCGCTGCGCGGCTGGCAGCGCGCGGCCGCCAAGCGCCGCGCGTCGCTGGTGGCGCTGGTCATGCTGTCGGCCGCCGTCGCGGCCACGCTGCTGGTGCAGAGCGAGCCGATGCACGGCGCCGGCCCGCTGCGCTGGGCCCAGGTGGCCCTGTTCACGCTGCTGTTCGCCTGGGTCACCGCCGGCACCGTCACCGCCGCGATGGGCTACTTCGTGCTGCGGCGCGGCGACCGCCACATGCTGAGCCACCGCCGCGTGGCGCGCGACGCCATCGCGCCCGACGCACGCACCGCGCTGATCATGCCGATCTGCAACGAGCACGTGCCCACCGTGATGGCCAACCTGGCGGCCACCGCCGACTCGGTGGTCACCGCCGGCGGCGCGCGGCTGGTGGAGCTCTACATCCTCTCGGACACCACCGAGCCCACCGAGCGCGCCGCCGAGCGGCAGGCCTGGCAGCAGCTGCGCTACCGCTTCGCGGCCACCGGGCTGCGCATCCACTACCGCTGGCGCGCGCGCCGCACCCATCGCAAGGCCGGCAACGTGGCCGACTTCTGCCGCCGCTGGGGCCGTCGCCACCGCTACATGGTGGTGCTGGACGCCGACAGCGTGATGAGCGGCGAGGCCGTGCTGGGCCTGGTGCGGCTGATGGAAGCCAACCCGCGCGCCGGCATCGTGCAGAGCACGCCGGTGGCCTGCGGCGTCGAGACCCCGCACGCGCGGGCGCAGCAGTTCGCCGGCCGCGTGACCGGGCGCCTCTTCAGCGCCGGCATGCAGTACTGGCAACTCGGCGAGTCGCACTACTGGGGCCACAACGCGATCATCCGCATCGCGCCCTTCATGGCGCATTGCGGCCTGGCGAACATCCCGGGCCGCGGCGGGCTGGCAGGCTCGATCCTCTCGCACGACTTCGTCGAGGCCGCGCTGATGCGCCGCGCCGGCTGGCAGGTGTGGCTGGTGCCCGACCTGCCCGGCAGCTGGGAACAGCAGCCGCCGCACGTGCTGGCCGAACTGCAGCGCGACCGTCGCTGGTGCCAGGGCAACCTGCAGAACGCGCGGCTGATCGCCGAGCCCGGCTTCCACCGCGTGCACCGGGCGATGTTCGCCACCGGCGCGATGTCGTACCTGTCGGCGCCGCTGTGGCTGGCCTTCGTCGCACTCGGCATCGGCCTGTGGATGCAGGGCGGCCACACGATGGCCAATCTGCAGCGCCCGCCGGTGCTGCTGTGGGTGGCGACCATCGCGCTGCTGCTGCTGCCGCGCGTGCTGGGCGTGGGGCTGGTGCTGCGCGAGCGGCTGCAGCGCCTCTACGGCGGCACCCTGGCCCTGGTGGCGAGCGCGTTGCTGGAAGCGCTGCTGTCGGCGCTGCTGGCGCCGGTGCGCATGGCCGGCCACACGCTGTTCGTGCTGACCGCGCTCACCGGCGTGAAGCTGCAGTGGCGCTCGCCCCCGCGCGAGGCCACCAAGCTGCGCTGGCGCGACGCGGCGCCGGCGCTGCTGCCGCTGTCGGCGGTGGCCGGCCTGGCCTTCGCCGGCGCGCTGGCGGCCGATGCCAGCGTGGCGCTGTGGCTGTCGCCGGTGGCGCTGCCGCTGCTGCTGGCCTGGCCGATCGCGGTGTGGTCGGGCCGGCCGTCGAACGGCCGCTGGCTGCGCCGCCTCAACCTTCTGGTGACGCCCGAGGAGATCGCTCCCGCGCCCGCGCTGCGCCAGGCCTGGGCCGGCGCCAGCGCGCAGCCGACCACGTCGCCCGGCGCGCTGGAGCCGGTGCTGGACTACCGCAAGGCGGCATAGCGAGGAGCCCGCCGCGCGGGCTCCTCGCTAGCCTGTGGCTTAACGTACGGCTCCCCCGAGCCCCCTCCGAGAGGGGGCTCCGGTTCGTTCGACCGCACCCTCCAGCCTCCCTCCGAGAGGGAGGCTCCAGTCAGTCAGACGAAGGGCTCCGCATCGGCCAGTGCGGCCACGGCCGCCGAGAGGCCGCGGTCGCCGACGGGGATGCCCTGCACGCGCAGCGCGGCCTCGATGCCGGCCAGCGCGCCCAGCGTCACCGCCGGGTTGCTGTCGCCCAGGTGCGCGATGCGGATGGCGCGCCCGGTGAGCGGGCCCAGGGCGCCCGCCATCGCCACCTGGAAGCGCTCGCGCGCGACCTTGCGCAGGGCGTCGACATCGGTGCCTGCAGGCACCGTCACCGTCGTCACGCTGACCGAGCGGCAGGCGGCGTCGCGTGCGAAGAAGCCCAGGGCACCCGCCTCGCTCCAGCCCTCGATCGCGGCATGCACCGCGCGCGCCAGCTGCGCATGGCGCCGGAACACCGCGTCCAGCCCTTCCTGGAACAGCAGGCCGAACGCGGCCTCCATGCCCATCAGCAGGTTCTGCGGCGCGGTGCCGCAGAACTTCATGTAGCTGATCGGGCTCCTGCGCCGCACCCAGCCCCAGTAGTAGCGCGGCGCCGGGTTCGCCTCCGCCACCGCGAAGGCGCGTGCGTTGACGCCGCAGAAGCCGGCGCCGGGCGGGCACATCAGGCCCTTCTGCGATGCGCCCAGCGCCACGTCCACGCCCCAGGCGTCCATCTCGAACGGCGCCGCGCCCAGCGAGGCCACCACGTCGGCCACCAGCAGCGCCGGATGGCGCGCGGCGTCGATGGCGCGGCGCAGCGCGGGGATGTCGCTGCTGATGCCGCTGGAGGTGTCGGTGTGCACCGCGAACACCGCCTTGATCGTGTGTGCCTTGTCGTCGCGCAGCACCTGCTCGATCTCGGCCGGGTCTATCGGCCAGCCCTCGCGCCACGGCGTGCGCAGCACGCGGCGGCCTAGAGCTTCGGTCTGCAGCGCCCACTGCTCGGAGAAGTGGCCGGTGCCGGGCACCAGCGCGGTCTGGCCGTGGTCCAGCAGGTTCTCGACCACGGCTTCCCAGGCGCCATGGCCGTTGCTGGCGTACATGAACACGTCCGCCGCCTCGGTGTGCAGCAGCCGCTTCAGGCCGCTCTCGCAGTTGGCGATGAGTTCGTCCAGGCGCGGGTCGCCGTGGTCCAGCGGCTGCTGGCTCATCGCGTGCAGCACGGCGTCGGGGATGGGCGTGGGGCCGGGCGAGATCAGCAGGCGGCGGCCGGGGATGCGGGCATTCATGCCCCTGATGCTATTGCGCCTCGACGCCCGCCTTCTTCACCAGCCGCGCGTACTTCACGAGTTCGTCCTTGAAGAACTTCTGCGCGAACTCGGGCGTGCTGATCTGGATCACGTTGCCCTGCCTGGCCATCGCCTCCTTCACGCCCGGGTCGGCGAAGGCCGCGGCCACGGCGGCGTTGATGCGCTTCACCTCGGCCGCCGGCAGGCCCTTGGGCCCCAGCACCGCGAACCAGGCCTCCACCACGTAGCCCGGCAGCCCCTGTTCGACGAAGGTGGGGATCTCCGGCGCCGCCGCCACCCGCTGCGCGGTGGCCACCCCGATGGCGCGCAGGGCGCCGGTCTTCAGGTGCGCCTGCACGCTGGGCAGCGCGGCAGTGGCGAAGTCGACCTGGCCGCCGATCAGGTCGGTCAGCATCGGGCCCACGCCCTTGTACGGGATGTGGCGCGCGGCCACGCCGGCCTCGTCCAGGTACATCGCGCTGGCCAGGTGCAGGATGGTGCCGTTGCCGCCGCTGGCGTAGTTGGCCTCGCCGCCCTTGCCCTTCAGGAACGCGATGAACTCCTTCGAGTCCTTCGCCGGCACCTTGGGGTTCACCACCAGCACCACCGGCGTGTAGCCGCAGATGGCGATGGGCGCGACGTCGGTGTTCAGGTCGAAGGGCAGCGACTTGATCACGCTCGGGAAGATCACGACGTTGTTCGACACCACGCCCAGCGTCAGGCCGTCCGGCGCCGCGCGTGCCAGCGTCTGCACGCCCACCACGCCGCCCGCGCCGGGTTGGTTCTCCACCACCACCGGCAGGCCCAGTGCCTTCGCGAGCGCGCTCTGCGCGCTGCGGGTGATGGTGTCGACGCCCGACGACACGGCGTTCGGCAGCACGACGCGCACCGTCCGTTCGCCTTGCGCGAGCGCCGGGCCGGTGCCGCTCAACATCAGCGTCAGTCCCACCAGCAGCTGGCGGCGTTGAAGGTCCGTGTGCATCGTCTGCGTCTCCATCGTCGTTGTTCAGGCCACCACGGCCTGTTGCCTCAGTCGTTCGATCCGCGCGTCGTCGTAGCCCAGCTCCAGCAGCAGCGCGCGCGTGTGCTCGCCCATCTTCGGTGGCTGCAGCCGCACGCCCAGGCGCTGGCCGTCCATCGTGATCGGGAACAGCGTGGTCTTCACCGTCTGCCCGGCCTTCTCGCCGTCGGCCACCTCCACGTCGGCCAGGCCGCCGGTGGCCAGCAGGTGCGGGTCGTCGAACAGGTCTTCGGGGCGGCGGATCGGCGCGAACGGCAGGCCGGCCTGCTCGAAGCGGCGTGCCAGCTCGTCCGCGGACCGCTCGGCCAGGCGCTCGCGCAGCGTGGCCAGCAGCGCGGGGCGCACGCGCACGCGGTCGTTGTTGGTGGCGAGTTGCGGGTCGGCGAGCAGGTCGTCCAGGCCGAGGATGCGGCAGAAGGTCTGCCACTGCGCGTCGCTCACGGCGGCCAGGAATATCTGCTCGCCGCCCTTCACGGTGAACACGTCGTAGACCGCCCAGGGGTTGTCGCGCGCAGGCATCGGGGCCGGGTGCCGGCCCGTCATCGCGTACTGCAGCATGTGCTGCCCCATCAGGAACACGTTGTTCTCGAAGAGCGCGCTCTGCACTTCCATGCCCTTGCCGGTGATGCCGCGCTGGATCAGCGCACCGAGCGCACCGATGGCGCCGAACAGCCCGCCCATGATGTCGTTGACGCTGGTACCGGCGCGCAGCGGGTCGCCCGGGCGGCCGGTCATGTAGGCCAGGCCGCCCATCATCTGCACCACTTCGTCGAGCGCGGTGCGGTGCTCGTAGGGGCCGGGCAGGAAGCCCTTGTGGCTGACGTAGATCAGGCGCGGGTTGGTGGCCGACAGCGACGCGTGGTCAAGGCCGAACTTGACGAGCGTGCCGGGCTTGAAGTTCTCGGCCACCACGTCGGCGCCGGCCGCCAGCTGGCGCGCCACCGCCGCGCCCTCGGGCTGCTTCAGGTCGATGCGGATGCTCTTCTTATTGCGGTTGAACATCGGGAAGAAGCCGGCGCCGGCGCCCAGCAGCCGGCGCGTGCCCTCGCCTTCGATCGGCTCCACCTTGATGACCTCGGCACCCAGGTCGGCCAGCACCATGCCGCAGGTCGGGCCCATCACCATGTGGGTGAACTCGACCACGCGCAGGCCCTGCAGGGGCAACGGCGCGCCGGGGTTCATGCGGCCACCGTCTTCGGCAGGCCGGCGCGCCACAGCGTGCCGTGCAAGGCCTCGCCTTCGAGCCACTGCGCCACCTCGGCGCGCAGCGTTAGCAGCGCGGGGATGTCGAGACCGGTGGGCTGCTTCATGCTGGCGAAAAGATACGCCACATCCTCGGTGGCCACGTTGCCGCTGGCGCCGGGTGCGTGCGGGCAGCCGCCGATGCCGGCCAGGCAGGCGTCGAAGCGGCGCACGCCGGTCTGCCACGCGGCGTAGACATTGGCCATGCCCAGGCCGCGCGTGTCGTGGAAATGGCCGCAGGCGAGCCGGTCGCCGGCGACCTCGAAGGCCGCTTCGAACAGCCTGCGCACCTGCTCGGGATCGGCGTAGCCCACCGTGTCGGCCAGCCCCACGCGCTCGGCGCCGGCCTCCAGCACCGCGCGCAGGAGGCGCAGCACTTCGGCAGGTTTCACCTCGCCCTGGCTCGTGCAGCCGAAGGCGGTGCTGAAACCGACCTCGATCAGGCAGGCCGAGCCCGCCGCGTCGCGCGCCGCGCGGATGGCGGCGATCTCGGCCACCACCTCGTCGGGCGTCTTGCGCAGGTTGGCCAGGCTGTGCGCGTGGCTGGCCGACAGCGGCAGCAGCATCGCATCGGCGCCGCTGTCGATGGCGCGCTGGGCCCCTTTCAGGTTCGGCACCAGCACCGAGGTCACGAGGCCCGGCAGCGTCTTCGCGAACGCCACCAGCTCGGCGGTGTCGGCCAGCTGGGGCAGCAGCTTCGCCGGCACGAAGGAGCCGACCTCGATCTCGCGCAGCCCGGCGGCATGCGCCTGCTGCAGCCAGCGCAGCTTGTGCGCGGTGGGCAGCACGCGGGCGATGCTCTGCAGGCCGTCGCGCAGGCCCACCTCGCGCACGACGACGGCGTTGGAATCGGTGTTCATCCGCTGCCACTGTAGCCATGCCGGGCGGCATCATCGAGCGGTATTTTGGAACCCCCGGCGTTCCCATCCGGCATGGCTGCACCCGACTTCGACCCCGTCACCCTGCGCCTCTTCGTGGCCGTCTGCGAGGAAGGCAACATCGCGCGCGCCGCGGCGCGCGAGGCGCTGGTGGCCTCCGCGGTGAGCAAGCGCATCGCCGCGGTGGAAGCGCAGATCGGCGCGGCGCTGCTGGTGCGCGGGCGGCGCGGCATCGAACCCACCGCAGCCGGGCAGGCGCTGCTGCGCCAGGCGCGCCAGGTGCTGTCGGTGATGGCGCGCATGCACGCCGAGCTGAGCGAGTTCGCCACCGGCGTGCAGGGCAGCGTGCGCGTGGTGGCCGCGCCATCGGTGCTGGCCGAACGGCTGGCCGACGACATCGGCAGCTTCCTCTCGGCCCACCCGGCCGTGCGCGTGAGCCTGGACGAGCGCACCAGCCCCGAGATCGTCCGCGCCGTGCGCGAAGGCGCGGCCGACATGGGCGTCCTGTGGGACGCCACCGACCTTTCCGGCCTGGCCGCCACGCGCTACCGCAGCGACCAGCTGTGCCTGGTGATGGCCGCCGGCCACCGCTGGGCGCGGCGGCGCCGCATCGCGTTCGCGGACACGCTGGACGAGCTGACCGTCAGCGTCGCGCCGGGCGGGATGATGGACGTGATGCTGCGCCGCGAGGCCGCGCGCGGGGGCCGCACGCCGGCCTGGCGCATCCAGGTGTCCGGCATGGACGCGGCCGCGCGCATCGTGGCCGCAGGGCTGGGGCCGTGCATCCTGCCGCGCGAGGCGGTGGAAGGGCATGCGGTGGCCGCGTCGTTGGCGCTGGTGCCGCTGTCGGACGCGTGGGCCGAGCGCCATTTCCGCGTGATCATGCGCGCCGACGGCAGCGCCACCGCCACCGCCAAGCAACTGGCCCAGCACCTGGCGGCCAGCGCCCGGCTCGGCCGCTGAGGCTTGAACGACCAGCTTCGGGCCATCCCTCATCCACGCCGGCTCGGGTGCACGTCCTCATGCGTAGGTACGTGGCGGGAGCCTCTTCGCATGATTTGCTGCGATGCTGGTACGCGGCCGCTCTTTCAGCGGCTTCGACATCGGGAGAGAGTCATGCCACACAGGCAACTTGCCGTCGCGTTCTGCTTCATGGCCGCCTTCAATGTCCACGCCCAATGCCAGTTCGGGCCTGAGCAGTGCAAGCCCGGCTTCGTCTGGCGCGAGGCCTTTCCTGGCGACCACGTGTGCGTCACCGGCGCCACCCGATCGCAGGTGATCAGCGACAACGGTCAGGCCGCAGTGCGCAAGCAGGCCAGCAGCGATCTCTGCGTGCCGGGTTTTGTCTGGCGCGAAGCATCACCCAGCGACCATGTGTGCGTCACCGGCAGCGTACGTGCAGCCACCTGGTCGGACAACGCCGCGGCAGCCGGTCGCAGGGACCCACAGTGCGCCGGACTGGCCACCATCATGGGCAACATCCAGTACTCCGAGACGGAAGGGACCCTGACACCCCGCCCGGCGGCAGGTGCCGAGATCGAACTCTGGTTCTGCGGCAACTGGCTGGGCACGCTGTGCGGTTGGAACAAGCTGGCCGGCGGCAAGACCGACGACGCCGGCAACTACTCATGGGCGATCACCGGTCCGCGCGATCCGCGCGACCAGTATCAGGTCCGCGTCTATGCGCGCAATTCAGCGGCCATCGTCTGGCAGAGCGACACTGCATCCAACTTCTGGTCGGATGTGTCGCCTCAGGCCATGGCAGCGACGCCGGGCAGCCCGGTCCTGAACCTGTCGCGGGTGTTCGGCAACACCGGGAACGACCTCTTCGTGAGCCGGCATCTGAACGCCGCGCAGAAGTTGCTGGCGGCCCGGGAGTTCGTTCTGCGATTCCGCGACGCCTCCGAAGCCGACACCCTGGGTCGCGTCATCGTGGGCCCATCGATCGCGACGGGCACGGCCTTCACCAACTCCGGCGTCATCCGCGTCAATCCCAACGACATGTTCAACGAGGTGACGCTGGTTCACGAGTACGGCCACTTCGCGCAGGAGAGCATCGGTGCCTACTACTTGTGGCCGTCCGTCCACGACGGCTGCTTCATCGGCAGCCCCAGCGCGCCGGGCAACACTCGAGAATTTGCCTGGTTCGAGGGCTTTCCGGCATTCTTCTCCAAGGCGGTGCGGATGGTCAGTGCGGCTCGCTACCGCACGACGGAGTCACCGCAGACGCTTTCCTCCTTCACGCTCGTGCCTTGCGCTGCCATCGGGTTGTCCGGCCCCGGCGGCACCATCATTGCGCCCGAAGCTGTCGAGCGGCGCGTCACCGACTTCCTGTTCCTGCTGCTGAACGACAGCGGGCCCTCGCCCACCTGCGGCACCGCTTCAAGCAGCCCGGCCTACCGGCAGTGCGCGACCCCGGTCTGGGAGAGAAACGCCAAGCTGATCATGTCCATCTTCGACAAGGAACTGGACTTCAGTCAGCCCAATCCGGTCAACGTCACGACCTTCGCGCGAGCCTGGCTGGCTCGCGGGGGCGACCGTGCCCATCTCGACGCCGCGATGAACGCAGTCGGCATGACGCCACTGCCACCACCGCAGCCGCCCATGAGTCCCCATGCCGCCTGCATCCAGGGTTGCAATCAGCAACTGTCGGGCTGCATGGCCGATGCGCACACCGGTCCCGAGCGTGGCGCCTGTGCGCGGGAAGGCAGGGCCTGCAAGGCCCGTTGCCCGCCGTGAAGCTCTCACGCACTCGCCCCAACGGCTGCCGGTATCGCCCCACGCGGTCCGTGCTCGCGCGCCATCGCGTCGCCGATGCGCAGCACGTCCGCCACCAGCTCGTGCGCCTGCGCCATGCCGGCGCGCGCGCCGACGAAACACGGGCGCAGCGCCAGCCGGCCGTCCACGCGCGTGGTGCTCGGCATGTTGCGGTTCTCGCGCATCAGCCGGCGGTGCAGCTGGCGGTTGAAGTCGTCGAGGTCGGCGATGCCCGGGCGTGCGTAGCGGAAGCAGCAGATCGACAGCGTGGGCTCCAGCAGCAGCTCCAGGTGCCGGTGCGACAACGCGGCGCGTGCCACCTCGCGCGCCATCTCGTTGTGGCGGCGCACGCGCTGGCGCAGGCCCTCCACGCCGATCTCGCGCAGCAGCGCCCAGACCACGACGCCGCGGCTGGGTGCGCTGAGCTCGACGCCGAAGTCGAAGTACGGCACGCCCATGTCGTCCATCGAGTGCAGCACCGCCTCGCCGTCGTGCAGGCTGCCTTCCAGGTAGTCGGCCGGCTCCTGCGTGAACGCGCGCTGCAGCAGCGAGCGGTCGCGCACGAAGGTGGCGCCGATGCCCACCGCGGCGCCGAGCCACTTGTGCGGGTCCACGCTCACCGAGTCGGCGGCAGCCAGGCCGCTGTAGAGATCGCTGACGCGCTCGTCCAGCATCCCGGGCAGGCCATAGGCACCGTCCACGTGCAGCCACAGGCCGTGCTCCTGCGTCACCTCGGCGATGCGCGCCAGCGGGTCGATGGCACCGGTGTTGGTGGTGCCCGCGTTGGCCACCACGGCCAGCGGCAGCACGCCGGCACGCCGGTCGGCGGCGATGGCCTCGCGCAGCGCGGCCACCTGCAGCCGGCCGCCGCGGTCGCAGGGCAGCGCGCGCACCGCGCGCCGGCCGAGGCCCAGCACGCCGGCGGCGCGCTGCACCGTGTGGTGGGTCTCGCTGCTGGCGTAGAGCGCCACCGGGCGGTCGACGCCGTCGGCGGCCGGGTCGCGGCCCAGCTGTTCGAAGGCGCGCTGGCGCGCCGCGCCCAAGGCCAGCAGGTTGGCCACCGAGCCGCCGCTGCTGTAGACGCCTTCCATCCCGTCCAGCCCGAACAGCTGAGCCAGCCAGCGCAGCGACAGCGCCTCGAGCGCGCTGAATGCGTTGTGGCCGTAGCGCTGCGGCGCGGCCACGTTGGCGGCCGTGGCGGCGAGCGTGGCCACCGTCGTCGCGCCGGTGGTGATGAACGAGCTGAAGCCCGGCCGCGGCACCGCCGAGCCGTTGGGGATGACGTGGCGCAGCAGTTCGTCGGCCACCGCGTCGGCACCGATGCCGCGCGCGGGCAGCGCTTGCTCCAGCGCTGCGCGCCAGTGCACGCCGCCGCCGTGCAGCGCGTCGGGGTGCTCGAAGGTCAGGAACTCGTCCAGGCCGGCACCGATGCGCGCCAGCAGCGGCTGCAGGCGTCCGGTCTCGGCGGCATCAACAGGAGGCATCGGCATGGGCTCCGGGGGCGGATTCGGGCGGCATGGTGACATGCGGCGCGGTGTCCACCGGCCGGCCCACGGTGAGCGCTTCGCAGACCGCCGGCGCCAGCTCGCGCGGCTGCCCGTCGGCCAGCACGCCCATCGCGTCGAGCAGCTTGGTGAAGAAGGCGCGCCCCGCCGCCGCGGCGGCGATGTCGAAGATCTCGGCGTCGCCGTAGCCGTGCGCGCGCAGCTGCGCGATGTCCGCCGCGCCCACCTGGCCGGCGTCGCGCGCCACCTGGCGGGCGAAGCGCAGCAGCGCCAGGTCGGCCGCGCTCAGGGCCGGGTGGGCGCGGTGCTGCGCGATGGCCAGGATCGCCTCGTCGCTGAAGAACTCGCGCAGCACGCGGCCGTGTGCCAGCGCGCAGGCCGAGTTCCGCAGCTCGTGCGCGGCGGCGAAGGTGGCCAACTCCAGCCGGCGCTTGTCCATCGGCCGCTTGATCTCGGCCAGCAGGGCGGCCCAGGCCGCCATCAGCGCGGGCCGGTGGCTGAAGGCGCGGGCGTAGTTGGGCACGAAGCCCCACGCGGCTTCCTGACGCCGGTACATCTCGGCCACGGGGCCGCGCGCATCGGCGGGAGCGATGGTGGTGATGAAGGACATGGTGCCGGCTCCCCGCCTCAGGCCGCCAGGCGCGGGTGCAGCCAGCGCGGCAGGAACTGCTGCGGGTCGACGTCGGCGCCGCGGTCGTAGGCCACGCCGGCCTCGGCCAGCAGGCGCTGCAGCTGGCCGCTGCGCAGCGCGTCGAACAGGTCGGTGGCGCCGCCGATGGCGTGGCCGCCGATCCAGATCTGCGGGATCGTCGCCATCCCGGTGCGCGCGCGCAGCACCGGCCGCAGCCGCGTGCCGAGGTCGCCGCGCTGGTAGGCCACCGAGTCCAGGTCCACGCTCTGGTAGGCGATGCCCAGGCGCGCGAACAGCTTGCGCACGGCCCAGCAGAACTCGCACCACTCCAGCGCGAACATCAGCACCGGGTGCTCGCCGATCAGCCGGGTCACCAGCGCGTCGGCCTCCGCGTCCAGCGCCGGCGCCGGCGCGGGTGCGGGCCGCGGCGCGGGCGATGCCGCCGTGGCGGGCGCGGGGGCTGGCGCGGCGGCGTCGAAGCGGTAGCCGGGGGTCGAGCGCGACAGCGCCAGTTCCTCGTCGTTCATGTCGATGCCGATGCTCTCGAACAGCGGCGTCGAGAGGTAGCGCTCGCCGGTGTCGGGCAGCATGCAGACGATGTGGCTGCCTTCGGGTGCACGTTCGGCCACCGCCAGCGCCGCGGCCAGCGTGGCGCCGCTGGAGGTGCCGACGAAGATGCCCTCCTGCGTGGCCAGCGCGCGCGCCAGGCGCAGCGCCTCGTTGCCGTTGACCGGAACGATCTCGTCGACCAGGCCTTCGTTCACCGCCGCCTCGGTCAGCTTCGAGATGAAGTCGGGCGCCCAGCCCTGCATCAGGTGCGGGCGGAACTGCGGGTGGCTGGCGCTGGGCATGCCGTCGGCATGGCGCGCCTGCGCGATGCCGCTGGCCAGCACCGGCGCGTTGTCGGGTTCGGCGGCGATCACGCGGACGCCGCCGTCATGCGCCTTCAGCGCGCGCGCCACGCCCAGCAGCGTGCCGCCGGTGCCGAAGCCGGAGACGAAGGCGTGGATGCGCTCGCCGGCGAAGTCCGAGAGGATCTCGCGCGCCGTGGTGTCGGTGTGGACCTGCGCGTTGGCCTCGTTGTCGAACTGCCGGCACAGGAACCAGCCGTGTTTCGCGGCCAGCTCGATGGCCTTGTTCAGCATGCCGGTGCCCTTCTCGGCCGCCGGCGTGAGCACCACGCGCGCGCCCAGGAAGCGCAGCAGCCGGCGGCGCTCGACGCTGAAGCTCTCGGCCATCGTCAGCACCAGCGGGTAGCCCTTCTGCGCGCACACCATCGCCAGGCCGATGCCGGTGTTGCCGCTGGTGGCCTCGATCACGGTCTGGCCCGGACGCAGCACGCCGCGCCGCTCGGCGTCCTCGATGACCGCCAGCGCCAGCCGGTCCTTCACGGAGCCGAGCGGGTTGAAGGACTCCACCTTCACGTGGACGTTGACGCCGGCCGGCGCCAGCTTGTTCAGGCGCACGATCGGCGTGTTGCCGACCGTCTGCAGGATGTTCTCGTAACGCATCGCGGGGTTCCAGGGGTTGAGTGCTCGATGGCGGCGCACTGTGCGCTGGGCGGCGTTCCACGAGCGTTTCGCCGCCGGCGGCGCTGCGCGGAACGATCGTGAAACGCCCGCGTTCGCACAGTGCGGCTCCCGTCGCTCGACCGACACATCCCGAGGATCCCTCCGATGAACCCCACCACCTCCACCACCCCCTCCACCATCGACAACGGCGTCAACGTCGGCGCGCTGCTCGGCGCGCGCGAGGCGCTGGCCGCCCAGCCCGCCGCCGCCCGCTTCCAGTGGCGCGCCACCAGCGAGTGGCAGCGCGGCACGCACACGCGGTCCACGATCGAGTCCTTCCACGGCCTGGGCGCCGAGCAGAAGCACCGCCAGCCCTACCGCTACGACACCGACCACCCGGAGGTCTTCGCCGCCGCCGACAACGGCGCCACGCCGGTGGAGATGGTGCTGGTGGGCCTGGCCGGCTGCCTGTCCGCCGGCATCGCCGCGGTGGCGCAGAACCGCCGGATCGCGCTGCATGCGGTGAAGGCCACGCTGGAGGCCGACATGGACCTGCGCGGCATCCTCGGCGTCGACGCCGCCGGCGTGCGCAACGGCTTCGAAGGCATCCGCGTGCACTACGAGATCGACGCCGACGCCACGCAGGCGCAGATCGAGGCGCTGGTGGCGCAGTCGCAGAAGCGCTCGGCGGTGTTCGACATCCTCACCAACCCCACCGACGTCAGCGTCAGCACGAAGAAGGCCTGATGAAGAGCGTCGACGCCGTGATCGTCGGCGCCGGCCACAACGGGCTGGCGATGAGCGCCGAACTGGCGCGCCACGGCGTCGACCACGTGCTGCTGGAGCGTGGCGAGGTGGCGCAGCGCTGGCGCGCCGAGCGCTGGGACTCGATGCGGCTGCTGACGCCGAACTGGATGGCGCGGCTGCCCGGCCGGCCCTACCGCGGCGACGATCCGCACGGCTTCATGAGCTCCGCCGAGACAGCGAGCCTCATCGGCGGCTATGCGACGCAGATCGGCGCGCCGGTGCACACCCACACCCGCGTGATCGCGGCGCGCGCGGACGGCGCCGGCTACCGCGTCGACACCGAGCGCGGCGCCTGGCGCTCGCGCCTGCTGGTCATCGCCAGCGGCGCCTTCGGCCGGCCCGGTGTGCCGCGCCTGGCCGCGCAGCTGCCGCCCGAGCTGCTGCAGCTGCACGCCGCGCAGTACCGCCACCCGGCGCAGCTGCCGGATGGGCGGACCGGCGGCGTGCTGGTCGTCGGTGCGTCGGCCACCGGCCTGCAGCTGGCCCAGGAGATCCACCGCAGCGGGCGGCCGGTGACGCTGGCCGTCGGCGAACACCTGCGGCTGCCGCGCCTGTACCGCGGCCGCGACATCCACTGGTGGATGCACGAAGCCGGCCTGCTGACGCAGCGCATCGAGGACGAGGACGACCCGGTGCGGGCGCGCCGCCTGCCTTCGCCGCAACTGATCGGCACGCCAGAACGCGCGACGCTGGACCTGCGCACGCTGCGTGCCGAGGGCGTGGAGATCGTCGGCCGGCTGGCCGGCGTGCGCGACGGCCGCCTGCAGTTCTCGGGCAGCCTGCGCAACGCCTGCGCACTGGCCGACCTGAAGATGAACCGCCTGCTCGACGGGCTGGACGACTTCGCCGCGCGCCACGGGCCCGGCGCCGCGCTCGGCCCGGCCGAGCGCTTCGCGTCCACGCAGCCCGACACCGCGCCCGCGCTGATGCGGCCCTGCAGCGCCTTCCACACCGTGCTCTGGGCCACCGGCTTCGAGCCCGAACTCGGCTGGCTGCAGCTGCCGGTGTTCGACGCCGACGGCCGCCTGCGCCACGACCGCGGCCACGTCGCGCCCGGCGCCTGCGTGCTGGGGCTGCCGTTCATGCGGCGCCGCCAGTCGAGCTTCATCCACGGCTGCGAGGTCGACGTGCGCGAGCTCGCCGCGGGGCTGCTCGCGCACCTGCGGGGCACTCAGCCGTTGAGCGAGGCCATCCCGGCTTCCGGATAGCGCGTGCCGGCCACCGGCTGGCGCGACAGCACGGCCTCGATGCGGGCCTGCTCGTCGGGCGTCAGCACGATGGCGGCGGCGGCCGCGTTCTCGTCGAGCCGGCTCGTGCTGCGCGTGCCGGGAATCGGCACCACCTGCGGCCCGCGGCCGAGCAGCCAGGCCAGCGCCAGCTGGGCCGGCGTGCAGCCGCGCAGGGTGGCGAGTGCGGTCACCGCATCCACCAGCGCCAGGTTGTGCACGAGGTTCTCGCCCTGGAAACGCGGGTTCTGGCGCCGCCAGTCGTTGGCGGCCAGCTGGTCCAGGTTGCGCAGGGCGCCGGTGAGGAAGCCGCGGCCGAGCGGGCTGTAGGGCACGAAGCCGATCTTCAGCTCGCGGCACAGCGGCAGGATCTCGGCCTCGACGTCGTGCGTCCACAGCGAGTACTCCGACTGCAGCGCGGCGATCGGAAACACCGCGTGCGCACGGCGGATCGTCGCCGGCGCCGCTTCGCTCAGGCCCAGGTGCCGCACCTTGCCGGCGCGCACCAGGTCGGCCATCGCGCCCACCGTGTCCTCGATCGGCACCGTGCGGTCCACGCGGTGCTGGTAGTAGAGGTCGATGTGGTCCACGCCCAGGCGCTGCAGGCTGGCCTCGCAGGCCGCGCGCACATAGGCCGGGCTGCCGGCTATGCCGACGAAGCTGCCGTCGGGCTTGCGCACGTTGCCGAACTTGGTGGCCAGCACCACCTCGTGGCGGCGCGTCTTCAGCAGCTGGCCGAGCAGCCGCTCGTTGGCACCCACGCCGTACATGTCGGCGGTGTCGAAGAAGTTCACGCCGATGTCGAGCGCGTGGTTCAGCACCGCGAGCGACTGCGCTTCTTCGGCACCGCCGTAGAAGTCGGACATGCCCATGCAGCCGAGCCCGAGCGCGGAGACTTCGAGATCGGCCTCGCCCAGGCGGCGGCGGGGAATGGGATTCGTGTTCATCAAGGGACGCTCCGCAGGTTTCGAGAAGGAAGGCTCGCAGCGTAGGGCGCGATGGGTCCCGGGCGTTAGCCGGAAGCTCGCCGATGCTGGCCTGATCCTCCGAAGCCGGGGCCTGGCCAGGCGCAGGCCCGGGCGGCCGATCGCACAATCGCGGCATGGCCGATGACGTGATCCCCGAACTGGTGGCGCTGGTGCAGCGCCACACGCCGACCGACGGCGTGCACGCCTGCGCCATTCCGGGCCTGCACCTGCTGCGCGCCAGCGCGCCCGGCGAGCGCCTGCCGGCCGTCTACGAACCGGGCCTGGTGCTGGTGGTGCAGGGCCGCAAGCAGGCGCTGCTGGGCGACGAGCTGCTGGTGTACGACCCGCTGCACTGCCTGGTGGTCTCGGTGACGATGCTGCCGCTGGCGCAGATCGTCGAGGCCAGCCCCGACAAGCCCTACCTGTGCCTGCGCCTGGACGTGGACGCGCGCGAACTCGGCGGGCTGATCCACGGGCTGCCCGCGGGCGCCGCGCCTGCACCGGCGCGCGGGCTCAACGTGACGCGCGTCTCCGCGCCGCTGCTGGACGCGATGCTGCGCCTGCTGCGGCTGCTGGACGCGCCGGCCGGCGACGCCGCGGTGCTCGGCCCGCTGGCGCAGCGCGAGATCCTCTACCGCGTGCTCACCGGCGAGCTGGGGCCGCGACTGCGCACGCTGTTCGCGGCCGACAGCCACGCGCAGCGCATCGCCCGCGCGATCGAGCTGCTCAAGCGCCGCTTCGCCGAGCCCGTGCGCGTGGAGGAGGTGGCGGCGGCCGCGGCGATGAGCCCGTCCAGCCTGCACCAGCACTTCAAGCAGGTGACCTCGATGTCGCCGCTGCAGTACCAGAAGATGCTGCGCCTGCACCATGCGCGCCAGCTGCTGCTGGCCGGCGGCGTGGACGCCGCGGTGGCGGGCCACCGCGTGGGCTACGAGAGCCCGTCGCAGTTCGGCCGCGAGTACCGGCGCCTGTTCGGCGCGCCGCCGAAGGCCGATGCCGCCAGCGCGCGCGCCGCGGCCACTACCAGTCCGGGTGCCGCTTCTCGATGAAGGCCTGCACGCCTTCCAGCGCCGAGTGGTCCATCATGTTGCAGGCCATCGTGCGGCCGGCGTCCTCGTAGGCGGCCTCGATGCCGGCCTCGAGCTGGCGGTAGAACAGCGCCTTGCCCAGCGCGATGGGCGTGCGCGGCTTGGCGACGATGCGCGCCACCAGCCGCTCGACCTCGGCATCGAGCCCGGCCGCGTCCACCACGCGGTTCACCAGGCCCTTGGCCAGCGCTTCGTCGGCGGAGATGAAGTCGCCGGTGACCAGCATCTCGAACGCGGCCTTGCGCGACAGGTTGCGGCCCAGCGCCACGCTGGGCGTGCTGCAGAAGAGACCCAGGTTCACGCCGCTCACCGCGAAGCGCGCCTCGCGCACCGCCACGGCCAGGTCGCACATCGCCACCAGCTGGCAACCCGCCGCGGTGGCGATGCCCTGCACGCGCGCGATCACCGGCACCGGCAGCTTCTGGATCGTCATCATCATGCGGCCGCACTGCGCGAACAGGCGCTCGTAGTAGGCCAGCGACGGCTCGGCGCGCATCTCCTTCAGGTCGTGCCCGGCGCAGAAGGCCTTGCCCGCGGCGGCGATCACCACCACGCGCGCGCCCTCGTCGGCGGCCACGCGCTCCAGCGCCGCCTGCAGCGCGTCGAGCATGCCTTCGGAAAGCGAGTTGAAGGCCTGCGGCCGGTTCAGCGTCAGCGTCACCACGCCGCGCGCGTCCTTGTGCTGCAGCAGCAGCTCGGTCGTCGTCATCTCTGTTCTCCTCGGCCCGTGGCTGCGGATGATGCCGCCCTTTCGATGGCCGCGCCCGCGACGAAGGGCCGGACGCCCAACGCCTCGTGCAGCTGCGCCGGCGCATAGGCGTGGCGGCCCTGGATCACGAGGCTGGCCTTGCGCAGCTCGTCGATGTCGCGCGTGGGGTCGCCGTCCACCAGCACCAGCTCGGCGCGGTAGCCGCGCTGGATGCTGCCGCGCAGCGCCGACTCGCCGGCCACCTGCGCGGCGTTCCAGGTGGCGATGCGCAGCACCTCGCGCGCCGGGATGCCGGCCTTCACGTACAGCGCCAGCTCGCGCTGCAGCAGGAAGCCCGGCGTGCCGTCGGTGCCGGCCACCAGCGGCACGCCGGCGCGGTGCAGCGCGCCGACGAAGCGCAGCATCGCCGCGTACGACGCGCGCCAGCGCGACAGCTGCTCCGGCGTCGGGCTCATCTCGCTGGCGTAGAGGCGTCGTCGCCACAGCACCGGCAGGTGCTCGGCCACCGGCAGCAGCGCCGGGTTCGGCTCGCCGTCGCGCTGCGTGAACATGGCCTCGAAGGTGGCCAGCGTGGGGTCCACCACGGTGCCGCGCTCGCGCAGCAGCGCGATGAAGCGCTGCGCCGCCGCGCCCTGGGCGTCGACCTTGCGCGCCTCGTCGCCCACCAGCGTGAAGCGCAGCAGCGTGCGCGTGTCCTGCTCGGGCCTGACGAAGAAGTTCAGCATCAGCTGGTTGATGTGCGTCAGCTCGTCGTAGCCGGCCCGCACCGCCTGCTCGGCGCGCATGAAGGCCGGCACGTGGCCGGCCACCTTCATCCCTTGCGCATGGGCGCGCGCCGCCAGCGGCCTGACCCACTCGGGCCGCACCGAGTTGTAGAGCTTGATCTGGCGGTAGCCGCGCGCGGCATAGCGGTCCACCGCGGCCAGCGCGGCGTCGAGGTTCTCGGCCACCACGCCGCCGTTGAGCGAGTACCGGCTGCGCCCCTCGATCAACCCGGCGGCCACGATGTGCGGGCCCGCCAGCTGGCCGGCGGCGATGCGTGCCATCAGCCGGGCCAGCTCCTCGTTCTGTGCGCCCATGTCGCGCACCGCGGTGACACCGGCGGCCAGCTGTTGCGGCCCGTCGGCGGCGCCGATGTGCACGTGCATGTCCCACAGGCCCGGCAGCAGCGTGCGACCCTGGCCGCCGATGCGCTGGTCGGGCTTCGCGCTCACCGCGCCGGGTGGCGTCACGGCGCTGATGCGGCCGTCGAACAGGTAGATGTCCGAAGGCCCGCGCATCACCGCCGCGCGCGCATCGAACCAGCGCACGCCGGCGATCAGCGTCAGGCCCGGCAGCGGCTGCGCCGTGCGCTCGCGGATCGCCGCCAGCCGCTCGGCCTGCGCCTGCTGCTGGCGCGCCAGCAAGGCGGGGCCGACGGTCTCGAAGCCCACCGGCGCCACCAGCCAGCCGCGCTCGACGACGGCGAACAGCGTGCGGCTCTCGTCGTCGCGCAGCCAGACGTACCAGGGCTCGGCCTCGGCGCCGGTCAGCGCGTGCAGCGCCACCACCGGCCCGTCGCGCCCGGGCAGCTGGAAGGCACCGAGGCGCTCGGCCCGCAGCACCGCGCCGCCGGGCACGCGCGCCTGCGCGCCGGGCTGCGCCAGCAGCGCGCGCAGCAGCTGCGCGGCGTAGGCCGGGCTCGATTCGAGCGGCACGAACACGCCACCCTCGGGCGCCGGCTCGTCGCCGCGGTCGGCCGGCGACTCCCAGCGCACGCGGCCGTTGGCGAAGGCGAAGTCCTCCTGCACCGTGCCGCCGAACAGCGACTTGCCGCGCACCTGGTAGCTGATGGGCCGCTGGTCGGCGCCGACCTGGAACGTCTCCGCGAGCTCCGGACCACGGCCGTTGTCGCGCCACGCGAACTGCACGCGCACGGTGCCATCGTCGGCGCGCTGCACGCTCATCGCGCCGGCCTTCTGGCCCTGCGCGAGCACCACGTACTCGGCGGTCGCGGCCCGCGCGCCCGCGGCCAGCACCAGAGCCAGCCCGGCCGCGGCCAGGCGCAACGGCAAGCGCATCGTCACCGGGCCGTTACTCGATCGCCGAGCTGCTGCGCGCCCGCTCGCGCAGCTGGAACTTCTGGATCTTGCCGGTGCTGGTCTTGGGAATCGGCTCGAAGCGGATCTCGCGCGGCACCTTGTAGCCTGCGAGCAGCCCCTTGCAGTGCGCCACCAGCTCGGCCGCGGTCACCGTGCTGTCGGGCTTGAGCTCCACGTAGGCCAGCGGCGTCTCGCCCCACTTCGCGTCCGGCCGCGCCACCACCGCGCAGGCCAGCACGGCCGGGTGGCGGTAGAGCGCATCCTCCACCTCGATGGAGCTGATGTTCTCGCCGCCGCTGATGATCACGTCCTTGCTGCGGTCCTTGATCTTTACGTAGCGGTCGGGCTCCATCACCGCCAGGTCGCCGGTGTGGAACCAGCCGCCGGCGAAGGCCTTCCCGGTGGCCGCCGGGTTCTTCAGGTAGCCCTTCATCACGATGTTGCCGCGGAACATGATCTCGCCCATCGTCTGCCCGTCGGCCGGGGTCTCGGCCAGCGTCTCCGGGTCGAGCACCGTCAGGCCTTCCTGCAGCGCGTAGCGCACGCCCTGGCGGCCGTTCAGCCGCGTCTGCTCCGACAGAGTCTCGCCGGCCCAGGACTCGCGCTTCACCGCCACGCTGGCCGGGCCGTAGACCTCGGTGAGGCCGTAGACGTGCGTGATGTCGAAGCCGATCTTCGCCATGCCTTCGATCATCGCCGCCGGCGGCGCCGCGCCGGCCACCATGCCGCGCACTTTCCGCGTCAGGCCTTCGCGCCACTCGGCCGGCGCGTTGATCAGCAGGTTGTGCACGATGGGGGCGGCGCAGTAGTGGTCCACGCCGTGCTCGCGCATCGCATCCAGCATCGCCTTCGGCTCCACCTTGCGCAGGCAGACGTGGACGCCGCCCAGCATCGCCACCGTCCACGGGAAGCACCAGCCGTTGCAGTGGAACATCGGCAGCGTCCACAGGTAGCGCGGGAAGTGCGGCATGGTCCAGGTGGCCGCGTTGCACACCGCGTTCAGGTACGCACCGCGGTGGTGGGTGACCACGCCCTTGGGGTCGCCGGTGGTGCCGCTGGTGTAGCTGACGGCGATGGCATCCCATTCGTCCGCCGGGCCTTCGAGCCGCGCCAGCGGCGGATGCGCGGCCAGCAGCTCTTCGTAGGCGTGGGCGCCGAGCATCTCGCCGGGCCCCGTGTACTCGCTGTCGTCGACACCGATCACCACCGGTCGCCGGCCGTGTTCGCGCTCGAGGATGCGCAGCGCCTCGGCCATCACCGGCGCGAACTCGCGGTCGGTGATGAGCACCGCGGCCTCGCAGTGGTTCATCTGCCAGGCCAGCAGCGGCGCGTCGAGCCGCGTGTTGAGCGTGTTCAGCACCGCGTTCAGCGCCGGCACGGCGTAGTGCGCCTCCACCATCTCGGGCGTGTTGGGCAGCATCACGCTGACGGTGCTGCCGCGGCCGACGCCTAGGGCGCGCAGCGCCGCGGCCAGCCGCGCCGAGCGTTCGCGCAGCTGCGCCCAGCTGTAGCGGCGCGCGCCGTGCACCACGGCCGGCAGGTCGCCGAAGACCTCGGCGCTGCGTTCGACGAAGCTCACCGGCGACAGCGCCACGTGGTTGGCGGGGTTCTTCTCGAGGTGCTGGTCGTAGATGCTCATCGTGGGTTCTCCAGGGCCTGTTCCATCTGGCGCCGTTCCAGCGCCGGCAGCGCACCACGCGCCAGCCAGTCGCGTGCGGCCCGCTCGGCGGCACCGCCATCGCCGCCGGTGCTGCGCGCCAGCCGCAGCTGCGCCATCAGCAGCAGCGCCTGCAGCTCGTAGGCCACCACCGGCAGCTGCGCGGCCTGCGCCAGCCAGGCGGCGGCGCGTGCGGGCTGGCCGAGATCCAGCGCAGCCTCGGCCGCCGCCGCGAGCAGCCGCGCGTGCTCCTCGACACGCCGCGTCTGCGGCGCCGCCAGCCAGGCCTCGGCGTGCGTGCAGGCCTCGGCCGCGCGGCCCTCGGCCTGCAGCAGCGGCACCACCATCGCATCCAGTTCCTGGCCGTGCAGCGAGTCGGCGCCGGCCGCGGCATGCAGCGCCAGGCCCTCGTCCATCAGCTGGCGCGCGCGGGCCACCTCGCCGGTGGACAGCGACAGCCGCAGCGCCAGGATCAGCGCGCCCAGCTGCGAATGCAGGTGGCCGCCGTCGCGGTGGCGCGCGATGCTGCGCTCGATGACGCGCCAGGCCGCCGCCACCTCGCCGCGCAGCAGGTGCAGCCGGAAGCGGCGCTCGTCGAACACGTCCTCCAGGTCGGGGGTCTCCCAGAACGGCGCGGCGTTCTCGCACTCGGCCAGCAGCAGCTCCACCTCGTCGAGCCGCAGCTGGTCCAGCCGCGTGGTGGCCATCGTCGTCAGCGCCGAACGCAGGATCTCGGTGTGGCCGGCGCGGCGCGCGGCCTCGGCCGACTCGCGCAGCAGCGCATCGGCGGCCTCGACCTCGCCGCGCTCGCGCGCCAGCGCGCCCAGCCGGTGCAGGCAGCGCGCGATGCTGACGTCGTCGCCCAGGCTGCGCGCCATCGCGAGCGAGCGTTCGACGTGCCGCCGCGAGGTCTCCAGCTGGCCGGCCCAGTAGGCGTTGCGCGCCAGCAGGTTCAGCACCTGCAGCTGCTCGAGCACCGCCGACGGCGGCAGCGCGTCGAGCAGGCGCTGCAGCTGCGGCATCGCCTCGTCGTGGCGGCCCATGTAGCCGAGCGCCGCGGCGCGCTGCTGCAGCAGGCGGCGGCGCAGCTCGTCGGTGAGCGCGGGATCGGCCTCCAGCGCCTGCAGGTCCGCCAGCGCCTGCGCGCCACGGCTGGTGACGGTGCGCACTTCGGCGCGCGCCAGGCACACCTCGGCCACGCGCGTGGGGCCGGCCCGCACCGCGTCGCGCCAGGCTTCGTCGAGTGCGCTCTCGGCCCCGGCGGCGTCGGACCGGCGCAGGCGCGCCTGCGCCACCACCAGCCGCGCATCCACGCGCAGCTCGGGCGCGGCGGCCGCGGCCCAGGCGGTGGTGGCCGCGACTTCGGCCTGCGCCCAGGCCTGGCGCTGCAGCGCGACGCGGGCCGCGCCCAGGTGCCAGGGCGCGGCCTCGGCGGCGTTGCCCGCCAGGTCGTGGTGCAGCGCGATGCGGCCGGGCTCGGCGTCGCCCTGGGCCAGCGCGCGCGCGAACTGGCCGTGCAGCGCGGCACGCCGCACCGCCGAGAGGCTGTCGGCGATGCCCTGCGCGTACAGGTCGTGCGCGAAACGGTGGCGGCCGTGCACGTCGGCCAGCAGCAGCTCGGCCGCGGCCGCGTGCTCCAGCGCCTGCGCGACCGCGAGTTCGTCGATGCCCACCACCGCCGCCAGCAGCCGCGGCGCGAGCTCGTCGCCGGCCAGGCTGGCGGCTTCCAGCACGCGCCGCACCACCGGCCCGAGCGCGCGCGCACGCGCAACGATGATCTCCTGCACACCGCCCGGCACGCCGGTGCCCCCCGGCGCGGTGTGGCGCAGCGTCTCGATCAGGAACAGCGGGTTGCCGGCGCAGCGCGCGACGATGTCGTCCAGCCAGGCGCGCCCGGGCTCCTTCGGCAGCTGCAGCACCGGCAGCAGCGCGGCCAGCAGCCCGTGCGCCTGCGCCGGGCCCAGCGGCCGCAGCGTGAGCGCCTGCGCCAGGCCGGCGTCGATCCAGCGCCGCCGCTGCTGCAGCGCGCCGGGTGTCAGCTCCCCCGAGCGGTTCACCACGATGCAGGGCAGGCGCGGCCCGCCGGGCGCACCGGCCTCCAGGTCCCACAGCTCGCGGCTCGGTTCGTCGGCCCACTGCCAGTCGTCGATCACCAGGCCGTCGAAGGTGTCGGCGGCCAGCGCCTGCAGCGCGCTGCGGTAGGCGCGGCGCAGGCGCGCCGGCTCCGGCAGCTCGGTGGCACCGCGGCCGCGCCAGTCGGGCACCAGCGCCGCCAGGTCGCGCCGCACCCAGGCCGGCATCTCGACGCCGGGCGCCGCGTCGCGCGCCGCCTGCAGGCCGCGCAGCGCGCTGGCGTAGGGCGCCGCGCTGTCCTCGGGGCGGCAGCGCACCACCAGCGTGGCGCCACGCGGCGCCAGCGCCTCCAGCGCCAGCCGCGTCTTGCCGGCGCCGGGGCCGCCGTCCAGCAGCAGTGCGTGGCCGCGCGCCAGGGCCTCGTCGACGAAGCGGCGCTCGGCCTCGCGGCCGTGGAAGGGCAGGCGCAGCGGCCCGCCCGGCGCAGCCAGCGGAGCCACCACCTCGGCCGGCGCCGAACCGGCGCCTTCGGCATGCTCGGGCGCCAGGCGCTGCTGCGCGGCGCGCGCCTCGGCATGGCCGGGCCCGGCGGCACCGTCGGCCAGCAGCGCGCGCCAGGCCCGGGCCGGCGGCGGCGCCGCGGCCGTGTCGCTCGAGCTCGCGCGCCTCGGCCTCGAGCGCCTCGACCCACAGCCGCTGCAGCCGTTCGCGCTGGCCGTCGACCCAGTGCGAGAACTCGGCGCCGGCCACCTCGTCCAGGCCGTCCAGCCACAGCGGTGGCAGCGCGGCCGGACGCGGCCATTCGATCACCACCGGCGCCAGGCGCAGCGCCTCGCCGGCCTCGTCGCGCACCGGCAGGCCGGCCTGGCGCAGGCGGTACAGGTCGCGCCGCACGTTGCGTCGTGCGGCCGCGGGGTCGGCCTCGGGCCACAGCAGGTCGGCGGCACGGCCGCGGCGCAGCGCGGTCTCCAGGGCCGCCATCACCGCCAGCGCCAGCGCCTTGCGCGTGCCGGTGGCCAGCACCGCATCGCCCAGCCGCAGCTGCGGCACGCCGGCCAGCAGCAGCGTCACGGCGGCCGGTTCCTCGGCCGGTGCGGCATCGGTGGCTCTGCGCTTCGTGTTCTCGATCGCCACCCGGCCCTACCCCCTAGTCCGTCGACCCGTTGCAGGGCGCACCGCGCCGCGTTGCAACGTGGCTGCAACGCCCGGCTTTCTAGATTGCCTGCCATGCAGCGCCGTGCCCGAGCACGGCGTCCCGCCAACGAAGCCCACCCGAGGAGAACCGACCATGACCCCTATTCTCGACCCGTCGCGCGGCCGCCGGCCAACCAGGCCCCGTCCGACGCTGGCGCGACTCGCCGCCGCCGTCGTGCTGGCACTGGCCGCCGTCGCCGCGCCCGTCCACGCGCAGGGCAGCAACGTCTCGGCGCTGGTCACCGGCACGCAGCAGACGCCGCCGCTGATCTGGGTCGGCGCGACCCAGCTGCCCTGCGGCACCGCCTGCCAGTACGTGGTCAGCTCCAACATCGGCGCGTCGACCGCCTACGACCAGACGCCCGGCCCGTACACGGTCGCCGCCTGGCCGCCGGTCTACACCGCCGGCCTCGGTTCGCCGGGTGCGGTGGCCGAGGTGCTGGCCGTGCCGGCGCCGCCTGCCGGCGCCACGCAGGACGGCGGCAGCATCGGCGTGGCGCGCCGCGCCGAGGTCGAGTTCGATTCGCTGCTGGTGCTGGGCGGCAAGCGCCAGATGACGGTGCAGACCTGGAAGGACGGCTCCGGCGCCGCGCTGGTGGCCGTGACGGTGCGGTTGGTCCCCACCACCACCAAGACCTACTTCCTGGAGTTCCGCGTGCCCACGCTGAACCGCGGCTGGCAGGAGGCCTACTACGTCGGCGGCCCGAGCGGGCAGCAGCCCATCAACAAGATGCCCAAGCAGGTGCAGGCGCGCTCGATGGTCGACGTGGTGGTCGACGGCATGCCGGTGTGGTCGGGCACCTCGCACAAGCTCAAGCCGCAGCGCTGGAGCCCGCCGTACTCGCAGTACCTGGACCTGCAGTGGGGCCCGGCGCTGCAGGACGACACCGTCAACCTGTTCCTCGGCAGCCTCGCGGCCGGCGTGCCGCGCACGATCTCGCTGATCTTCCGCAGCGACCTGCGCGTCAACGCCGACACCTGCTACACGGACAGCGACGGCTACGGCAACAACCTGCAGCGCTGCGACAGCCGGCGCGAGGGCCTGAACCTGCCCGCGATGAGCGTCAGCAGCGGCAGCGGCCCGTACCAGTTCATCAGCTACCGGCCCCACGTGCGCGTCTACACGTACGCGCCCTGAACACCTTCCAGGAGATCCCCCCGATGAAGTCCCCCATCCGCATCGCCGCGACCGCGCTCGCGGCCGCCCTCGCCGCCGCCAGCCTGCCCGCGCACGCCGACCTGACGCTGCCGGCCCGCACGATGACGTCGGTCGAGATCGGCGCGCTGTCCGGCATGCCCTACCTCGACACCACCAACCAGAGCTTCCGCATGGCCGCCGCGGCGACGGCCTCGGCCTACAACAAGCCGGCGCAGACGCTGGGCGTCGAGCGCGTCACCGGCGGCACCGCGGCGGTCTACCGCGGCGCACCCAGCACCTCGGTGCCGCTGGCGCCGCCGATGCCGCCTTCCAGCGCGAACCTGGAGATGCAGACCATCGGCGACTCGGCGCAGAGCTGGGCCACGATGACCAGCGCCGGCCGGCCCTACATCAAGGCCACCGGCTTCGGCGCCTTCACGGCGGAAGCCACCGCGTCGTGGCA
This sequence comes from Rubrivivax sp., assembly GCA_044226255.1. Lineage (GTDB taxonomy): Bacteria > Pseudomonadota > Gammaproteobacteria > Burkholderiales > Burkholderiaceae_C > Rubrivivax. The sequence goes on from JBGAHJ010000023.1 coordinate 67,008, forward strand.
CACCACGGTGACCATCCCGCCCGGCGCCGCCGGCAAGGAGGTGGCCGTGCGCTTCGTGGTGCCGGCGGTCTCGGTCGCCGGCGCCACCGAGCAGCAGGGCCAGGCGCGCTGGCGCGCGCGCCTGCGCGCCGACCTGCTGGTCAACGGCTTCCCGGCCTGGTCCACCGACGCCGTGCGCTTCACCACCGACCCGAGCAAGATCTCCAGCGGCCAGGAAGTGATCGTGCTGCAGCAGTTCGGCAACGGCCTCGCCTTTCCCACCGACGACGAGAACACCGCCACCGACGACGACACCACGATGGGCACCATCAACGGCGTCGCGCCGAAGACGACCGTGTACCTGACGCTGGGCCGCTTCACCGAAGGCACGGTCGTGGACCTCTCGATGGTGGTGCGCGGCACCGCGATGACGGTGCCGGCCAGCAACGGCGGCACCGACAACCGCTGCAAGTGGAGCAACCAGGAGGACCGCTACTTCTGCTCGCGCGGCACCGTCACGGTCGACGGCGGCACCGGCGAGACGCCGCGCATCTATCTCCTGCCGTAACGGCTGGTTCACGCGGGTCGGTTGTGGCGCGATGATCCGGCCGCGCCACAACCACACGAGGAGACACGCGCGATGAACCACGAACGCCGCCGGCTGCTGCTGGCCACTGCCGCCCTGCCCGTCACCGCCGCGCACGCAGCGATGGGCCCGAACGACAAGTTCGACCTGCTGCTGCGCAACGCCAACGTGCTGGACCCGAGCCAGGGCCTGGCGGGCACGCGCGACATCGGCATGCGCTACGGCCAGATCGAGGCCATCGAGACCGGCATCGCGCCCGACCGCGCGAACCGCGTGATGGACGCCGGCGGCCGGCTCGTCACGCCGGGCCTCGTCGACCTGCACGCGCACACCTTCGCCTTCGGCTCGGCCATCGGCATCCCGGCCGACGAGCTGGTGGCGCACCAGTGCACCACCACCACGGTCTCGGCGGGCGACGCCGGCGCCAACAACATCGCCGCCTTCCGCCGCTTCCTGATGCCCGGTGGCCGCACGCGCCAGTACGCCTTCGTGCACATCGCGGTGGCCGGCCTCGCGGGCTTCCCGGTGCCCGAGCTCTACAACATCGACTACGCGCAGACCGACCTGGCCGCGCGCGCGGTGGCCGAGAACGCCGACTTCGTGCTCGGCGTGAAGGTGCGCATGAGCGAGAACGTGATCGCCCGGCACGGCACCGAGCCGCTGAAGCGCGCCCTGCTCGCCTGCGAGCGCTCGGGCGTGCCGGCGAAGATCATGTGCCACATCGGCGGCGTGGCCGACCGCGCGCTGATGAGCCAGATCCTCGACCTGCTGCGCCCCGGCGACGTGCTGACGCACTGCTACTCCGGCGCGCCCAACATCGCCGGCGACGGCACGAACATCGTGCAGGACGGCAAGCTGCTGCCCGCCGCGCTGGCGGCCAAGCGGCGCGGCGTGGTGTTCGACATCGGCCACGGCGGCGGCAGCTTCGACTTCACCATCGCGCAGGCCGCCATCGACCAGGGCTGCCCGCCCGACACCATCTCCTCCGACGTGCACGTGTTCAGCGCCAACACCCCCGGCATGCCCTACCTGCCCTGGGTGATGAGCAAATTCCTCACGCTCGGCTACACGCTGCCGCAGGTGGTGCAGATGGCGAGCGCCACGCCGGCGCGCGTGATCGGCCGCATGCCCAGGCTCGGCACGCTGCAGCCCGGCGCGCCGGCCGACCTGTCGATGTTCGACCTGGTCGATGGGCCGGTGGAGTTCGTCGACACGCGCAACAACAAGCGCAGCGGGCGGCAGTACCTGAAGCCCGCGGGCACCATCGTCGGCGGCGTCGCCTACGGGCGGCCGTACCAGGCGCCGTTCTCGGTGCGCTGACGCCGCGCTCTTCGCGTTCCGCCGGGCGTGAAACGCCGGTGGAACGCCGCCCTGCGCACAGTCCGCCCCATTGGAGGACTGCGCATGCGCTGGTTGTTCGTCGCCCGTCTCAGACCGTTCGTGCTGCTGGCCGCAGCGGCGAGCCTCGTGCTCAACCTGGCGCTGCTGGTGCCGTCGCTGTACATGCTGCAGGTGTTCGAGCGCGTGTTCGCCAGCCGCAGCCTCGAGACGCTGCTGATGCTGAGCCTGCTGGCCGCCGGCGCGCTGGCGCTGGCCTACTGCATGGACAGCGCGCGCAGCGCCGCGCTGGCCCGTGCCGGGCGCGCGCTCGAGGAGAGCCTCGCGCTGCCGGCGCTGGAGCAGGCGCTGCAGCTGGCCGCCGCCGGCCGCGGCCGCGCCGAGACCGACCGCCTGCGCGACATCGCGCAGCTGCGTGCCTTCCTCTCGGGCCCCGGCGTGCAGGCGCTGTTCGACGCGCCCTGGCTGCCGCTCTACCTGCTGGTGATCACCGCGCTGCACCCGCTGCTGGGCCTGGTGGCGGCGCTCGGCGCGGGCGGCCTGCTGCTGCTGTCGGTGCTGACCGAGCGCCTCACGCGCGAACCCGCCGCAGGCGTGCTGAAGCGCTCGCGGGCCCTGGGCCACCAGGCCGATGCGCTGGCGCGCCAGGCCGAGGTCGTCGTCGGCATGGGCATGGGCGCCGCCGCCGCGCAACGCTGGCAGGCCGACCACCAGGCGCTGCTCGCCGCGCAGGGCACGCTGGCCGCGCGCAGCCTGCGCCTGGGTGCGCTGGCGCGCATCGCGCGCCAGGTGCTGCAGCTGCTGGCACTGGGCGTCGGCGCCTGGCTGGTGGTGGGCGCGAACGCATCGCCCGGCATCATGATCGCCGCCACCGTGCTGCTCGGCCGCGCGCTGCAGCCGGTGGAACTGCTGATCGCCGGCTGGAAGCAGCTGCTCGACGCACGCAGCGCGTGGCAGCGCCTCGCGCAACCGCGTGAGCTGCCGCTGCCGGCGCAGCACCTGAGCCTGCCGGCGCCGGTGGGCAGGCTCGAGGTGGCGCAACTCGTGTTCACGCCCGAGCACCAGCGCGAGCCGCTGCTGCGCGGCCTCACGTTCGCGCTCGAGCCCGGCGAGAGCCTGGGCATCGTCGGCGCCAGCGCTTCGGGCAAGACCACGCTGCTGCGCCTGATCCTCGGCCTGCGCGCCCCGCAGCACGGTGCGGTGCGGCTGGACGGCGCCGACATCCGCCACTGGAACCGCGACGAGCTGGGCCGCCACGTCGGCTACCTGCCGCAGGATGTCTCGCTGTTCGCGGCGACGGTCGCCGAGAACATCGCGCGCCTGGGTCCGGTCGACGCGCAGCAGGTCGTGGCCGCCGCCAGGCTGGCCGAGGCGCACGAGATGATCCTGCGCCTGCCGCAGGGCTACGACACGCCGGTCGGCGAAGCCGGCGCGGTGCTCTCCGGCGGCCAGCGCCAGCGCATCGGCCTGGCGCGCGCGCTGCACGGCCTGCCGCGCCTCGTCGTGCTGGACGAACCCAACGCCCACCTCGACGCCGAAGGCGAGGCCGCGCTGGCGGCCGCGCTGCAATCCCTGAAAGCCGCCGGCACGACCGTGATCGTCGTCGGCCATCGTCCGGCGCTGATGGCCCGCCTCGACAAGCTGGCGGTGCTGCACGAAGGTTCGCTCGCCGCCTTCGGCCCCGCCGCCGCGGTGCTGGCGCGCCTGCAGGGCAGCGCCCCGCAGCCGGTGCGCCGGCTCAACCCCCAACCCCAACCCAACCAGGCTGCCGCCGCATGAGAGCGTCCCTCACCGTCCCTCGCATCCGCCCGCTCGTCGAGCTGCTCGAACGCGCGCCCGTCGAACGCCAGGCGCGCAGCGAGTGGCGCCGCCACCTGCTGCGCCTCGGCCTGCCGCTGGGCGTCGCGCTCGTGCTGCTGGGCACCTGGAGCGCGACGGCCCCGCTGGCCGGCGCCGTGGTCGCCCAGGCGCAGCTGAAGGTCGAGCTCAACCGCAAGACCGTGCAGCACCAGGAAGGCGGCCTGGTGCGCGAGATCCTGGTGCGCAACGGCCAGTGGGTGCGCGCCGGCGATGCGCTGCTGGTGATCGGCGACCTGCGCCAGGACGCCGAGTTCGGCCTGCTGCAGGACCAGTGGCACGCGGCCCGGCTGCGCGTCGCGCGCGCCGAGGCGCAGAGCCGCCTGGCCGTCCAGTTCGAGGTGCCGGCCGATCTGCAGCGCGCCGCGCCCGACCACGCCGCGCGCGAGCTGGCGCTGTTCAAGGCCCAGCGCCACGCGCTCGACGAGCAGGCCGCGCTGCTGGCGAGCCAGGTGCGCGAGCTGCAGGGCCAGGTGGCCGCGCTGGAGACGCAGATCGCCGCCACCGGCGAATCGGCCAAACTGTCCGACGAGGAGCTGGCGCTGAACAACGAGCTCGCGACCCAGGGCTTCGTCAGCCGTGCCCGCGTGCTCGGGCTGCAGCGCACCTCGGCCGACTACCGCAGCCGCATCGGCGAGCAGCGCGGCGACATGGCCGCCACGCGCCAGCGCATCGCCGAGCTGCAGACGCGCCAGGCGCAGCTGCGCCTGGCCATGCAGACGCAGGCCGCCGACGAGTTGAAGGAGGCCGGCGCGCGCGTGCGCGAACTGCAGGAACGGCTGCGCCCGTCGAAGGACGGCGTCGAGCGCCTGACGGTGCGCGCACCGGTCGACGGTGAGGTGATGGGCCTGCGCGTGGCCGCCATCGGCACCGCGGTGGCCCCGCGCGAGACCCTGCTGGAGATCGTGCCCTCGCAGGAGCGGCTGGTCGTCGAGGCCCGCATCCCCACGCAGGAGATCGAGCACGTGCACGTGGGTTCGCCGGCCGAGGTGCGCCTGGCCAGCGCCGACGCGCGCCGCAGCACGCCGCTGCCGGCCACCGTGTCCTTCGTCTCGGCCGACCGCGTGCAGCAGCCCGAGACCGGCCAGGCCTGGTTCGAGATCACCGCCGAAGTCGACGCGGCCGCGCTGCGCCGGCTGCGCGGCGCGCCGGCGCTGCGCGCCGGCATGCCGGTCGAGTTGTACGTCACCACCGGCGAACGCACGCTGCTCGAGTACTTCACCCGGCCGCTCGGCCTGTTCACCCGTCGCGCCCTGCGCGAATCCTGAAAAACGCTTCCCGATCCCTGAGGAGTTCCCTGACCATGAAGATGTCCGCCACCCCCCTGTTCGACCCGACCGACGCGTCGTCCGTTTCCCATGAACCGCGCGCCCACCGGGCGGACGTGACCGTGCCCGCCGCCGACGCCGCGCCGCCGGCCGCCGCCACGCTCGTCACCGAGCTGCCGCAGACCCTGGTCACCGGCAGCTACACGCCGGGCTCCGGCGTGCTCGCGATCCTCGGCGACGGCGCCGCCAACACGCTGACCGTGAGCCGCGACGCCGCCGGCCAGCTGCTCGTCAACGGCGGCGCCATCGCCGTCGCCGGCGGCACGCCCACCGTCGCCAACACCGCGCGCATCCAGGTCTTCGGCCTGGCCGGCAACGACGTGATCGCGCTCGACGAGAGCAACGGCGCCCTGCCCGCCGCCGACCTGTTCGGCGGCAACGGCAACGACACCCTGACCGGCGGCTCCGGCGCCGACCTGCTGTTCGGCCAGGCCGGCAACGACACGCTCGACGGCAAGGGCGGCAACGACCTGCTGTTCGGCGGCGCCGGCAACGACGTGCTGACCGGCGGCGACGGCGAGGACCAGCTCTTTGGCGAAGCCGGCGACGACCGCATCGTCTGGAACCCGGGCGACGACAGCGACCTCGCCGAAGGCGGCGACGGCATCGACACGCTGCAGGTCAACGGCGGCAACGGCGCCGAGACCTTCACCCTCACCGCCAACGGCACGCGCTTCCGCTTCGACCGGCTCGACCCGGCGCCGTTCTTCATCGACGCCGGCACCATCGAGAAGGCCGTGGTCAACCTGAACGGCGGCGACGACCACTTCAGCGCCACCGGCAACCTGGCCGCGCTGGTGCAGGTCACGGTCGACGGCGGTGCCGGCAACGACACCCTGCTCGGCAGCAACGGCGCCGACACGCTGATGGGCGGCGACGGCAATGACTTCATCGACGGCCAGCAGGGCAACGACACCATCCTGCTGGGTGCCGGCGACGACACCTTCCAGTGGGACGCGGGCGACGGCAGCGACATCGTCGAAGGCGGCACCGGCACCGACGCGATGCTGTTCAACGGCACCGCGATCGGCGAGGTGATCGACATCTCGGCCAACGGCGGCCGCGTGCGCTTCACGCGCAACATCGCCAGCATCGCGATGGACCTCAACGACGTCGAGCGCATCCAGCTGCGCGCCCTGGGCGGCAACGACGTGCTGACGATCGGCGACCTGAGCGGCACCGACCTGAAGCAGATCGACGTCGACCTGGCCGGCACCTTCGGCGGCAGTGCGGGCGACGCCACGGCCGACACGATCCTGGTCACCGGCCGCGCCGGCAACGACAACGTGACGATCGCCGGCAACGCCGATGCCTACGCGATCACCGGGCTGCCGGCGACGATCAACGTCAGCCACGCCGACGCGCAGGACCCGCTGGTGGTCTACGGCGGCGCCGGCAACGACGTGCTCAACGCCTCGGCACTGGCCGGCATCCGCGTCGTGCTCGACGGCGGCGACGGCAACGACACCCTGACCGGCGGCACCGGCAACGACACCCTGTACGGCGGCCTGGGCAACGACACGATGGTCTGGAACGCCGGCGGCGGCAACGACGTGGTCGAAGGCCAGGACGGCGCCGACACCCTGCGCATCAACGGCAACGACGCCGCCGAGCGCTACGACATCGCGGCCAGCGGCGCGCGCGTCAACCTGTTCCGCGACATCGGCGCGGCGCTGGTCGACGCCGGCGAGGTCGAGACGATCGACCTGCGCACCGGCGCCGGGGCCGACGCGGTGACGGTGGGCGACCTCGCCGGCACCGGCGCGACACAGCTGCGCGTGGACCTGGGCAGCGACACCGCCGCCGACACGGTCACGGTGAACGGCAGCCAGGCAGGCGACGCGATCACCGTGCGCAGCACCGGCAGCGAGACCCTTGTCAGCGGGCTGGCCGCCGAAGTGCACGTCACCGGCGCGGTGCTGGCGGACGACCGGCTGATCGTCAACGGCCAGGCCGGCGACGACGTGATCGACGCCTCGGCGATGAACGGCAGGATGGCGCTGACGATCAACGGCGGCCTCGGCATCGACCGCATGATCGGCAGCGCGCGCGGCGACCTGTTCGTCGGCGGCGACGGCAACGACGTGGCGCTGATGGGCGCCGGCGACGACACCTTCGTCTGGAACCCGGGCGACGACAACGACATCGTCGAGGGCCAGGCCGGCAACGACACGCTGCAGTTCAACGGCGCCAACATCGCCGAGACGATCAACATCGCTGCCAACGGCGGCCGCGTGCTGTTCACGCGCAACATCGCCAGCGTCACCATGGACCTCGACGACGTCGAGACCCTGCGCTACAACGCGCTGGGCGGCGCCGACGCGATCGGCGTGCACGACCTGAGCGCCACCGACGTGACGGCCGTGCAGATCGACCTGGCCGGCACCGTCGGCGGCAGCGCGCCGGACGGCGCGGCCGACACCGTGACCATCGACGGCACCGACGGCGACGACGTGATCCAGCTTTCGCTGGTGAACGGCGCGCTGGTGGTGGACGGGCTGGCGGCGCGCGTGGTGATCGACCACTTCGACCCGGCGCTGGACACCGTGCGCATCCTCGGCCTCGGCGGCGACGACGTGATCGACGCCTCGGCGCTGCCCGCCGGGATGAGCCCGCGCATCGAGTTCGACGGCGGCAGCGGCGACGACGTGCTGCTGGGCAGCCCCGGCGGCTCGACGCTGCTGGGCGGCGACGGCGACGACGTGCTGATCGGCGGGCCCGGCAACGACTGGATCGATGGCGGCACCGGCGCCGACATCCTCATCGGCGGCGGCGGCACCGACGTGATCCTGGACAGCCTGGTGCAGACCACCCAGCCCGTGCACACGGGCCTGTTCGCGGCCTGACGCGGCCTATCGGCTCGCCGCCGGTGCGACCGAGGCACCCTGGATGCCGTGGCGCTTCAGCGCGTCGGCGACGAAGCCGCCGGCCTTCACATCCTCGACGAACTGCGCCAGCAGCGCCGCGGCCTCGGCGCCGCGGCCCTTCGGGCAGCCCATCGCCTGCTGGATCACCATGAAGCGCCCGGGCAGCAGGCGCAGGCCGCCGAGGCGGCGCGCATCCGCTTCGAGCTGCTGCTTCACGCCGGCGGCGACATCGGCGTCCAGCGCGACGAAGTGCTCCACCACGGCCGGCGAACTCGGCGCACGCTCGATCGTGGCCCGCTTCAGCTCGCGGGTGAGGAACAGGTCGTAGGCACTGCCCTGGCCGACGACGACCGTCGTGCCGCTGCGGTCGACCTCTTCGTTGGCATGCAGCGGCGACGCTGCGCGCACCAGGTAGCAGCCTTCGATCAGCACGTAGGCGGCGGTGAACGCGATGCCGGCGCCGCGCGCCGGGTCGATCGCGAAGAAGCCGATGTCGGCCCGCTCGTCGGTGACGGCCTGCACCGAGGCCGCCGCGGTGTCGAACACCACCAGTTCCAGATCGGCGCCGAGCCGCTGCGCGAGGGCGCGCGCCAGGTCGATCGAGACGCCGACCGGTTCGCCGCTGGCCTTGTCGCGGCCGGCCAGGATCGGATTGCCGAGGTTGATCGAGGCGCGCAGCTTGCCGGTGGGTGTGAGGTTCATGTGGCCGCTCCCAGGGCCTGGTCGATGTCCCACAGGATGTCGTCGATGTGCTCCAGCCCCACCGAGATGCGCACCATGTCCGGCGGCACGCCGGCGGCGAGCTGCTGCGCTTCGTCGAGCTGCCGGTGCGTGGTACTGGCGGGGTGGCTGATCAGCGTGCGCGTGTCGCCGATGTTCACGAGGTGGCTCATGAACTGCGCGGCCTCGATGAACCTCACGCCGGCCGCCACGCCGCCCGCGGCGCCAGCCGCCTTCGACGGTTTGACGCCGAAGGCCAGCAGGCCGCTCGCGCCGCGCATCTGGCGCTGCATCAGCGCGTGCTGCGGGTGGTCCTCCAGCCCGGGGTAGTTGACCCAGCTGACGGCCCGGTGCGCGCGCAGGAACTTCGCCACCGCCAGCGCGTTGCTGCAGTGGCGCTCCATGCGCAGCGGCAGCGTCTCCACGCCCTGCAGGATCTGCCAGGCGCTCATCGGGCTCAACGCGGCGCCGAACACGCGCAGGCCTTCCATGCGGCAGCGCATCGTGTAGCCGAAGTCGCCGAAGGTCTCGTAGAACTTCACGCCGTGGTAGCCGGGCGAAGGCTCCGTCATGCCCGGGAACCTGCCGTTGTCCCAGGGGAAGCGACCGCTCTCGACGATCACGCCGCCCAGCGTGGTGCCGTGCCCGGCCAGGTACTTGGTGGCGCTGTGCACCACGATGTCGGCGCCCAGCGTCAGCGGGTTGCACAGGAACGGGCTCGGCACGGTGTTGTCGACGATCAACGGCAGCCCGTGCGCCTGCGCCACGTCGGCCACCGCGGCGATGTCCAGCACCACGAGGCTCGGGTTGCCGAGCGTCTCGGCGAACAGCGCGCGCGTGTTCGGGCGGATCGCGGCGGCGAAGGCCTGCGGGTCCGTTGCATCGACGAAGCTGGTCTCGATGCCGAACTTCTTCAGGTTCACCGCCAGCATCGTCACGCTGCCGCCGTACAGCGCGCCGGCGGCCACCACGTGGTCGCCGGCCTGCAGCAGCGTCATCAGCGCCATCGCCTCGGCGGCCATGCCGCTGCCGGCCGCCACCGCGGCGCGGCCGTTCTCCAGCGCCGCCACGCGCTCCTCGAGCGCGGCCACCGTCGGGTTGCTCAGGCGCGAATAGACGTTGCCGAAGGTCTGCAGGTTGAACAGGCTGGCCGCGTGGTCGGCGCTGTCGAACACGAAGCTGGTGGTCTGGTAGATCGGCAACGCGCGCGCGCCGGTGGCGGCGTCGGGAATCTGGCCGGCGTGGATCGCCAGCGTCTCGGGCTTGAAGCTGCGGTCGGCCATGGTCTCGTCCTTCAGACCGGGCGCCGCGCGCTGATCACCTTCGTGTTCACGCCGGCCCAGTGCAGGCCGCCGAACAGCCGCGCGTGCTCGATCTTCACGCAGCGGTCCATCACCGAGTCCAGCCCGGCGGCGCGCGCGATCGCATCCGCTTCCTCGTTCACCACGCCCAGCTGCTGCCACAGGCACTTCGCGCCGATGGCCACCGCGCTCTTCGCGATCGGCAGCAGGTCGGCCGGCTTCCGGAACACGTCGACCATGTCGACCGGGAACGGGATCGCCTCGAGCGCGGGGTAGCAGGCCTCGCCCAGCACCGCGTCGTAACGCGGGTTCACCGGTACGATGCGGTAGCCGTGCTGCTGCATGTACTTCGCGGCGAAGAAGCTGGGCCGGTGCCACTCGGCCGAAAGCCCGACCACCGCGATCGTGCGGCAGCCCTTCAGGATGCGGCGCAGCGTGGGGATGTCGTCGTGCGTGCTCATCGGTTCATCCTAACCGGGCATGCCGCTTGCCAGACGCCCCGTGCACCGACGAACCGATGTTTCTCGTCTCGCCCACCGCTGCGCGCGTCCTGGCCGACCCGGCCGGCTTCGCGCTGCGCACGCTGAAGGCCTTCCGCGCCAACCAGGGCCTGCTGCTGGCCGGTGCGGTGGCGTACTACGCGCTGCTGTCGATCGTGCCGCTGCTGATCATCATCGCGATCGCGCTGTCGCACGTGATCGATCCGCAGGAGCTGCTGCAGACGCTGCGCCGCTACCTGGGCTGGCTGATGCCCGGCCAGGCGCAGGCCATCGTGACCGAGCTGGCCTCGTTCCTGGACCACCGCGAGGTGGTGGGCTGGGTGCTGCTGGCGACGATGCTGTTCTTCAGCTCGCTCGCGTTCTCGGTGCTCGAGAACGCGATGTCGGTGATCTTCCACCACCGCGTCGCGATCCGGCGCCGGCGCTTCCTGGTCTCGGCGCTGCTGCCCTACGGCTACATCTTCACGCTCGGCATCGGGTTGCTGCTGGTGACCTTCGTCTCGGGCAGCCTGCAGGCGCTGGGCGAGGAGAGCCTGCGATTCCTCGGCCGCAGCTGGTCGCTGGTGGGCGTCTCCGGCCTGCTGCTGTACCTGCTGGGCTTCGCCGGCGAGGTCTTCGTGCTGACCTCGGTGTACCTGGTGATGCCGGTGGGCCGGCTGTCGCTGCGGCACGCGCTGATCGGCGCCGTCACCGCGGCCGTGCTGTGGGAGATCTCGCGCCACGTGCTGCTGTGGTACTTCGCGACGCTGTCGCAGATCAGCACCGTCTACGGCTCGCTGACCACCGCGATCGCGGTGCTGCTGAGCCTGGAACTCGGCGCCACACTGCTGCTGCTGGGCGCGCAGGTGATCTCCGAATACGAAAGGCTGGCCGCGGGCGCGTCGCCGCAGGCGCCGGCCGAACCCTTCCACACCGATACCGGAGCCTGACCGATGCACCTGACCCCGCCGACACGCCCCGCCGCCGCCACGTCGATCATCGTGATCGCCGTGCTGCTCGGCCTGTTCGCGCTGCACTGGGCGGCCGCGGTGTTCATCCCGGTGCTCACCGGGGTGCTGCTGAACTATGCGCTGTCGCCGGTGGTCGACGCGCTGGTGCGCGCGCGCCTGCCCCGCCCGCTTGCCGCCGCGCTGGTGGTGCTGGCCGTCGTCGGCGGCCTGGGCTGGACGGCCTACGTCCTGCGCGACGACGCGGCGCGCATGATCGAGTCGCTGCCCACCGCGGCCCGCAAGCTGCGCGAGTCGGTGAGCCACGGCCACCGCGCGCCCGGCAGCATCGAGAAGGTGCAGCAGGCCGCCGAACAGCTGGAGCGGGCGGCGGCCGACACCGCCGCGCCGGCGCGGCCGCCTTCGCGCGGCGTGGCGCGGGTGCAGATCGAGAAGCCGGCCTTCGACATCAAGGAGTTCCTGGTCGTCGGCGCGCTGCACCTGGCCTCGCTGGCGACGCAGTTCCTGGCGGTGTGCTTCATCGCCTACTTCCTGCTGGCGGCCGGCGACAGCTTCCGGCGCAAGATGGCGCGCATCGCGGGGCCCACCTTCGCGAAGCGCCGCCTCACGGTGCAGGGCCTGAACGAGATCGCGCAGCAGGTGCAGCGTTACGTGCTGGTGCAGCTGCTCACCAGCGCGCTGGTGGGCCTGGCCACCGGGGTGGCCTTCGCGCTCATCGGGCTGGAGGAAGCGGCGGTGTGGGGCATTGCGGCCGGCGTGCTGAACCTGGTGCCCTACCTGGGGTCGATCGTGCTCACCGCGGGCGCCGCAGTGGTGGCGCTGACGCAGTTCGGCAGCCTGGAGACCGCCTTCCTGGTGGGCGGCGTCAGCACCGTGGTGCACGTGGTCTCGGCCTACGCGCTGACCCCCTGGCTCACGGCCCGCACCAGCCAGCTCAACGCGTTCACGGTCTTCGTCGGCGTGCTCGGCTGGGGCTGGCTGTGGGGCGTGGCGGGCCTGCTGCTGGGCGCGCCGATCCTGATGGCGGTGAAGGCCGTGTGCGACCGCGTGCAGGGGCTCGAGGCGGTGGGCGAGCTGATGGGGCGCATGGAGCCGCCGCCGGAACGCGGCGGCGGCTGAGGACGGCGGCGCGGCGCCTTACTTGCCGTACTGCGCCTTCGCGCCGGCCACGCACTGCGACTTGGCGTCGCCGGCCAGCGCGTCGCAGCGCTCGGCTGCGGCCTTGTAGGCGGCGTCGTTGGTGTCCTTCATCGCGTCGTGGCGCGCGTCGCTCACCTTCTCGGCCATCTTCGCGTCGGCGATGCCCTTGGTGTGCACGGCCTTGGCGTCCTTCACGCAGACGTCCTTGGCGTTGCCGGCGAGGTCGTCGCACTTCTCCTTGGCGACCTCGTAGGTGGCATCGGCCTTGGCGACGGCGATCTTGTTCTGGTCGGCGGCCTTGCCGGTGTAGCTGTACTCCAGCTCCGCCTTGGCGGTCTTCTCCTTGCCTTCGGCTTCCTTCATGCACACGTCCTTGGCGTTGCCGCTGAGGGACTTGCAGGCGTCCTTGTCGGCCTTGTAGGTGGACTCGATGCGGGCCTTGCCGGCCTTGTACTCGTCCTTGCCGAGAGCGGCGGCGTGGCCGTTCAGCGGCAGCAGGGCCATCGCGCACAGGGCGACGGCGGAAGGAATGAACGGAATTTTGGACATCGGTATCTCCTGGTAGGGCTTGCGTGGCTGCGGGTCGTTCCCGAGGCCGTGAGGCAGTATGGACAGCGACCCCTGCCGCGCAGTACCGGACGGCGGCTGTATCGACCGTAGGCTCCCTCCTACGGTGCATCGGCCGCTGCTACACTGCCGCCCGCCAGGAGAGAGCCCGGGCCGCAACGCTGCGGGGCCGCCGAAGGCGCAGAGGGTTTTCCTCGAACGCTCAGGCAAAAGGACTGGTCCATACACCTCACTGGAGAGAGGCTGCCCCGGCAGCCCACCGAAGGGGCAAGGCCTGCCGATCGCGAGCGTGCGACGGGGCAGCGCCGAATCTCTCAGGTACCAAGGACAGCGAGGGCCCGGCGCACCGCTTGCGGTGTCGACACCTGCGCCCTCGAAAGGTCCTTGCCATGTCCGAAACCCCGCTGCTGCAAACACCGCTGCATGCGCTGCACCTGAGCCTGGGCGCGCGCATGGTGCCCTTCGCCGGCTACTCGATGCCGGTGCAGTACCCCGGCGGCCTGATGGCCGAGCACAAGCAGTGCCGCGAGAGCGCGGCGCTGTTCGACGTCTCGCACATGGGCCAGCTCAAGCTGCTCGGCGCGGACGCCGCCGCGGCGCTGGAGACGCTGGTGCCGGTGGACGTGGTGGACCTCGCGCCCGGCCGCCAGCGCTACGCCTTCTTCACCAACGCCAGCGGCGGCCTGCTCGACGACCTGATGATCGCGCGCCCGCCGTCGGCCGGCACGGTCTTCGGCGACCTCTTCCTGGTGGTCAACGCCGGCTGCAAGGATGCCGACATCCGCCACCTGCAGACGCACATCGCGCACCGCTGCCAGGTGGTGCCGATGCCCGAGCGCGCCCTGCTCGCGCTGCAGGGCCCGAAGGCGGCGGACGCGCTGTCGCGGCTGAACGCCGGCGTGGCCGCGCTCACCTTCATGACCGTGGGCGTGTTCGAACTGGCCGGCGTGCCGTGTTTCGTCTCGCGCTCGGGCTACACCGGCGAGGACGGCTACGAGATCTCGGTGCCCGCCGACAAGGCCGTGGCGCTGGCCGAAGCGCTGCTGGCGCAGCCCGAGGTGAAGCCCGCCGGCCTGGGCGCGCGCGACACGCTGCGCCTGGAAGCGGGGCTGTGCCTGTACGGCCACGACATCGACGAGACCACCAGCCCGGTCGAGGCGGGCCTGACCTGGGCGATCCAGAAGGTGCGCCGCCCCGGCGGCGCGCGCGCCGGCGGCTACCCGGGCGCCCACGCCATCGAGAAGCAGCTGGCCGGCGCCGCGCCCAGCAGGCGCGTGGGCCTGGTCGGCCTGGAGCGCGTGCCGGTGCGCGAAGGCACGCCGATCGTCGACGCCCAGGGCCGCAAGCTCGGCACCGTCACCAGCGGCACGCTGGCGCCCACCGTGAACCAGCCGATCGCGATGGCCTACCTGCCGCTGGACCACGCGCAGCCGCAGCACGAGGTCTACGCCGAGGTGCGCGGCAAGCGCGTGCCGATGCGCGTGAGCCCGATGCCCTTCAACCCGCACAACTACCGCCGCTGACCTTCCAGCCCGCCCACCACCAGGAGCCCTGCCCATGACCACGATGTACACGCCCGATCACGAGTGGATCAACATCGAAGACCACGAAGCCGCCGTCGTCGGCATCACGCACCACGCGCAGGACGCCTTGGGCGACGTGGTCTTCGTCGAGCTGCCCGAGATCGGCCGCACCTACAAGAAGGGCGAGGTGGCCGGCGTCGTCGAATCGGTGAAGGCCGCGGCCGACATCTACATGCCGGTGGAAGGCGAGATCGTCGAGATCAACCAGGCGCTGAAGGACGACCCGTCGCTGGCCAACAGCGACCCGCTGGGCAACGGCTGGTTCTTCAAGGTGCACGTCACGAAGATGGAAGAGTTCGACCAGCTGATGGACCCGCCGGCGTACGACGCGCTGCTGAAGACCCTCTGATCGCCCGATCCCCCAGATCCCCGCCTGCCCGTAGAGACCCGCCATGCTGATGTCCGCCCTGAAGCCGCTCCGCGACCTGGAGCCCGACGCCGAGTTCGCGCCCCGCCACATCGGGCCCTGGGAAGACGACGAGCGGCACATGCTGTCGGCCATCGGCGCCGCCTCGCGCCGCGCGCTGATCGACACCATCGTGCCGCGCGCCATCGCACGCGGCCAGGCGATGGTGCTGCCGGCACCGGTGTCGGAAGCGCAGGCGCTGGCCGAGATGAAGGCGCTGGCGGCGCAGAACCGGGTGCTGAAGAGCTTCATCGGCCAGGGCTACCACGGCACGCACACGCCGGGCGTCATCCTGCGCAACATCCTCGAGAACCCGGCCTGGTACACGGCCTACACGCCCTACCAGGCCGAGATCAGCCAGGGCCGCATGGAAGCGCTGGTGAACTTCCAGACCATGGTCTGCGACCTCACCGGCATGGCGATCGCCAACGCCAGCATGCTCGACGAGGCCACCGCCGCCGCCGAGGCGATGACGCTCGCCAAGCGCAGCGTGAAGAGCCGGAGCGACACGATCATCGTCGCCGGCGACCTGCACCCGCAGACCATCGAGGTCATCCAGACCCGCGCCGCGCCGCTGGGCCTGAAGGTGCTGGTGGGCGTGGCGCCCAGGCTGATGGAGGACAACGACTACTTCGCGGTGATCGCGCAGTACCCGTCCACCAGCGGCCTGATCCACGACCTGAAGCCGTATGTCGAGCAGGCGCACGCGAAGAACGCGGCCTTCATCGTCGCCGCCGACCTGCTGGCGCTGACGCTGCTGGTGCCGCCGGGCGAGTTCGGCGCGGACATCGCGGTGGGCACCACGCAGCGCTTCGGCGTGCCGATGGGCGGCGGCGGCCCGCACGCCGCCTACCTGGCCTGCCGCGACGAGTGGAAGCGCAGCATGCCGGGCCGCCTGGTGGGCGTGAGCGTGGACAGCCACGGCAACCCCGCCTACCGCCTGGCGCTGCAGACGCGCGAGCAGCACATCCGGCGCGAGAAGGCCACCAGCAACATCTGCACGGCGCAGGTGCTGCTGGCGGTGATCGCCAGCATGTACGCGGTCTACCACGGCCCGGCGGGCCTGAAGCGCATCGCGCAGCGCGTGGCCAGCTACACCGCGGTGCTGGCCGCCGGCCTGAAGCAGCTGGGCCGCGAGGTCGTCACGCCGCACGCGTTCGACACCATCGCGGTGAAGACCGGCGCGGACACCGACGCGGTGATGGCGCGCGCCCTGGCCGCCGGCGCGAACCTGCGCCGGCTGTCCGACACCGTGGTCGGCATCGCGCTCGACGAGACCCACACGCGCGCCGACGTGAACGCGCTGTGGAGCTGGTTCGCGCCGGCCGGTGCGAAGCTGCCCGACTGGGCGGCCTTCGAGAAGGGCGTGGAGCCGCTGATCCCGGAGCACCTGCGCCGCACCAGCGCCTTCCTCACGCACCCGGTGTTCAACACGCACCACAGCGAGACCGAGATGCTGCGCTACATCCGCAGCCTGTCCGACAAGGACCTCGCGCTGGACCGCAGCATGATCCCGCTGGGCTCGTGCACGATGAAGCTCAATGCCACCAGCGAGATGATCCCCATCACCTGGCCGGAGTTCGCGCAGGTGCACCCGTTCGCACCGCGCGACCAGCTGGCCGGCTACTGGGCGCTGAACGACCAGCTCTGCGGCTGGCTCAGCCAGGCCACCGGGTATGCCGGCGTCAGCCTGCAGCCCAACGCCGGCAGCCAGGGCGAATACGCCGGCCTGCTGGTCATCAAGGCCTGGCACGAGAGCCGCGGCGAGGGCCACCGCCACATCTGCCTCATTCCCGAAAGCGCGCACGGCACCAACCCGGCCAGCGCGCAGATGGTGGGCATGAGCGTGGTAGTCACGAAGTGCGACGCGATGGGCAACGTCGACCTCGACGACCTGAAGGCCAAGTGCGAGCAGCACAGCGCGAACCTGGCCTGCGTGATGATCACCTACCCCAGCACGCACGGCGTGTTCGAGGTGCGCATCAAGGAGCTGTGCGCGCTGGTGCACCGGCACGGCGGGCGCGTGTACGTGGACGGCGCGAACATGAACGCGCTGGTGGGCGTGGCGGCGCCGGGCGAGTTCGGCGGCGACGTGAGCCACCTGAACCTGCACAAGACCTTCTGCATCCCGCACGGCGGCGGCGGTCCGGGCGTGGGCCCGGTGGCGGTGGTGGCCGACCTGGTGCCCTTCCTGCCGGCGCACCGCACCGCGGGCGTGGGCGGCGCGCAGAGCGTGGGCGCGGTCAGCGCCGCGCCGCTGGGCAACGCGGCGGTGCTGCCGATCAGCTGGATGTACTGCCGCATGATGGGCTCCGAAGGCCTGACCGACGCCACCGAGGTGGCGATCCTCTCGGCCAACTACATCGCCGCGCGCCTGGCCGACCACTTCCCGGTGCTCTACTCCGGCGGCCACGCGGGCCTGAAGGGCGGCGGCGTCGCGCACGAGTGCATCCTGGACCTGCGCGCGCTGAAGGACAGCACCGGCATCAGCGCCGAGGACGTGGCCAAGCGCCTCATCGACTACGGCTTCCATGCGCCCACGCTCAGCTTCCCGGTGGCCGGCACGCTGATGGTGGAACCCACCGAGAGCGAGCCGCTGGTCGAGCTGGACCGCTTCTGCGACGCGATGATCGCGATCCGGCGCGAGATCGCGCAGGTGGAAGGCGGCGCCTGGCCGCGCGAGGACAACCCGCTGAAGAACGCGCCGCACACGGCGGCGTCGCTGCTCGGCGCCGAGTGGCCGCACGCCTATACGCGCGAGCAGGCGGCGTTCCCGCTGCCGGCCTTGAAGAAGGCCAAGTACTGGGCGCCGGTGGGTCGGGTGGACAACGTGCACGGCGACCGCAACCTGTTCTGCAGCTGCGTGCCCATGAGCGACTACGCTTAAGGGAACGCGCCGGGGCCGGCGCCGGGCAGCCCCCTGCAGAATCACGCTCCATGAGCGAGACGCCCGCCGCGCGACAGCCGCCCCCTGCGGGCGGCGACGCCTGGCGCGCGGCTTTCGACCTCTGCCCGGCGCCGATGTGGGTCTTCGACGTGGCCAGCCTGCGCATCCTGGCCGCCAACCCGGCGGCCGCCGCGGTGTACGGCTACTCGGTGGAGGAGTTCCTGGCGCTCACCATCGACGACATCCGCCCGCGCGACGAACGCGAGCGGCTGCACCGCCACATGGCCGAGGTGCATGCCGGCCGGCCCAGCACCGGGCTGCAGTGGCGTCACCTCACGCGCAGCGGCGAGATCATCGACGTCGAGGTCACGGCCACGGACGTGCGGATGGACGGCCGTCCGGCGCGCATGGCGATGGCGGTGGACGTCACGCCGCGGCGGCGCGAGGCCGGGCAGCAGCAGGTGCTGTCGCTGGTGGCGCGCGGGGCCCCGCTGGGCGACGTGATGGAGGCGATCACGCGCGGGGTCGAGACGCTGCACCCCGGCACGCTGTGCAGCGTGATGCTGCTGGACAGCGCCGCGCAGCGCCTGCGCCTGGCCGCGGCGCCGCAGCTGCCGGACTTCTTCCGCGCGGCGGCCGACGGCCTGCCGGTGGGCCGCGGCTCCGCCAGCTGCGGTGACGCGGTGGCGCGCGGCGAACGCGTGATCGCGCCCGACATCCTGAGCGACCCGCAGTGGGCCGAGTACCGCGAGCTGGCGCAGCGCGCCGGCCTGGCGGCCTGCTGGTCGGAGCCGATCCGCTCGCGCGCCGGCGCGGTGCTGGGCAGCATCGGCGTCTACCACCGGCGGGCGCGGATGCCGGGTGCCCACGAGCTGGCCACCGTCGAGGGGCTGGCCCGGGTGGCGGCCATCGCCATCGAACGCCACCAGGCCGACGAGGCGCTGCGCCAGACGCAGAAGCTCGAGTCGCTGGGCACGCTGGCCGGCGGCATCGCGCACGACTTCAACAACATCCTCGGTGCGATGCTCGGCAACGCCGAGCTGGCGCGCGAGGAAATGGCCGCCGGCGGCGACCCCGGGGCGCGCCTGGCGCAGATCCAGAAGTCGGCCCAGCGCGCGCGGCTGCTGGTGCAGCAGATCCTGGCGTTCAGCCGCCGCCAGTCGGCGCCGGCGCTGCGCCAGCCGCTGGCGCCGCTGGTGCACGACGCGGTGGAGCTGCTGCGCGCCACGCTGCCGGCAGGCGTGCAGCTGCAGGTGCGGCTGGGCGACGCGCTGCCCGAGGTGGAGGCCGACGGCATGCAGGTGCAGCAGGTGCTGATGAACCTGTGCACCAACGCCTGGCACGCGATGGCCGGCGCGGTGGGCCACATCGAGATCGGCGCCGAGAGCGTCGAGATCGAGGCCGCGCGCGCGCCGGCCGGCCTGCGCCCGGGCCCCGGCGCGCACCGGTGGGTGCGCGACGACGGCAGCGGCATGGACGCGGCGACGCGCCGACGCATCTTCGAGCCCTTCTTCACCACCAAGCCGGCCGGCAGCGGCACCGGGCTCGGCCTGGCAGTGGTGCACAACATCGTCACCGAGCATCACGGCGCCATCGAGGTCGACACCGCGCCGGGCCACGGCTCGACCTTCCACGTCTGGCTGCCCGCCGCGCGCGCCGAGGCACCGCCTGCCACGCCGATGCCGCTGCCGGCGCGCGGCGAGGCCACGGGCCGCGAGCGCCGCGTGCTGATCGTCGACGACGACGCGGTGATGCTGCTCACCGGCGAGGCCCTGCTGCGCCGGCGCGGCTTCCGTGTCACCGGCGTCGACAGCGGCGTGGCCGCGCTGGCGGCGCTGCGCGCCGCGCCCGAGGCCTTCGAGGTCGTGGTCACCGACAACAACATGCCCGACTGCTCGGGCCTGGACCTGGCGCGCCTGCTGCTGGCCCTGCGGCCCGGGTTGCCGCTGGTGATCTACTCGGGCTACGTCGACGGCGAGCTGCGCCAGCGCGCCGCCGCCGCCGGCATCGCCGCGGTGGTGCACAAGGAGAACATCGTCGAGGACCTGGTGGGCGCCATCGAACGGGCGCTGGCGCCCACCGCCTGAGGAACCGCACACCATGGCCGTCAGCGTCTTCGACCTCTTCAAGATCGGCATCGGGCCGAGCAGCTCGCACACCGTGGGGCCGATGCGCGCGGCGCGCCTGTTCGCGCTGCGCCTGGAGCACGAAGGCCTGCTGCCGCGCACCACGCGCGTGCTGGCGCAGCTGTACGGCTCGCTGGGCGCCACCGGCAAGGGCCACGGCAGCGACAAGGCCGTGCTGCTGGGGCTGGCCGGCCACGAGCCCGACACCGTGGACGTGGACGCGGTGCCGGCCATCCTGGAGGCGATCCGCCGGCGCGGGCGCCTGTCGCTG
This sequence comes from Rubrivivax sp., assembly GCA_044226255.1. Classification (GTDB taxonomy): domain Bacteria; phylum Pseudomonadota; class Gammaproteobacteria; order Burkholderiales; family Burkholderiaceae_C; genus Rubrivivax. Next base: position 87,411 of record JBGAHJ010000023.1, read on the forward strand.
CTGGGCCGCCACGAACTGGCCTTCGGCGAGAAGGACGACCTGAAGTTCTACCGCCGCGAGAGCCTGCCCTTCCATGCCAACGGCATGCGCTTCGTCGCGCTGGACAGCGGCGGCGAGGAGCTGGCCAACCGCGTCTTCTATTCGGTCGGCGGCGGCTTCGTCGTCAGCGACGAGGCGGCGGCCGACGGCTCGCGCCAGAAGACCATCGCGCCCGACACCACCGTGCTGCCGCTGCCCTTCCACAGCGGCGCCGAGCTGCTGGCGCTGACGCGTTCGCACGGCTGCAGCATCGCCGAGGTGATGCGGCGCAACGAGCGCCACTGGCGCAGCGACGCCGAGATCGACGCCGGGCTGCTGAAGATCTGGCGCGTGATGCAGGACTGCGTCACGCGCGGCTGCGCCACCGAAGGTGTCCTGCCCGGCGGCTTCAAGGTCAGGCGCCGTGCCGCTGCCTTGCGAAAGGCACTGACCGAACAGCCCGAGGCCGCGCTGCGCGACCCGCTGCAGGTGCTGGACTGGGTGAACCTGTACGCGCTGGCCGTCAACGAGGAGAACGCCGCCGGCGGCCGCGTGGTGACGGCGCCCACCAACGGCGCGGCCGGCATCGTGCCGGCCGTGCTGCACTACTACTCGCGCTTCGTGCCGGGCGCGTCCGACCGCGGGGTGACGGACTTCCTGCTCACCGCCGCCGCCATCGGCATCCTCTACAAGGAGAACGCCAGCCTGTCGGGCGCCGAGGTCGGCTGCCAGGGCGAGGTGGGCGTGGCCTGCAGCATGGCCGCCGGCGCGCTGTGCGCGGTGATGGGCGGCACGCCCGAGCAGGCCGAGAACGCCGCCGAGATCGGCATGGAGCACCACCTGGGCCTCACCTGCGACCCGGTGGGCGGGCTGGTGCAGATCCCCTGCATCGAGCGCAACGCCATCGCGTCGGTGAAGGCCATCAACGCGGCGCGCATGGCGCTGCGCGGCGACGGCACGCACTTCGTGAGCCTGGACAAGGTCATCAAGACGATGCGCGACACCGGCGCCGACATGATGAGCAAGTACAAGGAGACGGCCCGCGGCGGGCTGGCCGTCAACATCGTCGAGTGTTGAGCCCCCAAGCTCGCTGGCGCTCGCTACCCCCCGAGGGGGCCGTCCGCCAGCGGCCCGGCAAAGCCGGCTCCGCGGCGGGAAGCTTGATCAAGCGCGGCGCTGGCGGCGGAAGGCGGCGAGGGCCAGGAGCCCAGCGCCCATCAGCGCGAAGCCGGCCGGCTCGGGCACGGCCGAGACCGAGAAGTCGAAGTTGTAGGTGACGGCGCCCTGGGCCGTCTCCTGGATCCAGAACGAGTAGGTGCCCGCGCCCAGCGGCGGCGTGAAGCCGGTGGAACCGAGCTCGGGCAGCGACATCTGCGGCAGCAGGTTGGTGCCGACCATGTCGGCGGAGTACAGCGTCCAGCCCAGCAGGCCGACCGCGGTGCCGGCGGTCGGCACGGTGGTCACCTGGTTGCCGGCCGCCACGCCGATGAACGACGAGCTGCCGCCGGTGGTGGTGCCGGCCATCACGGTCACCGCATCCAGCTGCCAGCCGGCGGGCAGCGTGAAGGTGAAGTAGTCGCGGTCGACGCCGCCCACGTTGCCGGTGGTGCCGGTGACCTGGTTGGAGCCCACGGTGAGCGTCACCGGCGTGGGCGTGAGGCCCGAGTTCGACAGATCGCCCGAGACACCTTCGTTGTAGCCACCCGCATGGGCCACCAGCGGCAGCAGGGCCGCCAGCGTCAGCGCGGGGGCCTGCAGCCTGCGCCGCGCGCCTTGATTCGACATGGGTTCCTCCAGTCTGAAGATGGCTGCATGCTATGCGGTCGGACAGGTCCGCGCGAGTTCGGCCAGCCCCCCGAATGAAGGGCCCGGCGCGCCCGGCGAGCGCTGACTTGGTCGGCCCGCCATGCCGCAGTACAGTGCGCCATGAAGCCGAACACGGTGATCTCCGACCGGCGGGCGCACGACCGTTTCCCCCTGCGTACCGACGTGGCCGTGCGGCTGCCCGACGGGCGCCAGATCGCCGGCCGCACGCTGGACGTCGGCAAGGGCGGCATGGCGGTCGTGATCGACGTCAACCCCACGCCCGGCACGCCGTTCGTGCTGCGCACCCGGCTCCCGCTGCGCGCGGGCGGCAGCGCCACCTTCGAGGCCCCGGCCACCGTGGCCAGCTGCGTGCTGGCCACCGCCGACGGCGGTTTCCGCGTCGGCCTGCAGTTCGGCGCGCTCTCCGCGCCCGCGCAGGCCGCGCTCAAGGGTTTCCTGCCGTAACGCGGCCGCGTCAACGGCCTTCGCGCGCCAGCGCCTGCGCAGCGCGCAGGCGCCGCATCACCGGTTCGTTCAATTCGCGCGTCAGTGCGTTCCAGCGCGGCGTGATGCGGTCGATCTCGTCCTGCAGGCGCCCGGCGGTGGCGCTGTCGCCGATGGCCAGGGCCCAGATGGCGTACTCGGCCCGCGTCTCGAAGGTGCCGAAGCGCGACAGCGCCGACTCGAACTCGGCACGCGCCTCGGCCGCGCGCGACAGCCCGGCGTAGCAGCGCGCCAGCAGCAGCGAGACGCCGTCGGCGCGGTAGTCGGGGCGCGCCTCGCGCACCGCCTGCGCGTGCGGCAGCGCCTCGGCGAAGCGCTGGCACTCGACGAACGCACGCGCCGCATGGAAGCGCATCTCGGGATCGGATGCGAACGGCCCCTTCAGGCAGCCTTCATACAGCCGCGCCGACTCCTCGGCCTGGCCGGCTTCCAGCAGCGCCGCGGCCAGGCGCATCTGGTTCTGCGCAGTGGGTGTCTCGTCGAAGGCGGCACGCGCCTCGCGCACGTCGCGGCCGGGATCGATGGCGCGGCTGGCGGCGGCCACTGCCTTGCGCGCGCCGCGGTCCAGGCGCGAGTTCGGCAGGTAGATGACGAGGAAGTAGACCAGGCTGCCCAGCAGCGGGAAGCTGAACAGGATGAACAGCCAGTACAGCGGCTGCCCCGAACGGACCACGTGAACGGCGCAGATCAGCGCCAGCACGATGTGCAAGCCCAGGCCGGCGAATGGCATCGCTCTGTCCTCCCTCTGTTCCCGCGGTGCGCGGCATTCTGCCGCAGCGCGGCGCCTCAAGCCGGTGGGCCGGGGCACCGATATGCAGGACTGCCCCGGCTTCTTCCGCCCCGCCCCACCGTGTCCTCGCCTTCCCCCTCGGCCCGCACGCGCCGCCTGCAGCGCCGCCTGGTCGCGCTGGCTGCCGTCGGCGCGCTGATGGTGACCCTGCCCCTGTCGGCGCTGCTGCGCCGGCAGCAGGCCGAGCTCGACGCGCTGGCCGCCCGCCATGCCGCGCTGAACCCGATGGCCCGCGCCGTGGACACGCAGCGCGCCCTGGTGCTGCACCGCGACGTCGCCGGCCAGGTGCTGCGCGGCCGCCCCGAGGTGGAGGCCGAGCGCCGCCTGCGCCAGGCCGAGGTGGACGAGCGGCTGATCGCGCTGGCCGTGGCACTCGACATCGGCCCGTGGGAACTGGCCGTGAAGGAAAGCGATGCCCTGCGCCACGACTGGTCGCACCTGGTGCGCGGCCTGCTGGCCCGCACCGTGAGCGCCGACGAGAGCGAAGCCGCGCACCGGCTGCTGCTGGAGCAGGCCCTTCAGGTGGTGGACGTGCTCGATCGCTCCTGGGCCGCCCGCGGCCGCGACGAGGCAGCGGCCGTGTCGCCCGCGGGGCCGCTGCTGCCCCGTGCCGGATGGCCCGACCCGGCCGCGCTGCAGGCCCAGCAGGCGGCGCTGGCGCGGCGCTCGGCGGCCGTGGTCGGAGAACGGCGCCTGCTGCTCGCCGCGCTGCTGGTGCTGGCGGGTGCGGCCGCGTGGCTGGCGCTGCCCCTGTGGCGGCTGCGCCTGCGCCGCGACCCGGCCCGTGCACCCGCGGCGTCGGGCGACGCGGCCAGCGGCGGCGACCCCACCGCCTCGCGCCCGTCGCAGTTCGAGGAGACCGGCCGCCTGATGGACCGGCTGCGCCGGCGCGACGCCCCGCCCTCGGAGCTGCCGCCCGATTCGCGCATCGGCGACCTGCGCCAGCCCTGATCCGGACAGCACCGCCGGCAGCGCCGGCGGCCGCGGTCACGACAGCTTGAACTGCCCCACCTTGTGCGCCAGGCGCTCGCCCTGGGCGCGCAGCGCGTCCGAGGCCGTGGCCAGCTGCTCCACCAGCTGCAGGCCTTCGTCGCTGCCGGTCTTGATGCGTGTCAGGTCCGCCAGGATGGCCGCCGACTCCTGCTCGCCGCTGCGCGTGAGCGTCGCGACGTCGTCCATCGCGGCGCGGATCTGGTCCACGTGCTGGTCGGAGCCCGCCAGGGCCTCGCCGGTCTCCTCGGCCAGCGCGCGGCTCTGCTCGATGTCCTCGGCCGAGCGCGCCACGATGTCGCCGATGCGGCGCGCCGACTCGGCCCCGCGCTGCGCCAGGCTGCGCACCTCCTGCGCCACCACCGCGAAGCCGCGGCCGGTCTCGCCGGCCTTGCTGGCCTCCACCGAGGCGTTGAGGGCCAGCACGTTGGTGCGGAAGGCGATGTGGTCGATGAGCGTGACGATCTCGCCAATCTCGCGGCTCTTGCCGCGCAGCGCGGCCATGCGCTCGCGCAGCCGCTGCATCTGCTTGCGGTTGCGCGCCGACTCCAGGCGCAGCTGCTGCACGGCACCCACCACGGCGTCCACCTGGCGGCCGCACGCCTCCAGCTGCGACGCATAACGCTCCACGCCCTGCACCACTTCGGCGATGCGGCGCGCGGCACCCTGCTGGCGCTCGGAGAGGTCGGCGTTGCCGTGCGCCACCTGCTGCGAGGCCTGCGTGACGGCGGACACGCCGTGGCGCACCGAGGCCATCAGGTCGGACAGGCGCACGAGGGCCTTCGTCATCGCCTGCATCGTCGTGGCCACCTCGTCCACGCCCAGCGGCGTCAGGCGCGCGCTCAGGTCGCCCTGCGCCATGCGGTTCATCTGCTGGTTGAGTTGCACCAGGCCGCCGCGCATCACGAGGAAGAAGGTGTAGAGCAGGTAGAGCGAGAGCGTGAGGGTCAGCACCAGCAGCGCCACCACGCGCGTGCGCAGCTGCTCCGCGTCGGCGTGCTCCTGCGCCAGGTGTTCGCCCACCGTGGCCAGCATGCGCATCTCGTGGCCCTGCACGCTGTCGCGCGCGCGCAGCTGGGCCGCGCGCAGGGCGGCCTCCTCGGGTGCCGGCTCCAGGGCCAGCAGCTGGCGCCGCACCACGTCCAGGTATTCCAGGGCCTCGGGCATCGCGGCGTTCTGGCTCACCGAGCCGCCGGCGGCCTGCCAGCGCCCCTCGAGGTCGCGCGCCATGTGCTCGGCGGTGGCCACGGCAGCGGCCAGCTCCAGGGTCTGCGCATGGCGCTCCGCGACACCGGCCCGGCCGTCGTCGGACAGGCGGCGCTGCACGCGGGCGCGCACCTGCGCCAGCTCGTCGAGCAGCGCCGGCAGTTCGTCCAGCGCCAGCTGCGCCTGCGCGGCCAGCCGCCGGTCCTGCACCACGTCGATGCTGGCCGATCCTGCCGCGGCGCGCATCAGTTCCACCAGGCCGCGGTGGCCCTGGCGCAGCACGTTCAGGCGCGCCTCGGGGGGCAGGTCGCGCAAGGTGGCCGCGCGCTCGACGGCGGAGTGGTGGCGCTCCCAAATCGGCAAAATCGGCAGACCGGCCCGGGCGGCGTCCTCGCCTGCCTGCACCAGGCGCGCCAGGTCGTCGCCGGCGTTGGCGGGCGGCAGCGGCGCACCGCGCTCGGCCGCGGCGGCCTGGGCATCCAGCCGGGTGTCCAGCCGCATCGCCGCGTCCACCAGGCCCACGGCCGCCAGCCGTCGCGAGGTCTCGGCCACCGTGGCCTGCTGCTGCGAGGCCACCATCCACGACAGGGGCAGCAGCGGCGCCCCCATGATGCCCAGCACCAGCCCGACCTTGGCGCGCACGGTCAGCTTGCGCAGCAGCCGCACGCCGGGCGCCCAGACGCCGTGGTACGCGAAGTACTCGCGCAGGGCTCGCCAGGAAACGCTGCCGGCCAGCGACCGGGGCAGACGCAGGGTCAGGCGAGAGGGAAGCATCGGTACTCACTTTCTTCCGGCGGAGTGCCGGCAGCCAGCCGGGCCAGCAGAAGCCCCGGGATGGTCCCTCTTCGGCATTCGCGCCGGGAAATTGAGAAAACTGATCAATTCAAGAATTTCGGACACGATCCGATAAGCACTGCAGCAAGCCGTCCCGCAGCCGTTCGCGGGCATTCGCGGCTGCCAACGGAAAACCCGCGCTGGCCCATGACCATGACATCCGCCGTTGCAGTACCCACCACCGCCGCGTCCCCGTCGGCCCCGCGCACCGTGCTGCGCTGGGCGGCGGTGGCCGCGGTCGGCGCCGGCGTGTGGCTGGCCTGGGTGGGCGGCGTGGCCGCGCCGCTGGGCGCGCTGCTGGCCGCCTGCGCCGGTGCCTTCTGGCGGCGGGCCGGTGCCGCCACGGCCCCCGTGCGCGCCGCGCCCGAGACCGGCCCCGGCGGCCGCCACGGCGCCGAGGTCATGGTGTCGCAGGTGGTGCCCGTGTGGAGCCGCCAGATGGAAGTCACGCGCGACGCCGCCAACGACGGCATCGCCCAGCTGCTGTCCACGTTCAACGACATGTCCGGTGCGCTGGGCATGCTCACCGACAACCTGTCGAGCTTCTCGGTCACCGCACGGCCGGGCGCCACCGACGAGGCGCTGCGCGCCCAGGCGCCGGCGCTGGAGCAGCTCACCACCGCCAGCCGGCGCGCCTTCGACCAGCGCGACGCCGCCGTCGGCGCCCTGGCCTCGTGCCGCGAGGAACTGCTGCAGCTGCAGCACGTGGCCAAGCAGGTGCGCGAGATCGCGCGCCACTCGCGCCTGGTGGCCTTCAACGCCAGCATCGAGGCCAACCGCGCCGGCTCGCGCAACGAGGCCGGCTCCCAGGCCGTGGCCGGTGAACTGCGCACGCTGGCCGGCCGCATGGCCACCGCCGGCGAGGCGATGGAACGCGGCGTGGTCAAGGTCTCCGAGATCGTGCGCGTCGCCTGCCGCGACGGCGAGCTCCACGACACCTCGCCCGACGAGCTGAAGCTCGAGATCGAGCTGCGCGCGCGCGACGCGCTGTCCGCGCTGCTGGGTTCGCTGGGTGCGTCGCTGGAGGGCTCGGCCCAGGTGCACCAGGCCGGCCAGGCGCTGCGCGACCAGATCGAGAACGCCTTCGTCAACTTCCAGTTCGGCGACCGCGTGAGCCAGATGATGTCCATCGTGGCCAACGACATGAGCAATTTCGCGCGCTGGGTCGCCGCCAACCCGATGGCGACCCAGAGCGACGCCGCCGAGTGGCTGGCCTCGCTGGAGGCCAGCTACACGATGGAAGAGCAGCGTTCGCACCACCACGGCAACGTGCACGTCGAGCGCAGCAGCGGTGTCGAGTTCTTCTGAGTTCGGGTGGAGAAACAGGCGATGGCCAAGACCGTGATGATCGTGGACGACTCGGGCAGCTTCCGTGTCGTCGTCAAGCTGGCGCTGCAGAAGGCGGGCTACGAGACCGTGGAGGCGGTGGACGGCCAGGACGCCGCGAGCAAGCTCGACGGACGCAAGCTCAACCTCATCGTGTGCGACGTGAACATGCCCAACATGGACGGGCTGTCGTTCCTGAAGCACCTGAAGACCACCGGCTCGTACAAGTTCACGCCGGTGATCATGCTGACCCCCGAGTCGCAGGAGGCGAAGAAGGCCGAAGGCCGGGCCGCCGGCGCGCGCGCGTGGATCACCAAGCCCTTCCAGCCCTCGCAGCTGGTCGACGCGGTCAACAAGCTGTGCGTCTAGGAACCAGGGGCCCACGAGCATGAGCCGCACCGTGATGGTCATCGACGACTCGTCCGCCGTGCGGGCGCTGGTGCGCGGCGCGCTCGAGCGCTCGGGTTATGACGTGGTCGAGGCGCCCGACGGCGAGGACGCGATCGAGCTGCTGGACGGCCGCACGCTGGGCGCGGTGGTCTGCGACCTGGCGATGCCGCGCGTCGACGGGCTGTCCTTCCTGCGCTACCTGCGCATGCACCCGCGCTACCGCTTCACGCCGCTCGTGGTGCTGACCACCGAGACCCGCCCCGAGATGCGCGAACGCGCCCGCAAGGCCGGTGCGCAGGCCTTCATCAACAAGCCCTGCACGCCGGCCCAGCTGGTCAGCGCCGTGCAGCGGCTGTGTGCCTGAGACCGCCATGAGCCAAGCTCCCTTCGCCCTCGGCCCCGAGCTGACCATCGCCTTCGCCGCCGGCGTCCGCGAGCAGTTGGCCGCCGCCGTCGCCGCCGCGCCGGCGGGCCCGCTCACGCTGGACCTCTCCGGCGTGAGCGAATTCGACAGCGCCGGCCTGCAGCTGCTGCTGGCCACGCGCCGCAGCCTGGCCGCTGCCGGCCGCACGCTGCACCTGCAGGCGCCCAGCGCCGTGGTGCAGGACGCGCTCCAGGTGTTCGGCCTGCGCTCCCTGCTCGCCGAAGCCGCCTGAAACCCCGCACGAGAACGCCGCGATGAACCATCAAGACGCCGAGATCATCGCCGCCGCGCGCGCCGGCTTCCTGGACGAAGCCGCCGACATGCTGCAGCAGTTCGAGCAGGCGCTGCTGGTGATGGAGACCGACCCCGACGACGGGGAGAACCTCAATGCCGCCTTCCGCGCGGCCCACACGATCAAGGGCACGGCCGGCCTGTTCGGCTGCGACGCCGTGGTCGCCTTCACGCACGAGGTGGAGACGCTGATGGACGCGCTGCGCAGCGGCGCGCTGCCGGTGAGCGACGAGATCACCGCCGCGCTGCTGCAGGGCCGCGACCAGATCGGCGCGCTGATGAACGAGGTGCGCAGCGGCGAGAGCGATCCCGCCGTGCACGCGCGCAGCCTGGCGCTGGGCGAGCAGCTGCGGCGCCTGCACGGCAGCGGCGGCACGCCCGCGGCCGAAGCGTCTGCGGCCACGGCGGCGCCCGCCGGCACGCCGGGCTGCTGGCACCTGTCGCTGCGCTTCCGGCCCGACGCGCTGCGCAACGGGCTGGACCCGCTCGCCTTCCTGCGCTACCTGGGCACGCTGGGCCCGGTGCTGGCCTGCCACACGCTGGCCGACGCGGTGGCGCCGATCGAGACGCTGGACGCCGAGGCCTGCTACCTGGGCTTCGAGCTGCGCCTGCAGACCGACCAGGGCCGCCAGGCCATCGAGCAGGTGTTCGAGTTCGCGGTCGAGGACTGCGCACTCGCGATCCTGGCGCCGGACGCCACGCCGGCGATGTACGAGGCGCTGCTGGCCGAGCGCTGCGGCGACGACGCGGGCGAAGCCGCCGCGCTGCGCGCCGTGTGGGTGCTGGAGAAATATGG
>JBGAHJ010000047.1:0-16452 GCA_044226255.1 Rubrivivax sp.
CTGGCTGCGCCAGCGCGGCACGCTGCCCGACACGGCGCACGGCTGGCTGCTGGTGCTTGCCGGCGTGGTGCCGCGATGGGACGCAGCGCTGACGCTGGCGCTGGCCGACGAGGTGCATGCGCTGCTGGCGGGCCCCGATCTCGCCGGCTTCCTGCGCGTGATGTACGGCAACGAACCCGCGCAGTGGCACCCCGGGCTGCAGGGCGCCGACCGCTGGCGCTTCGTGATCAACGTGCTCACGCGCATCCGCTTCTGCGACGCCGAAGGCCGGCTCGACTTCAAGACCAAGGACAGCGCAGACGCCGCGCCGCCCGGCCACTTCCCCTGGTTCGAGGCGCCCGGCCGCCGCACCTGCGACACCCCGATCGCGTTCGGCCACTGGTCCACGCTGGGCCTGCGGCTCGAGCCCACGCTGCTGGCGCTGGACACCGGCTGCGTCTGGGGCGGCCGGCTCACGGCCGTGCGGGTGGACGGCGGCCGGCGTGAGCTGGTGCAGGTGGATTGCCCGCAGAGCCAGGCACCGGGCTGAGCACAGGCAAGCCAACGCGCCGATTGGCGCTTGAGTGGAGCCGGCATTGCCGGGCCACGCTTGGCCCCGGGAGTGGCTCTTTTGGGCCTTTGCGGCGCCGCGCGCCAGTGATTGAATGCGACCAACGCACACAAGCCCTTACACCCGTCGGAGCACCCTGCCATGGCCGCCAACTGGACCCTGACCCAGGTTCTGAACCAGCTCAACAGCGGCCAGAAATGGTCGGGCAACACCATCACCTACTCGTTCCCGAGCACCGCCAGCGGGCTGTTCTCGCAGGGCGAGGCCACCGGCTTCCGCGCGGTGAACGCCACGCAGCAGCAGTGGATGACGCTGGCGCTGGCCACCTGGGACGACCTGATCCCGCAGTCGATGGCCGCCGGCACGCCGGGCCAGACCAACATCGAGTTCGGCTACACCAGCACCAACATCGGCTACGCACACGCCTACTACCCCACCACCGGCAGCGCGTGGTTCAACGCCACCGAAGACACGCTGGTGCGCACCAGCGTCGGCGAATACGGCTTCCAGACCTTCATCCACGAGATCGGCCATGCCCTGGGCCTGAACCACATGGGCAACTACAACGGCGACGGCAACTGGGCGCCCTCGTCGTTCCAGGACAGCGTGGTGCTGTCGATCATGTCCTACTTCGGCCCGCGCTATGCCGCACCGAACTACTCGGCCGAAGTGATGCAGGCCGACTGGGTGGACGCCGGTGGCACGACGCATTCGCCGCAGACGCCGATGCTCAACGACATCATGGCGATCCAGACGATCTACGGCACCTCCACCACCACGCGGCTGGACAACACGGTGTACGGCTTCTCGTCCACCGTGGGCGGTGCCACCGGGCAGATCTACGACTTCACGGTCAACCGCAACCCGATCCTGACGATCTTCGATTCGGGCGGCAGCGACACGCTGAACGTCAGCGGCTGGTCCACGCCCAGCCGCATCGACCTGCATGCGGGCGCGTTCTCGTCGGTCAACGACATGACCAACAACATCGCGATCGCCTACAACACGACGATCGAGAACGCCATCGGCGGCGGCGGTGCCGACGTGATCATCGGCAACGACGCCGCCAACCGGCTCGAAGGCGGCGGCGGCAATGACGAACTGAACGGCAGTGCCGGCGACGACACGCTGATCGGCGGCCCCGGCAACGACAACCTCGACGGCGGCGACGGCACCGACACCGCGGTGTTCGAAGGCAGCTTCGCCAGCTACACCATCACCGTCAACGCCAACAGCATTACCTTCAGCGGCGCGGCCAGCGGCACCGACACGGTCACCGGTGTCGAGAACTTCCAGTTCGCCGACCTCACGCGCACCATCGGCCAGCTCTCGCCCGGCACCGACAGCAGCCCGCCGCAGCTGCAATCGCTGAGCCCGGCCGACAACAGCGGCAACGCGCCGGTGGGCGCGAACCTGGTGCTCGGGTTCAACGAGCCGGTCAAGGCCGGCGCCGGCAACATCAGCATCTTCAACAGCGACGGCACGCTGTACCGCAGCATCTCGGCCAACGACGGCACGCAGGTGCGCTTCAGCGGCAACACCGCGACGGTGGACCCCAGCGTCAACCTGGTGGCCGGCCGCGGCTACTACGTCACCGTGGATGCCGGTGCGCTGGTGGACCTGGCCGGCAATGCCTTCGCTGGCCTGACCAGCAACGGCGTGTGGAACTTCAACACCGCCACCAGCGACACCACGCCGCCGCAGCTGGTGGCGCTGTCGCCGACCGACGACGCCACCGGCGTGGCCATCGGCGCCGACCTGGTGCTGACCTTCAACGAGAACGTCGCCGTCGGCAGCGGCAGCATCGTGATCCGCAGCGGCAGCCAGGTGGTGCGCACGATCGCGGTGACCGACACCTCGCAGGTCACGGTCGATGGCAGCCAGGTCCGCATCAACCCGAGCAGCGACCTGGCCGCGAACATCGCCTACAGCGTCACGGTCGATGCCGGCGCCTTCCACGATGCCGCGGGCAACAACTTCGCCGGCGTGCTGGGCAACACCGCCTGGACCTTCACCACCGCCGTCGCAGGCACCGACGACTTCCCGCTCGACCCCTCCACGCCCGGCATCGTGGTGGTCAACGGCGCCGCGCTGGGCGGGCGCATCGAAGTGGCCGGCGACGAAGACCTGTTCCGCGTCGACCTGATCGCCGGCGTGCACTACACCTTCACGCTGCAACGCACGCCGGGCGGCCTGTCCGACCCGTACCTGGTGCTGTTCAATCCCGCGCTGGCCATCGTGGCCGACGACGACGACAGCGCCGGCGCCGGCAACTCGCGCATCAGCTTCACCGCCGCGGTGAGCGGCACGCACTACCTCGCCGCGCTGGACTACTCCGAGCTCGGCACCGGCGGCTACACGGTCTCGGCCAGCACGCTGGACGCGCAGGCACCGACGCTGGTCGCCCGCTCGCCGGCCGACGACACCTCGCAGGTCAACGCCGGCGCCGACCTGGTGATGACCTTCAGCGAGCCGGTGTTCGCCGGCAACGGCCGCATCCAGCTGCTCAACGCCAGCAACCAGGTGATCCGCGAGATCCGGGCCAACGACAGCAACGCAGTCACGATCACCGGCAGCATCGTCACGCTGAACCCCGGCGCCAACCTGCCCGACGACACCGCGATCGTCGTGCATGTCGACGCCGACGCCTTCCACGACGCCTCCGGCAACGACTTCACCGGCATCAGCAACAACACCGCGTGGAACTTCCGCACCGCGGCAGTGGCGGTGATCGACGACTACCCGATGTCCACCAGCACCAGCGGCGTGGTGCTGCCGAACGGCCCGCTGGTGCCGGGCCGCATCGACAAGCCCAACGACGGCGACCTGTTCAAGCTGACGCTGGCCGCCGGCGTGACCTACCGCTTCGACATGGTGGCGCCGCAAACCGAATCGGTGGACCCCTTCCTGGCGCTCTACGGCCTGAAGCCCGAGGTGGCACTGATCGCCTCCGACGACGACAGCGGCCCGCTGCCCTACGACGCGCGGCTGTACTTCACGCCCTCGGCCAACGGCGAGTACTACCTGGCCGCGTTCGACTACGCCGAAGCCACCGGCAGCTACACGCTGCAGGCCAGCGTGGAAACCGACGACTTCCTCGGCGCCACCACCACCTCGGGCACGGTGACCATCAACCAGGCGGCCACCAGCGGCACCATCAACGCGCCCAGCGACATCGACATGTTCCGCGTCTCGCTGACGGCGGGCTGGCAGTACAGCTTCGACCTGAAGAGCGTGGGCAACGCGGACACCGCGTTGAGCGATCCCTACCTGGTGCTGCTGGACGCGGCCGGCAAGCCGCTGGCCTACGACGACGACACCGGCGGCAACCTGAACTCGCAGATCACCTACACCGCACCCAGCACCGGCAACTACTACCTCGCCGCCTCTGACTTCGACATCGGCGCCGGCCGCTACGAGATCTCGGCCTACACCCGCACGGTGATCCCCGGCACCGGCGCACCGGACACGCTGACCGGCACCGGCGGGCGCGACACGCTGGTGGGCGGCAGCGGCAACGACACGCTCAAGGGCGGCGCCGGCGACGACATCCTCGAAGGCGATGCCGGCCTCGACACCGCGGTGTTCGGCGGCAGCAGGTCGGCCTACACCATCGGCGCGGTCGAGGGCGGCTGGGTCATCACCGCGCTGGCCGGCAACGAAGGCCGCGACCTGCTGTACGGCGTGGAGCGCGTGGACTTCGCCGACCGCCACGTGGCGCTCGACATCGACGGCAACGCCGGCACCACCGCCAAGATCCTGGGCGCGGTGTTCGGCAAGAGCGCGGTCGCCAACGAGGCCTATGTCGGCATCGGCCTGGACCTGCTGGACGCCGGCATGAGCTACCCGGCCCTGATGCAGCTGGCGCTGGAGGCCCGCCTGGGCCCCAACCCGAGCAACGTGTCGGTGGTGAACCTGCTGTACGGCAACGTCGTCGGCGTGCAGCCCGGCGCGGACCGCGACTACTTCGTCGGCCTGATCACCAGCGCACCACGTCACCCAGGCCGGCCTCGGCATCTGGCCGCCGAGACCGACCTGAACGCCGCCAACATCGGCCTGACCGGCCTGGCGGAACACGGCATCGGCGCAGCTGAACCGAGGCGCGCATCTGGAGAGAATGACCACCGCCTTCTGGAAGCGTGGCCGAGCTGGTTCAGGCACCGGTCTTGAAAACCGGCGACAGTTCATCCCGTCCGTGAGTTCGATCTCACCGCTTCCGCCAGAGGTGTTCAACCGACCCGCCGATGACGAACCCCAGCGCGCCACCCTTCGACGATGCCGCCGCGGTGGTGAACCGCCGCTACGGCGAAGGCTATCTGTTCGGCACCGAGCCCAATGGCTGCCCTGCGCAGCATGCGGCGGTGTGGCGCGCGGCGGCCGCGTCACCTGTGCGTTGCCGACGGCGAGGCCGCAACAGCGTGTGGCTGGCCGCCGGGCCTGGCCGTCGAGGCCTTCGACATCGCCGAAGCCGGCGTGGCCAAGGCGCGCCAGCTGGCCGCCCAGGCGGGCGTCGACGTGCAGGTACGCGGTGGCCGGCTGCGACGACTACGCCTGGCTGCGGGTCGCCTTCGACGGCGTGGCCGCCATCTTCATCCAGTTCGCCGACCCGGCGTTGCGCGATGGTCGCCTGTTCCGAAGCCCGGCGCATGGTCGCCAGCCTGAAGACCGGCGGCGGCGTGCTGGTGCTGCAGGGCTCGACCTGGAGATCCTGGCCCGTAGACAGCATGAGGGAATACTGAAGACCGGCGGACCGCCGCTTCGCTTCGCACCTGTACACCGAGGAGCTGCTGCGCCGACACCTGCGTGGTCTGCTGTCTCCGACCTGGAGATCCTGGCGCTGGACAGCCCAGCGATGGCGCCCGTCGACCTGGTGTAGCCTACATAGGTGGCCACCATGGGCCGCTCGATGCCGTGGCGCCGGTGCTGGTATCGGCGAATGCGCGAGTGGCGCGGCGCTGAGGCGGTTGGCTCACCGAGCAGGACGTCCTTCAGACGTTATCCCAGTCGCCGCGCCCTTCCGCGCCCAGCGTGCATAGTCAGCACCGCGACGGCGCTCGGCATCGTCGGCCGCTGACGCAGCGGCGCCAGCGCCAGCAGCTACGCCGCGGGGCTGCTCATCGCGCTCTCCGGGCTTGATCCCATACACGAACCCGCAGGATGGACGGTGCCGATCGCGATGAAACCATCGCCTGTCCGGCCCAGCAGAGGCTGGGCCTCGTGATGCTCATGGCCTCGATGGAGGCCCTGGCCCTGGAACGTGGCCGCACCGGCGACGAACGACGAGCGATGTCGGCGGTGGCATCGGCCAGGACGAGGGCGAATGTGCTGCAGGCCGAACGCGCCGGCTACAGCCTGTGGGTCACGACCGCGGCCAAGGGCAGCGGCGCCTGTCGGACGTGCGGCTGACGATCGTCGACGCACGCCAGCGCGTGGTGTTCGATCGCGCGCTCGACGGGCCGTGGCTGATGGTCGACCCGGTGGGTCGCCACACGCAGCGCGTAGCCAGCGGCGGCGAGCAGCACGAAGGCGTGACCACGGTGCATGCCGCCGATCACCACGCGATGGTCTTCTGCTTCACCGTCGCGGTGGACGTGCCGCCGGGCTGGCCGCGCCAGCCGAGCGCCAGCGCCATACCGCCCAATGACCCGCCGCTCAGGCCCGCAGCGCCGCGACCAGCCGCTCGACGTCGGCCTCGTCGTTCCAGGCACGAGAACGAGGCCCGCACGATGGCCAGTCGGCCTGCATGTCCAGCGGCGGTTGGAGGTGCTACCGGCGCTCACGTGGATGTCCTGCGCCGCGAGCCGCGCCGCGTCGCCGTCGGCGACTTCGCCTTCGAGCGTGAAGCTCACCAGGCCGGAACGCGTCCGCGCGCCCAGATCATGCAGAGTAGCCGCCAGGCAGCTCGGCCAGGCGCTCGCGGGCCAGCCGGGCCAGCGCCTGCACGCGTGCCGCGATCGATTCGAGCCCCGCGCCAGCGCCTCGGCCACGGCCACCCCTGCAGCGCAGGGTGCAGCGCCACTGGTTGCTCGGCCGTTTCCAGTCGCCGCGCGTCGGCGTAGGCCGCCGGCCCAGGGCGCGGACTGCACGTCGACCCAGGGCGGCTCCAGCCGGTCGACGAAGTCCTGGCGCACGTACAGCGCGGTGCCGCGCGGCCCGCGCAGGTGCTTGCGGCCGGCGCTCTTCAGCACATCGCAGCCCAGCGCCTGCGTCCACCGGCAAGCGTTCCACGGCCTGCCGGCGTCGATGAAGTAGGGCACGCCGGCGGCCGCGCCGGCCGGCCCAGCGCGGCCGCATCGTTGATGAGGCCGCCATTGGTCAGCAGCCAGGTCAGCGAAGATCCAGCGCACGCGCGCGTCGATCGGCGCGCACCGGCGGCGACGTCCACGCTGCCATCGTCGCGGCAGGGCAGCACCTCGACGCTGGCGCCGGCGCGTGCCGCGGCCAGCCGGTAGCTGGCCAGGTTGCCGCCCCATTCCTGGCGCCCGACCAGGATGCGATCGCCTGCGCGCAGCGGCGCCGCGTGCACGAAAGGCCGACCACGCGGCGCCGAAGGCGGCGAGCCGCTGCCCAGGATCGCCACTTCGCCCACCTTCGCGTTCAGCAGCCGGGCGGCGTCCACGCGCAGCTGCTGCAGCGCCGCCTGCTCGGCTGCCGCCATCGGCCCCAGCCGCGACTCCGCCAGGTGGTCGTGCAGCGCGGCCAGCGCGGCGGCAGACATCACCGAGGCGCCGGCGTGGTTCAGGTGCCGGGTGGCATCGACGGTTCCTCCTGGGTCACCGGAAGGTGCGCACTGTCGGTCCCGCGCGCCCGTGGCGCCAGCGAGGCCTTGGCACACCCCCTTTGCCGATTGCGCACGATGCGAGACCGCCTGCCCCCGTTGTTCTGCCTGCAAGCCTTCGAGGCGGCCTCGCGCCTGGGCAACTTCAGCCGCGCCGCGGCGGAGCTACACCTGACGCCGGGCGCCATCAGCCGCCAGGTACGCCAGCTCGAGGACTGGTGCGGGCAGACCCTGTTCGAACGCCATGGCAGCGGCCTGCGGCCGACACCCGAGGGCCAGGACCTGCAGCGCCGGCTGGGCGGCCCGCTGGCCGCGCTGCACGAGGCGGTGTACCCGCAGCCCGACGAGCAGCGGCCCACGCTGCAGGTCGCCACGCTGGGCTCGCTGGCGCGCGCCTGGCTGGTGCCGCGGCTGGCTGGCTTCATCGCCCGCGCGCCGCAGACCCGCCTGGTGGTGCACACCGACTACGCGCTGGTGCGTCCGCCACCGCGCGTGGCGCTGGTCGCGCTGCGCTACAGCGTGCCCGGCGCGGGCGACGAGCTGCTGTTCAGCGACCGCCTGATCGCGCTGGCCACGCCGGCGCTGCGGCGCCGGCTCGGCCCCGACCCCCGGCGCTGGCCCGCCGCGCAGTGGCTGACCCACCTGAGCGGCGATGGCCCGCTGTGGCTGGCCGCTGCCGGCGTGGCGCTGACGCCCGAGGGCCCGGGCTTCAACGACGCCGGCGTGGCGCTGGACGCCGCCGAGGCCGGCCTGGGCGTGACGGTGACGCGGCTGTCGCTGGCCCTGCCCAGGCTGCGCACCGGTCGCCTGGTGCCGGCCCACCCGCTGCTGCTGCCGGCCCCGCGCGCCAACCTGTGCGTGGTGCGCAGCGACAGCGCCGCGCTGCCGGTGGTGCGCGACTTCGTGGCCTGGCTGCGCGAGCAGGCCGCCGCCACGCAGGCCGAGATCGAGGCCTTCGGCTGAGCGCTTGGGAGGTGGAGCGGCTAGGCCCCTTCGCGCGCCAGCCGCACCGGATCCTGCCGCGCGCCTTCGGCCCACAGCTGCTCGAACGCGGCCGACCCCAGGCGCTGCTGCAGCGCGTGGCCCAGCGCGCGCTGCCGCGCCCGGCGCGCGGCCGGCACGCTGGCCTGCGCGTTGTCCAGCAACCGGCTCACGGCCCCCAGCAGCTTCGCGCTGCGCGCCGGGTCGTGCTCGGCATGCAGTTCGGCATGCGTCTCCAGCGAAGCGGCCAGCGCGGCGCGGTTGTCCAGCGCCAGGCGCAGGCTCAGCGCCTCGTCCGCCAGCTGCCGCGCCTGCGCCGGGTCGCCCTGCTGCAGCGCCACCAGCGCCAGCGAGTTCAGCTGGTCGGCCATGGCCGCCTTGTCGCCCAGCCGGCGCAGCACCTGCAGCGCCTGCTCGAACTGCGCGCGGGCCGTGGCCAGGTCGCCGGCATCGAAGGCGCAGCGGCCCAGGCCGTCGCGCGCATAGGCGGCGGCCCACTCGTCGCCGAGCGAGCTGAGCAGGTTCAACGAGGACTGGTACAGCGGCCGCGCCACCTCGGCCTGGCCATCGGCGTACTCGAGGTCGGCCAGGCTCATCAGGCAGTTCGCCTGGTTGCTCTGGTGGTCCGACGCGCGGTGCAGCGCCAGCGCCGCCTGCAGGTGCCGGCGAGCGGCAGCATGGTCACCCAGGTTGCCGCAGACCACGCCGAGGTTGTTGTGCGCCTTGCCCTGGCCGATGGGGTCCTGCAGCGCGGTGCACAGCTGCAGCGCGCGCTCGAAGCACTGCCGTGCCGCCTGCAGTTCGCCGCGCGCCACCTGCAGCGCCCCCAGGCCGCCCAGCAGGTCGGCCTCCAGCGCCGGCTGGGCGGTTTCACGCGACACCTCGAGCCCGCGGTCGAACCACTGGCGCGCCAGGTCATGACGTCCGAAGTACACGGCCATGGTGCCGGCCGGCCGCAGCAGCGCCGCCAGGCCCGGGCTGGCCGGCGGCTGCTGCGCCAACAGCCGCTCGATGCGGGCAATGCCCTCGCCCAGCGTGCCGCGCCAGAACCAGTACTGCGCCAGCGAGGTGGCCAGGTCGATGCCGACGTCGAACCAGCGCTGCGACGTCACCGCATCCAGCGCGGCATGTGCGTTGTCCAGGTCCAGCTGCAGCTGCAGCGCGGCCTCGGCATGCTGCGGGCCATGCAGCCGGGCCATCGCCTGCTGCAGGGCCTGCGCATGGAAGCGCGCATGGCGGCGCTGCAGCACCAGCGCCTGGCCGGTGCTGGCGGCCAGCTTCTCGGCCGCGTACTGGCGGATGGTCTCGAGCAGCCGGTAGCGCATCTGCCCGCCACGCTCCACCGCCACCAGCAGCGATTGGTCCACCAGTGCGGCCAGCCCGTCCAGCACCGCGGCGCTGTCGCCGTCCAGCTCGGGCAGCACCGCCTCGGCGGCCTCGAGCGAGAAATCGCCGGTGAAGACGCTGGCACGCGCGAACAGCGTGCGCTCGGCCTCGTCCAGCAGGTCCCAGCTCCAGTCGATCAGCGCGCGCAGGGTCTGCTGGCGCGGCAGCAGGTGGCGCTGGCCGCCGGTCAACAGCTTGAACACGTCGTCCAGCCGCGCGGCGATCTGCTGCGGCGTCAGCACCTTGACGCGCGCAGCGGCCAGCTCGATGGCCAGCGGAATGCCATCCAGCCGGCGGCAGATCTGCGCCACCAGCGCGGCGTTCTCGGGCCCAAGCCGGAAGTCCGGCCGCGCGGCGGTGGCGCGATCGACGAACAGGCGCACCGCCTCGGCGCGGGCCAGCTCGTCCGGCGTGGCGTCGGCCTCGCCGGTGGCCAGCGGCGGCACCGGCAGGGTCTGTTCGCCGGGCACTCCCAGCGGCTGCCGGCTGGTGGCCAGCAGCTGCAGCTGCGGGCAGTGCTGCAGCAGCTGATCCGCCAGCGCGGCGGCGGCGCCGATCAGGTGCTCGCAGTTGTCCAGCACCAGCAGCAGGCGCCTGGCCTGCAGGTGCTGCATCAATAACTCGTTGGCAGAGCGGCCCGCCTCGTCGCGCAGCTCGAACAGCGCAGCCACGGCACCGGCCACGCCGGCCATGGTGGACTCGGCCGCCAGCGGCGCGAGCTCGACGATCCATGCGCCGTCGGCAAAGTGCCCGGCCAGGCGGCGCGCCACGTGGCGCGACAGCCGCGTCTTGCCGGTGCCGCCGGGGCCGACCAGGGTCACCAGCCGGGCCTGCCGCAGCAGCGCGCCCAGCTGCGCGCTCTCCTGCTCGCGGCCGATGAAGGCGTTGGCCTCCAGGCCCAGGTTGCCAGCGGCCGGCGCCGCTGTGTCATCGGCCGAGGTGTCCAGCGCGACATCGGGAATCAGCAGATCCAGCGGCGGCGCACTGCCGTCCAGCAGCGCCTGCAGTTCGGCCTGCAGCGCCGCCGCGCTGGGCTGCCGGTCGGCCGGCTGCTTGGCACCGGCCCGCTGCAGCAGGCGGGCCAGCGCTTCCGGCACCTCGGGCACCAGCGTGCGCGCATCGGGCATCGGCTCGTTCAGGTGGCCCTGCAGCACCGCGGCCATCTGCGGTCCGGCAAACGGCGGCCGGCCGGTCAGCAGCTGGAAGCCGGTGCAGCCCAGCGCGTACAGGTCGGACAGCGGCGTGGCCGGATCGCCGCGGCACTGCTCGGGCGAGAGGTAGGCCGGCGTGCCGAGGATGCTGCCGGTGAGCGTCAGGTCCGAGGGCGCGTCGTGCAGGCGCGCCAGGCCGAAGTCCACCAGCTTGACCTGCCCGCGGCCGTTGCGCATCAGGTTCGAAGGCTTGATGTCGCGGTGCACCAGCCCCGCCGCATGCGCCGCGGCCAGGCCGGCCGCCGCATCGCGCAGCGCCACGGCGGCCTCGCGCCAGGGCAGCGGGCCCTGCACCTTCAGCGCCTGCGCCAGGTCGCCACCTTCCAGCCATTCCATCGCGATGAAGGTCTGCCCTTCATGACGGCCGACCTGGTAGATCAGCGCGACATGCGGATGGATCAGCTGCGCGGCCGAGCGCGCCTCGCGCAGGAAGCGCTCGACCAGGCGCTCGTCGGCCGCCGCGCCGGCATGCAGCAGCTTGATGGCCACCGGCCGGTCCAGGTCGATGTCATGCGCCTCGTGCACCTGGCCCATGGCGCCGCTGCCGACCTGGCGCCGCAGGGCGTACTGCGCAATGCGTAGGGGGTCGGGGCCGGGCATGCCGGCACTATAGGCCGCCGCGCAGCGGCAACGCCGTCTTGTAGCGCACCTGCTTGAGCGCGAAGCTCGAGCGGATCTTCTCCACCTCGTCCATCGGCGACAGCTGCTCGAGGATGAAGCGCTCCAGCGCCGCGATGTCGGGTACCGCCACGCGGATCAGGTAGTCCGCTGCTGGACATCAGGCAGCACTCCATCACTTCCGCGCGGCGATCTTGGCCTCGAAGCTGGCCAGCGCGGCGCGCGTCTGGCGCTTCAGGCTGATCGAGATGAAGACGTTCAGGTGCAGGCTCCAGGCTCTGCGCATCCAGCAGCGCCACGTACTGCCGGATCACGCCGGCCGCCTGCAGCGCCTTCACCCGCGCCAGGCAGGGCGAGGGCGACATGATGCACCTGACGCGCCAATTCCACGTTAGGCAGGCTGCCATCGGCCTGCAGTTCGCGCAGGATGCGCAGGTCCACCGCGTCCAGTTCCATCGGTTGCCCTTGAGTCGGTTTGCAGCATTTTGTGCCGGTGACCGGCCTGCACGCCAGCAATTTCAGCCACAAATGTACGTGGACTGCTGCCTACAGTGCGGCAGCAAGGAGTTCCCGATGAGCAACCACCAGATCCAGACCCGGCTGGCCGCCGACACCGACCCGCAGGAAACCGCCGAGTGGCAGGACGCGCTGCAGGCGGTGCTGCAGGCCGCCGGCCCAGCGCGTGCGCGAGCTGATGATTGTATGTCGCGGCAGGCGCGCGGACCCTGCCATCGGCTGGCAGCCGGCGCGCGGTATCTCTACGTCAACACCATCGCGGTCGAGCAGCAGCCGTTCTTCCTCGGTGACTTGGGCGTCGAGGAGCGCCTGGCGTCCTGGATGCGCTGGAACGCGCTGGCGATGGTGGTGTACACCAGGGCTCCATGGCGAGCTGGGCGGCCACATCGCCAGCTATAGCGCGGCTGACCTGTTCGAGGTCGGCTTCAACCACTTCTTCCGCGCCGGCAGCGCATCCGGCGGTGGCGACCTGGTGTTCTTCCAGCCACATTCGGCCCCCTTCGGCGTACGCCCGCGCTTCCTCGAAGGCCGGCCTACCGAGCACGACCTGCCCACTACCGGCAGGAAATCGCCGCCCGCGCGGCCGGCGCACAGGGCCTGAGCAGCTACCCGCACCCTGGCCGATGCCGCAGTTCTGGCAGTTCCCCACGGGCTCGATGGGGATCGGTTTGATCAGCGCGATCTACCACGCCTGCTTCATGCGTTATCTGCAGCACCGCGGCCCGCAGGATACGCAGGGCCGCAAGGTGTGGGGCGTTCGGCGACGGCGAGATGGACGAGCCCGAGAGCATGAGCGCGCTGACCCGGCCGCGCGCGAGCGGCTGGACAACCTGGTGTGGGTGGTGAACTGCAACCTGCAGCGCCTGGACGGCCTGGTGCGCGGCAACGGCCGCATCATCGACGAGCTGGAGGCGCTGTTCGGCTGCTGGCTGGCTGGCGCGTCATCAAGCTGCCGGGTTCGGACTGGGATGGCCTGTTCGCGCGTGACCGCGACGGTGTTGGCCCGCGCCTTTCGCGCACACGGTCGACGGCCAGTTCCAGACCTTCGCGGCCAAGGACGGCCGCTACAACCGCGACCACTTCTTCGGCCAGAGCCCGCAGCTGGCCGCGCTGGCGCAGGGCCTGACCGACGAGCAGATCGACCGCTCAAAGCGCGGCGGCCACGACCTGGTGAAGATCCATGCCGCCTACCACGCGGCGCACACGGTACAGCCCACCGTGATCCTGGCGCAGACCAAGAAGGGCTACGGCATGGGCGATGCCGGCCAGGCCGCGATGACCACGCACCAGCAGAAGAAGCTCGAACGCGAGGACTCTATCGCCTTCCGCAACCGCTTCAACCTGCCGTTGAGCGACGAGCAGGCCGCGACGCTGGCCTTCTACAAGCCGGCCGACGACAGCCCCGAGATGCGCTACCTGCACGCGCGCCGCGCCGCGCTGGGCGGGTGCGCTGCCGGCGCGCCGCACGCAGGCCGCGCCGGTGCCGGTGCTGCCCAGCCGCCTACGGCCGCTTCGCGACCCAGGCCGAGGGCAAGGAGATGAGCACCACGATGGCCTTCGTGCGCATGCTCACCGCGCTGCTGAAGGATGCGACGCTGGGCCCGCGCGTGGTGCCCATCGTCGCCGACGAGGCGCGCACCTTCGGCATGGCGAACCTGTTCAAGCAGATCGGCATCTACTCCAGCGCGGGCCAGGTCTACGAGCCCGAGGACATCGGCTCGGTGCTGAGCTACCGCGAGGCCACCGACGGCCAGATCCTCGAGGAAGGCATCAGCGAGGCCGGCGCGATCAGCAGCTGGACCGCCGCGGCCACCAGCTACTCGGTGCATGGCCAGGCGATGCTGCCGTTCTACATCTACTACGCGATGTTCGGCTTCCAGCGCGTGGGCGACCCGATCTGGGCCGCGGCAGACCAGCGCGCCCGCGGCTTCCTGCTCGGCGCCACCGCGGGCCGCACCACGCTGGGCGGCGAAGGGCTGCAGCACCAGGACGGCAGCAGCCTGCTGCAGGCCGCGCTGGTGCCCAACTGCCGCGCCTACGACCCCTGCTTCGCCGGCGAGTTCGCGGTCATCCTGGACCACGGCATGCGGCAGATGCTGGAACAGCAGCAGGACGTCTTCTACTACGTCACGCTGATGAACGAGAACTACTTCAGCCGACGCTGCCCGATGGCGTGGCCACGGGACATCGTCAAGGGCCTGTACCGCTACGCCGCGCACACGCCGGTGCAAAGCCCGCGCGGCCGCGTGCGGCTGCTGGGCGCCGGCGCCATCCTGCGCGAGGTGATCGCCGCGGCCGAGCTGCTGGCCGCCGAATGCAGGTGCAGGCCGAGGTCTGGAGCGCCACCAGCTTCAGCGAGCTTGCTCCGCGAGGCGCGAGGCCGAGCGCTGGAAACTGCCTGCATCCTGCGGCCACGCCGCGCTTGAGCCACGCAGCAGTGCCTGCCGGGGACGGCGCCCATCGTCGCGGCCAGCGACTACGTGCGCGCCTGGCCGCAGCTGGTGGCCAGCCACCTCGACGCGCCCTTCACCGCGCGCTGGGCACCGACGGCTTCCCGGGCTGCAGCGACACCCGCGCCGCACTGCGCCGCTTCTTCGAGGTCGACCGCCACCACATCGTGCTGGCCGCGCTGACCGGCGCTGCGCGCGCAGGGCCTCGTCGATGCCGCGGCCTGCAGCGCAGCCATCGCACGCTACGGGCTCGACGCCGAACAGCCCTGCGGGGATTCTGACGGGCGTTTTGCAGGACATGATCGGCCGATCTGCCGCAAGGAGCCCCGCGATGATCGTCGAACGCATCTGACCGCCAACAGCTACCGCAACTACAACTACCTGATCGCCTGCCCCGAGACCGGCGAGGCGCTGGCCATCGATCCGCTGGACAGCGAGAAGTGCCTGCAGCATGCCCGCTTGAAGGGCTGGCAGATCACGCAGATCCTGAACACCCACGAGCACCACGACCACCGGCGGCAATGCCGCGGTGTGGTGGCCGCCACCGGCGCCAAGGTCATCGCGCACCACCGCGCCGGCGGCAAGATCGCGGGCATGGACCGCGGCGTGCAGGCCGGCGACGTGATCAAGGTCGGCAAGACCGTCGAGCTCGAATGCCTGGACACGCCCGGGCACACGATGTGCCACATCTGCCTGCGCGCGCATGGCGACCAGCCGGCGCTGTTCTCCGGTGACACCTTGTTCAACGCCGGCGCCGGTAACGTGCACAACGGCGGCAACGTGCAGGACCTGTACACCAGCTTCGCGCAGCAGCTGGCCAAGCTGCCGGACAACACCCGCATCTTCCCCGGCCACGACTACATCGAGAACAACCTGCGCTTCACGCTGGCGCGCGAACCCGACAACGCCGCCGCCAAGGCGCTATTGCCCGAAGTGACCGGCCATGACGCGGCCAACGCCATCGTCACGACGATGGGCCAGGAACGCACCTTCAACACCTTCCTGCGCCTGACCAGCCCGAGCGTGATCGCCCAGCTGCGCGAGGCCTTCCCCGAGCTGCCCGCGCAGCCCGACCCGCAGACCGTGTTCACCAAGCTGCGCGAGCTGCGCAACACCTGGTGAGCGCCGCGCGCCCGCTGCCGGCTCAGCGCGCCGCCAGCGCGCTGCAGCCGGCCAGTCCTGCGTAGTCGGCGAACGCGCCCACATCGAGGATCGCGCCACCCGTGGCCGGCCCCAGCAGGTAGATGTGGTTGTCGTCGGCCGACACGCCGACGTAGTTGCCGGTCGCCGCGTAATAACGGTAATAGTACGGGGACAAGGTGCCGGACACGGCACGCGCCGGCTTGAACAGGTCGGGGAAGGCGCCTTCGGCCCAGTTGAACAGGCAGTCCTTGGCCGACGCGGCAATCACCTGCCGCGGAATGGCCGCCAGCGCCGCCAGCGCATCGACCTTGCCGTAGCCGAAGCGCGGGTTGGGCACCGTGCCGGTGAAGCCATCGCTGCGCGCCGAGCTGCGCAGCGCGGCGCGGATCGCGGCCGCATCGAGCCCGGGGTTCTTCTGCAGCATCAGCGCGACGATCCCCGTGGCCACCGGCGCGGCCGCGCTCACCGCGCTGGCCACGCCGTAGAGCCCGCCGCCGTCGGCCACCTGGTTGAACTTGAAGGTGGCCCAGTACGAGTTGGGGGCGTACGTGGTGATGGTCCGCTCGCCCGGCGCGCTGAAGTCCACGCCGACGCGGCCGTCCCAGGTCGGCCCGATGCTGCTGCCGGCCCACAGGTCGCCGACCGCACCCTCGGTCGTCACCGAGTGACTGGCGCCGTCCAGCCCGACCCAGCGGGTGCGGAACACGTAGGAGTTCGGCGCGATGTTGTTCTGCGCCGTGGCGCCGGCCCAGATGGTCTTGCCGGCCTGCAGCTGGCTGGTGAAGCGGTTGGCGTTGTTGGCACCGTAGCTGGCCGGGC
>JBGAHJ010000002.1:0-246887 GCA_044226255.1 Rubrivivax sp.
CGGTTCGGCCGGAGCGGGCGGCGGCGCCAGCGAGGCCACCGCGCGCGCGAGGTCGTTGCGCACCGCGTTGCGCGTGGCTTCGTCGGCGCCGTCGCGCAGCGCGACCTGCGCGCTGCCGAGCAGGCGCGCGAGCTCGGGCTGGTCGGCCGCGAAGGCCTGGCGTGCGAGCGGCTCCAGGCGTTGCGCGATGTCGAAGTCGGACACCTGCGGCTGCGCCGCCAGGCCGGCCAGGTCGCGCAGCTGGTCGAGCAGCGGCACCGAAGAAGGCGGGCCTTCGCGCACCGTGACCGGCGCGGTGTCGTCGAAGGCCGAGAACGCCGAGACGCGCTCGGTCTGGCCCATCACGGCACTCAGCGCGCCGGTATCGGGGTCGTAGCGGAACAGCGACTTGGCCAGCGCCGGCTGCACGCTGAGCATGTCGATCAGGAAGCTCAGGGCGCCGAGGTTGTCGGCCAGGCGGTCGAAGGTGCCGGCCTGGATCGCGCGCTGCGGGTCCACTTCGGTCTGCGCCAGCGCGTCGACGTCGTCGCGCATGTGCAGCGCGGCGGCCGAGGCCTGGTCGAGGCCCAGCACCGACAGCACGCCGCGCATCGAGGACAGCTGCGCCGGCACCGGGATCAGCAGCTGGCGCTGCGTGGGATCGCGGAAGTACTGGTCGATCTGCTTCTCGATCTCGGACAGCGACGCGCGCAGCTCCTGCACCACGCTGCCCATCGTCTGGCGGTCGCTGACGCGGCGGTACAGCTCCTCCATCCAGACGTCGAGCGGCTGCGGCTCGGCGCCTTCGCGCACGGCGTCGATGCGCTGCGCCAGGCGCTGCACGCGCTCGGCCAGTTCGGGATGGTCGAACTCGCCGTCCTCCAGCGAGGCGTCGAGGTAGAGGATGCCGGTCGCAACCTCCATCGCCAGCGGCGCCGGCGGTTCGACGCCCAGATTCACCGTGCGGCCCACCGCGGCCTGCAGCGCGTCGGCCAGGCGCTCGCCGCCGGGCAGCAGGCGCTGCAGCGATTCACCCACCAGCGCGAACTGCTCGGGCAGGCCCTGCAGCCGGTGCAGCTCGCCGCCGGCGACCGCGGACCAGGAGTCCTTGGCGGCCGCGACGCGCTTGCGCGCCAGCACCAGCATCGCGGGGTCGAAGCGGCCCAGGCGCGGCGTCTCGTAGTCGGCCGTGGGCACGCCGTCGAGCTTCCACACCTGGCGCACCTGCGCCAGGCGCGGGGCCAGGTGTCGGCTCTCGGGCGCCCTGGCGTGGCTGCAGAAGAACAGCAGGTCGGCCGCGAGCCGGTCGGACACCTCCAGCGGCGTGCCTTCGCGCGGACGCACCTGGGCCAGCAGGCGCGAGGCGATGCGCTTGGTGTAGTTGTCGCTCGGCAGCAGGCCCTGGGCCTGGGCCTCGAACACCGCGGCGGCCAGCTGCCAGAAGGTGGCCAGGTGCGAGGCGCCGCCGAACACGCGGGCGCCGGCGGAAAGGTCGGCGCAGAGGTCGCTCATCGACTTCTGCATCGCGCTGCTGCCGGGGCCGCCGCTGCCGCGCATGAGGCCCAGCACCAGCGTCTCCATCATGCTGCGAGCTTCCTCGTCGGCATGGCGGGGGGTGGCACCGGGGTCGGGCGTCAGCTCGTGCCATTCCCAGTCGATCTTCCACAGGTCGGCCGGATGCACACGGTCGGCGCCGGCGATCTGCTGCGCGGCACGGTACTGCGGGAACAGCGCCACCGGCGAGACCGGCTTGCCGGCGAGCTGGCGCGACAGGAAGTCGAGCAGCGCGAACGACACCTTCTCGACCGTGTCCACCGCCGTGCTGGTGACCAGCGCCGGCTTGGTGACCATGCGCTGCACGGCGGCCTCACTGGCGCGCAGCACGTTGGCCACCGCGGGCAGGCCCACGAGCTCGAGCGCACCCACGCCCTGGTGCAGCTGGGTGCGCGCGGTGCGCAGCACGGCCGGATCGACCGCGTCCACTTCCGAGGCGCTCGCGGTCTCCGCTTCCTTCAGGTAGCGGCGCAGCGCGCGGTTGGCGGTCTCCAGCGAACGGCGCAGTTCGCCGTGCACCCAGGCCAGGGCGCTGAGGTCGTCGGCAGCCTGATTGACAGCGCTGTTCATCGTGTGTGCGGGTGGCCTCGCGGCTTCAGGCGATCTTGAACCGGGCCACCGACGCCTTCAGTTCCTCGGCCGTGCGGGACAGCTCGCGCACCATCTGGGCGGTGGAACGCGTGCCTTCGGAGGTCTGCTCGGTCACCGCGAAGATGTGCTGGATGTTGGCGGCCACCACGTTGGCGGACTCGGCTTCCTTCGAGGCTTCCTGCGAGATGCGCACGATCAGGTCGGACAGCTCGCGCGTCACGCGGTCGATGTCGCCCAGCGCGGCACCGGCCGCGTCGGACAGCCGGGCCCCTTCCACCACGCCCTGCGTGCTGCGCTCCATGGCGCCCACGGCATCCTGCGTGTCGGTCTGAATGGTGCGCACGATCGCGGCGATCTGCCGCGTGGCGTCGCCGGAGCGTTCGGCCAGCCGCTGCACTTCTTCGGCCACCACCGAGAAGCCGCGGCCTGCTTCACCCGCGCTCGCCGCCTGGATGGCGGCGTTCAGGGCCAGCACGTTGGTCTGCTCGGTAATGTCGGAGATCAGCTCGGTGATTTCGCCGATCTCCTGCGAGCTTTCGCCCAGCCGCTTGATCCGCTTGGAGGTTTCCTGGATCTGGTCGCGGATCGCGTTCATGCCGCCGATCGCGTTCTGCACCGCCGACAGGCCCGTCTCCGCGGCCTTCAGCGACTGGCGCGCCACCTGGGCGGTTTCCTGCGCCTGCGCCGACACGTCGTTGATGCGGCCGGCCATCTGCAGCACCTCGTCGCCGGTGTTGCGGATCTCGCGCAGCTGTTCGGTCGAGGCCGCCAGCAGTTCGGTGGAGGTGCTCTCCACCTGCGCCGTGGTCTCGGTCACGCGACCCACCGTGTCCTGCACCTGGGCCACCAGCGAACGCAGTTCTTCCACCGTGTAGTTCACCGAGTCGGCGATGGCGCCGGTGATGTCCTCGGTCACGGTGGCCTGCTGGGTCAGATCGCCCTCGGCCACCGTCTGCAGTTCGTTCATCAGCCGAAGAATGGCGGCCTGGTTCGCATCGTTGACGCGCTTGGCTTCCTGTTCCTGGCGTTCGGCTTCCTGGCGCTGCGCGTCGGCGACCTTCGAGCGGCTGGTCTGGTCGATCACGAACAGGCGCAGCAGACCGTAGCCGGCGGCGCCCAGCAGCGCCAGCGCCAGCACGATGCCCACCAGGCGCAGGCCGCCCACGCCGCCGGAGCTGGCGAGCGCGTTCTGCAGCGAGTCCAGGCCTTTGCGCAGCGGCTCGGAGTCGGCCACGATCGAGGTCTGCGCCTCGCGCGCGGCCACCAGGCCCTGCAGGTTGCCCAGGATGGCACTGGCTTCCGTGCGCGTCTGCTCGTATTGCTGCAGCAGCTGCTGCAGCTTTTCCTTCACCTGCGGATCGCGCGTGCCGGGCAGGCGCAGGTCGGCGTTGCCGTTGATCACGCCCTGCGCGATCTCGCGGAACGAGTTCAGGTCCTTGCCGAGCAGGAACACGGCCTCGGCGCTCACGCCCTCGGTGGTGAGGAACTCGTTGGCGCTCTTGCCGATGCGCTGCGTCAGCATCACGAGCTGGCCCACGGCCGACAGCTCGGCCGCCGACGCACCGCCCTGCAGCTTCAGCGACGAGACCGTCTCGGCGGTTTCCAGCAGGTCGGCGCTCTGGCGGTTGATGGCGCGCAGCGCCTGGCCCACCTGCGTCAGCGTCTTCTGCTGGCCCAGCACCTTCTCGGCGTTCTTCTCGGCGCGGTCCACCAGCGGCAGCAGCGCGTCCACCTGGTCCTGCAGCCCGCCGGGCGCGGCGGACACGTCGCTGTCGCCGTTCTTCAGGCCGCGCACGTTCTTGGCCAGCACGCCGATCGATTCCTTCACTTCCGGGAAGGCGGCCGCGTTACCCACGAGGGCCTGCGACACCGACTTCGCGAGCCGCTGCGACTGCGTGGACGCCTGGCCCGCCGCACCCACCTGGCCGGCGCTGCGCACGCCGGAGTAGATGGCCGTCAGACCGACCGCCAGCAGCAGCAGGAAGCCGGCGCCCAGCGCGAGGATCAGCGTGCGTTGCTGGCGCGCCAGCGGCCAGCTGCCGATGACGGGCAGGCCGCTGTTGAAGGAATCGGGGTCCAGGCCCGGGTGGCGCGACTCCGCGAAGTCGGGCGCCAGTTCCGAAGGCGCGGCCTCGGTGATGATCGAGGAGTCGGCCTGCGTCTCGGCGCCCGCGGTGCCGCCGCCCAGACGCACGGTCACCTCGTTCGGGTTGGCCGGCGGCGACAGCTCGTCGAATGGCTTCGAGACGGTCTGCGGGCCATCGTCGTTCTTGGCGCGGCCGGAACCGGTGATCCTGTCAAGGAAGCTCATCTCGTCCTCGTCTTCTTGGAAGTGCGGGCCACGCGGGCCGGCGCGGCGGGAATGCGGAAGAAGGGCTGGCGGCGCTGCAACTTCATGCAGAGATCGCCAGGAACTGCTCGTGGCGCGCCAGCGCCGCGAGGTCGAACTCCTGCCAGCTGCGGCCCTCGGCATCGCGCCAGCGGGCGCCGGCAAACGGCGGCCGCGGCTCGTGGTCGGGCGGCTCGGCGGCGAGCTGCTCGGGGCTGCGCAGGCCGGCCAGGCGGTCCACCAGGATCGCGCAATGCGAACCCTGGCGCGCGTTGAAGGCCAGCAGGCGAGCCTGCTCGCGCACCGCGTCGCGTGCGATCGGCGCGCGCAGCCCGAGGAAGGCGGCCAGGTCGACGACGCCATGCAGGCCGCCGCGCAGGTTGGCCACGCCCAGGAACCAGCGCTGCGTGTGCGGCACCGGCAGCACGGTGCCGACCGAGAAGATCTCGCCGGCCGAAGGCAACGGCACCAGCAGCCCGACGCCAGCGCACTCGACGGCGAGCCACGACACCGGGCGCACCTCGGTGCGCGCCTGTTGCAGCCGCTCGGCCAGGCGGCCCTGCAGTTCTCTCAGCGCTTCGCGTTTGGCCATCAGCGGGGAGTCAGTCGAAGGCCCGGATCTTGCCGAGCAGCTCTTCGGTGTTGACGGGCTTGACGATGTAGTCGCGCGCACCCTGGCGCATGCCCCAGACCTTGTCGGTCTCCTGGTTCTTGCTGGTGCACATGATCACCGGCACGTCGGAGAAACGCGGGTCGCGCGTGATGCTGCGCGTGAGCTGGAAGCCGTTCTGGCCCGGCATCACCACGTCCATCAGGATCAGGTCGGGCTTCTCCTCGGCCAGCCGCCGCATGGCCTCTTCGCCGTTCTCGGCCGTGCGCACCGCGAATCCGCGCTTGCCCAGCACTTCGGAGAGGTGGTGCAGTTCGGTCTTGGAGTCGTCGACGATGAGGATCTTCTGGATCGGCATCGGGGGTACCTCGGGGTCAGGCCGCGCTCGCATTGCTGCGGCGGTATTCATCGACGGCGCGCAACAACTGCTCCTTCGTGAACGGTTTGGTCAGGTAGTCCTGCGAACCCACCATGCGGCCGCGCGCCTTGTCGAACAGCCCGTCCTTGCTGGACAGCATGATCACCGGCACGTGCGCGAAGCGCGGGTTGCGCTTGATGATGGCGCAGGTCTGGTAGCCGTCGAGCCGCGGCATCAGGATGTCGCAGAAGATCAGCTCCGGATCGTGGTCGTTGACTTTGGCAAGCGCGTCGAAGCCGTCCTCGGCCAGCACCACCTCGTGGCCGCCCTGCCGCAGGAAGATCTCCGCGCTGCGGCGGATCGTGTTGCTGTCGTCGATGACGAGCACCTTCGCCCCAGCCGGCGCTGCGCCGTCGGACGCGCCGGTATCAGGCCCCTGGATCTCCAAGCGCAGTTCTCCTCATGCCCCGGTGGTCGACGCCGATGAAAGCCTCGGCACGTTATCGGCCAACCGGCTCAGATCTGGACCATCTCGAAATCTTCCTTGCGCGCACCGCATTCCGGGCATGTCCAGTTCATCGAGACATCGGCCCAGGCAGTGCCTGGGGGAATGCCGTGTTCCGGATCGCCATCGGCCTCGCTGTAGATCCAGCCGCAGATCAGGCACATCCAGGTACGCGGTTCGCTCACGGTCAGACTGTCACCTCACTACAATGGTCGGGCATTGTAGCCACGCCGCTCCGGCACTTTTGCCGGATTTGCGCAGGCCTACACATCGTTTCCATGAGTTCGCTCCGGGTCGCGCGCATCGATGCAACATCCCGGCGCGATCGAAGAGCGACACGATCGCGACCAGGCCGACGCCCATGACCCCCGACCCCCATACCGCGGCCCCGGCCACCGAAGAGCCCGCCACCGAACCCCCGCCGCCCGCCTGCGTGATGTGCTTCAACGCCAGCGACCCGAGCGGCGCCGGCGGCATGGCCGGCGACGTGGCCACCATCGCGGCGATGGGTGCGCATGCCTTGCCGGTGGTGACCAGCATCGTGATGCGCGACACCGCCGACATCTTCGACCAGCACGACGTCGATGCCGATGCGGTGGCCGAGCAGGCCCGCACCATCCTCGAGGACGTGACCATCGCCGGCTGGAAGGTCGGCTTCCTGGGCACGGCCGACAACGTCAGCGCGGTGGCCGAGGTGCTGTCCGACTACACCGAGATCCCGCTCGTCTCCTACCTGCCCAACCTGAGCTGGATGGAGGACGACGCCCTGCAGCCCTACCTCGATGCGTTCCGCGAGCTGGTGCTGCCGGCCACCGAGGTGCTGGTGGGCAGCCACAAGACGCTGCAGGACTTCCTGCTGCCCGAGTGGGACAGCGAGCGCCCGCCATCGGCGCGCGAGCTGGCGGTGGCCGCGGCCGAACACGGCACGCGCTACGTGCTGGTGACCGGCATCATGCTGTCGAGCAAGGGCCCCGAGCAGTACATCGACAACGTGCTGGCCTCGGCGCAGGGCGCCATCAGCGGCGAGAAGTTCGAGCGCTTCGACACCTCGTTCGTCGGTGCCGGCGACACGCTGGCGGCCGCGCTGGCCGCACTGCTGGCGGCCGGCAGCGAGCTGCAGGCGGCGGTGGGCGAGGCGCTGTCGTTCCTCGACCAGAGTCTGGATGCCGGCTTCCGCCCCGGCATGGGCCACGTGGTACCCGACCGCTTCTTCTGGGCCCTGCCGGCGCCCGAGGAGGGTGCGGAAGGCGCCGTCGGCGAGCAGCCCGAACCCGAACCCGACGAACCCAAGGCCAAGAGCGCCCCGCGGCGCGTGCACTGAACAGCCCCACCGATGAGCAGCAACGAAGAACTCTTCGCGCGCGCGCAGCGCGTCATCCCGGGCGGCGTGAACTCGCCGGTGCGTGCCTTTCGCGCGGTAGGCGGCACGCCGCGCTTCATCCGCCGGGCGCAGGGTGCCTACATCTGGGACGAGGAAGGCCGGCGCTACGTCGACTACATCGGCTCCTGGGGCCCGATGATCCTGGGCCACGGCCACCCCGCCGTGCTGGACGCCGTGCAGAAGGCGGCCGCCGACGGCTTCAGTTTCGGCGCACCCACCGAGCGCGAGGTGGAGCTGGCCGAGGCCATCATCGGCCTCGTGCCCGGCGTCGAGCAGATCCGGCTCGTCAGCAGCGGCACCGAGGCCGGCATGAGCGCGCTGCGGCTGGCGCGCGGCGCCACCGGCCGCTCGAAGATCGTCAAGTTCGAAGGCTGCTACCACGGCCATGCCGACGCGCTGCTGGTGAAGGCCGGCTCGGGCCTGGCCACCTTCGGCTTCCCCACCAGCGCCGGCGTGCCGCCCGAGGTGGTGCAGCACACGCTGGTGCTCGAATACAACAACCTGGCGCAGATCGAGGAAGCCTTCGCCACCCAGGGCAGCGAGATCGCCTGCGTGATGATCGAGCCGATCGCCGGCAACATGAACTTCGTGCGCGCCAGCGTGCCGTTCATGAAGCGGCTGCGCGAGCTGTGCACGCAGCACGGCGCGCTGCTGGTGTTCGACGAGGTGATGACGGGCTTTCGCGTCGCGCTCGGCGGCGCCCAGGCGCACTACGCGAAGCTGATCCCCGGCTTCAGGCCCGACATGAGCGTGTTCGGCAAGGTGATCGGCGGCGGCATGCCGCTGGCGGCCTTCGGCGGCTCGAAGGCCGTGATGAGCCAGCTGGCACCGCTGGGGCCGGTCTACCAGGCCGGCACGCTCAGCGGCAACCCGGTGGCCACGGCCTGCGGGCTGGCCACGCTGAAGGAGATCTCGAAGCCGGGCTTCTTCGAGGCCCTGGCCACGAAGACCCGCTCGCTGGTGGAAGGCCTCACCGGCGCCGCCCGCGACGCCGGCGTGCCGCTGGTGGGCGACAGCGAAGGCGGCATGTTCGGCTTCTTCTTCGCGAGCGAACTGCCGCAGAACTACGGCGTCGTGATGGCCACCGACAAGGAGCGCTTCAACCGCTTCTTCCACGGCATGCTGGAGCGCGGCGTGTACCTGGCCCCCGCCTTGTACGAAGCCGGCTTCGTCAGCGCGGCGCACTCGGACGCGGACCTTGCGGCCACCGTGGCGGCGGCGCGCGAGGCGCTCAAGGCCTGATCAGGCGGGCGACGAGCGCAGGCCGTAGGCCTGCCCGGCCACGAACAGGTACTCGGCGCGCAGCACCGCCTCGCCCTTCTCGCCGTTGAAGGTGAAGCCGAGCACGCCGACCGTGTCGCCGACCTTGATCGGCGCCACCTTCCAGGCCTCCATGCGCGAGATGGGCGCCAGTTCGATCTCCCAGCGCTTGTCCTTGCGCGTCGGCAGCTGAGCCGCCTTCAGCAGCGCGGGTCCGTCGACCGAGGCGCTCTGGGCCGGCAGCGCACGCGTGGCCAGGTCGGCCGGCAGCTTCGGCTCGGCCGGCAGGTCGAGCCAGACCTCGGCGTGCGGGTTGCTCCAGTTCACCTTGGCGGCCTTGCCTTCCAGGTACAGCGGGCGGCTCTGGTCGAAGCTGCTCCAGCCGTGGTGGGCGCGTGCCGGCAGCCACAGGGCGGCCAGCGGCAGGGTCAGGACGAGGCGTCGGTCCACAGTGTTCTCCTCGGCGTCAGACATAGGCGATCCAGCGGCCGCAGATGATGACCGCGATCCACAGGCCCAGCGACAGCAGGGTCTGCGCGCGCGCCACGCGGTCGGCCTTCCGCAGCCCGCCGCGGGCGTGGAAGGCCGCCGCGTTGAGGCCGGCCGCCATCACCAGGCCCATCTTGATCAGGAAGGCGCGGTTGGCGAGCATCTCGCCCGGGTGCGCCGAGAACAAGGCCAGGCCTGCGAGCACCACCAGGCCGAAACCGGCCAGCGACACCGGCAGCGCCAGCCGCGCCAGCGCGGCCAGCTCCAGCGCGCGGCCGGCTCCCCAGACACGCAGCTCCAGCACCACCAGGCTGCCCACGAGCAGCGCCACGCCGAGCAGGTGCACGACCTCCAGCGCCGGGTACATCCAGGCGCTGCTGGCGATGACGCTGAAGCCGTCGAGCATGTGGCCGATTATTCGCCGCGCCGGTTGCGGCCCGGCACGCCGCGTGCGAGGCTCGCACCATGAGCACCCCGCCGCGCCGGCTGCGCATGCAGCTCAACACCTTCGTCTCCGGGCCGCAGGCCTGGTTCTACCTGGCGCAGGCGCGCGGCTACCTGGCCGACGAAGGCCTGGCGATCGACTTCGTGCCGGGCGACACCGCCGCCAACACGGTGCCGAAGATGGCCGCGGACCTTTCGCTCGACCTCGGCTACGGCGACCTGAACGCGCTGATCGCGCACGTCGCGCACGGCCGAGCCCGCGCACCGCTGGCGGTGTTCGCGAGCTACAACGCGTCGCCCTACACGATCGCGGTGCCGTCCGGCAGCACGATCCGCGCGCCGCGCGACCTGGCCGGCCGTCACATCGCCGCGCACCCGAACGACGCCGCGTGGCTGCTGTTCGGCGAGTTCTGCGCCGCCACCGGCCTCGACGGCAGCGGCGTGCGCACCAGCTTCGACAGCGCCCCGCACAGCGAGATGGTGCCGCGGCTGCTGGCCGGCGAGTGGGACGCGATGTTCGGCTTCGTCAACACGCTGGCGGCGGCCAGCATCGCCGCCGGGCTCGAGCCTTCGGCGCTGCGCCACCTGGACTACGCGACCTGGGTGCCCGACCTGTACGGGATGGCGATCCTGGTCCGGCGCGACCTGGCCGAGCGCGAGCCGGAGACGGTGCGGCGCCTGCTGCGCGCGCTGAACCGCGGCCTGGTGGACACGGTGGCCGATCCCGCGGCCGCCATCGATGCGCTGGCGGCCGCCGAGCCCGCGCTGCACCGGGACAGCAACCTGCAGCGCCTGCTGGGCACGCTGCGGCTCGAGATGGCGCACCCGGAGGGCGCGCGCCTGGGCATCGGCGAACTCGACGAAGCGCGCCTGGCGCGCAGCATCGCGCTGATCGCCGCCGTGAAGCAGCTGCCGCGCGCGCCGGCCGTGGCCGAGCTCTTCAGCCGCGCCTTCCTGCCGCCGGCCGAGGCGCGCCTGAAGGCGCTCGCTAGAGCCTGACCCCGGCGCCGCGCACCGCCGGCCCGAGCAGCGCCACCTGGTCCTTCACGAAGCCGGCGAACGCCGCCTGCGTGGCGGGTGCCGGCGTGATCGCCAGCTCGGCGAACTTGGCCTTCACCTCGGGCAGCGCCAGCACTTCGTTGCAGAGCGCATGCACCTTGCTCACCACCTCGTCGGGCAGCTTGGCCGGGCCGCTCATGCCGAAGAAGTTCTCCAGCACCAGCTTCGGCTGGCCCAGCTCGGTGACGCTGGGCACGGCCGGCAGCAGCGGCGAGCGCGCGGCCGAGGTCACCGCCAGCGGCACCAGCTGGCCGTTCTTGAAGAACGGCAGGTAGCTCGTGATCACGTCGATGCCGACCGGGATGATCCCGGCGATCAGGTCGGTGGTCATCGGCGCACCGCCGCGATACGGGATGTGCACCAGGTTCAGCTTGCTGCTGGCCTTGTAGAGCTCGCCGAGGATGTGGCCGATGGAGCCCGGGCCGCCCGAGCCGAAGTCGATGCGGCCGTCCTTCTTCGCGCGGGCTTCCAGGTCGGCCAGCGTCTTCAGCCCGGCGGCCGGGTTGGCCATGATCACCAGCGGCGCGGTGCCCAGCGAGGCCACGTGCGTGAACGCGGCCACCGGGTCGTAGGGCTGCTTCTCCAGCGCGAAGGGGCCGAGCGCGATCGGCGTGGTGT
Organism: Rubrivivax sp.; assembly: GCA_044226255.1. Classification (GTDB taxonomy): domain Bacteria; phylum Pseudomonadota; class Gammaproteobacteria; order Burkholderiales; family Burkholderiaceae_C; genus Rubrivivax. The sequence goes on from JBGAHJ010000002.1 coordinate 11,178, forward strand.
TGCTGAGCATCAGCGTGTAGCCGTCGGCCGGCGCCTGCATCACCGCGCTGCCGCCGATGGTGCCGCCGGCGCCGGGGCGGTTGTCCACCACCACCGGCTGGCCCAGGCGCTTGGGCAGGAACTCGCCCATGATGCGGGCAACCACGTCGCTGCTGCCGCCGGGCGGGAAGGTGACGACGATCTTCACCGGCTTCGACGGCCAGGCCTCGGCGCGGGCGGCGGGCAGGCCCAGTGCAGCCACGGTGCCGCCGGCTGCGAGCTGCAGCAGGCGGCGGCGGGAGGAGGCGGGTACAGGCTTCATCGTGGACTCCGAAAGGCGGTTGGCGCCTGCGATGAGCGGCAATCGTGCCAGCTTCGCAAGCCGCTGCCGCCCGCCTTTGGCACCCCCTTGGTGCGACGCGCCGCTTTCGGGGTGGTCGCGGGCGTGATGCCCTTTGCAGCGCGGTGCGGGGGCCGCTACCTAGAATGAACCGCATGCACCTTCACATCCTCGGCATCTGCGGCACCTTCATGGGCGGCCTGGCGGTGCTGGCCCGCGAAGCCGGGCACCGCGTCACCGGCTGCGACGCGGGCGTCTACCCGCCGATGAGCGACCAGCTGCGCGCACAGGGCATCGAGCTGATCGAGGGCTTCGGCGCCGACCAGCTGGCGCTGAAGCCCGACGTGTTCGTCGTCGGCAACGTCGTGACGCGCGGCTTCCCGCTGATGGAAGCCATCCTCGACGCCGGTGCCGCCTACACCAGCGGCCCGCAATGGCTGGCCGACCACCTGCTCTTCGGGCGCCACGTGCTGGCCGTGGCCGGCACGCACGGCAAGACCACGACCACGGCGATGCTCACCTGGATCCTCGAGCAGGCCGGCCTGCAGCCGGGTTTCCTGGTCGGCGGCGTGCCGCTGAACTTCGGCACCTCGGCCCGCCTGGGCGTGGGCAAGCACTTCGTGATCGAGGCCGACGAATACGACACCGCGCTGTTCGACAAGCGCAGCAAGTTCGTGCACTACCGGCCGCGCACGGCGATCCTGAACAACCTGGAACTGGACCACGCCGACATCTTTCCCGACCTCACCGCCATCGAGACCCAGTTCCACCACCTGGTGCGCACGGTGCCGATCAGCGGCCGGCTGGTGGTCAACGCGCGCGACCCCGCGCTGGCCCGCGTGCTGGCGCGCGGCTGCTGGAGCGAGGTGCAGCGTTTCGGCACCAAGCGCGAGGAACCGGGCGGCCTGTGCGCGCGCGGCGACCCGCAGAGCTTCGACGTGCTGCGCGGCAGCCTGAAGCTCGGGCGCGTGGAGTGGGGCCTGCTCGGCGAGCACAACCAGATGAACGCGCTGGCGGCGATCGGCGCTGCCGAGCACGTGGGCGTGGCGCCGGAGGCGGCCTGCGCGGCACTGGCGGGCTTCCAGAACGTGCGCCGCCGCCTCGAGCTGCGCGGCGAGGTGCGCGGCATCAAGGTCTACGACGACTTCGCGCACCACCCCACCGCGATGCGCACCACGGTCGACGGGCTGCGCCGCAAGGTGGGCCATGGCCAGCGCATCCTGGCCGTCTTCGAGCCGCGTTCGAACACGATGAAGCTGGGCACGATGAAGGCGCAGCTGCCCTGGTCGCTGGAGGAAGCCGACCTCGCCTTCTGCCTGCAGGGCAACTACGGCTGGAACGCGCGCGAGGCGCTGGCGCCGATGGGCGACAACGCGGTCGTGGCCGACAACGTCGATGCGCTGGTGGCCGCCATCGTGAAGGCCGCCGGCCCCGGCGACCAGGTGCTGTGCATGAGCAACGGCGGCTTCGGCGGCATCCACGACAAACTGCTGGCGGCCCTGCGCGCCAGCTAACCCAGCGGCCGCCGCGGATGCGGCTGCGCCGGGCCGCCCGCGGCGCCCCCTTTGAGGCGGAACGCCGCAGGCGCTGCGGGGGTGGGCCTTAACTGCGCTGGAGCGTGGCCTTCAGCGCCTCGGTGATGAGCGCGTTGGCGTCCTCCAGGTGCGCCCGGCTCTCGACCGACAGGCTGCCCTTCTTCGCCAGCGCGCCGCGCAGCTGCGACTGCAGTTCCACCGCCTGCAGCCGCGCCAGGCTGATGGCGTCGGCCGGCAGTGCCGGCGACGGGCGCGTCAGCAGGCCCTGCAGCCGCTTCAGGTGCTCGCGCTGCAGGCTGCGGCGCATCGGCTCGATCTCCTTGCCGCTCTTGAGCTCGCTCCACACGGCGCCCTGCAGCGTGCCGTAGACCTCGTTGAGCGAGATCGCGCCCTTGCGCTCGCCTTCCGGCAGGTAGTTCGGCAGGTCGAGCAGGCGGCGCGCGGTGCCGGCGCTCAGCAGGCCGTCCATCGCCTGCGTCTGCAGCGCCAGCACGCCCTGCGGCACCGACAGCGGGCCCACGCGCGCCCACTCGATGTAGTCGGGCGACAGCCGCGCCAGGAATTCGGGCTTGAAGCGGAAGCTGTCGACGGTGAACAGCTCGGCGGTGAGGAAGCCCAGAGCCTCGCGCTGCCGCGCCGGCTCCACCGGGCGGAAGGTCGGCTTGCCGGCCTCGGGCAGGTCGTGCGAGGTGTACATGCCACCCACGTACTTAGCCGCCATCGCAGGCAGCCGGCCCAGCTGGGCGAAGCCGGCGTTCACGCTGCGGCGCGCGCGCAGCGGGTCGTCACCCGGCTGCGGCTGGCGCTGCTGCACGCGCGCCCACAGTTCCTTGCTGAGCGTGAAGCGGCGCTTGGCGTAGGCCAGCGGGTCGTCGCCCAGGTCGAACTGGTTGACCAGCGGGTCGAGGCCCGCCTCGCCCGTCATCACGTTGAACGCGTCGCCGTCGTCGGCGAAGGCCAGGCCCGGTTCGCTGCGGCTGCGCTCGGCGATGGCCTTCAGCTCGGCATCCTCCCTCGCCGGGTCCACCGGCTTGTAGCCGTACTCGATGGCCCAGTAGTCGTAGGCGCCCAGCGTGACCATGTTGGCCTCGCCCTTGGGCTCGCCCTGCAGCGCCAGGTTGAACGCGTTGTAGTCCATCACCGAGCCGGAGATGCCCTTGGACGCGCCGAAACCCTTGTCCAGCAGCTGCGTGCGGTTCACCGTGGTGCTGGCCTTGAAGTTGTGGCGCAGGCCGAGCGTGTGGCCCACCTCGTGCGTGATCACGTCCTTGATGTAGTTCTGCACGAAGGCCTCGGTCTCGGGCGTGTCGGGCTCGAGTTCGCCGCGCGCTTCCAGCAGGTCGAGCGCGAAGGCCATCTCGTTGGCGCTGTCGGCGGCGTAGGTGCAGGTGGCCGAGCCGTGCGCGGCGAGGGCGTCGAGGCCGGAGCGCCAGGTCGGCACGCGGGTGTCGCCGAGCGGGGCGGCGACGTCGTCGCGCGCCTGGCGGCGCGAGCCGCGGCCGAACACGTCGCTCATGCGGATGTCGGCGTCGAAGATCTCGCCGGTGCGCGGGTCGGAGTGGCTCGGGCCCTGCGCGAAGCCGACGTCGGCGCCCAGGAACCAGCGGATCGACGCGTGGCCGGCGTCCATGTTGTCGAAGTCGGCGTCGTCGGGCTGCTGCTTGACGACGATCGCGTTCTTGTAGCCGATGCGCTCGAAGGCCTTGTTCCACTCCAGGATGCCGGCCTCCACCGCGCCGCGGTAGCGCTTGGGGATGTTGCGGTCCAGCCACCAGGTGATGGGCTTCACGGGCTCGGACAGCGCCGCCTGAGGATCCTTCTTCTCCAGGCGCCAGCGCTTGATGTTGTGCACGCGCGGGTTGGCCTTCAGGTCGTCGGACAGGTCGGTGAAGCTGTCGGTGAAGTAGCCCACGCGCGGGTCGGCGCGGCGGGCCGACATCGGCACCGCGGGCAGTTCGCGGAAGTTGTAGACGTAGCCGACGAACAGGCTGCGCGCGTCGGGCGTCACCTGCGGCGGCGGCGGGGTCAGCGGGGCCGGCGCGCCGGGCGGCAGCAGCGGCGGCGCCGGCAGGCGCGGCACCGCGTAGTGCACCTTGCTGGCCAGCGTCGTCAGCCCGCCTTCGGAGCGCGTGCTGGTGAAGAACGAGTTCGCGCGGTCGGGCGAGAACGGCAGGCGGAAGGCCCGCTCCAGCGCGGTGCTGTAGCCCACCAGGTCGCCCAGCAGGAAGCTGGCGTCCACCAGCACCGACTTGCGCTCGGGATGCTCGGCGCTGGCCAGCGCGCTGGAGGCGATCAGGCTCTCGCTGAAGCCTTCGGCGACGGCGCGCGCCGAGGCCGGGTCGCGGGCACCGCGGAAGTCGGTCTGGAGCGCGATCAGCTGCAGCTGGTTGCCGACGCGGCGGAACTCGACCATCCAGTCCGGCCCCATCTGGCTGCCGTAGAGGCCGCGCTCGCCCACCGACTGGGCCACGTTGACGCTGAACATCAGCGGCTTGTTCAGCATGGCCGGCGCGATCTCCAGCCACACCTTCTCGTCCTTGCGCCACAGCGGGATGAAGCCGTCGCTGCGCTTGGCGTCCTTGCTGACGTCGGCGAACGGCCGCGGCGCGCCGGGCTCGGGCGGGCGCGCCGCGGCGCCGGACGCCGGCCGGGCCGGCGCCGAGGCGGCGGCCGCCGGCTGCGCGCCGGCGGCGGCCGTGGTGGTGGCGGCCGGCGGCGTGGCGCAGCCCGCCATCAGCGCGGCGACGGCGGCCAGGGCCAGCGGGTGAAGGAAGAGGCGGCTGTCGGCGTTCAGGCGCATGGCGTGTGGCGGCGGTTGCCCGGCGTAGGAAATTGAAGCGCGCGATTCTGCCGCGCGTGGGGCGGACGCGACATCGGCTGCGACGAGCATGCGCCGGCGTGCGACGAGCGGCCGCTAGACTCCGCCGGACGGTTCCTCTTCCTGCACCGCCCGCCTCCGCCCGCGCCTTGCCGCCGACCCACCTGCTCTACCTGCACGGCTTCCGCTCGTCGCCGCAGTCCTTCAAGGCCCGACGGCTGGCCGCGTGGCTGGCGATGCACCGGCCCGGGCTGCAGTGGTGGTGCCCGCAGCTGCCGCCATCGCCGCGCGAGGCGATGGCCTTGCTGCAGCGCGGCATCGACGGCTGGCCGGCCGACCGCGCGGCGGTGCTGGGCAGCTCGCTGGGCGGCTTCTACGCCACCGCGGTGGCCGAGGCCACCGGCTGGCCGGCCGTGGTGATGAACCCGGCGGTGGATCCGGCGCGCGACCTCGCAGCCTACGTCGGCGAGCAGACGGCCTTCCATACGCCCGAGAGGCCCGAGGATCACTTCTTCTTCCGCCGCGAATACATCGACGAGCTGCGCGCGCTGACGCCGGGCCCGATCACGCGGCCCGAGCGCTACTTCGCCGTCATCGCCAAGGGCGACGAACTGCTGAGCTGGCGCGAGATGAGCGAGCGCTATGCCGGCGCCCACGTGCACCTGCTGGAAGGCAGCGACCACGCGCTGTCCGACTTCGACGACCACCTGCCCCGCATCCTCGAGTTCCTGCAACTGACATGAAGAGACTGAGCGACAAGATCTGCATCGTGACCGGCGCCGCCCAAGGCATCGGCGCCGCCACCTGCGCCAAGTTCGCCGCCGAAGGCGCCACCGTGATCGGCTGCGACCTGCGCGCCGAAGGCGTGAGCGACGCGTACGAGCGCCACTCGGTCGACGTGACCGACCGCGTCGCGGTGGACATCATGGTGGCCGCGGTGCTGGAGCGCCACGGCCGCATCGACGTGCTGGTGAACAACGCCGGCATCACCAAGGACGCGCGCCTGGTGAAGATGACGCTGGCGCAGTTCGACGCGGTGATTGACGTCAACCTGCGCGGCGTCTTCCACTGCGCGCAGGCGGTGGCCGAGCCGATGATCGCGGCCGGCCGCGGCGTCATCCTCAACGCCAGCAGCGTGGTCGGCCTCTACGGCAACTTCGGCCAGACCAACTACGCGGCGGCCAAGTTCGGCGTCATCGGCTTCACCAAGACCTGGAGCCGCGAGCTCGGCCCCAAGGGCATCCGCGTCAATGCGGTGGCGCCGGGTTTCGTCGACACGCCGATCCTCGGCACCGTGCCCGATAAGGTGCTGCAGCAGATGAAGGAACAGGTGCCGCTGAAGCGCCTGGCGCGGCCGGAGGAGATCGCCAACGTCTACGCCTTCCTCGCCAGCGACGAAGCCAGCTACATCAACGGCACCGTCATCGAGGTCTCCGGCGGCATGACGGTCTGATACCGGCCCGTACGCGCCAGCGGCGACAATTCCGTCGATGTACGCATTGTTCGACGACGCCGGCCGGTTCCACGCCGGCCGCGTGATGTCCGAGGCCGAGAGCTCGCTGCAGGTGGAGCTGGACTCGGGCAAGCGCGTGAAGGTGAAGGCCGCCAACGTGATGCTGCGCTTCGAGAAGCCGGCCCCGGCGGCGCTGCTGGCCGGCGCGCAGGCGCTGGCCGACGAGATCGATCTCGACCTGGCCTGGCAGTTCGCCCCCGAGGGCGACTTCGCGTTCGCCGACCTGGCGCGCGAGTACTTCAGCGCCAGCGCCACGCCCGAGCAGCAGGCCGCCACGCTGCTGCGCCTGTTCGACGCCCCGCACTACTTCCGCCGCCTCGGTCGCGGGCTGTTCCGCAAGGCCCCGGAAGAGACGGTGAAGGCCGCGCTGCTGGCCATCGAACGCAAGAAGCAGGTGGCGGCGCAGATCGCCGAGTGGGCCGCGGAACTGGTGGCCGGCCGCTGCCCGGCACCGGTGCGCGAGCAGCTCTACCGCATCCTCTTCAAGCCCGACAAGAACGGCCCCGAGTACAAGGCGGTGGTCGAGGCCGCGAAGCAGGCGCAGCGCGCGCCGCTGGACCTGCTCACCGCGGCCGGCGCCATCGAGAGCCCGTACCAGTTCCACTGGCGCCGCTTCCTGTTCGACCAGTTCCCGAAGGGCCACGGCTTCGCCGCCGGCCTGGCCGCGCCGGCGATCAAGGAGACGCTGCCGGTGGCGGCGGTGCAGGCCTTCTCGATCGACGACTCGGCCACCACCGAGATCGACGATGCGCTGTCGGTGCAGGGCCTGGGCAGCGGGACGATCGTGTTCGGCGTCCACATCGCGGCGCCGGGCCTGGCGCTGCTGCCCGACTCGCCGCTGGACAAGGTGGCGCGCGAGCGGCTGTCCACCGTCTACATGCCGGGCTACAAGATCACGATGCTGCCCGACGAGGTGGTGCAGGCCTACACGCTGAGCGAAGGCCGCGACTGCCCGGCGGTGAGCCTGTACGTGACGCTGGACGAAGGCACGCTCGAAGTGCGCGGCCACGAGACGAGGCTGGAGCGCGTGCCGATCGCGGCCAACCTGCGCCACGACAAGCTCGACGCGGTGGTCACCGAAGCCACGCTGACCGGCGCCGCGCCGGCCGACTACCCGTTCGCCACCGAACTCGCCTTCTGCTTCCGCCTGGCCCAGGCGCTGAAGGCGCGGCGCGAGCAGGCGCGCGGCAAGCCCGAGACCTTCAACCGGGCCGACTACAACTTCCGCCTGGTTTCCGACGGCGGCGAGCCCGGCGGCGACGAGACGGTGCAGATCGGCACGCGCCAGCGCGGCGCGCCGCTGGACCTGATCGTCGCCGAGGCCATGATCCTGGCCAACAGCACCTGGGGCGGCTGGCTGGCCGAACACGGCGTGCCCGGCATCTACCGCAGCCAGGCCAGCCTGCTGCCCGGCATCAAGGTGCGCATGGGGACCAAACCGCTGCCGCATGCCGGGATGGGCGTGCCGCAGTACGCCTGGTCCACCAGCCCGCTGCGCCGCTACGTGGACCTGGCCAACCAGTGGCAGATCATCGCCTGCGCGCGCCACGGCCGCACCGCCGCGCTGGCCGCGCCGTTCAAGCCCAAGGATGCGGCGCTGTTCAGCGTGATCTCCGGCTTCGACGCCGCCTACGCCGCCTACAACGGCTTCCAGCAGCAGATCGAGCGCTACTGGACGCTGCGCTGGCTGCAGCAGAACGCCGTGGCCGAGCTCGACGCCGCGGTGATGAAGGACGGCCTGGTGCGCGCCGAGACGCTGCCGCTGGTGTTCCGCGTGCCCGGCACCGAGGGCCTGCCGCGCGGCGCCCGGGTGCGCGCACGGGTTGCGGGTGTCGACCTGCTGACGCTCGAACTGCATGCCGCGCTGGCGGCGCGCCTCGACGTGGCGCCGGCCGCAGATGCGGCAGCCGCGGGCGACGAGGGCGAGGGCGAGGACGAGAGCGAGGCCCCGGCGACGCTGCAGATCGCGATCTCGATGGACGACGCCGCCGAGCCCGCGGCGGCGCCCGAACCGGCCGCCGACGCCGCCTGAGCAGGAGAGCGGGCGATGCATTGGCGAGACCTGAGCGCGATCCAGTGGGCCCTGATCGGCTCCGTCGCGTTCCACGGCGGGCTGCTGCTGGTGCGCTTCGCCGATCCCGAGGCCTTCAACCGCGCCTTCAAGGACACGCCGCTCGAGGTGGTGCTGGTCAACGCGCGCAGCAACGAGGCGCCGGCCGAGGCGCAGGTGATCGCGCAGTCGAACCTGGCCGGCGGCGGCGAAGCGGCGACCGGCCGCGCCACGTCGCCGCTGCCGTCGGCGGCCACGATGCAGCTGGGCGACTCCGCCGACGACGCGAAGAAGCGCATCGACCAGCTGCAGCAGGAGCAGCAGCAGCTGCTGGCGCAGATCCGCCGCGAACTGGCGCTGCTGCCGCCGCCCGACCCGCAGCGCGAGAACGGCACGCCGGCCGAACGCGAGCAGGAAGACCGGCGCAAGCAGCTGCTGCGGCTCCTGGCGCAGATCGAGAAGCGCGTGAACGAGGAGAACGCGCGGCCGAAGAAGCGCTACATCAGCCCGGCGGCGCGCGAGGAGGTCTACGCGCTGTACTACGACGCGCTGCGGCGCCGCATCGAGGACCGCGGCACGCGCAACTTCCCCGAGTACGGCGGCCGCAAGCTCTACGGCGAGCTGATCATGAACGTCACCATCGACGCCAACGGCCGCGTGGTCGAGGCCGAGGTGGTGCGGCCCTCGCGCAGCAAGCGGCTGGACGCGCAGGCCATCGCCATCGTGCAGGCGGCGTCGCCGTTCGGGCCGTTCAACGCGGCGATGCGCGCGCAGGCCGACCAGATCGTGGTCACCTCGCGCTTCCGCTTCACGCGCGAGGACGGGCTGGAGACCTCGCTGAGCAACGGCATCCGCTGACATGACGCCCGCCCGCTACGCCGTGATCGGCAACCCCGTGGCGCACAGCCGCAGCCCGGCCATCCATGCCGCCTTCGCGCGCGAGACCGGCCAGTCGCTCACCTACGAACGCCTGCTGTGCCCGATGGACGGCTTCGAGGATGCCGTGCGCCGCTTCGCCGCCGAGGGCGGGCACGGCTGCAACGTGACGGTGCCCTTCAAGTTCGACACGCTGCGCCTGGCCGCGCACTGCAGCGAACGTGCGCAGCGCGCCGGCGCGGGCAACGTGCTGCGCTTCGACCCCGACGGCGGCTGGTTCGCCGACAACACCGACGGCGTGGGCCTGGTGCGCGACATCGAGGCCAATGCCGGCTTCGCGATCGCCGGACAGCGCGTACTGCTGGTGGGCGCAGGTGGCGCCGGCGCCGGCGTGCTGGGGCCGCTGCTGGAGCGGCGGCCGGCGCTGATCGTCGTCGCCAACCGCACGGCCGGGAAGGCGCGGTCGCTGGTGGCCTCGCACGCGGCGTGGGCGCGCCAGCACGGTGCGGCGCTGGATGCCGTGCCGCTGGACCAGCCCGGCAGCGCCTACGACATCGTGCTCAACGCCAGTGCCACCAGCCTGCAGGGCCAGGCTTCGCCGGTGCCGGCCTCGGTGCTGGCGCCGGGCGCGCTGGCGCTGGACCTGATGTACGGCCCGGCCGCCGAGCCCTTCCTGGCCTGGGCGCGCGGCGCCGGCGCCGTGCCGCGCGACGGGCTGGGCATGCTGGTGGAGCAGGCCGCCGAGGCCTTCTTCGTCTGGCGCGGCGTGCGCCCGTCCACCGCGCCGGTGCTGCAGCTGCTGCGCGACGAGATCGCCGCCGGCCGATGAGGACGGCGCTGCGCCTGCTGGGACTGCTGCTGCTGTGCGCGCTGGCGTTGCAGCTGGTGTTCGTCGCGCGCATCGCGCTGATGGCCGTGGTCGACCCGCAGAGCACCACCTTCCAGCGCAGCGAAGCCTGGCGGCTGCTGGTGGACAAGCACCAGGTCGCCTGGGCGCAGACCTGGCGCGGTCGCGCCGACCTCGGCAAGCAGCTGCCGCGCGCTGTGATCGCCAGCGAGGATGCCGGCTTCAGCGAGCACTACGGCGTGGAGTGGGAGGCGGTCGAGAAGGCCTGGGACAAGAACCTCAAGGCCGAGGCGCGCGCCGTGCGCAACCCGAAGCGCCCGCCGAAGGTGGTGGGCGGCTCCACCATCACCCAGCAGCTGGCGAAGAACCTGCTGCTCAGCGGCGAGCGCACGGTGGTTCGCAAGGCGCAGGAGCTGGTGCTCACGCTGACGCTGGAGACACTGCTGTCCAAGCAGCGCATCCTCGAGATCTACCTCAACAACGTGGAGTGGGGCGAGGGCCTGTTCGGCGCCCAGGCGGCGGCGCGCTACTACTTCCGCACCGATGCGGCGCGGCTCTCACCCGAGCAGGCGGCGCGGCTGGCGGTGATGCTGCCGGCGCCCAAGCGCTTCGAGAAGAGCCCCGCGTCCGGCTACGTGATGGGTCGGGCGGCGACCATTGTGGCCCGCATGAACGACGTGGAGCTGCCATGAACGCGCAGACGCTGGAGATCGCCGCCGCTGCCGCACGCCTGGTGGTCGACGAAGGCATGGAGTACCCCGCGGCCAAGCGCAAGGCCGCGCGCGAGTTCGGCGGCCGGATCGAACTGCCGAGCAACGAACAGGTGGAAGACGCGGTGCGCGAGCACATCGAGATCTTCTGCGCCGACACGCAACCGGCCGAGCTGCAGGCGCTGCGCGAGGTGGCCATCCACTGGATGCAGCGGCTGGCCGAGTTCCGCCCGCACCTGTCCGGCGCTGCCTGGCGCGGCACGGCCACGCGGCTGTCGGCGGTGCACCTGGATCTCTACTGCGACGACCCCAAGGCGGCCGAGATCGCGCTCATCAACGCCGGTGTCGACTACGACAGCCAGTCGCGGGCCCGTTCCGGCGCCGAGCCGTTGCACGTGCTGACGGTGGGCAGCCGCAGCCGCGAACTGGGCGAGGTCGTCACCGTGCACCTGGTGCTGCACGACCTGGACGACCAGCGCGGCGCGCTCAGGCCCGACGCCCGCGGCCGCAGCTGGCGCGGTGACCTGGGCGCGCTGCAGCGGCTGATGGCGGAGGCCCCGGCATGAAGCGGCGCAGCTGGCTCTTCGTCGGCGCCGGCGCGGCCGCCGCCGTGGCGGGCGCGGCCTGGCGACTGCAGCGCGAAGGCAGCGCCGGCGGCCCGGCACCCGACGAGGCCGCGCTCGCGTTCTGGCAGATGAGCTTCACCCAGCCCGACCAGACCGTGCTGGCGATGGCAACCCTGCGCGGCCGGCCGCTGGTGCTGAACTTCTGGGGCACCTGGTGTCCGCCCTGCATCAAGGAGATGCCCGATCTGGACCGCTTCGCCCGCGGCCCGTTCGCGCAGCGCGGCGGCCGCGTGCTCGGGCTGGCGGTGGACAATCCGACCGCGGTGCGAGAATTCCTCGCCCGCTCGCCGGTCGGCTATACCATCGGTCTGGCGGGTTTCGACGGCACCGATCTCAGCCGTCAGCTCGGCAACACCACCGGCGGCATGCCGTTCACCGCCGTATTCAACCGCCAGGGAGCCGTCGTGCAGCGCAAGCTGGGAATCACCAGCGCTGCCGAGCTGGAAGGCTGGACGAAAGACCTCTGAACGGCGGCAAACCGCTCGTTTGCCTCTTCTGCCGCCAGCGGCGGCAAAACAGCCCTCAAAAAGCGTAAAGTCCGCGCTTCGCCACGGCGCGAACTTCTTTGGCATGAGCATCCTCGTCCTCAACGGTCCCAACCTGAACCTGCTCGGCACGCGCGAGCCCCAGATCTACGGCGCGACGACGTTGCCGATGATCGAAGCAGAACTGAAGCAGTTGGCAGCCGTTGCCGGCGCGAGCCTGCAATGCTTCCAGAGCAACCACGAAGGTGCGCTGATCGACCGCATCCACGCGGCGCGCACTGACGGCACCACCTTCATCATGATCAACCCGGGCGGCCTGACCCACACCAGCGTGGCGCTGCGCGATGCGCTGGCCGGCGTGGCGCTGCCCTTCATCGAGATCCACATCTCCAACGTGCACGCACGCGAGGAGTTCCGCCACCACTCCTTCCTGTCCGGCATCGCCACCGGCGTGATCGTCGGGCTGGGAGTCAACGGCTACCGGCTGGCGCTCCAGCACCTGCTGTCGCTGCAGTCGAAGGCGCCTGCCGCCTGACGCGGCAGCGCGACCACCCCACAACAAACCAGCGAGCGCCGGACGAACCGGCGCCTGCCCTTCGCGAGGACAAGTTCCCGATGGACCTGAGAAAACTGAAGACGCTGATCGACCTGGTGTCGGAGTCGAACATCTCCGAGCTGGAGATCACCGAAGCCGAAGGCAAGGTGCGCATCGTGAAGGCCGGCACCGCCGTCGCCGCGCCCGCGGTCTACCTGCCGGCTGCCGCCGGCACGGCGCCGGCGGCAGCCGCGCCGGCCGGTCCGGCTCCGGTGCCCCCGGCCGGCGCGCCGACCGGCGACGTCCCGGCGCGACCGACCGACAAGGTCATCAAGTCGCCGATGGTCGGCACCTTCTACCGCTCGGCCAGCCCCGGCGCGAAGGCCTTCATCGAGGTGGGCGAGGCGGTCAAGGAAGGCCAGCCGGTCTGCATCATCGAGGCGATGAAGATCATGAACGAGATCGAGTCGGACGTCGAAGGCAAGATCGTCCGCATCCTGTGCGAGAACGGGCAGGCGGTCGAGTTCGGCCAGCCCCTCTTCATCGTCGAATAAGGCGCTCTTCGTGTTCAAGAAGATCCTGATCGCGAACCGCGGCGAGATCGCCCTGCGCATCCAGCGCGCCTGCCGCGAGATGGGCATCAAGGCGGTGGTCGTCTACTCGGAAGCCGACCGCGAGGCCAAGTACGTGAAGCTGGCGGACGAGGCCGTCTGCATAGGCCCCGCGGCCTCCAGCCTCAGCTACCTCAACATGCCGGCGATCATCTCCACCGCGGAGGTCACCGACGCCGAGGCCATCCACCCCGGCTACGGCTTCCTGAGCGAGAACGCCGACTTCGCCGAGCGCGTGGAGAAGAGCGGCTTCACCTTCATCGGGCCGACGCCGGAGTCGATCCGGCTGATGGGCGACAAGGTCAGCGCCAAGCAGGCGATGATCAAGAGCGGCGTGCCCTGCGTGCCCGGCTCGGAGGGCGCGTTGCCCGACGACCCGAAGGAGATCATCAAGATCGCGCGCGCGATCGGCTACCCGGTGATCATCAAGGCCGCCGGCGGCGGCGGCGGGCGCGGCATGCGCGTGGTGCACACCGAGGCGGCGCTGATCCATGCCGTGCAGACCACGCGGGCGGAAGCCGGTGCCGCCTTCGGCAACCCGCAGGTCTACATGGAGAAGTTCCTGGAGCACCCGCGCCACATCGAGATCCAGGTGCTGGCCGACACCTTCAAGAACGCCGTCTGGCTGGGCGAGCGCGACTGCAGCATGCAGCGCCGCCACCAGAAGATCATCGAGGAAGCGCCGGCGCCGGGCCTGCCGCGGCGCGTGATCGAGCGCATCGGCGACCGCTGCGCCGCCGCCTGCAAGAAGATCGGCTACCGCGGCGCGGGCACCTTCGAGTTCCTGTACGAGGACGGCGAGTTCTATTTCATCGAGATGAACACGCGCGTGCAGGTGGAGCACCCGGTGACCGAACTCGTGACCGGCATCGACATCGTGCAGATGCAGATCCGCGTGGCCGCGGGCGAGAAGCTGCCGATGGCCCAGCGCAACATCCAGATGCGCGGCCATGCGATCGAGTGCCGCATCAACGCCGAGGACCCGTACAAGTTCACTCCGTCGCCGGGGCGCATCTCGCTGTGGCACGCGCCCGGCGGGCCCGGCGTGCGGGTGGACTCGCACGCCTACACGAACTACTACGTGCCGCCGAACTACGACTCGATGATCGGCAAGATCATCTGCCACGGCGATACGCGCGACCAGGCGCTGGCGCGCATGCGCACCGCGCTGTCGGAAACGGTGGTCGAAGGCATCCAGACCAACATCCCGCTGCACCGCGAGCTGATGGCCGACGCCAAGTTCGTCGAGGGTGGCACCAGCATCCACTACCTGGAAGGCTGGATGGCTCAGCACCGCAGGTAGCCGCGTGTTCGAGCTCGTGCTGCGTGCGCCTGCAGCCGTCGTCGAAGAGGTCTCCGACCTGCTCGCCGACGAGCTCGAGGCGCTTTCGGTCAGCGTCGAGGACGCCGACGCCGACACCCCGGCCGAGCAGGCGCTGTTCGGCGAGCCCGGCATGCCCGCGCCGGCTGCCGGCTGGGAGCGCTCGACGCTGAAGGCGCTGTTCGAGACCGAGGCGCTGGCCGAACAGGCCGCCACCCTGGTGCTGGCCCATCACGGCGAACAGGGCGTGCATGTGCAGGGCCTGCAGGCGATGGCGGACCAGGACTGGGTGCGGCTGACCCAGTCGCAGTTCGCGCCGGTGGAGATCACGCCCACGTTCTGGGTCGTGCCCAGCTGGCACGAGGTGCCCGCGGGCGCCACGCACGTGATTCGGCTCGACCCGGGCCTCGCCTTCGGCACCGGCACCCACCCCACGACGCGCATGTGCCTGCGCTGGCTGGCCACGCGGCCGGCCGGCGCGGCCTTCCCGCGCGTGCTGGACTACGGCTGCGGCTCCGGCATCCTGGCCATAGGCGCGTCGCTGCTGGGCGCGCGAACGGTCGACGCGGTCGACATCGACGCCGCCGCGGTCAGCTCCACCACCGAGAACGCCGCCCGCAACGGCGCGGTGCTGAACACCGGCCTGCCCGACAAGGCACAGGGCACCTACGCCCTGGTGCTGGCCAACATCCTGGCCACGCCGCTGAAGCTGCTGGCCCCCCTGCTGGCCGGTCACGTCGCACCCGGCGGGTGGCTGGTGATGGCCGGCATCCTGGAACGCCAGGCCGAGGACCTGCAGGCCGCCTACGCACCGTGGCTGACGGTGCAGGTGGCCGACCGTGAAGACGGCTGGATCCTGATGACGGCCCGTCGTCCGGACGGCCCCGCGAACCCCTGACGGCCTGACAATCCAGGCCCGATGGCAACCGGACTCGCCACCCGCTGCAGCGCCTGCGGCACCGTCTTCCGCGTCGTGCCGGACCAGCTGCGCGTGTCCGAGGGCTGGGTGCGCTGCGGGCGCTGCTCGCAGGTGTTCAACGCCGTCGAGGCCCTGCTGGACCTGGAGACCGGCGCCGCGCACCGGCTGCCCGAAGGCTCGCTGCCTTCACGCTCGCCCCCCCCGCGCGAGCCGGTGTTCGACGAGTACCGCGTCGACGACCCGCGTTATGAGGCAGCCCCGCCCCCGCCGCCAGCCCGGCGCGCGCCGGCGCCCAGGCCCGCACCCCCCGCGCCGCCGCCTCCCCGCGCCGCGCCGCGGGCCGCGCCCGCGGTCGCCCCGCCACCCGACTTCAGCGCCACGGCCGAGGCGGAGATGCCGGTGGTGGACGAGTCGGCCTCGCGCTTCTTCGCTGCCGCGGCGCAGGAACAGATCGACCGCCCCGACATCGAGCTGGGCAGCGACCTCGACCCGCGCGCCGACCCCGACGACCGTCCGTCCGAGCAGTTCGTGCCCGAGAAGGGCGCCGACAAGCCGGCCTTCGTGCACCAGGCCGAACGCGCCGCGGTGTGGCGATCGCGGCCGGTGCGGGCGCTGCTGGTGCTGCTGCTGTTCGGCGGCGTCGTCGGGCTGGCGGGCCAGGTGCTGATCGAATACCGCGACCTCGCCGCCGCGCGCTACGCCAGCCTGCGCCCGTTGCTGCAGACCGTCTGCGGCTGGCTCGACTGCCAGGTGGGCGCGGCGCGCTCGATCAACGAGCTGACGGTCGAGAGCAGCGGCCTCGTGCGCGTGGAGAAGTCCAGCGTCTACCGCCTGAGCGTGGCGCTGAAGAACCGCGCGCCCATCGACGTGGCGCTGCCCGCGCTGGAACTGGCGCTCACCGACGCGCAGGGCCAGCTGGTGGCGCGCCGCGTGCTGAACGCCGCCGAGCTGGGCGTGACCCAGACCACGCTGGCCGCCGGCCGCGAGCTGCAGCTGCAGGCCACACTCCAGGCCGCCACCGCCCCGGTGGCCGGCTACACGATCGAACTCTTCTACCCCTGACGGCCTTCGCGCCGTCGTTCCCTTGCTCCGGAGCCTGCCCATGCCCGCCCTGATCTGCGGATCCCTCGCCTTCGACACCATCACCACCTTCCCGGGGCGCTTCGCCGAGCAGATCCTGCCGGAGCAGGTGCACATCCTGAACGTCAGCTTCCTGGTGCCCACGCTGCGCCGCGAGTGGGGCGGCTGCGCCGGCAACATCGCCTACAACCTGCAGGCCATCGGCGGCGCGCCGGTGATCCTGGCCGCGGTGGGCGTGGACGGCGGCGAGTACGTGGCGCGCGTGGCCGGCTGGGGTGCGGACACCTCGCTGATCCACCGCGACACCGAGCTGCACACCGCGCAGTGCCACATCACCACCGACCGCGACAACAACCAGATCACCGCCTTCCACCCCGGTGCGATGAGCCATGCGCACCAGATGCGCGTGCCGGGCCAGGGCGAGCGCAAGGACCTGGCGATCGGCATCATCGCACCCGACGGCCGCGACGCGATGTGGCAGCACGCGCACCAGATGCACGAGGCCGGCATCCCCTTCATCTTCGATCCGGGCCAGCAGCTGCCGCAGTTCGTCGGCGAGGAACACCGCCGCATCCTGGGCATGGCCCGGTGGGTGGCGATGAACGACTACGAGGCGCGCATGCTGGAGGAGCGCACCGGCGAGAGCATCGCGAAGATCTCGCAGCGCGAGAACATCCACGGCGTGGTGGTGACGCTGGCGGCCGAAGGCTGCGAGCTGTGGATCAAGGGCCAGCGCACGCACATCCCGGGCGTGCCGGCGGCCCAGGTGCTGGACCCCACCGGCTGCGGCGACGCCTTCCGCGCCGCGCTGCTCTACGGCCTGGAGCGCGGCTGGGACCTGCGCCGCTGCGTGGAGCTGGGCAACCGCATCGGCGCGATCAAGATCGCCGAGCGCGGGCCGCAGAACCACAAGCTCGACGCCGTCAAGCACCTGCTCTGAGCGAGCAGGTGCCGCAGGCCGTCAGTTGACGGTCTGCGCGAGTTCGCCGCGCGCGTAACGCGCGGCGACATCGGCCAGCGGCACGGGCTTGATCTTCGCCCCCTGCCCTTCGCAGCCGAACTCCAGGTAGCGCGCCTTGCACACCTTGTAGGCCGCCTCGCGCGCGGGCTTGAGCCACTCGCGGGCGTCGAACTTGTCCGGGTTCTCGGCCAGGAACTTGCGCACCGCGCCGGTCATCGCCAGGCGGATGTCGGTGTCGATGTTGATCTTGCGCACGCCGAACTTGATGGCTTCCTGGATCTCCTCGATCGGCACGCCGTAGGTCTCCTTCATCTTGCCGCCGTACTGGTTGATGACCGCCAGCAGCTCGGCCGGCACCGATGACGAGCCGTGCATCACCAGGTGCGTGTTCGGGATGCGGGCGTGGATCTCCTTCACGCGCTGGATCGCCAGGATGTCGCCGGTGGGCTTGCGGCTGAACTTGTAGGCGCCGTGGCTGGTGCCGATGGCGATCGCCAGCGCGTCCAGCTGCGTGGCCTTCACGAACTGCGCGGCTTCCTCGGGGTCGGTGAGCAGCGCGCTGTGGTCGAGCTTGCCGACGGCGCCGATGCCGTCCTCCTCGCCCGCCTCGCCGGTCTCCAGACTGCCCAGGCAGCCGAGTTCGCCCTCGACGGTGACGCCGACGCCGTGCGCCATGTCCACCACCTTGCGCGTGACCTGCACGTTGTAGTCGAAGTTCGCCGGGGTCTTGCCGTCCTCGCGCAGCGAGCCGTCCATCATCACCGAGCCGAAGCCGAGCTTGATGGCGCCTTCGCACACCAGCGGCGAGGTGCCGTGGTCCTGGTGCATCACCAGAGGCACCTGCGGGTAGGCCTCGCAGGCGGCCTGGATCAGGTGCTTGATGAACGGCTCGCCGGCGTACTTGCGGGCGCCGGCGCTGGCCTGCAGGATCACCGGCGCGCCGACCTCGGCGGCGGCGGTCATCACGGCCTGCACCTGCTCGAGGTTGTTGACGTTGAACGCGGGGATCCCGTAGCCGTTCTCGGCGGCATGGTCGAGCAGCTGGCGCATCGAAACGAGGGGCATGAAAGCTCTCCTGGGGCGGTAGTTGGCAACCGGTCGCCCGGCGGCTGCACGAGGGTTTCGTAACCGGGCTGAAACTGAGTCGATTCTAGGAGCCCGCCCCTGGCAGGGACATGAACTGGCCGGTGTTTGCGCCGCTTTTCGTGCTCAAGTCCCCCAGCCGCGCGCCGGACACTGCGGACCCAGCCGTCACCCGCCGTACCCACACACCATGGCCCGCATCGACCTTGCCCCGCTGACCCAGTGGATCACCGAAGCCGCCGAGCGCCATGGCGAGCGCCTGCCGGCGCACCTGATGGAGCGGCTCTCGATCAGCCGCCGCCGCGCCAGCGCGGTGCTGCGCAAGCTGGTGGCGATGCAGTGGCTGCAGTCGCTGGGCACGCCGCGCAGGCCGCTGTACCGGCCCGGTCCGCTGCGCCAGGTGGTGAAGCGCTACCCGCTTGCCGGCCTGCAGGAAGACCTGCCCTGGCGGCTGGACTTCGCACCCTTCTTCGAGCTGCCGGCCAACGTGGCGCGCATGGCGCAGCACGCCTTCACCGAACTGCTCAACAACGCCATCGACCACAGCGGCGGCGGCCAGGTCACCGTGTCGATGCGCCAGACGCCGCTGCAGCTGCAGTTGCTGATCTCGGACGACGGCTGCGGCCTCTTCGACCGCATCGAGCAGAGCTTCCAGATCGCCGACCCCGCGCTCGCGATGCTCGAGCTCAGCAAGGGCAAGCTCACCAGCGCGCCCGACCGCCACAGCGGCCACGGCCTGTTCTTCACCAGCCGCCTGGCCGACGTGTTCGACCTGCATGCGAACCAGTCGGCGTTCCAGAGCCGCGCCTGGGAGACGCGCCGCTGGCGCCGGGCGAAGGCCAACGCGGCGTCGGTGCGCGCCGGCACCAGCATCTATCTCGCGATCCTGCTCGACACGTCACGCACACTGGACGCCGTGCTGCGCGCGCACAGCACGGACGCCGCCAGCTACGCCTTCGAGCGCACCAGCGTGCCGCTGCACCTGATCGCCGGCAGCGGCAGCGCGCTGGCCTCGCGTGCCGACGCCAAGCGCGTGGCAGCCCGCCTGGCGGACTTCCGCAGCGCGGAGATCGACTTCGAGGGCATCACCGACATCGGCCACGGCTTCGCCGACGAGCTGTTCCGCGTGTTCCATCGCGAGCACCCGGCGCTGCAACTGGCCCCGCTGCACATGGCGCCGCAGGTGGCGGCGATGGTCGCTGCGGTGCGGCCAGCGGGCTGAAAGACAAAAAAGGGGCCCGAGGGCCCCTTCGTCTGCTTGCGGAAGCGTCAGCCCGCGCGGCGGCGGCGCGAGATGCCCACCGCGACAAGGCCACCGGCCAGCCACAGGGCCAGCGTGCCGGGCTCCGGCACGGCGGCGGCGGTGCCGTTGATCGAGAAAGGCACGTCGAAGGGCAGCAGCGAGCCGCCATCGGACAGCGTCGTGAACGCGGCGCCGCTCAGCGACTGCAGCGCGTTGCCCGAGCCCACCGTGCCCAGCACCGGCGGCACGAAGGGACCCGACGCGCCCGAGCCGGCCAGGGCCCAGGTCACGAAGTAGTTGCCCGGTGCCAGCACGAGATCGGGAATGTCGGCGTTGATGCTGAAGATCGGACGCTGGGTGTTGGTCAGCGTGGTCGAGGTGACGCGGAAGCCGACCTGGCCGCCATTGGTCACCGCGGAGGTGCCCGAAGCCACGATGGTGGCGGTGTTGACGTCGGTGCCCGCGCGGATGCTCCAGGTGACGCCGGTGAAGGTGAACCCGGTGGACCCGGTCTGGTAGCCGAAGAAGTCCAGGCTCTCGACGTTCCAGCTGCTGCCGGTGACGCTGAAGTTGTCGGCCAGCGTGGCACTGGCGTTCGAGCCGGCGCCCAGCGTGGTGTCGGGCGGGGTCAGGATCGACAGCCCGGTGCCATCGACCACCGGCCCGTTGCTGAACAGCGTGGCGGCCTGCGCGGTGCCGAACAGGGCGACGAGCCCGCATGCGACGAGATGCTTCATTGGTGCTCCGTGTTTCGGGGACGCCCGGCGGGCCTCCATCCCTAGCTTCCGACGCTAAACGTCAGTGCCGCCCGGATCAAGCGAGTCGCAGGCCCGTCATGGCCTTTTCGGCCTTGAACCCCCCGGATCGCGGGGGCCGGTCAGCGCACCTGGCAGACCTTCAACATGTTGGTACCGCCGGGATAGCCCATCGGCTCGCCGCAGGTGATGGCGTACGTGTCGCCCGGCTTGAGCACGCCCTTTTCCACCAGCAGCGCCTCGGCCTTGGCGAGCGCCTCGTCGCGGTCGCTCAGCTTGGGCATCAGCAGCGGGCGCACGTTGCGGTACAGCGTCATGCGGCGCTGACTGGCCACCTGCGAGGTGAGGCCGTAGATCGGCACCTTGATGTTGTGCCGGCTCATCCAGAGCGCGGTGCTGCCCGATTCGGTGAGCGCCAGGATCGCCTTGCAGCCGAGGTGATGGGCCGTGAACAGCGCGCCCATCGCGATGCTCTGGTCGATGCGGCCGAAGCGCTTGTTGGTGAAATCGGCGTCGAGCATCACGTCCTCGGCGCGCTCGGCTTCCAGCGCGATCTGCGCCATCTGCTCCACGGTCTCCACCGGATATTTGCCGGCGGCGGTCTCGGCGCTCAGCATCACGGCATCGGTGCCGTCGAGCACCGCGTTGGCCACGTCGCTGACCTCGGCGCGGGTGGGCACCGGCGCCTGGATCATGCTTTCCATCATCTGGGTGGCGGTGATGGTCACCTTGTCCAGCTCGCGCGCCATGCGGATCATGCGTTTCTGCAGCGCCGGCACCGCGGCGTTGCCCACCTCCACCGCGAGGTCGCCGCGCGCCACCATGATGCCGTCGCTGGCCTTCAGGATGGCTTCGAGCTGCGGGATCGCCTCGCTGCGCTCGATCTTGGCGATCAGCAGCGGCTTGTGGCGGTGCGGCTCGCCGGCCACGTAGGCCAGCTGGCGCGCCATCTCCATGTCGGTGGCGTTCTTCGGGAAGCTCACCGCCAGGTACTCGCACTGGAAGGACGCGGCCGTCTTGATGTCCTCCATGTCCTTGGCGGTCAGCGCCGGCGCGGTGAGGCCGCCGCCGGCCTTGTTGATGCCCTTGTTGTTCGACAGCACCCCGCCCAGCACCACGCGGGTGTGCACCTGCTCGCCGCGCACGCCCTCGACGGTGAGCTTGATGATGCCGTCGTTGAGCAGCAGCACGTCGCCCGGGCGCACGTCGCGCGGCAGCTCCTTGTAGTCGAGGCCCACGATGTCGACGTTGCCGGGCTCGGTGCGCGCCGCGTCGAGCACGAAGGCCGCGCCCCCTTCGAGCATCACCTTGCCGTCGGCGAACTTGCCGACGCGGATCTTCGGGCCCTGCAGGTCGGCCATCAGCGCCACCGGCTTGCCCACGCGGTCGGCGATGGCGCGCACCAGGTTCGCGCGGTCGATGTGGTCCTGGGCCGTGCCGTGGCTGAAGTTCAGGCGGACGACGTCGACGCCGCTCTCGATCAGGCGCTCCAGCACCTCGGGGCTGCTGGACGCCGGGCCGAGGGTGGCGACGATCTTGGTGGCACGGGTCATGGAAGGGCTCCCCACATTGGCGCCGGCGATTATGGGCGGCGCGCGCGGTGCGCGATTTCAGGGCGGTTACGGGGCTCAAGTCGGCGGCGCGGCGGCCGATGAGGCAAGCATGATGCCCCTGATCTCGGGCGCCCGGCGCGCCCTGCTGACCTGGCTGGTGGCGCTGCTCGCCGCCGGCGCCTGCGCGGCGGCCGACACGCGCGTGGCGCTCGTCGTCGGCAACGGCGCGTACCGCGAGTCGCCGCTGGCCAACCCGGTGCACGACGCCGAGGCGATGGCGCAGGCGCTGCGCGACGCCGGCTTCCAGGTGCAGCTGCTGGCGAACGCCGACCACCGGCGCACCCTGGCCGCGCTGCGCGACTTCGGCGACCGGCTGCGCCAGGCGCAGGTCGGCGTCTTCTACTTCGCCGGCCACGGCATGCAGATCAAGGGCCGCAACTACCTGATCCCGGTGGGCGCGGAGATCCAGCGCGAGGACGAGGTGGCCTACGCGGCGCTGGATGCGCAGGCGGTGCTCGACAAGATGGAGAGCGCCGGCAACGGCACCAACGTGATGATCCTGGACGCCTGCCGCAACAACCCGTTCGCGCGCAGCTTCCGCAGCGCGCAACAGGGCCTGGCGCAGATGGACGCGCCGGTGGGCACGCTGGTGGCGTTCGCCACCGCGCCGGGCAGCGTGGCCAGCGACGGCAGCGGCAGCCACGGCCTGTACACCGACCACCTGCTGCGGGCGATGCGCGAGCCCGGCGCCAAGGTCGAGGACGTCTTCAAGCGCGTGCGCGCGGCGGTACGCAAGGACTCCGCCGGCAAGCAGGTGCCCTGGGAAGCGACCTCGCTGGAGGGCGACCTGGTGCTGTTCCCGGCGCGCCCGCAGGCTGCGGCAGCGGCGCCGGTGCCGGCTGCGGCCGCCGCGCCCGCCTGGCCCGCGCCGGCCTCCGGCGACGCGCGCGACCGCCGCACCGCCGAGCTGCTGGCGGAACTGGCCGCTGCGCCGCCACGGCCCGCCGCCGCGGGCAGGCCGACGAAGGCGGCGCCGCGCAACGCCCAGGGCTACGCCGTCGGCGACCGCTGGAACTACCAGGTGATCGACCGCCAGCGCGGCGAGGTGGTGCGCAACTACTCGCTGCGCGTGAGTCGGCTGCTCGGGGACGGCGGCTGGATGAGCGGCAACGACACCGAGTTCGACGCCCACGGCCGGCTGGTGCGCTGGACCAGCCCGAGCGGCGAGAAGCGCAGCAACGCGCCGCACAGCATGCGCTGGTGGCCCGCCATGGCGGTCGGCGAGCGGCGCCGGTTCGACGTGCTGGCGGCCGGCGAACCCGCCGACGGCGGCAAACGCTGGACGCAGAAGATGGAGTCGGAAGCCCGCGTGCTGGCGATCGAGGACGTCACCGTGCCGGCGGGCACCTTCCGCGCCTGGCGCGTGGAGCACCAGGGCACGGCCACCGCGATCGACGCCCACGGCTTCGGACGCTTCACGCTCACGGTCTGGTACGCGCCCGAGCTGCACACCTGGGTGGCGCTGGAGTACCGCTCCGACTGGAACGGCGCGCCGAGCCAGAACCAGCGCGAGGAACTGACGAGCTACGCGCTGGTGCCCTGACGAACGCCGACTCAGCCGGCGGCGCGCCGGCTCAGGATCTCGAACGCCGGCAGCGTCTTGCCTTCGAGCACCTCCAGGAAGGCGCCGCCGCCGGTGCTGATGTAGCCGACGTCCTTCTCGATCCCGTACTTGGCGATCGCCGCCAGCGTGTCGCCGCCGCCGGCGATGCTGAAGGCGCTGCTGGCGGCGATCGCCCGCGCGACCGCTTCGGTGCCCTTGCTGAAGGCGTCGAACTCGAACACGCCGACCGGGCCGTTCCAGACGATGGTGCCGGCCGCCTTCAGCTGCTCGGCCAGGATCGCCGCGGTCTTGGGGCCGATGTCGAGGATCAGGTCGTCGGCCGCCACCTCGCTGGCGGCCTTCACGGTGGCCGGCGCATCGGCGGCGAAGCTCTTGGCCGTCACCACGTCGACCGGGATCGGCACCGCCGCGCCGCGGGCCTTCATCGCGGCGATCACGGCCTTGGCCTGGTCCAGCAGATCGGGCTCGGCCAGGCTCTTGCCGATCGGCAGCCCTGCCGCCAGCATGAAGGTGTTGGCGATGCCGCCGCCGACGATGAGCCCGTCGACCTTGGACGACAGCGCCTGCAGGATGGTCAGCTTGGTGCTGACCTTGCTGCCGGCGACGATGGCCACCAGCGGCCGCTTCGGGTTCGCCAGCGCCTTCGTGATGGCGTCGATCTCGGCCGCCAGCAGCGGCCCGGCGCAGGCCACCGGCGCGAACTGCGCGATGCCGTAGGTGCTGGCCTCGGCGCGGTGCGCCGTGCCGAAGGCGTCATGCACGAAGACGTCGCACAGCGCGGCCATCTTCCTCGACAGGCCCTCGTCGTTCTTCTTCTCGCCCTTGTTGACGCGGCAGTTCTCGAGCAGCACCACCTGGCCGGGAGCGACGGTCACGCCGTCGACCCAGTTCGCCACCAGCGGCACGTCGCGACCCAGCAGTTCCGCCATGCGCGCGGCCACCGGCGCCAGGCTGTCCTCGGGCTTGAACGCGCCTTCCGTGGGGCGGCCCAGGTGGCTCGTCACCATCACCGCCGCGCCGGCATCGAGCGCCATGCGGATGCAGGGCACGCTGGCGCGGATGCGGGTGTCCTCGGTGATCTTGCCGTTGTCGTCCTGCGGCACGTTGAGGTCGGCGCGGATGAAGACGCGCTTGCCCTTGACCTGGCCCTTGGCGATGAGGTCGGCCAGACGGATGACGTTCATGGTGGATGCCTTTGCAACGAGTGGAGGGAAATCCGAGGTCGGCTACCAGCCCAGGCCCAGCTTGAGCGGCAGCAGCACGGCCATGCCGACGACGATGGTGCCCAGGATGCCGCGGCGCCAGAAGAACCAGGCCGCGCCGGCGGCGGCCGCGAACAGCCGCGCGTCGCGCCAGGTGCCGATGAGGTGCCCCTGCGACATCACGATCTCGGGCACCACCACGGCCGCCATCGCCGCCAGCGGCGCATAGCGCAGGCCCTGGCGCAGCCAGTCGGGGATCGGGATCTCGCGCTTGCTGAGGAAGAAGAAGCCGCGCGTGACGACCGTGATCACGGTCAGGCCGATCACGGCCACCACGCCTTCGACAAGCCCCATCGCGCTCATGTGCGGTCGTCCACCGGCCTGGCCTCGCGCGGCGTGCTGTGGTCGATCAGCAGGCCCAGCGCCACGGCGGCGGCGATGGCCACCACGATGTTGAGCTTGAACGGCAGCGCGAATGCCGCCACCGCCGCGCAGGCCGCCACGCCACCGGCCACCGCGGTGGCGCGGTCGGTGAGCAGCGACAGGCCCACGCCCAGCAGCGCCAGCGTGCCGGCGAAGCCCATGCCCCAGTGCACGGGCACCAGGTCGGCGGCGAAGATGCCGATCAGCGAAGGCACCTGCCAGGCCGTCCAGTTGGCGGCGATGCCGCCCCAGAAGTACGGCAGTTGCTCGGGCGCCGGCTTCGGCTCCGGGAAGCGGCGCATGAACAGCACGTAGTTCAGGTCCGCCGTCAGGTAGGCCAGGCGCAGCCGCTGCAGCAGCGGGAAGCCCACGAAGTAGGGCCGCCAGGCCGCGCTGAAGATCATGAAGCGCAGGTTCACGCACAGTGCGGTGGCCCACACCACCCAAAGCGGCGCGTTGCTGCTCATCAGCGGCAGCACCGCCAGCTGCGCACTGCCGGCGAACACCAGCAGCGACATCAGCACGACCACCACCAGCGGCAGCCCGCTCTTGCCCATCGCCACGCCGGTGATCAGGCCCCAGGCGGCTATGCCGATGGCGGTGCCCAGCATCTCGCGGGCACCGCGGGCGAATTCGGGGTGGCGCCAGGTCGGCGCGGGGACAGAGAGGCTCGTCACCCCCGGATTGTCGCCACCGCCTGTCGCGGTGGCGCCACGTCGGCTACTTGCGCTTCACGCTGCCGCTGCCGGCCACCGAGCTCTTGACCATCGCGGCGCCGGTGTAGGTGACGTCACCGCTGCCCGCGATGCTCACCGACAGCGTCTTCTCGGCGTTGATCGCCGCGTCGCCGCTGCCGGCGATGCTGACGCTCACGTCGTCCGACTTCAGCTCGGTGAGCTTCACCGAGCCGCTGCCGGCGATGTTGACCTTCATCTTCGCGGCGCGCCCCTGGCCCGCCACGTCGCCGCTGCCGCTGATGCGGATGCCCAGGTCGTCGGTGCTGAGGTTGTCGAGCTTGGCGTTGCCCGAGCCCGCCACGGCCACCTGCAGCGCGGGCGTCTGGAAGGACTGCACCTGGATGTCGCCCGAGCCGGAAGCGGACACCAGCGACAGCCTGGGCGTGACGATCTGCACCGTCACGTCGCTGCGCGAGTGGATGCTCTCGCCGCGCTTCCAGCGCACCAGCAGCGTGGCGTTGTCGCCGCTGCCTTCCACCAGGGTCTCCAGCAGCGGCAGCAGGTTGTCGTCGGCGCTCACCTGCACCGAGGTCTGCGCGCCCTGCTTGACCACCAGGCGCATCGAGCCGGCCGACTTGACGGCCTGGAACTCGCCGACGCTGCGCGTCTCGGTCGCCGTCTTGCCCGAGCCGGCGGTGCCGGCCACGGCGCAGGCCGGCAGCACCGCCAGCGCGCCCAGCAGCGGGGCCAGGATGACGGCGCGGCGCGCCAGGCGGACGGGTTGTGGGGTGTTCATGAGGCGGCTCTCCGTGGGATGGGAGCCGCAATGTGCCGCCAGCCCCCGCCGGCCGGCCAGAGCCAGGTGACGTGCTGCGGCTGGCGGCGACGAAGTGCCGCTTGAGCGTGCCGGTCAGTGCGCCTTGGCCGTCTTCTTCGGCGACTTGCCTTCCGGCTTGGCGTCGTCGTGCCCGTCGCCGGCGTCGGCCACCGCTTCGCCCTCGGCCTCGGCGGCGTGCGCCGGTTCGGGCGGCGCAGGCATGGCGTCGAGCTTGTTCTCGCGCATGTAGTCGTTCATCTCGCGCCAGCCGGCGAAGATGGCCGCCTTGTCGGCCCGCTTGTTGAGGCCGTAGCAGGCCTCCACCGAGCGGGCTGCGTGGCGGCAGCCGGCGCCGATGGCCTTGCCTTCGGCCTCGCGCTTGGCGGCGGCGACGGCCGGCGACTCGATGCCCAGCTGGTCGCAGCCGGCGACGACGGGCAGCAGCAGGGCGGCGATCAGGAGCGTTGGGAGGCGGCGCATGGCGGGCATTGGCGGTCTGCCCGGGTTATCGGCCGCCCGCGGCCCCGGCTTGAGTTCAGGCCGCGGGGCGGCGCTGCAGGAACTCGCGCGCGCCGATGCGCCGCCCGCCCGGCAGCTGCAGTTCGGTCACTTCCAGGGCTGCATCGCCGCAGGCCACCACGAGGCGGCCGCCGGCGGCCGCCAGCACGGCGCCGGGCGCGCCCTGCCCCGCGACGACACGGCCGCGCCAGACCTTGGCCGGCTGGCCCAGCAGCTCGGCGGTGCAGCCCGGAAAGGGGTCGAAGGCGCGGATGCGGCGCTCGATGACGACGGCCGGCTGCGTCCAGTCGATGGCGGCCTCGGTCTTCTCGATCTTGCGCGCGTAGTTCGCGCCGGCCTCGGGCTGCGGCGTGCCGGGCAGCGGGCCGTGGCGCAGCTGGGCCAGCGCCTGCACGATCAGGCGCGCGCCGATGGCGGCCAGGCGGTCGTGCAGCGTGCTGCTGGTGTCGTCGGCGCCGATCGGCGTGGCTTCGGTCAGCAGCATCGCGCCGGTGTCCAGGCCCTCGTCCATCTGCATGATGGTGATGCCGGTCCCGGCATCGCCCGCCTCGATGGCGCGCTGGATCGGGGCCGCGCCGCGCCAGCGCGGCAGCAGCGAGCCGTGGATGTTCAGGCAGCCGAAGCGCGGCAGCGCCAGCACCCAGGCCGGCAGGATCAGGCCGTAGGCGGCCACCACCAGCACGTCGGGCCGCGCGGCTTCGAGCACGCCGCGCGCGGCGGCCGCGTCCTCCGGGAACCTGCCGTCCAGCCGCAGGCTGCGCGGCTGTGCCACCGGCAGCCCCCGTTCGAGCGCCAGCTGCTTCACCGGCGAGGCCTGCAGCTTCATGCCGCGGCCGCCGGGGCGGTCGGGCTGGGTGAGGACAAGGGGGACGTCATGGCCGGCGCCGACGATGGCCGCCAGCGCCTCGCGCGCGAACTCCGGCGTGCCGGCGAAGCCGACGCGCAGTGCGGCCGGGCTCGTCACTGGCCGCGCTGCTCTTCGCGCGTCTTCTTCAGCATCTTGGTCTTGATGCGGTCGCGCTTGAGCGTGCTGAGGTATTCGACGAACACCTTGCCCATCAGGTGGTCCATCTCGTGCTGCACGCAGACCGCGGTCAGGCCTTCGGCGTCGAGATCGAAGCTGCGGCCCTCGCGGTCGAGCGCGCGCACCGTCACGCGGGCATGGCGTTCGACGCGGTCGTAGATCTGCGGCACCGACAGGCAGCCTTCCTCGTTGACCGCCATCTCCTCGCTGCGCTTGACGAGTTCGGGGTTGATCAGCACCACCGGCTGGTTGTGCTGCTCGGAGGTGTCCATCACGATCACGCGTTCATGCACGTCCACCTGCGTGGCGGCCAGGCCGACGCCGTCGCTGGCGTACATCGTCTCGATCATGTCGTCGACCAGGCGACGGATGCGCTCGTCGACGGCCGCCACCGGCTTGGCCACGGTGTGCAGGCGAGGGTCGGGGTAGCGCAGGATGGGCAGTCGGGCCATGGCGAACGGTTCGGCGGGCGATACGAAAACTGGGGTGGCGAAACAGTCGGCAACGGGCTGTGGATGGTGCGCAACGAGGCCCTGGGGGACCTCCGTGGGCTACTGCACGCGGGCCGACTTTGTTTGCGGCATCAAGGGTTTACAGGCAGAATTTATGAAAACATATGAGCATTGTCGTCAATGCCCCCGGCCCTTGCATGCCGGGACGACCCTTCACCCATGCCGCGGTGCCATTGTTGCACCGGCTGGGCAGCCCTCCGGGAGTACACAGCGCATGAGCATCCGCGTCCACCGCCACACGTCGCGGGCCCTGTTCGGCGTGTCCGCGCTGTCGGCCGCCCTGGGTCTCGTTGCCGGCAGCAGCGCCCTGGCGCAGCCCAGCCGCATGCCGATCACGCCCGAGTGGCGCGACACCGCCAACCGCGTCGCCCAGGCCGGCGTGCCGCTGGAAGACCTGGCGCCCAACGCTCCCGACTCGCACACCGTGCAGCGCGGCGACACGCTCTGGGGCATTTCCGGGCTGTTCCTGAAGACACCCTGGCGCTGGCCCGAGTTGTGGGGCATGAACCTCGAACAGATCAAGAACCCGCACCTGATCTATCCGGGGCAGGTGCTGGTGCTCGAGAAGAAGGACGGCCGCGCGACGCTCAAGTTCGCCGAGGGCGACGGCGGCACCGGCACCGTGAAGCTGTCGCCGCGCGTGCGCAGCGAGACCCTGGACAACGGCGCCATCGCCGCCATCCCGCTGCACCTCATCGGCCCCTTCCTCACCGAGGCCGCCGTCTTCGACACCAACGAACTCGACACGGCCCCGCGCATCGTGGCCACGCAGGAAGGCCGCGTGATGCTGTCGCGCGGCGAGACCGCCTACGTGCGCGGCGACCTGGGCGGCGCGCGCGACTTCCGCCTGTTCCGCGAACTCAAGCCGCTGACCGACCCGGAGACCAAGGAAGTGCTGGGCTACGAGGGCCGCTACGTCGGCACCGCGGTGCATGTGCGCACCGGCGACACGCTGCTGGCCAGCGCCTCGAAGGAAGCGGTCGTGGTGCCCGACACCTTCCGCATCACCAGCAGCCGGCTCGAGGCCGCGGTGGGCGACCGGCTGTCGCCGGTGCCGCAGCAGGAGCTGGTGGCTTACGTGCCGCACGCACCGTCCAGCCCGATCGAAGGCCGCATCGTCGCGCTGTACGGCGACGGGCTGCGGGCGGGCCAGAACCAGGTGGTGTCGATCAACAAGGGCCGGCGCGACGGCATCGAGCGCGGCCACGTGCTGGCGCTGTGGCGCGCCGGCGCGAACGCCGTCGACAAGACCGACGGCAAGCGCACGGCGATGCGCCTGCCCGATGAAAAGCACGGCACGCTGTTCGTGTTCCGCGCCTTCGAGCGCGTGTCGTACGCACTGATCCTGACGGTGCAGGAGCCGGTGCGCTCCGGCGACCGCTTCAGCCAGCCCTGAGACGCTGCGCCCGGGCCCTGAATTCGCGGCCTGGTTCAGGCTGCTCGAGACACCCGGCGTCGGCCGCGACGCGGCCCGGCGCCTGATTGCCGCCTGCGGCTCGCCGCAGGCGGTGTTCCAGACCGCGGAAGCGACCCTGCGCGAACTGGCCGGCCCGGCCATCGCAAACGCCCTGCTGAGCGAGCCTGCGGCCTACGCCGAACGCCTGGCTGCGGCCGAAACCTGGCTGCGCGGCGGCGACGACCGGCATGTCCTGGCTCCCGGCGACGACGCTTACCCGCCGCTGCTGCTGCAGACGGCCGACCCGCCGCTGCTGCTGTACCTGCAGGGCCGGGCCGAGCTGCTCTCGGCCCGCGGCATCGCCATCGTCGGCAGCCGCCAGCCCAGCCCGCAGGGACAGGACAACGCCCGCGCCTTCGCCCGTGCGCTGGCCGAGCGCGGCTTCACGATCGTCTCCGGCCTGGCGCTGGGCATCGATGCGGCCGCGCACGAAGGCGCGCTGGACGCCGGCGCGCCGACGGTGGCCGTGATGGGCACCGGGCCCGACCGCATCTACCCCGCGCGCCACCGCGACCTGGCGCACCGCATCGTCGCCGGCGGTGGCGCGCTGCTGAGCGAGCACGCGCCCGGCACGCCGGCCCTGCCCGACCACTTCCCGCAGCGCAACCGGCTCATCGCCGGACTCACCCAGGGCACGCTGGTGGTCGAGGCGGCGCTGCGATCCGGCTCGCTGATCACCGCGCGGCTGGCCAGCGAAGCCGGCCGCGAGGTGTTCGCGGTACCGGGCTCGATCCGCTCGCCGCAGGCGCAGGGTTGCCATGCGCTGATCAAGCAGGGGGCGAAGCTGGTCGAGGGCATCGACGACATCCTCGAGGAACTGCAGCAGGGCGTGCCGCGGCAGGCGGCACTGCCGATGGAGGACGGGGCGTCCGGCGGTGCGCCCGAACCCCTGCTCGACGCGCTGGGCCACGATCCGGTGACGCTGGATGCGCTGCTGGCGCGGACCGGTTTCCCGGTGTCCGAACTGAGCGCCCGCCTGCTCGAACTGGAGCTCGAGGGGCGGGTGGCGCGGCTGCCCGGCGGCCTGTACCAACGTCGTCACACCAGCTGATGCCCGGGGCCTTGGCGCCCGGGGTATAGTGGTTCGATGTTCGATGTGCTGGTCTATCTCTACGAGAACTACTGGCGTCCGGACGCGTGCCCGGATCCCAAGCAGCTGTCGCGCAAGCTCTCGGCCGTGGGCTTCGAGGCCGACGAGATCCAGGAAGCGCTGAACTGGCTCGACGGCCTGGCCAGCAGCGCCGAAGCCGTGGCCGGCAACCCGGTGCCCGGCAGCATCCGTGTGTACACCGCCGCCGAGCGCGACGTGCTGGGCGACGATTCGATCGGTTTCATCGCCTTCCTCGAATCCGCGGGCGTGCTGCCGGCGCCGATGCGCGAGATGGTGATCGACCGCGCGATGGCGGTCGGCAACGGCGCGATGGACCTGGAAGACGTGAAGATCATCGTGCTGATGGTCTTCTGGAGCCTGGGCGAGGAGCCCGACGCGCTGATCCTCGACGAGCTCTTCGTCGACCCGTCAGAGCGCCTGATCCACTAGATCAGAGGCCCCCGGGTCCGAAACCAGCGCCCGCTCAGCTGAGCAGCCGCGACGCGTCGACGTCCAGTTTCGCGAGCGCGCTGCGCGTGGCGCGCACCGTGAGCGCCTCGTCCTGCGCCGGCAGCATCAGCCCGGCCTGCAGGTAGCTGGCCAGGCGGTGCTGCTGGAACAGCACGCAGCGCCCCTGCGGCGTGACGAAGAGCGAGAGCTGCTTGCGCATGCCATGCCAGGCGAGCTGCACCGCCTCGCTGTGGCCACCGCGGTCCAGCATGTACCAGCTGCCCACCTGCAGCTCGCGCGCCCAGGCCACCATGGCCGGCGTCGGCATGCTGCCGCCTTCCAGCACCACTTCGAGCTCGCTGCTCTGGTGGCCGGACAGGTCCAGCACCATCGATTCGTCGATGTCGACGTCGGCCTGCTCGGGCAGCATCTCCTCCAGCGTCTCGAGCCGCTCCATCAGCTCGCGCAGGCGGTCGTCGGGGATCACCGCGGCCTTCGCGGTGAAGGCGGCGGCCAGCGAGTTGTTGAGCTGCTGGATGTGCTCGTCCTGCTTGGGCGCATCCATGCCGGCCGAGGCCATGCCTTCGCGCAGGCTCTTCAGCAGCAGCGGCAGGCGGCGGATGACCTCGGCGCGCTCCTCGCGCGTGACCTTGGCGCTGGCGCTCCAGATGAGATCGGCGGCCGCGCGCTTCATCGTCTTGGTCTGCACGCCCTGGGCGCCGAAGCGCACCGCGGTGGTGGCCAGCACGTCGGCCCAGACGTGGAACAGGAACTGACGCACGCCTTCCTGCACCGGCACCTCGTTGAGCATGCGGCGCAGTTCGATCGTGTACTGGATCGCCAGCGTCTCGCGCTGCTCCACCTGCTGCGCCAGCGAGACCCCGCGCTTGGTGGCCTCGTTCTCGGTGCTGAAGTAGTGCTCCAGGAACTTCTCGAACTCCGTGAGCACGGTCTGGAACACGCGCCGGCCGGTGTCGGGGTAGGCCTCCACCACCTGCACGATGCGCTTGATCTCCTTCTCCAG
Source organism: Rubrivivax sp. (assembly GCA_044226255.1). Classification (GTDB taxonomy): domain Bacteria; phylum Pseudomonadota; class Gammaproteobacteria; order Burkholderiales; family Burkholderiaceae_C; genus Rubrivivax. The sequence continues at coordinate 43,836 of JBGAHJ010000002.1, forward strand.
CGCCTCGCCCGGTGCGTTGGCCGCACCGCCGGAGCTGTCGAAGCCCATCACGCAGGCGCCCATGCGGTCGATCAGGCGCCGCGCGGGGTGGTCGATGGTGGCGAAGAAGTCGGGCTCGGTGACGGCCACACGCAGCACCGGCATCTGCAGGCGCGCGAACCACACGCGCACCGCGGCCGGGATGCGGTCTTCGGTGAGGATGCTCTGGAACAGCAGCGCGACGATCTCGATGGTCGCCCGCTCCTCGGCGGTGGCAGCCGCCTTCTTCAGCACCTGCTTGCGCGAGTGCAGGTCCTCCAGCATCACCGGCGCGGTGGGCAGCTGCTCGCTGGACTGAGTGGTGGACGGCGCCAGGCGCTGGCGGATGCCGGCCGCCGCGGTGTCGATGGCGCGCGCCAGTGCCGGTGACATCGCGTGGTGCGGCAGCGATTGCGGTGCCGCGCCCGGACCCGTCATGTGGGCCGACGGCGCGAACTCGGGCACGTGGCGCCCGATCAGGCGATTCAGCCGGCCGAGCACCGCCTCGGCGTGCTCGCGGCTGCGCGCCAGCGGCGCGGCGCGCGTCATCATGCGTGTCTCTTCGCCGACCCCGCCCGACCCGCCGCGGCCGCCGCCGCCCGGCCAGCCGCCGCCACCGCCCCCGTAGCCGGTCGCCTGGCGGGCGTCGGCGTGCGCGCCCACGCCCGGACCGGGCCCGCCCATGCCACCCGAGTGCTGGTAGCCGCCGCCGGTGTGCGCGTAGCCGCCGCTGCCGGTGTCGGGCCCGCCGTGGTCGCCGCCGCGGCCCGAACCCCAGCCGCCGCCCCCGCCGCCGCCCGGCTGCCAGCCGGTCTGCGCGTTGGGATGGGTGCGCGCGCGCCGGATGAACGGGCGCAGGTCCACCTCGGCCAGCACCTTGTGCTCGACCAGCCAGCGGTTGGTCTCGTGGTAGGCCTCTTCGACCAGCAGCGCAAACTCGTCGTGCAGCACCGGCTGGATCTCGCGCCAGTGATCCAGCGTCAGGCCGGCGATGCGCCAGGCGTCGAAGACGATGCGCGCCAGCACGTGGGCCCGCAGCATGTCGTGGGGATCGAGTTCGGTACGCCCTTCGAGGTGGGCGACGCGCGAGCGAAGGTCGGCGAACTCCCAGGAGGCGCGGTCCATGATGGCCAGCGCCAGCCGCGAAGTGACGATCTCCAGCTCGATGGTGTCATCGGGCACCAGCGACAGCGTTTCGCGTTGGCCGCCCATCGGCGGCAGGTCGGCCGGACGGGAGCCGCCGCCACCACCGCTCACCAGCACCTGGCGCAGTCCGCTGACGATGCCGCGGTGCCAGGCCTGCGCCCCGGCGGTGAGCGCCTGGTGCAGCGCCCTGCGGCGCTGGAAAACCGCGTTCTCGCTCGGCTTGTCGACCAGGTTGCGCGCCGTGTCGAGCGCGGTCTGCACCACCGCCACCAGACCCTTGACCAGTTCCTCGGTGTAGAGCCTGCGCGCCTGTCCGGCTAGGGAGTCGGGCGAGGCGCCGGTGGACATGAGGAGGGGGAGCTTGCGGGTGGACGGCCGAGGTTATCAGGTCACTCTACACCACCGCCCCGGCGTTCGGATCGTTGGGGTCCTGCTCCTTGCCGCCTCCCCCTACCTTCACCAGGTCCTCGCGCTTGACCCCGAGCCACATCGCGATGCCGGCCGCGACGAAGATCGACGAGTAGATGCCGAACAGGATGCCGATCGTCAGCGCCACGGCGAAGAAGTGCAGCGTGGGGCCACCGAAGATCAGCATGCTCAGCACCATCATCTGCGTGCTCCCGTGCGTGATGATGGTGCGGCTGGTGGTGCTGGTGATCGCGTGGTCGATCACCTGCGGCGTGGTCAGCTTGCGGAACTTGCGGAAGGCCTCGCGGATGCGGTCGAAGATCACCACCGACTCGTTGACCGAGTAGCCCAGCACCGCCAGCACCGCCGCCAGCACCGAGAGCGAGAACTCCCACTGGAAGAAGGCAAAGAAGCCCAGGATGATGACCACGTCGTGCAGGTTGGCCACGATGCCGGCGAGCGCGAACTTCCACTCGAAGCGCAGCGCGAGGTAGGTCATGATGCCGATGACCGTGACGGCCAGCGCCCAGGCCCCGTTCTGGTAGAGCTCGTTGCCGACGCTGGCCCCCACGGCCTCGACCCGCGTGCGCTCCACCGGCTCCTTGCCGTCGGCCGTGGCGCAGGAGGGCCGCTCGACCTGCTGGCCCTGCTCCACCGACTGCTTCTTGCCGAGCGTGCCGCCCTCGGCCTGGCACACCGCGGCGAACACGCGATCGGCGATGTCGCCCTGCTTCAGGTCGCCGCGCAGCGGCACGCGGATCAGCACGTCGCGGCTGGTGCCGAAGGTCTGCACCTGCACCTCGCCGAAGCCGAGTGCGTCGACCGCCTGGCGCGCCTTGTTGACGTCGGCCGACTGCGCGTACTGCACCTCCACCAGCGTGCCGCCGGTGAACTCGATGCTCAGGTGCAGCCCGCGCGTGGCCAGGAAGAACACGGCCAGCCCGAAGGTGACGAACGAGATCACGTTCAGCACCAGCGCGTGGCGCATGAACGGGATGTCTTTCTTGATGCGGAAGAACTCCATCGCCTGTGCTCCCTTGTTCTTCAGGCTTCTTCGGCGGCGGGCTTGGCGCCATCGGGGCGCCACACCTGGCCGATCGAGACGCTCTTGAGCTTCTTCTGGCGGCCGTACCAGAGGTTCACGAGGCCGCGCGAGAACATCACCGCCGAGAACATCGAGGTGACGATGCCCAGGCAGTGCACCACGGCGAAGCCGCGCACCGGGCCGCTGCCGAAGGCCAGCAGCGCCAGGCCCGCGATCAGCGTGGTCACGTTGCTGTCCAGGATGGTGCCCCAGGCGCGTTCATAGCCCGCGCTGATCGCCACCTGCGGCGACGCGCCGCTGCGCAGTTCCTCGCGCACGCGCTCGTTGATCAGCACGTTGGCGTCGATCGCCATGCCGAGCGTCAGCGCGATGGCCGCGATGCCCGGCAGCGTCAGCGTGGCCTGCAGCATCGACAGCACCGCCACCAGGCACAGCAGATTGAAGCCCAGCGCCAGCGTGCTGAACACGCCGAACAGCATGTAGTACAGGCACATGAAGGCAGCGATCGCCGCGAAGCCCCACATCACGCTGTGGAAGCCCTTGTCGATGTTCTCCTTGCCCAGGCTCGGGCCGATCGTGCGCTCCTCGATGATCTCCATCGGCGCCGCCAGCGCGCCGGCGCGCGTGAGCAGCGCGAGGTCGGCGGTTTCCTGCGGCGTGAAGCGGCCGGTGATGTTGAAGTCGGTGCTGAACTCGCCCTGGATGGTGGCCACCGACAGCGCCTCGCCCTTGCCCTTCTCGTAGAGCACGATGGCCATCGGCTTGCCGAGGTTCTCGCGCGTCACGTTCCTCATCGAGCGCCCCGCCACGTCGTCCAGGCGCACACTGACCGCGGGGCGCTGGTCCTTGTCGAGCGTCGCGGCGGCCGACTTGAGCTGGTCGCCGGTGGCGATGACGTCGCGCTTCAGGCCCACGTTGCCACCTTCGCGCGTGGGCACCACCTCGGCCGCGACCGAGACATCGGGCTCGGCCAGGCGGAACTGCAGCGTCGCGGTGCGACCGAGGATCTGCTTGGCACGCGCCGGGTCCTGCACGCCGGGCAGCTGCACGACGATGCGGTCGGCGCCCTGCTGCTGGATCACCGGCTCGGCCACGCCGAGTTCGTTGACGCGCTTGTGCAGCGTCTCGATGTTCTGCAGGATGGCCTGGTTCTGGATGTCGGTGACGGCCTTGGGCGACAGGCGGCCCAGCACGCGCACGTTGCCGCCGTCCAGCGTCTCCTGCGTCCACGTCAGCGAGGGCATGCGGTCGAACAGCAGGTCGCGCGCCTTGCCGGCCTCGGCCGGGTCGGTGAAGCTCACGGTGATGCCGTTGGGCTCGCGCACGATGTCGCCGTAGCGCACGCGCTTCTCGCGCATCGAGTTGCGCGCGTCGCTGGCGAATCCCTCCACCGACTGCTTCAGCGCGCCGCGCATGTCCACCTGCATCAGGAAGTGCACGCCGCCGCGCAGGTCCAGGCCGAGGTACATCGGCAGCGCCCGCATCTTGGCCATCCACTCCGGCGTGTTGGACACCAGGTTCAGCGCCACCACGTAGCGCTCGTCCTTCGGGTCGGGGTTGAGGGCGGCCTTCAGCGCGTCGGCGGCCTTCTTCTGCACGTCGATGTCGGCGAAGCGCGCGCGCACCGAGACGCCGTCGAAGCGCACGTAGTCGGCTTTCAGCTTGGCGCCTTCAAGGACCTGCTGCACGCGGGCGACCATGCCGGCGTCGACCTTGACGGTGGTCTTGCCGCCCGACACCTGCACCGCCGGCGCTTCGCCGTAGAAGTTGGGCACGGTGTAGAGCAGGCCGATCAGCAGCACGATGCCCAGCAGCACGTACTTCCACAGCGGATATCGGTTCATCGAAGGAGTCCTCGGGAAGGCCGCGCCAGCGCGGCGCGGCCGGTTGCCGGGCCGTCGGCGCGGGCCGGCCGTGTGAGAGTCGCGACCTACTTGAAAGTGCCGACCGTGCCCTTGGGCAGCACCTGCACCACGGCCCCGCGCTGCACCTGCAGCTCCACGCCGCTGGCGACCTCGACATGGAGGTAGCTGTCACCCAGCTTGGCGACACGACCCAGCACGCCGCCGGCGATCACCACCTCGTCGCCCTTGGCCAGCGCCTCGACCATGGCCTTGTGCTCCTTCTGCTTCTTCATCTGCGGCCGGATCATGATGAAGTACAGCACCACGAACATCGCCACGATGGGCAGCAGGCCGAGGAACGAGTCGGTGCCGCCGGCGGGGGAGGCGGTCTGGGCGTAGGCGGAGGAGATGAACACGGGAAGGCTTCCTGTTGGGCGCCCGGCGGGGCGCAGGCAAGCTTTCGATTTTATGCCCGCCGGCTCGGGGCGGCCGTCAGGGCGAATCCGGCTGCAAGGCGCCCACCAGGCGCGGCGGCACCGACAGCGCCCGCACGGTCAGCGGCTGCACGTACTGCGCCCGCGGCGCCAGCTGCTGCCGTTGGGCAGCGTCGGCCGGCTCGCGGTACACGAAGCGGCCGCCGCCCTCGCGCAGCCGGTAGTCCTGGCGCCCGGGACGCTGCAGGTCTTCCCACTCGGCATTGACGTCGTTCCACGCCTGGATCATCTTGCCGGCCCGGTAGCCGCCGGGCCCCACCAGCAGGTTGTTGGCCGAGACCACGGATGCCGGCCCGGGCGCCGCCCAGATGAAGGTGCCGCCATAGCGCAGGTCGTTGACCAGCGTGTTGGCACTCACGGCCAGGCGGTTCTCGGGCCACACATAGCCCTCTTCCCCGTAGGCGATCAGCGTCGAGTTGTCGGTGTCCGGCTGTTGCTGCACGACGTTGCCCGTCACCTGCACGAGCCCGCCGTTCGGAAAGTCCATCTCGTAGCTGGCGCGGCCGCCGGTCTCGTCGGTGAGCCGGTTGTAGAGCACCTGGTTCCTGCGCGCGCGACTCTTCAGCAGGTGCCCGCGCCCCGCATGGTGCGAGTAGCTGCCGGTGAGCGTGAACTCGGCGATCTTGCCGACGTAGATGTTGTGGCCCCAGCGCCCGTCGACGTGGCTGTAGGCGAACTCGCTGTTCTCGATCCGGAGCGTGGCATCGATGGGCGAGCCTTCGCCGCCGGTCAGCAGGCCCATCTGGTTGCCCCAGAAGAGGCAATGGCGCAGCCGCAGCTGGCCGCCCTCGAGCCGGATGCCGGCGCCGTTGCCGTCGTCGACCTTGGCGCCGATAAAGTCGATGTTGGCGATGTCGAACTGCCCGTGCCGGATGACCCAGATCGCCTTGCCTTCGGCGCTGCGGCCGTCGGCGTAGAGCCGCGCGGCGCCACCCACGCCGCGGATGGTCAGTCGCGCCTGCGCCCACACGGCCACGTCGCCGCGGTAGTCGCCGGCCTCGATCTCCACCACGTCGCCGTCCTGCGCCAGCGTGGCCGCGTCGGCGATGCGCAGCAGGGCGCCGCTGCTGCGGCCGACGCGCCAGACCTTGGCGCCCGTCGGCGGCGGCTCCGCGGCGGGCACCTGGTCGGCGCCGCGCCGGGGCGGCGCGGGCGGCACGGGGAAGGGCGCGTTCAGCCGATCGGACGCCCGCGAGGCGTCGAAGGCCTCGCGCAGGTAGGCGATGGGCGCTTCCGCCGCGGCCTGCAGGCCGGGGTGCCCTTCCAGGCGGTGCTCGACGTAGTCCAGCAGTTCACCCGGCGAACGGCCCAGCTCCTGATAGAGCCACCAGGAGCCCCCGGCCGTCGCCAGCAGCAGCAGCAGGAAACCGGCGGAGAACCAGCCCCACAGCGCCAGCCTGCCGCGGCGCCGCACCGGCGACCCCGGCCGGGAGCGCCTGCGGCGATCGCGGCGCGACGAGGTCCGCTCCGGCACCGGTCGGTCTCCCTAGACCAGCACTTCGACGCACGCCGGATGACCCAGGAATCCCTGCGGACTGGCGCTGGCGCCGTAGGCCCCGCTCTGGAACACGGCCACCAGGTCGCCGACCTGGGCCACGGGCAGCTCCATCCGGTCGGCCAGCAGGTCCAGCGGCGTGCATAGCGGACCGACCACCGACGAGACCTCGCGCTCGGCTGCATCGGCCCGGCTGGCGATGGCCACCGGGTAGTTCTTGCGCACCACCTGGCCGAAGTTGCCCGAGGCCGAGAGGTGGTGGTGCAGGCCGCCATCGGTGACCAGGTAGACCTGGCCGCGGGAGACCTTGCGGTCGATCACGCGCGCGATGTAGACGCCCGCTTCGCCGACGAGGTAGCGGCCGAGCTCGATCACGATGTGCGCCTGCGGCAGGTCGCTTCGCGCGCGCTCGCTGATGGCCTGCAGGTTGGCGCCGATGGGCGCCAGGTCCAGCCGTTGCTCGCCCGGGAAGTAGGGAATGCCGAAGCCGCCACCCAGGTTCAGGAACTTCACCGGCGTGGCCGCGTGCTGCGCCAGCCGCAGCGCCAGTTCGTAGCTCTTCTGCTGCGCTTCGCAGATCGACTCGGCCTTCAGGTTCTGCGAGCCGGCGAAGAGGTGGAAGCCCTCGAACGAGAGCCCGAGCTGCGCCATGCGCGACAACACGTCGGGAACGACCTCGACGTCGACGCCGAACTGCTTGGGCCCTCCGCCCATCTTCATGCCAGAGCCCTTGAGCTCGAAATCGGGGTTCACGCGCAGCGCCACGCGCGCCGGCAGGCCGAGCGCCTGCGAGGCCTCGGCCAGCACCGGCAGTTCGCGCAGCGTCTCGACGTTGACCAGCACGCCGGCCGCCACGGCCTGGCGCAGCTCGACATCGCGCTTGCCGGGACCCGCGAAGCTGATCTCGACGGGGTCGGCGCCGGCGTCCAGCGCCACCTTCAGTTCGCCGGCAGACGCCACGTCGATCCCGTCCACCAGCCCGGCCATCAGGCCGACCACCGCAGGCATCGGGTTGGCCTTCATCGCGTAGTGCAGCTTCACCGCGGCGGGCAGCGCAGCGCGCAGCTCGGCCACGCGGCGACGCAGCAGGCCGCGGTCGTAGGCGTAGAACGGGGTCTGGCCGACACGCGCCGCCAGCACGCTGGCACGCACGCCGCCGATCGCGAGCTCGCCGTCCTGCACGGCGAACTGGTCCATCGGCGCGTGCGCCGGCTTCGAGGGAGTGCTCATCAGTGGGCCTGCTTCTCGTGCCACTCGGTGGACAGCAGCTTGCGATCGATCTTGCCGTTCGGGTTGCGCGGCAATGGGCCGGCCATCGGGTGGATGCCGTGCGGCACCATGTAGGCCGGCATGCGCTGCTTGCACTCGGCCAGCAGGCTGGCGACGTCCAGCGCCGCACTGCCGTCGGGCGCGGTGGCGATCACCTGGATCGACTGCCCCAGTGTCGCGTGCTCGCTGCCGAAGGCCACGCACTCGCCGACCTTCTGCGTCGCGTACAGCACCTCTTCGACCTCGGTGGGGCTGACGCGGTAGCCCGAGGTCTTCATCATCTCGTCGCGGCGCCCGATGAAGTAGAGGAACCCTTCGGCGTCGCGCCGCACCGTATCGCCCGAATAGACGGCCAGTTCCGGCAGTTGCAGCGCGGCCTCGCGCCCGCCCACGCCCGCCGGCAGCGGCTTGTAGCGCTCGGCGGTCTTCTCGGCGTCGCCCCAGTAGCCCTGGCCGACCAGCGCACCTCGGTGCACGAGTTCGCCCGGTTCGTCCGGCGCGCACTCGGTGCCGTCTTCGCGCAGCACCAGGATCTCGGCGTTCGGGATCGCCTTGCCGATCGAATCGGGCCGGCGGTCCACCTCTTCCGGCGGCAGGAAGGTGGAACGGAAGGCCTCCGTCAGGCCATACATCAGGAACGGCTTGGCCTTGGGCACGCGCTGGCGCAGCAGGTTCAGCGTCTCGCGCGGCATGCGGCCGCCGGTGTTGGCGAAGTAGCGCAGCTGTTCGTTGATGGCCGCCGGCCACTCCAGCGTGGACAGCTGGATGTACAGCGGCGGCACCGCCGTGAGGCCGGTGACCTTCTCGCGCTCCATCGCCTTGAGCACGTCGCGCGGCAGCAGATAGTTCAGCAGCACCACGCGCGCGCCGCTGTGAAAGGCAGTGGTCAGCTGGCTGAAGCCGGCGTCGAACGAGAGTGGCAGCGCCGCCAGCAGCGTGTCGCCGGGGCGGTTCTCCAGGTAGCTGGCCACGCTCTTGGCGCCGGCCACCATGTTGCGGTGGGACAGCACCACGCCCTTCGGCTTGCCGGTGCTGCCGCTGGTGTAGAGGATGGCCACGAGATCGGTGTCGATGACGCGGTGGCCGGCGCGCGGGGCGGCCTGCAGCAGGTCGGCCCAGCGAACCAGCGCGATCGACGGCGGCAGCGTCAGTCCGGCCGGCGCGTCCTCGGTGAGCACCACGTGGGTCACCGAGGGGCATTGCGCCAGCGCCGGCGCCAGCAGCGCCAGCCGCTCGGGCGAGGTGACCAGCACGCGCACCGCGCAGTCGCGCGCGATGAAGGCCACCTGCTCGGGCTTGAGCAGCGGGTTCATCGGCACGAAGACGCCGCCTGCCGCCGGGGCGGCGAAACTGGCGACGACGGTCTCGACGCGCTTTTCCAGGTAGATGCCGACGCGGTCGGTACGCGCCAGGCCCAGCGCCAGCAGCCCGGACGCGGCGGCGGCGACGGCCGCCTGCAGCGCCTCGTAGTCGAGCGTGCGGGCGCCGGCGGTGAGTGCCCCGGCGCGCGGGTCGCGCGCGGCGGCGACCGCGATCAGTTCGTGCAGAAGATGGGCTTCGGTCATGGAGCTTGGATGCGAGATCGGCGGGGCACCGCCCGGGACGCTGCCCGGCGGCGCCGGCAGGGACCATACCCGAAACACCTGCCCCTGGCGGGACGACGCATGTGGCGTATTCGGCGCCGCGCCCTGCTCAGTAGCCGAACCGTGCCTTGCGTGCCCGCTCTTCGATGCGGCGGGTCGCGAAGTCGATGCCGCTGAACTCGGCGTAGTCGGCCAGGCTGCGCGTGGTGCCGAGCCCGAACACGCCGAGATCGCCGCCTTCCCAGATCAGCGAACACAGCCGCTTGCGCGCAGCCGCCTCCAGCGCCGCCGAGCGCACGGCGCGCCGCTGGTCGTGCTCGGGTGACCAATGCATCGGCCGCGGATTCGAGCCCGGGATCGTGTACAGGTGGTACATCGGCATGCCCGGGATGTGCATGATGTCCCAGCCACGCGTGAAGGCGCGCAACGACAGCGACTGCTCCTCGCCGTGGAAGTACAGATGCGGGTCGTACGGCAACTCGTCCACCGTGCGGCCCGGCCCGAACAGGCAGCCGCCGGCCAGGTGAACACCGGGCACGGGCTCGTCGCTGTCGACGGCCACGCCTTCGAACATCAGCACCGGGTTGTCTTCGGCGAACTGCGCGTCGCCGCGCACCACCATCGCCAGCACCTTGTTGGTGACCAGATCCGCCACCGGGTGCCCGTTGGGCACCGTGAACGGGTTCGGGTAACACGTCAGCAGCGTGCGCGGGTTGGTTTCACCGCAGCGCCGTGCCCAATGGATCAGGCGATCGTCCCAGCCGGGCTCGAACCACATGTGCGAGTCGACCTGCAGGTACCAGTCCTCGCCCTGGTACAGCGCCATCGCCAGCGCCCTCGCCCAGCACGGGCCCCGCGCTTCCAGTGCGTCGACACGTGTCCAGCGCAGGTGCTCGATGGCCCACTGGTCCTCGAGCCTCAGCCACTGGCCCGCCGGGGCCTGCTCGACGACCCCGATGAAGACGCGCGACGGGTCGCTGGCCTGGGAGCGGGCGCTGTTGATCGTGAAGGCCAGCATCGGGTCGCAGTAGGCGGCGATGCTGACGAAGATCGAGCCCGCGCTCATCGCGGCCGGTAGCCAACCTCGCGCGGGTGGTCGGTCAGCCGCAGCCTGCAGGGCCGCACGACACCCTGGCCGTCGTAGTCCTTCAGCGTCAGCGCGCCGTCGTTGACGCGGCGTACGAGGGTATCGATGTCCAGCTGGGGCGACGGCCGGTAGCCGCGCAGCACGAAGAAGGTGATCGCCCGGCAGTTGTCCCAGGCCCAGAGATCGTGCCAGTGCATGTCGCGCTCGCTCCAGACCGAGCGGTGCACCGCGCTGTCGGCACCGTCCACCGCACCCTGCACGATGAACTCCGGCACCAGCACCACCAGCCACGCGCAGCGGTAGACCAGCGCGTTCAGCAGATCGAGCCCAGCCGACTTGGGCATGTGCTGCAGGCAGTCGCCGATGGTGATGACGTCGAAGGCCGAGTCCGGGTCTTCCTGCCACCAGCGGCCGGCGTCCATGGCCTCCACCTGCCTGTACAGGCTGCGCAGCCCGAACTGCTCAACGTGCTTCTCGTTGATCTCCAGCGCAAAGCGGTCGCAGGCGGGCGCCACGCGCTCGAGCATGCGGCCGAACTTGCCGGACCCGGCGCCGATGTCCAGCGCCTGCGTGGGAGCCATCCAGCCGAGCAACTGCTCGACGACGCCGTCGAAGATGGGGAAAGAGCCTGACACGATGGCGGGAATTCTAGGCGGCGCTTCGGCGCGCATTGGCCGCAGGCCGTGTACGGACTGTCACGCCCTGTTCGCGCGGCCGCTGCTAGACTGCCGCCCCGGTGGGCTAACCCCCTAGTTCATAGCAGTTCAAGCACCCGTGTTCGCCTACTCGCTGCCGCCGGATTCCCAGCTCAACGTCACTGGCGGGCTGCGCGCCTACCGCACCCACCCGCGCGAGGTCGAGCGCGTCTCGCGGCTGTTCGGGCTGATGGCTCGCTCCGGGCCGACGGCGCTGGACGTCGGTGCGCGTGACGGCCACCTATCGCTGCTGCTGGCCGAGAGGTTCGAGCGCGTGGTGGCGCTGGACCTGAACCTGCCCGACGTGGCGCACCCCCGCGTGGACTGCGTGCAGGGCAACGCCGCCCAGCTGGGCTACCCGGACCGCTCGTTCCACACGGTGGTCTGCGCCGAAGTGCTCGAGCACATTCCGCCGGCGCAGCTGCCGCGCGTGTGCCGCGAGCTCGTGCGCGTGGCCGACCGGCACGTGGTCATCGGCGTCCCGTTCAAGCAGGATCTGCGGGTCGACGCCTGCACCTGCCGCACCTGCGGAGCCGTCAACCCGCCGTGGGGGCACGTCAACAGCTTCGACCTGGAGCGCCTGGTCCGGCTGATGGACGGCCTGGTCCCGGCCCGGGTCGACTACGTCGGGCGCACCCGTTCGGTGACCAACGCGGTGTCGGCCGCCCTGCAGCGCTACGCCGGCAACCCTTACGGCACCTACGAACAGGACGAGCCGTGCATCCAGTGCGGCCAGCGCCTGCTGCCGCCCGCCGAGCGCAACTTCACGCAGAAGGTGGCCACCAAGCTGGCCCATTGGGGCACCACGCTGCAGATGGCGGCGACGCCCTGGCGCGCCAACTGGATCCACGTGCTGTTCGAGCGCCCTCCGCGCTGAGGTCTCGCCCGGTTCCGCGCGGGGCGGCCAAAACCCTGCTGGCGTCGTGCATTGCCTCACGCGTTCCCTCACATTGAGGGAGAGACACGAATTCACCCCGCTGGTTATGGTGACAACATCGCCGCCTGAGGTGATGCCACGCCTGCGCATCAGGCGCCTCCATGATCGCTCAGTCCTTCAATTTCACCTCTGACCGCCCGACCATCCTGCTGCTCGGCGCGCATTGCGACGACATCGAGATCGGCTGCGGCGCCACGGTGATGCGCCTGGTGGCGCGCCACCCGCAGGCGCGGTTCGTCTGGGTGACCTTCAGCGCCGACGACGAACGCGAGGCCGAAACGCGCAATGCCGCCGCCCGGATGCTGCAGGGTGCGGCGAACACCGAACTCATCGTCGAGCGCTTTCGCGGCAGCTACCTGCCGCACAGCGGCCCGGCGCTGAAGGACCGCTTCGAGGACCTGAAGCGCTTCGCCCCCGAGCTCGTGCTCACGCACTACCGTGCCGACCTGCACCAGGACCACCGGGTCATCAACGAGCTGACCTGGAACACCTTCCGCAACCACGCGGTGCTGGAGTACGAGATCCCCAAGTTCGACGGCGACATCGGTGTGCCCAACACCTTCGTGCCGATCACGCGCGCCGACATGCAGCGCAAGTGCGAGATCCTGATGTCGTGTTTCCCCAGCCAGCTCGGCCGCAGCTGGTTCACGCCGGACACCTTCCAGGCCATCGCGCGGCTGCGCGGCATCGAGTGCAATGCGCCCGAAGGCTTTGCCGAGGCGTTCTACGCCCGCAAGGCCTCGCTGGCGATCTGACCGAATTCCTTTCCAAACCGACCTCCCATGCCCCAAGCCATTCCCTCGCTCGACGCCCTGCTGAAGCAGGACCTGGACTACATCTGCGCCAACCTGAAGGAAGAGTTCGGCCGCATGGCCGGCCAGAGCCTGCTGATCACCGGCGGCGCCGGATTCCTGGGCTACTACCTGGTGCTGGCCGCGCTGCACTTCAACAAGAACGAAGGCAAGGGCCAGCCGATCCGCGTGACGGTGTGGGACAACTTCATCCGCGGCACGCCGAAGTGGCTGACGGACCTGCAGGGCACGCCGCACTTCAGCATGCAGCGCTACGACCTGATCGAGCCGCTGCCGGCCGACATGCCCGACTTCGACTGGATCATCCACGCCGCCGGCATCGCGTCGCCGCCGTACTACCGCAAGTACCCGCTGAAGACGATCGACGCCAACATCAACGGCCTGCGCAACCTGCTCGACCGCTGCGTCGCCCAAGCCGAGCGCGGCAAGCCGGTGAAGGGCTTCCTGTTCTACTCGTCGAGCGAGATCTACGGCGACCCGTCGCCCGACGCGATCCCCACCGCCGAGGACTACCGCGGCCTGGTCTCCTGCACCGGCCCGCGCGCCTGCTACGACGAGAGCAAGCGCTTCGGCGAGACCATCTGCGTGATCTACGCCCAGCAGTACGGCGTGCCCACCCGGCAGGCGCGCCCGTTCAACAACTACGGCCCGGGCCTGAAGATCACCGACAAGCGCGTGATCCCGGACTTCGCACGCGAGATCTTCGCCGGCCGCGACCTGGTGATGTTCTCCGACGGCACGCCCACGCGCACCTTCTGCTACTCGGCCGATGCCATCACCGGCTACTACAAGGTGCTGGTCAAGGGCGGCAACGGCGAGCCCTACAACGTGGGCACCGAGACGCCCGAGATCTCGATGAAGGAGCTGGCCGACCGCTTGATCGCCACCGCCGGCGACCTGTTCGGCTACAAGGGCAAGCTGATTCACCAGCCGGCGCCGGAAGCCGTGTACCTGGTCGACAACCCGAACCGCCGCTGCCCGAACATCGCCAAGTCGCGCTCGCAGCTCGGCTACGAGCCCGGCATTGGCATCGAGGAAGGCCTGCGCCGCACCCTGATGTGGTACCACCACAACCAGGAAGCGGAGGAAGCCTGATGAAGATCTCCGTCATCGGCACCGGTTACGTCGGCATCGTCTCGGGCGCCTGCTTCTCCGAGATCGGCCACGACTGCACCTGCGTCGACGTCGACCAGGCCAAGGTTGACCGCATCAACCGCGGCGAGGCGCCCATCCACGAGAACGGCCTGGACGAACTGCTGCGCAAGCACGTCGGCAGGAGCCTGCGCGCCACCGCCGACCTGCGCGCCGCGGTGCTGGACACCGAGATCACCTTCATCGCCGTGGGCACGCCTTTCGACGGCCAGCGCATCGACCTGACGTACGTGCGCGAGGTGGCACGCCAGATCGGCAGCGTGCTGCGCGAGAAGGCCGCCTTCCACGTCGTCGTCGTGAAGAGCACCGTGGTGCCGGGCACCACCGACGACGTGGTGCGCGTCGAGCTCGAAAAGGCTTCGGGGAAGAAGGCAGGTGTCGACTTCGGCGTCGGCATGAACCCCGAGTTCCTGACCGAAGGCACCGCCATCGACGACTTCATGCGGCCCGACCGCATCGTCATCGGCGGCAGCGACGAGCGCAGCATCGAGGCCCAGCGCAAGGTCTACGCGCCGTTCGTCCAGACGCCCACGATGGCGACCAACAACAAGACCGCCGAGATGATCAAGTACGTCTCGAACTCGGTGCTGGCGACGATGATCTCGTTCTCCAACGAGATGGGCAACCTGTGCAGCGCCCTGGGTGACGTGGACGTGGCGGACGTGATGAGCGGCGTGCACCTGGCGCGCTACTTCACCAGCACGCTGGACGACGGGCGGCGCGTGAAGGCCGGCATCAGCTCCTTCCTGTGGGCCGGCTGCGGCTACGGCGGCAGCTGCCTGCCCAAGGACACCAAGGCGCTCTCCGCGCACGGCGCCGCACGCGGCGCGCCGATGCCGCTGCTGGACGCGGTGATCAACACCAACCTCACGCAGCCGCAGCGCATGCTGGCCAAGCTGCGCACGCACTGCCCGCAGTTGCAGGGCCTGAAGGTGGCCGTGCTGGGCCTGGCCTTCAAGGAAGACACCGACGACATGCGCGAGTCGCCGGCGATCCCGATCGTGAAGATGCTGATCGACGCCGGCGTGGACGTGGTGGCCTACGACCCGATCGCCATGCCGGCCGCCAAGCCGCTGCTGCCCGCCGCGGTACGCTACGCGCCGACGCTGGAAGCCGCGCTGGCCGAGGCCGAAGCCGCAATGCTGATCACCCGCTGGGCCGAGTTCCAGCGTGTGCCCGAACTGCTGGCCGGTCGCGCGAAGCAGCCGGTGGTGATCGACGGCCGGCGCGTGCTGAAGCCGGCCGCGCTGGCACGCTACGACGGCATCGGCCGCTGACGGCCGGGCGAACAAAGACGAATCGAACGAGGGTCGGGAACGCTATGAAGGTTGTGTTGTTCTGTGGCGGTCTGGGCACCCGGCTCCGGGAGCACTCGGACACGATCCCGAAGCCGTTGGTGCCGGTGGGCAACCGGCCCATCATCTGGCACCTGATGCGCTACTACGCGCACTTCGGCCACAAGGACTTCGTGCTGTGCCTGGGCTACCGCGGCGAGATGATCCGCGAGTACTTCCTGAACTACCAGGACGCGATGTCCAACGACTTCACCCTCACGCTGCCCAGCGGGAACGTGGAGATGCTGAAGAAGGGCGTCGAGGACTGGCGCATCACCTTCGTCGACACCGGCATGCACGCCAACCTGGGCATGCGGCTCTCGCGGGTGAAGCACCTGCTGAAGGACGAGCCGATGTTCCTGGCGAACTACTCCGACGGGCTGTCGGACCTGAACCTGGCCGAGACGATCGCCAACTTCGAGAAGAGCGACGCCACCGCCAGCTTCATGGCGACGCGCCCTTCGCAGAGCTTCCATGCGGTAAAGGTGGGCGCGGGTGGCGTGGTGGAAGGCATCGAGTCGATGCACAAGGCCGACCTATGGATCAACGCCGGCTTCTTCTGCCTGCGCCCCGGCATCTTCGACGTGATGAACGAGGGCGAAGAGCTGGTCGAGCAGCCGTTCCAGCGCCTGATGGCGCAGAGGAAGCTGCACGCGCACCAATACGAAGGCTTCTGGTCCGCGATGGACACCTTCAAGGACAAGATCACGCTGGACCGCATGGAGGCCCAGGGCAACTGCCCGTGGATGCTCTGGAAGAAGTGAGATGACGCAGCCGCTGGTCAGCATCGCGATCCCGGCCTACAACTGCGAGCGCTACATCGCGCAGTCGATCGAGTCGCTGCTGAACCAGAGCTTCGGGGACTTCGAACTCGTCATTTCCGACAACGCGTCCACCGACGGCACCGAGGCCGTCTGCCGCCGCTACGAGGCCCAGGATCCGCGCGTGCGCTATGTTCGCCGTGCCGAGAACATCGGCGGCCCGGGCAACTTCCGCTACGTGTTCTCGCTGTGCAGCGGCAAGTACCACAAGTGGTCCACGGCGGACGACTACTGGCACCCCGACTTCCTGCGCGAGGCGGTGGCGGTGCTCGATGCGCGGCCCGATGTGGTGCTGTGCTACCCGAAGACCCGCCTCATCGACGCCGACGGCAACAAGATCGATGACTACGACGACAACCTCGAACTCGCCTCCGACTCACCGCGCCAGCGCTTCCGCGACCTGTACCGGCTGATCGGCCTGTGCAACGCGCACCTCGGCCTGCTGCGCCGCGATGCGATGCTGAAGACCAAGCTGATCGCCGGCCACCAGGCGTCGGACGTCGAGTTCCTCGCCGAGATGGCGCTGATCGGCAAGTTCCACGTGCTGCCCGACGTGCGCTTCTACCGGCGCTTCCATGCCGCTTCGTCGAGCTGGGCGCGGGGTGACGCCAAGCATCAGTCGGCCTACTACGCGCCGAATGCCAAGAAGATGTCGGCGGTGGGCACCTGGAAGCGCTTCGGCTTCCAGCTCGGCCTGATTGCACGCAGCCCGGCGTCGGCGGCCGACAAGATCGCCCTGTCGATCGACACCCTGCGGCGCATGCGCTACGACCGCAGCAATCTGATGCGGGAGCTGTACTCCCAGTTCATGCCGCGCTGAGGCGGCTGGGCAGGCAGGGCGCTGCGGCGCCCGCTGCCACAGGAGATCTCTACTGCTTGCCGATCTTCCGGAACACGGCGTCCGCTTCGCCGATCCGGAAATCGTCGTCACGCCACAGCGAGTGCACGGCGGTCATCCAGAAGCCACGCGCTTCAAGGAACGCAAGCACCTCGGACGGCGTGGCCGCACCTTCGTAGCAGGGAATGCAACCCAGCTCGGTCTGCAGACCCTTCACGACCTTCAAGGTCTCTTCGCCACCGCGCAGGACATCCAGGTCGGAGCCTTGCGTATCCAGCTTGAGGTACAGATTGCGGTACTTCAAGGTCTTCAGCACGTCGTCGACGCTGCGCACCTCGACGTCGACCACCTTCGTGATCGTCAAGGCGTCGGTCGGACGCGACTGGCCTCGCTTCAGTTCGCGCAGCGAACTCCAGCCCGGCTTGTCGCTGACATGGAACTGCGCCCTTCCGGTCTTGATACCCAGCGCACATTGATTGACATGCCACTTGGGATCGCTGGCCGAGCGCTCGACCAGCTTCGCCCCCAGCTCGGGGATCGGCTCGAAGGAGTGGATGTCGCCGGTGAAACCGACCCGGCCCCGCAGGAATTCGTAGAACTGGCCGTAGTTCGCGCCGACATCGAGAATCGTGTCGATCTCGAGCGCTGCGAACAGCTCCTTGAGATGCGTCACCATCTCGTCCTGGGCGTCCTTCGAGCCCAGCGACGTGTCGCGGGTCTTGTACAACTCGTAGCCGTACGGCTTGAGCACCTTGCTCAAGGTTCGACCAATCACTTGCTTAAGCATCTGGACTCCAGGGGTTTCATGGTGTGACGGAAACGAGGCTGCTGATGCTAGCCGTCTCTCACCCGCCCGCAAGTGGCGACGGCTCCGGAATCGGCTCGATTCAACTGGAGTAGTGACAAGCTCACTCCCTAGGCGCGTCGCCGGCGACCGCGGGCAGTCAGGAGGGCGACTCCGTCCTCCGCAGCCAGGATTCGCGCCAGAAGATCGGGTCGTGCTGCGGGTTGAAGTGCAGGCCCTCGCCGGTGCTGTCGACCGTCTCCAGCATGATGCAGGGCGTCTTCATGAAGCGCACCTGGCCCGTTGCATCGTCGATGATCTTCTGCACCCGCGCGCTCACGCGGTACTCCTGCCCGCAGTGCTTGACCATCTCCACGTCGAACCACAGGCCCTTGTTCTTGCCCTGGCTGTTGAGCGTGCGTGCGATCTCCTCGAGCGGCAGCACCGTCACGCGCTCGCCGACCGCCAGGTCGGTGGGATCCTTCGCCAGGTGCTCGCCCAGGGGAGGCTGCGGAGGAAAGCCGACGCCGCCGCGCCGACGCTGGACGCCGTTGAAGACGCGCGTGAGCATGGCCACCAGCCAGGCCTTGGCCGAGTAGTTGCCGGACAGCCATGGGACAAGGTCGCGTCCGAGCGACCACCGCGGGTACTCCGTGGTACACCCGTGCAGCTGCGTGAACTGGCAGCGGAACACCTCGCCCTGTCGCGTGCCCGCCGCGACGGCGTCGGAGATGCGGGCGACGTCGACCGTGGCCGGCCGCGCGGCGTCGGCCCGCGGGGCCCGCGAGGACTGCAGCCACTCGGCCTTCCAGATCAGGTAGCAGTCGGCCTCGCAGCCGTCGTGCGCGCTGCCGTTGCAGCGCAGGTTGCTGAGCAGCACGCAGCCATCGAGGCGGCGCATGTGCTTGGTCCGGCCGTAGTCGTAGATCTTGTCCAGGCAGCGGAAGACCCGGGCCTCGCTGCCGCAGAACTTCATCATCTCCGGCTGGAACGGCATGCCGCCCAGCGCGCCCTGGGCGTCCAGTGTCGCCAGGATCTCGGGCAGCGGCCGGATGCGGACGGTGTCTCCGGGGAGGAGGTCGTGCCCCATGAAGCGGCGCGCCAGCCAGCGACGCACGGCACCGGCACGGAAGCCCGACGGGCTCTCGAGCTGGGGTTCGCGGCGCCGGCCCGTGATCTCGAGGAACGGGTCCGGCCCACCGCGAAGACGCCGTGATTCGCGCCACAGAACCACACCGCCGCCGGCGATGGCGACGCTCAGGCCGAGGGAGACGACCGCGGCGACCGCGACGACCAGCCACCCCGCGAGACCCCCGATCGCCACGCCCCCGACCGCGGCGACCGCGATGGCGGCCAGCAAGGCCACGCTCAGCAGTGCGATGGTCTTCAGGTAGCTGGACATGTGCTACTTCCCCTTGGCAGGCGCAGCCTCCGCAGGAGGCAGGGAGAACGTGAACAGCACGTTGCCGGCGATCAGCGAGATGTACTGCACGCCGTCGATGGCGTAGGTCGAGGGCCCTGCGTTCACCAGCGCGCCCGGACGGAAACTCCACAGGATCGACCCGTTGTCGGAATCCATGATGCTGATGCGATCCATGAATCCGCCCACCACGATGTCGCCATCGGTGGACAGCAGGCCGGTGACGCGCGCGTACTGGATGAAATCGCCCTCGTCGAGCCGCGTGGACCAGCGGATATTGCCCGTGTCGGGATCGATCGCCTTGACCGCCACCACGGCGGGCAGGTTCGACGCCAGCTGCGTGGTGCCGCGCATCGTCATCGTGCCCGGCTTCAGCTTCTCGGGAATGGAGAAGTAGGTCGACGCCGCGTCGACGGTCGGCACGTAGTGAAGCCTGCGCTTCGCATCGTAGGAAGGCGGCCACCAGTTGGTGCCGCCGTGCAGCCATGGATAGACCAGCGCGCCCTGCGGCGTCGGTATCGACTTCGGGTCGCGCTGCGGGCGACCCTTCTCGTCCATGCTCAGGGCCCAGGTCTGCTTCACGTACGGCTTCGCGTACAGGAACTTGCCGTTGCGCCGGTCGAAGGCGTAGTAGAAGGCGTTGCGGTTCGCCGTGATCGCGGCCGGGATCGTCTCGCCCTTCCACTGCACGTCGGCCAGCACCACCTGTTGCGTGGCGTCCCAGTCGTGCACGTCCGCCGGCGTCATCTGGAAGTGCCAGCGCAGCTTGCCGGTGTTCGGGTCCAGCGCCAGGAGGCTGTTGCTGTACAGGTTGTCGCCCTCGCGGCTCGACTTGTCGAACAAGGGCCAGGGGTTGCCGGTGGTCCAGTACAGAAGGTCCAGCTTGGCGTCGTAGGCACCCAGGCTCCAGGTGCTGGCGCCGCCGGTCTTCCACGAATCGCCGGCCCAGGTTTCATTGCCGGGCTCGCCCGGCCCGGGAATGGTGAAGAACTGCCACAGGCGCTTGCCGTCTTGCGGCGAGTAGGCCGCGATGAAGCCGCGCATGCCCAGCTCGCCACCGGCCACGCCCACGACGATCTTGTCCTTGAGCACCAGCGGCGCGGTGGTCATCGAGTAGCCCTCGGCCTTGTCGGCGACCTGGATCTCCCAGACCTTCTGACCGGTCGCCGCGTCGAGCGCCACCAGGTACGCGTCGAGCGTGGCGACGTAGACCAGCTTGCCCAGCACCGCCACGCCGCGGTTGTAGGCGCCGCAGCACACCGGCAGGACCGAAGGATCGACGGGGCGGCGGAAGCGCCACAGCATCCGCCCATTGCGCGCGTCCAGCGCCACCACACCGTCAGGAGCCTCGGTGACGAACATCGTGTGGCCGACCACGATGGGCGTCGCCGCCAGCGGCTTCTCCGCCGGGCGCAGCTGCGTGGCCCAGGCCACGCGCAGGTTCTTGACGTTGCCGCGGTTGATCTGCGTCAGCGCGCTGTGGCGATGGGCCTTCAGGTCGCCGTTGAACATCAGCCACTCTTCAGGATGCTCTTCGGCCTTTGCAAGCCGCTCATACGGCAGATCCACCACCGGCATGTTCGCCGGAACGTGGGCGGAGGCCTCGCGCGCCCACACGCGCGCCAGCTGGCGAACGTAGCTGTGGACCTCCCAGATCTCCTGCTCCGTGACGGGCTGCGCGGCCATGCTCGTACCCGGCCGCCCCCCCTTCACCGTGTGGAAGAACCCCCAATGCGTGGCGCGACCCACGTAGGCGATCAGGCTGGGCCCGGTACCGCCCTGCGCGTTGGCACCGTGGCACTGCGCGCACGTCTGGCGGAACTTCTGTTCGCCGCGCTTCGCCCAGGCGTCGTCGTCGACGCCGATGTTCAGGATCCCCGCATCGGCGGTAGGACTCTCCGCGACCTTTTCAAGGTACACGGGACTGCCGGGCGCCAGCCAGCGCAGCATGTCCAGCGTCGCCACGTCCGGCAGGTTGCCGGACATCTTCAGGCCGATGACCTTCGCGCGCCAGCGCAGCTCCGGCACGGTCGCCGCGGCCCCCGCGCCCACCAGCAGGACCACGGCAACCGTCCACAGCCAGAACTTGGCAGACCTCATCCCCACCCCTCCCTTGGTCAACCTTGGAAGATAGCGGACCGGACAGGCTGCCGACCACATCGCAGCGTGCGCAATGTCGCGCGAGGGAGACTTCCGGCGCGCTCCCTTTCGAACGCACTTAGGGGGGGCGTGCATTTAGCCGCCGCACTGCGCAAAGGTGCCCGCTACACCTGGAAACGGCTGTGCTAGAAACGACGATTCCACTGCCCAGGAGAACCCCCGGTGACTGCAGCCGCTCAAGCAGACCCCGTGCAAGCACGCGAATACACCTGCCGTTTCTGCAGCCAGCCGTTGCGCCACACCTTCGTCGACCTGGGCACCAGCCCGCTGTGCCAGCGCCACGTCACGCCGGCTCGATTCGACCACGCCGAGTCGATCTATCCGCTGCACGTGTACGTCTGCAGCGCGTGCTTCCTGGTGCAGCTGCCCGCCTACGTGGCGCGCGAGGAGATCTTCGACGCCGAGTACGGCTACTTCTCGAGCTTCTCGGACACCATGCTCAAGCACGCCGAGGCCTACGTGCAGATGATGGTGCCGCGTTTCGGCCTCGGTGCGAACAGCAAGGTGGTCGAACTCGCCAGCAACGACGGCTACCTGCTGCAGTACTTCAAGCGCGCCGGCGTGCCGGTGCTGGGGATCGAACCCACCACCAACACCGCGGCCATCGCGATCAAGAACGGCATCCCGAGCCTGACCAAGTTCTTCGGGCGCGACACCGCGCGCGAGGTGCTGGCCAGCGACGGCCCGGCTTCGGTGATCCTCGGCAACAACGTGCTCGCGCACGTGCCCGACATCAACGACTTCGTCGGCGGCATGAAGATCCTGCTGGCCAAGGACGGCGTGGTGACGATGGAGTTCCCGCAGCTGCTGCACCTGATCGAGCAGAACTACTGGGACACGATCTACCACGAGCACTTCTCGTACCTGTCGTTCACCACGGTGGAGAAGATCTTCGCCGCGCAGGGCCTGACGCTGTTCGACGTGGACGACATCTCCACCCACGGCGGTTCCATCCGCATCTACGGCCGCCACGTCGACGACACCAGCAAGCCGGTGCACGAGCGCGTGCTGGCGATGCGCGAGAAGGAGAAGAAGGCGGGCCACTTCGACCTCGACTACTACTTCAGCTACGGCGAGAAGGTGAAGGAATCCAAGCGCGCGATCCTGAGCTTCCTGATCGAGGCCAAGCGCGCCGGCAAGTCGGTGGCGGCCTACGGCGCGCCGGGCAAGGGCAACACGCTGCTGAACTACTGCGGCATCCGCACCGACCTCATCGACTACACGGTGGACCGCAGCCCGCACAAACAGGGCAACTTCCTGCCGGGCACGCGGCTGCCGATCTATGGCCCGGACAAGATCCGCGAGACGAAGCCCGACTACCTGTTCCTCCTGCCCTGGAACCTGAAGGACGAGATCGTCAAGCAGATGGCCGACATCCGCAGCTGGGGCGGCAAGTTCGTGGTGCCGATGCCGTCGGTGCACGTGGTCGACTGACGATGAGCGCCGACTCGCTCGGCGCCGCGATGCACGGCTTCGCGCGCGAGCTCTATCCCATCTGCCGCAGCATCACCGGCGCCGGCACGCGTGCCACACTCGATGCGATCTCGTGCCTGGTACCCCTGGAGCGCTTCGAGGTTCCCACCGGCACCCAGGTGTTCGACTGGGACGTGCCGCGCGAGTGGAACATCCGCGACGCGTGGATCAAGAACGCCGCCGGCGAGAAGGTGGTCGACTTCCAGCGCCACAGCCTGCACGTGATGAGCTACTCCACGCCCATCCGCGCACGCATGCAGCTGGCCGAGCTGAAGCCGCATCTCTTCAGCCTGCCCGACAACCCGAGCTGGATTCCCTACCGCACCAGCTACTACCGCGACAACTGGGGCTTCTGCCTCGCGCACGACGCGCTGCAGGCGTTGCCCGACGGCGAGTACGAGGTCTGCATCGATTCGACGCTGGCGCCCGGTTCGCTGAGCTACGGCGAGGCCTTCCTGCCGGGCGATTCGAGCGACGAGATCCTGATCTGGACGCACGTCTGTCACCCTTCGCTGGCCAACGACAACCTGTCGGCGATCTCGGTGGCCGCGCACCTTGCGCGTTCGGTCGCGGCTCGGCCGCGGCGCTTCAGCTACCGCTTCGTCTTCGCGCCGACGACCATCGGCGCCATCACCTGGCTGGCACGGAACGAATCGAGGGTCGGCCTCGTCCGCCACGGCCTGGTGCTGGCGTCGCTGGGTGACCGCGGCAGCTTCGTCTACAAGCGCAGCCGCCGTGGCACCTGCGACATCGACCGCGTCGTCGAATACGTCGTCGGCGCTCAGGGCGCGGTCGAGGACTTCTCGCCCTACGGCTACGACGAACGCCAGTTCTGCTCGCCCGGCTTCGACCTGCCGGTGGGCCGCTTCTCGCGCACGCCCAACGGCCGCTACCCGGAATACCACAGCTCGGCCGACAACCTCGACTTCATCACGGCCGAATCGCTGCAGGGCTCGCTCGAGGCCTGCGAGCGCATCTGCAGCGTGCTGGAAGGCAACGTCACCTACCGCAACCTGCTGCCCAAGTGCGAGCCGCGACTGGGCCCGCGCGGCCTGTACAGCAACGCCACCGGCCGCAACCCGAGCCAGTTCGAACATGCGCTGCTGTGGGTGCTGAACCAGAGCGACGGCACGCGCGATCTTCTGTCGATCGCCCAGCGTTCGCGCCTGGACTTCGAAGCCATCGCCGCTGCCGCCACCGCGGCGCGAGACGCCGGCCTGCTGGAGGCCGTGCGATGAACGAGCTCGCGACGATGGCGCCGGGCTCGGTGGCGCTGGTCACCGGCGGTGCCGGCTTCATCGGCAGCCACCTGTGCGCCAAGCTCGCCGCGGCGGGCGTGCAGGTGCACTCGGCCAGCCGCCGCGAGCACCCGGGCAACGAGCACTTCCGCCATCACGCGGTCGACCTGTCCGACTTCGCCGCCGTGGGCCGGCTGCTCGACGCGGTGAAGCCCGACTACGTGTTCCATCTGGCCAGCCACGTGCAGGGCGCGCCCGACCTGAAGCACCTGCTGCCGGCCTTCCACGGCAACCTGGAGACCACGGTGAACCTGCTCACCGCGGTGGCTGAACGCGGCTGCCGGCGCTTCGTGATGACGGGCTCGTTCATGGAGCCGTCGGCCAGTCCGGCCGACATGACACCCACCTCACCCTATGCCGCGGCCAAGTTCGCGAGCACGGCCTACGTGCGCATGTTCCACGCGCTCTACAAGGTGCCGGTGACCACAGCGCGCGTCTTCATGGTCTACGGCGCCGGCCAGCAGGACCTGACCAAGCTCGTGCCCTACTGCGTGCTGCGCCTGCTGAAGGGCGAGGCACCGCAGATCACCAGCGGCAAGCGCATGGTCGACTGGATCTACGCCGAGGACGTGGCCGAAGGCTTCGTGCGCCTGGCGCTGGCGGATGCCGCCATCGGCAAGACCGTGGATCTCGGCACCGGCACGCTGATCAGCACGCAGGACCTCGTGGCCACCATCTGCCGCCTGGCCGCACCGCAGATCGCCGCCAGCATCGGCGCCCTGCCCGACCGCCCGATGGAGCCCACCGGCGCCGCCGACGTGGCGGGCAGCCTGGCGCTGATCGGCTGGCAGCCGCGCATCGGCCTCGAAGAAGGCCTGCGCCGCACCATCGCGCACTACCGACAGCATCGAGAGGGAGCCTGAAGACCATGAACAAGAAGAAGATCGCCGTGCTGGGCACGGGCATGTCGGGCTTCGGCGCCGCGCACCGGCTGGCCAAGGAACCGGTGGAGGTGGTGCTCTACGACAAAGCCGCGTTCTACGGCGGCCAGACCGTGTCCTACCGCTCGCCCTCGGGCTTCATCTTCGACAAGGGTCCGCACGTCTCCTTCACGAAGGACGAGCGCGTGCAGAACATCCTGGCCGAGGCCGTGGACGGCCAGTTCGAGACCGTGCAGTACGAACTGGAGAACCACTGGAAGGGCCACCGCCTGCCGCACCCGGTGCAGACGCACATGCACGGCCTGCCGGTGGACGTGATGGCCAAGGTGATCGAGGACTTCGCCAAGCAGTCGACGATCGAGAACCCGCAGATCCGCAATTACGAAGACTGGCTGGTGGCCGCCTACGGCCGCTACTTCGCCGACAACTTCCCGGTGCAGTACACGGAGAAGTACCACACCACGCATCCGCGCAACCTCACCACCGACTGGATCGGCCCGCGCATGTACCGGCCGTCGATGGAGGAACTGCTGCGCGGCGCACTGGTGGGGAAGCAGACCTCCACCACGCACTACATCACCGGCTTCCGCTACCCGTCGCACGGCGGATTCCAGAGCTACATCGACAAGTGGGCGCGCAACGCCACGCTCAAGCTCGGGCACCAGGTGACGCAGATCGACCCGAAGCAGAAGCTGCTGACCTTCGCCAACGGCGTGCGCGAGACCTACGACGGCCTGATGTCGTCGATCGCCCTGCCCGACCTGATCCCGCTGATCGCCGGCGTGCCCGACGACGTGCGTGCGGCCGCCGACCGGCTGGCCTGCTCGAGCTGCGTGCTGGTGAACATCGGCGTCAACCGGCCCGACCTGACGCCCGCGCACATCAGCTACTACTACGACAAGGACATCTGCTTCTCGCGCACCAGCAGCCCGCACCTGATGTCGCCGAACAACGTGCCGCCGGGCTGCGGCTCGGTGCAGGTGGAGGTGTACTTCTCGAAGAAGTACAAGCCGCTCGTGGGCCAGCCGGCCGACCACGTGGAACCGGTGATCCGCGACCTCAAGCGCGTGGGCCTGCTGCGCGAGGACGACAGGATCCTGTTCACCGACACGAAGCTGGTCGACTACGCCAACATCATCTTCGACCACGACCGCGAAGAGGCCCTGCGCACGGTGCACGGCTACATGGACGACAACGGCATCCGCCACGCCGGCCGCTACGGCAACTGGGCCTACTTCTGGACCGACGACAGCTACAAGAGCGGCGAGGAAGCGGCCGCGCTGGCGCTGGGCGACCTGCGCTGAAGACCGCGGCCGGCGCGCGCCGGCCGTGAGCTAGTTCACACCGCGACGGGACCGGCTCGCAGCGTTTACATGCGGTTCCACAGTCGCGTGCACCGTTGCCGCACACTGCGCGCCGGGTGAGCCTGGACGAGGCTGCCCCTGCGCGGTCCGCCGGGCCTGCCACGAACCTTCTTCCCCACTGTCCCTGACCATGAGCCACGACCGCGGCGACCAGCGCCCCAATCCATCGATCCACGCGGTCTTCCAACGGCGACGGTTCCTCACCCAGCTGACCGCCGTGGCGGCCAGTGCCTCGGGCCTGAGCGCCTGTGGCGGCGGCAACGACGGCGTCGAAGTGACGGTGGGCGAAGGCGGTCTGAGCTTCTCGGACAACACGCTGTTCGTGACGGTGGGCGTGCAGGCCACGGTCACCATCCGCAACACCACGGTGCTGCCCAGCGGCAGCTGGTCCATCACCACCAACGACAACCGGGTGACGGTCACGCCGTCCAGCGGCAATTCCGTGCCGGCCGGCGGTTCGGTGGACATCCGGGTGCTGGCAACGGCGGTGGGCAACTTCTCGGTGACGGTCCGCGTCGGCGTGCTGCCGGCGCAGAGCATGGCCGTCAACGCCACGGCGGCGCCGACGCCCAGCCCGTCGCCGACGCCGACACCGACGCCCACCCCGGCGCCCACCACCACACCGGCGCCCACGCCGACCCCGACGCCGCGACCGACCACGACGCCGGCTCCGACCGCCACGCCCAGGCCGACGCCCGCACCGACGACGACGCCTGCGCCGACGCCCGCACCCCCGCCAGTCACGCCCGCTCCGACCGCGCCGCCCACGACACCGGCGCCCACGACCACGCCGGCACCGGTCACGCCGGCGCCAACCCCGGTCCCGACGCCCGCACCCACCCCCGCGCCCGGCGGCAGCTACTTCATCGACTTCACCACCGCCGCCGCGCAGAACCCGCTGCGCGAGGGCGGCCTCTGGGTCAACAACACGCAAGGCGGTGGCGGCTACGTCGCGATGAACGCGCAGAGTTCGATGCGCGTCATCGCGGCGGCCTCCGGCGGCATCAACATGTGCGGTGGCGACGCGATCGGGCAGAGCTCGCCGCCGGCCACGGCCGACTACATGGACAGCTTCGCCTTCGTGACCGGTTTCCCGGGGAACCAGCGCATCACGGCCGTCATGTACGTGGATCCCGGCTACTTCCCGCCCACCAACACCGACAACCACGAGCTGGAGCTGTTGCTGGGGTGCATGTCCAGCGCCGGCTCGCGCCGCTGGATCTCGTGCACCTGGAACCGCGACGGCGCCCGCATCATGGCGCTCATGGACGGCCCGGCGAACGGGTTCACCATCTTCAACCCCGCCGACAACGGCAGCGCCGTTGCGCTTGCCAACGGTGACGTCTGGGTGGCCGAGCTGTATCGTTCGACGAACACCGTCATCACCTACCGCAACGGCGTGCGCAACCTGAGCTTCACCGACAGTCGCATCTCTGCACTGGGCACCGGCATGGGGATCGGCTCGTTCCGCCGCACCGCAGCCGGCGCCAGCGCGGCGAACCGCTACGGGTTCCGCAGTTTCAAGGCCGAGTCGTTCTGACGCGGTGCCGGCCATGCAGCCATTCCGGACCCGCCGCGGCCTGGTCCTCGGCACGGCCGCCGCGCTCGGCAGCGCCCTGGTCGGCGGCTGCAGCGAACCTCCGCCGCCCAGCGGCGTGTTGCCGGTGCCTACCGGCAGCGGCTCCAAGCGCCGCTACCGCATCGACTTCTCGCAGGCGCCGATCGAAGACCCTCTCTCGGCCGGCGGCGTGTGGAGCAGCAACACCCAGGGCGTGGGCGGCAACGCCGCGCCCGGCAACCTGACCAACATGCGCGTGGGCCTGGCCAGTGACGGCAAGACCCGCATCGCCATGGCCACGCACCCGGGCATCCACTACGACGACAGCTTCGCCTTCGTGCCGGGCTTCGGCGAAGACCAGTTCATCGAGGCCGTGGTCTACAAGGAAGCCGGCTACAACCCCAACGCCCACAAAGCCAACCACGAGATCGAGCTCATCCTGGGCTGCTCCAGCACCCCGGGCGGGCGCATCTGGAACGAGTGCCTCTTCAATGCCGGCGGCGGTGTCGACATCGCCTACCTGAACGGCGGGCCCGACGACTTCAAGATGATCGCCAACATCGAGGGCCGCAACTACTTCAATGCCAAGCACGGCGACGTGATCCGTGCCGACAAGATCGGCAACGTGATCTCGCTGTACCTGAACGGCATCCTGAAGGTGCGCTATGACGGCGCCAACCCGCAGATGGTGGCGCGCGGCAGCGGCATCGGCATCGCGGGATTCACACGGCGGGGCGCCGTTCACAACAAGTACGGCTTCATGAGCGTGCACATGGGCACGCTCTGAGACAAGCGTCGCGGAGTTCTCGTCGGGAACGAGCCGGGCCGCCGAGCGCGGGCCCCTGATTGCTGTATTGTCCGGCTCCCCTGGAAGAGGCCGAGTGGAAAGGACCTGTCGATGAAGGCCGAAATGGCACGAGGCGCCGCCTGGATGGTGCTGTTCCGCCTGTTCGACCGCTCCATCGGCATCGTCAGCACGGTGGTGCTGGCGCGCATGCTCCTGCCGGCCGATTTCGGCCTGGTGGCCATGGCCATGTCCGTGATTGCCATCATCGAACTGGCTACGGCCTTCAGCTTCGAGGTGGCGCTGATCCAGAAGAAGGATCCGACACGCGAGCACTACGACACCGCGTGGACCCTCAACCTCATGCTGGCCACCGGCGGCGCGGTGGTCACGGCGGCTGCGGCCTGGCCGGCCGCCGCCTTCTACGGTGATGCACGCCTGACGCCGGTGATGCTGGTCATCGGCGCCATCTGGCTGACCTCGGGTTTCGAGAACATCGGCACCGTCAACTTCCGGCGGCAGATGGACTTCGGGCGCGAGTTCCGCTTCATGGCCACCAAACGCGTCACCTCGTTCGCGGTGACGATGCTGGCGGCCTGGATCTTCCAGTCGTACTGGACGCTGATCATCGGCATGGCCGCGGGCCGCCTGACCGGCGTCGTGCTGAGCTACGCGATGGAGCCCTTCCGTCCGCGCCTGGCGCTGGTGCACGTGCGCGAGCTGTTCTCGTTCTCCGTCTGGATGGTGCTGGGCAACCTGGCGCAGGTGCTGATGAACCGCGCGCCGCACTTCGTGGTGGGCCGCATGTTCGGCGCGCAGAGTCTGGGCGCCTACACGGTGGGTTCCGAGATCGCCAACCTGCCGCACACCGAGCTGGTGGCGCCGGTCAATCGCGCCATGTTCCCCGGCCTGTCACGCGTGGCCGACGACGTCGACAACTTCCGCAAGACCTGCATCGACGCCACCGCCGCCATCTTCCTGCTGGTGATGCCGGTGAGCGTGGGCGTGGCGCTGCTGGCGCCCCAGATCGTGCGCATCCTGCTCGGCCAGAAGTGGCCCGAGGCGGTGCCGGTGATCCAGGTGCTGGCCTTCGCCGGTGCGGTGTCGGCGCTGACGGCCAACAACATGTCGGCCTACCAGGCCATGGGCAAGCCCAAGCTGGGCGCCGTCACCCTGGTGGCGCGCATGGTGCTGCTGCTGATGGGCCTGTGGGTGCTGACCACGCGCTACGGCGTGCTCGGCGCCGCCTTCGCCGAGGTCCTGGCGGCCCTGGGCAGCCTGGCGGTGAGCGTGCCCATCCTGGTGCGCACGCTCAAGCTCAGCCCCTTCGCCTACTTCGGCGCGCTGACGCGACCGCTGATCGCGAGCCTGGTGATGGGCTTCGTGCTGCATCTGGTGCTGCCGGGTCGCGGGCTGGATCCCGGCATCGTCGACGCCATCAGCTGGCTCGTCATCGGCAGCGTGGTGGGCGCGCTCGTGTACCCGCCGGTCATCGCGTTGCTGTGGCTGGCCGCGGGTCGGCCACAGAGCGTGGAGGTGGCCCTGTTCACGCGCCTGCGCTCGATGCTGCTGGTGCGCCTCGGCCGCGCGGCGTGAAACCGCGCACGCTGGCATGGGTCGCCGTGGCCACCACGGTGATGCTGCTGGGCGTGGGCAACATGATGGTGTGGGGGCCGCTGTGGCGGCACTTCCACGTCTCGGTGGCCGAGATCGACTCTGGCGTGCTGCAGCGCCATCGGCAGGAGCCTGCCGACAGCGTGCTGGCCGTCGTGGCCGAGGTGTCGATGATGACCGACCACCCGCTGCGCGGCGAAGCCGCCGTGGCCGTGGCGCGGCGCATCCTTCAGGGCGAGCTGGCCCTGCCTTTCCTGCCGGTGCTGGCGATCGGGGACGGCTTCGCGCCGGTCCAGCTGGAAGCCGGCGTGCCGGTGCAGCAGGTCTGGATCGCCAGCCTGATCGTGCCGGACCTGCTGCTGCGCGCCCACGAGCACGCGCCCGACCCGGCCTACCTGGCGGCGGCCGAACGCTACCTGCGCGGCTTCATCGCCCATGAGGCCCGCGTGCAGTTCCCCGAAGGGCTGCTGGCCAATTCGCATGCCGTGTCCAACCGCGCGGCGGTGCTGGCGCGCTTCTGGCGGCACACGCGCGCCACCGCCGGCGACGAGCTGGCACGCACGCTGCAGACCTTCGCCCGGCGCACGGGCACGCTGCTGGCCCGGCCCGGCTTCTTCATCGCCCGCACCAACCACGGGGTGATGCAGAACGTGGGCCTGCTGCAGCTGGCCGCCGCGTTCCCCGCGCTGCCGGAGGCCCAGGCCTGGCGTGAGATCGCGCTCCAACGCCTGGAACAGCAACGGCCCATGTACATCGGGCCCGACGGCGCCGTGCTCGAACATGCGCTGGGCTACCACTTCCACGGTGTCGTGCTGTCGGGCTACATCCAGCGCCTGTTGCGCGAGATGGGCCAGCCCGTGCCCGAAGGCTGGCTCAAGGCCCACGAAGACGCGCGCGCCTTCATGGCCACGCTGCAGCGGCCCGACCGCAGCCTGCCCGCGATCGGCAACACCTTCCGCTACGCCTGGCGCCTGCCCGCTTTGGTGCAGCCCGACGACGAAGCCTGGATCGCCGGCCTGCGCGGCAGGGCGAGCTTCGCCAAGACCTTTCCCGTGTCCGGGCATGCGGTGTGGTGGGACGCCGACACGGTTGCCGACGACGGCGTGCAGACCGTCGTTCACTGGGGCTGGTGGGAGCAGCACGGCCACACCAGCGCGCAGGAGATGAGCCTGCACGTCTGGTCGGCCGGCACCGACTGGAGTACCAACACCGGCTACTGGCCGGGCGGCGACGGCCCCGGCGCTGTTCGGTCCGCGGGCTGGGACGGCGGCAACGGCCCGCACCTGATCGGCGAGAAGGACGTGAGCGCCCGCCGGACCACGATACGGGCGCAGGCCGAGCGGGACGGCCTGCGCGTGCTGGATCTGGAACGCGTGGTGGACGGCGGGCCCCGTTTCCGACGCCAGGTCATCCAGTGGCAAAGCCGCCAGTGGGTGGTGCTGGACAGCGTCGAAGACGCGCCGGGCGGCACGCTGCGCGTGGTGTGGACCGGCGAGCCCAGGGCCGTGCAGGCAGGATCCGGCGATCGCACCTTCACGCTGCGGCGCGCAGGTATGCCGCAGCGCTTCTCGGTGGCGGTGGATGGCGGCGCAGGCGTCTCCGCCACGCCGATCTCAGGCAGCCGGGATCCGTTCGGCGGCTGGGTCGCCATCGACCGCCAGGCCGTCCCCGCGCCGGCCATCGACGCCCGCCTGCCGGCCTCGGGCGGCTGGATGATGACGACCCTGCAGTTGGCCTCCGACGCGCAGCCCCCCCTGCGTGCCCGCATGCAGCGCCACACCCGCGCCGACGATTGGGTCATGCAACTGCCGCTGAGCGCCGGACCGGTGACCTTGACGCGGCAGGGCAGCACGCTGACCATCACCGGCAACCTGCGCGAACCCGTCACCGTCGCCCTGGCGCCCGGCCCCGCGATCGCCGCCGACGTGGCCGCCATCGAATCCTCCGGCGAGCGCGTGCGGCGCCAGTTCCCGCGTTTCCGCACCGCCGAGGCCGAGCGGCGCGAGCGATCGCTGCTGCTGGGCGGCACCTGGCTCATGGCCATGGCCGGCCTGTGGTTCATTGCACGTCGCCGGCGAACCGGGGCCGCGGCGGGTCTCTAGAATCCTGCGCACATGAACAGCTTGCTCGAGCCTGCTGCCACCGCTGCCTCGCGACGACGCGTGCGGACTGCATGCGGGCTCGCTGCCGGCCTTCTGACGGTGGCCCTGGCGCAGGCACAAGCCCAGCCGCAGCCGGGTGACCTGGGGCGCTGCGGCAGCCTGCACAACGCCTACGGCCCCTTCGATTACCGCACCGACAAGCAGCAGCTCGTCGTCGTCGAGACCCACCACTTCAGCTATGCCGTCGAGCAGCTGATCCGCGGCATGACAGGCAGCATCGGCAACGACCTCGACTACACGCTGCGGGCCTCGCCCAACCACCACCGCGCGCTGAGCGCCATCTCGCGCTACGGCGAGAAGGAGAAGTCCGACTTCATTCGCGGCGCCACCTTCACGGTCGAGTGCTACTTCATCCGCGCCGTCAACTTCCGCCCCGACGACCCGACGGTGCGGATGCTGTATGCCATCTACCTGAAGGGGCAGAACAGGGTGCCCGACGCGGTCAAGCAGCTGGCCTACACCGAGACCCTCGAGGGGCTCAACGGCTACACCGTGTTCAACCTCGGCCTGGTCTACCTGGACCTGGGCGAGCACGAGGCTGCGCTGCGGATGGCGCACCGGGCAATGGCGCTGGGATTCACGCGGCCGGAGTTGAAGGCGCGGCTGGTGGCGGCCGGGAAGTGGTCAGACCCGCCGGAGGCAACCGCCGCCGCCAGCGCGGCCTCGGCGCCTCAATAGGCGGGGTACCGACGGCCGGCGCTCAGCGCCGCGCCTCGCGGGCGACCTCGTCCAGCAGCCTGGCCAGTTCGGCCGTGCGTGCCCGGCGCGAGTTGAGCGAGGCCACTTGCGGGCTGGCGCCGCGGGCCTGGCCGGCGCGCAGCGCACCGAGGAAACGGCGCAGGCCGGCCGTGATGGAGGCCTCGTCGCGGATGTCGACGATGTCGTCCACGCCCGCCGTCCGCATGGTTTCGGCGGTGTTGCCCACGGGGTCGGTGAGCGTCAGCACCGGGCGACCGGCGCGCAGGTATTCGTAGAGCTTCGCCGGCACCTGGTGGTTGCACACCGTGGCCTGGAACAGCAGCAGGCCATCGGCTCGCAGCATCTCCTGCAGCGCCAGGCGATAGGCCACCGGGGGCGCCAGTTCCACCAGGTCCTCGATGCCGAAGGTCCTGAGCATCTCGACGTACTGACCATCGCTGCCGGTGGCACGCAATCGCACGCGCAGCGTCGCCGCGCTCACCTCGCCGGATGCCTTCAGGCCGCGCAGCGCGGCGAAGAAGGGCCGCGGGTCGCGTTCGGCGGGATACAGGATGCCGCTGTGCAGCAGCGTGATCTGGCCCGGCGGGCCCAGCGACGTCGTGTCCAGGCCGGCTTCGGCGCCCTTGAAGTTCTCTTCGTCGTAGCCGTTTTCGATGATGGTCCAGCGACTGGCCGGCAGCTCGGGATAACGCTCGGCATACATCTGCAGCGTGCCGGACGTGGTGAACACCGCGCGCGCGCAGTTGCGCACCACGTGTCGCTCGAGGCGCCGGTTCGTGCGCCAGGTCAAGGGATCCGGGGGGTAGCCGGGCTCGGTCATCGAGTCGCGGCAATCGGCCACCCAGGGCAGGCCGGACAGGCGCTGCAGCGTGAGGCCGATGAGGTGCGCGGTGGCGATCGGGTAGGTGGACATGATCACCTCCGGCCGCTTCTGCCGGATGACACGCCAGCCGCGCCACACCGCCGCCGGCCACCACGAGACCCAGCGGTCGGGCTGCGCCAGCCAGCCCGGGTAGCGGCCCTTGATCGAGAGGTCGCGCGCGGTGTTGAAGCTGAAGGCGCGCTCCACCTGCATGCCCGCCGGGATCTCGCCCATCTGGTCGTCGCCCACGGCCTCGTAGGCACTGGGCGACACGGTCAGGATGATGGGTTCCCAGCCATGGTCCCGCAGGTAGCCGGAGAACTTCAGCGTGCGCTGGATGCCGCTGCTGCCGCGCACCGGCGGGTAGTGGAAGGCGATGAGCAGGACGTGGCGCGCCATGTTGGTCAGAGATCCACCGTCACTGCTTCGGGGAAGGGCTGCTGCAGCCCTGCTGCCGATGCCGTGGCGCATGCAGCAGCGTGAAATCCGTCACTCGCAGACTCGAAGGATGGGGGTGTGCCTGGGTGCAAGAACTGTACTGCATGCGGCCCGGCCGACGCCTGCGCGACGACCGAGAGCGAGCCATTCGCCACGACAGTCCGTACATTTCGCTGCTCTGCGCATTCAGGGATGGGAAGCATGACGCCGCGTCCCTGAAAATGCCGGGCTTGTCTGTGCGCCCACGTCCAACCCGAACAGCGATGGCCCCCTTGAACAACGACATCCACACCCGGCTGCAAGCCATCTTCATCGAAGTCTTCGACGACGAGAACCTGCCGTTCACCGACGCGCTGGACCGCGAAAGCCTCGAAGCCTGGGACAGCCTCGGCCACATCCGGCTCGTGTCGGCCATGGAGGAAGCCTTCGGGGTCACGTTCACGCTGGACGAGATCGAATCCATGACCTCGGTCGCGCAGATCGTGGCCGCGCTGGCCGGCAAGTGATGAGCAGTCAACGCCTTGACCTGCTGGAGCTGCCCTGGCTGCCCCGCCTGGCGGCCGACTTCAAGGCCCGGCTGGCCGACGTGTCGGCCGACGGCACGGCCGACTGGGGCCCTGCGCTGGCCGCCCTGGCGCAGCAGCACCTGGGGCTGACGCAGGCGATCGCGCTGTCGCGCAAGCTGAGGCAGCTGAGCGCTCAGCGCAAGTCCAAGGTGCTGGGCAAGTTCAAGCTCGGCCTGGCAAGCAACGGCACGGTGGACTTCATCGTGCCCTTCCTCGAAGCCACCGCGTTGCGCTATGGCCTGGCGCTGGAAGTCGTCAGCGGCAACTTCGGCCAGCACGTGCAGGAGGCGCTCGACCCGAACTCCAAGATCAATGCCGCGCGCCCCGACGCCGTGCTGCTGGCGCTCGACCAACGCGGCCTGCCCTTCGAGGGCGACGGTGCCGGCTGGCCGCCGCACCGCGCCGCGCCCGCGCTGGCACGGCTGCGGGAGTTGCGCCAGGGCTTCAATCAGCACGCAGGCGCCCCGTGTCTGGTGCAGACCATACCGAACGCACTGACCCCGCAGTTCGGCAGCCTGGACGCCGGACTCGAAGGGACCCTGCGCCAGGCCCTGCTGGCCTTCAACATGGCCCTCGCGCAGGACGTGGCCGCCGGCAGCGACGTGCTGGTGGACGTGGACTGGCTGGCGCAGGCCGTGGGACTGGACGCCTGGACCGACGAACGCGGCTGGCACCTGGCCAAGATGCCGTTCTCGCAGGCCGCGCTGCCGATGTACGCGGAACTGGTGGTGCGCGCCATCGCGGCCATGCGCGGCAAGGCGCGCAAGTGCCTGGTGCTCGATCTGGACAACACGCTGTGGGGCGGCGTCATCGGCGACGACGGCCTGGAAGGCATCGCGCTGAACCCGGGCGATGCACGCGGCGAGGCACACCGCGCCATCCAGGCCGCGGCCCTGGACCTGCGCCGCCGCGGCGTGGTGCTGGCGGTGTGCTCCAAGAACGACGACGCCACTGCGCGCATCCCTTTCCGCGAGCACCCGGGCATGCTGATCAAGGAAGACGACATCGCCGTCTTCATGGCCAACTGGGACGACAAGGCCAGCAACCTGGAGCGCATCGCCCAGCGCCTGGACATCGGCATCGACGCGCTGGTGCTGCTGGACGACAACCCGGCCGAGCGCGAGCAGGTGCGCCAGGCCCTGCCGCAGGTGGCCGTGCCCGAGCTCGGCAGCGATCCGTCCACCTTCGTGCGCAGCCTGCTGCTGGGCGGCTACTTCGAATCCGCCGCATTCACACCCGAGGATCTGCAGCGTGCGCAGCAATACCAGGGCAACGCCAAGCGCGCCGACCTGATGGAAAGCACACGCGATCTGGGCGAGTTCCTGCGCTCGCTGGACATGCGCATCCACTTCGCGCCGTTCGACGCCCGGGGCCGCAAGCGCATCGCCCAGCTCATCAACAAGACCAACCAGTTCAACCTGACGACCCGCCGCTACACCGAAGCCCAGGTGGCGGCGATGGAAACGTCGCCCGAGTACTACACGCTGCAGGTCAACTTGGTGGACCGCTTCGGCGACAACGGCAACATCTGCATCGTGATCTGCCGCATCCACGGCGACGAGTGGCACGTGGACACCTGGCTGATGAGTTGTCGCGTGCTCAACCGCAAGGTCGAGGAGGCGGTGTGCAACCGCATGGCGGAGGCTGCTCGCGCCGCCGGCGCCCGGCAGCTCGTGGGGCTGTACCTGCCGACGCCGCGCAACGACATGGTGGCCGAACTGTATCCCCGCCTGGGTTTCGCTCCGGTGGACGCCCCCGAAGGCGAGCAGCGCTGGGCGCTGACGCTCGAGGGCCGCACGCCCTTTGAGGTGCCGATGGTCGTGGTCGACGCATGACGACGCCCGTTGATGCGGCGTTCGTGATCCAGCCCCAGGACAGCACGGCGTTTGCGCGGCTGTCCGGTGACTTCAATCCCCTGCACCTGGATTCGGTCGCTGCGCGGCGCCTGCAGTTCGGCGACACGGTCTGCCACGGCGTTCACCTGGTGCTGCTGGCGCTGGAAGGCCTGGCGCGCAGCGGCGCGCTGCGGGGCCGGTCGCTGCTGGCGGTGTCGGCGGTGTTCCTGCAGCCGGTGCGCACCGGCGTGGCGGTGCAGTGCGTCGCCACGCCGGACGCCAGCGGTGGCCGCATCAAGGTTTCGGGCATGGTGGCTGCGCGCGCGCAGTTCACGGTGCAGCTGACGGTGGGGCCCGAAACGCCCGCCCCCGACGTGGCCGAGGCAGCGCCCGAAGCCGCCTGCGCACCGCTGATCCCGGCATTTCCCGCCGACGCGCCCGCGCAGCAGGCCGCAGCCGGCGACGTTCCTCTGCGCGTCAATTCGGCGCTGCTGCAGCAGCTCTTCCCGGCGCTGGCGGCCTGGCCTGACGGCCGCGCCGTGGCGGCCGACCTGATGGCCAGCACGAACGTGGTGGGCATGCGCTGCCCGGGCCTGAACTCGATCTACAGCGAGTTCAAGCTGCAGCGCCGCGCCGCACCCCGCGCCACGGCCGTGCTGCCGTACAGCGTGGTGCACGTCGACCCACGGTTCCAGAAGGTGCGCCTGAAGCTGCAGGGCGCGTTGCTGGAGGGCACGGTGGAGGCCTTCTTCCGCCCGCCGCCGGTGGCGCAGCGCTCGCTGGACGAACTGGCCGCGATCACGCAGCCCGGCTGCGTGTCCGGGCAGCGCGCGCTGGTGGTGGGTGGCTCCCGAGGACTGGGTGAACTGGTGGCGAAGATGCTGCTGGCCGGCGGCGCCGAGGTCACGATCACCTATGCGCGGGGCGCAGCCGACGCCGCCCGCACGGTGGCCGCGGCGCGGGAGCGCGGGGCCGCCTGCCAGGCGCTGCAGCTCGACGCCATGGCGCCACTGGCACCGGCGACCACGGCCGCGCTGGCCCAGGCCGGCTACACCCATCTCTACCACTTCGCCACGCCCGCCATCGGCAAGAGCCCCAGCGGGCTGTGGAGCCAGGCCCTGTTCGAAAGCTACAGCCGCGTCTACGTGGCCTCGCTGGCGGAGCTGGCCCACGCGGCCGCGGATGGTTCGCGCGCCGGCGGGCCGCTGCATGTGTTCTATCCCTCCACCGTCTTCCTGGACCAGGCCGAGAAGGGCTTTGCCGAGTACTGTGCCGCCAAGGCCGCCGGCGAGACCTTGTGCGACCACCTGGCACTGAATGCCGCACGCTTCGTCGTGCAGCGCCCGCGCCTGGCGCGCATGAAGACCGACCAGAACAGCAGCGTCCTCGGCCCTGACGCCGCCGACCCCTACCCCGCCATGGCGCTCCTGCTGCAGGACT
Source organism: Rubrivivax sp. (assembly GCA_044226255.1). Classification (GTDB taxonomy): domain Bacteria; phylum Pseudomonadota; class Gammaproteobacteria; order Burkholderiales; family Burkholderiaceae_C; genus Rubrivivax. Next base: position 82,152 of record JBGAHJ010000002.1, read on the forward strand.
TCTGCGGCTGGCAGGCCCGCACTCCGCAATGAACGCCACTGCCCCCGCGAGCCCGAAGGTCAGCCCCATCGGGGCCGAGCACCTGGACGAGGTGGGCCGCTTCCTGCACGAGCACATGAACCGCGCTTTCTCGCCGCAGCGCTGGGTCGAGTCCGTCACGCACCGCTGGGCGGCCGAGGTGCCCAACTACGGCATGCAGCTGCGCGACGGTGACCGCCTGGCGGGCGTGCTGCTGGCCACCTATTCCGACCAGGTGATCGACGGGCGCGTCGAGCGCTTCTGCAACCCGCACAGCTGGTGCGTGCTGGATTCGCACCGCCGGCACGGCATCGGGCTGGTGCTGCAGGTGGTGCGCCAGCCCGGCTACCACTACACGATGTTCACGCCGAACCCCAAGGTGACCGAGGTCTTCCGCGGCCTGAAGTTCAAGGACCTGGGCGCGCAGCTGCGCGTGTTCCCGAACCTGCCCACCTGGCGCGCGCTGCTGCCCGGCAGCTTCGCGGTGGCGGCACCGGAACAGATCCGCAGCCGCCTGCAAGGCAGCGCGCGGGCCGACTACGAGGCCCACTGCGACATCCCGTGGCTGCGCTTCGCGGCTTTCGGCGACGCCGAAGAGGCGTGCCTGGCCATCTACAAGCCCGTGGTCCTGAAGCGCCTGCCCGTCGCCTGGGTCATGCACCTCAGCGACCCGGCCGCCTTCGTCAGGCGCGGTGGCCTGCTGCGCCAGCATCTGCTGGGGAAGGGCTTCGCCGGCATGCGGATCGAAGAGCGCTGGCTGCCGCCGGGCGGCACCGGCCTGTCGCTGCGCACGGAACGGGGTCAGCCCAAGCTGTTCATGAGCAAGACGCTGGGCGAAGGGCAGATCCGCGACGCCTACAGCGAGCTGATGTCGCTCGATGTCTAGCTAGGCGGCGTCGGGGAGCGCCAGCCACCGGACCAGCGCATCGTGCGCCTGCGTCTTCCACTCGACGCGGGAGAACGTGTGGTCGGCGTTGGCGATGTCCACGCGGTGTACGCGCGGGTTGTCGAGCAGATCGGCCCAGGCCTGCGAGGCCTTGGTGACATCGTCGAACTCGCGGGCGATGTAGTCGTGGCCGCTCATCAGCAGCAGTGTCTGCCCCGTGAAGCGGCGCAGGCCCTCGGCCGTCTTGGCCACCAGTGGCAGGCCGTCCAGGTCGTCGCGCGCGCTCTTGTCGACACCCGCGCGCAGCGACTTGCGCCCCACCAGGAAGGTCTTCAGGGTCTGCACGAACGAGACGATCGCGCGCCCCACCTGCAGCCGTCCGCTCAGCATGTCGACCCAGAACTTGCGCGAAGTCAGCCGGTCGCGGTAGTAGTGCTTGAGGATGACTTCTGCGCGGCCTTCCTCGGTGCGTACCCACGGGTTGGCCAGGGCCACCTTGCGCACGCGCGGATCCTGGTACGCATAGAACAGGATGCCGGTGGCCGACTCGCATTCGCCGAACAGCATCAGGCGCTTGACGCCCGGCGCATGGCGCTGCAGCTCGTCAACCGCGGCGCGGATGTCGGGCCGCGAATCCTCGAAGCCCCGGTACTCGCCGCTGCTGTCGCCCATGCCACGCAGGTCGAAGCGCAGGACCGGGTAGCCGCGGCCGGCGAACATGCGTGCCAGCATCACGAACTGGCGATGAGCGCCGGCGCGGTACTGCGGCCCACCGGCCACGACGATGACGATGCCGACACTCGACGCCGGGTCGCCACGGTGCAGCACGCCGGAAAGCTCCTCGCCCTGGCACCCGAAGACCACTGGACACTCGGGCTCGGCGGCGGCATCCGCCCTCGCCAGCGGCTGGGGCAGCGGGGCCTTCGGCGGGGCCGGCCAGCCACCCGCCACCTGGGTCGTGGCGGCCAGCAACTCGGGGGCCACGGCACGTTCGTGCACCTGCCAGAAGGCCGGGCCCGTCACCGTCGCCAGGTTGACCGTCAAGCCCTGGCCGCGCAGCGTTTCCACCGCCTTGGCGTTGGCCTTGGGCACCACGGCATCCGCATCGGCGAGCACCTCGAACCAGTCCACCTGCAGACCCGGCGGCAACGCGCCGCCCGGCAGGCTCAGCGTGTCCAGGCGCTGGGCCAGCGCGGCGCCGACCTCGAAGCCGGACACCTCCACGATGTCGCCGCGCGCCGACCATTGCCGCAGCTCTTCGGTGGATTTCACGCCATCGGCCTGGCTCATCTCGGCCGCGATCCGGATGCGCAGGAACTGCGTCCAGTAGGTCTTGCCGGAGACGACGGGCTGCCACAGCAGCAGGCGGTGCACCTCGGGCAGCGACTCGGCCAGCTGCGTGGCCATGATGGCGCCCAGCCGCAGCCCCCACAGGGTCTGGCAGCCCAGGCCCTGCGCCTGCAGCCACTGCGCGCCGCAGCGCAGGTCGTCCAGCCAGCGCTCCCAGGTGGCGTCGCAGAAGTCGCCGGCGCTGTCCCCGGTGCCAGAGGGATCCAGCACCAGCACGCCGTGGCCCAGCGCCGCGAGCGCACGGGCCTGCATCGTCACCATCGAGCGGCACCGGTTCATCTCCTCCGCGAACGGCGGCACGACCAGCACACCGCCGCGCGGCGCCACGCCGCTGGCGGGCGGGTGGTACAGGGCCACCAGCGCGCCGTTCGGCCCCTGGATCACGACAGGGCACAGCATGGACTGGCTAGCGCCGAAACTCATTCGGCCAGTTTGGCTTCGACAAACGAAAGCAGGGTGCCGAAGGTCTGGAAGATGCTGCCGTCGATCTCGTCGTCTTCCACCGAGAACCCGAACTGCTCCTCGAACGCGGTGAGCAGGGACACGACACCCATCGAGTCGAGCTCCGGCAGCGCCCCGATCAGCGGCGTGGCGTCCGAGAACGATGCGGAACGCCCCTCGAGATTGAGGGTGCGGTCCATCAGCGAGAGCAGCCGTTGGCGAGTGGTCATGGGGTCGGCGGTCACGCGCGGTCTGCACGGATCGGTTGCGGTTTGAGCGGACGCGATGATATTCGCGCCACCGCCTCAGCCGTTCATGCCGCGCGTCCGCTTCGTGACGCATCGCATCCCATCCGCGCCGGGGTCCCGGGCCGGCGGCGGCCAGGGACCGGGCCTCGCATTCAGTGCAGACGCAGGAACCAGGCGTTGGCTGCGTGCGTGGGGAAGTACATCAGGCCACCGACCGCGCCCGAGGCGTAGGTCACCTTCTTCAGTCGCCCGAAGACGCTGTTCACGGCGGCCGGCATCGCAGCTGCGCCGGTCGTTGTCTTCGCCGAGATGAGGAAGCTGACGGGGTTGATCTCGTACAGACCCGCGGCAGCCGCGCCGCCGGTGAAGCCGTAGATCTTGTCCGTCACCGGGCAGTACGCCGTGCCCCACTGGCCGCCGGGGCCCGCGAGCGCCGACGTGTCTCCGCTCATGGTCGGGAAGGTTAGAGCCCCTGTGGCGAAGGTCAGCAGGTTCGGGGTCACCTGATTGCCTTGTCCGGACAGGATCAGCATACGCCCGCGCGTCGTATCCACCGACAGGACTGTCTCGTAGCCTGCGGAATTGACGACGTCACCCATCACGCTCCAGGTGTTCGTTGCCTGCGTCCACTTGACAAGCTTGCCGCTGTAGGCGCCATACACGTCACCAGTCGCTGGATCTGATGCAACCCCGTACTCAGCCGCGATGGACGCGAACGGGAGTTGCGGCATGGCGCTGGCTGGCAGGTAGGTGTTGGTCGTGATGTCATACACCCGGCAGGCCCGCACAGTGCCGCCGTCGTTCGCGCACGCCGCCAAGCCTGCCGAAACGATCCAGTTGCGCTGCGGCACGGGCTGCCACGTGTAGTAGCCATGATTCGCGGCCGGCGTGCCATCGGTATAGATGCCACCGTCCCGGAAGGCGCTTGGGGGACTGGATGCCAAGCGCAGCGACCAAACGCAGGCGTCAACGTCAAAAGCCAACACCTCGTTGCCCCAATAGTCGCCATGACCACCCTGTGCAACCGAATAGATCTTCCGACCGAGCATCGCGAAGCCGGCCCACGCATTGACTCGCGCTGGCGCTCCGACAATTCCGTGGGGCTCAGCCATGGAGGCTGGCACCACGCTCATGCTGGAGTTCGGAATCTCCACCCACTGGTTGACGGCAACACCCGTCAACCATGAAGGCGTGCCCGGCGGCACGGGTGCCGGCGTCGTGGTCGGTGTCGGCGCCGGTGTCGGTGCAGGGGTCGGCGCCGGCGTGGTCGGCGGCGAGGTCGGTGCCGGTGTCGGCGCCGGCGTGGTGGTCGGCCGCGGCGTCGGGGTCGGGGTGGGCGCCGGCGTGGTGGTCGGTCGCGGCGTCGGGGTTGGAGTCGGCGCTGGCGTGGTCGTCGGCGCCGGTGTCGGGGTGGGCGTCGGCGTCGGCGTCGGCGTCGGTGACGGACTGGGTGTCGGCGCGGCCGTGGCGTTCACGGTCATGCTCTGCGGCGGCAGCACGCCGACGCGGACCGTCACCGAGAAAGTGCCCACCGCCGTGGACAGGACCCTGACGTCCACCGAGTTGCCGGGCCCCACGGACCCCCCGCTGGACGGCGTGACCGTCACGCGGCTGTCGCTGGTGGTGATGGACCAGCTGCCGCTGGGCAGCACGGTCGTGTTGCGGATGGTGATCGTGGCCTGCACGCCCGCCGTCACGAACAGCGTGTTGTCCGAAAAGCTGAGACCGCCTTCGCCCACCGTCACTTCGACACCGTCGCCGCCGCCGCCGCAGGCGGCCAGGCCGGTGGCACTGGCCGCAACCGCCGTCAACTGGGTGAGAAAGCGGCGCCGCTGGAAAACCGCGGGAGCCGGCGTCGATGGGATGACGGAGTCGTTGTCGCTGTCGTGGATCATGGTCGGGTCTGGATACTCGGGCTAGCTTCTCGGCAGGCAGCCCCAAATGGGATAGTTGTCGAACCCGGACCCTGCTACAACGGACCAGTTCGTTGCGCTCGTCATGCGCGCATGCGCCGCCGAAGCCCCTGCGGCACCATGCTCCACTGCATACGCAATGGCCGGCATGAGATTGCCCCAGTAGCCGTCCTTGGCCGTCGCCGGGTCACCGCCGCTGTTGCCGAGCAGCGTGGTGCCGGTGTTGTTGTTGGCACTTCCGAAAGTGGCCTGGTAAACCTGGCCCCAGGTTGAGTAGAAATCAGCCGGCTCCGTGTACGTGAAACTCGCCTTCACGAGCGGGCTGATGGTGATGTTGTAGTTGGAAGCGCGCGTGTAGTAGAAATTGCTGGCCCCGGTCGGGCCCAGCATGCCGACGATTCCCTTGTACATCCAGTCTCGCACCGCGGCGTGCGCGCTGGTGTCGGAAAAGCCGGGTTCCACGTCCCATACAAAACCGTTCGTGGCGATCCAGAAGTTCATCATCCACGGCGCCTGCTGCAGCGGCAGGGTCTCGTCGTAGGTGCTCAGCGCCACCGGATAGCCGAGCTGGTTGCCTGTTGGGTTGTTGGGCCCCTTGGTGCGCCAGTGCTGGTAGCCACCCACGTCGAGCCAGGTGCGGTAGTTGTCCGCCACGGTGTCGCCCGTCGGCGCAATGCCGACGAAGCAGCCGATGGTGCGCAGGGCCCACGCGATGCCGCGGATCTCGTCGTGCAGCACGATCCGGCTCGTGCCGGCTCCCTTCGACGAGCTGATGCACAGGTACTTCATCGCGGCCTGCATGGCCAACGATTCGTAGTGCCAGTAGTCGCCGGTCAGCAGGTAAGCCAGGTACCCCTCGTTCACGTCGTGGTGGTATTCCCACTGCAGGCCACCGCGCGTGAGTTCCTTGGTTCCGAAGCCGCCGGGACCACCGTCGATCGTCCACGTGGGGAAGGCCGATGGCGTGGGGATGCTGTTGTCGCCGCGAACACGCCAGACGATGCCGCGACTGTTGATCGCGCTGCTGTTGGCCAGCACCGATCGGTACGCCCTGGGATCGCCGGTGGTGGCGTACAGGGCATCCCACAGGGGCAGCAGGCCCAGGTGCGCCGCGGCGCCACCGGCAGACATGGCCGCCGGGATGTCGCCGGCCATCATCGGCGTGTAGTTCTGGGTCAGGGCGTTCAGCGTGGCTTCGCTCGGTGCCGTCCAGGCGTAGCCCGGAACCAGCCTGCTGGCCCGCAGGTATCCCGGGTTGTGCCCGGGGGTGACACCCGGATTGGCACCCACCCAGCCTTCAACCGTGTAGCGGGTGTTCGCGTGGTGAGTCAGCGCGGCGCCACCATTGCTGTACACCTCGGTGCCGCCGATGGTGACGCGGGGCACATAACTCTGGGCGGCGTTGACGGCGATTGCACCCGAGCCGTTGTCCAGGTAGCCGTTCTCGACCACCACCCGGACCCAGGACCGGCCGTCCACGAAGTAGCGGACGTGGAACCAGACCGACAGCGTGGTGGAGCCCACCTGGCCGCGATAGTGGCACTCCACCATCTCCGGGTTGCTGATCCACGTGCGCACGGGCGATGAAAGCAGCGACGCAAGGTTCACCGTTCCCAGCGAACCGCATTGAACCGAGGCACCCGGAGACGCGGCCGATATGGACGCCGATGTCAGGTTGACGCCGCCGGCAGGCGGGTCGCCTCGATCCAGGTTCAGCACCAGCGCGGTGTTGGCCACCAGGGGCGCACGGCCGTTGATGATGGCGTGCTTGATGGTTCCGTCCGACCACCTCCGCTTGACCGTCACACGGTAGTTGCTCAGGGCCGGCAGGCTGATGGCGGTGGCGTCACCACGCTTGAGGCCCACACCCACCATGAACGGCGCCGCGGCTTGCGTGGTGGCGCTCGTCAGCTTCAGCGTGGTGATCGTGCTGCCGGACGGCGCGGGAGTCGGTGCCGGCGTCGGCGCGGGCGTCGGTGCCACGGTCGGCGCCGGCGTGGGCGCGGGCGTGGGCGCGGTGGTCGGTGCGGGGGTCGGTGCTGGCGTGGGCCGCGGCGTGGGCGTCGGTGTCGGTGCCGGCGTGGGGACGGGCGTGGGCCCCGGTGTCGGCGCTGGAGTCGGAACGGGCGTGGGCCCCGGCGTGGGGGCAGGCGTCGGGACCGGCGTCGGTCCCGGGGTCGGGGCGGCGGTGGGGCCGGGTGTCCCTGCCGCCGCGTCTCCTCCGCCCCCGCCCCCGCAAGCACCCAGAGTCGTCGTTCCCGCTGCCACAGCGGTCAGTCGGGTCAGGAACAGTCGGCGTTCCTGTTGGCGCAGAGCAAGCTCGTGCGCCTCTTCTTTCGGCAACTCGGTCTTCATGGGGAACTATGAAATCGTCCAGACAAAACCAGCTTGGCCATTATCTCGGCACGGTTGATCCGCAGGTTAGCGCCACTCGTAACAGCGCGGCGCGGCGCGGCGCCCTGCAGCGGCATCGGGGCGCATCGGATGGCACTTGACCACCGACGGCGGACCGGCATGCCGGCGGCCTTACAAGTTCGAACGAAAGCCCAGCTTCAGAGCTGGCGAGCGTGAATTGCTGCACACGGCGCCGGGCTCCCGGCATCGGGCGTCGGCTGCCTCGACAGAGTGTGAATCCTTCGGCACCGTGGTCACCGAGGCGCGAGAACGCCGTCCGGCCGCGCCATGCTGCTGCGCCACAATGTTCCGATGCCCCATCGCCTGCTGAACCGGGGTTGTCGCCATTCGCCATCCCCACATGACAACTCAATCGCCTCTGCTGCTCGGTCGTCCGCTTCGCTCCAAGGAGTCGCCCGCCAACACTGGAGGAGGTCAGCCCGGATCGGATGTGCTCGCGGGCGTGAAGCAGGCCCTGGCGGCCGGCCGCGAGGCCACCGTTCGGGAGATTGCGGCCTTGGGGGGAACATTCGCCTTCGGCCTGCAGGACGCAACGTCGGCGAGAACCGTGCTCGCGGTCGACCGGTTTGCAGTTCACAGCCTGTGCTACGTGGTCGAAGGTGGGCAGCTGCGTTTTGCGGAACGCGCCGACGCGTTGGCCGCCAGCGATGCCGATGTCGAGCACCAGGCGATCTTCGATTACCTGTTCTTCCACTGCATCCCCTCGCCGCGGACCGTCTTCAAGGGTGTCAAGCGCCTGCCGCCGGGCCACTATGCGTGGTTCGAGGCGGGTCAGTTGACGGTCGCTCCCTACTGGACGCCGACCTTCAGCGAGCCCGGGTCGCCCCCCTCGTTCGAAGCCCTGCGTGACGAGTTCAGGAGCCTGCTCCAGCAGGCTGTGGGTCGACAGCTCGGCACCGGCATCCCCGCGTGCTTCCTGAGCGGCGGCACCGACAGCTCCACGGTGGCCGGCATGATCGGCCTGGCCGCCGGGCAGCCTGCGCACACCTACTCCATCGGCTTCGAGGCCGAGGGCTACGACGAGATGGCGTTTGCGCGCATCGCGGCGCGCCACTTCAAGACCGAGCACCACGAGTACTACGTGACACCGGAGGACCTGGTCCGCAGCGTGCCGATGGTGGCCCAGGCCTACGACCAGCCCTTCGGCAATTCATCCGCGCTGCCGGCCTACTACTGCGCCAAGTTCGCGCGGGAAAACGGCGTCACGCGCCTGTTGGCCGGCGATGGCGGCGACGAGCTGTTCGGCGGCAACAGCCGCTACGCCAAACAACGGGTCTTCGGCTGGTACCAGCACATCCCGTCGGCCCTGCGGCATGCGCTGCTGGAGCCGCTGATCCAGCGCACGCCCTTGGGCGGGCTGCCCGGGCTGAAGAAGGGCCGCAGCTACATCGAGCAGGCGCAGGTGCCCATGCCCGAGCGTCTGCAGATGTACAACCTGCTGCTGCGGCTGGGCGTGGCCGAAGTGCTCACGCCCGCGTTCGCCGCGAGCATCGACACGGGCGTGCCGGGGCGCCTGCAGCGGGAGGTCTGGGGCCAGGCGAACGCCGCCGGCGAACTCGATCGCACGCTGGCCTTCGACTGGCGGTTCACGCTGGCGGAAAGCGATCTGCCGAAAGTGCGTGGCACCACGACGCTCGCCGGCATCGACGTGGCGTTCCCGTTCCTCGATGACCGCCTCGTCGACTTCTCCTGCCGCCTGCCTGCCGACTACAAGCTCAAGGGCCTGAAGCTGCGCTGGTTCTTCAAGGAAGCCCTGAGGGGCTTCCTGCCCGACGAGATCATCACCAAGAAGAAGCAGGGCTTCGGCCTGCCCTTCGGCGTGTGGGCCACGCGACACGCGGGTCTGGCGGCGCTGGCCAACGAGTCCCTGCGCAGCCTGGGCGAACGCGGCATCGTGCGCCAGGACTTCATCAAGGACCTCGTGACCCACCGGTTGCCCGAGCACCCGGGGTACTACGGTGAAATGGTGTGGATCCTGATGATGCTGGAGCAATGGCTCCAGTCGCACATGCCGAACCTGCGGATCCGCTAGCCGGCCGCCCGACCGCGGGTCAGGCGAACATGTTCCGCGCCAGGCGCGCGCCGAAGGCCAGCCGCGAGCGGTCCCACGGCGTGAAGCGCGGAATCTGGTGAAGGTCGGTCCCCTGTCTCGCGCAGCCCCAGTGCGTCGACGCAGCGGCACGGAAGCCGGCCTCGCGCACCATCTCCACGTTGTCGGGCAGGTAGTCCTCGCCCGGCTTGCCGTTGGGATACGCAAACACGCTGACTTCCTCGCCCAGGATCGACTCGAGCCTCTTCTTGCTGGACTCGATTTCCGCTTGCGCCTGCGTCCGCGTCAGCGTGCGCAGGATCGGATGGCTCACCGTGTGGGCGCCCACCTGCAGGCCCATGCCACGCAGTTCGCGCACCTGCGCCGACGTCATCATCAGGTCGACACGCGGCACAACCTCTGCACGATCGGCCACCGCGTCGACCAGCACATGGCGCTCCTCGGGAGGCAGGTACTTGGCGATGCCGATCACGGCGTCGATGGCCCGGCGCCGCGACAGCACGTCGGGCAGCGTCAGGCGATCGAGCTGCGGATGCAGGCCGCGCAGGTCCAGCACCGGAAGGCGCGTCTCGCGCAACGACTCGATGATGGTGTCGTTCCACATGCGGCCGCCATCGAGAAAGCCCGTGGCCACGAAGAACGTGCAGGGAAGGCCGTGGCGCTGCAGGATGGGTGCGGCCACCTCGCGGTTGTCGGCGTAGCCGTCGTCGAAGGTCATGGCCATGGCACGTGCAGGCAAGGTGCCCTGGGCGAGGCGGGCCGCCGCCTCATCCAGCGGCAGCACGTTGAACCACTCGCGCACCCAGCCGCAGATGGCGTCGAAGCGGGCCGCGTGGACCTCGTCGGGGAACAGGGGGTCTTCGGCCGGCAGCACGCGATGGAAGATCAGCGTGGACAGCCGCGCGCGCGGCCCGCTGGCAGCGCACAGGGTCAACAAGGGCTTGAGCAACATCATCGCTTCGCGGCAACGGGTGCGTAGGTGGCCAGGCCCGGCAGCGTGCGCCAGCCGGGCGGGTAGACGGGCTCGGTCTCCCAGGCCTTCCTGCGCACCCACAGCCGCGTGATGACGACCATCATCATCACGTTGTAGGGCAGGTCGAAGTAGGACAGGCTGAGGAAGGCGCCGCCGACGAAATAGCCGATGAGCGACACCTGCGCCATTGCGCCGAGCTCGCCGGCCCACGCCGCGGACGGGTGCACGGCGGCTTCCTTCCTCAGGCGTCCGGCCCACCAGTAGGTGCTGAAGAAGATGCCCAGGAAGATGAACAGGCCGATGAAGCCGTGGTTGCCCATCACCTGGAAGTAGATGCTGTGGGCCGCGTGCACGTAGTCAGGGTGCGGCGAGTACTTCTCGAAGAGCTCCGGCCTTGCCGCGTCGAAGCCGACGCCCAGAGGCCTGTCCTTGGCGATGCCGAAGGCGGTCCACCAGGCGCTGATGCGGCCCATGGCCGAGCGGTCCTGATCGAAGGTCTGGATGGTCGACATGCGGTTGGACCATCGGTCTGGCATGAACGACACCAAGGTGACGGCCGCCACCGCGATGACGACGCCGCCCAGCAGGCGGCTCTTGCCGCGCCACCACAGCACGATCGACATCGTCGACATGGCCAGCAGCGCCCCCCGCGACTGCGTGCCCAGCGCAGCTGCGGCGCAGAACAGCATCGTGATCGTGATCAGATGCCGCCGCCACCCGGGCTGCAACTGAAGCTGGAGGAAGCGCAGCAGGGGGATCGTCATCACCAACGACAGCGCGAACTCGTTGTTGTCGTAGATGAAGCTGCCCTCGGGCCCCCAGACCCGGTAGTTGCCGCCGCTGGCCACGGTGAAGATGCCGCCCTTCAGGCCCAGCAGCGCCAGCGAGCCGGCCGCCACCCAGGCCAGCGCGATCACGTGCTGCTTGCTGTAGAGCAGCGCCATTCCGATGATGATCATGAAGTCGATCTTCATGACCTTCTTCCACTGCTCGTAGTCGCCTTCGACGTCCAGGCCCGCCAGCCAGGACAGCGTGATCCAGACCATGAACGCGACCATCCAGCTCACCGGCGCGCCCTTGAACGGCGAGGTCTTGTCCTTGGTCATCACCAGGCCGGCCAGCAGGGCCGCCGCCGCCGCCGCGGCCAGGGGTGCGGTGTTGGCGAAGCCGTAGGTGAACCGGTGCGGGTTCATGATGCTCAGCCACGTCCACAGCATGAAGCCGATCCAGGGCCGGCGCAGCGCGGCCAGCGCCCCCAGGCCGACGATGCCGACGATGAGCAGGTCGCGCATGGGCGGCGGCCTCAGGCGGTGGTGCCCGCGGGCACGTGGCTGACGATGTACCGGAACTTGCCCGACTTCTCCGGCGCGATCGCGTCCACGCACTGCACGTCGACTTCGACCTGCGCGCCCAGGCGGCGGCGGAAGCCCTCGACGATGCCGGACTTGCAGGACGGGTCGAACGCAGGGCCGGGCACCAGTTGCACCGAGACCCGCAGCAGGTCGTGCTGCACCACCTTGAAGGACTGCAGGCCGGGCAGGTCGCGCAGGATGTAGATCAGCGCCAGTCCGTGCATCACCGTGCCGTCGGCGGCCACCACGAAATCGGTGGTGCGGCCCTGGATCTCGCGCAGCATCGGCAGGCCGCGGCCGCAGGCGCAGCGCCGCGTGTCGCGCACGGCGACGTCGCCGGTGCGGTAGCGGATGAACGGGAACTCGCTGGTTGCCAGGTGGGTGACGACGATCTCGCCCGCCTCGCCATCGGGCACGGGGCGGCCTTCGCGGTCGATCAGCTCGAGCACGATGTCCTCGGCCGTGATGTGCATGCCGCCCTGCGGGCATTCGTGGGCGATGAAACCGGCGTCGCGGCCGCCGTAGCCGTTGGCCACCGGACAGCCGAAGACCCGCGAGATCAGCGCACGCTGTTCGTCGTAGAGGCGCTCGCTGGTGACGAACGCCACCTTGATGCCCAGATCGTCCATCGCCACGCCGCGAGTCTGCGCGTGGCGTGCGATGTGGCTGAGCGCCGAGGGGTAGCCGAACAGCATCCGGGGTCGTCGCGCGCGGATGCTCGCCACCATGGCGTCCAGCTTGTCCTCGTTCATCGCGAAGGCGGGCAGCAGCTCGGTGCGGAAGAGCTTGTCGCGCACCTGGCGCACACGGTCCTGCGCACCCAGCTCGATCGGCGAGCCCCAGACCACCGTCTCCCGGTCGCCGATGTCGACGCCCCACCAGCGCGTGGCGCGCCACTTCGCGGCGACGTCATGGCTGACCCGTTCCTTGCCGATGAAGAAGATCAGCGGTTCACCCGAACTGCCGCCGGTGTTGAAGCGCGCCAGGCCTTGCGCTTTCGGGTTCTTGATCCCTTCGGTGTGGGCGCGGATGGTGGCCTTGTCGAGCAGCGGCAGCCGGCGCAGGTCTTCGACAGCGTTCACTGCCTGCGGGTCGAAGCCCAGGCGGGCGAAGAGATCGCGGTAGTAGGGCACCTCGCGGCCCGCGGTGCCGAGCAGTTGGCGAAGGCGCTGGACCTGCAGCGCCTCGATGCGTTCCGGCGGCCACCACTGGCTGGCCTCCATGCCGCGCCGCACCGCCACGGTGGTGTGCGCCTTCAGGCGTTCGTGCAGGGGAAAGAGCAGCGAGGAAACTAGCGAGGTGTACATGGATTCAGGCCGTGGCGCCGTTCATCGCTTCACGGTAGACGGCGGTCAGTCGCGGCGCCACCTGCACCCAGGTGTAGCGCTGCACCTGCTCCAGGCCGGCAGCCGACAGCCGGGCGGCCAGGGCCCCGTCGTCCAGCAGCCTCGACACCGCCGCGGCCATGGCCGCCGGGTCCTGCGGCGGCACCAGCAGCGCCGTGACACCGTCTTCCACGATGAAGGGTACTCCGCCGACGCGGGTGCTGACCACGGGCACACCGCTGGCCAGGGCTTCGAGGACCGAGTTGGGCGTGTTGTCGACCCGGCTGGGGTTGATGGCCACGGTGCTCGCCCGCAGCAGCCCTGCCATGTCATCGCGGCCGACGCGGCCGACGAAATCGACCTGCGCGGCGACGCCCAGACTGCCCGCCAGGCCCTGCAGCTGCTCCGCCAGCGGCCCTGTGCCGGCGATGGTCAGTCGTGCATCTGCGTGCCGCTGCAGCACCAGGGCGAAGGCACGCAAGGCCGTTTCGTTGTCGTAGATGGCTTCGAGGTTGCGCGCCACCAGCAGTCGCGGCGGAGCCGTCGGGCGCGCGGCGGCCGGGTGGAAGCGCTGCAGGTCGACGATGTTCGGCACCACCTCGGCGGCCAGGCCGTGTGCCCCGAAGACCTGCTGCAGGAAACCGGAGGGAACGATCAGCCGCGCCGCCCGGCGCATCGACACGCGGACCGCACCTTCGGAGCGGCGCAGGAATTCCGCGGCTTCGCCGCCGCGATAGTTCACGATCACCGGGACGCGGCGCGCGCGCGCGATCCAGATCGCGGGCGCGGCGAACAGGTGCCAGGACCAGCCTGAATTGGCCATCACGTGCAGCAGGTCGCTGCGGCCTGCGGCCCGCCACAGGGCCCAGAGATAGGGCAGGAGCCTGAAGAACGCGCGCGCACCCGGCACACGCCCGACGAACGCGGGCCGGTACGGGGCGTTCGACTGCACCAGGGTGACTTCGGCCCTTGCCTGGCGCAGCAGTTCAGCCAGCTGGAATGTCTGCATGGCCATGCCCCCTGCCGGCGGCGGCAGCGGCCCCACGAGCCCGATGCGCAACCCGGCCAGCCCGCTCATGCCGCGGCGGCAACGGGAGCCAGCGCCTGGAACGGCCTCACATACCGGCTGGCGGACGACTGCCACGTGCGCTCGACCTCGACGAAGCGCCGGCCCGCGGCGCGCAGCACCGGCCAGTCGCCACTGCGCCGCAGCAGGCCGTCGACTGCGTCGGCCAGCGCGGCCGCGTGGCCGGCCTTGAAGAGCACGCCGGTCTCGCCGTCGCGGATGAGTTCCCTGTGGCCGCCGACGTCGCTGGCCACCAGCAGGCGCCCCTGGGCCATGGCCTCCAGGGGCTTGAGCGGCGTGACGAGTTCGGTCAGCCGCATCGAATGGCGCGGGTAGGTCAGCACGTCGATGAGGTCGTAGTAACGCTGGACCTCGGCGTGCGGAACACGGCCGGTGAACACCACCTTGTCGGCCACGCCCAGGGCCTGGGCCTGGGCCTTCAGCGCGGCGTCCTGCGGGCCGCCACCCACGAGCAGGACTCGCACATCCGGACGGCGCTGCAGAAGTGCGGGCAAGGACTCGAGCAGCAGGTCCAGGCCCTCGTAGGCGTAGAAGCTGCCGACGAAACCCAGCACCGTGCAGCCGGTCAGCCCGAGCCGTTCCTTCAGCGCGGCATCGGGCGTGCCGCCGGGCTCGAAGTTCTCGACGTCGACCGCGTTGGGGATCACGGTGACCTTGTCGGCCGGAATGCCGCGAGCCACGATGTCCTTGCGCAGGCCTTCGCAGATGGTGAAGACATGGGCGGCCTGGCGCAGCGCGTGGGTCTCGAGCCGCCGCGTGAGGCGGTAGCGCAGGCTGCCCTCGGCGGTGGTCCCGTGGTCGACCGCGGCGTCTTCCCAGAAGGCCCTGACCTCGTAGACCACCGGAATGCCGAGCTGCTTGCCCACGCGCAGCGCCGGCAGCGCGTTCAGCACCGGCGAATGCGCGTGGATCACGTCGGGCCGCAGGTCCTTCGCGATCTCCAGCAGGCGGGCCTGCGTCTGCTTCATCAACGCCACCTCGGCCAGGCCCGGCAGGCGCGCGCCCGTGGCCGCCGGCGTGCGGTAGAAATGCCAGCCGTCCACGGTCTCTTCCGGGCCCGAAGGCGCGGTGTGCTTGGGGCTGGTGAGATGGAAGGTCTCCCAGCCCAGGCGACGCTGCTCGCGCAGCAGCGCCAGGGTGCGGAATGTGTAGCCGCTGTGCAGGGGTATCGAGTGATCCAGCACGTGCAGCACGCGCATCGTCATGCGGTCACCCCGAGCGGCTGACTGGCCACCAACGGCCGCTGCACCACCGTGTCGCCGGCATTGCGCAGGAAGGCCTCGAACATCAGCAGCGTCCACAGCGGTGCGCTGTAGTCCTTGGCGCCCGACTGGTGGTCGCGCACCAGGTGCTCCAGGTAGCCGCGGTTGAACCAGCCGGTCGAGGCCAGGCGCTCTCCCAGCACGGCGTCGCGCACCCGCTGCTTCAGCGGCCCGCGGAACCAGCGCGCCAGCGGCACGCTGAAGCCCATCTTCGGCCGGTAGAGCACGTCGTTCGGCAACTGCGGCTCCATCGCCTTCTTGAAGATGTACTTGCCTTCCTGGCCCTGGATCTTCAGCGACGAAGGCAGCCGGGCCAGCCACTCCACCAGCGGATGGTCCATCAGGGGCTCGCGCACCTCCAGCGAGTGCGCCATGCTGGCACGGTCGACCTTGGTGTTGATGTCGCCCACGAGGTAGGTCTTCACGTCCAGGTACTGGATCAGGGCCAGCGGGTCGTCGGTGCCGGCACGTGCGGCATGGCGGTTGAACACTTCCTGCGCGTCGTACCCGGCCAGCTCGCGCTTGAGCTCGGCGCTGAACAGCTGCTCGCGCATCGGGCCGCGGAAGATGGACACCGAATGGAAGTAGGCCTCGACCGCGCTGCGCGCCATGCCCTCGAAGGTGGTCTTGGCGCGCAGCACGCGGGGCGCCCAGTCGGCCTTCGGGTAGACACGTCCGAGCAGCCCGAACAGCGGCTGGCGCAGGCCGGCCGGCAGGGCCGAGCGCATGCGCTCTTCCATCAGGTGCATGCGGTAGCGGCGGTAGCCGCCCAGCGCCTCGTCGCCGCCGTCGCCCGACAGCGCCACCGTCACGCGCTTGCGCGCCAGCTGGCAGACCCGATAGGTGGGGATGGCAGAGCTGTCGGCGTACGGCTCGTCGTACAGGTGCGCCAGCGTGTCGATGAGGTCGAAGTCGTCGCTGCGCACCGTCTCGACGAAGTGGTTCGTCTGGTAGCGGTCAGCCACCATCTGGGCGAAGGCCGTTTCGTTGAAGGCCGGGTCGTCGAAGGCGATCGAGCATGTGTTGACGGGCCCCGCCGACTGGCGCGCCATCGCGGCCACCACGGCGCTGGAGTCGACGCCGCCCGACAGGAAGGCACCCAGCGGCACCTCGGAGATCATGCGCAGCTTGACCGACTCGTCCAGTCGCCGCACGAGCTCGTCGCTGGCCTCCTGCACCGTCATCGGCTGGTCGAGCGTGAAGCGCAGGTCCCAGTACTCGCGCGGTTGGGGCAGCGGCTGGCCGCGCCGGATGGCCAGGGAGTGTCCGGGCGCGAGCTTCAGGGCCTGCTTGAACACGGTGCGAGGCTCGGGCACGTAGCCGAGCGCGAAGTACTCCTCGACGGCGCACGGGTCGATCTCGCGGCGCAAGGCGGACCCGCGGTCCCGGTAGGCCATCAGCGACTTCAGCTCCGAGCCGAACAGCAGCATGCCGTCGTCGAGCACGGCGTAGTACATCGGCTTGACGCCCATGCGATCGCGCGCCATGAAGAAGGTCTGGCGGTTGCGATCCCACAGCGCGAAGGCGAACATGCCGCGGAAGCGCTTGACGCAGTCCTCGCCCCAGGCCTCCCAGGCGTGCACGATGACCTCGGTGTCGCTGCGGGTCTTGAACACGTGACCCAGCGCCTGCAACTCGGGCATCAGCTCCTGGAAGTTGTAGATCTCGCCGTTGAACACGACGACCACCGAGCCGTCCTCGTTGAACAGCGGCTGCTGCCCGGTGGCGATGTCGATGATCGACAGCCGGCGGTGGCCGAGGCCGACGCCGGGCTCGATGTGCACACTGCCTTCATCCGGGCCGCGGTGCGTCTGCGACTCGTTCATCAGGCCGAGCGCCGCGTGGGAGATTTCCCTGCCGCCGCGGGTGTCGAAGATACCGGTGATGCCGCACATGTTCAGGATCCTCGCTGTGTATAGCCCGCCGCGGCCAACTGCTCGTCGTAAAGGCGCTGGTACGACGCCACCATCGCCTGCAGGCTGAAGCGACGCTCGACGTCGGCCCGCCCGGCACGCCCCATGTCCGAGGCGCGGCCGGGATCGGCGGCCATGCGGACCAGGGCGTTGGCCAGCGCGTCGGCATCGCCCGCCGGCACGATCTCGCCCGTGCGGCCATGGTCCACCAACTCGGCATTGCCGCCGACAGCCGTGGCAACGACCGGCAGCCCGGCAGCCATCGCCTCCAGGATGGTATTGGAGATGCCTTCGGCCAGCGAGGGCAAGGCAAAACAACTCAGACCCCGCATGACATCCGACACGTCGCTGCGTTCGCCCGGCAGCCAGGCCAGCGAGGCGACGCCGGCTTCGTCCAGCACCTGCTGGGCCGCAGCACGCAAGGGGCCTTCGCCGACCATCACCAGCCGCAGGCGCTCGCGCAGGTCCGGACGCAGCGCCAGCGCGCGCACGAAGGCCCGCGCCAGCAGGGTCTGGTCCTTCACGGCCTGCATCCGCCCCACGGTGCCCACCAGCCAGTGCGCCGGTGCCGAGAAGGGGCAGCCGGCGATGGTCTGCGGCTGCGGCGCGGGGGTGAAGCGCTGAGCGTCGACGCCGTTGTAGATCTGGCTCACCCGGCCGGCGGCGATGCCCACCGGCCCCGTCAGGTAGCCGGCCAGGTCGCGCGACAGCGCGATGTAGTGGCTCACGAAGGGCGAGTAGATGCGGCGCACGCGCTGGTAGCGGCGGCTGCTGCCGTCGAGGTCGCTCACATCACGCCCATGTTCGCCGTGGATGCGCACCGGCACGCGGGCGAACCACGCCGGCACCTGCATCTCCAGCGCGGCCAGGTTGCGCGTGTGGACGACGGCGGGCCGCTTCTCGCGCAACAGGCGCCACAGGCGCGGGTACAGGCGCGCACCGTGGCCGGGCGGCTTGTGCAGCGCCACGCATTCCACGTCCGCATGGCGCAGGCGCCGGCTGAAGTCGGTGACCTCGGTCAGGGCCACGACCATGTGGCGGTAGGCCGAGACCGGCATGTGGTTGATGAGGTTGACGACCCCATTCTCCAGCCCGCCCGTGTCGAAACGATGCAGGATGTGCATCACCAGCGGACGGGCCGTCATGGGCGCAGCGATTCGGCCGCGGCACTCATCGCGATGTGAACGCCCTGCGGGTTGAGATGCTCGTCGTAGGGGCCGACATCGAGCGAGCGCGGCGAGCCCGCCCTGTAAGCACCGTAAAGCAGCTCGAGATCGTGCACGATCGCGCCGCCCGCGCGCAGGCGCTCGATGAGGCGCGTGCGCTCGAAGTCCACCAGCTCCAGGACCTTCGCGGGCCCGGTGCGTCGGCCGTCGACCACGATGACCAGCCGACCCTTCAGGAAAGGCCGTGCGTCGGCAAAGAACGCGTCGACAACGGCATCCACGCTGGCTTGCGCCTGCGCAATCTGGCTGGCGTCGGGGATGGTCGGTACGAAGCCAGGCGACCCGGGGCGCGGCGCGTGCTCCGGCGTGGTGCGGGTGAAAAGAGCCTGCAGCAGCTGACCCGGACGAACCTTGAGCTGGGACCCCAGGTACTGCGCCAGGGCCGACTGCCGCGCCACACGCTTGAGCGCACTGGCGGGCGGCTGTCTCTCGTTGCGCACCTGCCGGGTGATCGGATCGAGGCAACGGCCCGACCCGCTGTCGGCCCCGCACACGGCCTGGCGTGCGTCGTAGCGCTCCACCAGCAGCACCACGTCGCGGACGCCGAAGTTCTGCTGCGCGAGGCGGATGCGCTGCGCGTAGTCGAGCAGCGACGTGCCGGGGATCGCCATCGAGTAGACGGGACGGCCGCCCAGCAGGGCTTCCAGCTGCGCCCCCGGACGGTCCGCCACCGCCAGCATCGAGGCTTCCACATAGCTGTCGCCGATGAGGGCCACCGCCTGCGGGTTGGCCGTGAAGTCCCGCTCGGCCGCGAAGCCCCAGTTGTTGCTGACCATGCGCTGGGGATTGCGCAGGTCCCAGCCGGTGGAGACCTGCCAGGTGTGATGCGCCGGGTAGGTCAGCACCAGGGGGTCGTGGTGGTAGCCCGTGAGCGTGGCGGTGGACACCGGCAGCAGGCGCAGCAGGCCTTCCGTTGCCAGCAGCATGGCGCAGAGGCCGAGAAAGGCGGCTGCCAGGGCGCGCATCGTCAGAAGTTGAAGTAGATGAAGGCGCTGACGGAGTCGCGGGCCGTGTTGACCACCACCAGCAGGACCACACCCACCAGGGCCGCGGCACCCACCGCGGGCCGGATCGCATCACCCTTGTGCAGCTGCGCCAGCAGGCGCTGGCCGATCACGTTGCTGTTGGGCATCGACACCGCGACGAAGCCCAGCACCGCGCACCACAGCGCCGCGGCGCCGGGTTGCAGGCCGGCGTTCCACAGCAGCAGCCCGGTGTCGACGTCGCGGGGTGACAAGCCGGCCATGGCGCTCAGCATGCGCAGCGCACCCGGCAGGGTCTCGGAACGAAAGAACACCCAGGCCACCACCGCAGCCAGGAAGGTCAGGCCCCAGGCGAACAGGCCGAAGACACGGCTCGAGTCGAGTGTGCCGGCCCAGCCAGCCCGCTCGACCAGCGCGCGGAAGGCGTGGTTCACCGCCAGGTACACGCCATGCAGCGTGCCCCAGAGCACGAAGGACCAGCTGGCGCCGTGCCAGAGGCCGCCCAGCACCATGGTGAGGCCCAGGTTCACGTAGCGCCGCACGCTGCCGTAGCGGTTGCCGCCCAGCGGGATGTACAGATAGTCGCGCAGGAAGGTCGACAGCGAGATGTGCCAGCGGCGCCAGAAGTCGCTGATGCTCCGGGCCTTGTAGGGCGAGTCGAAGTTGAAGGGCAGGCGAATGTTGAACATCCACGACAGCCCGATCGCCATGTCCGAGTAGCCGGAGAAGTCGAAGTAGAGCTGGAAGGTGTAGGCGAGCGCGGCGATCCAGGCCTCGGCGGCGCCCGGCACCGCGCCGGAAGACACCGGCGAGAACACGGAGTCCGCGTAGGGGGCGATGCCGTCGGCCAGCACCACCTTCTTGAAGAGGCCGAGGCAGAAGATCGCCAGGCCGCCGTAGAAGTTGGCGCTGTCGAAGCGGTACACGGACCGCTCCGCGAACTGCGGCATCATCTGCGCGTGGTGGAGCACGGGCCCGGCCACCAGGTGCGGAAAGTAGGTGACGAACAGCCCGTAGTGGACAGGCCGGGCCTCCTTGACCTTGCCGTGCCAGGTGTCGGCCAGGTAGGCGATCTGCGTGAACGAGAAGAACGAGATGCCGATGGGCAAGATGACGTGGGCCAGGCGCCAGTCGAAGCCGAGCAGCGCACCGAGGTTGTCGACGAAGAAGTTCGCGTACTTGAAATAGCCCAGCAAGCCGAGATTGAAGGTGATCCCGGCAATCAGCCACCCACGCGCCGCCGCCCCTGAGCTGTGGCCGATGCGACCGCCCACCCAGAAGTTGACGGCGATGGACGCCAGCAGCAGCAGCGTGAACTCCGGCATCCAGTAGCCGTAGAAGAACACGGAAGCTGCGAACAACCAGGCCGCAGCGGCCCGCTCCGACCACCGCCCGAGCACGAAGTACCCGAGCAGGACGATCGGAAGGTAGAGGAACGCGAAGCTGATGTTGGTGAAGAGCATGCGCGCGCGGGCTGCGCAGCCTCAACCGGCGACTACAGGCGCCACAGATTGAAGCCCGCCGCGCGGATGGCCTTCTGATCGAACGCGGCCTTCACGTCGATGAAGGCGCCGCCCTTGGTGATCTTCTTGCCGAAGTCCTCCATCGTCAGGCTGGCGAACTCGCGGTGCGCCACCGCGGCCACGATGGCGTCGGCGCGCGGCAGCTGGTCCCACGGCTCCAGCTTCACGCCGTACTCGTGCATGGCCTCCTCGGCCTCGGCCTGCGGGTCGGTGACATGCACCTCGACGCCGTAGCTCTGCAGTTCCTTGATGATGTCGATGACCTTGCTGTTGCGCAGGTCGCCGCAGTTCTCCTTGAAGGTCAGTCCCAGCACGTTGACCTTGGCGCCCTTGATGTAGCTGCCCGCCGCGATCATCTGCTTGACGGTCTGCTCGGCGATGAACTTGGCCATGCCGTCGTTGATGCGCCGGCCGGCCAGGATCACCTGCGGGTGGTAGCCCAGCATGTCGGCCTTGTGCGTCAGGTAGTACGGGTCCACGCCGATGCAGTGGCCGCCCACCAGGCCCGGCTTGAACTTCAGGAAGTTCCACTTCGTGCCGGCCGCTTCCAGCACCTCGGTGGTGTCGATGCCGATCTTGTCGAAGATGATGGACAGCTCGTTCATCAGCGCGATGTTCAGGTCGCGCTGCGTGTTCTCGATGACCTTGGCCGCCTCGGCGGCCTTGATGCTGCTGGCGCGGTGCACGCCCGGCACGATGATCTTCTCGTAGACCTTGGCCACCGCGTCCAGCGTCTCGGGCGTGTCGCCGGAGACGATCTTCAGGATCTTGGTGAGCGTGTGCTCCTTGTCGCCCGGGTTGATGCGCTCGGGGCTGTAGCCGACGAAGAAGTCCTGCTTCCACTTCATGCCCGATTCGCGCTCCAGCACCGGGATGCACACCTCCTCGGTGGCGCCGGGGTACACGGTCGATTCGTACACCACGATCGCGCCCTTCTTCATGTGGCGGCCGACGCTGGTGGACGAGCCGATCAGCGGCTTGAAGTCCGGCGCGTGCGCCTCGTCCACCGGCGTGGGCACGGCGACGATGATCACGTCGGCCTCGGCCAGCATCTTCGGGTCGTCGGTGTAGATCGCCATCTTCGCCGCCTGCACCTCGGCATCGGTCAGCTCGCGCGAAGGATCGGTGCCGCGCTGGCAGGCCTTGACCTTGTGCGTGGCGATGTCGAAGCCGATGGTGCGGATCTGCTTGCCGAATTCGACGACCAGGGGCAGGCCGACATATCCGAGCCCGATGACGGCGATGGTGTTCATGGTGTTCATGGTTGGGTTGTGGATCTGGGAGATGACGTCGAGCGGCCCGCAGCCTGCGCGGCCGCCAGGCTGTCCAGGATGGCCGCCAGGTGCTGGGAGCTGAAACGGTCCAGGCGTGCCGCGGTGTCGCGCGGCAACTCGCCTTCGGTGTAGAGCGTGATCATGGCGGCGTCGTCGCCGCTGCCGAGCAGGCGGTGCCACAGGCCCAGGGCGGCTGCCTCGGCATCGCTCGTGGTGAGGCGGCCGCCGACCCAGTAGACCTGGCGGACATCCAGCCGCGCCCGCGTCGGGCTGCCTGCGGCACCGCCGTTGCGCAGCTCGGCGCTGCGCCACCTGCGGCCTTCCGCATCCACGGCCTCGCCGCTCGCGGTGCGCAGCCACTGCCGGTCCGTGGAGGTGACCAGCACGTTCTCCGAACTGACCAGCTTGCGCCCGGCCGCCTGCTGCCGGTAGTAGGCCACGTGCACGAGCACGCTGCCGCCGGGCAACGCATAGCTGCGCCGCGCCGTGGCGGTCGGATTGATGAACACCGGGTCCGGGCCCGACGCGGCCGCGGCGGTCGAACCCGGCAGCTCGGGCAATTGAAGCAACAGCGCGTTCGGCGCGGTGCGGTCCTGCTGTTCCTGGGCCCAGCGCAGCGCCGGCGGCAGCGCCATCAGCGCCAGCGCCACCAGCGCAACCAGTCCCCCCGTGGCGGTGGGCTGCGCCCCCGGTCCGGTCCGCGGCGCAGCAGCCGGTGCGGCTGCCTGCGGCTCGGACCAGCGCGCGCCGATCATGAACATCGCGACGATGATCACGCCGAAGAAGACCCAGCCGTAGATGATGTGGTCCACGCCGGCGGCGAGCTTGTTGCCCGATACGTGGCCCAGCAACACGATCAGGTAGGCGCGCAGCCAGTTGGCCACCACCGGCACGACGATCGCGAAGGCGGAGAACAGCAGCCGGCGCTTCGTGCTGCTGAAGTTCATGTAGGCGAACAGGGTGCCGACCATGAACGAGGCGATCAGGTAGCGAATGCCGCTGCAGGCCTCCACCACGGACCACGAGCCCGACGGGATCACGAAGTTCAGGCCCTCGCGATAGACCGGCACGCCGCTCAGGCGCAGCGCACCGACGGTGAAGTCGGCCGTCCAGGTCATGAAGGTCGGCAGCAGGAACTCGCCGATCGGCACCATGAAGAACAGGAAGCCGAGCGGGAAGGCCAGGGCGCGGGCCACCGGCGCGCCCAGCACGACGACCACGGCGCACACCAGCATCGCCGTGACCATCAGTTGCGTGAGCGCGTTGACGCCGGCCATTTCGCCGGGTAGCCAGAACACGGCGGCCACGGCCAGGGGGAGCAGCCACAGGGGCTGCGCGCGCGGCACCAGGTCGACCAGGTGCGCACGCCGCCGCCAGGCCAGCCACAGCGCGATGGGCGGCACCAGGAGCGCGTGCGCGAAGGTGTCCGAGCGCATCCAGATGCCGACCATGCCGGCCCAGGTGTCGCGGTAAAGCAGGAACAGCGCCGCCAGCAGCAGCGCCAGCGTCGCCAGCGGGCGGCGCCACGCCAGCGGCAGGTTCGGCATCGGCCGGTCCAGCACCGCGCTCATCAGGCCGCTCCGGCAACCCAGGACGCGGCGGCAGCCTGGGCCGGGCCGCCGGCCAGCACGGCATCCAGCGCGCGGTCGAATCGCGCCAGGTGCACCGGCCAGGCGTAGCTGGCCAGCACACGCCGGCGTCCCGCCTCGCCGACGGCGCGGGCCTGCGCGGCGTCGCTCAGCAGGCCGTCCACCGCACGCACGTAGTCGGCGGCCTCGCCGGCAGGGACGATGTCGACGCCGGCTTCGGCGTCCAGCGCGGCGACGCAGTCGCCGGCCGCCACCACCGGCCGCTGCATCGCCATCGCCTCCAGCACCTTGTTCTGGATGCCCCGCGCCAGGCGCAGCGGCGCCACCACCACGGCCGCGTGCTGCAGGAACGGGCGCACGTCCGGCACCGTGCCGCTGACGGAAACGGCCTCGCCCGCCAGCGCCTTCACGGCCGGCGTCGGGTTGCGGCCGACGATGTGCAGCCGCGCCTTCGGGTGGCGCAGGCGCAGCACCGGCAGCATCTCGCGGGCGAACCAGGTCACCGCGTCGACGTTGGGCCAGTAATCCATGGCGCCAGTGAACACCAATGGCGTTTCGCTGGGAAGGAACGGTGACACGCGGGCGGCGTCCGGCGCGAAGAAATCAGCGTCGACGCCATTGGCCATGCCCTCCACGCGCGACGACGACTCGGGCGCCAGCCGGTGGAACAGCGCCGCTTCCTTGTCGGTGGCGAAGCAGGACCAGCGCGCCTTCATCGCGACCTCTCGCTCCAGCGCCAGCAGCCGGCGGCCTTCCATCGCGTAGATCGCCGACATCGGGAAGCGGTGGCGCGGCGCGTAGTCGACCCACTTGGCCGAGTCGACGTCGACGAAGTCGACCAGCATCGGCAGCGCCGGGTGCGCCGTGGCATAGGGCGCCATCGACGAGGAGAACACCACGCTGGCGTCGATGCGGCCGTCACGCACGGTCTCCGCCACCCACTTCGACAGCTCGCCGCTGCGGTAGTAGTGCTCGGTGAGCGTGCGGCCGGTCAGCAGACCTGCAAGGCTGGCGACGCGCGCGCGCCGCGGGTGCAGGCGCACGGCCTTCACGCTGGCGCACCACTGGTTCAGCTGCGGCACCAGCGGCACGTCGTCAGGGTCGTCGACGAAGGTGCCCAGGTGCACCTCGTGGCGCGCGGCCAGGTGGCGCAGCAGATGGTAGGAACGCACCTTGTCGCCCTTGTTGGGCGGGTACGGCATCCGGTGCACCAGGTACAGCAGCTTGGCCACGCGCGCCCCTAGCCGAGGTTGCGGACGACGAACGGCCCCAGCCAGTTGGCAAGGCCCAGCGGCAGCTTGCGCCAGGTCTTGATCATCAGCTGGTACTTGGCGTTGTTCGGGTTGTTCTGGGGCACGCTGTCGCGCTTGTAGAGCCGGTACTCGTAGTGCAGCGGCGTCGGCTCGAAGCCCCAGTTCTTCTTGAAGGCGTACGGGCCCGTGCCCTGCTTGCTGCGGCCGTAGTCGAAGACGCGCAGGCCGCGCGCCACCGAGCGGCGCATCAGCTCCCAGTACTTGAAGTCGTTGGCGGCCAGCTCGCGGGCGCTGAAGTCGTCGCCGGCGTAGTAGGGCAGCACCTCGTCGCGGAAGTAGAAGGTGAGCACGCTGGACAGCAGCCGGCCGTCGGGCCCGGTGACGGTGAGCACCTCGCAGTCGGCGCCGAAGATCGCGCGCAGCTGCTCGAAGTAGCGCTTGGGCAGCGCCGGGGTGCCGTGGCGGTGCACGTTGTCGGCGTAGAGCGCGAAGAAGCGGTCCACCGTCTCGTCGATCTCGCTCTTGAGCCCGTTCTTGATGCCCTTGCGCACCATCGCGCGCTGCTTGCGCGGGATGGCCAGCATGTTGGCCTCCTCGTCGGGCAGCAGCTCCTTGCGGAAGGTGACGTACAGGTCCTGCTCGGGCCAGTCGGGGTGGCGGCGCTCAGTGTGGCGCAGTTCCAGGTGCTGCACGCCCAGGCGCTGCGCGATCGCCTCGGCCTCGCGCTCCAGCGCCTGCGCGGCCTCGGTGTCGTCGGCCGCGGTGCCGGCGTAGACGGTGAACGGCAGGCTCGTCAGCGCGTTGCCGAACAGCAGGCTGTTCACGTGCGCCAGCGGCAGCACGCCGCAGATGCGCCCTTCCCGCTTCGCCATCAGGAAGTGGGTGTCGTGCCGGAACACCTCGCGCATGATGCGCATCCAGCCGGCGCGGTGGAAGAACGTGGCCTGCGGACAGGCCATCACGTAGGCGTCCCAGGCAGCGGCTGCGGCCGCGTCGCCCGCGGCCAGTCGTTCGATCGTGATCACGGGATCAGGCCGGCTGTGCCACCGGTGCGGCGGCGCGGGCGAGGAAGATCTGGTCCATGCGGCCCCAACGGAAGTCGTCGATCAGCTGGCGCAGCTTGTGCTCGTTGCGCGGGATGTTCACGTAGTGGCGGAAGCGCGTCTTGGCGTCGATGCCTTCGATGCGCGGCTGCCCGGTGTCGATCTCCCACGGGTGGAAGTAGAAGACGGCCGACTCGCGGTCCTCGCGGTTCACCTTGCGCAGCATCCAGCGCGACACCGCGTAGGGCAGCAGCCGGAAGTAGCCGCCGCCGCTGCTGGGCAGGTTGCGGTTGAGCATGCGCACGGTGGTCACCGGCACTTCGAGCAGGCCGTTTTCCAGCCGGTAGGCGAAACGCGGCGAATCGGGCATGCCGTAGTGGTCGTGCGCGATCGGGTAGATGCTGCTGCTGTAGCGGTGGCCGGTCTGGGCCAGGATGTCCAGCGCCCACAGGTTGCCGGTGCCGATCGAGAAACTCGGCGCACGGTAGCCCAGCACCGGCTGGCCGCCGATGTCCTCGAGCAGCGCCTTGGCGCGCGTGACGTCCTGGAAGAAGGCCTCGCGGCTCAGGTCGCTGGCGCGCTCGTGGCCGTAGCCGTGGCTGGCGAGCTCGTGGCCGCTGGCGACGATCTGGCGCACCACGTGCGGGTAGCGCTCGGCGATCCAGCCTAACGTGAAGAAGGTGGCCTGCACCTGGCGATCGGCCAGCAGCTGCAGGATGCGCTCGACGTTGCGCTCGACGCGGCATTCGCGCGCGTCCCACTCGTCGCGCCGGATGTAGGGCGCGAAGGCCGAGACCTGGAAGTAGTCCTCGACGTCGATCGTCAGCGCGTTGGTGATGGCGGGGGCCAGCATGGTGTCGCGTCAGGCCAGCCAGCGGTGCAGGTCGGCCGCGATGCGCTCGGCGGCGTGGCCGTCCCAGTACTCGGGCACGCGGCCGCTCTTGCCGCGGCCGGCCAGGATCTCGTCGACGCCGGCGAGGATGGCCTTCGCGTCGCGCCCCACCAGCGTGTTGGTGCCCTGCTCCACCGTGATCGGCCGCTCGGTGTTCTCGCGCAGCGTGAGGCAGGGCACGCCGAGCGCGGTGGTCTCTTCCTGCAGGCCGCCGGAGTCGGTGAGCACCACGCGGGCGCCCGACATCAGGCCCACCATCTCCAGGTAGCCCTGCGGCGGCAGCAGCGCCGTGCGGCCGCTTTGCACCAGCGGCATCAGACCGAAGCGCTCGATGTTGCCGCGCGTGCGCGGGTGCAGCGCGAACACCAGCGGCAGCTTCTTCGACACCTGCACCAGCGTTTCGAGCAACCCCTTGAGCTGGGCAGGATCATCGACGTTGGACGGGCGGTGCATCGTCACCACGCCATAGCCTTCCGCACCGGTGACCAGCGCGGCGTCGTGCCCGCTGCGTGCCAGCGTATCGGCCGCGCTGTGCGCCTTCTCGCGGTTGGACAGCAGCGAATCGATCATCACGTTGCCGACGAAACACACGCGCTCTTCGTCGACGCCTTCACGCTGAAGGTTCGCGAGTGCGCTGCGCTCGGTGGTGTACAGCCGGTCAGCCACCGCGTCGGTGAGCACGCGGTTGATCTCTTCCGGCATCTTGCGGTCGTAGCTGCGCAGGCCGGCCTCGACGTGGACCACGAGCACGCCCTTCTTCACCGCCACCAGCGTGCAGGCCAGCGTGGAGTTCACGTCACCCACCACCAGCACGCACGAAGGCTTGTGTTCGTCGAGCAGCGGCTCGAAGCGCTTCATCACCTCGGCCGTCTGCACCGCGTGCGAGCCCGAGCCCACACCGAGGTTGAAGTCCGGGTGCGGCAGGCGCAGGTCCACGAACAGCTTGTCGTTCATGTCCTGGTCGTAGTGCTGGCCGGTGTGCACCAGCAGCGCCGGCAGCGCGGGCTTGTGCGCGGCGAGCGCTTGCAGGATCGGCGCCATCTTCATGAAATTGGGGCGCGCGCCAACGACGCACATCACGGGACCGTTCATTTGCTCTTGTCGTTCGGGTTGTTCTTGCTCAGTGCGTTGACCAGCTGGGTCAGCATCGACAGCGTCTGCACGTTGATGCGCTCCAGGCGCAGCAGGCTGCGCTCCAGGCGCTGCAGCTGGTCGCCGCGCTGGTCGGCCGTCAGCTGCTCGAGCTGCTTGGACATGCCGGCGGCCAGCGCGGGGTCGACCGCGGGCGCGTCGGTGTCGATGTCGAGCTCGATGTCCAGCGCGGACGCGGCGGCGCCCGCGGCAGCACCCTGGGCCGCAAGGCCCGCCGGCGCCGGACGCTCGGGCACGCGGTTCTCCTGCTGCAACTCGGCCACCACCTCGTTGACGTCGCTCTCGGTCAGGTGCGTGCGCCCGGCCAGGAAACCCGCCAGCAGCAGCCGGTCGGCGATCGAGTTGATGCGCCGCGGGATGCCGCCGCTGGCCGCGTAGATGGCCTGGAAGGCGCCGGGCTCGAAGCTCGGCTTGCCGTTGCTGCCGGCGCACTTGAGCCGGTGCTCGATGTAGGCGCGCGTCTCGTCGGCGTCCAGCGGCCCGATGTGGCAGGTGGCCGCCACGCGCTGGCGAAACTGCTCCATCTCGGGCTGCTGCAGGATCTGGCGGAACTCCGGCTGGCCCACCAGGAAGCTCTGCAGCAGCGCCTGGTTGCCGAACTGGAAGTTGCTGAGCATGCGCAGCTCCTCCACCGCGCGCGGCGTGAGGTTCTGCGCCTCGTCGACGATCAGCAGGCAGCGCTTGCCCTTGCTGGTCTGGCTGATGAGGAAGGCTTCGAGCGTGATCAGCAGCTCGCTCTTGGGCACGTCCTTCACGCGGAAGCCGAAGGCGGCGCCGACCATCCGCAGCGTGTCCTCGGCGCCCAGCTGCGTGGTCACGAGATGGCCCGTGATCACGTTGCTGCCGTTGAGCCCTTCGATCAGCGAGCGCAGCACCATGGTCTTGCCGGCGCCGATCTCGCCGGTGATCACGATGAACCCCTCGTTGCGCGAGACGCCGTACTCGAGGTAGGCCTTCGCGCGCCGGTGCTGCTTGCTCGCGAAATAGAAGTTCGGGTCGGGGTTGAGCTGGAAGGGCTTCGTACTCAACCCGTAGAAGGCTTCGTACATGGCTAGAACCGCAGAGTGAGTGACGAAGACAGCGCGGCTTCGCGATACGGCTCGGTCGTGCTGTTGAAGACCGTGTAGCGGGCCGTGATGCGCGCCGTCATGCGCACGCCGACCTGGGTGGCGAGACCCAGCTCGGCCGACTTCAGGTCGTTGCCGGCGGCCAAGGACGTGGCGAAGGTCATGCGGCGCGTGCCGCTCATGCTGAGCGTGGTGAACGGCGTGAAGCGGTACGCCAGCGTCGAGGTGTAGCCGTGCTGCACGATCGGCTCGACGGTCGACACCAGGCTGCCGAACGATTCGGCGCCGACGCTGCGCGAGTTGGAGCTGAAACCGAACAGCGCCAGGCTGAGGCGTCGGCCGGTCCAGGCCAGCGACAGGTCCTGCCGAGTCAGCAGCGAGTAGGCGCGACCGATCACCGGCACCGTCGCCACCTGGTTCGGATCGCGCCCGGCAAGTTCGGCCATGATGAGACGGTCGCGGTCGTCGGGGTCGGGCACCGAGGCGTACTTCAGGAACAGCAGCTGGTACAGCGTGATCGGCGTGCCGCCCGCATTGCCGTCGATGCCGAAGGTGGTGTCGCGCGTCAGCGTGTACGACAGCACCGTGTACGGACCGCGTGTCACGAAGTTGATGCGGCCGGTGTTGCCGACCGAGCGGTGGTCGACGTCGACCAGGAACCGCGTGAGGGACGTCGGCGCCCACACCAGGCCCACGCCGCCGGTGGCATCACGGTGACGCGCAGCGCGCGCGCCTTCGTCGGCCGACTCGGCGCCGGCATTGACGGACAGCTGCAACTGCGGCGTCGCGATCCAGGTCAGGCCGGCGCGGATGCGGCTCTCCTCGGCCGTATCGGCTCCGGGGGCGCCTGAGGCGCGCACGTGGCGTTGCGTGGCGGTAACGCTCCACCCGAGGCGCGTGCCGCTGCGTGGCGAGCCCAGCCGGAACAGCGCGTCCGACGTGCGAGAAGTCGGGATCGCCGGACCGCCGTGCGTGCTGCTGTAGCCGGCGCCGAAACGAACCTCGTAGTCGGCCCAGTTGCCGATGCCGCCGCGCGCGTGCGGCGAGACCGCGACGCTGCGCACCTCGGTCTGGTTGTCGTTCTGCTGCACGCTCCCGACCACCGACTGCTGGCCGAAGGGCGAGATCGCCTGCTGCGTGATGGCCGCCGTGGCGTCGACGAAAGCGGAAGCCGGCACCACCTCGGCGGTGGCGCGCGCGGCGAGCGTATTGCGGTAGTCGGTGTCGTCGGTACCCCGGCCCTTGCGCGTGAACAGGTCGCCGGAGTAGTCGAAGCTGCCCTGGACGCGGCCGGTGCGGTCGATCCAGCGCAGCCCGGGGCTCACGCGAACGATCCCTTCGCGGCCGTTGGCGGTAGGGCGGCCGCGCGTGTCGACGTAGCTCGCCTCCGCCGTGAGCGATGGCGTGAAGAGACCTCGCCGTGCCGACACCACGTCCTGAGCCAGCGCGGGTTGGGCGCCGGCCATGGCCGCCAGCGCCAGCGCCAACGGGCGCAGCGCACACCGAGGTGGGCGCTCAGCCACGGGGCGCAGGGTCACCGGACGAGGACTGCCCGTAACCATAGCCGTAGCCGTAGCCATAGCCGTAGCCATGCTCCATGCCGTAGGTGCCGGCCGCATCGCCGCGCGCCTGGTTCAGCAACATCATCTTGACCGGGCACGACTCGATGGTGGCCAGCGCGCCGCGCACCGTGGCCTGCAGCGTGCTTTCGGCGCGCACGACGATGACGATCTGGCCCATGTGCGTGGCCAGCACGCGCGATTCGGTGGTCAACAGCAGCGGTGGCGAGTCGAAGATGATGATGCGGTCGGGGTAGCGCGTGGCCATGTCCTCGAGCAGATCGGTCATCGCGTCGCTGGCGAGCAGCTCGGTGGCCTTCGGATGCGGCGAGCCGCTGGGCAGGATCGTCAGCTTGTCGACGTTGGTGCGCAGCAGGACCTTGGCCATGTCGGCCTTGCCCTCCAGGATGTCGAGCAGGCCCGGTCCGGGCGGCAGACCCAGCACGCGCAGCACCGAAGGCCGCGCCACGTCGGCATCGACCAGCATCACGGTATGGTCGAGCTCGGCCGCGATGCTCATCGCCAGGTTGATCGAGGTGAAGCTCTTGCCCTCGCCCGAGACGGCGCTGGTCACCATGATCAGGTTGCCGTGCGTGACGGTGGCGGCGCCGCGACCGGTGGCGTTGGCGATCAGCGGCCGCTTGATGACGCGGTACTGGTCGGCCAGCCGGGTGCGCGGCGCATTCGGCGTGACGATGCCGGCGGCTCCCACCGCATCCAGGTCGATCTCCACGCGGCGCGAATGCGCCAGCGGTTCCGCAACGCGCGGCTGCAGCGACGACGGCAGCAGCTGCACCGTCGGCGGCACCTCGATCGGGCCGTTGGGGCCGCCGGCAGCATCCGGGGCCACCGGCTCGGTACGCGGAAGCACTTGCGGCGCGGACGGCGCGTCGGGTTCCGGGGCAGCAAACCCGGCTTCGCGCAACTGGGCCAGGCGCAAGGCGGCTTGCTCGATCAGGCTCGTCATCGTCTTCAGGCTCCGCGCCGGTTGATCAGCAGCATCACCAGCATGCCCGCAAAGAGCAGCAGCACCAGTCCGCCCGACGCGCCGGCAAACCGCAGCAAGCCGTTGCGCTCGCGCCGGCGGTCATCGTCGGTCAACAGCAGCGTCACGGAGCCCAGGAGCGGCAAGCCCGTCTGCGTCCGCAGTTCGTTGCCGTCGCCGAAGGTGGGCCGCAGCTGGGCTGCGGCGAATGCACCGCCAATGCCGAGGACGATGCTGCCCAGGCAGACGGCGGCGAAAAGCAGCATGCGGTTGGGCGCCACCGGCTGCGGCGCCACACGCGGCGGATCGACCAACTTGAACTCGGTGACGCCGGAGGCCACGTCGAGTTCGCCCGACAGCAGCGCGGCCTGCCGGCGCGCCACCAGGTCGTCGTAGGTCTTGCGCAAGATGCCGTAGTCGCGGTTCAGCTGTGCGGCTTCGGCCTCGATCTGCGGCGCGGTCTTGAGCTGGTCGCGAGCCACGGCGTAGCGCTTGCTGAACTCGTCCACGCGTGCCTGCATCGCCGCCACCTGCACCTCGGCCGTCGCCATCATCCGGCCCAGCTCCTGCTGCGCCAGGTTGTCGTTGCCCGCGGGCCCGGTGGGCGTGACAGCGGCCGTGGCCATCGCACGCTTCTGCAGTTCCTGCACTTCCTTGCGCTTTTGCTGCTCCAGTTCGGCGATGAGCCGGCGCGCGCCGATCACGTCGGGGTGCTGTTCCGTGAAGCGCTGCAGCAGGCCATCGAGGTTGCGCTTCTGCGCCTCGATGCGGGCGTCGATCTCGGGAGTGGCCACCGCCACCAGGGCGCTTTCGGCCAGCACGCTGGTCACGGCGCCCGCGTTGCCACCGCCGCGGGACTCCGAGAGTTGTCGCTTGGCGGCGTCGCGCGAGCGCTCGGCCTCGCGCAGCTGCAGCTTGGCGGTTTCCAGCATCGCGCTGATCTCCGCGAGGCGCTGCGTCGAATCCTTCCCGTCACCCACCTGCCGGTCGATGTTGCGCAGGCGGAATTCCTTCAGCCGCGTCTCGGACTCCTCGAGCTTGGTCTCGACGGTCTTGATCTGTTCGTTCAGGAATGTCTTGGCCGAATCGGTGTCCTTGCGCGAGGCGCCCATCCCTTCCTCGACGAAGATGGACACCAGCACCTGGATCACGCGCTTGGCCTTCTCGGCGTCGGTGTCGCGGTACGACATCGAATACAGGTTCACCCCGCCCGCGGTGCGGATCTCGATGCTCTTCTGCAGCCGCTCGATCAGCGCTTCCTGGTCGGCCTTGGTCTGGGTCTTCAGGTCGAGGTCGGCCTTGCGCACCAGCGTCTCGAGCTTGGGCCGGCTCATCAGCGTGCGGCTCAGCATCGCGATCTGCTGGTCGACGTTGGGCTGCACGGCCAGGCCCTGCATCAGCGGCTTCAGGATCGAGTCGGTGTCGACGAACACGCGCGCCGAGGCCTCGTACTGGTTCGGGATGCGCGACACCACCACCGTGCCGGCGATGGCGCCCACCCAGGCGACGGCCAAGGCGGGCCAGCGGAACTTCCACATGCGCCGCGCAATGGTCAGAACCTGCTGGATGATTTCGTCCATTCGGATCAGCCGCCGTTCGTCTGTTGATGCGCCGAGCTCGCCCTCAGAACCAGCTCTGCGGGATGATGACCACGTCGCCGGGACGCATCTCGACGTTGGCCGACACATCGCCGCGGCGCAGCAGGTCGTCCAGTCGCACACGGTAGGGCTTGTTGCCCTCGGCCGCGCGCACGATCACGGCGCCGTTGCCGTCGGCGAAGTCGGTCAGGCCGCCGGCGGCGATCATCACGTCCAGCACCGTCATCTTCTGCTTGAACGGCAGGAACTGCGGGCGCGTGGCCTGGCCGACGACGCGGATCTGCTCGCTGTAGGGGCCCACGAAGGTGGTGACGATCACGGTCACCACCGGGTCGCGCACGAAGGCGCTGAGCTTCTTCTCGATCTCGCGCGCCACCTGCACCGAGGTCTTGCCCTGGGCCACCATCTCGTCGACCAGCGGCGTGGAGATCTTGCCGTCGGGACGCACCGGCACGACCATCGACAGTTCCGGATTGCGCCACACGATCACGTTGATCGTGTCGCCCGCGCCGATGACGTAGCTGTAGTCACCGCTGTCGGCCTGCGCCGGCGCCGCCGGGTAGCCACCCCGCATGCCCGCACAGCCGGCAAGCGCGGCGGACAAGGACGCGAGGACGATCAGGCCGAGCCTGCGGGCGAAGCCGGTGGTGGTGAGCATGTCGGTAGGTTCCTTGTAAGGCGGCGATGCAACCAAGCCGCCGCTGGGCTGCCCCAGAAAGATCCGGGCCGTGGCGCCGAACATTGGGTCAAACAGACCTCAATTCTCCAATCCCTATGCTGACATACGAAGCAGTCTTCAAGCCCGCCGCAGGTCAGCTCCCCAGGCGCTTCGGAGCAATATTCACGGCGCCCTTTCGGGTGGCCCGAGCAGCTTCATCGACGCGCGTTTCGAAGGCCTTCGCGGCGCCTCGCTGACAGGCCGTGAAATCGTTCCGCAGCCCCGTGTCGAACAATTTGACACGGGGGCGCAGGATAAGCGCTAAGTGCTTGATTCACAAGCCTGGCACCGATCCTGCTGAAGAGGGAGCGGACGCCAACTCCGGCGTAGGCAAGTCAGGAACAAGACCCATGAAATTTCTGAAGAAAGTCGTTGCGGCAGCCTCGGTAGCCCTGATGGCCGCGGTGCCGATGGCCGCGCACGCCGGGCTGACGCTCACCGTGGACGATCTGGCCACCGCCGGCGTCGACGTCGTCCTGAACGACGCCGATGCCATCAACGCCTTCATCCTGCAGTCGGGCCCGGTGGGCTCCTGGGCCATGAGCGTCGCCGTCGGCTCGGGCAATGGCTGGTCGAGCATCTTCGGCATCGACCTGACCTCGTTCGCCGCCTCCAGCAACGCCGGCGGCACGCTGCGCATCACGCTCACCGAAACCGGCCTGACGATGGGCGCCAACGGCGGCCCGGTCGCCGTCAACAGCTTCATCGGCGGCACCACGCAGGGCACCATTGCCTTCAGCAGCTGGCTCGACGATGCCAACCGGTCGCTGAACGTCGCCGATCCCGCTGGCCAGGGCACGCTGCTGTTCTCGGGCAGCTCGTCGGGCGCCTCGTTCGACGCCAGGGGCCAGGGCACGACGCTCGCTTCCGACCCGTTCGCGATGACGCTGCAGGTCGACATCACCCACACCGGTCGCCAAACCAGCAGCTTCGATTTCCAGGCCACGGTGCCGGAACCCGGTACGCTGGGGCTGCTCAGCGTTGCCCTGCTCGGCGCCGGCTTCGCTGCCCGCCGCCGCAAGGCCTGACACCGCGACCCGTTCTCATGCATTTCGCCCCGGCTCGCCGGGGCGTTTTTCATGGCGCTGGCGACTTTGACGCCGCGGCCCGTTGACGCTGCCGGATGCCACGCCCACCATGCCGGGTGATCTCCGTGGAGCCCCGATGAGCCGCCCTTCCCAGCGCACGCCGCGCCGTCTGCTCGCGCTGTGCGCCTGGGCCCTGCTCGCCGCCTGCAGCGCCGACTCGGCCGACTCGCTGCGCGCCTCCGGCCAGGGCTTCCTCGACAAGAAGGACGCGGTCTCCGCCGTCATCCAGCTCAAGGCCTCGCTGCAGAAGGACCCGCGTTCGTCTGCCACGCGCCTCCTGCTCGGCCGCGCGCTGCTGGAAGCCGGTGACCCGGCCGGCGCCGCCGTCGAGCTGCGCAAGGTGCTCGACGAGCGTCGAGACGACCCGCAGGCGCTGCCGCTGCTGGCGCGCGCATTGCTGCTGGCCAATGGCGCCAGGACGCTCACCGCGCAGTACGCCGACACCCAGCTGGCCGACGCGCAGGCGCAGGCCGCGTTCCAGACTTCGCTGGCCACGGCCTGGTCCGGGCTCGGCGACAACACGCGCGCGCAGACTGCGCTGGATGCCGCGCTGGCCGCAGTGCCGCAGCACGTACCCGCGCTGGTGCTGCGCGCACGCCTGGCCGGCACGGCCGGCCGTCATGACGAAGCGCTGTCCCTGGTGGATGCTGCCCTGGCTCGCGACCCAGCCAGCGCCGACGGCTGGCTGCTGAAGGGTGACCTGCTCGGCCAGGTGAAGAACGACAGCGCGGGCGCGCACGACGCCTTCGCGCGGGCGCTGGCCGCCGACCCCGCCTTCGTGCCGGCGCACCTGGCGCTCGTCACCGAACGGCTGAAAGCCGGTGACACCGCCGGCGCCAAGGCCCAGGCGGCGCTTCTGCGCGCCGCGGTGCCGCGGCATCCCCAGACGCTGTACGTCGATGCGCGCCTGGCGCTGATCGACCGCGACCTGAAGACCGCGCGCGAACGCACGCAGCAGCTGCTGCGCATGGCGCCGAATCACGTCGGCGTGCTGCAGCTGGCGGCCACCGTCGAGGCGCAGGCGGGCTGGATGCTGCTGGCCGAGTCCTATCTGCAGAAGGCGCTGCAGATCGACGGCACGCAGGCACCGGCGCGCCGCAGCCTCGCGCAGATCCATCTTCGCCTGGGGCAGTCGCAGAAGGCGCTGCAGGCGATCGAGCCGCTGGTGCAGCCCGACAGCCGCGACGCCGAGGCGCTGGCGCTGGCAGGCGAGGCCCGGCTGCAGTCCGGCGATGCGCAGGCAGCCGAAGTGCTGTACCAGCGCGCCGCGCGCCTGAGCCCGGGCGATGCGCGCGTGCGCACCGCCCTGGCGATGATGAACCTGACACGCGGCGACGCCGCGACGGCGTTCGCGCAGCTGGAGGTGATCGCCGCCGACACGCGCGACACGGCGGCCGACATGGCCATCCTCAGCGCGAGACTCAAGCGCGGCGAGACCGATGCCGCGCTGCGCGCGCTGGACGCCATGGAGCGCAAGCAGCCCGGCAGCGCCAACGTGGCCGAGCTGCGCGGCCTCGTGCACGGCGAGCGGCGCGAGTTCGCGGCCGCGCGTGCTTCCCTCGAGAAGGCGCTGACGCTGGAGCCCAACCGCTACAGCGCGACCGCGAAGCTGGCCGCGCTGGACGTCAAGCAGGGCCTGCCGGCGCAGGCGCGCAAGCGCCTCGAAGGCGCGATCAGCGCCGACCCGCGCAATGCAGCGGCGCGCATGGCGCTGGCCGGCATGATGGATGAGGACCGTGTGCCGCTCGCCGAGATCCGCGAGCTGCTGGCGCAAGGCATCAAGGCCGCGCCGGACGAAGCCGGCCCGCGCCTGCAGCTGCTGGAGCTGCTGATCGCCAAGCGGCAGTTCAAGGACGCGCTCACGGTGGCGCAGGAAGCCTTCGCCGTGCTGCCCGACGACCCGGCCGTGCTGGACAGCCTGGGCCGCGCGCAGGTGCTCGCGGGCGAGACCCAGCAGGCGACCAGCACCTTCCGCCGGTTGGCCGGCGTCGATGCGAAGGCCACGCTGCCGCTGCTGCGCCTGGCCGACC
This sequence comes from Rubrivivax sp., assembly GCA_044226255.1. Taxonomy (GTDB): domain Bacteria; phylum Pseudomonadota; class Gammaproteobacteria; order Burkholderiales; family Burkholderiaceae_C; genus Rubrivivax. Next base: position 119,365 of record JBGAHJ010000002.1, read on the forward strand.
TGTACAAGTCCACCGGCAACCGGGAGGCGGCCATCGCCAGCCTGCGCCGTGCGTTGGAACTCGACCCCGATCTCGAGCCCGCGCAGGGGCGGTTGATCGACATCCTCATCGCCGACCAGCGTGCACCCGAGGCGCTGGCGCTGGCCCAGGCGATGCAGCAGCGCGTGCCGGCCGGCGCATCGGGCTATCTCTTCGAGAGCGCCATCCACGAACGGCTGAAGGCGCCCGAGCCGGCGATGCGCGCGCTGCGCATCGGCCTGGAGCGTGCTGCCGCAAAGTCCGAGCTGGCGACGGCCACCCACCGGCTGCTGCTGGTCGGCGGCAAGGAGCCCGAGGCCGAGGGCTTTGCCAACCGCTGGCTCAAGGAACACCCGGGCGATGTCGGCTTCAGGGCCGCGGTGGCCAACGCGGCGCTGGTGCGCAAGCAGTTCCCGCGCGCGGAAGCGCTGCTGCGCGAGGTGGCGGCCGCACGCCCGACCGATGCGCAGACCCTCAACAACCTGGCCTGGGTGACGAGCACGCTCGGCCGGCCGGGTGCCGTCGGCTTCGCCCAGCGCGCCCTCGACCAGCGCCCCAACCAGCCGCTGTTCATGGACACGCTGGCCACGGCGCTGGCCGGCGAGAAGCAGTACGCCGAGGCGCTGGCGCTGCAGAAGCGCGCGGTGGCGCTGGCGCCGGCCGAGAAGAACCTGCGCATGAACCTGGCCCGCATCGCGCTGCAGGCCGGCGACAAGGCCCTGGCGCGCAGCGAACTCGATCTGCTGGCCGCCGAGGGCACGAAGCTGCCCTTCCATGCCGAAGTGACGCGGCTGCGCCAGTCGATCTGATCAGCGCTGCGTCTGCGGGTTGGGGTCGGGCTCGCGCCGCCGCAGCGCCTTCACCGCCAGGTGGCGCAGCAGCAGGCCGCTGGGCATCTTCAGCCAGTGCGCGCGCAGGTAGAGCATGAACAGCGCGACCCGGGTGGACACGCCCACCACACTGTGGTGCGGCGGCACGAGCGCGCGGCGCCACAGCGCATCCATCAGCGCCGCCGTGGGCGCCGCCGGCGCGAACGCGGCGCAGGCCTGCAAGGCAGCGGGCGGCACCGGCGTGGCGAAGACGCGGGTCACGAACCGCAGGCCGTAGTGCAACACGCGACCCAGGCCCAGTTCGGCTGCGCGTGCGGCGATCAGGGGCCAGAACGTCGGGTCGGCGCCGAAGTGCCGCAGCAGCAGGTCGAGGTCCGAAAGGTCGCGCAGCGCGTGGCTCAACTCGTCGTTCACCAAGAGATGCAGCATGCTGTGCAGCACCATGTCGGGAGGCGCCAGCATCGCGAGGCCCGGTTGACCCGGAATGGGCACCGCGGCCTGCAGCAGCCGCGTGCTGTCGGCGCGGATGCGTGCGGTCAGCGGGGCGATGCCGTGGTGCACGTCCAGCGCCGTCTGGCGCCGCAGGTGCACGAGCGGCGGCAGTTCGTGCATCCACTCGCGGTAGTAGCGCTGGTCGTAGGGCGTGTGGTGCGTGGTGGCCCAGCCGTGCATCAGCAGCGCCGCCTCGACCGAAGGCAGGCGCGCCTTCGGCACCAGGATGTCGGTGTCCGAGAACACGCGGCCGGCAGCGGCCGGCAGCCCGGCCATCAGGTAGGCGGCGCCCTTCAGCAGCAGGAGCGGGCCGGCTTCGTCGCGCAGCGCGTGCTGCACGAAGGCGATCTCGCGCCGCACCTCGGTGTGCTGCGCGGCGGCGACGGTTTGTGCCGCGAGCAGATGCGCGGCCGGCGCGGGCGGCACGGCATCGGTCAGGCCCAGGCCCTGCAGCCGCTCGGCCACACGCGCCAGCAGGCCGGCGCTGCGCGCCTGGCGCACCAGCAAGTCCCATTGCACGGCGGTCCAGTCGGGCAGGGCCTCGGGCGCGCGCAGCGCGAGCACCACCCTGTCGCCCGCCATCGCCATGCTCACGCCGGCGCGTCCGTGGCCAGGCGATCGAACAGCGCCACCGCCTCGTCCAGGTCACCGTAGGTGAACTCGAAGCAGTCGCAGCGTTCGGTCACCGCCGCCAGCAGCTCGAAGGCGCGCTGGCCATGGATGCTGTAGTTGAAGGTGTTCGCCACCAGCGCCATCAGCACGCGCGAACGCGGCGTGCGCGCCAGCGTGGCCGGCGCGCCGGCGCTGTAGCGCGGCAGCACGATCCAGCGCGGCTGCGCGCGCGCCTGCGCCTGCTGCACCGCGTCGGCGGGCGGCCGCACGTGCGCCACCGTGCCCTTCACCGTGTCGGGCACGGCCGGGCTGAACACCGCCTGCGGCGCGAATCCGCGGATCACGTCGACCGAGCGGTTCTTCAGGCTGATCGGGCGCGGCACCGGCACGATGGCTTGCGTGGCAGGCTCGAACACCGTCAGCTCGTCGGACAGCAGCCGCCAGCCGCGGAACGCCAGGCCCGCGCACAGCGTGCTCTTGCCCGAGCCCGAGGGTGCCGGCAGCATCAGCGCGCGCCCGTCGCGCGCCAGCACGGCGCTGTGCAGCGTCACGTACTGCTGGCAGTAGGTGTAGATGCACCAGTTGAGACCCCATTCGAGCAGGGGAAAGCCTTGCGGGCCGGGCAGCGGCGCGAACGGTTCCTCGCCGTCGAAGCGGAACACCACCTGCGGATGCACCCAGCGGCGCAGGCCGGAGGGGCGGTCGACGCTCACGTGGAAGTCGGCGAAGTCGTCGTCGGCTTCCACCGGATGGCCGGCATAGTGCATCGCGATGCCGCGCTCGACGGCGGGCAGGTGCGAGCGGATGCGGGTGACCACCGGCCCGGTTCGCAGGCTCAGCCCCGGGCCGTGCAGGGCCTGCCGCAGCTGCCACGGTCCGAGGTCCTGGACGATCACGGCGCCAGGCGCCGAACCAGGCCGATCGCTTCGAGCTGAGCCATCAGTTGTTCCGCGGCATCGTCGTCGGGGGTCGCCGTGTCGTAGCCGGCGGACTCGAGCCATTGTGCCCCGGTGTGCGCGGCGTCCGGATCGGCGCGCAGCGCTCCGAGCAGCGCCGATGCTTCGGCGTTGAGCGCGTGGGTATCGCCGGTGGCATGCACGAAGACCACGGCCTCGTCGTCCCACTGGCGCCACTCGAAGGCGCACGATGGCGCCAGGCGCCAGCGCAGGGTCAAGCGGAGGTCAGGTCTGGGCCGGGAACACCGACACCAGCCACTGGTTCACCTGCTGCGCGTACCAGGGCTGCGCTCCCGCCATCGGCACATAGCCGCCACTGATGGCGCCCAGCCAGATGCTGCGCAGCTGTTCTTCGTTGAACACCCCGGCGCCGATGCGCCCGGACTTGACGTTCAGCAGAGCCGCCACGAGGTTGCGCGCCATCTTGTCGACATGCGTCGTCGACGTGCCCGCCAGCACCTGCATCAGCTTGGTGCCGCTGGGGTAGGACGAGGTGACCGAGAAGTACGTGGAGAAGTTCGACGTGGCCGGCGAGCAACCGACCCACGCCCCAGGATTGGCCAGCCACCAGGCCGGGCTGCTGCCGTTGCAGATGTCGGCACCGGGCCGGCTCGCATTCGCCGACGTGAACGCCGAGGCCGACTTGCAGCTGTACGCGGCATGCACGGGCTGGCTCACGAAAGTGGCCAGCACGGGCGCGGCGGCCGCGCCGCCCCTCAGCAGGCGGCGGCGGGAAGGAGAGACCAGCGAAACAGCCGCCGGCTGCGCTGGCTCGCTGCTTTCGGGCACACCCTGGGTCTTGTCGTCGTTCATGAAAACCACCGCTTCAGCGTGATCGCGTCAAATTGTATGAGCCGTGCCTGCGCGCCACACACCCCCAGTCTTGGGTGTCTCCCGTGCACAGTGCACGCGATTGTCCGCCAGTCCGGTGCCAGAGCCATGACTGTCGCGAGTGGCCCCGCCGCAAGAACGGCTTGCGTGCAGGAATCGGCGGCGCCGGGCACAGCGTGAACGGCCGCGCTTTTGCGCCCATCGAACGTCGGTACGCTTGCAGATTGCCGACGCACCGCACCCCTTCCGGCAAGCGCCGCAAAAGCGTGCCAAGCGTCACTCCGGCCCCCGATCGTGGGGATTGCGACGGCCGCTTCGGCCCTCTTACAGTCTTTCACAAGGACCCCATTGAAATCGAGTCGATCCAGATCCTCCGCAGCGGCTGACGGAGGGGCGCATGACGGGCGGCGATCCAGCCCCCGCGAAGCACTACAAGCTCGGCGGCCCGCATGATTCGCATCTTCAACCACTACGTTCACCGGTCGGCGCTCCGCGGCATCCTCTTCGACCTGGCCCTGGTGCTGCTCGTCGCGATGGTCGCCGTGGGGCTGCAGGTCGGCTCCGTCGGCCAGGCCGTGCCGCTCGCCGGCAAGCACGTGGTGTCGTTCGCGGCCTGCCTGTTCGTGATCAACAGCGCCTCGGGCCTCTACGAGCGCGCTCAGGCCGAATCGGCCGCGCGTTCCGCGGCGCGCGCGCTGATCGTGCTGCTGGTGGCGCTGCCCATCGCCTACGTCATCTTCGGGCTGCTCCCCCCTAGTTTCAACAACCGGGAGACGGTGCAGCTTTCGATGGTGGCCGGTGTCACCGCGCTGATCCTGCGCCGCGCCTACCTGTCGCACTCGTCGGCCGCCGCGGCTGGGGTGCGCACGCGCATTCTGATCTTCGGCGCCGGCCCGGCCGCACGCGAGGTCGGCAACACGCTGCGCAAGGCGGACCCGAACGCGCACATCGTCGGCTACGTGCCCGGCCCCAACGAGCGCGAGCCGGCGGTGCCGGAAAGCGAGATCCTGAAACTTGACGGCAAGCTGCCCGAGCTGGCGCGCCGCCACGGTGTCGACGAGATCGTGGTCGCGCTCACCGAGCGCCGCGCCGGCAGCATGCCGATGCGCGAGTTGCTGGACTGCAAGGTGTCGGGCACCAAGGTCTACGACCTCAACACGCACTTCGAGAAGACGCTGGGCCAGATCCGCATCGACTACCTGAACGCGAGCTGGCTCATCTTCGGCGACGGCTTCAATCAGGGCGCCTGGCGCACCGCGGTCAAGCGGGTGTTCGACATCGTCAGCGCCGGCATCCTGTTCCTGGTCTCGGCGCCGGTGATGCTGGTCACCGCCGTCATCATCAAGCTCGAGAGCCCGGGCCCGGTGCTGTACCGGCAGGAGCGCGTGGGCCAGAACGGCCGCAGCTTCAGCATCGCGAAGTTCCGCAGCATGCGCACCGACGCCGAAAAGGACGGCAAGCCGGTCTGGGCCGCGGCCAACGACAACCGCGTGACGCGCGTCGGCGCCATCATCCGCCGCCTGCGCATCGACGAACTGCCGCAGCTGCTGAACGTGCTCAAGGGCGACATGAGCCTGGTGGGCCCGCGCCCGGAGCGTCCCTTCTTCGTGGAGCAACTCACCGCCGAGATCCCGTTCTACGCGCTGCGCCACAGCGTGAAGCCCGGCGTCACCGGCTGGGCCCAGGTGCGCTACCCCTACGGCGCCACGGTGGAAGACTCGCAGGAGAAGCTGCAGTTCGACCTGTACTACGTGAAGAACCACACCCTGTTCCTCGATCTCGTGGTGCTGCTGGAAACCGTGGGCGTGGTGCTGACCGGCAAGGGCGCCCGCTGACGGCCCCGCTTCGAACCGGGAGCGACAGCTCCCTGGGTCGAACCCGATGCGCGTAGCCGCTGCCGACGAAGTCACCGTCTACGGGCACGGGCTGGGACTGCTCGCCTTCAGCGGCTTCCTGGCCTACCTGTTCGTCACGCAGCGCCTGCAGAGCGCCGATCCGAGCTCGCGGCGGCGCTTCGTGGCCGCGCTGGTGGTCACCATCGCGTGGTCGGCGGCCGAGATGGCTTCGGCCCTGTGGCCCACGCGCGCGCTCGAGCCGCTGGCCGATCTGCTGGACCTGCTGCGCTACGGTGCCTGGCTGGGCTTCCTGCTGGCGCTGTTCGGCCGTGCCGACACCCTGCCGCGGCCGGTGCAGGTGCTGCGCGGCATCGCGCTTGCCGCCCTGGGCGCGGCCGCCGTGATGGTGCTGCTGAGCCACTGGCAGGGCCCGCTGCGCCTGCTGGTGCGGCCGCAGATCGCCGCGCACCTGGCGCTGCCGCTGTGCGGGCTGTTGCTGGTGGAGCAGGTGTTCCGCGGCCTCGGTGAGGACACGCGCTGGAACGCCAAGCCGGTGTGTCTGGGCCTGGGCGTGCTGTTCGCGTTCGACGTCTACCTGTACTCCGAGGCGCTGCTGTTCGCGCGCTTCGACGCCGACGCCTTCGGCGTGCGCGGTGCCGCGCAGGCGCTGGCCGTGCCCTTCCTGCTGGCGGCCGCGCGACGTCACCGGCAGTGGATCGCGCGGCTTCAGGTGTCGCGGTCGGCGGCGTTCTACTCGGCCACGCTGATCCTCGTCGGCGCCTACCTGCTGCTGATGTCGGCGCTGGGCTACTACGTGCGCTTCTTCGGCGGCACCTGGGGCCGTGCGCTGCAGTTCGGGCTGCTCGCGGTGGCCCTGGCGCTGCTGGGGCTGCTGGTGTTCTCGGGCGCGCTGCGCTCGCGGCTGCGGGTCTTCGTGGCCAAGCACTTCTTCAGCTACCGCTACGACTACCGCGAGGAGTGGCTGCGCTTCACCGCGCTGCTGTCGTCCAAGCGCTCGCCGCAGGAGATGGGCGAGATGATCGTGCGCGGCCTGGCCCGCATGGTGGAGTGCGAAGGCGGTGGCCTGTGGACCCGCGTCGGCCGCGAGGGCACCTTCGTGCAGGTGGTGGCCTGGAACCAGCCGGCGACGGCGCAGGCCGAGCCCGCCGACTCCGCCCTGTGCGACTTCCTGCGCGCCAAGGGCTGGGTTATCGACCTCGACGAGTACCGCATCGCGCCGCGCCGCTACGGCAGCCTGCAGTTGCCGGCCTGGCTGCTGGACACGCGCAGCGGCTGGCTGGTGGTTCCGCTGCTGGCGGGCGACGAACTCTTCGGCTTCGTGCTGCTGTCGCGCCCGCTGGCCAAGGTGCAGCTCAACTGGGAGGTGCTGGACCTGATGAAGACCGCCGGCCGCCAGGCCGCCGGCTACCTGGCGCAGATGCAGGCCACCGAGGCGCTGCTGGACGCGCGCAAGTTCGAGGCCTTCAACCGCATGTCGGCCTTCGTCGTGCACGACCTGAAGAACATCGTCGCGCAGCTGTCGCTGATGCTGAAGAATGCGGAACGCCTGCACGACAACCGGGAGTTCCAGCAGGACATGCTGTTGACCGTGGGCAGCTCGCTTGAGAAGATGAAACGGCTCATGCTGCAGCTGCGCGAAGGCAAGACGCCGGCCGGTGGTGTGCATGGCGTCGATCTGGGCGCCGTGGTGCGCCGCCTGCTCAAGCTGGCCCAGGCCCAGGGCCGCGAACTCGAGATCGACGTCACCGAGCGCTTGGCCACGCGCGGCCACGGCGACCGCCTGGAGCGCGTGCTCGGCCACCTGGTGCAGAACGCGCTGGACGCCACGCCGCGCAGCGGCCGCGTCTGGGTGCGCGTGGGCCGTTTCGGCGGCCAGGTGCAGGTGGACGTGGGCGACACCGGCCGCGGCATGAGCGAGGCCTTCATCCGCGACAAGCTGTTCCGGCCGTTCAACACCACCAAGCACCAGGGCATGGGCATCGGCACCTACGAGAGCCAGCAGTACATCCACGAACTCGGCGGCAGCATCGCGGTGCACAGCGCCGAGGGCGAGGGCACGCTGATGACGGTGCTGCTGCCGCTGTTCGAGATGACGTTCGATTCCGACCTGATGGGCCTGACCTCGCGATGAGCCCCTCGACGCCCCTGTTGATCGTCGAGGACGACCTCGCGCTGCAGAAGCAGATCAAGTGGTCGCTCGACCGCTTCGAGAGCGTCACCGCCGCCGACCGCGAGAGCGCGCTGCTGCAGCTGCGCCGGCACCAGTGCGCGGTGGTGACGATGGACCTGGGCCTGCCGCCCGACCCCGATTCCACCGGCGAGGGCTTCAGGCTGCTCGAGCAGATGCTGGCCATCGACCCCGGGGTCAAGGTCATCGTGCTGACCGGCCAGAACGACCAGGCCAACGCGCTGCGCGCGGTCGCCCTGGGCGCCTACGACTTCCTCGCCAAGCCGGTGGACCCCGACGTGCTGGCGCTGACCATCGAGCGCGCGCTGCGGCTCTCGGAACTGCAGGCGGAGAACCGGCGCCTGCAGGCGCTGCACCAGCCCGACGCGCTGTCGGGGCTGATCACGCGCGACGCCGAGATGATGCGCATCGCGCGCACGATCGAGCGTGTCTCGGGCGCCGACGCCACCGTGCTGCTGCTCGGCGAGAGCGGCACCGGCAAGGAGGTGCTGGCACAGGGCCTGCATGCGGCCGGCAAGCGCAGCGGGCGCTTCGTGGCCATCAACTGCGCGGCCATCCCCGAGACGCTGCTGGAGAGCGAACTCTTCGGCTACGAGAGGGGTGCATTCACCGGCGCCAGCAAGACCACGCCGGGCAAGATCGAGACCGCGCACAACGGCACCTTGATGCTCGACGAGATCGGCGACCTGCCGCACCCGCTGCAGGCCAAGCTGCTGCGCTTCCTGCAGGAGCGCACGATCGAGCGGCTCGGCGGTCGCAGCGAGATCCCGGTCGACGTGCGCGTGGTCTGCGCCACCCACCAGGACCTCCAGCAGCTCATCGCCGAAGGCAAGTTCCGTGAGGATCTGTACTACCGGCTGGCCGAGATCACGATCCGGATCCCGCCGCTGCGCGAGCGCACCGGCGACGCCGTGCTGCTGGCGCACGCCTTCCTGCGCCGCTTCGCCCAGGAGACGCGGCGCCAGTTGTCCTTCACGGAGGAAGCCCTGCGGGCGATCGAGCGCCACGCCTGGCCCGGCAACGTGCGCGAACTGCAGAGCGCGGTCAAGCGCGCCGCGATCATGGCCGACGGCGAGCGGCTGACGCCCGAGGACCTGGGCCTGCGCATCCCCGCAGGCGAGGGCGGGGACGCCGCGGTGTCCGACCTGGACCTGCGTACCATCCGCGAAGCCGCCGAAAGGCAGGCGATCGTGGCCGCGCTGGCGCGCAGCAACGGCAACATCGTGAAGGCGTCCGAGATCCTCGGCGTCAGCCGGCCGACGCTGTACGACCTGATGAAGCGGCTGTCGATCAAGTGAGTCGCCCCGGGGCTGCCCGTGGCGGCCCGGATGGAGACAGGGACCGAGGATGGCATCGATGATCCGCAATTCCACGACGCTGGCCGCCCTGATGGTGCTGGCACTGGCCGCCGGTTGCGGCCGCGATTCGAGCACCGACCTCGTCGCCTCGGGCCAGGCGCTGCTCGAGAAGAAGGACACCAAGGGCGCGGTGATCCAGTTCAAGAACGCGCTGCAGAAGGACGCCGCCAACGGCGCCGCGCGCCTGGGTCTGGGCAAGGCGCTGCTCGAGGGCGGCGACGCGGCCGCGGCGCTGGTCGAGCTGAACAAGGCGCGCGAGTTGCAGGTGCCCGACGAGCAGGTGATGCCCGAGCTGGCCCGTGCCATGCTGCTGACCGGGCAGGATGCCAAGCTGGTGGTGCAGCACGGCGGCCTCGCGCTGCAGGACCCTGCTGCCTTTGCCGACTTCAAGACCTCGCTGGCCACCGCCTACGCGACGCAGCGCGAGTACGACAAGGCCCGTGCCGCCGCCGAGGAGGCGCTGCGCCTGCGTCCGGGCTTCGTGCCGGCGACCATCGCACTGGCGCGCCTGAAGGCGGTGGGCGGCGACATCGACGGTGCGTTGACGATGATCGACGCGGTCGTCGCCGCCAACCCCGCCAACGACCGCGCCGGTGTGCTGCAGGGCGAACTGCTGCTGGCCGGCAAGCGCGGCACCGAGGCGGCGCTGGCGGCCTTCCGGCGCGCGCTCAAGGCGAACCCGGAGTCGGTGCCGGCCCGGGTGGCGGTCACCAACATCCTGTTCCAGCTGCAGCGCAACGACGAGGCGCGCGCCGAGCTCGCCCTGCTGAAGAAGCAGGCGCCGCGCCACCCCGAGGCCCTGTTCCTGGAGGCCCAGCTGGCCTTCGTCGACCAGGACTTCCGCCGCACGCGCGAGTTCACCGACCAGATCCTGCGCGCGATGCCGGAGAACGTGCGCGTGCTCGAGCTGGCCGGCGCAGCCTCGTTCCGGATGAACAGCTTCGCACAGGCCGAGGTCTTCCTGAGCAAGGCGCTGCGCCTGGCGCCGGGCCAGCTGCTGACGCGCCAGATGCTCGCCCAGGCCTGCCTGCGCTCGGGCCAGGCGGCCAAGGCGCTGGAAGTGCTGCAGCCGGTGCTCGAGAGCCCCGCGGTCGACGCCAACTCGCTCTCCCTCGCCGGCGAGGCGCACCTGCAGCTGGGTGATGCGAAGCGCTCCGAAGAGGCCTTCAAGCGGGCGCTGCAGATCGCGCCGCAGGACGCCCGCGTGCGCACCACGGCGGCCATGGCCCAGCTGGCGCGCGGCAACATGGCCGTCGCGACGGCCGAGCTCGAGGCCGTGGCGGCCGGCGAGGGCGGCCCCCGTGCCGACCTGGCGCTGGTGAGCGCCCGCCTGCGCCAGAACGACACGGCAGGGGCATTGAAGGCGATCGATGGCCTCGAGAAGAAGATGCCCGACCAGGCCCTGCCGCTGCAGCTGCGCGGCCGCGTGCTGGCGCTGCGCAAGGACAGCGCCGGCGCCCGGCGCGCCTACGAGGCGGCGCTGGCCAAGGACCCGGGCTACTTCGCGGCCGTGGCTTCGCTGGCCGCGCTGGACCTGGCCGAACGCAAGCCCGACGCGGCGCGCCAACGCTTCGAGGCCCACCTGAAGGCCAACCCCCGCAGCTGGCAGGCCCAGCTCGCGCTGGCGGAACTGGAACAGCGCAACGGCGGTTCCCCGGCCACGGTGGCGGCGATGCTGCGCGAGGCCGTCAAGATGGAGCCGGCCGAGCCCAAGCCCCGGCTGCTGCTGATCGGCCTGCTGGCTGCCGGCGACGATCCCCGCGCGGCGCTGCAGGCGGCGCAGGACGCACTGGCCGCCGTGCCGGACAGCGTCGAGATCCTCGACGCCAAGGGCCGCGCCGAGATGGCGGCCGGCGACCACCAGGGTGCGATCACCACCTTCCGCAAGCTCGCCAGCCTGCAGCCGCGCAGCGCGCTGCCCGAGCTGCGCCTGGCCGAGGCCTATGCGGCCGCGAAGGACACGGGCGCCGCCACGCGCTCGCTGAAGCGCGCCGCCGAACTCCAGCCGGGCCTGGTGGCGCCGCAGCGTTCGCTGGCGCAGCTGGCCCTGCAGGACAAGCGCCCGCAGGACGCGCTGGCGATCGCGCGCGAGATGCAGAAGGCGCACCCCACCGATCCCGCCGGCTACGCGCTCGAGGGCGAGATCCAGTCGACGACGCGCAACCACGAGGCGTCGATCGCGGCGTTCCGCGCCGCCACGCAGCGCGCGCCCGAGAGCACCGAGCTGCAGTTCAAGCTGCACGTGGCACTGGTGGACGCGGGCAAGGGGGCCGACGCCGAACGGCTGGCCAACGCGTGGATGAAGGCGCACCCGAAGGACACCGTGTTCCTGTTCCATCTGGGCGACCAGGCGCTGACGATGAGCGACCTGCCACGCGCCGAGGCGCGCTACCGTGCCGTGCTCGAACTCGTGCCGGACCATGCGCTGGCCCTGAACAACCTGGCCTGGGTGCTGGCGCGCCAGGGCAAGCCCGGGGCGGTGGCGATGGCGGAGAAGGCCAACCAGCTGCTGCCCAACCGCAGCGCGCTGCTGGACACGCTGGCCACGGCGCTGGAGGCCGACAACCAGATACCCAAGGCGATCGAGGCCCAGAAGCGCGCCATCGCCGCGGCGCCCAAGGATCCGGGCCTCAGCCTGCGCCTGGCCAAGCTCTACATCAAGAGCGGCGACAAGACGGGCGCGCGCGCGGAACTGGACGCGCTGGCGCGGCTGGGCGACCGCTTCAGCGGCCAGGCCGAGGTGGCCGCGCTGCTGAAGACGCTGTAGCGATGAAGCCGACCCGTCGCGCCTGTCTGCTGCTGGCGGCCTGGGCGGCCGCGGTGGCGGGGCCGCTGCAGGCGGCCGACCTGCCCGCGCTGGCGGCGGCCAGCAAGCCTTCGGTGCTGCCGGTGGGCACCTACCACCCCACCGCGAGCCCGCGTTTCGGCTTCCGCGGCAGCGGCTTCGTGGTGGGCGACGGCAACCTGGTGGTCACGAACTTCCACGTGCTGCCCGCCGCCGGCGACGGGGCGGAGGGCACGCGCCTGGTGGTGATGGTGGGCCGCAGCGAAAGCAACCTGCGCAACGCCAGCGTGGTGGCCACCGACCGGCCGCGCGACCTCGCGCTGCTGCAGATCGACGGCCCGCCGCTGCCGGCGCTGCGCCTGGCCGAACCCGGCACCGCGCGCGAAGGCCAGGACGTGGTGCTGATGGGCTACCCGATCGGCGGCGTGCTGGGCTTCGCGACCGTCACGCACCGCGGCATCGTCTCCAGCATCACCAGCACCGCGCTGCCCGCCAACAGCGCCTCGCAGCTGGACCCGCGCGCCATCGCGCAGCTGCGCCAGGGCACGTTCGAGATGCTGCAGCTGGATGCCACCGCCTACCCCGGCAGCAGCGGCGGCCCGCTGTTCGACGCCGCCAGCGGCCGCGTGATCGGTGTCGTCAGCATGGGGCTGCTGAAAGGGGCGCGCGAGAGTGCGCTGTCCAGCCCCACCGGCATCACCTACGCGGTGCCGGTGCAGTTCGTGCACGAGCTGCTCAAGCAGCGCTGACCCCGGTCAGTCCACCGGCCGGCCGCCGGCGAGCGTGGCCGCGTCGGCGTCACCCAGGCGCCGGCCTTCGGCGACCAGCGCATCCGCGAGCGTGTCGCCCAGCACCGCCGCGGCGGCCCGGGCGGCCAGCATCAGGTTGGCCTCGTCCACCGGGTCGACCTGCATGTCCTGCGCCGCATAGCTGGCGCGCACGTGGCCGATCAGCCGCGCCGCCGCTTCGTGCTGCTGCCGCGCCAGGGCCAGCTGCACCAGCGCCGGCGCCAGCACCGGTGTGCCGAAGCGCCGCCGCGCCGCCTGCGCGCGCGGCAGCAGGTCCACCGCCTCCTCGATGCGGCCGGACAGGATGCAGGCCGTGATCAGCCCGTTCAGCACCCAGGGCAGGTTGCCCTCGGTGGCGCCGCCGCGCTCGTCCACGCGCGCCAGCAGCGCCTGGCCCAGGCGCCGCGCCTCGTCGTGGCGCTGCAGGGCGTTGAGCATGTTGACGACGTTGGACTCGGCGGCGTCCTCGGCGGCCGGCCAGTGGGCCTCGCGCGCCAGCCGCGCCTCGGCCAGGCGGCCGTCGAGCGCGGCTTCGATGTCCTGCCGGATCAGGGCCGCACGGCTGAGCGCGCCCTGCAGGCTCAGCCGTTCGCGCGGCTGCAGGTCGTGCACCCCCTCGGCGGCGGCCTGCAGCGCGGCCACCGCCTCGTCGAGTTCGGGCCCGGCCTGTTGCTGCGAGCGCACCCAGACGCTGGCGGCATTCAGCGTCTGCCGCGGGTCGCCCAGCTCGCGGGCCAGCGCCGTGGCCCGGCGCGCAGCGGCCGCCGACCCTGCGCCGCTGCGCAGCACCAGCGCGCGCGCGTGCTGCACCCACCAGGCCACCCGCAGCGCCAGCGGCAGCTGCGCCCCGGCCTCGGCGTTCATTGCCGGCTCCAGCGCGTGCAGCCAGTGCGTGCACTCCTGGCGCCAAGCGGTGAAGGTGGCAGCCAGCGCGGCGCCGTTGGCGATCTCCACCGCCAGCGCCAGGTCCTCGGCGCAGCCCCAGCTCCAGGCCGCGCGGGCGTTCTCCATCTCGGCCAGGTGCAACGGCGAAGAGCCGCCGGGCACCGTCGCGAACAGCGCGCGCAGCACCTGCGCGTGGCGGCGGCGCGCGGAGGGGAGCTCGCCGCTTTCGGCCAGCTGCTCCAGGCCGAAGGCGCGCACCGTCTCCAGCAGGTGGTAGCGCGGCGGCTCTTCGGGGCCGGCCACCACCAGCGAGCGGTCGACCAGCGCGGCCAGCCGGTCGATCAACTCCCAGCGCAACCCCGCCACGCCTTCGCCGTCGGGTGTGGCCAGCGCCACCGCGAGATCCAGCGTGAAGCCGCCCGCGAACACGGCCAGCCGGCGCAGCAGGCGCTGTTCGTCGCCGGACAGCAGCTTGTAGCTCCACTCCAGCGCCTGGTGCAGCGTGCGGTGGCGTGGCGCCGCGCTGCGGTGGCCGCGGGTCAGCAGCGCGAAGCGCTCGGCCAGCGCGTCGTGCACGGCCTGCACGCCCAGCAGCGGCACGCGGGCGGCCGCCATCTCGATGGCCAGCGGCAGCCCGTCGAGCCGGGCGCAGATCTCGGCCAGCACCGGCAACTGGGCCGGCGTGGGGTTGAACCGATGGTCGGCCGCGCGGATGCGCTCCACCAGCAGCGCCAGCGCGCCGTCGCCGAGATGGTCAGGCCGGGCCTGCGCGCCGGGGTCCAGCGCCAGCGGCTGCAGCCGCAGCACGCGCTCGCCGGGCAGCGCCAGCGGCAGCTGGCTCGTCACCAGCCAGCGCAGGTCGGGCAGGTCCTGCAGCGCGCCCACCAGCTCGGCGCAGTCCTGCACCACGTGCTCGGCGTTGTCCAGCACCAGCAGGCGCTCCTCGCCCGCCAGCGCACGGCGCAGCGTGGGCAGCGGGTCGCCTTCGGGCAGCGGGCGCGCCAGCGCGCGGGCCAGCGCCGGGACGAGCTGCGCGCCCTGCTCCAGCGCCGCCAGGTCCACCCACAGGCCGCGGCCGGGCCAGCCGGCGACGAGCGCGCGCGCCAGGCTGGTCTTGCCGACACCGGACGTGCCCACCAGCGTGACGCAGCCCGGCGCCTGCAGCCACTGCTGCAGCTGCGCGAGTTCGTCGGTGCGGCCCACCAGACGCGGCCCGGCGGCCTGCGGCAGCGGCGACGGAGACGGGGCCGGGGCGGCAACCGCGGCCGCCGCCGGCGGCGCGGCAGGAACCGGCGCGGCCGGCGCGGGGACCTGGACCTGGACCTGGACCTCGGCCGCGAAGCGATAGCCGCGACCCGGCACGGTGGCGATGGTGTCGCCGCCCAGCACCTTGCGCAGGTTCGAGATCTGCACCTGCAGGTTCGCCTCTCCCACCACCAGCCCCGGCCAGACGCGGTCGAGCAGCTCGTCCTTCGTCAGCAGGTGGCCCGGCTCGGCGCTCAGCACCACCAGCAGGTCGAGCGCCCGGGCGCCGAGCGCGATCGGCTCGCCGTCGACCCGCAGCCGGCGCTCGGCGGGCTCGAGCAGGAAGCGCCCCTCGGGGCCGAAGCGGAGCGGCGACGCGGCGGTCAGCAAGGTCGTGCCGCCCGGTCCGCGCTAGACCTTGTAGTACTCGCGGTACCAGGCCACGAAGCGGCCGACGCCGGTCCTGATGTCGGTGGCCGGCGCGAAGCCGACCCAGTCGCGCAGCGCGTCGACGTCGGCATAGGTGGCCGGCACGTCGCCGTCCTGCAGCGGCAGCAGGTTCTTCTGCGCCTTCATGCCGAGCGCGTCCTCGATGCAGGCGATGTAGTCGAGCAGCTGCACCGGGTTGTGGTTGCCGATGTTGAACACCCGGAACGGCACGTTGCTGGTGCCGGGATCGGGCGTGTCGCTGACGTAGGCCGGGTTCGGCGCGGCGGTGCGGTCCATCACGCGGATCACGCCCTCGACGATGTCGTCGACGAAGGTGAAGTCGCGCTGCATGTTGCCGTGGTTGAACACGTCGATCGGCCGGCCCTCGAGGATGGCCTTCGTGAACAGGAACAGCGCCATGTCGGGCCGGCCCCACGGGCCGTACACGGTGAAGAAGCGCAGCCCGGTGGTGGGCAGGTTGAACAGGTGGCTGTAGGTGTGCGCCATCAGCTCGTTGGCCTTCTTCGTGGCCGCGTACATGCTCACCGGGTGGTCGACGCTGTCGTGCTCGGAGAACGGCATCTTGGTGTTGCCACCGTAGACGCTGGAGCTCGACGCATACACCAGGTGCTGCACACCCGAGTGCCGGCAGCCCTCGAGGATGTTCATGAAGCCGACGATGTTGCTGTCGATGTAGGCGTGCGGGTTCTTCAGCGAGTAGCGCACGCCGGCCTGCGCGGCCAGGTGGATCACGCGGTCGAAGCGTTCGTCGGCGAACAGCTTCTCGATGCCGGCGCGGTCGGCCACGTCCATCTTCACGAAGCGGAAGTTGGGGTGCGGGGTCAGCCGCGCAAGGCGGTTCTCCTTGAGGCTGACCTCGTAGTAGTCGTTGAGGTTGTCGAGCCCCACCACCGTGTCGCCCCGCGCCAGCAGGCGCAGCGTGGTGGTCATGCCGATGAAACCGGCGGCGCCGGTGAGCAGGATCTTCATGGGTGGCAAGGCGCGAGAACGGTCAACTTTTCATTCTGTCATGCACAGGTGGCGCGCCTCTTCCCTGTGACGCGAAGAGTTCACGCTACAGGAGTTGCACCGCCGTCTCGAAAGGCAGGCGCGGGCCGCGCGGGTAGTTGCCGGCCGGGTCGCCGTAGCCCAGGTTGACCAGGAAGTTGGCCTTGAAGCGCCCGTCGGGGAAGAACTCGGCGTTGAGCTTGGCGGGGTCGAAGCCGCTCATCGGCCCGCAGTCCAGGCCCAGCAGGCGCGCCGCCATGATCAGGTAGGCGCCCTGCAGCGAGCTGTTGCGGAAGGCGGTGGTCTCGGCCAGCGCGGCATTGCCCGCGAACATCGGCTTGGCGTCGAAGGCGCGGAACTGCTCGGTCAGGTGCTCGAAGAACTGCGTGTCCATCGCGACGATGGCCACCACCGGCGCTGCCATCGTCTTGTCGACGTTGCCCGGCGACAGGCAGGGCTTCAGGCGCTGCCTGGCCTCGGCGCTGCGCAGGAACAGGTAGCGGCCGGGCTGCGTGTTCATGGAGGTCGGGCCCCATTTCAGCAGGTCGTACAGCCGCTGCAGGGTCTCGTCGCTGACGGGCTCGGGGCGGAAGCGGTTGAAGGTGCGGGCGCTGGTGAAGGCCAGTTCGAGGGCGTGCGGATCGGCGGCGGACATGGGCTTTGCGGCGGTGGCGAAAGGGTGGGATCAAGTCGATTGTGCGGCGGCCGGCTCCGCCGTGCCGTAGACGCGCTCGCGCAACCACTTGGTGGCGATGTACTTCACCCCGGCCACCACCGGCGCGCCGGCGTGCAGCGAGTTCGGGATCACCGCGCCGCGCGCATCGGTGTTCTCGAAGTACACCGCCGAGCCGCGCCGCGGCCGCACGTGCAGGCCCAGCTTCGGAAAGGACGTGGCACCGCCGGCCTCCACGTCGCTCAGGTACATCACCAGCGTGGCCACGCGCTGCCCGCCTTCGGCCATGTGCGCGGCGCCGCCGGGCTTTTCGGCATCGAAGAAGTCGAAGTGCGGCTTGTATTCGCCGCCGACCGCATAACGCAGCACCTGCAGGCCTTCGCCGTGCGACACCGGCCAGCCCAGCAGCCCGGCGATGCGTGCCTCGACACGCGCCACGAGCTCGTTCTCGCCGCGCTGGAAAAAGCCGCCGGCGCTGGTGCGGTCCACGTGCTCCTTGAGGCCGCCGTTGTCGTCGTCGACCACGGTGGAACGCGCCAGCCGGCTGTCGGCCAGCTCGATGAGCGCGGCGCACTCGGCCTCGTCGAGCAGGCCGTCGTACACCACCACCTGCGGCCGCTCCACCTCCAGCGCCACGCGGATCTCCCGGCCGTCCACCAGCACCGTGTTGGCCTCGGTGCGCGGCTGCGGCCGCGGGCGCGGCGCCTCGGTGGGCAGGCGCGGGCCGCCGCCGCTGCCGCTGGCTTCGTCGATCGCCAGATGGGCCAGGTCCTCGCGGAAACCGCCCTGCACGATCAGCGCCACCATCGACTCGCGCGTGCAGCCGCGCGAGACGTTCAGCCGCACCCAGTCCATCCAGTCGTCGGGCAGTGCCTGTTCGCTCATGCGCAAATGCTACGCCCGGCACGACAAGAAACGTTACGCAGCGATACGGGGCCGAAAGGACGCGCCGCGCGCCGCCGCGGAGCATGCCGCCATCGACACCCCTGGAGAGACATCGCATGCGACGCTGGATCAAACGCACCCTCTTCGGCGCCATCGGCGCCGGCGTGCTGTTCGGCGGGCTCTACGCCTGCTCGCACCACGGCGACCGCCACGCCTGGCGCCACGGCGGCGACCCCGAGAGCGCGGCCCGCTTCCAGGCCCGCGCGGTGGACTGGATCGGCCGCGAGCTCAAGCTCGACGACACGCAGAAGGCCTCGCTCGCGGCGCTGGCCGAACAGCTCCGCCAGCAGCGCGACCAGCTGCGCGGCCCGGGCGCCGACCCGCGTGCGCAGCTGACGGCGCTGTTCGCCGGCGAACGCTTCGACCGCGCGCAGGCCAAGGCGCTGGTCGACGGCAAGACCCAGGCGGTGGCCACGGCCAGCCCGGCGCTGATCGAGGCCATTGGCAACTTCTACGACGGCCTGCGCCCCGAGCAGCAGGCGCGCGTCCGCGAGCTGATGAACCGGCGGGGCCACCATGGCTGGCGCGGCTGAGGCGCTGTGGCGCGCCGCCGGCGCGGCCGTCGCGGCCGGCGGCCTGTTGTGGGCGGCCACCGCATGGTGGTGGCTGAAGCGGGCCGGGCCGCGCTTCGTCGACGACGGCCCCTACGCCTTCGGCCGCCACCCGATGTACCTGGGCCTCACGCTCGCGCTGCTGGGCGCGGCGCCTGCGCTCGGCACGCCCGCGCTGGTCCTGGTGGGCGCGGCCTTCGCGGCGCTGGTGCACACGCTGGTGATCCCGCAGGAGGAAGCGCGCCTGCGCCACGCCTTCGGCGGTTGGTACAGTGACTACGCGGCCGACGTGCGCCGCTGGTTCTGACCTGCATGCCGCGCCTGCTGCTGATCGACGACGACGAAGCCCTGGGGCCGCCGCTGGCGGCCTATTTCCGCCGCTTCGAGTTCGAGATGGAGCAGGCCACGCGGCCCAGCACGGCCCTGGCGCGACTGGCCCAGGGCGGCATCGACGCGGTGATCCTGGACGTGATGCTGCCCGAGATGGACGGCTTCGCGCTCTGCCGGCGCATCCGCCAGGACGACGCCACCCTGCCCGTGATCATGCTCACCGCACGCGGCGACGTGATGGACCGCGTGGTGGGCCTGGAGCTCGGCGCCGACGACTACCTGCCCAAGCCCTTCGAGCCGCGCGAGCTGCTGGCGCGCGTGCAGACGGTGCTGCGCCGCTCCGCCGCCGCCGCGCCGCGTGCGCCGCGCCAGCTGCGTTTCGAGGGCCTGCTGATCGACCTGGACCGGCGCAGCGTGCAGCGCCAGGGCGAGGACATCGAGCTCACCGGCACCGAGTTCGAGCTGCTGGCGCTGCTGGCCTCGGCGCCGCAGCGCGTGTTCGGCCGCGACGAGATCCTCGAACGCCTGCGCGGGCGCTCGGCCGAGGACATCATGAGCCGCGCGGTCGACATCCTGGTGAGCCGGCTGCGCCGCAAGCTGGAGCCGCTGGACTGCATCCACACGCTGCGCAACGCCGGCTACAGCTTCGCCGGGGTTCGCGTGTGAGGTGGCACCGGCGCTGGCACCGGCACTGGCACCACGCGCAGGGTCGCTGGCGCCATTCGATCAAGTGGCGGCTGGTCACCGCCTTCGTGCTGCTGGCGCTGCTGTCCACCACGGTGTTCGTGTTCGGCACCCAGCGCGCGCTGCAGGCGGTGTGGGGCGGCTACGCGCAGCCGTTGCTGGCCGACTACGTGGACCGGCTGGCCGCCGAGATCGGCAGCCCGCCGGACGTGGCGAAGGCACGCGCACTGGCCGCGCGGCTGCCGATCACGGTGCGCATCGAGGGCCCGGCCGTGCAGTTCGACTCGCACCCGGGCGAACGTCCGTTCCCGCGTTTCAGCGGCCGCAACGAGCACGAGTTCATGGCCAATGGCTGGATGCCGGTGCGCGAGACCGCCGACGGCCACCGCATCCGCTTCGGCCTGGCGGCGCTGGCGCCTTCGGCGCGCCCGCGCATGTTCGGCACGCTGACGCTGCTCACGCTGCTGCTGATGACCGCTCTGGCCTACGCCTACGTGCGCCGCCTGCTGCGCCCGCTGGGGCCGATCGCCGACGGCGTGTCGCGCTTCGGCGCCGGCGACTTCTCGCAGCCCATTCCGCTGCCGTACCACCACGACGAGCTGGGTGACCTGGCCGAACGTGTCAACCGCATGGCCGACGGTCTGCGCGGCATGCTGGACGCCAAGCGTGCGCTGCTGCTGGCCATCAGCCACGAGCTGCGCAGCCCGCTCACGCGCGCCCGCGTGAACGCCGAGCTGGTGCCCGGCAGCGAGCATCGCGACGCGCTGCTGCGCGACCTGGCGGAGATGCGCCACCTGATCGAGGACCTGCTGGAGAGCGAGCGCCTGGCCCAGGGCCACGGCGCACTGCAGACCGAGCGCGTGGACCTCGCCGCCTTGGTGCGCGAGACGGTGGCGGCGCAGTTCCCCGGGCGCGAGATCGCGCTCGTCCTCGAGGACGGCATCGCGCCCGTCACCGCCGACCCGATGCGCCTGAAGCTGCTGCTGCGCAACCTGGTGGAGAACGCGCTGCGCCATGCGCCGGGCGCGCCGCAGCCGCCGCAGGTGACGCTGGCGCGCGGCGCCGACGGCGGGCTGGCGCTTTCTGTGCGCGACTACGGCCCCGGCGTCAGCGACGAGCAGCTGGTCCACCTCGCGCAACCCTTCTACCGCGCCGATCCGGCGCGCCAGCGCGCCACCGGCGGTGCCGGCCTGGGCCTCACGCTGTGCCGGCTGGTGGCCGAAGCCCACGGCGGCCGGCTCTCGTTCCGGCATGCCGAACCGGGCCTGGAGGTGGGGATGACCTGGCCTGGCGGGGCCTGACAAGCGGACGACAATCGCCGCTTCGCGCCACCGGCGCACCGTGTTCCGATTCCCATGACCTCTTCTTCCGCCTCGCTGCCGGCCGCTGCTGCGGCCCCCGGGCAGCGCTGGGGCTGGCTGCCGCCCATCGGCAGCAAGCGCTACTACCTCCTGCTGGCCCTGCTGGGCAGCCTGGTGCTGGGGCCGCTGGGCGGCGTCACCGCCTCGTACATGAACTTCTCGATCGGCTTCTTCGTCGGCGGGCAGGTGCTGGCCGGCATCCTCGGGTCGACGGTGACGCTGGGCTACGGGCCCGAGGGCAAGCACGGCGCCAACTACATGCAGACGGCAGCCGCCTCGGTGGCCGGCATGGCCGGCATGGGCGTGCTGATCCAGGCCATGGTGTGGATGGGCCTGCCGCAGCCGCCGGTGTGGCAGCTGATGCTGTTCATGCTGGCCATCGGCATGTTCGGCGCCGGCGTCGGCATGCTCTACACGCCGATCCTGGTCGACAAGCTGCAGCTCACCTTCCCGTCGGGCCTGGCGGTGGCGAACATCCTGCGTGCACTGACCGACCCCGTGCTGCTGCGCCGCTCGGTCTCGCGCCTGGCCGGCGGCACGGCGCTCGGCGTCGCCGGTGGCATAGGCGCCGCGAAGCTGGCCTTCCTGGGCGCCATCGAGCTGTCGACCTCCACCTTGGGCGCCGGCATGCTGGTCGGCGCGCGCATCGGCGTGCCGGCCTTGATGGCCGGCATTGCCGGCACGCTGCTCGTGCCCACCTTCGTCTCCATCGGCTGGTTGCAGGCCGGCGACCCCTTCCGCAAGGTCACCTTCCTGATCGGCCTGGGCCTGATCATGGGCGCGGCCATCCTCGACATCGGCCAGATCCTGATCGAAGCGCTGCGCCGCATGCGCGGGCTGCAGGCCGCGTCGCAGGCGCCGCAGGAAGACTGGAAGCGCGTGCACACCGGCCGGCTCGTCGCCTGGGTCGTGTTCTGGGGCGCGCTGCTGGTGTGGCTGAGTTCGACGCTGCTGAACCAGCCGGTGGGCTTCATGCTGTTCGCGGTGGCGCTGGTCTTCGTGTTCGCGCTGGTCAACGGCATCTCGCTGGGCATCAGCGACAGCAACCCGATCTCGGCTGCCTTCGTCACCGCGGTGGTGCTGATGGCCGCGCTCGGCCTGAAGGACCCGACCGTGGGGCTGATGGCCGGCGGCATCCTGCTGGTCTCCACCAGCGTGGCCGGCGACATGCAGCAGGACCGCTCCACCGGCTGGCGCCTGGGCACGCCGCGCGTGCTGCAGTTCCGCTTCCAGGTGCTGGGCCTGGTGATGGGCGCGGTGATGACGGTGGTGTTCGCCAAGCTCTTCATGTCCGCCTACCCGGTGCTGGCGCTCGACCAGACCGTGATGAAGGCCGACGAGCAGCCCGGCCAGTGGGCCTCGGCGATGACCTACAAGTTCGTCGGCGCCTTGCGCGGGCTGATCGACGACAAGCCCTACCAGCGCCACGCCATCCTGGTCGGCATCGCGATCGGCTTCGTGGTGCAGGTGGCGCGCAAGTGGCTGTTCGCGCGCGCGTCGTACCGCCGCATGGCGCAGGGCGGCCCGGCCGGCGGCGCGGCCGACTTCGTCGTCGATGCGGTGCTGCTGCCCTCGCCCTACGCGTTCTCGTTCGGCGCCTTCTTCGGCATCGCCACCGGCGCCTGGTTCGCCGCCGGCGGCGTGATCAGCAGCGTGGCCGGCTGGGCTTCCAGGCGCTTCGGCCGCTCGCAGCCGGGCGACGACGCCCTGCCGGCCGACATGAGTGCCACGTCGCTGCTGGGCGGCGGCCTGATCGCCGGCGACGCGCTGGCCGCGCTGGGCCTGGGCATCATCGGCCTGCTGGGCACGCTGCTGGCGTAGCGCCGCTCAAGGGGCGGGCACGGGCACCAGCCGCTCGATCAGCCCGGCCCCTTCGGCGAGCAGGAAATCGCGGAACGCCTGCGCCACCGGCGGCAGGCGCTTCGTGCGCCGCACCACCACGTACCAGTGCTGCATCAGCGGCATGCCGGGGGTCTTCAGCTGCACCAGCGTGCCGGCGCGCAGTTCCTCGCTGACGGTGTGGCCCGACAGGAAGCTGATGCCCATGCCGGCCATCACCGCCTGCTTGATGGTCTCGGTGCTGGCGATCTCCATCGCCACGCGCAGGTTCGCGATGTCGGCGCCGAAGCCCTCCTCCATCGCCTTCCAGGTGTCGGAACCGCGCTCGCGCACCACGAAGCCCTCGCGCAGCAGCCGCTCGCGGGACACCTCCAGCTCCCGCGCCAGCGCATGACCCGGCGCCGCCACCAGGATGTAGGGGTGCGGCGCGAACGGCACGTTGACGGTGTCCAGGTCGGTGGGCGGGCGCACCATCACCGCCAGGTCGATGCGGTTCTCGACGATGTGGTTGAGCAGCCCCTGGCGGTTGTGCACGCTGAAGTTGAGCGCCACGTTCTCGTGCCGGCCGGCGAAGTCCACCAGCAGGCGCGGGAAGAAGTAGTCGCCGGCGCTGATCACGCCCACGTTCAGCCGGCCGCCGGCGACGCCGTTGAACTGCTTCATCGCCGCGTCCGCGGCCTCGAACTGCTCGATGATCGTGCGCGCGATCTGCAGCAGCTCGGTGCCCGCCGCGGTGAGGTAGATCTTCTTGCCGAACTGCTCGAAGAGCACGTTGCCGGCGTGCTCCTCGAGCTTGCGGATCTGCGTGGACACCGCGGGCTGCGTGAGGTGCAGCTCCTCGGCGGCGCGCGAGTAGCTGAGCAGCCGCGCGACCGCCTCGAAGACCTTCAGCTGCCGCAGCGTGGCGTGGCGCACGGCCCGCTCAGCCCGGCAGCGGCCGCAGGCTCAGCTGCCCGCGTTCCCTTTCCATCATCTGCCCCAGCAGCTTCATCAGCGCGTGCACCGCGTCGATGTGCGGCGTGGCGGTCTCGGTGAGGCGGGCGATCTCCACCACCGAGCCCACCAGCGCGTCGATCTCAGGCGCGCGGCCGGCCTCCACGTCCTGCAGCATCGAGGTCTTGTGGCGCCCCACCTTCTCGGCACCGGCGATGCGCTTCTCCAGCGTCACGCGGAACGTGATGCCGAGCCTGGTGGCCACCTCGTGCGCCTCGCGCATCATCGCCGCGGCCAGCTCGCGGCTGAGCGGATGCCGGCAGATGTCCTCCAGCGTGGCGTGCGCCAGCGCGCTGATCGGGTTGAAGGTGAGGTTGCCCCAGAGCTTGAGCCAGATCTCGGAGCGGATGTCCTCCAGCACCGGCGCCTTGAAGCCCGCGTCGACGAAGGTCTGCGACAGGCCCAGCACGCGCGCGCTGCTGCGGCCATCGAGCTCGCCGAGCGGGAAACGGTCGCCCTCGATGTGCTGGATGACACCCGGCGCCACCAGCTCCGAGGCCGGGTACACCACGCAGCCGATGACACGCTGCGGGTCTATGGCCCGGCCGATCAACCCGCCCGGGTCCACCGTCTCCAGCGTGCGGCCCGCCAGCGGGCCGCCGTGGCCGTGGAAGTACCAGAAGGGGATGCCGTTCTGCATCGGCACCACGATCGTCTCCGGGCCGATCACGTGCGGCAGGTCGCCGAGCACGGCGGCCACCTGGTGCGCCTTCATCCCGAGCACCACCACGTCCTGCACGCCGGCGGCGCGGTAGTCGTTGGTGGCCCGCACGTTCTGCGCCACGTGGCGCGTGCCGTCGGCCTCTACGAGCGTGATGCCCTGTTGCTGGATGGCCTGCAGGTTGGCGCCGCGCACGAGGAAGGTGACTTCCTCGCCCGCCAGCGCCAGGCGCGCGCCGACCAGGCCGCCGATGGCTCCGGCGCCGATGATCGCGATCTTCGACATGATGGGAACAGCTTTCTCGAGTCAAGAACCGGTGCACGCGCCGGGCCTGGGCCCGGGCGGCGGCGCAGGGGCGACGGCATGCCGTCAGGCCCCCAGTTCCCGACCGAGCGATTGCGCCCAGTCGAAGCGCCGCGCCGGGGCCGCGGAGGCCGGGCGCTGGGTGTGCTGCAGGTCGTGCCGTGCGCGCACGGCCGCCTTGGTGTTCTCGATCGCGCGCACCAGGAAATCGGCGTCGTAGGCCTTGAGCAGGTGGCCCTGGCGCGTCTCCAGGTAGTGGCGCAGCCGCGTGGCCGGCTGTTCGCCGGCCCGCTGCAGCTGTTCGTAGGTGTCGCCGTCCCAGTGCCAGCGCAGCCCGAGCTCGTAGAAGGCGGCGTTGTAGGCCTCGCGTTCGCTTTCATCGTGGGCGGCGGCACTGGGGACGTGGCTGTGGTTGGCGGGCATTCGGGTCTCCTCGTTCGATCCGTTGGGTCGAACTCTGAGACCTGGCGTCGATTCATGAAAATGAATTGAATTTATTCAAAGCATCAACGGAAGCTGATGGGTCGCGGAAGCGGCGTTCACTTGACCACCAGCACCGGCACGGTGGCGTGTTCGATCGTGCTCTGCGCCACCGAGCCCAGCAGCGCCGAGGCCTGCGGGCCGTGGCCGCGCGAGCCCATCACGATCATCTCGCAGCCGACGCTGCGCGCCAGTTCGGCCAGGCGCTGGCCGGCGCTGCCCACGCTCTCGTGCACGCTGAAGGCCACGCCGGCCGCCTGCAGCTTCGCGCGCGCGCCCTGCAAGGCGCCTTCGGCCTGCGCGTGGTGGTGCTCGTGCAACGCGGCCTTGTCGACGAAGCCGCTCACGTCACCCGGCAGCGAAGGCTGCACGTTGGCGAGGTGGAACTCGATGGCCGCGGGGTCGCGCATCTCGCTGCGCAGCGCCAGCGCGTGGTCCAGCACGCGTTGCGAGGCCGGCGAGCCGTCGATCGCCAGCAGGATGCGGCGCGGCCCCGTTGCGGCGGCTGCCGCCGCCGGCGTCTCCGACGGCGCGCCCTGCGCCGCCGTCGCCTCGGCGCGCCGTGCCAGCCAGCGCCCGATCAGCACCACGCCCAAGGCACCCGCCGCCGGCGCCACCACGTGCAGCCAGGACGCGTTGCTGTCGACCCAGCCCTTCACCAGCGGGTCGCCGATGCCCATCTCGCCGGCCACGTAGCCCAGCAGGCCCGCGCCCAGCGTGATGATGATCGGGAAGCGCGTCATCACCTTCAGCAGCAGCGTGCTCGCGAACACCACCAGCGGGATCGACACCGCCAGGCCCACCACCAGCAGCAGCGTGCTGCCCTTGGCCGCGGCGGCGACGGCGATCACGTTGTCCAGGCTCATCACCAGGTCGGCGATCAGGATGGTGCGGATCGCCGTGCCCAGCCCGCCCGTGGTGCTGCCGTGCTCCTCGCCCTCGCCTTCGGGCAGCAGCAGCTGCAGCGCGATCCACAGCAGCGCACCCGAGCCCAGCAGCTTCAGCACCGGCAGGCGCAGCAGCTGCACCGCCACGATGGTGAGCACGATGCGCATCAGCACCGCCGCGCCGCTGCCCCAGGCCACGGCCTTCTTCTGCTGGTCGGCCGGCAGGCCGCGCGCGGCCAGCGCGATCACCACCGCGTTGTCGCCCGAGAGCACGATGTTCACGCCGATGATCTGCAGCAGCGCGATCCAGAACTCGGGATTGTCGAAATTCATGACGGACTCTCTCCTCCAGACGAAACACAGGCAAAAGCTGCGCCCGCCCGCTGCCTGCAGCGGGGGTGCGACGGGATGGGCGATCAGGCGTGCGCCGGGCTGTGCGGGTTCAGCAGCCGGCCGCCGCCGTAGCTGCTCTGCTGCGGCGGCTCGCCGCCCGCCTTGACGCGGACGGCGCAGTACTTGAACTCCGGGATCTTCGCGAACGGGTCCAGCGCGGCATTGGTGAGCCGGTTGATCGCCGCCTCGTAGTAGGCGAAGGCGACGAACACCGCGCCGCGCGGCGTGCCGGCATCGGCCCGCGCGTACAGGCTCACCGCGCCGCGGCGCGACTCGACGGTGACCAGGTCACCCGGCTTCACGCCCATCGCGGCCAGGTCCAGCGGATGGATCTGCGCGGTGGGATCGGGCTCCAGCGCGTCCAGCACGCTGGCGCGGCGCGTCATGCTGCCGGTGTGCCAGTGCTCGAGCTGGCGGCCGGTGATCAGCACCATCGGGTACTCGGTGTCGGGCCGCTCGGCCGCCGGGATGATGTCGGCCGGCACGAAGCGCGCCCTGCCGTCCTCGCGCGGGAAGTGGTCGGTGAAGACCACCGGCTCGCCCGGGTCGCCCTCGTGCGTGCACGGGTAGGTGACCGCGTGCTCGCGCTCCAGCCGCTCCCAGGTGATGCCGCCGATGCTGGGCATCACGTGGCGCATCTCGTCGAACACCTCGCTCACGTGCCGGTAGTCCCAGGGCAGGCCCAGGCGCTTGCCGATCTCCTGGATGATCCACAGGTCCTGGCGCGCGTCGCCCGGCGGCGGCACGGCCTGGCGGCCCATCTGCACGAGCCGGTCGGTGTTGGTGAAGCTGCCGGTCTTCTCGGGGAAGGCGCTGGCGGGCAGGATCACGTCGGCCAGGTACGCGGTCTCGGTGAGGAAGATGTCCTGCACCACCAGGTGCTCCAGCGACGCCAGCGAGGCGCGCGCGTGGTTGGCGTCGGGGTCGGACATGGCCGGGTTCTCGCCCTGCACGTACATGCCTCGGATGGTGCCGGCGTCGATGGCGTGCATCACCTCCACCACCGTCAGGCCCACCTTGTCCTGCAGGCTGCCGGGCGCGAGCTTCCAGGCCTGCTCGAAGCGCTCGCGCACCTCGGGCTTCGAGACGTGCTGGTAGTCGGGCAGCATCATCGGGATCAGGCCCGCGTCCGACGCCCCTTGCACGTTGTTCTGCCCGCGCAGCGGGTGCAGCCCGGTGCCGGGGCGGCCGATCTGGCCTGTCATCAGCGCCAGCGCGATCAGGCAGCGCGCGTTGTCGGTGCCGTGCACGTGCTGGCTGACGCCCATGCCCCACAGGATCATCGAGCCCTTGGAGGTGGCGTACAGCCGCGCCACCTCGCGCAGCGTCTCGGCCGGGATGCCGCAGATCGGCGCCATCGCCTCGGGCGAATACGCGGCCACGTTCTGGCGCAGTTCCTCGTAGCCGCTGGTGCGGCTCTCGATGAAGGCCTGGTCGACCAGCCCTTCCTCGACGATGACGTGCATCATCGCGTTGAGCATCGCCACGTCGGTGTCGGGCCGGAACTGCAGGAAGCGGTGCGCCACGCGCGCCAGATCCGAGCGGCGCGGGTCGCAGACGATCAGCTTGGTGCCGGCCTTCGCCGCGTTCTTGATGAAGCTGGCCGCCACCGGGTGGTTCACCGACGGGTTGGCGCCGATGACGATGACGACCTCGGCCTGCGTCACGTCCATCACCGGGTTGCTCACCGCGCCCGAGCCGATGCCTTCCAGCAGCGCGACGACGGACGACGCATGGCACAGCCGCGTGCAGTGGTCGACGTTGTTGGAGCGGAAGCCGGTGCGCACCAGCTTCTGGAAGAGATAGGCCTCCTCGTTGCTGCCCTTGGCCGAGCCGAAGCCGGCGAGTGCCTGGGGGCCGTGGGTGTCGCGGAGCTTCGCCAGCGTGCCGCCGGCGAACTCGAGCGCTTCCTCCCACGTAGCCTCACGGAACACGTCCATGATGCGCTCGGGGTCCATCTGGAACTCGCCGCTCTTGGGCGGCGCGTCCTTGCGGCGGATCAGCGGCTTCGTCAGGCGCTGCGGGTGGTGCGCGTAGTCGAAGCCGTAGCGGCCCTTCACGCACAGCCGGCCCTGGTTGGCCGGGCCGTCGCGCCCTTCCACGTAGAGGATCCTGTCGTCCTTCACGTTGAAGGTGAGCTGGCAGCCGACGCCGCAGAAGGGGCACACCGAGTCGACCTGCTTGTCCGGCACCGGCAGCGCCACCTCGCGGGCCGGCATCAGCGCGCCGGTGGGGCAGGCCTGCACGCACTCGCCGCAGGCCACGCAGGTGGACGCCGCCATCGGGTCGTCCATGTCGAAGACGATCTTCGCGTGGTCGCCGCGGAAGGCCAGGCCGATCACGTCGTTGACCTGCTCGTCGCGGCAGGCGCGCAGGCAGCGCGTGCACTGGATGCAGGCGTCCAGGTTGACCGCGATGGCCGGGTGCGACAGGTCGCTGGCCACCGCCTCGCGCGCGGCGAAGCGCGGGGCGCCGACGCCCAGCTTCTGCGCCCACTCCATCACTTCGTTGTGGCGCGTGAACGGCGCGGCGTGCTCGGCACCGCCGGGCTGGTCGGCCAGCAGCAGTTCCACCACCAGCTTCTGCGAGCGGCGCGCGCGTTCGCTGTCGGTCTTCACCACCATGTTCGCGGTCGGCGCGCGGCAGCACGACGCGGCCAGCGTGCGCTCGCCGTCCACTTCCACCACGCAGGCGCGGCAGTTGCCGGCAGGCTCGAGCCCCGGCTTGTGGCACAGGTGCGGCACCTCGATGCCGTGTTCGGCGGCGACCTCGAAGATGGTCTGGCCGCTGCGCGCCGCGACCTTGCGGCCGTCGAGCGTGAACTCGACCGCCGGGGCCTCGGGCTGCAGCAGCCGCTTGGAGTTCAGAGGGGCATTCATGCGCGGGCTCCGGGCGTCATGCCAGCTCGTGGGGGAAATATTTGACCACGCAGTCGATCGGGTTGGGCGCGGCCTGCCCCAGGCCGCAGATCGAAGCATCGCGCATCACCGCCGACAGTTCCGCCAGCAGCGCCAGATCCCACTTCGGCTTCTCGATCAGGTCCGAAGCCTTCGCGGTGCCGTTGCGGCAGGGGGTGCACTGGCCGCAGCTCTCGTGCTTGAAGAAACGCATCATGTTGCGCGCGGCGTCCACCGCGGTGTCGTGGTCGGACAGCACGATCACCGCCGCCGAACCGATGAAGCAGCCGTGCGGCTGCAGCGTGTCGAAGTCGAGCGGGATGTCGCCCATGCGCGCCGGCAGGATGCCGCCCGAGGCCCCGCCCGGCAGGTAGCCGTAGAAGCTGTGGCCGGGCAGCATGCCGCCGCAGTATTCGTCGATCAGCTCGGTGATGGTGATGCCGGCCGGCGCCAGCTTCACGCCCGGGCGCGCCACGCGGCCCGAGACCGAGAACGAGCGCAGCCCCTTGCGGCCGTGGCGGCCCTGCGAGGCGAACCACTCGGCGCCCTGGTCCACCAGCGAGCGCACCCAGTACAGCGTCTCGAAGTTGTGCTCCAGCGTCGGCCGGCCGAACAGGCCCACCTGCGCCACGTAGGGCGGCCGCAGCCGCGGCATGCCGCGCTTGCCTTCGATCGACTCGATCATCGCGGACTCCTCGCCGCAGATGTAGGCGCCGGCGCCGCGCCGCAGCTGGATCGGCGGCAGCTGCGCGGCGAGCGGGAAGCGCGCCTTCAGCGACGCCAGCTCCAGCGTGAGCATCTCGCGGCAGCCGTGGTATTCGTCGCGCAGGTAGATGTAGATCTCCGCGACGCCCACCGCCCAGGCGGCGACCAGCATGCCTTCCAGGAAGCGGTGCGGGTCCTTCTCGAGCAGCACGCGGTCCTTGAAGGTGCCGGGCTCGCCCTCGTCGATGTTCACCGCCATCAAACGCGGCGCCACCATGCCGCGCACGATGCGCCACTTGCGCCCGGCCGGGAAGCCCGCGCCGCCCAGGCCGCGCAGGCCGGCGTTCTCCAGCGTGGCGATGATGGCCTCGACGTCGCGCTCGCCCTTCAGGCACTGCGTCAGCAGCGCGTAGCCGCCGTCCGCCGCGTAGGCGTCGTAGCCGATGTGGCGGCTGGACGTGCGCTCGGGCGGCTGCACCGCGCCGGCCTTCACCGCCGCCTGCACGGCGCCCGTGCTGGCGCCGGGGACCGGGTTCTGCCCCACCACCGCCACCGGCGCCTGCTCGCAGCGGCCGACGCAGGGCGCGGGGATCACGCGCACCTCGGTGCCCAGGATCGCCGGCAGCTTCGCCAGCAGTTCGCGCGCACCGGCCATCTCGCACGACAGGCCGTCGCAGACCCGCACGGTCAACGGCGCGGGCGCCTTGTCGCCGGCCTTCACGATGTCGAAGTGGTGATAGAACGACGCGACCTCGAACACCTCGGCCTGCGCCAGGCCCATCTCCTGCGTCAGCGCCGCCAGGTGCGCTTCCGAGAGATGGCCGTAGCGGTCCTGGATGCGGTGCAGGTGCTCGATCAGCAGGTCGCGCCGGCGCGGCTGGTCGCCGAGCAGCGCGCGCACCTCGGCCAGCGCCTCGGGGTCGACGCCACGGCCCTTGGGCGCGGCGCGGCGCCGCTGGCGCGAGACCGCCCCGGCCTCGGGCGCGATGTGGATGACGCGGTGGTTCACGGTTCTTCTCCCTGCGACGCTAGATCGCCTTCTCGGCGCGCAGCGCCTCGCGTTCGGCGGCGCTGAAGCCCAGTTGCTCCAGCACCTCTTCGGTGTGTTCGCCCAGCAGCGGCGAGCGCGTCACCTCGGTGGCGCTGTCCGACAGCTTGATCGGGTTGCCCACGGTCACGTACTTGCCGCGCGTGGGATGGTCCAGTTCCACCAGCGTGCCGGTCTCGTACAGCGAGCGGTCGGCCGCGATCTCCTTCATCGAGAGAATCGGCCCGCAGGGGATGTCGTACTTGTTCAGGATGTCCATCGCCTCGAACTTGGTCTTGGTCATCGTCCACTGCTCGATGCGCCTGAAGATCGGCTTCAGGTGCAGCAGGCGTGCCTGCGGCGTCTTGAAGGCCTCGTCCTCGATCCAGTCGGGTTCGCCGATCACCTCGCACACGGCCGGCCAGACGGCAGCCTGGGTGATGAAGTAGATGTAGGCGTTGGGGTCGGTCTCCCAGCCCTTGCAGCGCAGGATGGATCCCGGCTGCCCGCCGCCCGAGGCGTTGCCGGCGCGCGGCACGGCATCGCCGAACTTGCCGTCGGGGTACTGCGGGTACTCGTGCAGCGTGTGGGTGCGCTCCAGGCGCTGCTGGTCGCGCAGCTTCACGCGGCACAGGTTCAGCACCGCGTCCTGCATCGGCGCCAGCACCTTCTGGCCGCGGCCTGTCGCCGATCTGCGCGCCGGTGACCATCGGGATGCCGTCCTCCGTGCCGGTGGTGGACGCCGCGCCGCCGGCGCACTGCGCCACGTTCTCGTAGACCTTGCAGTGTTCGAACGGCCCCGGGCCGAAGCCCTTCACCGAGGCGACGATCATGCGCGGGTTGAGCGCCTGGATGTGCTCCCAGGTGATGCCCATGCGCTCCAGCGCGCCGGGTGCGAAGTTCTCCACCAGCACGTCGCAGCTCTGGATCAGGCGGTCCAGCACCTTCAGCCCGCCCTTCTTCTTGGTGTCGATGGTCACCGAACGCTTGTTGTGGTTCAGCATCGTGAAGTAGAGGCTGTCCACGCCGGGGATGTCGCGCAGCTGGGCGCGTGTGGCGTCGCCTTCGCCGGGGCGTTCCACCTTGATCACGTCGGCGCCCAGCCACGCGAGCAGCTGGGTGCAGGTGGGTCCCGACTGCACGTGGGTGAAGTCGAGGATGCGGACGCCGTCGAGTGCCTTGGCCATGGAAGAGCTCCTGGAGTCGAAAGAATTCCTTTGCCCGGCATCATCGCGCACCGGCCCGGACGACTCGCTCAGGACGCCGAGGGCGGGCCCGGCGCAACGGCCTTGAGCTGCGCCTCGAGCTCGGTGAGGCGCTTGCGCAGCGCGCGGTCCTCGTTGAAGCGCGCGGTCTCGTCGCGGATCACCGAGGCGCAGGCGGTCACCTTGCCCGCGTCGTCGTGCAGCATGCAGACGGTGAAGGCGATCGACATCGCGTCGCCGGCCTTGTTCACCGCCGGCACGCGCAGCACGTCGTGCCCGTATCGGGTGATGCCGGTGGCCATCGAGTGGTCGTAGCCCTCCCAGTGCCGCTTGCGCAGCCGCTCGGGGATGATCATGTCCATGCGCCGGCCCAGCGCCTCTTCGGCGGTGAAGCCGAACATGCGCTCGGCGGCCGGGTTCCACAGGATCACCGCGCCGGCGGCGTCGGCGACGACCACCGCGTCGCCGATCGCACCGAACAGCGCCTGCAGATCGACCGGGGCTGAAGCCATCGCCGTGCGTCCGTCAGGCCGGCTGCTCTTTGCCGGTCTTGGGCGTGCGCACCAGCGCGATCACCTTGCCGATCAGCGGCCACACCAGCATCAGCAGCGCCAGCGTCGTGATGCTGCCCACCAGCGGGTTGGACCACATGATCATCACGTCGCCCTGCGACACCAGCATCGCCTGGCGGAACGAGTCCTCGGCCTTGTCGCCCAGCACCAGCGCCAGCACCAGCGGCGCCAGCGGGTAGTCGAGCTTCTTGAACACGTAGCCGATGATGCCGAAGCCGAGCATGAACCAGATGTCGAGCATCGCGTTGTGCACCGTGTAGGCGCCGATGGCGCAGATCACGATGATGACAGGGGCGATGATCGAGAACGGGATGCGCAGGATCGACGCGAACAGCGGCACGGTCGACAGCACCACGATCAGGCCGGCCAGGTTGCCCAGGTACATGCTGGCGATCAGGCCCCAGACGAACTCCTTCTGCTCGACGAAGAGCAGCGGCCCGGGCTGCAGGCCCCAGATCAGCAGGCCGCCCAGCAGCACCGCGGCGGTGGGCGAGCCGGGGATGCCGAGCGCCAGCATCGGCAGCAGTGCGCTGGTGCCGGCGGCGTGCGCCGCGGTCTCGGGCGCCACCACGCCTTCCACCTCGCCGGTGCCGAACTTCGAGCCGCTCTTGCTGAACTTCTTGGCCAGGCCGTAGCTCATGAACGAGGCCGGCGTGGCGCCGCCCGGGGTGATGCCCATCCAGATGCCGACCAGCGAGCTGCGCAGCGAGGTGGCCCAGTACTTGGGCAGTTCCTTCCAGGTCTCCCACACCACCTTGGCGTTGATGCGCGCGCTCTTGCCCGAGAAGCTGAGGCCCTCTTCCATCGACAGCAGGATCTCGCCGATGCCGAACAGGCCGATCACGGCGATCAGGAAGTCGAAGCCGCGCATCAGCTCGGTCATGCCGAAGGTCATGCGCAGCTGGCCGGTCACGGTGTCCATGCCCACCGCGGCGAGCGCGAAGCCGAGCGCCATGGCCACCAGGATCTTCAGCGGCGAGCCCTTGCCCATGCCGACGAAGCTGCAGAAGGTGAGCAGGTAGACCGCGAAGAACTCCGGCGCGCCGAACTTGAGCGCGAATTTGGCCACCAGCGGCGCCAGGAAGGTGATCATCAGCACCGCGATCAGCGCGCCGACGAACGACGAGGTGAACGCGGCCGTCAGCGCCTGCCCGGCCTGGCCCTTCTGCGCCAGCGGGAAGCCGTCGAAGGTGGTGGCCACCGACCACGGTTCGCCCGGTATGTTGAACAGCACCGAGGTGATGGCGCCGCCGAACAGCGCCCCCCAGTAGATGCACGACAGCATCACGATCGCCGAGGTCGGCGACATCGTGAAGGTCAGCGGCAGCAGGATGGCCACGCCGTTGGCGCCGCCCAGCCCGGGCAGCACGCCGATCAGCACGCCCAGGATGATGCCGACGAACATCAGTGCGATGTTCATCGGCGACAGCACCACGGCAAAGCCGTGCATCAGTGCGCCGAGTTCGTCCATGTCGGGAGCTCCGGAAAACGGGGGTCAGTAGCCGAGGAAGGCGAGCGGGTCGAGGGCGCCCTTGTAGAGCGGCACCTTGAACCACACCTCGAACATCACGAAGAACAGCGCGTTGACGCCCAGGCCGACGAGCACGCTCTTCAGCGGCGAGTACTTGCCGAGGATGATCATGAACAGCGCGATGAACAGCGCCGAGGCCACGTACAGGCCCAGCAGCATGATCACGCCGGCGTAGACCAGCGACGGCAGCAGCACCGAGGCCACGCGCCTGAGCTGCACGTCGTCGACGAAGGTGCCGTCGTCGCTGCCGCGGGCGCGCAGCGCCTGCAGCAGGATGCCAGCGCCGCCGATCGCGAGGATCAGCCCGATGTAGAACGGGAAATAGCCGGCGCCGGGGCCGTCGCTGGTCCAGCCGGCACCCAGCCGGCGCGCCTCGACGATCACCACCAGGCCGATCGCCACCACCAGGGCGGCCACCACCATGTCCACCGTCGAAGGCCGCGCCACCGTGCGCCCGCCTTCCTCACCCGTTTCGTGTTCCTGCGCCATCACACTCTCCTGTGCCCATCACGGTTTGCCGCATGCGGCGGCCACGGCCGGCCGCTGCGGGCCACCTTCTCTCAGGTACTGCTCGGGGAAAGCGCGGGCGCCTGACGCGGCGCCCGCGCGGCACTCACTTCGCCAGGAAGCCGGCCTCGGTCATCAGCGTGCGGTGCGTGGCTTCCGCGGCGGTGAGCCACTTGACGTAGTCGGCACCGGTCATCGCGGTCTGGTTGAACGCGCCCTTCTCCATGTATTCCTTCCAGTCGGGCGTGGCCCGCACCTTGTTCATCAGGTCGACGTAGAAGGCGGTCTGGTCGGCGCTGACGCCGGGCGCCATGAAGATGCCGCGCAGCATCACGTAGTCGGTCTTGACGCCCGCCTCGTTGCAGGTGGGGATGTCGTTCCAGCTCTGCGTGGCGGTGATCTTGTCCTTGTACGGCATGCGCGTGTCGTCGAACACGCACAGCGGCCGCAGCGAGCCGGCGCGCCACTGCGCCACGGCCTCGATCGGGTTGTTCACGGTCGAGTCGATGTGCTTGCCCACCAGCTGCACGGCCACCTCGCCGCCGCCCTTGAACGGCACGTAGATGAACTTGGTGCCGGTGGCCTTCTCAAGGCCCACGGTGAGGATCTGGTCCTCCTGCTTGGAGCCGGTGCCGCCCATCTTCATCTTGCTGGGGCCGGCGGCCTTCACCGCGGCGACGAACTCGGACGCGGTCTTGTACGGCGCCTCCGCGTTGACCCACAGCACGAACTGGTCGAGCGCCATCATCGAGACCGGCGTCATGTCCTTCCAGCTGAACGGCACGCCGGTGGCCATCGGCGTGGTGAACAGGTTGGACAGCGTGATGATGATCTTGTGCGGGTTGCCCTTGGCTTCCTTCACTTCCAGGAAGCCTTCGGCCCCGGCGCCGCCCGACTTGTTGACGACGACCATCGACTCCTTCATCAGCTTGTGCTTGACGATGATGCCCTGGATCAGGCGCGCCATCTGGTCGGCACCGCCGCCGGTGCCGGCGGGCACCACGAACTCGACCGGCTTCGTGGGCTCCCAGGCGAAGGCCGTCACCGGCGCAAGGGCCGCCGCGGCAACGCCCGCGGCCAGGCTTGCGAAAAGGCGTGTCACACGCGTCATGTCTCTTGTCTCCTTGTGTGCTCTCTTGGATGCGGTTCGAGCGGGCCGCGACACCGATGATGCAGGGCGCGGCGGCAGACCTTGCTCTGTGCACATCGTCGGGCCCGCTTCCCAAACTTCCATTGACCGCAGTCATCGTTTGAGAAAAAGGAAGCGCCCGCGTGCGGGGGCACGCGGGCGCTTCATCTCGATGAAAGCCCCGAGGAACTCGCGCGCCTCGCGCGCGTCTGCGCGCTTCAGCGCATGCGGCCGATGCGTGCGGCCTGCTGGCGCAGCACGCGCGCGCGCGCCGGGTCGCTGGCCTCGATGCGCGCGGCCTCGAGCTGCAGCTTGCGCATCTGTTCGACCTCGGCGATCACCGAACCGGGGTTCAGCAGCGCGGCGATCAGTTCGCGCGCTTCGGCGAAGAAGCGCTGCACGCCCTGGCGCGGGACGAAGGAGTGCGAGAAGGTCTGGGAAACGATGGTGTGCGACATGGAAACCTCCGAAGCGAAAGAGACGATGGGACTCGTGATCGACTGAGGTCCATTTTATCGGGGTTAACCATGATCGGGTAATTGCGGATCGTCAAAAGAGTCCGCTCGCGGCGCATATGAATCCGGGCTCACAAAGCAAACGCGCCGGCCTGCTTGCGCAGGCCGGCGCGGCTTGGAACAGCGGGCGTCAGACCGCCTTGGCGGCGTGCATCTCGGCGATCTGCGACGCGGTGTAGCCCAGCTCGGCCAGCACCTCGTCGGTGTGCTCGCCCAGCAGCGGCGACGCGGTGACGGTGGGCTTCAGGTCCGAGAACTTGATCGGGCTGCCCACCGTGAAGTAGCTGCCGCGCACCTTGTGCGGCACTTCGACGATCGAGCCGCTCTTGCGCAGCGACTCGTCGACCAGCAGTTCCTTCATCGACAGCACCGGCGCGCACGGGATGTCGAACTTGCGGAAGATGTCGACGGCCTCGAACTTGGTCTTGTCCTTGATGAAGTCTTCGATGGTGGCGAAGATCTTCTCGATGTGCGGCTGACGCGCCTTGGCCGTGGTGTAGGCCGGGTCGGTCTTCCACTCGGGCTTGTTCAGCGCGTCGCAGATCGGCTCCCAGGCGTGGCCCTGCACCGTGAAGTAGATGTAGGCGTTGGGATCGGTCTCCCAGCCCTTGCACTTCAGGATCCAGCCCGGCTGGCCGCCGCCGCCGGCGTTGCCGCCGCGCGGGGTCACCTTGTCGGCGAAGGCTTCCATCTCGTGCGGGTACTGCGGGTACTCCTCGAGGTAGCCCACCTTCTCCAGGCGCTGCTGGTCGCGCATCTTCACGCGGCACAGGTTCAGCACGGCGTCCTGCATCGAGACGGCGACCTTCTGGCCCTTGCCGGTCTTCTGCTTGCCGATGTAGGCGGTGAGGATGCCGATGGCCAGGTGCATGCCGGTGTTCGAATCACCGAGCGCGGCGGCCGAGATCGTCGGCGCGCTGTTCTCGCCCTTCCACCAGCCGGTGGTGGAGGCCGCGCCGCCGGCGCACTGCGCCACGTTCTCGTAGACCTTCAGGTCCTCGTAGTGGTGGCCTTCCGAGAAGCCCTTCACCGACGCCAGGATCATCCCGGGGTTGAGCTTCTGGATGTACTCCCAGGTGAAGCCCATGCGGTCCAGCGCGCCGGGGCCGAAGTTCTCGACCATCACGTCCGATTCGCGGATCAGCTTCTCCAGCACCGCCTTGCCCTCGGGCTTCTTGGTGTCGAGCGTGAGCGAGCGCTTGTTGCTGTTGAGCATCGTGAAGTACAGCGCGTCGGCATCGGGCTGGTCGCGCAGCTGGCTGCGCGTCACGTCGCCGGCGCCCGGGCGCTCGACCTTGATCACGTCGGCGCCGAACCAGGCCAGCAGCTGGGTGCAGGCGGGGCCGGCCTGCACGTGCGTGAAGTCGATGATCTTGATGCCTTGGAGGGGAAGGTTCCCAGACATTGTTTGGCTCCTTGCTCTGTCTGTATCGGTGAAACGAATTTACTTCTTCAGCGCCGCGGCCGGGTTCAGGCTCGTGATGCGGCCGCTCTCGGTGCCGGCGGTCTCGTCGATGATCGCGTTGATCAGCGTGGGCTTGCCGGACCTGAGGGCTTCTTCCATGCCGGCGCGCAGCTCGGCGGGCGTCTTCGCGTAGACGCCCACGCCGCCGAAGGCCTCCATCATCTTCTCGTACCGCGCATCCTTCACGAACACCGTGGGCGCAACGTCCTTGCCGCCGCCGAGGTTCTTGTCGGTGCCGCGGTAGACGCCGTTGTTGTTGAAGATCACCACGCACACCGGCAGGTCGTAGCGGCAGATGGTCTCCACCTCCATGCCCGAGAAGCCGAAGGCGCTGTCGCCGCAGACCGCGATCACGCGCTCGCCGGTTTCCACCGCCGCGGCGACGGCGAAGCCCATGCCGATGCCCATCACGCCCCAGGTGCCGACGTCCAGGCGCTTGCGCGGCTTGTACATGTCGACGATGGAGCGCGTGAAGTCGAGCGCGTTGGCGCCTTCGTTCACCAGCATCGCGTCGGGGTTGGCCTTGACGATGTCGCGCACCACGTTGAGTGCGCTGTGGAAGTTCATCGGCACCGGGTCCTTGGCCAGCGTCTCGGCCATCTTGGCGATGTTCTTGTTCTTCTTCTCGGCCACCGCGGCCACCCAGTCGGCCGGCGCCTTGATGCCGGCGATGCCGGCCAGCAGCGCGCTGACGCAGGAACCGACGTCACCCACCAGCGGCGCGTCGATGCGCACGTTGCTGTCCATCTCGGTGGGCGCGATGTCGATCTGGATGTACTTCTGGCTGCCCCAGTCCTTGTGGTGCTTGCCGCCCCAGGTCTTGCCCTTGCCGTGCGACAGCAGCCAGTTCAGGCGCGCGCCGATCAGCAGCACCACGTCGGCTTCCGGCAGCACGAAGGAACGCGCGGCGGCCGCCGACAGCTCGTGCGTGTCGGGCAGCAGGCCCTTGGCCATCGACATCGGCAGGTAGGGGATGCCGGTCTTCTCGACCAGCGCGCGGATGTCGGCGTCGGCGCGTGCGTAGGCGGCGCCCTTGCCGAGCAGGATCAGCGGCTTCCTGGCGCCCTTCAGCAGCTCGAGCGCGCGCGCCACGGCGTCGGGCGCCGGGATCTGGCGCGGCGCCGGATCCACGACCTTGATCAGCGAGCGCTTGCCGGCCTCGGCGTCCATGGTCTGCGCGAACAGCTTGGCCGGCAGGTCGAGGTAGACACCCCCCGGGCGGCCCGACACCGCGGCGCGGATGGCGCGCGCGATGCCCACGCCGATGTCCTCGGCATTCAGCACGCGGAACGCGGCCTTGCACAGCGGCTTGGCGATGGCCAGCTGGTCCATCTCCTCGTAGTCGCCCTGCTGCAGGTCGACGATCTCGCGCTCCGACGAGCCCGAGATCAGGATCATCGGGAAGCAGTTGGTCTGCGCGTTGGCCAGCGCGGTGAGCCCGTTCAGGAAGCCCGGCGCCGACACCGTGAGGCAGATGCCCGGCTTGCCGGTGATGAAGCCGGCGGCGGCCGCGGCCTGGCCGGCGTGCTGCTCGTGGCGGAACGAGATCATGCGCATGCCTTCCTGCTGGAGCATGCGCGTCAGGTCCGTCACCGGAATGCCGGGCAGGCCGTAGACGGTGTCGATGCCGTTGAGCTTGAGCGCGTCGATCAGCAGGTGGAAGCCGTCGGTCTGCGGCTTCTCCTGCGCCGTGTCGTCGGCGCGAACGGATGCCCCGCTCTGGGGACGGCTGTCGAGGACGGAAGACATGTCTCTCCTTCGTGCGGGCGGCCGTGCCCGGCCCGCTTCTTCGTGGGGGTGGACTATGATTCGGACGCGCCGCGCCCACCGATGACCGCGGTCAAGATTCCCGGATTTCGAGACCGTCCCCCGTGCCCCTGCTAGCCGAACATCCGGAACGCAACGTCATCCGCCTGGAGCTCCGGCGCAACGTCATCCTCCAGTCGCTCGACGAATCGCTGCTGGCCGAGCTGGAGCCCCACCTCACCATCGTCGACGGCCGCAAGGGCGAGCTGCTGCTGAACCAGGGCGTGCGCGAGATGGGGCAGTACTTCATCCTGTCCGGCATCCTCAAGCGCGTGGTCAGCAACCCCGAGGGCAAGGAGATGATCCTGCGCTTCGCCGGGCCCGACGACATGGAGACGAGCTACGCCGCCTGGCGCCTGGGCACGCCCACGCCCTACGGCATCGTCTGCGTCAGCAAGGCGCGCGTGGCGCGCCTGACGATGACCGAGTGGGTGGCCTTCCTGGAGCGCCACCCGGAGGCCAAGTCGTCCTTCGAGTACGACGTGATGCGCGTGATGAGCGAGATCATGGCGCACACCATCACGCTGCACCTGCTTGACGCGCCCGGCCGCGTGCAGCGCTTCATGCGCAAGCACCCGGAACTGGCGGAACTGCTGCCGCAGAAGCAGCTGGCGTCCTACCTGAACCTGTCGGCCGAGACGCTGAGCCGGCTGCGCCACAGCGGCAAGATCTAGCGCAGGCTTTTCACGCCCGCGTCACGGCGGGCACGCAGCATGCCGGGCGAAGCGCGTCGCTTCGAAGGAGCCTGTCATGCCGACCCGCATCCGGGTGATGTACGCCACCGCCTTGGTCACGGCCGCAGCGCTGGCCGCGGCCCACGGCCACGCTCAGCTGAGGACCGCGCCTTCCGACGGCGTCAGCGCTTCGGCCGCGGGCGCCTCGCCGGTGACGCCCAGGCGCTGAGACCAGTCCACGATCTGCAGCCGCCCGTCGGCGTGCTCCACCAGCGCCGTCAGGCTCTCCACCCAGTCGCCGTCGTTGCAGTAGAGCACGCCGTCGATGCTGCGCATCTCGGCATGGTGGATGTGGCCGCAGACCACGCCGTGCACGCCGCGCTCGCGCGCCTCGCGGGCCACGGCGGACTCGAAATCGCTGACGTAGCTGACCGCGCGCTTGACCTTCAGCTTGAGCGCCCGCGACAGGCTCCAGTACGGCAGCCCCAGGCGCGCGCGCAGCGAGTTCAGGTGGCGGTTGATCTTCAGCGTCAGCTCGTAGGCCCAGTCGCCCACGTAGGCCAGCCACTTCGCGCACTGGATCACGCCGTCGAAGAGGTCGCCGTGCGTCACCCACAGGCGGCGACCGTCGGCGAGTTCGTGGATGTGCTCCTTCACGACGTCGACGCCGCCGAAGTTGTGGCCCACGTAGCGGCGCGCGAACTCGTCGTGGTTGCCGGGCACGAAGATCACGCGCGTGCCCTTGCGCGCCTTGCGCAGCAGCTTCTGCACCACGTCGTTGTGCGCCTGCGGCCAGTACCACTGCCGGCGCAGCTGCCAGCCGTCGATGATGTCGCCCACCAGGAACAGCGTCTGGCAGTCCACGTGGCGCAGGAAGTCCAGCAGCGCATCGGCCTGGCAGCCGGGCGTGCCCAGGTGCAGGTCGGAGATCCACACCGTGCGCACGCGCAGCGCGGGGCCACCGGGCGGATCCGGCGGATCCTGCGTGTCGTCGGCGGCAGCGGTGAGGAGTTCGTCGCGTCGCATGGCGCCATGCATCGTGGCCGGCGGGCGCGACGCCGGCATGACAGCGCCGCGTCAGGCCGATGACGCCGCCAGCCGCCGCTCTTCGGGCGCGGCGCCGGCCGCCTGCAGGATGCACCGCAGGATCTGCGGCACCTCGAACACCGCGCGGTTGTCCATGCCCCTCACGTTCGCACGCAGCTGCGGCAGCTCGAGGCGCACCTGGGCAACGCCCTCGGCCACGCGCGAGAAGCTGCGCAGCACCACGCCCACGCGGTGCTGGCGCACCCACTCGGTGTTCCAGCGCTCCTGCGGCATGGTCCAGGCGTTGCGCGTCACGATCACCGGCAGGCCCATCTGCACCGCCTCGCTGAGGCTGCCCGGGCCGGGCTTGCCGATGAAGAAATCGGCCAGGTGCATCCAGTGCGGCACGTCGGGCGTGTAGCCGACGACCACGCGCCGCGCCTTCGCCGGCAGCCGCCTCAGTTCGCCGGCCAGGCGTTCGTTGCGGCCGCACAGCAGGATCAGCGGCGTGTCGGGCAGCCGCTCGGCAATGCGCGCCATCACGCGCGAGCCGGTGCCGCCGAACAGCACCAGGCCGGTCGGCTCGTCCGGGTCCAGCCCCACCAGGCGGCGCAGGGCGTCGCGGCTGCCCGTTTGCGGCGCATGGAACGCCGGCCGCAGCACCATGCCGCTGCTGCGGTGCACCTGCGCCGGCGGCAGCCCGGCCGCGAGCGCCTGGGCGGCCGCGTGCGCCGTGCCGCACACCAGGTGCTGCCGCGTGCCGGGCTCGGCCCAGAACGCCGGCGGATGGTCGGCCATGTCGGTCATCACGGTGACGAAGGGTACGCCGGGGCGAGCCGCGGCCAGGCTGTCGTGCAGCGCGCGGTTGAAGTTGGGGACCAGCGAGACCACCAGGTCCGGCTGCGTGGCGCGCCAGTGGCGCTGCAGCCGCTGCACCAGCGCGCCATGGCCGGCGCGGATCAGGCCCTGCAGCAGCTTCAGTTCCTGCTTGAGCCCGAGCGTGAAGCCGCTGGCCAGACGCTGGTTGTAGAGGTCCTCGGGCTCGAAGCCCATCACGCGCTTGAACAGGCCGGAAGGGTCCAGCACCTCGGTGAGG
This sequence comes from Rubrivivax sp., assembly GCA_044226255.1. Lineage (GTDB taxonomy): Bacteria > Pseudomonadota > Gammaproteobacteria > Burkholderiales > Burkholderiaceae_C > Rubrivivax. The sequence continues at coordinate 161,901 of JBGAHJ010000002.1, forward strand.
TTCACGCGCCGCACCTGCCAGGGGTAGCCGCCGGCCTGGATCGCCTCTTCCAGAGCCAGCGCGGCCGCCCGGTGGCCGCCGCCGGCGTTGAACCAGACCAGGTCGACCGTGGCCGGTGTCATGGGCGCAGCAGCAGCGCCTCGCCCATGCGCAGGCGCCGGCCTTCGGCGATGCCGGGCGCCAGCTCGAAGCCCGGCGGCACGAAGACGATCAGCGTCGAGCCGTGTTCGAACCAGCCCATCTCCTGGCCCTTCGCCAGCGCGTGCTCGCAGGGCATCTCGTTGGGCCCCTGCCAGCGCAGGTGCAGCCGCACGTCCAGCGCGTGCAGCCGGATGCTGGCCACCAGCACCGCGGCCACCGCGACGATGGCCAGCGGCTGCCCGTCCGGCAGTTGCAGGCTCAGCAGCGCCCGTTCGTTGCGGCAGAACAGCCGCTGCACGCGCTTCAGCGCGATCGGGTTGACGTTCCAGGTGTCGCCGCTGATGTAGGTGACGTGCTTCAGCGTCGCGTCGGCCGGCGCGTGGAAGCGGTGGTACATCGCCGAGGTCAGGCGCAGCGTGAGGTAGCGCCCGCCTTCGAAGGGCGCGGCGCGGTCGGCGTCGCCGAACAGCTCGGCCAGCCGGTACGGAAAGCCCTTGGCCTGCAGCACGCTGCCCGCCTGCACCGTGCCGACCGCGCCGACGATGGCGTCGCAGGGGCTCGCCAGCACCTCGGGCCGCGGGTCTATGGGCCGCGCGCCGCTCTTCAGCTCGCGCGTGAAGCAGGCGTGCAGGCTGTCGAAGCGCCGGCGCTTCGCGTCGCTGAGATCAAGGTCGGTGAAGCAGCGCCACACCGCGATCGACAACCGCGTGAGGAACGGGCTGCGGATGCGGCTGTACCAGCCCATCAGGTGCGTCGCGGCCTGGCGCGGGATGCGGTTGGTCAGCAGGAAGTTCAGGTCTTCCTGCAGCAGCAGGCGATCACGCAGGCGGGTGCGCTCCGGCGCGGCGAGGGTCGGCATGACGGCATGCTCGGGCGCGGGCATGACGGGTGCATGAAGCTCGTGCGTCGAAGCCGTGACGGCGCGCGGGTTCATCAGCCTGTCAAGCGGCGCGCCTACAAGCTGCGGCCATGAACGAAACCTTCGCGCTTTCCGCCGTCGCGCTGGCCGCGCTGGCGGCCCTGGTACCGGCGGTGCGGCAACGGCTGGAGCTGTCGCTGGCCAAGCACCCCTCGCTCACCGGCCACTCGCGCATGGCCAAGCGTGTCGCGCGCCTGGTGCCGGGCTACCGCTACGACGAGGACCGGTTCTTCGGCAGCGACGGCGCGCCCGCCGAGGTGCAACAGCGCCGCCGCGCCGGCTTCGCGCGGCTGGCGCAGCAGCTCACCACGCGCCACGAACGCTCCATCGCGCTCACGAAGCAGGCGCGCGAGCACATCTCGGACCTGCAGTTCACCGGCGCCTACCGCGTGCCCTTCCAGTACGGCCACTACCTGCGCCAGCACCTGGCCATCGGCGCCTTCGTGCAGCGCACGAGCGGCGTGACGGTGACCGACCTCGATGGCCGCACGTTCTTCGACCTCACCGGCAGCTACGGCGTCAACGTCTTCGGCCAGGACTTCTACAAGGCCTGCATCGAAGAAGGCAGCCGCCGCGTGGCCGATCTGGGCCCGGTGCTCGGCGCCTACCACCCGGCGGTGGCCTGGAACGTGGAGCAGCTGCGGCGCATCTCGGGGCTGGACGAGGTGTCGTTCCACATGAGCGGCACGGAGGCCGTGATGCAGGCCGTGCGCCTGGCGCGCTATCACACCGGGCGGCGCTACCTGGTGCGCTTCTCCGGCGCCTACCACGGCTGGTGGGAGGACGTGCAGCCCGGCCCCGGCAACCCGCTGCCGCCGCGCCACACCTACACCTTGAAGGAGATGTGCGACAGCACCCTGCGCGTGCTGCACAGGCGGCGCGACATCGCCTGCGTGCTGGTGAACCCGCTGCAGGCGCTGCACCCGAACGCCAACGCGCCCGGCGACAGCGCGCTGGTGGACAGCAGCCGCCGCGCCCATTTCGACCGCGCCGCCTACACCGAGTGGCTGCAGAAACTGCGCGCGGTGTGCAGCGAACGCGGCATCGTGCTGATCTTCGACGAGGTCTTCGTCGGCTTCCGTCTCGCGCCGGGCGGCGCGCAGGAATACTTCGGCGTCCAGGCCGACATGGTCACCTACGGCAAGACGCTCGGCGGCGGGCTGCCGGTGGGCGTGGTCTGCGGCCAGGCGGCGCTGATGAAGCGCTTTCGCGACGAGCGGCCGGCCGACATCTGCTTCGCCCGCGGCACCTTCAACTCGCACCCCTACGTGATGGGCGCGATGCAGGTGTTCCTGGAGCGGCTGCACAGCGAGCCGGTGCGGCGCCTCTACCAGGGCCTGGACGAGACCTGGAACCGCCGCGCCGAGACGCTGAACCTGAAGCTGCGCGAGGCCGGCGTGCCGGTGCAGGTGGCCAACCTGTCGACGATCTGGACGGTGCTGTACACGCGGCCCTCGCGCTACAACTGGATGCTGCAGTTCTACCTGCGCGAGCAGGGCCTGGCCTTGAGCTGGGTGGGCAGCGGGCGGCTGATCTTCAGCCTGAACTACGGCGAGGCCGACTTCGACGCGGTGTGCACGCGCTTCGTGGCTGCGGCGCGCGCGATGCGCGACGACGGCTGGTGGTGGCACGACAGCGCGCTGACCGACAAGGCCATCCGCCGCGGCCTGCTGCGCGAGATGCTGAGCGCGCGGCGCTGATCAGCCCGGCGTCCAGCGGCTCGACCAGTCCAGCAGAGGCTGCAGCGCCGCGTGCAGCGTGCGGCCCTGCGCGGTGAGGCGGTAGCCGCCCTCGGCATGGTCGACCAGCGCGGCCTCGCGCAGCTCGTGCAGGCGCGTGTTCAGCAGGCTGGGGTTGGTGTCGCAGGCCTCCTGCAGCGCGCGAAAGGTGAGCGGCGCCTCGCCGCGCAGTTCCCACAGCACGCGCAGGGCGCCACGGCGGCCCAGCAGGTCCAGCGCGGCCATCAGCGGCCGGCCGGTGGTCGACCCGCGCACCGCGCGGCCGGGTCGGGGGGTTCGGGTGGTCATGCTTTACTTTTCATAGCAATGCGACTACGCTACCAAAATCGTAGCACTGCGTCGCCACCCATGAACGCTGCCCGCCTGGCCGCCGCCGAACCGCCGTTTCCGCCCGACATGCAGGACCTGCTGGACCGCACCATGCGCGGCGCGCCGCCGCTGCGCCTGTTCACCACGCTGGCACGCGACCCGCGGCTGTTCCGCAAGTTCTTCGCCGCCGGCCTGCTGGACCGCGGCCACCTCACGCTGCGCCAGCGCGAGATCGTGATAGCCCGCACCACGGCGCTGTGCCGCTGCGAGTACGAGTGGGGCGTGCACGTCGCGCTGTTCGGTCGCCATGTCGGGCTGACGGACGAACAGCTGCGCTCGCTGGTGCACGGCGGTGCCGACGACACCTGCTGGAACGGGGAAGAACGCGAGCTGCTGCGCCTGTGCGACGCGCTGCACGCCCACTGCGACGTCGACGACACGCTGTGGGCCGCGCTGCGCGAGCGCTTCAGCGAAGAGGCGCTGCTCGAGCTGCTGATGCTGGCCGGCTTCTACCGCACCGTGAGCCTGCTCGCCAACACGCTGCGGCTGGCGCCGGAGCCGGCCGCAGCCCGCTTCCCGGCCAGCTAGCGCCTGAGATGCACGTGGTGCATCGGGTCCAGCAGCTCGCCGCGCAGCAGGTGCAGCGGCGCGCGCCAGTACAGCATCACGTCGTGGAACGGATCGGTGATGATCTTGGTGCCCCAGGCCAGGCCCGCCATCGGGCCCTGCAGCACGAACAGGTGCAGCACGCGGAACAGCAGCCCGCCCACCCCCAGGGCCAGCCAGGCGATGCCCACGTCGTGCAGGTAGCCGGCGAAGCCGGTGGCCGGCTGGATCAGCCCGCCCACCGACGGCGACAGCCACAGCACCAGCGGCGCCAGCACCCAGGCGGCCATCAGCACCACCTTGCGGCGCAGGTTGTAGCCCACCTTGATGGCTTCCTTGTGCTCGTGCGTGGCCTGGTTGACGTGGTCGTAGCCGCGCGGCTCGAAGAAGAAGTGGCCGGCCTGGCGCGTGGTCATGCTGACGCCCCAGGCCAGCAGGGCCGCGCTGGCCGGGTCCACGAACAGCAGCGCGTAGGCCACCAGGAAGCTCAGGGCGCTGACGAAGTGCAGCGACTGGTTGATGCGGCTCTGGTGGTAGTAGCGATGGTCGTCCCAGCGCTGCTCGGCCAGCAGTTGCAGGAATGCCTTGGTCATCGAAGCGTGCTCCTCGGTGCCGGACCGGCCGGCGCGTGACGAAAGGGTGACGGCCGTGCGTGAAAGCGCCGTGAAGCAGCCGTGACGTTTGCGCGTCAGGCGCTGTCATCAGTCTGTCGGAGAAGGCGGCGAAGATCGGCCGCCAATGGACAACGCCGACGGGAGCAGCTTCGTGGTCGACGACATCGAGCCGGCCCGACGCGCGTTGCGCGTGGCCCTGGTCACCGAGACCTACCCCCCGGAGGTGAACGGCGTCGCCGCCACGGTGGCGCAGGTGGTCGACGGCCTGCGCCAGCGCGGGCACCAGCTGCAGCTGATCCGCCCGCGCCAGGCGCGCAACGAGGCCCCGCCCACCGGGCCCGCAGAGGCGCTCGTGCTCACGGCCGGCATGCCGATCCCGCGCTACCCGCAGCTGCGGCTCGGCCTGCCGGCGCGGCGCGCGCTGCAGAAGCTGTGGAGCCGCCAGCGGCCCGACGTGGTGCACGTGGTGACCGAAGGGCCGCTCGGCTGGTCGGCGCTGCAGGCCGCGCTGCACCTGAAGCTCCCGGTGGTCAGCGACTTCCGCACCAACTTCCACAGCTACAGCAGCCACTACGGCTTTGGCTGGCTGCGCGCGCCGGTGATGGCCTACCTGCGCAAGTTCCACAACCGCACCGCCTGCACGATGGTGCCGACCGAAGGCCTGCGCAGCGAGCTCGCCGCGGCCGGCCTGCGCAACCTGCGCGTGGTGGCGCGCGGGGTGGACACGCAGCGCTTCAGCCCCGCGCACCGCAGTGCCGCGCTGCGTGCGCGCTGGGGCGCCGACGACCATTCGATGGTGGCGCTGTGCGTGGGCCGCCTGGCGCCCGAGAAGAACCTCGACGCCGTGCTCGCCGCGGCCGACGCGATGCGCGCCGACGACCCCTCGCTGCGCCTGGTGCTGGTGGGCGACGGCCCCGAGCGCGCGCGGCTGCAGCAGCGCAGCCCGCAGGCCGTGTTCGCCGGCGTGCAGCGCGGTGCCGATCTCGCGGCCCACTACGCCTCGGCCGACGTGTTCCTGTTCGGCAGCATGACCGAGACCTTCGGCAACGTGGTGCCCGAGGCCATGGCCAGCGGCCTGGCGGTGCTGGCCTACGACCACGCCGCCGCGGGCGAGCTGGTGCGCCACGGCGAGAACGGGCTGCTGGCACGGCTGGACGACCTGGGCGGCTTCTGCGCGCTGGCGCGCCGCCTGGCCGGCGACCTGCCGCAGGCGCGCGCGTTGGGCGCAGCGGCGCGCGAGACGGCCGCGCGGCTGGACTGGGGCCGCATCATCGCCAGCGTGGAGGACGAGTACCGCGCGGCCATCAACGGCCCCGCGCCGCGGCCCGCCACGGCCTGGCCCGCGGCCGCGCCTGACGCCAGGCCCGCAGCGCCGTGACGCCCGCGCGTCAGGCCGGCTGCAGCACGCGCTGCACCGCCTGGCCCAGCTCCTCCAGCGTGTTCTCCTTGTGGATCAGCGCCCGCACGCCGCTGCGCTGCATCTCGGCGTGCAGCTCCTGCGTCACGTGCCCCGAGCTGATGATCACCGGCAGCTCCGGCCGCAGCCGCGCCACGGCGCCGGCCACCTCCAGGCCCGAACACTGGGGCATGTTGAAGTCGCTCACCACCAGGTCGAATTCGCGTGGCCGCTCGCGCACCAGGGCCAGTGCGCGCCGCGGATCCTGGCAGCAGGTGACGCGGCAGCCCAGGCGCCCGAGCAGGCGCTCCACCAGCAGCAGCATCACCTCGTCGTCGTCGATGTAGAGCACGTGCGGGCGGCCTGCCACCGCGAGGTGCTGCGCGCCGGTGTCGAGCACCGCGAAATCGGAGGCCGGCGCGGCCACCGCCTGCGGCGAATCCGGTTCCACGCAGGGGAAGTAGAGGACGAAGCTGCTGCCGGCGCCCGGCTTGCTGCGCACCGTGATCGCGCCGCCGTGCGCCGTGACGATGCCATGCACCACCGACAGCCCGAGGCCGGTGCCGCGCCCCACCGGCTTGGTGGTGAAGAAGGGTTCGAACACGCGCGCCAGGGTGGCCTCGTCCATGCCGCAGCCGTCGTCGCGCACGCTCAGGCGCGCATACGCGCCCGGCGCCAGCCCGGCCGGGCGCGGTGCCGGGCCGTCGTCGAAGCGCGCCGCATCGAGCGCCACCGCGATGCGGCCGCTGGCGCCCTGCATCGCGTGCCAGGCGTTGGTGCACAGGTTGATCAGCACCTGCTGGATCTGCGTCGCGTCGGCCAGCACGTGCAGCGGCGTGTCCGCCAGGCTGGACTCGATGGCCACGCCGGCCGGCAGCGTGGCGCGCATCAGCCGCAGCGCCTCCTCCACCAGCGGCCGCAGCGGCCGGTTGCGCAGCTGCTGCGGCTGGTTGCGGCTGAAGGCCAGGATCTGCTGCACCAGGCTGCGCGCCCGCTGCGCCGCGCGCTGCGACTGCTCCAGGCTCGCCGTGGCCGGATGCCCCGCGCCGAGCTCCTCGCGCGCCAGCGCCAGGTTGCCGAGGATCGCGCCGAGGATGTTGTTGAAGTCGTGCGCGATGCCGCCGGCCAGGGTGCCGATGGCCTCCATCTTCTGCGACTCGCGCAGCTGCGCCTCCAGGTCGCGCCGCACGGCCTCGGCCTGCTTGCGGTCGGTGATGTCGCGGTTGGTGCCGATCATGCGCAGCGCGCGGCCTTCCGCGTCGCGCTCGACGACGCGTCCCTCGCTGAGGTTCCACAGCCAGGCGCCGTCCTCGCGCCGCACGCGGTGCTCGACGCGGTAGCCGGCCGCGGGATCCTTCAGCGCCGCCAGCAGGCTGTCGTGCAGCGCCGGGCGCTCGGCCTCGGGCACGCGCGCGCACAGCTCCGCGAAGGTGGTGCGGGTGACGCCGAGCGCGCCACCCAGCGCCTGCGCCCACGACTCCGACAGGTAGACCTCGCCGCTGGGCACGTGGAAGTCCCACAGGGCCAGCCCCGAGACCTGCAGCGCGAGCTGCAGGCGTTCCTCGCTGGCGCGCAGCGCCTGCTCGGCGCGCACGCGGCGGCGCAGCAGGCGCACGCACAGCACCGCGGCGGCCGTGGCCGCGACCAGCGCCAGCGCCAGCAGCCCGCGGTAGAGCCAGATCGTGCGCGCGACCTCGTCGCCGGCGCCGGCACCGATGCCGATGCCGCTCGCCGGGCCCTGCCGCAGCGCCGCCGCCAGCGCAACGGCGATGGCCGCGCAGGGCGCGAGCACGGGCCAGGGAATGCGGACGGCGCCGCCTTGCGGGTTGCTTGTCTGCCGCGGCATGCGGCCTCCAGAGTGGCTGCGCACCCGCCGCCGGCGGGTGCAATACCAGACTATCGGCCGGCTGACGCCGATCTTGAGTGTCCGATTCGGGGGATGCCCGCGGCGCTAGAAGCGGGCCTTCCACGCCATCTGCACGCCGCCGCGGCGTGGCCGCAGCGAGAAGCTCCCCTGCGAACTGAGCTGCACGCGCACGGTGCCGAGGTCGCGCAGGTCGGCGCCGGCCTTCCGCGGGTGGAACTCGAACGCCAGGCGCGCACTGCCGGCCTCGCCCTGCAGCAGCGCGTCGTGCAGCTGCCAGGGCCGGGCCTGCGCCGGCAGCTGGCGCGGCAGGTGGGGCTGCTGCAGCTGCAGCGAGAGGCTCCACGGGGCCGTGGCGGTGGCCGCACGCGCAGGCAGCGCCGGCTCGGCATGGGCTGCCGGCAGGAACAGACCGATGACCACCACAAGCGCGCCGGTTCGCATGACATGTCCCTCGTGTGCAGGTGCGCCCAATGTGCGTGCGGCGCGCCGCCGCGTGTGTCGGCGCGCGAAGGCTCCGGCTGTAGGACGACGGCGTGTGGCTAGCGGGCGTCCGGCGGGGCGGAACGCGCGAGTTCCCGGCGCAGCGCGCCGGCGGCGTCGGGGTCCAGCGCCTGCAGCGCGTCGGCCATGCGCACGAGCGGCTCGCGCGCCGGCGCGAACTCGGGGCTGATGCGCAGCAGTGCCAGCAGCGGCTGCTGCACCTGGGCCAGCATGTGGCGCACGTCGCCGCTGGGGCGCACCCGCTGGCCGGCCTCGATGAAGCCGTTGCGCGCCTGCAGGTAGGCGGCCAGGCGCGCGGCGTCCGCGGCGTCGAGCGCGGCGATGGTCGGCGGTTCGACGTGCAGCTCGCGCGCCAGCGCCAGCAGGCGCTCGGCGGGCGTGGAGTCGGGCGCGTAGGCCAGGCGTGGCGCGAGGTAGCGCACCAGCGGGCGGTCGTCGGTGTTCGGCGGCGCGTCGCCGGCGAAGGCGCGCAGCGCGGCCGGCCCGGCCATGAAGCTGCCCAGCACGGCCAGGCGGTCGTCCAGCCCGAACGCGGCGGCGCGCGGCGGCGGGGGCGGTGCGGCAAACGGTGCGCCGTCGCGGCGCGCCACCAGCCCCAGCGTCGGGGTCTGCAGGCTCAGCGTGGCCAGCATCGCGTGCGCCTCGGGGAACGCCGCCTGGTAGCTGCGCACGATGCTCTGCAGCGTCGCGCGGTCCATCTGGTGCAGCGGCAGCCACTGGCAGAACAGCCCGTCGGGCGCCAGGCGCGCGCGCACGGCCTCGAAGTGCTCCACGGTGTAGAGCGCCGCCGAACCGCTGCGCGCGGGGTGGAAGTTGTCGGCCACGATCACGTCGTAGGCCGTGCCGGGCAGGCGCACGAAACGGCGTGCGTCGGCGGCGTGCACGTGCAGCGCCTGCCGCCCCTGCGGCGTGCCGAAGCGGGCCGAGGCCTGGATCACCTCGGGCAGCAGTTCCACCGCGTCCACGTGCAGCGCGGCGTCCCACTGCGCCGCGGTGCCCGCGGTGACGCCGGTGCCCAGGCCCAGGAACAGCGCGCGCCGCGGCCCCGGGTGCAGCAGCAGCGGCAGCAGCGCCTGGCGGCCGTCGGCCCAGGCGCTGGCACTGCTGCCTTCCTGCTGGCGGTTGTCGATGCGCAGCACCGCCACGCCCTGCGCGTCCTCCACCACGCTGACCACCGCGTCGCGCCCTTCGAGCAGGCTGGCGATGCGCCCGCCCTCGGGCACCTGCACGACGTGCAGCGGCGGCGCGAACAGCGCCAGGGCCACGGCCGCCGCGGCGGGCAGCCGCGCCGCCGTGCGCTGCCAGGCCGGCGCCGGCAGCAGCAGCAGGTAACCGGCGGCGACGAGCAGCAGCGCCGTCTTCGCGCCCAGCGCCGGCAGCAGCAGCGCGCCGAAGACCAGCGGCGCCAGCGCCGCCGCCGCGCTGTTGATCGCCAGCGCGGTGCCCAGCGCCGCACCCGCCCGGCGTGCCTGCAGGCACAGCTCGCTGAACAGTGCGCCCATCACGAGCGTCGGCAGGCCGAACGCGGCGAGCGCGAGCGACGCCTCGGCCAGCAGCTCGCCGCCGACACCGCCACCCATGGCCTGCGCGACCGTGGCCCGGTGGGCTTCGGCTGCCCACAGCGTCGCGGCGCCGGCAAGCACGGCCAGCACCAGCACGGCCAGCAGCCGGTCGGCGAACGCGGTGTCGGCGGTGCCCGCGGATGCACGGCGCGCGTGCGCCGCCGCGCCGAGCGCGGTGCCCACCAGGTACACCGCGAGCAGGTTCGCGAAGGTGAACACGGTGTTCTCGCAGACCTGGCTCAGCACGCGCAGCACCAGCACCTCGTAGGCGATGCCGAGGAAGCCGGTCAGCGCCAGCCGCACGGCCAGGCGCGCAGCCAGGGGCTGCGGGGCGGACTCGGCTGGCGGCGCCTCGGCGCGGCGCTGCAGCCACCAGGCACCGGCGGCGCAGGCCCCGTTCAGGGACGCGCACAGCAGGCTCACGCGCATCAGCCCCTGGGCAGGCACCAGCCAGAACGCGACGGCGACGACACCGGCCACCGCGCCCGCGGTGTTGGCCGCATACAGCGCCGCCAGCGCGTGGCCGCGCTTCCAGGCGGCCGCCACGCGCTCCATGGCCGGCAGCGTGGCGCCCATGGCTGCGGTGGCCGGCAGCAGCAGCAGGAAGCTGCCGCCGAAAGCCACCACCAGCTGCCAGGCCGGCACCGGCGTGCGGCCCAGCAGCCCGGCCAGCCACTGGCCGGCGGGCTCCCAGGCGAACACCAGCACGCCGCTCCACAGTGCGACCAGCGCCTCGCAGGCCGCATACCAGCGCCCGGGCCGGGCGCTGCGGGCGATGCGGTGCGCGAGCGTGGCAGCGCCGAGCGCCAGGCCGCCGAAGAACGCCGCCACCACGGCCAGCGCCGCCAGGCCTTCGTGGCCGAGCCAGACCCCGGCACGCTGGGTCCAGACGACCTGGCAGCCCAGCGCCGCGAAGCCCGAGGCCGCCATCAGCACCAGCGGCGCCGCGCGCCGCAGCCATGCGCCTTCAGCCACTGAAGCGAATGGCGTAGCCCCAGGAGTCCAGGTGCGTGGGGATCGCGTTGAAGGCCATCGTGATGCGCCGCTGGCCCGGGTTCGGCGGCACCGCATGCATCAGGTAGCTCGGGAACAGCAGCAGGTCACCGGGCGCGGGCTGCGGGCTCACCCACTTGTCGGCGTGATAGGGGCCGGGCGTGCTGCGGGCGTGGTCGTTGCGGAATGCGAAGTCGGTGCCGCCGGGCGACTTCATGAAGACGGTGCACGAGTCGGCGTGCGTCGGCGTGAGGTAGACCACGCCCGAGATGAAGCTGTTGGCGTGGTTGTGCATCGCCTGGCGGCCGCCGGTGTCGAGCACGTTGACCCACATCTCCTTGATCGACCAGCCGAGCCGCTCGCCGAAGATCAGCGCGCCGAAGTCGGCCAGCGCCGGCGTCAGCAGCGCCGCGGCCTGCACGAACAGCGGGCTGTCCTGCGGCCGCAGCATCGTGGTGTGCGACAGGTTCTCGCTCGAGTTGTTGTCGTTCACCGCCTGCGCGGCGAAGTGCGCGGCGAGGCCGGCGACCAGCGCCGGCGGCAGCGCTTCGCCCACCCGCATCACCGGGGTGGGGAAGAGCCCGAAGACCTCCTGCAAGGCGCGCCGGTTCAGCCGCGGCGGCGTGCCACGGCGCCCAGCATCGCGGCGCCGCCCAGCAGCGCCATCAGCCAGGTGCCGGCCTCGGGCACCGCGGACAGCACCACGTTGTCCAGCGACGCCCAGACGCTGGTGTTCGGGCTGGTCATGCTCACCACCACCGACAGCAGCGGCACGTCGGACATGAAGCCCACGAAGCCGCTGGCCGAGCCGCCGGCGAGCGCCTGCGTGCGCGTGAGGCCGTTGATGTCGGTGGCCACCAGCGTCAGCGCGCCGGAGGCGACTTCGCCGAGCACGTTGGTGCCGTAGAAGTTCGCGCCCACCGCACGGATGGGGCTCGCGAAGGTGCCGAGCCTGATGCTGTCGGTGTACACGCCGGTCGACAGCGCCACCGCGCTGGCCACCGGCACCACGAAGAACTCGGTCTGCGTGCTGGCGGTGTAGCCCAGGCCACCCGCGTTGCGCACCAGCGTGCCGGTGCCGAGCGCGCTGTTGATCGTGAGGTCGGCGAAGGTGTCGGTGCCGACCGAACCGCCGGCCGCGGCCTGGAAGGCGGAGAGGCTCGTGAGCGCGGTGATGTCGGCGTGGGCGGCGCCGGCGGCGCAGAGCGCGGCCGCAACGGCCAGGCGGCTGAAGGTGCGGGTGTTCATCGTCGTTCGTTCCTGTGCGGCAGGGTGGGATGCGGACGACTATGCGCAGCTTCGATGACAACCGTGCGTCAGGCCGCGTGCCGCCACTGCCACGGCCTTGTCACGCGACGGTCAAAGGCCGTCCCTAGCATGACCCGAACCCTTTCAACACGAACGATCAGGAGCGGTCCATGCACATCCCCTTCAACCGGCGCAGCATCGCGCTGGCGGCGCTTGGCGCGCTCGGCGCCGCGGGCCTTTCGGTGGCCCCCGCGCCGGCCGACGCGCAGGGCGCCGTCGCCGGCAGGTACGTCGCCGGCGACTTCCACAACCACACCACCTGCTCCGACGGTTCGCTGTCGATGCAGAAGCTGGTGAAGAAGTCCACCGGCACCTGGGGCCTGGACTGGTTCGTGCAGGCCGGCCACGGCGGCAACGGCAACCGCAACTGCACGCTGACCGAAGACGCCAGCCTCGCGACGCCCGGCTACCCGTTCACCAACCAGGGCCCCACCACCACCTGGGCCAACAGCATCGGCACCGCGCAGCTCAAGGGCGACAACGCCGCCACCAGCGGCAACATGTGGCGCTGGCAGTCGCTGCAGAGCTTCCAGTACCCGCTGCTGGAGAACCTGTCCGCGAACCAGAACGTGCCGATGTTCCTGGGCCTGGAGTCGGTGGTCGCGGGCCACGAGCACACCTCGATGTCGGTGATCGCGGGCCAGATGCCGGCGGCGATCGACACCACGCCCATCGCCGGCCCGAACACCGTGCTGGGCAACGCCAACGCACTGGCGCAGTGGTCCTACTGCTTCGACCGCGGCGACACCGACACCAGCCGCGGCACCACCAACCAGTGGAGCTGCGACGTGCCGGGCAGCGCGCTGTCCACCGTGGCCACCTCGTGGTGGAACGACACCGCGAAGAAGCTGGTGCCCGTCGCAGGCACCGGCGCCGGCAACGGCGTGGGCGACCGCGGCCACCTGAAGACCGTGGAAGCGGTGAAGTGGATGGCCGCCAACCACGGCCAGGGCAGCTACTACGTGCCCGCCCACCTGGAGCGCGCCGGCCCCTTCAACCCGACCGGCAACAACGGCTTCAACGTCGAGCACCTGCGCAACTTCAACAACGCCGGCCCCGATGTCGCCTTCGGCTTCGAGACGCAGCCCGGCCACGGCGCCAGCAGCGACCGCGGCGAGTACCTGCCGCGGCGCAACAACATCGGCGGCGTGCTGACCGACTCGGTCGGCGGCACCACCTACGGCGGCACCGGCGTCTACGGCGCGGTGATCGGCGGCGTGTGGGACGCGCTGCTCGGCGAAGGCCGCAACTTCTGGTTCTTCGCCAGTTCCGACTGGCACAACCGCGGCATCTTCAGCAGCGACGACCGTCGCTCGACGCAGGACTTCCAGCCCGGCGAGTACCAGCGCAACTACACGCTGGTGCGCAACGGCAGCGACAAGCTGCGGCCGCAGACCATCGTCGACGGCCTGCGCTCGGGCAACAACTGGGCCGCCAGCGGCCAGCTGATCGACCGCTTCGCCTTCGTGGCCTGCGCCGGCCTCACGCCGGCCCAGGCGCAGGCCCTGGCGGTGGCGGCGGCCGACGCCAACACGTCGCCGAATTCGGCCCAGTGCGCGACCATGGGCGAGAAGCTCGTGGTGCCCGCGGGCACCGATGTGGTGGTGGCCCTCGTGATGCGCGACCCCGCGGGCCCGAACAACTCGCCCTACACCTTCCCGAACCCGTCGCTGAAGCAGATCGGCGTGAACCAGGCCCTCAACGAGCCGGTGCTGGACCACGTGGACCTGATCGGCGGGCTCGTCACCGGCTACAGGACGCCGGGCTCGGCCGACTACGCCGGCGAGTGGCCGCGCAACACCGCGTGGCTGTCGCTGGACGGCGCGACGCCGGCCGATCTCTCCGGCGTGCCGGCCGCGGCGAAGAACACCTCGGCGGCGCTGAAGGCGACCTTCAACGCCAGCAACTGGAACGCGGTGACGGTGGGCGGCGCCACCGCCTGGGCGGCCACCTACACGGTCCCGGCGGCGAGCGCCTCGCAGTACCTGCGCGTGCGCGGCAGCAACCTGCCGCCCTCGGTGCCCTTCGAGACCGACGCCAGCGGCAACCCGCTGTCGGACCTGTTCACCAACGCCAGCGACACCAGCAAGCTGAAGATCCCCTGCACGACGGTCGGCACCAACGTGCCGCCGCTGGGCACGCGCACCCCGTCGATCCGCTCGATCGACGGCTGCCCGACGCACCTGCCGGTGGTGGGCGGCGTGAAGTACGTGGCCTACGACGTGGCGGCCTGGTCGGACCTGTGGTTCTACGGCAACCCGATCTACATCCAGGTCACCGGTTCGACGGTGGTGGCCGGCGTGAAGAACGCGGTCGAGCCCAGCCGCACGCGCGCCGCGAAGGTGGCTGCCCGGTGATGGACCGCTCGCGCCGACACGCCTTGCGTGCCGGCGCAGCGCTGGGCCTGGGACTCGCAGGGGTGCGCGCGCACGCCTGCGAGTTCTTCGCTTCCACGCTGCGCGTCACGCATCCCTGGACCCGCGCGACGCCGGACGGCGCCGACAGCGCGTGGGTCTGCATGACCTTCGACGAGGTGCGCGAGGACGAGCGGCTCATCGACGTGCGCACGCCGGTGGCCGCGCGCGTCGAACTTCTCGGGCCGGATGGCGGCCTGCTGCCGCTGGACTTCGCGATCCCCGCCGGTCGGATCACGCGGCTGGCCGAACACGGCCCGCGGCTGCGCCTGGGTGGCCTGGCGATGCCGCTCGAACTGACACGCACCTACCCGCTGCAGCTGGAGTTCGCGAAGGCCGGCGTGCTGCGCGCCGACCTCAGCGTGGACTACCAGCGATTCCTCTGAAGATGCCGATGAGCGCACCGATCACCCTCTCCCTGCCGTCCCCCGAGGCCGCCACGCCGGCGCCGCGCGCGCCGTCGCGCTGGCTGCGCGAGCCGCTGCTGCACTTCCTGCTGGTCGGCGCGGCGATCTTCGCGATCGACCATCACCTCGTCGCGCGTGCCGACGACCCGCTGACCATCGTCGTCGGCCCCGAGGTCGAGCGCGAGGCGCGCGAGACCTTCCGCGCCGCGCGCGGCACCGACCCGACGCCCGAGCAGCTGGCCGCGCTGCGCCAGGCCTGGCTCGACAACGAGCTGCTATATCGCGAGGGCATGGCGATGCGCGTCGACCAGGGCGACACGATGATCCGCGACCGCATCGTGTTCAAGGCGCTGAACGTGGTGGAGTCGAACCTCAAGCTGCCGCCGGTGGACGACACCGTGCTGCGCGCCTGGTTCGAGAAGAACCGCACCCGCTACGACGAGCCGGCGCGCTTCGACTTCCAGGAGGCGGTGCTCGCCGGCGACAGCGGCGAGGCCGCGGTGCGTGCCTTCGCGGCCGAGCTGAACCGCGGCGCGGGGGGCGAGGTGAAGGCCGGGCTGCGCCTGTTCAAGGGCCGGCCGCACGCCAACATCGTGCAGAGCTACGGCGCCGATTTCGCGCAGGCGCTCGAAGGCCTGCCCACCGGCGAGTGGCGCGCGCTGCGCACCCGCGAAGGCTGGCGCGCGATGCGGCTGGAGACCGTCGCGGCCGGCAAGCCCGCCAGCTTCGACGCGCTGCGTGGCGTGGTGCTGCAGGACTGGACCGACGCGACCATGTCGGAGATCCGCACCGCCGCCGTGCGCCAGCTGGCGAAGAAGTACCGCGTGCGGCAGGAAGGCACGTCGTGAGGCGCTGGCTGTACGCGCTGCTGGCGGCGCTGCTGCTGGCTGGCGCCGCGCGCGCCCACGAGCTGAGCATGGCCGAGCTGTCGGTGCGCGAGCTGGCGCACGGCGAGTTCGTCGTGCAATGGGGTGCGGGCGAGAAGAGCCAGCCCGCCGACAGCCTGCGCCCGCAGTGGCCGGCCCACTGCCGCGCCGAAGGCAACGCGCTGCACTGCGGCGAGCAGGGCCTCAAGGGCGTGCTGGCGATGGACGGCGTGGGCGAGCGCTTCTCGGCCGTGGTGGTGAAGGTCGACTGGCTGCAGGGCGGCGTGCGCGCCTACACGCTGACGAAGAACCAGGCCGGTGTGCCGCTGTTCGGCAGCGCCGACGACCGGCGCGGCTTCGGCGAGGTGGCGGCCAGCTACGGCGTGCTGGGCGTCGAGCACATCCTCTCGGGCTTCGACCACCTGCTGTTCGTGCTGGGCCTGCTGTTCCTGGTGGGCTTCCAGCGGCGCCTCGTCTGGACCATCACCGCGTTCACCGCGGCACACAGCCTGACGCTGGCGCTCAGCGCCCTGGGCTGGCTGACGCTGCGGCCGCCGCCGGTGGAGGCGGTGATCGCGCTGTCGATCATGCTGGTCGCCGGCGAAGCGCTGCACACGCGGCAGACGCTGTCGCGCCGCTGGCCGGCGCTGGTGGCCTTCGGCTTCGGGCTGGTGCACGGGCTGGGCTTCGCCGGCGCGCTGAAGGAGATCGGGCTGCCGGAGAACCACCTGGCGGCGGCGCTCTTGACCTTCAACCTGGGTGTCGAGGCCGGGCAGCTGCTGGTGGTGGCGCTGGCGGCGCTGGCCTGGCGCGCCGTGCAGCGCTGGCCGCAGGCCGCGGTGATGCGCGCGCCGGCGCTGTACGCCATCGGCGCGCTGGCTGCCTTCTGGACCTTCGAACGTCTGGCCGCGATCGTGGCCTGAAGCGGGCCGCCGGGGCGGCGGGTCTTCCGGATTGCGGCACCATCGCGAGATGAAGCTGCCCCACCCCACCCGCCTGCTCGCCGCGTTCGCCGGGCTCTGCCTGGCCGCCGCCGGCGCGATGGCCCAGCCCCGCCCCGAGGTCGTCGTGCAGGGCCTGGCCGACCCCTGGAGCCTGGCCTTCCTGCCCGACGGTCGCATGCTGCTGACCGAACGCGGCGGCAACCTGCGCATCGCCGGCCGCGACGGCCGCCTGTCGGCGCCGCTGGCCGGCCTGCCACCGGTGGACGTGCGCGGCCAGTGCGGCCTGCTCGACGTGGCGGTGGACCCGGACTTCGCGCGCAACCAGCTCGTCTACTGGACCTTCGCCGAGCCGGCGCCGGCCGGCCAGGCCGGCAACAGCACGGCGGTGGCGCGCGGCCGCCTGGTGGGCGACCGGCTCGAGGACGTGAAGACCCTCTTCAGCCAGAAGCCCAAGGTCGCCACCCACCTGCACTGCGGCTCGCGCATCGTGTTCGACACGGCCGGCAACCTGTGGGTGGGCCTGGGCGACCGCTTCTCCGAGCGCGACCAGGCGCAGAACCCGGCCAACCACCTGGGCAAGGTGATCCGCATCGACCGCGACGGCCGGCCGCCGGCCGACAACCCCTTCGTGAAGCGCGCCGGCACCGCGCCCGAGATCTGGAGCCTGGGCCACCGCAACATCCAGGGCGCGGCGCGGCACCCGGTCAGCGGCGAGCTCTGGCAGTCGGAGCACGGGCCGCAGGGCGGCGACGAGGTCAACGTGTCCGAGGCCGGCCACAACTACGGCTGGCCGCTGGTGACCTACGGCCGCAACTACGGCAGCGGCACCGTCATCGGCGAGGAAGGGCCGAAGCCCGGCTACGACCAGCCGCTGCGGCACTGGGTGCCTTCGGTGGCGCCCAGTGGGCTGGCCTTCGTCACCAGCGACCGCTACCCCGGCTGGAAGGGCAGCCTGCTGATGGGCACGCTGCGCGACCAGCGCCTGATCCGGCTCACGCTGGACGGCCGCCGCATCACGGCCGAGGAACGCCTGCTGCCGGACTTCAAGCAGCGCATCCGCGACGTGCGCCAGGGTCCCGACGGCTTCATCTACCTCGTCACCGAAGGCTCGGCCGGCCGCGTCTGGCGCCTGGTGCCTTGAGGAGGCCACGGACGTGGCGCCGGTGATCGTCGATCCGACGAAGGTGCACGCGTTCGCCGACGCGGCAGCCTTCGAGCGCTGGCTGTCCAGGCACCACGCCAGCGAGAGCGAGGTCTGGATCAAGCTGCACAAGGTGGGCTCGGGGCTGCCGTCGGTCAGCGCGAAGGAGGCCATCGACGTGGTGCTGTGCTGGGGCTGGATCGACGCGATCCGCAAGTCCTTCGACGAGCAGAGCTTCCTGCAGCGCTACACGCCGCGCGGACCGCGCAGCGTGTGGAGCCAGGTCAACGTGGCCAACGTCGAACGCCTGCTGAAGGCCGGCCGCATGACGCCGCACGGGCTGGCGCACGTGGAGGCCGCGAAGGCCGATGGCCGCTGGGCGAAGGCCTATGCCGCCGGGCGCGCGCTGAAGATCCCGGACGACCTGCAGGCCGCCATCGACGCCAGGCCCAGGGCGCGCGCGATGCTCGCCACGCTCACCGAGCAGAACCGCTTCGCGCTGGCCTTCCGCGTGCACCACATGAAGACCGAGGCCGGGCGGAAACGCAAGATCGAGGCCTTCGTGGCGATGCTGGAACGTGGCGAGACGATCTACCCGCAGAAGCGCAGCAAGTAGCATGCGGCGCATGCACAAGGTCTTCGTCTACGGCACGCTCAAGGAAGGCTTCGCGAACTTCGGCATCAACGCCGGCCGCCGCATCCCCGGCGAGTACCGCACCGCCGAGCGCTTCCCGCTGCACATCGTCACCGAGTACCACATCCCCTGGCTGGTGAACCGTCCCGGCAGCGGCGAACGCGTGGCGGGGCAGCTGTTCGAGGTGGACGACACCACGCTGCGCGAGATGGACCGCCTGGAGCAGATCGACGAGGACGGCTGGTACACGCGCGAGGTGATCCGCGTGCACCCGGTGGGTCCCGATGGTGGCGACGCCGGCGCCGGCATCGAGGCCTTCGTCTACTTCGGCGCCGCCTCGCGGCTGGCCAGCGACGTGGTGCACGCCGGCCCGCTGGCCGAGTTCACGGCCGAGCAGAACGAGCGCTACCGCAGCAACAGCTGAAGGGCAGGCCTCAGGCCAGCTCGATCCACACCGGCGCGTGGTCGCTGGACTTCTCCCAGCCGCGCACGTGCCGGTCCACCGCCGCGGCGCGCAGCCGCGGCAGCAGCGCGGGGCTGAGCAGCAGGTGGTCGATGCGCAGGCCGGCGTTGCGGCCGTAGGCGTCGCGGAAGTAGTCCCAGAAGGTGTAGATGGTCTCGCCCGGGTGCAGGCTGCGCAGCGAGTCGGTCCAGCCCTGCGCCAGCAGGCGCCCGTAGGCGGCGCGCGTCTCCTCGCGGAACAGCGCGTCCTCCACCCAGCGCTCGGGCTTGTAGACGTCGTGGCCGGTGGGGATGACGTTGTAGTCGCCGGCCAGCACCACCGGCTTGCCGCTGGCCATCAGCGCCGCGGTGCGTTCGATGAAGCGCTCGAACCAGCGCAGCTTGTAGTCGAACTTCGGCCCCGGCGCGGGGTTGCCGTTGGGCAGGTAGAGGCAGACGACGGTGACACCGTCCACTTCGGCTTCCAGGTAGCGGCTCTGCACGTCTTCCGGATCACCGGCCAGGCCGCGCTGCACTTCCTGCGGCAGGCCCACGCGCGACAGGATGGCCACGCCGTTCCAGCTCTTCTGGCCGTGCCAGATGGCCTCGTAGCCCAAGGCGCGCAGCTCCTCCTGCGGGAAGCGCTCCTGCGGCGACTTGAGCTCCTGCAGGCAGGCGACGTCGGGGCGGGTCTCTTCCAGCCAGCGCAGCAGCACCGGCTGGCGGGCGTTCATCCCGTTGATGTTGTAGGTGGCGATGCGCATGGCGGCCATTGTGGGCTACTCAGGCCAGACCCATCCAGCGCCGCGGCGTGTCCCACCAGACACGGCGACGCTCGGCCGCGTCGGGCACCAGGAGCGCCAGCAGCCGCACCAGCGGGCCCACGTCCAGCCGCTGCGGCGCCTTCAGGAACGGCCAGTCCGACGCCCACAGGCAGGCGTCGGGGCCGTAGTGCTGAAGCAGCGCGTCGACGAAGGGCCGCGCGTCGTCGTAGGGCGGTGGCTGCTGCGCGAACTTCTGGTAGCCCGAGAGCTTGATCGCCGTGCGGCCGCGGCGCGCCAGCCGCAGCACGCACTGGAAGCCGGGCTGTTCGACGCCGGCGCCGGCGCGCGGCCGGCCGCCGTGGTCGATGAGCAGCGGCACCTCGCTGCGCATCAGCAGCGGCTCCAGCGCCAGCCACTGCTCGTGCTCGGCCTGCACCTGCACGAAGAGACCCAATGCCGCCAGGCGGGCCAGCAGCGGGGCGCTGTCCTCGTAGTGGGCGGTGCCCAGCACGGTGGCGTTGAAGGCCACGCCCACCACGCCGGCGGCCTTCAGCGCGGCCAGCTCTTCGGCCGAGACATCGTTGCGCACCACCGCCACGCCGCGGAAGCGCTCGCGGTGGCGCGCCAGCGCATCCAGCATGCAGCGGTTGTCCAGCCCGTAGCCGGAGTTGGGGCCGACCAGCAGCGCGTGGCGGATGCCGTAGGCGTCCATCACCGCCAGCAGCTGCTCCAGCGGCGCCACCTCCTGGCCCGCCGGGCGGTAGGCGACATCGGGCGCGTAGGGGAAGCGCGCCGGGTCGAGCAGGTGGCAGTGCGCGTCGACCTTCGGCTCGTCGAACGGGTTCACTTCGCCCCAAGGGCCGGCAGCACCTGCGTCACTTCCTGCTTGCCGCCGCGCACCTCGGTGAGGAAGCTCTCGCAGTCGAGGTCGCCGTTGTTGTCGATGCTCACGTCCATCAGCACGCCGGGCACGCTGGCGGCCGAGATCTTCATGCCGTGCAGCGCCGCGGCCACCGCCTTGCGGTCGAGCTTGCCGACCTTCTCGATCGCGGCCTTCAGCATGTAGATGCCGGTGTAGCCCTTGATGCCGTTGTGGTCGGTGACGTACTTGTATTCCTTCTCGAAGCGGGCTCGGAAGGCGCGCACCGCCGGCACCGGCGCGTCGACCGTGAGGCCCACGTGCGCGATGGCACCGTTGGCGGCCTCGCCGGCCAGTTCCACCACCTTCTGGCTGGTCAGCACCGTCTCGCCGACGATGGGCTTGCCCACGCCCTGCTTGCGCAGTTCGCGCAGCGCCCGCGCCGACTCCTCCTCGTTGGTGTAGACGAAGACCACGTCGGCGCCGCTCTGCTTGGCCTTCAGCACCGGCGCAGAGAAGTCGAGCTGGTTCTGGTCGGTGGAGATGTCGGCGATGATCTTCACGCCCAGCGGCTCGAAGGCCTTCGCCAGCGACTCGCGCCCGCCCTTGCCGAAGTCGTTGTTCACGTAGATCAGCGCCACGGTCTTCGCCTTCAAGCCCTGCGCCACGTAGCGCGCGATCTTGGGCATCGCGGTGTCCTGCGTGAAGCTGGTGCGGAAGATGTACGGGTTGCCCTGCTTGGTGATGGCCGCGGCCTCGCCGCCGGTGAAGTTGGGCACCTCGGCGCGCCGCGTCTCGGCCATGCTGACCATGATGGAGCCCGAGAACACCGGGCCGAAGACCGCGAACACCTCGTCGTCCAGCGCCTTCTGCACCAGGCCCTTCGCGACACCCGGGTTGCTCTGGGTGTCGGCCGTGCTCGTCTGGATCTTGCGGCCGAGGATGCCGCCGGCCGCGTTGATCTCCTTCACCGCCAGCTCGACCCCGTTCTTGAAGTTGGTGCCCGAGGTGGCGCCGGCGCCCGAGAGCTCGACGATGTTGGCGATCTTGATCGGCTGCTGGGCCAGCGCCGGCAGCGCGGCGGTGGCCAGCGCCAGCGCGGCGAACAGGGTGCGGGGGAAGAGCGTCATGGGTTGTCTCCGTAGCGATGTCGTTGGTGTTGGAAGAAGGAGCGCGTCAGCGCGGTGCCAGCAGCGCACGCACCTCGCCGATGTTCGCCTGCATCTGCGCGGCGAGTTCGTCGTAGCCGAAGAAGCGCAGGTACTCGGGCACCTGCTGCACCAGCATCTCGAAGCCGGGCTCGGCGCGGATGCCGCGCGCGCGGCAGGCCTGCAGCAGCGGCGTGGGCTGGCGGCTCATGATGATGTCCACCACGTCGGCGTCGGTGTCCAGCCGGGTGGGGTCGAAGGGCAGCGGGTCGTCGGGCTTCAGGCCCTGCGAGGTGCAGTTCACCACCAGCCCGTAGCCGGCGGGGTCGGCCGACGCGGCGCGCTCGACACGCCCGGCACCGATGCCGGCCAGGCGCGCCACCAGCGCGTCGGCCCGTGCCGCGGTGCGGTTGTGGATGGCCAGCAGCGCCGGCCCGCGCAGCGCCAGCGCCGCGGCCACCGCCTGCCCGCCGCCGCCGGCGCCCACCACCAGCACGCGCCGGCCGGCCACGGGCATGCCGAAGTGGTCCAGCCCCTTCGCGAAACCCAAGCCGTCGAAGAGCGCGGCATCGAGCCGGCCGTCCGGCAGGCGCCGCACCGCGTTCACCGCGCCGGCCACGCGCGCCACCGGGTCGGCGGGGTTCAGCGCCTGGAACAGCGCCGCCTTGTGCGGGATCGTCGCCCACAGGCCGCCGATGTTCTCGGCCGCCAGGCCCTTCTCCAGGAAGCCCTGCAGCGCCGCGGCCGGCAGCTTCAGCGGCACCACCACCGCATCGATGCCGTGCTTCTGGAACAGGTGGTTGTAGACCTCGGGCGCGCGCACCTGCGAGACCGGGTCGCCGATGATGAAGAAGACGCGGGTGTGGCCGGTGATGGCAGGCATGGGCGTGTGTCGTGTGTGTCAGTGCTGCTTGAGTGTCAGGCCGCCAGGCATCGCGGCCGAGCGCTGCAGCACGTCTTCGGCCAGCCACAGCGCGCTGCGGCGCGCGCGCGCGGCCACCACGGCCAGCGGCAGCTGCTGGTAGTCGTCGTTGAAGACCTCGAAGCTGTAGTCGCCGCGGTAGCCCAGCCGGTCGAGCCGCGTGACCAGGTCGGTCAGCTGCTCGCTGTGCACGCCTTCGCCGGGGAAGACGCGGAAGGTGCGTGCGGTGTTGATGCGCTCCTCGAAGGTGCGCGCCTCCTGCCACATGAAGTCGGACAGCTGCACGAGGTAGATCTTCCAGGGGTCGATCAGGTCCAGCTCGTCGAGCGCGGTCTTCGAGGCGAAGATGTGGAAGCTGTCGATGCCGATGCCCAGGTTGGGCGCGTCGGCCGCCAGCACCAGCTCCCAGGCCTGCGTGAACTCGTTGACCGTGCGGCCCCAGCTCAACGCCTCGTACGCCACCTTGATGCCCAGCGGCAGCGCCAGCATCGCCAGCTTCTTGAGGTCGCGCGCCAGGCTCTTGCGGTCGGTGGCGGCGTGGGTGCTGGTGGACGAGCACGCCAGCAGCACCTTGCTGCCCATCGCCGCGCACATCTCGAGCATGCTCTTGGCGATGTCCAGCTTGTAGGCGTGCAGGTGGCCCGACAGGCCCTCGAAGTCGCGCAGCACCTGGAAGCCGGTGGGGCGCAGGCCGCTGGCCTTCAACGCGGCCGCGGCGCCCTCGACGCCGCCCGGGTGGCCGGCCACGTCGCGCGCGCTCAGCATCACCTGGCGGAAGCCCGCGCCATGGATGGCGGCGAGCTTGGCGTCCAGCGAACCCGCCAGCGTGATGGTGTCCATGCCGAATTCGGCGATGCGTTCCATGCCCTGCCCCTTCAGCCGCGCGCGCGACGCAGGTCGCGCACCAGCTCGAAGATCACCGAGTGCTGGTAGTGCCGCGTCAGCGCGCCGCGCTCGCGGTCCTGCGCGAAGGCGTCGTCGAACTCGACGCCGCGCGCGCGCAGCTCGGCCACCGCCGCGGGCACGTCGGGCGTGCCCAGGCCGATGCGGCTGAAGTACTCCTCCTCGTCGTAGCTCACGGTCTCGGGCGGCGGCTCCACCAGCTGCACGTAGAACTGCTCGCAGGGGCTCCTCAGCAGCGTGCCCTTGGGCATGATGCCGAAACGCAGCTCCTCGGGCAGCAGGGTGAAGCCGAACAGCTGCGCGTAGTAGTCGCACCAGTCCTCGGTGCGGCTGCGGCCGATGTACTGCACCACGCCGAAGAGGCCCAGCCCGGCCACCGCGGGCGGCTTCGGGTCGACGGTGGGGATGGTGGTGAAGTCGACGTCGTAGATCGAGAACTCGCGGTAGCGGTCGACGAAGTAGAAGTGCGCGCCGCCCGGGCCGTGGATGCCGGGGATGTTGAGCTCCATCACGTGCGCATGCATCGGCACCTCCCAGGCGCCGCGCTCCAGCACGTACTCGTAGGCGGCGCGCGCGTCGCGCACGCGCAGGGCCACCGCGATGATGCGCGGCTTCTCGGCCGGCAGCGGGGTGCCGCGCACCACGCCCGGGTGCGCGTTGACGATGATGTTCATCGCACCCTGCCGGTACAGCAGCACCTCGCGCGAGCGGTGCCGCGCCACCGGGCGGAAGCCCATCATCTCGAGCACCTGTCCCAGCGCCTGCGGGCGCGAGGTGCCGTATTCGACGTACTCGACGCCGTCGATGCCCAGCGGGTTGGGCAGTTCGGCCGGCAGCTCGCGCGCCAGCGGTGAGGGGTTGCTCATGTCGGTGTCCTCTGGGGGTTCAGGCCGCCGCCGGCTGCGCGGAGCCGAGGAAAAGGCGTTCGATGTGGGGGTCGGCCAGCAGCTCGGCCGCGGGTTTGTGCAGCACCAGCCGGCCGGACTCGAGCGCGATCGCGTCGTCGGCCATCTGGAGCGCGGTCTTCACGTTCTGCTCGACCATCAGCACGGTGACGCCCTGCTCGTCGGCCAGCCGGCGCAGCAGGCGGAAGACGTCGAGCACGACCAGCGGCGACAGCCCGATCGAGGGCTCGTCGATCAGCAGCACGCGCGGCCGCAGCAGCAGCGCGCGCGCCACCTCCAGCTGCTTCTGCTCGCCGCCCGAGAGCGCGGCGGCCGGGCTGTGCAGCCGTTCCTTCACGCGCGGAAAGCGCTCCAGCAGTTCCGGGATGCGCTCGCGCGTGGTCTTCATGCCGAGCGTGATGCCGCCGAGCTCCAGGTTCTCCAGCACGCTGAGCTGGCCGAACAGGTTGCGCCCCTGCGGCACGAAGGCCACGCCGAATTCGGTGAGCAGCCGGCGCGGACCCACGCCGGCGGCGTCGCGCCCGTCGATGGTGATGCGGCCGGCGCGCAGCTTGAGCAGGCCGAAGAGCGTCTTCAGCACCGTGCTCTTGCCGGCGCCGTTGGGGCCCAGCAGCAGCGTGATGGCGCCCTGGCGCGCCTGGAAGCTGAGTTCGTTCAGGATCACGAACTCGCCGTAGCCGGCCACCACCTGGTCGAACACGATCACGTCAGTTCCCCAGGTAGGCGTCCAGCACCTGCTTGTTGGAGCGGATCTGCTCGGGGGTGCCGAGCGCCAGCACCGAGCCTTCCACCATCACCAGGATGCGGTGGCACAGCTCCATCACGAAGTCCATGTTGTGCTCGATGACGACGAAGCTGCCGCGCCGCGCCTGGTTCAGCTCCTTCAGCAGCGTGCGAATGCCGCCCACCAGGCTGGGGTTGACGCCGGCGCAGGGCTCGTCGAGCAGCACCAGCGCGGGGTCGCTCATGAAGGCCATCGCGATGTCCACCAGCTTCTGCTGGCCGTAGCTCAGCTCGCCGGCCTTCTGCTGCGCCACGTGGGTCAGGCGGAACTGGCGGATCAGTGCGTCGGCCTTCTCGCCCAGACCCGAGTCGCCCGGCGCGAACAGGCGGCTCCACAGCGTGCCCTGGTGCTCCTGCGCGGCGACGATGAGGTTGTCGCGCACGCTCATCTGGCCGAACACCTGCAGCGTCTGGAAGGTGCGGCCCACGCCCTTGCGGTTCAGCGCCACCGGGCCCAGGCCGGTGATGTCGTGCCCGCCGAGCTCGATGCGGCCGGCGTCGGGCGTGATCTGGCCCAGCACCGAGTTGAACATCGTGGTCTTGCCGGAGCCGTTGGGCCCGATGACGCCGAAGATCTCGCCCGGCATCACCTCGAAGCTCACGCCGGCCACGGCGACGATGGCGCCATAGCTCTTCCTGAGCCCGCTGACCTTCAGCAAGGGGCCGTTCATGGCGCCGTCTCCACCCGCACCGCGGCGCGCCGCGCAGACGCCTCGCGCGCGGCGCGGCGCGCGCGCAGCCGGCCGGGGATGCTGAGCAGCCCGCCCGGCAGCCACAGCATCATCAGCACCACGGCCGCGCCGAACACGAACAGGTACCAGGCCTGCGCGAAGCGCAGCCACTCGGGCAGCAGCACGCCCACCGCGGCGCCGAGGAAGGGCCCGAGGAAGTAGCCGGCGCCGCCGACCACGACCATCAGGTACATCATGATCGACGAGCCCACCGCGAACGGCGCCGGCTCGATGAACTGCACCAGCGGCGCGAACAGCGCGCCGGCCGCGCCGGCGTAGGCTGCGCCGATGGCGAAGGCCAGCAGCGTGTAGCGCTGGATGGCTATGCCCAGGCTCTCGGCGCGGATCGGGTTGTCGCGCAGCGCGGTGAAGGCCTTGCCCCAGGGCGAGGCCAGCAGCCGCCACAGCAGCCACGCCAGCACCGCCGTCACGCCGAGCACGAGGTAGTAGTAGGCGAGGTTGCCTTCGAGGCTGAAGCCCAGGAAGCCGGGCCGGCCGATGTTGTTGATGCCGAAGGTGCCGCCGGTGAGCCATTCCTCGTTGCGCATCACGAGCCACAGCGCGGTGTTGAAGCCGAGCGTGGCGAAGGCGAGGTAGATGGTCTGCACACGCAGCGCCGGGAAGCCCAGCGCCAGGCCGACCACGAAGCACTCCGCCACCGCCAGCGGCAGCGCGAGCCAGAAGCTGATGCCCTTGGCCGTGAGGATGGCCACCGTGTAGGCGCCGATGCCGAAGAAGGCCGCATGGCCCAGGCTCTTCTGCCCGGCGTAGCCGATCGTCAGGTTGAGCCCCATCGTGGCGACCACGAACACCAGCCAGTAGCTGAGCAGGTACACGCCGTAGTTCTTCAGGAACGGCGGCAGCGCCAGCAGCAGCACGGCAGCCGCTGCGGCCGCGGCGATGGGCATGGCGCGCTTCATACCTTGCGCTCCAGCCTGCGCCCCAGCAGGCCCTGCGGCTTGAACAGGATCACCACCATGAAGATGACCAGCGCCACCGCGTCCTTGTAGGCCGGCGAGATGTAGGCCGCCGCCAGGTTCTCGCTGACGCCGACGATCACGCCGCCCAGCAGCGCGCCGCGGCTGTTGTTGAAGCCGCCGATGATCGCGGCGAAGAAGGCCTTGGTGCCCAGGCCTTCGCCCATGTCGAACTTCGCCAGGTAGCTGGGTGTGATCAGCAGCGCCGCCGCGCAGGCCAGCAGCGCGTTGATCGCGAAGGTGTAGAAGACCATGCGCGGCACATCGATGCCCAGCACCGTGGCGCTCTCGGTGTTCTGCGCCACCGCCTGCATCGCGCGGCCGGTGACGGTTTTCGCCAGGAAGGCCTGGGTGCCGAGCACGAGCGCCAGCGCCACGGCCAGCGTGCCGAGGTCGGCCACTGTCAGCGTCACGCCGGCGAAGGACAGCAGCTTGTCGGGGAAGAGCGCGGGGAAAGGGTGCGCCTCGGCGCTGTAGCCGGCGCGCACGCCGTTGCGCGCGGCGATCGCCAGGCCAATGGTTGCTACCACGATGGGCATCAGGCCGTGGCGCAGCAGCGGGTCGGCGATGCCGCGCTTGAAGGCCCAGCCCAGCACCACCACCGCCACCACGCAGGTCGTCGCGAAGGCCAGCGGCAGCGGCGCGCCCGCGGCGCCGATGGCGATCATCGTGAAGGCGGGCAGCATCACGAACTCGCCCTGCGCGAAGTTGATCGTGCCGCTGGCCTGCCACAGCAGCGTGAAGCCGAGCGCAGCCAGCGCGTAGATCGCGCCGGTGGCCAGGCCCGAGAAGAACAGTTGCAGAAAGTCGGTCATGCCCCGCCGTCCTGGCCGCATGGCCGCTGCCGGCGCACGGTAGATGCGCACGGGGTTTGCCTCAAGTGCGGGCGGGACGGTTTGCGCGATCATCGCGCACAGTGGGCGCAGCGTGCGCGCTTTGCGGGTTTCCACGCAGTTGGACAAGACTCCCATCGAAGTCGCGCGGCGCGACCTCATCGACGGCCTGGGCCGCGGCCTGCGCGTGCTGGAAGCCTTCGACGACGAGCACCCGCGCCTGACGCCCAGCGAGGTGGCGCAGCTCGCGTCGCTGACGCGCACGGCCGCGCGCCGCTACCTGCTGAGCCTGGTGCACTTCGGCTACGCGGCCACCGACGGCAAGCACTTCTGGCTGCTGCCGCGCGTGCTGCGCCTGGGGCAGAGCTACCTGGGCTCGGCACGACTGCCGCGGCTGGTGCAGCCCTTCATCCAGCGCGCCAGCATGCAGTGCGGCGAGACGGTCAACGTCAGCGTGCTCGACGGGCACGAGGTGGTCTACCTGGCACGCAGCAACCCGCCGCGCGTGGTCTCGATCGGCTACCACCCGGGGGCACGCGTGCCGGCGCACGCGGTGTCGGCGGGGGTGGCGCTTCTGTCGACCTATGACGACGCAGCGCTGGCGGCCTGGATCGACGCCCACGACTTCGCCGCCTTCACGCCCCACACCACCACCGACCGCGCGGTGTTCCGCCAGGAGGTGCAGCAGGCGCGCCAGGCGGGTCATTCGCTCACCGACTCGCAGCTCGACGCCGGCCTGCGCGGCGTGGCGCTGCCGCTGCGCGACCGCAAGGGCGAGTGCCGGGGCGCCGTGAGCATCACGATGCAGAGCGCGGCCTACACGCCGCAGCAGGTGGTGGAGCGGCTGCTGCCGCTGCTGAACGAGGCCGCGCAGAGCCTGCGGCCGCTGCTCTGAGGCAGCCGACCTAGGGAAAACGCGAAGAGCGTGCGCTGATCGCGCAGCGGCGTTCGATCAGCGAACGCCGGGCTGACCCTGAGCCTGGAAGTCGGCCGGGGCGCCGCCTAGATTGCCGTCACCGCGCGGCCCACGTCGGGCATGCGCACCAGCCGGATGCCACGCATGTCCACTTCCACCGCTTCCGCCGCGCCCCAGGGCGCGCACATCCGAAAGGCCGCCGCCAGCGGCTGGATCGGGTCGGCACTCGAGTACTACGACTTCTTCATCTACGCGACCGCGGCGTCGCTGATCTTCCCGCAGATCTTCTTCCCGAAGGGCGACCCGACGGTGGCCATCGTCGCGTCGCTGGCCACCTACGGCGTGGGCTACGTGGCGCGGCCGATCGGCGCCTTCTTCCTCGGCCACTGGGGCGACACCATCGGGCGCAAGCAGGTGCTGGTGACCTGCATGTTCCTGATGGGCTTCTCGACCATGGCCGTGGGCCTGCTGCCCACCTACGACCAGGTGGGCCTGCTCGCGCCGGCACTGCTGGTGGTGCTGCGCCTGATCCAGGGCTTCGCGGTGGCCGGCGAGATCTCGGGGGCGAGCTCGATGATCCTGGAGCACGCGCCTGAAGGCCGGCGCGGCTTCTTCAGCAGCTTCACGCTGCAGGGCGTGCAGGCCGGGCAGATCCTGGCCGCCGCGGTGTTCCTGCCGCTGGCGCACTACATGCCCGCCGACGCATTCAACAGCTGGGGCTGGCGCATCCCGTTCCTGCTCAGCTTCATCGTGCTGGTGGCGGGATGGATCATCCGCCGCGAGGTGGCCGAGACGCCGGCCTTCGACGAGGAGAAGGCGCAGGGCGAACTGCCGCGTGCGCCGGTGGTGCAGGCGGTCCAGGGACACTGGCGCGACATGCTGCGCGTGGTGTGCATGGCGCTGATGAACGTGATCCCCGTGGTCGCGACGATCTTCGGCGCGGCCTACGCGGTGCAGCCGGGCTACGGCATCGGCTTCGCGAAGGACGTGTACCTGTGGATCCCGGTGCTGGGCAACATCGTCGCGGTGCTGGTGATCCCGTACGTGGGCGCGCTGTCCGACCGCATCGGACGGCGGCCGCCGATCATCGTCGGCGCCCTGCTCTCCGGGCTGCTGGCGTTCGGCTACCTGTACGCCATCAGCCAGCATCACGTGCTGGGCGCGGTGCTGCTGTCGATCCTGATGTGGGGCGTGGTCTACCAGGGCTACAACGCGGTGTTCCCGAGCTTCTACCCCGAGCTGTTCCCGACGCGCACGCGGGTCTCGGCGATGGCGATCTCGCAGAACCTGGGCACGATGGCCACGGCGATGCTGCCTGCGATCTTCGCCACGGTGGCGCCCCCGGGGTCGACGTCAGTGCCGCTGGTGGTGGGCAGCATCACGCTGGCGGTGACGATCGTCGCGGCGCTGGCGGCGTTCAGTGCGCGCGAGACCTACCGCGTGCCGCTGGGCGAACTGGGCCACCCGGGCGGCGAGCCGCCGGCGGGCCCCACGCCGCTGCAGCCGAACCCGGCCCGCGCATGATCGGCGGCAGCACGGCGCTGATCGCGCACATCGGCTGGCCGACGCACACCTTCAAGTCGCCGCAGATCTACAACCCGTACTTCGAGCAGGCCGGCATCGATGCGGTGGTGGTGCCGATGGGCAGCGAGCCCGCGCACTACGCAGGCTTCCTGCGGCCGCTGTTCGGGCTGCGCAACCTGATCGGCGCGCTGGTGACGATGCCGCACAAGGTCAGCACCGTCGCGCTGCTCGACGAGGCGTCGCCGGCGGTGCGCGTGGCCGGTGCCTGCAACGCGGTGCGGCGCGACGCGAGCGGGCGGCTGGTGGGCGACCTGTTCGACGGCGAGGGCTTCGTGCGCGGGCTGCGACGCAAGGGCTGCCTCCTGGCAGGCGCCCGTGCGCTGGTGGTGGGCAGCGGCGGCGTGGGTTCGGCGATCGCCGCGTCGCTGGCCGGCGCGGGTGTGGCGGGCATCGGCCTTTTCGATGCGCGCGCCGACGCGGCCGAGGGACTCGCGGCGCGGCTGCGACGCGAGTACCCGCAGCTGGAGGTGCGCACCGCCGATGCCGACCCGGCCGGCCACGACGTGATCGTCAATGCCACGCCGCTGGGCATGAACGATGGCGATCCGATGCCGGTGGAGGTGTCGCGCATCCCACCCGAGGCCTTCGTCGGCGAGGTGGTGATGAAGACCGAGATCACGGCCTTCCTGCAGGCAGTCCGCGCGCGCGGCTGCCGCTTCCAGGTGGGCACCGACATGCTGTTCGAGCAGATCCCGGCCTACCTGGAGTTCTTCGGGCTGCCGACCGCGACGCCCGAACAGCTGCGCGCGGTGGCGCGTGTGTCGTATGCCTAGAGAGGCCTGGAAAGGACGAAGCCCGCACGAGGCGGGCTTCGGGATTTTGGTTGCGGGGGCAAGATTTGAACTTGCGACCTTTGGGTTATGAGCCCAACGAGCTACCAGACTGCTCCACCCCGCGACTGAGTCCATGACTATAGCACACGGCGAGTGCCCGACACCTGCCGGCGCGGGCTTCGACGCGGCTTATTCGCTCTTCTCGCCGGCCGGCGCTTCGGCAGCGGGCTCGGGCCGGTCGACCAGTTCGACGAAGGCCATCGGCGCGTTGTCGCCGACGCGGAAACCCATCTTCAGGATGCGCGTGTAGCCGCCCGGGCGCGCCTTGTAGCGCGGGCCCAGTTCGTCGAACAGCTTGGCGACGACGTCGCGGTCGCGCGTGCGGTTGAAGGCCAGGCGGCGGTTGGCCAGCGTGGCGTCCTTGCCGAGCGTGATCAGCGGCTCGACGACGGCGCGCAGTTCCTTGGCCTTCGGCAGGGTGGTCTTGATGGCTTCGTGCTTGATCAGCGAGTTGCACATGTTCCTCAGCATCGCCAGGCGGTGCGAGGTGGTGCGGTTCAGCTTGCGGGGACCGTTGCGATGGCGCATGGTGCTTCTTCCTTTGGTTATCGAGCCCCGGCCGTGTCAGGTACCGGGGCGTGCACGGGCGTCCGAGCGGGAGCTCAGCGCTTGTCCAGGCCTTGGGGCGGCCAGTTCTCCAGCCGCGCGCCGAGCGTGAGCCCGCGCGAAGCCAGCACTTCCTTGATCTCGTTCAGGCTCTTGCGGCCCAGGTTCGGCGTCTTCAGCAGCTCGGTCTCGGTGCGCTGGATCAGGTCGCCGATGTAGTAGATGTTCTCGGCCTTCAGGCAGTTGGCCGAACGCACGGTGAGCTCGAGCTCGTCCACCGGGCGCAGCAGGATCGGATCGAACGGCGTGTTGCGCGCGGGTTGCGGCACCATGCTGTCGATCGGGTTGACGTCGAAGTTGCCGAAGAAGGCGAGCTGCTCGACCAGGATGCGCGCGCTCTGGCGGATCGCTTCCTCGGGCGCGATGGCGCCGTTGGTCTCGATCTCCATCACCAGCTTGTCGAGGTCGGTGCGCTGCTCGACGCGCGCGTTCTCCACGGCGTAGCTGACGCGACGCACCGGCGAGAACGAAGCGTCCAGCACGATGCGGCCGATGCTCTTGGTGGGCTCGTCGCCGAAGCGGCGCAGGTTGCCCGGGACGTATCCGCGGCCCTTCTCGACCTTGATCTGCATGTCGAGCTTGCCGCCGTGCGCCAGGTGGGCGATGACGTGCTCGGGGTTGATGATCTCGACGTCGTGCGGCGTCTGGATGTCGCCGGCGGTGACGGGGCCTTCGCCCTCCTTGCGCAGCACCAGCGTCACTTCGTCGCGGTTGTGCAGACGGAACACCACGCCCTTGAGGTTGAGCATGATGTGGACGACGTCTTCCTGCACGCCGTCGATGGCCGAGTACTCATGGAGCACGCCGGCGATGGTCACCTCGGTCGGCGCGTAGCCCACCATCGACGACAGCAGCACACGCCGCAGAGCATTGCCGAGGGTGTGACCGTAGCCGCGCTCGAAGGGCTCGAGCGTGGCTTTCGCGCGATGGCCGCCGAGCGGCTCGACCTGGATGGCCTTGGGCTTCAGAAGGGTGGTTTGCATGAAGTTCCGTAGTTCCTGTCAATACCCTCGGCTCGTTACACCGATAAGGCTGATGGACCGCGCCGGGTCGGGATTCGTTCGCTTCGCACCCGGCACGCAAAGCGAAAGGGGATGGGCTCGGCGGCGGACGCCGCGCCCGCGTTCTGCGTCGCTTACCGCGAATACAGTTCGACGATCAGCGCTTCCTTGATCTCCTGACCGTACTGGTCGCGGTCGGGGACCTTCTTGAAGGTGCCTTCCATCTTGGTGGCGTCCACCGAGACCCAGTCGGCGAGGCCGACCGACTGCGCCAGCTTCAGCGCATCGGTGACGCGCAGCTGCGTCTTGCTCTTCTCGCGCAGCGCGATCACGTCGCCGGCCTTGACCTGGTACGACGGGATGTTCACGACCTGGCCGTTCACCGTCAGCGCCTTGTGCGACACCAGCTGCCGCGCTTCGGCGCGGGTGGAGCCGAAGCCCATGCGGTAGACGACGTTGTCCAGGCGGCTTTCCAGCAGCGCCAGCAGGTTGGAACCGGTGTTGCCCTTGCGACGCTCGGCTTCGGCGAAGTAGCGGCGGAACTGGCGCTCGAGCACGCCGTACATGCGCTTGACCTTCTGCTTCTCGCGCAGCTGCATGCCGAAGTCGGACGTGCGGCTGCCGCTGGTGCGGCCGTGCTGGCCAGGCTTGCTGTCGAACTTGGCCTTGTCGCTGATGGCGCGGCGCGCGCTCTTCAGGAACAGGTCGGTGCCTTCGCGGCGGGAGAGTTTGGCCTTGGGGCCGAGGTGACGTGCCACTTTGTGTAGTCCTCTTGGTTTGTCGTCTGACGCGGCAGCAGCGCCTGGAGCGGCGCTACCCGCGCGAGTCGAGCCCTGATGGCGGGCCGACGGTGGGCTTGAAGGAAGGCAGGGCCTTCAGTGAAAAGGCCGGCGCGCACAAATGCTCGCCGGCTCAAGGAAACCTCTGATTGTAGCGCCTGCAACCATAGGCTGCAGGCGGGTGCGGGATCTCAGATCCGGCGGCGCTTCTGCGGGCGGCAGCCGTTGTGCGGGATCGGCGTCACATCGCTGATGCTGTTGATGCGGATGCCCAGCGAGGCCAGCGCGCGAACGCTGCTCTCGCGGCCGGGGCCGGGGCCCTTGATCCGCACGTCCAGGTTCTTGATGCCCTGCTCCTGCGCCGCGCGGCCGGCCGTCTCGGCGGCCACCTGCGCCGCGAACGGCGTGCTCTTGCGCGAGCCCTTGAAGCCCTGGCCGCCGCTGGACGCCCAGGCGAGCGCGCCGCCCTGGCGGTCGGTGATCGTGATGATCGTGTTGTTGAACGACGCGTGCACGTGCGCGATGCCGTCCGCCACGTTCTTGCGGATCTTCTTGCTCACGCGGCGCGCGGCGGTATTGACGGGTGCCTTGGCCATGTCTTGACTCTTTCAGTGTTCCGGGCGGCGTTTACTTCTTCAGCGCGGCGGCACCCTTGCGCGGACCCTTGCGGGTGCGGGCGTTGGTGCGCGTGCGCTGGCCGCGCACCGGCAGGCCACGACGGTGGCGGAAGCCGCGGTAGCAGCCCAGGTCCATCAGGCGCTTGATGCTGATGGACAGTTCGCGTCGCAGGTCGCCTTCGATCGTCATGCGGCCGATCTCGTCGCGGATCTTTTCCAGATCGGCGTCGGTCAGGTCCTTGATCTTCTTCGAGTACGGGATGCCGACCGTGTCGCAGATCTTCTGCGCGGTGGAACGGCCGATGCCGTAGATCGAGGTGAGGCCGATTTCCGCGTGCTTGTGCGGCGGGATGTTGATGCCGGCGATGCGTGCCATGTTCGTTCCTTAGCCTTGACGCTGCTTGTGGCGCGGGTCGGTGCAAATCACGCGCACCACGCCCTTGCGGCGGATGATCTTGCAGTTGCGGCACATCTTCTTGACGGAAGCGGCGACTTTCATGGTCTTCTCCGTTTGACCTTATTTGGCGCGGAACACGATCCGCGCGCGCGACAAATCGTAGGGCGTGAGCTCCACGGTGACCTTGTCACCGGGCAGGATGCGGATGTAGTGCATGCGCATCTTGCCGCTGATGTGGCCCAGCACCACGTGCCCGTTCTCCAGCTTGACCCGGAACGTGGCGTTGGGGAGGTTCTCGAGGATCTCCCCCTGCATCTGGATGACGTCGTCCTTGGCCATGCTTCAGCTCGTCTTGAAGTTGGCCTTCTTCAGCAGGCTCTCGTACTGCTGGCTCATCACGTAGCTCTGCACCTGGGCCCAGAAGTCCATGGTGACCACGACGATGATCAGCAGCGAGGTGCCGCCGAAGTAGAACGGCACGTTGTACTTGAGCACCAGGAACTCGGGCAGCAGGCACACCAGGGTGATGTACACGGCGCCGGCGAGCGTCAGGCGCCCCAGGATGCGGTCGATGTGCTTGGCGGTCTGCTCGCCCGGGCGGATGCCCGGGATGAACGCGCCGCTCTTCTTCAGGTTGTCGGCGGTCTCGCGGCTGTTGAACACGAGTGCCGTGTAGAAGAAGCAGAAGAACACGATCATCGCGGCATACAGCAGCACGTAGATCGGCTGGCCCGGCGACAGCGCCGAGGACAGGTCCTTCAGCCAGCGCAGCCCTTCGCCGGTGGCGAACCAACCCACCACCGTGGCCGGCAACAGGATGATCGACGACGCGAAGATCGGCGGGATCACGCCCGACATGTTCAGCTTCAGCGGCAGGTGCGACGACTGGCCGCCGTAGACCTTGTTGCCGACCTGGCGCTTGGCGTAGTTCACCAGGATCTTGCGCTGGCCGCGCTCGACGAACACCACGGCGAAGGTGACCGCGATCACCACGACGATGATGAACAGGCAGGCCAGGATCGACATCGCACCGGTGTTGACCAGCTCGAACAGGCCGCCGATGGCCGCGGGCAGGCCCGCGACGATGCCACCGAAGATCAGGATCGAGATGCCGTTGCCCAGGCCGCGCTCGGTGATCTGCTCACCCAGCCACATCAGGAACATCGTGCCGGCGACCAGGCTGACCACCGTGGTCATGCGGAACCCGAAACCCGGGTTCAGCACCAGACCGGCCGAGCCTTCCAGCGCCAGCGCGATGCCCAGGCTCTGGAAGATCGCCAGACCCAGCGTGCCGTAGCGCGTGTACTGCGTGATCTTGCGCCGCCCGGCTTCGCCTTCCTTCTTGATGGCCTCGAGCGAGGACACCACGTAGGTCATCAGCTGCATGATGATGCTGGCGCTGATGTAGGGCATGATGCCCAGGGCGAACACGGTGAAGCGCGACAGGGCGCCACCGCTGAACATGTTGAACAGGTTCAGGATGCCGCCGCTCTGGCTCTTGAAGAGCGATTGCAGCGCGGCAGGGTCGATCCCCGGCACCGGGATGTGCGCGCCGATGCGATAGACCACCAGGGCGAGCAGCAGGAAGACGACCCGCCTGCGCAGGTCGCCGAACTTGCCGCTCTTGGCCAGCTGGTTCGCGTTGGTTGCCACTCGCCGTGTTTCCTATCAGGCCGCAGCCGCGGCCGACTTCTTCGGCAGCTTCTTCGGCGCCGGCGCGGCTTCGATCACCTCGACCTTGCCGCCGGCGGCTTCGATGGCCGCCTTCGCGCCCGCGGTCGCACCGATGCCCTTGAGCACCACCTTGCGCGACAGCTCGCCCGACTTGATCACCTTGACGGTCTTGATCAGCTCGCGCACCAGGCCGGCGGCCTTCAGCGTCAGCAGATCGACCTCGGCGGCTTCCAGACCCTGCAGGTCGGCCAGCGTCACCTCGCCGTTGTACTTGAGCTGCGCGCTCTTGAAGCCACGCTTGGGCAGGCGCCGCTGCAGCGGCATCTGGCCGCCTTCGAAGCCCACCTTGTGGTAGCCGCCAGCACGGCTCTTCTGACCCTTGTGGCCGCGGCCCGCGGTCTTGCCCAGGCCCGAGCCGATGCCGCGGCCGACGCGGCGACGCGCCTTCTTGCTGCCGTCGGCCGGCTTGATCTTGTTCAGTTCCATCACAGCACCTTCACCAGGTACGCGACCTTGTTGATCATGCCGCGCACCGCCGGCGTGTCTTCCAGCGTGCGCGTGCTGTTGAGCTTGCGCAGGCCCAGGCCACGCACGGTGGCGCGGTGGTCCTCGCGCGTGCCGGCCACGCTCTTGACGAGCTGGACGGTCAGGGTCTTCTTGTCAGCCATCGGGGTGTTCTCCAGCAGCCGGTCAGTTGAAGAGGTCTTCGACCGACTTGCCGCGCTTGGCGGCCACCTCGGCCGGCGTCGTCGAGCGCTTGAGCGCGTCGAGCGTGGCGCGGACCATGTTGTACGGGTTCGTCGAGCCCAGGCTCTTGGCGACGATGTCGGTCACGCCCATGACTTCGAACACGGCGCGCATCGGGCCGCCGGCGATGATGCCGTCACCCGGCTTGGCCGGCGCCATCAGCACCTTGGCCGCGCCGTGCTCGCCGCGCACGTTGTGCTGGATCGAGCCGTTGCGCAGCTGAACCTTGATCATGTTGCGGCGGGCCGACTCCATGGCCTTCTGCACCGCCACCGGCACTTCCTTGGCCTTGCCCTTGCCCATGCCGATGCGGCCGTCGCCGTCACCGACCACGGTCAGCGCCGCGAAGCTCAGCGTGCGGCCGCCCTTGACGACCTTGGTGACGCGGTTGACCGCGATCATCTTTTCCTTGAGCCCGTCGTCGTTCGCTTCGGTCTGGGTGCGGGGAGTGAACTTTGCCATCTTGGTATTCCTGTGCCGTGCGGCTTAGAACTGCAGGCCGGCTTCGCGCGCGGCATCGGCCAGCGCCTTGACGCGGCCGTGGTACGCGAAACCCGAACGGTCGAAGGCGACCTTGTCGATGCCGGCAGCCTTGGCCTTCTCGGCGATGCGCTTGCCGATCAGCGTGGCCGCGGCGGCATTGCCACCCTTGCCGGCGCCGCCCAGCTGTTCGCGCACTTCCTTCTCGGCCGTCGACGCGCTGGCCAGCACCTTCGTGCCGTCGCCGGCGACGACGCTGGCGTAGATGTGCAGGTTGGTCCGGTGCACGGCCAGGCGAGCGACACCCTGCAGCGCGATGCGCGCACGGGTCTGGCGCGAACGGCGCAGGCGTTGTTCTTTCTTGGTCAGGCTCATCGCTGCGCTCCTTACTTCTTCTTCGTCTCTTTCAGCACCACGCGTTCACCCACGTAGCGGATGCCCTTGCCCTTGTACGGCTCGGGCGGACGGAAGGCACGCACTTCGGCGGCCAGCTGGCCCACGACCTGACGGTCGGCGCCGGCGATGACGATCTCGGTCTGCGTCGGCGTCGTCACCTGGATGCCCGCGGGCATGTCCTTCGTGACGGGGTGCGAGAAACCGATCTGCAGGTTCAGCTTCTGGCCCGTGGCCTGGGCACGGAAGCCCACGCCGACCAGGTTCAGCTTCTTCTCGAAGCCCTTGCTGACGCCACCCACCATGTTGGCCACCAGGGCGCGGAAGGTGCCGCTCAGGGCATCGGCTTCGGCGCTGTCGTTGGCGGCGGTGAAGGTGAGCTTGCCGGCGTCGTTCTTGATCGCCACCAGCGGGTGCAGCGCGCGCTCGAGCGTGCCCTTGGCACCCTTGACGGTGATCTTGTCGGCGGTGATCGCCACGTCCACGCCTTGCGGCACGGCGACGGGCATCTTTCCTACGCGGGACATGTCAGTGCTCCCCTTATGCGACGTAGCAGAGGACTTCGCCACCGACACCGGTCTGGCGCGCCTTGCGGTCCGTCATCACGCCCTTGGGCGTCGTCACGATCGCCACACCCAGGCCATTCATGACCTGCGGGATGGCGTCGCGGCCCTTGTAGATGCGCAGGCCCGGGCGGCTCACGCGCTCGATGCGCTCGATCACCGGCTTGCCCGCGTAGTACTTCAGCGCGATCTCGAGTTCGGCCTTGCCGTCGTCGTTCTTCACCGCGAAGCCGTCGATGTAGCCCTCGTCCTTCAGCACTTGCGCGATGGCGATCTTCAGCTTCGAAGACGGCATCGTCACGGCGGTCTTGTCGACGGCCTGTGCGTTGCGGATGCGGGTCAGCATGTCGGCGATGGGATCACTCATGCTCATGAAAAATCTCCTGCTCTTCCCGCCGGCTTACCAGCTGGCCTTGACCACGCCGGGGATGTCGCCCTTGAAGGCGAGCTCGCGGATCTTGTTGCGGCCCAGGCCGAACATGCGGAACGTGCCGCGGCCGCGACCGGTGAGCGCGCAGCGGTTGCGCAGGCGCGTCGGGTTGGCGTTGCGCGGCAGCTTCTGCAGCTCCAGGCGGGCGGCGTAGCGCTCTTCGTCGGACTTCTTGGCGTCGGTGGCGACGGCCTGCAGTTCGGCGTACTTCTTGGCGTACTTGGCGACCAGCTTCTCGCGCTTGTCTTCGCGCTGCTTGACGGACTTCTTGGCCATGTGAACGGGTCCCTTTGCCTTCAGTTCTTGAACGGGAACTTGAACGCCGCAAGCAGCGCCTTGCACTCGTCGTCGCTCTTCGCGCTGGTGGTGATGCTGATGTTCATCCCGCGGATCGCGTCGATCTTGTCGTACTCGATTTCCGGGAAGATGATCTGTTCCTTGACGCCGATGTTGTAGTTGCCACGGCCGTCGAAGCTGCGCCCACTGATGCCGCGGAAGTCGCGCACGCGCGGTAGCGCCACGGTGACGAAGCGGTCCAGGAATTCGTACATGCGCACGCCGCGCAGAGTGACCATCGCGCCGATCGCCTGGCCTTCGCGGATCTTGAAGCCGGCGATCGGCTTCTTGCTCTTGGTGACCACAGGCTTCTGGCCGGCGATCTTGGTGAGGTCGCCGACGGCGTTGTCCATCACCTTCTTGTCGCTCACAGCCTCGCTCACGCCCATGTTCAGCGTGATCTTCTGCAGGCGCGGCACCTGCATCACCGAGGTGTAGCCGAACTTCTTCATCAGTTCGGGGACGATCTTCTCGCGGTAGATCGACTGCAGGCGAGCCTGCGAGACCTTGTCGGCAGTACCGGCCGGCACTGCGGCAGCTTGCTTCTTTGCCATGACTTACGCCTTGATCTCTTCGCCGCTGGACTTGAAGACGCGCACCTTCTTGCCGTCGGCCAGCAGCTTGATGCCGACACGGTCGGCCTTGCCGGTGGCGGCGTTGTAGATGGCCACGTTCGACTGGTGG
The DNA here is from genome assembly GCA_044226255.1 of Rubrivivax sp. GTDB lineage: Bacteria > Pseudomonadota > Gammaproteobacteria > Burkholderiales > Burkholderiaceae_C > Rubrivivax. The sequence continues at coordinate 201,568 of JBGAHJ010000002.1, forward strand.
ATCGGCATGGTCTTGTCGACGACGCCGCCGGTCGTGCCCTTCAGCGGGTTCGGCTTGACGTGCTTCTTGGCGACGTTGACGCCTTCGACGACGATGCGCTCGTCGTCGACGCGCAGCGTGACGGTGCCGCGCTTGCCCTTGTCGCGACCGGTGGTCACGATGACCTGGTCGCCCTTGCGGATCTTGTTCATTACAGGACCTCCGGAGCCAGCGACACGATCTTCATGAAGCGCTCGGTGCGCAGCTCGCGCGTCACCGGCCCGAAGATGCGGGTGCCGATCGGCTCGAGCTTGGCGTTCAGCAGCACGGCGGCGTTGCCGTCGAAGCGGATCAGCGAGCCGTCCTGGCGGCGCACGCCCTTGGCGGTGCGCACGACGACGGCGCTGTAGACCTCGCCCTTCTTGACGCGACCACGCGGCGCGGCTTCCTTGATGGAAACCTTGATCACGTCACCGATGCCGGCGTAGCGGCGCTTGGAGCCGCCCAGCACCTTGATGCACATGACGGACTTCGCGCCCGTGTTGTCGGCCACATCGAGCCGCGATTGCATTTGGATCATTGTGTCTCCCCAACTTGCGGCACCCTCCTTGCGGATTCGTGCTGCAGTCTTGGGCCCGTGTCTGGGTTGGTACCACCCTGGCGCCCGGCGCGAACGCACCGGGGCCGCCAAAGCGGCGAAGCTCGCGATTATGGCAGCTTGCCGGAAACTCCGTCAAGCTGCCTTGGGGATTTGGGTCAGGCCAGCAGCGTCTTGGCCTGCGCCAGCATCGTGCCGGCGTCGCTGACCTCGAACTTGCCGGGCGCTTCGACGTTCAGCGACTTGACCACGCCGTCCACCACCAGCATCGAGTAGCGGTTCGAGCGCAGGCCCATGCCGCGTGCGGTGAGGTCCAGCGTCAGGCCGGTGGCCTGGGCGAAGGCGGCGCTGCCGTCGGCCATCATGCGCACCTTGCCGGCGGTCTTCTGGTCGCGGCCCCAGGCGCCCATCACGAAGGCGTCGTTGACCGACAAGCACCAGATCTCGTCGACGCCGGCGGCCTTCAGCTCGGCGGCCTTCTCGACGTAGCCGGGCACATGCTTGGCCGAGCAGGTGGGCGTGAAGGCGCCGGGAAGGGCGAAGACGGCAATGGTCTTGCCGGCGGTGCTCTTCTCGACATCGAAGCTGTTCGGGCCCAGCGAGCAGCCGTTGCCCTCGACCTCGATGAACTCGTTCAACGTGCCCGCGGGCAGCTTGTCTCCGACCTTCAACATGCGCTTGTCTCCTGGCTCTTTGAATGCAAACGACCGGGGCTGGAGTGTCCAGCGTCCGGTCGTTTCATGGTGCGTGAAGGGATTTAGACCAGCTTGGCCTTTTCCAGCAGCTTGGTCACGACCCACGACTTGGTCTTGCTGATCGGGCGCCCTTCGGCGATCTCGACCAGGTCGCCCATCTTGTACTCGCCCTTTTCGTCGTGGGCGTGGTACTTGCGGGACTTGGCGACGATCTTGCCGTAGAGCTCGTGCGCCGTGCGGCGCTCGACCAGCACGGTGACGGTCTTGGCGCGCTTGTCGCTGACGACACGGCCGACCAGGGTGCGGGTGTTCTTCACCGGTGTGGCCGCAGATGCGGCTGCAACTTGTGCTTCGCTCATTTCGCGGCCCTCTTCTTCTCGGCAATGATGGTCTTCACGCGCGCGATCTCGCGGCGCGTGTTGCCCAGCTGCGTGTGGTTCTGGAGCTGCTGGGTCGCCTTCTGCATGCGAAGGCCGAAATGGGCCTTCAGCAGATCGGAGACTTCCTTCTCCAGCGCGGCCACGTCCTTGGCGCGCAAATCAGATGTCTTGCTCATGGTGTGTTCCTGCGCCTCAGGTGCCGACCTGGCGCGCGACGAAGGTGCACTTCAGCGGCAGCTTGGCCGAGGCCAGCAGGAACGCCTCGCGCGCCAGCTGCTCGGGCACGCCGTTGATCTCGTACAGCACCTTGCCGGGCTGGATCTCGGCCACGTAGTACTCGGGGTTGCCCTTGCCGTTGCCCATGCGCACTTCGGCCGGCTTCTGCGAGATCGGCTTGTCCGGGAAGATGCGGATGAAGATGCGGCCACCGCGCTTGATGTGGCGCGAGATGGCACGGCGGGCGGCTTCGATCTGGCGGGCGGTGATGCGGCCGCGCTCGGTGGCCTTCAGGCCGAATTCACCGAACGAGACGGCGGCGCCACGGGTCGCCAGACCCGTGTTGCGGCCCTTGTGTTCCTTGCGGAACTTGCGACGTGCGGGTTGCAGCATCGTTATTCTCCTTTGGTCTCGCCACCCGCCGCCGGGGCGGCGCGGCGCACGCGCTTGACCGCCGGGCCCTTCGGGCCATCGGCGGCCGGCGCGGCCGGAGCCGCGGGCGCGGCATCGCCACGCGGCGCATCGCCACGCGGGCCACGGTCGCTGCCGGGCCGGCCACGGCCCGGGCCACCCGGACGGCCGTCCGGACGCGGGCCACGGCGCTCGCGGCGCTCGTTGTCGGCCTCGGTCTTGGGCAGCTGCGGGGCCTCGCCATTGGCCAGGCGGTCACCGCGGTAGACCCACACCTTGACGCCGATGACGCCATAGGTCGTCTTGGCTTCGCTGAAGCCGTAGTCGATGTCGGCCTTCAGCGTGTGGAGCGGCACGCGGCCTTCGCGGTACCACTCGCAGCGGGCGATCTCGATGCCGTTCAGGCGGCCCGACGACATGATCTTGATGCCCTGGGCGCCCAGGCGCATCGCGTTCTGCATCGCACGCTTCATCGCGCGGCGGAACATGATGCGCTTCTCGAGCTGCTGCGTGATGCTGTCGGCGATCAGCTGCGCATCGACTTCCGGCTTGCGGATTTCCTCGATGTTCACTGCCACCGGCACGCCCAGGCGGCGGCCCAGTTCGGCCTTCAGGTTCTCGATGTCCTCGCCCTTCTTGCCGATCACCACGCCCGGACGCGCCGAGAAGATGGTGATGCGCGCGTTCTTGGCGGGGCGCTCGATCAGGATGCGCGAGACGGCGGCGCTCTTGAGCTTCGTCTTCAGGTAGTCACGCACCTGCAGGTCTTCGGCCAGCATGCCGGCGAAGTTGCGGTGGTTCGCGAACCAGCGGCTCTGCCAGGCGCGCGTGACCGAGAGGCGGAAGCCGGTCGGATGGATTTTCTGTCCCATGCTCTTCCTCAGTTCCCGACGGTCACGTAGATGTGGCAGGTGCCCTTGCTGATGCGGGCGCCGCGGCCCTTCGCACGGGCCGAGAAGCGCTTGAGCACCGCGCCCTGCTCGACGTAGATCGACTTGATCTTCAGCTCGTCGATGTCGGCGCCGTCGTTGTGCTCGGCATTCGCCACGGCCGAGTCGACGGCCTTCTTGATGATGCCGGCGGCCTTCTTCTGCGTGAACGACAGGATGTTCAGTGCCTGGTCGACCTTCTTGCCGCGGATCATGTCGGCGACGAGCCGGCCCTTGTCGGCCGAGAGGCGCACGCCACGCACGACGGCCTTGGTTTCGGTTGCCATATCAGTGGCTCCTTACTTCTTGGCCTTCTTGTCCGCGGGGTGACCCTTGAACAAGCGGGTGAGGGCGAACTCGCCGAGCTTGTGGCCGACCATCTGGTCGGTCACGTACACGGGCACGTGCTGCTTGCCGTTGTGCACGGCGACGGTCAGGCCGATGAACTCGGGCAGGATCGTCGAGCGGCGCGACCAGGTCTTGATCGGCTTCTTGTCCTTGATGGCCTGGGCCTTCTCGACCTTGGCCATCAGGTGGTGGTCCACGAAGGGACCCTTCTTCAGCGAACGGGTCATGTTCTACGACCTCACTTCTTGCGACGCGAGACGATCATCGTCTGCGTGCGCTTGTTGCTGCGGGTGCGGTAGCCCTTGGTCAGCGTGTTCCACGGCGACACCTGCGGTTGCGCCTCGCCGGTGCGGCCTTCGCCGCCGCCGTGCGGGTGGTCGATCGGGTTCATCGCGACGCCACGCACGGTCGGGCGGATGCCCTGCCAGCGGATCGCACCGGCCTTGCCGTACTGGCGCAGGCTGTGCTCTTCGTTGCTGACTTCACCGATGGTGGCGCGGCAGTCGATGTGGATCTTGCGCACTTCGCCCGAGCGCAGCCGCACCTGGGCGTAGATGCCTTCGCGGGCCATCAGCGTGACGCTGGCGCCGGCCGAACGCGCGATCTGCGCGCCCTTGCCGGGCAGCATCTCGACGCAGTGGATCGTCGAACCCACCGGGATGTTGCGGATGGGCAGCGTGTTGCCGGCCTTGATGGGGGCCTCGGCGCCGCTCAGCAGCGTGGCGCCCGCTTCGACACCGCGCGGAGCGATGATGTAGCGACGCTCGCCGTCGGCGTAGCACAGCAGCGCGATGTGGGCGGTGCGGTTCGGGTCGTACTCGATGCGCTCGACCTTCGCCGGGATGCCGTCCTTGTTGCGCACGAAGTCGACGACGCGGTAGTGGTGCTTGTGGCCACCACCCTTGTGCCGCATCGTGATGTGGCCATTGTTGTTGCGGCCGGACTTCTGCTTCTGCGGTTCCAGCAGCGAGGCTTCCGGTGCACCCTTGTGCAGGTGCTTGTGCACCACCTTCACCACGGCGCGGCGGCCGGGCGACGTGGGCTTGACCTTGATGACAGCCATTTAAGCGGCCTCCCCGGAGAAGTTGAGCTCCTGCCCGGCCTTCAGCGACACGAACGCCTTCTTGACGTGGTCGCGGCGGCCGATGGTGCGGCCGAAGCGCTTGACCTTGCCCTTCTGCACGGACGTGGTGACCGAGGCGACCTCGACCTTGAACATCAGCTCGACCGCGGCCTTGATCTCGGGCTTGGTCGCGTCGCGCAGCACCTTGAACAGCACCTGGTTCTGCTTCTCGCCGATGCGCGTGGCCTTCTCGGAGATGATCGGCGCCACCAGCACCTGGGCCAGGCGGCCTTCGTCGAATTTCTGCGGGGCGCTCATGCGAACATCTCCTTGAGCTGCTCGATCGCGCCCTTGGTCACCAGCACCTTCTTGTAGAAGACCAGCGACAGCGGATCGGCGTAGCGCGGCTCGACGACGAGCACGTTGGCCAGGTTGCGCGAGGCCAGCGCCAGGTTGTCGTCGATCTGGTCGGCGATCACCAGCACCGAGCTCAGGCCCATTGCCTTGAACTTGTCGGCCAGCAGCTTGGTCTTGGGCGCGTCGACGCTGATGCTGTCCACCACCGCCAGGCGGCCGTCGCGGGCCAGCTGCGAAAGGATGGACGCCATGCCGGCGCGGTACATCTTCTTGTTGACCTTGTGCGAGAAGTTCTCGTCGGGCCGGTTCGGGAAGATGCGGCCGCCGCCACGCCACAGCGGCGAGGACGACATACCGGCACGAGCGCGGCCGGTGCCCTTCTGGCGGAACGGCTTCTTCGTGGTGTGGGCGACTTCGCCGCGGTCCTTCTGGGCACGGGTGCCCTGGCGCGCGTTGGCCTGGAAGGCGACGACGATCTGGTGCACCAGCGCCTCGTTGTAGTCGCGGGCGAACACGGTGTCGGGGGCGTCCACCTTGCCGGCGGCCTGGCCTTGCTGGTTCAGGAGCTCGAGCTGCATCACTTGGCTCCCTTCTTGGCGGGCGCGGCGGCGGGCGCAGCGGCCTCGACCACCTTGCGCACGCGGGCCTTCACGGCGGGGCGCACGACCACGTGGCCGTTCTTCGCACCCGGCACGGCGCCGCGCACGAGCAGCAGCGAACGCGCTTCGTCGATGCGGACGACGTCGAGGTTCTGGGTGGTGACGGTCTCGTCGCCCATGTGGCCCGTCATCTTCTTGCCCGGGAACACGCGGCCCGGGTCCTGCGCCATCGAGATCGAGCCCGGCACGTTGTGGCTGCGGCTGTTGCCGTGCGACGCGCGCTGCGAGCTGAAGTTGTGGCGCTTGATGGTGCCCGCGAAGCCCTTGCCGATCGACGTGCCCTGCACATCCACCTTCTGGCCGGCGGCGAACACGCTGGTCACGGCCACCACGGCGCCCGGCGCGTACTTGCCGGCGACTTCTGCGGTGACGCGGAATTCCTTGAGGACCTCGCCGGCTTCGACACCGGCCTTGGCCAGGTGCCCTGCGGCGGGCTTGTTGACGCGGCTTGCCTTGCGGGCGCCGAACGCGACTTGCAGCGCGTTGTAGCCATCGCTGGCCGTCGTCTTGACTTGCGTGACGCGGTTGTTGGACACGTCGAGCACGGTCACGGGGATGGTGTCGCCATCGTCCGTGAAGATGCGCGTCATGCCCACCTTGCGGCCCAGCAAGCCGAGCTGTTCGCTCAGACTCATGGTCATTTCTCCAGCGCCTCGTATCGAAGCGCCTTGTTCACGATCCCGAGATCGATTGCCCGGGGCGGCCGCCACGGGCGTCCGAGGACGCCGGGGCGGATAGGTCTTCCCCGGCCGAGACCGGGAAAGCCCGAAAGTATAGCCGAAGAACTGCCGCTGCTTACTGCAGCTTGATCTCGACGTCGACGCCGGCCGGCAGGTCCAGCTTCATCAGCGCGTCGACCGTCTTGTCGGTCGGGTCGACGATGTCCATCAGGCGCTGGTGCGTGCGGATCTCGAACTGGTCGCGGCTGGTCTTGTTGACGTGCGGCGAACGCAGGATGTCGAAACGCTGCATGCGCGTCGGCAAGGGCACCGGGCCCTTGACGATGGCGCCGGTGCGCTTGGCGGTGTCGACGATCTCGAGCGCGCTCTGGTCGATCAGCTTGTAGTCGAAGGCCTTCAGGCGGATGCGGATCTTCTGTTTGGCGGACATGTCGGATCCTTATTCGATGATCTTGGCCACGACGCCGGCACCGACGGTGCGGCCGCCTTCACGGATGGCGAAGCGCAGGCCTTCTTCCATCGCGATCGGGGCGATCAGCTTGACGGTGATCGAGACGTTGTCGCCCGGCATCACCATCTCCTTGTCCTTGGGCAGTTCCACCGCGCCGGTCACGTCGGTCGTGCGGAAGTAGAACTGCGGACGGTAGTTGTTGAAGAACGGGGTGTGGCGGCCGCCTTCTTCCTTGCTGAGCACGTAGATCTCGGCCGTGAAGTGGGTGTGCGGCTTGACGCTGCCGGGCTTGCACAGCACCTGGCCGCGCTCGACTTCTTCTCGCTTGGTGCCGCGCAGCAGGATGCCCACGTTGTCGCCCGCCTGGCCCTGGTCCAGCAGCTTGCGGAACATTTCCACGCCGGTGCAGGTGGTCTTCTGGGTGGCGCGGATGCCGACGATCTCGATTTCTTCGCCGACCTTGATGACGCCACGCTCCACGCGGCCGGTCACGACGGTGCCGCGGCCGGAGATGCTGAAGACGTCTTCCACCGGCATCAGGAAGTTGCCGTCCACCGCGCGCTCGGGCGTGGGGATGTAGCTGTCCAGCGCGTCCGCGAGGCGCATGATGGCTTGTTCGCCCAGGTCGCCCTTGTCGCCTTCCATGGCCAGCTTGGCCGAGCCCTTGACGATGGGGGTGTCGTCACCGGGGAATTCGTACTTGCTCAGCAGTTCGCGGACTTCCATCTCCACGAGTTCGAGCAGTTCGGCATCGTCGACCATGTCGCACTTGTTCATGAAGACGATGATGTAGGGCACGCCCACCTGACGGGCCAGCAGGATGTGCTCGCGGGTCTGGGGCATGGGGCCGTCGGCAGCGGAGACCACCAGGATCGCGCCGTCCATCTGGGCCGCACCCGTGATCATGTTCTTCACGTAGTCGGCGTGGCCCGGGCAGTCGACGTGCGCGTAGTGGCGGTTGGCCGTCTCGTACTCGACGTGCGCGGTGTTGATCGTGATGCCGCGCGCCTTCTCTTCCGGCGCCGCGTCGATCTGGTCGTACGCCTTGGCTTCGCCGCCGAACTTGGCCGCCAGGATCGTCGTGATCGCCGCCGTCAGCGTCGTCTTGCCATGGTCCACGTGACCGATCGTCCCCACGTTCACGTGAGGCTTGGTGCGTTCGAACTTACCTTTTGCCATTTCTAAAGCGCTCCTGGCTGAGACGATTCAACTCTGGTGGGGTGGTGCCCATGGCGGGAATCGGACCCGCGACCTCTCCCTTACCAAGGGAGTGCTCTACCACTGAGCCACATGGGCATCGGCACGGGTCTGGCGGCTGGTGCCTCGCGCTGCCTGTCGGCAGACCCGTAACGATGACGACGACTGATCGAGAACTGCTGCTGCGAACCTGGAGCCTGGAGCGGGAGACGGGAATCGAACCCGCGTCATTAGCTTGGAAGGCTAAGGTTCTGCCATTGAACTACTCCCGCACGTGGTTTGCGCCTTCCCGGGAAGTCTCTGGTGGAGGAGGCTGGATTCGAACCAGCGTAGGCGTAAGCCAACAGATTTACAGTCTGCCCCCTTTAGCCACTCGGGCACCCCTCCGGAGAGCCAGCGAGTATAGCACGGTGGAATCGGCTGTCGGCACTCAGGCCCCTGCCCAGTCCACCGCCCCCCGGCCGGCCTCCTGCAGGAAGCGGTTCGCGCGCTCGAAGTGGCCGCAGCCGATGAAGGGAACCGGCGGCCGCGTGGCCGACAGCGGCGAAGGGTGGTTGGCCTGCAGGATCAGATGCCGGGGGCCGGCGGCCGCGATCAGCTGCGCCTTGGCCTGGGCATGGGCGCCCCACAACATGAAGACCTTGGGCGATCGGTCGTCAGCCAGGTCAACACATACCGCATCAGTGAGCACATGCCAACCCAGCTTGGCGTGACTGCCGGCGAGCCCGTCTCGCACCGTCAGGCTCGCGTTCAGCAGCATCACGCCCTGCCGGGCCCAGCCGGCGAGCGAGCCGGATGTCGGCACCGCCAGGCCCAGCGACCGCTGCAACTCCTTGAAGACGTTACGCAGGCTCGGCGGGTGGCGCTGCCCGTCCGGCACCGAGAAGGCCAGCCCCTCGGCTTGTCCCGGGCCGTGGTACGGGTCCTGCCCGAGGACCACGACGCGGCAACTCGATCGGGGCGTCAGCCGCAGCGCGCGGAACACCTGGGCCGGGTAGACCGTGACGCCCGCCGCGACATCGGCGTCGACCGCATCGATCAACGCCTGCCCCGCCATGCTGGAACGCCAGCGGTCGATGACAGGCTGCCAGTCGCCGAAGTCGCCTTGCAACTGCCGCGCGAGCGGCTCGGCCAGCCGGTTGTCCGCCACCGCGGCGATCAGCCGAACAGGGCGGCCAGTGCGGCGCCCGGGTCGTCGGCGCGCATGAACGCCTCGCCGACCAGGAACGCCGGCACGCCCGCAGCGCGCATGCGGGCCACGTCGGCCCGAGCCAGGATGCCCGACTCGGTGACGAGCAGCCGATCGGCCGGCACCCTCGGCAGCAGGTCCAACGTCGTCTGGAGCGTCACCTCGAAGGTCTTGAGGTTGCGGTTGTTGATGCCCAGCAGCGGCGTCTTCAGCCGCAGCGCGCGGTCGAGTTCGGCGCCGTCGTGCACTTCCACCAGCACATCCATGCCGTAGCCGCGCGCGGCCGCTTCCAGGTCGGCCATCTGCGCGTCGTCCAGGCAGGCCGCGATCAGCAGGATGCAGTCGGCGCCGATCGCACGCGCCTGCGCCACCTGGTACTCGTCGACCATGAAGTCCTTGCGCAGCACCGGCAGGGCGCAGGCCGAGCGGGCCTGTTCGAGGTAGGCGTCCGCACCCTGGAAGAAGCGCTCGTCGGTGAGCACGCTCAGGCAGGCCGCGCCGTGCCCGGCGTAGCTCGCCGCGATCTCGGCCGGCACGAAGCGTTCGCGCAGCACACCCTTGCTGGGGCTCGCCTTCTTCACTTCGGCGATCACGGCCGGGCGGCCGGCCGCGACCTTGCCGCGCAGCGCCGCCTCGAAGCCGCGAAGGTCGCGCCGCGACTCGGCCTCCTCGCGCCAGCTCGACAGGCTGCGCTTCAGCCTGCCGGCCGCGATCTCCTCGTGCTTGACCGCGACGATCGTCTGCAGGATGTCGCTCATGCCGCGGCCAGTTCCTTCGTGCGGGCCACGAACTGGTGCATCTTCGCCAGCGCCTTGCCGGACGACAGCGCCTCGCGGGCCAGCTGGATGCCTTCGGCCATGGTCGGCACGAGGTTCGCGGCGTACAGCGCCACACCGGCGTTCAGCACGACGATGTCGCGCGCCGGCCCGCTCTCGTTGTCCAGCACCGCCCGCATCAGTGCGCGCGACTGCTCGGGGGTCTCCACCTTCAATGCGCGGCTCGACGCCATCGTCAGGCCGAAGTCCTCGGGATGGATCTCGTACTCGGTGATCGCCCCGTCCTTGTACTCGCCGACCATCGTCGACGCGCCCAGCGACACCTCGTCCATGCCATCGCGCCCGTACACCACCACCGCATGCTCGGCGCCCAGGCGCTGCAGCGCGCGCACCTGGATGCCGACCAGGTCGGGGTGAAACACGCCCATCAGGATGTTGGGTGCATCGGCCGGGTTCGTCAGCGGCCCCAGGATGTTGAAGATGGTGCGCACGCCAAGTTCCTTGCGCACCGGCGCCACGTTCTTCATCGCCGGGTGGTGGTTGGGCGCGAACATGAAGCCGATGCCGGTGTCGGCGATGCAACGTGCCACCGCCTGCGGTGTCAGGTTCATCGGCACGCCCAGCTGTTCCAGCACGTCGGCGCTGCCGCTCTTGCTGCTGACGCCGCGATTGCCGTGCTTGCTGACGCGCGCGCCGCAGGCCGCGGCGACGAACATCGAGCAGGTGCTGATGTTGAAGGTGTGCGAACCGTCGCCGCCGGTGCCGACGATGTCGACCAGGTGGCGCCGGTCGGCCACGTCGACCTTGGTGGAGAACTCGCGCATCACCTGCGCCGCGGCGGTGATCTCGCCGATGGTCTCCTTCTTCACCCGCAGGCCGACGAGCAGCGCCGCCATCATCACCGGCGACATCTCGCCGCTCATGATGCGGCGCACCAGCGACAGCATCTCGTCGTGGAAGATCTCGCGGTGCTCGATGGTGCGGGTGAGCGCCTCGTTGTTGCTGATGGGCATGGCGGTCTCCTCGTGTCGTTCTACAGGTGCTGCCGCAGCGCCGCCACGGCACGCGGGATGTCTTCGGCGGTCACGTCCAGGTGCGTCACCAGGCGCAGGCGGTACAGGCCGGTGGCCAGCACGCCGGCGGCCGCCAGGCGCTCCACCGCACCGCGCGCCTTCTCGGGCGCGAGGTCGACGAAGACGATGTTGGTCTGCGGTGGCTGCACCGTCACGCCGGGCAGGCCTTGCAGGCCTTCGGCAAGGGCGCGTGCGTTCGCGTGATCCTGCGCCAGGCGCTCGACGTGGTGGTCCAGCGCATGCAGTGCGGCCGCGGCCAGGATGCCGGCCTGTCGCAGGCCGCCGCCCGTCATCTTGCGCAGCCGGTGCGCCCGGGCGATGAAGGCCTTCGGACCGACGAGCGCCGAGCCCACCGGGGCGCCCAGGCCCTTGCTGAAGCAGACCGAGACCGTGTCGAAGGGGCGCGCGATCTCGCGTGGCGCCACGCCGCTGGCCACCGCGGCGTTGAACAGCCGGGCTCCGTCGAGGTGGGTGCTCAAGCCATGCCGGCGCGCCAGCGCCGTGGCTGCATCGACGTACGCCGCCGGCAGCACCTGCCCGCCGAAGGTGTTCTCCAGCGCCAGCAGACGCGTGCGCGCGAAGTGCGCGTCGTCGGGCTTGATCGCGCCTTCGATGTCCTCGAGCCGGATCGTTCCGTCCGGCTGGTTCGCCAGCGGCTGCGGCTGGATGCTGCCGAGCACCGCCGCGCCGCCGCCCTCGTAGCGATAGGTGTGCGCGCCCTGCCCGACGAGATACTCGTCGCCACGCTGGCAGTGGCTCATCAGCGCGCACAGGTTGCTCTGCGTGCCGCTGGGCATGAAGAGCGCGGCCTCCTTGCCGAGCAGGTCCGCGATGCGCGCCTGCAGCGCATTGACGGTCGGGTCGTCGCCGAACACGTCGTCGCCGACCTCGGCGGCCATCATCGCGGCGCGCATCGCCGGCGTGGGGCGCGTGACCGTGTCGCTGCGCAGGTCGATCGGCTTCATCGCACGTGCTCCAGGAAGTTCTTCAGCATCGCATGGCCGTGTTCGCTGAGGATCGATTCGGGGTGGAACTGCACGCCTTCCATCGGCAGCTCGCGGTGGCGCACGCCCATGATCTCGCCGTCCTCGCTGCTGGCGGTGACCACCAGCTCGCGCGGCAGCGAGCTGCGCTCGATGGCCAGGGAGTGGTAGCGGATCACGCTGAAACGCTCGGGCAGGCCGTGGAACACGCCCTGGCGGTCGGTGGTGATGGTGCTGGCCTTGCCGTGCATCTGCACCTGCGCGCGCACCACCTTGCCGCCGAGCGCCGCGCCCATCGCCTGGTGGCCGAGGCACACGCCCAGGATCGGCAGCTTGCCTGCGAAGTGCCGGATGGCCTCGACGCAGATGCCCGCCTCGGCCGGGCTGCACGGCCCCGGCGAGAAGACGAGGTGGTCGGGACTCAGCTCGGCAATCCCTTCGAGCGTGATCTCGTCGTTGCGGAACACCCGCACGTCCTGGCCGAGCTCGCCGAAGTACTGCACCAGGTTGAAGGTGAAGCTGTCGTAGTTGTCGATCATCAGCAGCATATGCGCTCTAACCCTTTGATTTCATTGGATGCTCCGAGGAGCATCCTGATTCGGTACCCGCTTTGATACCCGCTTTTTGCGACGCTGGCGAAGCCGGCGCGCCGCGCTGGGTGGGGACGGAAGGCGCCCGCTAGGGGCGCATAGGGGTGGTCAGGCTGATGGCTTGCGCCAACGCCAACTGGATCGCGCTGCGGTGATCGGACGAATCACAGACATGGGGAGCATTATGGCCGCACCGACTGGGCGTTGATCTCGCTAAGCAAACTGTCGGCTCACCCCAGTGCGCGCCATCCGGTACGCCAGCATACGAACACTCACCCCGTAGGCCTCGGCGGCCATCGCGTCCTCCATTCCACGCCGCCGAATGTGAAGCAGAGCATCGCGTGGGAGCAGCAGGCAACCGGCCAACCAATCGGCTTCTTCTTCGTGAACCTTCTCGTAGTTGCTGAGCAAGAGAAGGCCATCCATGTTTACTTCCGCCTTCTTAGCCTCGTGACCGCGGATGCGGTGCGCCAGCTCATGCGCCAAGTCGCTCGCCTGCCGCGCCAAGGAGTGCGAGGTGTTCAAGATCACGACAGTGGCCTTGCCATGCACCACCGTGACGGCAGACCAGTCGCTTGGCGTCACGCCGTCATTGCGCAACAGCACTGCGATCGACTCGACCGACAGGCCGGGGATGTCGGCCGGTCCCCAGACGCGGATTCCCAGATGCTTGGCTAGCTCGCGCAGGTCGATCCGATCATGCGGCTGCACACCGAGCTTCTTTCGAACCTCGATCGCGTACTTCTCACACCAAGTCTTGAATCCTCGTTCCAAGAGTCTCAGCCTTCGTTCTCTTCCTTCATCAACGCCTGCTGCGTCAAGAGGATCATGTCGGCGAGCGCCTTGGCAGTGTCCTTCCGGATCGCCGCGCCCTTCTTGAAGTGAACCAGCGCCGTTGGTGGCGCCGTTGTGGGTGATGCTCGCAGACCCAGGTACTCCGCTGGATCCTCGTCGAGCCACCTGCAGATCCGACTGAAAGTCTCCAAGTCGGGGATGTTGCCGTTCTCGACCCGGGAGAGTGTCGCGGGACTTATGCCAACTTCCGCTGCAGCTTCACGGATGCCTTTGCCCTTGCGGTTCTCTCGGATGCGCTCGGCCAATCGATCGATCCTGATCGAGTCCATCAGCGAGTGTTTCTCCTGTAAGACGTTAAACGATTGACATCAGAGACGAAGCCTGCCAAGCTCCCGTCTCATGCGTCGGACAGAAAGTGTCTCACGTTGGATTGCAGGTGGTCAATCGCTGCCGACCCGCGATCCCGATCGACCATCAACAGGAGAAAGACTATGAGCGACCAGAGCAACAACGACGAGGTCATCGACCTCGAGGAGTACGCAGCCGCCGGCAAGCCAGTCCCGCCGGGCCGCCAGTACCGGCTGCGTCTGGACAAGGAGCGCTACGTCAGCCCCCTTGCCAAGCCCACGGGCCGCCAGATCCTCAAACTGGCAGGCAAGACCCCCGAGAAGTACCTGTTGCGCCAGAAGTTGCGCGGTCAGGTCATCGAGATCGAGGCAGACCAGCATGTCGATCTGACCGAACCCGGTGTGGAGCGTTTCATGACCATCCCCAACGAAGTCCAGGAGGGCGAACCGGCGGCACGGCGCATGCACTTCCAGTTGCTGGCCGGCGACTCCGCCTACCTCGGCCAACTTGGTCTCCGTTGGGAAGCCGTGGACGAGGGCGGCGTCAAGGCCATCGTGATCCACGCCTGGCCGCTGCCGCCCGGCTACAACGTATCGCACTCAGATGTCCATGTACGCTTGAGCCAAGGCTACCCGGATACGCAACTCGACATGGCCTACTTCAGCCCCGAGTTGCGTCGCCAGGACGGTCGGAGCATCGGCGGCCTGTCGACACTCACGTTCGATGGCCGCAGTTGGCAACAGTGGTCTCGCCACCGTACCGCCAACGCACCCTGGCGCATGGGTGAGGACGACATCAGCACGCACCTCGCCCTGGTTCAGCACTGGCTGAAGGCGGAGCTGACCAAATGACCGGCATCCACAAGAAGCCGGTTCGACTTGCGATCTCAGGGCATCACCACCGTGCCCTGAGATCGCACCTCTTTCCGGGCGACGGGAAGGAGGCGGTGGCGTTCGCCCTCTGCGGCCGCGCCCGCCGCGCAGATCTGGAGCTGCTGCTGGTTCGCGACATCGTGCCGGTGCCGCACGAGCTCTGCAGAGTGCGAACCGAACATACTGTGGTTTGGCCCGGCATCGCGTTGGATGTGATCCTGACACGCGCGGAACACGACGGCTTGGCGGTGGTGAAGGTGCACAGCCACCCGACCGGATACCCATGGTTCTCGCACACCGACGACGCGGCCGATGCGGACATGTTCCCAGGCATCTTCGCGTGGCTGGACTCCGACGCGCCCTTAGCAAGCATGATCATGCTGCCCGGCGGCAGGCTGTTCGGCCGTGTAGTACGCGAGGACGGCGTTGGCGAACCATTGGAGTGTGTGCGCGTAGCGGACCACGACTTCAAGTTCTGGTGGAACGCCGAGCACGAGGCCGAAGTTCCGGCTCACGGGATGCGCGTCGCACAGGCCTTCGGAGATCAAACCTATACCCTACTGAGTCGGCTTCGCGTCGGCGTGGTCGGTGGCTCGGGCACCGGCAGCCTAATGGTCGAGCAAAACGCGCGCAACGGTACTGGTGAGATCGTGGTCGTCGATGCCGACCGTGTCGAGCACAAGAACCTCAACCGGATCGTCAACGCCACTTGGATTGACGCGAAGAACAAGACCCACAAGACCACGGTCCTCAAGCGCGCAATCGACGCGATGGGCATGGGAACCCGCGTAGTGGCCATTGCCGACGATCTGCTGAACCGTGAAGTGCTAAAGGTGTTGTCGACGTGCGACGTGCTCTTCGGGTGCATGGACACCGTCGACGGTAGACATGTGCTCAACAAGCTTGCGAGCGCATACATCATCCCTCTGTTCGATCTCGGCGTCCGGATCGACGCCGACGGCCGCGGCGGCATCGATGCCATCACCTACGCCGTTCACACGGTGCTACCCGGCGGATCCAGCCTCTTCAGCCGCCGCGTGTACTCGCAAGAAGATCTCGACGCGGCGTTCCTGCGACGCACGGACGTGTCGGCGTACGAAAAGCAGGTCAAGCAGGGATACATCAAGGGGCAGGCTGTTGATCGGCCCGCCGTCATTAGCGTCAACATGGCAGCCGCGAGCGCGGCGATGAACGAATTCCTCTCACGTATTCACCCGTTCCGGGTCGAATCGAACGAGAAGTTTGCCAGCCGACGCATCTCCCTGACCGACCCTGATGCCTCTATCAACTGGCCTGATGGGGCGCCGTGCCCGGTGATGGGTCGGCTGGTCGGCACGGGGGATCAGGAGCCGTTCCTCGGTATGCCGTTGCTCGGGCACCCCAAGGAGCAGAGCCCTTGATCGCGTGGCTTCGGTCCCTTTGGGCCAAGTTCTCCAAGAGATCCGTCGACTTCGTCGCCATCGCGGCGGACGACGTGCCCGGCGAAGTTCAGAGTGGAAAGCTGGTGTTGGTCGGCGCCCCAGATCAACCTTGGCTGGCCTTGATGCGGTGTCCCTGCGGTTGCGCCTCGGTCATCCAACTGCCTCTCTCAGGCAGTAGTGGCCCGAGTTGGCGAGCATCGGGGCCGGCGAGCCAACCCAGCCTCAAGCCTTCGGTGTGGCGGACGACAGGTTGCCGAAGCCACTTCGTTCTGTCGAAAGGCAGGGTGATCTGGTGCCGTGACTGAGCTGATTGGGGGCCGCAAGGCCTCGGGAGGGCTTCCCCGCATGTTTAGTCCGCGAGGGACAGTCTGCTGCGAGCCACGCCCTTGAAGCTCTCACTTGATCCGCCTGAGTCGCGGCCGCCCTGTCGCTTGCCGCTTCGCTGAGTCGATGGCTAAGTCGATCGCTCGAATGAGCATGCGGCGCCCAATCCATCGCCCGACAATCACCGAAGGCGCGTACATCATCGCTGCGAGGCAGCCCCCGAAGCACGCGATGTACAAGTGGGCGCTGGCAGCCACCGCTGCTGCTGCGCTCAGCAGAGCAACCACTGCACCGTCACACCGTCGCCACAACAGCGGCGGATCGGCGAGGGCGAAGTTCACCGCCTCACCGTTGCTCAGGTTGTGCAGGCCAACAAGCCGCCCGGCCAGCAGCACACCCACGACTTGATGCCCACAACGCGCCGGCATTGCCCGGGTGTGCACCACGAGCTTGAAGTCCTCGCCCTCTGCCGTCGTGACCCACAGCTCACGCCGCTCCCGAGCCGGGTACTGCTCGCACCAGCGCATCGGCACGTTGATGAACCGCTGAACCTCGGTCAGCCGACCGCTGACCCATGTGAACCTGCGCATGACGCCACTCCTTGTTTCGTCGCGTTCACCTTTGCACCCGTCCACTGCGCGTCAACACCCTCCCCCGCAGTTCGCTTGGAAAGCGGGATGTCACTGGAGTCGCGCCGGAATGCCTCTCCACTGCGACCACAGAGTCACCGGTCGACGACGTCCGGGGCAAAGTCGCGCTGCACTGCCACTGCAGTCACACTTGCACCGCTGCGTCGGCGATGCCGCGGCTGGCCTTCGAACACCGGTTCGCCACCAGAGGCCAAGCCGCAGCGTGTCAAGCCCAGTCGTCCAACGCTCGAATGCCTCGATTCGAAGATCGAGCCGCCTCAGGCGTTCATGCGACGCCCACGCAATCGACCGCAAGTCGCCGCGATTGCGGGTGGCGTCTTCGCGCGAGGCCTTGCCATCTCGGCACCCTGCGCGGTCTACTGTTGGCTCCCGATGGCCCTCCTGATGGCCTGCTCCGCTGGAGCGAACAGGCGTCGCAGTCGATACCTGCCCTCCAAGCCCTGATCCTCGAATCAGGCTGGCCGCGGTCCCTGAGACCGTGGCCCGTTGGAACCCTTCGTGGAGTTGATCTCCGCGGCCCACCGGCGCTTGTCGCCGGGCGCTCCTGAAGCGCGCCGCGGACCTCGCTGACCTGGCGCCGGCACCCGATGCCGGCACCCGTTCCCGCCATCCGTTCGAGCACCTGCCGCCCCTTGCGGGGCGGTACGCCACGTGGTCGTGTTTGCCTTGATGGGCTCCGCCGCGTGTCGCTCGCTCGTGCACCTGTCTCCACCCTGGACTCTCGGTCAGGGGTGGACCCCAGCAGGTGGATGGCGCCGCGAAAGCCCCAAGACCTGATCCACCGAAAGCAGCAGGCCAGACCTGGCTGCCGACGAGCGCCCTGCCCTTGAGGCTGGCTCCGTCACCAACCCCGTGCGTCGCGGAAACCCGCGCCCGGGCCGGATCAACCCGTTCCCATTTTTAAGACCGACCGAGCTGGCTTCCGGATGCCGGAAGCCGCAAAACCCGGGGAGGTGCTGCACGACGCGTGGTCAGCGTGCAGCGCCGCAACGCATCGACCACGCCCTGCCGCGCGCCGGAATCCGCGCCGCCGGGCCAGCCCTGATTCCACCTTCAACCGGTGCGCCGCTCGGGAGGTGCATCTCCAGCCAACGGAGAACCCCATGCATTCGCGATCGACTCCTTCCTCACCCGCCCAGCACGTCGCTCCGCACAGCGGCGGCCGTGCCACGCCCCACTCCCCTCGCCCGCGCGATTGGTCCGGCCTGACGGGCCGCGACGTGCTGGCCCGCTACCGGCCCGGCCAGGCCGACCCGCTGCAGGTGCTGGAGGTCCTGCTGAAGCTGTACAACGAGCAGCACACGGCACGCGCCAAGACCGTGTCGCACAAGACGCGGCAGGAGCGGGCCCAGTTCCTGCGCCGCTTCTTCCGCGACCTCACGCGACGCGCCGGCTTCAAGACCGCTCCCGACCCGCGCAACCTGGCCCAGAAACACATCCGCGCCATGGTGCAGGTGTGGCAGCAGGACCGGCTGCAGGCGCCGACCATCCAGACCTACCTGAGCTTCCTGCGCGGCCTGGCGCAGTGGCTGGGCAAGCCGGGTTTCATCCGCAGGCCGGCCCACTACGGCCTGAGCGTCGACGAATACCAGCGCACCGGCATTGCCGAGCGCGACAAGAGCTGGACCGCCAAGGGCGTCGACATCGACGGCCTCATCGACCAGGTCTGCGAGTTCGACCCGCACGTCGGCGCTTCGCTGAAGGTCATCCGCGCGTTCGGGCTCAGGAGGAAGGAGTCGGTGATGCTGCGGCCGCACGAGTGCGTCGTGCCCTTCGAGTCCACCGGCCTGCCTCCCGAGCAGCAACAGTGCGAGCAGTACGTGTGGATCCGCCAGGGCGCCAAGAGCGGGAGGCAGCGCTTCCTGCCGCTGAACAACCCGCGGCGCCAGGCGGCCATCGCCTACGCGAAGCAGGTGGCGGCCTGGGATCCGCACGCCCACCTGGGCCAACCGGGGTTCGACCTCAAGCAGAACCTCAGGCGTTTCGACTACGTGCTGCGCAAGTTCGGCATCACGGCACCCAAGCTCGGCATCACCGCACACGGCCTGCGCCATGAGGCGCTGATCGAAGAGTTCGTCGCACGGACGGGCGTGCAGCCAGCGGTGCGCGGCGGAGGAACGCTGCCGCCGGAGGCGGAGGACGCGGCCCGGCTGGCGGTGAGCCGTCTCGCCGGTCACGAGAGGCCCCGCGCGGCCTCGGCCTATCTCGGGGCGATGATGTTCCGCCGGAGAGGCGGCGCGAAGACTGCCAGCGGTCAGGCGGATCAGGCGCAAGGCCACTGAGCTGAGGAGACCGACCATGCACCAACTACCGACCAACAGCACCCGCACGGAAGCTCAGCCGCACGTGGGTAGCTCCGCACTGCCAAACATCGGCTTCCTGCGGCAGCCGCAGGTGCTGCGCTTGATCCCCATCTCGAAGTCGACCCTGTGGCGCCGTGTCCAGGCGCGCACCTTCCCGCAGCCTGTGAAACTCTCTGAGCGCATCACGGCCTGGCGTGCCGAGGATGTGCACAAGTGGATCGAGGAGAAGACGGTGCCGTCCTGATGCGGTCGTCAACGGTACGCGCAGCGAAGAATGCCAGGCTCCAGCGGCTGCCTAGGAGCCCGGCGTCAGTTCCACGCGATCCTGGCGCTCATGCACGGCCAGGCCGTGCACGGCGGCAACGGCCCGCGCAAAGCCCGCGTTGTCTCCCGTGCGGTACGCCCCACTGATGAGCCGCTCTGAGAGGCCGCCGGTGTCAGCCAGCACGATGGGCGTCCGGCTGTAGCGGTTCATCTCTGCGACGGCATCCCGGAGCGAGGTCCGCTCGAACACCACCTCGTTGCGCTGCCACGCGGTGACCTGGTCGATCCGTGGGTGGTCGAGCTGCTGGCGGGTTGCGGCAGCGCCAGGAGCCTTGTCGAGCTGCACGCGTTCGCCGGGGCGCATCACCACCGCCTGCGCAGGTGCCACCGACCTGCCGTCGCCGCCAGCGGCCGGGCGCAAGGCGACCTGCCCTTCCACCAGGGTCACGCTCAGGCGCTCTCCAGTGTCGCCGCCTGGCGGCGTGAGCCTGACCGAGAACGACGTGCCCAGCGCTTCCACCTCGCTGCCGGCAGCGCGAACGACGAACGGACGCGCAGCGTCCTTGGCCACTTCGAAGGCCACCTCCCCGCTTGCGACGTGCACCGCGCGGCGCTCAGGGCGGAAAGCGACCCGCACGCGGGTATCCGTGTTGAGGGACATCCGGGTCCCGTCGCTCAGCACGACCGTCTGCGCCTCACCCACGGCGGTCCGGTACTCGGTGTCGCCCGGCCACAGGGCCCAGGTGCCCAGGCCCGCGATGCCCAGCGCAAGCACGCCCAGCGTTGCGAGGGCAATCACCCTGCGACTGCCCTCACCGGCTCTGCCGACTCCGCCAGGTGCGCGACGCGGTGTCGGGACATACCCTGCGGCACGCGCCGCGTTGGGCACCTCCATCCACACCTCGGTGCAGCGCTCAAAGGCGTGCCGGTTGGCGGCCGACTTGGCCTGCCATGCCAGGCATTCCAGTTCCATGGCGCGCGTGCGGTCCGGGCCATGCAGGCGCGCCACCCAGGTGGCCGCCTCGGCCGCGACCTTGGGGGTTACCTTGGGCGGTGGATCGTCCGGTGCGGCGGTCGGCCGCTCCCTGCTGCTCACTGGTGCCAGCCCTGCATCCGATCGGTTACAGGCAAGCCTACCAGCCCTCCATCCACCCCGTGATCAAGGCGGTGGCCTTTTCCACATGCTTGGCGATGACGGTGCCGCTCACGCCGTACTCCCGGCCGAGGTCCGCATAGGTGAGGCCGTCGACCCGGTGGGCGAGGAAGATGGCCCGTGTCCGTTCCGGCATCCGCTCCAGGCACTGCCGCATGCGTTCGAGCCGCTCCTTGCCGAGAAGCTCGGCGTCCACGCCGGGAGCCGCGTCGGCTACGACCACGTCGTCGAGGACCGTCTCTTCACCGTGGGTGCTCCTGGCCCGATACTCATCGATCCCGATGTTGATGGCGGTGCGGATCAGGTAGGCCTCAGGGTTCGGTACGGGGCGGCCGTCCAGGTGCCGGGACATGCGCAGCCACGCTTCCTGGGCCCAGTCTTCCGCGTCATGGTGGGAAGCGCCGCGGCGCCGCAGGGCGGAACGCACCCGCGAGAACACGGCTTTGAAGTCGTCGAACATGTGTGTCTCCTGGCTCGGAGCCGGGGTCTACGGCGCCACGGCGGCTGCGCGCAGGCCCGCGGCGCGAACAGCTGCCAGCCGGCGACGACGCTGGCGAAGCTCGGCGTTCGCCAGCCATGCCTCCACGAACTCCGCTGCGGCGAGGGCGCTCACGAAGGGACCGTGCTGGGTGGCTGCCTGGCTCAGGCCGCGGTGCAACACCTGAGCGGCCTGATCTACGCGGCGGGCCAGTTGCAGGACGCGCCGAGGCGGTTCGCTCAGAGCGCCGTGCCGCCCAGCCCTTACCCTGCGCATCCCGGTCGACATCTGGGTGCCCTGCCCGGCTGCAGCATCAAGGTGGCTTGGCTTGGGCCAAGCAGGGCTGAGCACTGTCAGGTCCGGGAACGCCGATTGGGCTGAGACAGCGTCCACATGGGCGGCATAGCGGATCCGTTCGACGCCGCGGGATGCGAGGTCGTCAAAGACCGACCGCCAGTCCAGCATGCCATCACTGGAGTGCTGCCAGGCACCGACCGCCTCTGCCTGTCCGTCGCCCATGGCGCCGACGGCCCACGTCACTGGCCAGCTGCATGCGGCGGCGCCCGAGCGAACCTGAGTAAGCGCGTCGGCGAACTGCACGAGTAGGTACCGGCGGCAAATCGGCCGGCCGCCTTTCCACCTCGCGCGAGCTTTGAGATGAGTGCCTTCCATCGCTTCCCTTTCTCTGAGCCGCAATCACTCGATAGAGACAGCCCCTGCCGGAAATTGCAGGAACTACGAAAGTCGTAGTAGTCGCATTGTACGAAAGCTACGAATCTCGTAGCAACATGACGAAGGCGGGCGGTAGTTCAGCGGGGGTGTGGCAGAAGCGCCTGAAGGAGGCGCGGCTTGCCGTTGGCCTCAGTCAAAGACAGCTCGGGATTGAGGCGGGTCTGGATGAGTTCGTTGCATCGACTCGGATGAATCGGTACGAAGTCGGTGTCCATGCCCCGGACTATCAGACTTCTGTTCGACTGGCGCGGGTACTAGGAGTGCCCGTTGCGTTTCTCTATTGCGACAACGATGAATTGGCACAGATGATCTTGGCCTTCCATCGAGCACCCAAGCTTGCTCGTCGGGACGCGATGGCGGCGCTTGCAAGTCGCATGGAGTGAGGTATCGGGTTGAGGATTGCGCTAGATCAGCAGTTCGAGGCATTGCCTGTCAGCTCAGCAGCAGATGGGGATCGCCCGTTGTGAGACGCTGATCGAAGGAGCCCAGGTGTCCTACTCTGTGGGTGATCCGTTTCGACGCCACTGGAAGGTGGTTGACCAACAATGACCACCGAACTGCTGCAGGTCGCGGACGATGAAGGAAAGCTTCTCGATGCCTACGTGTCTCTGAGGCCGAGCACTGGTGAATTCGCTTCCATCACGTTCGAATCGCAGGGTGGCGGGCGCAACAAGGACTACATCCGGGCTCACAACTTGATCGTGTCCCGGTTGGCGGCAATGTCTGCCGTGCTCGTCGATGCGATTGTTGTCAGCTCGGACACAAGGAGCCTCGATGAAGTGGAACGTCGCTTCTTCATGAAAGGCAGACCCTACCCACAGCCGCTGTCGCCTAGCATGGATGCCGTGGCGGCCGCCCGTATGCTCCGGCGTGGAGCCGCCGAGGTCGGCCGCAGAGAAGGTGCGACGGGTCCAGGCAACAGAGCCAAAAGAGTAGAGCTCCGATTCGCCGCCGATAGCCTCAATTCGAGGCCCCACATTTGGCTCAAAGAGCAACTCGTTGCTCCGTCCGGGGCACTGGACGTCGATGCAGTCCTTCGCGTGTCGAGACCTCGTCGGGTGAGACAGGGGCTTATTTACATGCAGGATGCGGCAGCGCGCAAGGCCGTAGAGATTCGTGCGATGCAGGTCGCGTGTGACCACCTCCGCACCGAATGGGACCACGTTGTCGACGTCTCGTCGACGGAGTCTTACGACTTGCTCTGCCGATCGGGCGATGCCGAGCTTCACGTCGAGGTGAAGGGGACTACGAGCGATGGAACCTCCGTGGTCGTCACTCGAAACGAGGTTCAACACGCTCGCTGCCAATACCCGCGGATCGCGCTATTCGTCATATCCAGGATCGACCTTCGCCTGAGTGGCGGCGCACCGGTCGCTGCCGGCGGAGTACTGATGAGGTACGAGCCGTGGGTAATCGATGACTTCGATCTACTTCCGCTGTCCTTTCAGTGCTGCTTGAGTACGAGCGCTGCCAAGAAGGTAAAGGCGAGCGGTGGAACTCCGTTGTGAATGCAGCAACGCCACGCGCACTGCGCACTGCGCCGAGTGGCGAGAGGCCAATGTGCGTCGTACTCCGAAGCGCGACGCAAACATCGGCAGTGCGCTTTCGGGCTGCGCGTTTTCCCGCTGTTGAGGATCACAAACCATCAACCAGGACCGGTTGACGTGTCCGAAAGAATGTCGCCTCAAACAAGGGACCAGTCACGGCGCAGAGGGGACTGTCCCGAGATCGGTCCGCGGCGTCTCGTCGCCGACTAGGGATATTCGCCTGGTGGATCGAACTCGCCACGTCTAGCAAGATCGACGACCCGCTGGGGTCTTCTGGAAATGTGAAAGCTGTCAACGGCGTGAGTGCGACCACGGTACCCGGCGTCGAGCGCGTTCTCGATGGCTGATGCGGACCAGAACGGGTGCACGACCACGAAGCGCTCCGGGGCCCCGTCGACGGACTCGAGCCCGGGCAGTTGTAAGCGGCCGACGGCCACGACACGCAATCGATCCGGCGTCAGTGACGCAACATCCTCGGCGAGCCGCCGTGCGCCCGTAAGCCAGTCCAGCGTCTCTACCGCGGCGGCGAAGTCGCCGTCCGTTCCTGCAGTCCATCGCTCGTCCACCAGCGTCCTGAGCGCGGAGAGTCCGAGCCGCCAGTCCAGCAGCCCGTGATAGGAGCGATTGCCGTAGCGTTGCAGGCATCTATAGCAGGCCGCCTTGCATTCGAGGCGATGCGATGTCTCCAGGTAGGAGCCGACCAGCGGATCTTCGGCGGTCCTCTCGACCATGGACCGGATCAAGGAGACGATCATCGGGGGGTCGCCGCGCGCGAGACGCTTGCAGAAGCCGGCGCCATTGGCGAGGAAGTCTGCGAACTGCAGGACGGGACGGCCATCGCGCAGTCGCGGTTCGAGCGGGTCAAATTCCTCGGGATCGATGTCCATTTCGAGAGCCGCCCGCTGCGCGATCAACTGGGTGGCGCTGACGAAGGCGGCGCGGACGCCGGTGTCCCTGATGCGGCGCCCGACGCGAGACAGGTCCAGACCGTGGGGCGTGCTGTTGGGCGTGAGGAAGATGGCGTCGGTCGACTTTCGGGACATCAGCCGCACGGTCACCGGATCTCCGACTCCGGTCACGGAGCGCGAGCGGTCGTTAACCGCTTTCTCGGTCAGTGCCTGTCCCTCCAACGTCCAGTGGCGGCCGCGAGCGACTTCCACTCGATGTTGCTCCACGTAGCGCAACGTGAAGGGCATCGGGTCGCCCGACCCGTCCGACATGCCGTCATTGAGGCGAAGCACCCGGGCCTTGTCGGAAGTCCCGAGCGAAAGGTTGACCGCGGCCACCGGAGCCACGGTCACTTCTGCGGCTTCGATCGCCACCACGCGCCTGTAGGTCACCAGCTCTTCGGACTCGTCGACCCGCTGAGGTCGGAAGTCGGTCGTGAAGGCACGCGGACTCACGTACAGCCGATAACTTTCGACAGGAAGTTCCGAGCCGCAGTCGCTACATGCGGCGACCACTACAGCCGGAAGACTCGACACCGCGTGGCACCGCCGGCAATTGGCTATCCATCGGCGCTCCTCTTGCCAAGGTTCCGCCGCGAGGGCCTTAGTGCCGACGACGGGCGGCAGCAAGCTAGCGGACAGCCCGATCGATTCGTAACGGCGCTTGTCCTTAATCAAGGAACGGCCCGGCGCGAACTCGAACACCGCCACGTCGACGTCGCGGTCGACTCCCGTGAACTTCGCGTGCGGCGTGTCGACGTCCTGGGCACTCATGTACAGCGGCTTGACCCGGGTCGGCATGCCGTACATCGGCAGGAGCCCGCGTTCGGCCAGGAACTCACCCAGCGGCTTGGCACTGGCCCGACCCTCGTCCTCGAATCGCCACAGGGCATCGATCGTCGCGCCGACCGCCAGCCCGTCGCGGACCGAGGCCGGTGTCGTGCGGGCAGGATCCATCAATGCGGTGAGCGTCGCGTCGCGAGCGTCGACCGACGCGGCCAGCGCATCACGGAGGCGCGAGCGCCATCCAGCGTCGAGCCCGAACACCTCGCGAGCGAGAGGGAACTCGCCGTGCGTGTCGTGCAGGTCGTCGCCCGGGTAGTGCTCGCCGTCGGCTTCCCTCAGGCGGCCGAAGGCTGCGACGAGCCAGGCCTTGCGCACGATGCGCAATGCGATCTCCTCGTGATCCGATGTCAGGAACGGAGGTGGCGGCGCGTCGCCGGTGATCGCCCGGGTGTCGCGGAAGTAGTGCAGGTCATGGCTGCGGCTGCGACACAGCGTGGCGACCAACGAGAACGCCTGCCCCCGTCGGCCCGCTCGCCCGACCCGCTGCTGGTAATTGAAGCGCTGCGGTGGCATGTTCGCCTGGTAGACCGCTTGCAAGGCGCCGATGTCGATCCCGACCTCCATGGTCGTGGTGACCGAGAGGAGGTCGACTTCTCGCGCGCGCTTCGAGAGAGCAGACTCCGGTTCGTCGGGAGCTTCGACGAAGATCCCCTTGAACGCCCTCAGACGCTCCGCCGGGGTATCGGTCTGTCCGGTCAGTTCCGCGCAGCTGAGCCGGAACACCGCACCCTCTTCGGACTCGCCGCGGGAGATACGGCGTGCGAGGAAGTTGCGGTCACGCAAGCGGTCCACTGTGCCCTCCGCTGCGGTCGGCAGTTCGGTGAAACACCTCGTGCAGTGACCCACGCCCGAGTGCAGGTGGACACGCCCGCAGTTCGCGCAGCGATAGTAGGACGCTCGCTCGTCGACCAATCGCACGTGCAGACCGGTCAGGCGAACGACGCCGCTGGTGTGTCCGAGTGAGCTCAAGGTCGTGAGCAGCCATTCGAGGATAGGCTCTTCGGGACCTCCGCGCGCGCACGCTCGTGCCAGCTTACGGACTCGCGCCGGCCACTGGCGCGCCCTGTCCACGGTCGGAGGCGTCTTCCAGCGGTTTCCGTCCACGCTGTAGCAATCGCCGAGAACCCGCAAGAAGGCGTCCAGTCGATCCGAATCGGGTGTCTGCGTCGGCGTCAGTGACGGGTAGCCAAGTCCGGTCTCCTCCAGCGCGAAGTAGGTCTTCGAGAACAGCAGCTCGTACGTCAACGGGCGTTGGTCTTCGACGAGCGAGTGGCGGGCGCGACCCTCGGGGGTGAAGCCGTCAGTCGCTCTCCAGCGCGGACCGGTCTCGGGTGCTTCGTCGATCCACCTGTACCACGACCGTCCCTGCACCTCGGCAATTCCCGCCGGGTCAGCGGGATGCACGCCGAGATCGACGTGCCGCCGCATCAGGTGTCCGATGGTCGGGTCGCGAGACTCGTCAGGTTCGAGGATCGCGGACAAGGGGATCCGTGACGGGTCCGCGCCACGCTTCAGCTCGTCAAGCCTCCGTTGCAGGCGATCCGCGTCCTGGAACCTCCGTTCGCTCGCGGCGATTTCGATCTCGCGCTCCAGCGATGCGATGTCGGGCCCAGATGCTCTGCGCTGCATCTCGTTGCGGATCTCCGAAAGCAGCAACTGCCGGCGCATGTCCTGATGGTGGCGGCGCTCGATGTCGAGAGCTGCACGTGCGGCGTCCTGGCGGCTGTCCGAGAACACGATCGACTTCGCTGCAGCCCCGCTCACGTTGAGCAGGGAGAAAACCTCGGTGGCCAACAGTTGCGAGGCCTTGGCAAAACCGGTGCGGAAGCTGCGCAGTGGTGACAGGGCTCCCGACCCTCGCTGGCGGTGCGAGTAGTCCGTTCCACATGCCGGGCACGTTCTCGGCAACGCCGAGCCTGCAGCCTTGCCGCTCCCCGCAGCTCGGAACAGCTGTCCCGGGACGTGGAACGCTCCCTCGCGATCTCGGTCCAGAACGCTGTTGCGGGTATCGAGAACACGCGGTATCCATTCCTCGTGGGCGTCGTCCCGTTTCGCGGGTTCGGTGGAGGGCCAGAAGATCGCGAACTCGGCGTGCGACATGCCTTCGTAAAGGGTGTCCTGACCTCGCTCGGGAAGTTCCTCCAGGTTCGGCGAAGTCGTGAGGATCTCTGAAGTCCCGACCGTCCCATCGGGAGTCCGGTGACCAGCGACATACAGCTCCCCGCAGGCTTCGCAATAGACCAGTTCGAAGAGGCGCCGCGTCAAGCCATCTGCTCCGACCGAGTGGGTCGTACCTCTCTCGACGGTAGGCGACTCGAAGCGAGTTTGAGGGCCTTGCATCCGGACCGTCGAGAACAAGCCTTCGAGACTGCGGAAGAACGCGTGCGTGCGTATGCTGGGCAGTCCGTCAGGTGCGCTCACCCCATAGAGCGTGCCGAGTCGGTCACCGAGTCCTCGCATGATGCACATACCCTGCAAAGCTCGGACGTGCGAGGGCTCGTCGCCGCCGAATACGGTGCGGGCTATGGTGCGCACGCCAGTCGCGCGAGGCGCGCCAGTCGTGGCGTCCACGCACGACTCGGCGAGGATCGCCGAGATCTCCCGTACCAGGTCGACTGCGGTCTCGCCGTGGGATCTTTCCGTCTCCAGACCTAGTGCGCGTGCAGTCTCGAGCACGGCGGCATCGATTTCGGGCCGACGTTCGGTCAGGCGGGGGACGAAGGGGTCCGCGCCCGAAGCCAACACGTCGACCACACGGCGGAACGGCTCGGCGGCGTACGGGGGACGCGACCTAGAGGTCTCGTGCAAGGGCTGGCCGTGAACCACCGCCGACAACCACGTTTCCGCACTGTCGTCACCAGGATCCTGCGCGTCACGTGAGGTGCCGAAACTGCCGAAGAACTGCCTCAGGTACTCGGCCGTGGCATCCCTACCCTGTCCGTCCGTCGGCAGCGACGCGCTGGACCCCAGGATCCGCAGTTTGTGACGGAGTGCGGGTCGGTGGAGGCCCAACCTGGCGATCAACGACCTCAAAAGACCAACTACCTCGGAGCCCGCGGAGCCCCGCACGAGGTGCAGCTCGTCGAGCACGAGGAAGAAGCAAGCCTGCGGATCCTCTTCCAGCCATGCGCGCGTCTTGTCCCAGATCGGTGCTTCGACCTCACGCACGAGCGTCGTCGCGAGCATCGAGGTGTTGGTAACGAGGATGTCGGGCGGTGACGCCTGCATATCCCACCTGGACACGAGCTCACCGCCGTCGAGTGATGGAAACAGGTAGCGGGTCTCCTCCGGCTGCGCGGCAACGACGCCTGCAATTCTTTCGCGTTCGAAGCGTTCGCGATTCCTCAGGTCGTGCTCGCGTGCTGCACGCTGGTCGAAGTCCATGCTCTTCAAGCGGTCGGCCAGGCGCTGGGTGCGATCCCGCAGTCGTTTGCGCTCCTTCTGGAGATGGGATCTTCGGGGGTGGTGCGAATGCCCGGTGACGGGCGCGTCACCCGTGTAGCGTCCGAAGAAGATCCGGTTGCGCGCGAACCTCTCGTCCATCACCGCGTGGGCTTCGGGCGAATCGAGCGTGCGACGAAGGCGGCTCATCTGGTCTTCGACGAGCGCGTTCATCGGGTAGAGCAGGAGGGCGCGGACCGCTTGCGGACGGCGCGGCGACTCCGCCGCGCGGTGCGGCGTGAACGCGGCCCCTTCGGTGAACCAGGTCGGCGTCGAGAAGGGACTGCTCGGCGCGGGCCAGCGCACGGCCTGGGCCGCGATGGCAGCGAGCACGGGGAGCATGAACGACTCCGTCTTGCCGGAGCCCGTGCCCGAAGTCACGATCGCGGGATGCCCGGAAGCGACACCACGCGCCATCGTGTGCCACTGGTGGGTGTACGGCTTGTAGAGGCTCCGTCTTGTCAGGCCCGGATCTCCGGTGTCCTCGCCCGGGAACAGGCCGGACAGCGCGAGCTCGACGAACGCCCTTCGCGCCTCTGCGGAGTACGTCGCCAACGGGTTGTCCTGGGCTCCGAGTCGGAGCAGATCTTCCAAGGCATGTGCGGCCGGCGCGTACCGCGGCACCGGTTCCAAAAACGGCTCGGTCGTCAACGTGCCCGGCGCGCGGAGCAACTGGCGACGCTCCTCGGCGAAACCTTCGTCCCGGATGCGAAACGCGGTGTCCAGGTAGCTGATCCAGAACTCGCGGATGCGGTCCAAGCCGCCGATAGGATCGATCATCGGACGCGATCTCCTCTTTCGTCTTCAGTCCAGAAATCGCGCATCGCGCAGGTCCTCGTCGCCGCCCGATAGCGCCGCGGGCAGACCCTGCGCGACACCGTCACGCAGCAGCGTCGCCCAGCCTTCGGCGATCGTCGGCGCGTCAGTGGGCCGCGTCACCGCGAGCGCCTTGAGGAAGCGGATCGTCCGTCGCGTCACCTGCGGCGTGTGTCCCTCCGCGAGGGCCTTCAAGGCCTTGTAAGGCGGTTCGTATGCACTCGGCTCCAGCACCAGGTTCGTCGCGACGCGCAGCCGGTCGCCCAAAATCGCATGCGAGAGGCCGCCCTCGCGTCCGGCACGCACTCTCAGTCCCACGGCATGTCGACGTACCCAGGCGCTCCCTGTCTCGCCATCGTGGTTGTCGGTGGCTTCGTGGACGGCAGCGGTGGTCGCCAACACCAACAGGTTGCGCGGCCGAAGATCCGAACGCAACGCCGCCTCGAGTGCAGGCATCCATGCCGCGGCTGGCGACATGTCGATGCCTCGCAGGCAGACGACGACCGTCTCGGCGGGCATCGAAAGTGCGCGGTGCCACGCCCATGCGAGCGCGGTCGGTCTTCCCGTCGCGGGCGTGCGCCAAAGATCGTCGATGCCGATGACACCTGGGTCGACGGGCACGGTGCGCGCCTGGCCGGCGCCGACCACACGCGAGTAGGCCTCCAGCGCCAGTTCCGACTGCTGTCCCGTCAGGACCACCAGCTCGCCGGCACGAGCAAAAGCGTCGACGATCAGCAGATCGTCGGAGACCAGCCCGTGCAACGTGGCCTCCTCCCGGACACGGCCAGCGAGGTCCGCAGTCGTGATCGTGGTGGCCTCCGACCTGCTCGCGCCCCACCAGGGCGGTGACGCGGAAGGGAAGGCCGGCGCCGCGCATTTCGCCGCATCGGGACCCAAAGCCGCCAGGAGCCTAGCGGCGAATGCCGCCAGCCGGCCACCGTCATCGTTGCCGACCGCTTCGAACTCGGATCCCAGCCGGTCTGCGAACCTCGCGATCTCCTGGCGCAAGGCTTCGGCGCGTGCGGATAGTTTCTCTGTATTCCGCTTCGCTTCCTCCAGCGTCGCGTGCGCAGCGTCGATCGATGCCTGTCGCACGGCCGCAGTGCGGGCGACGGCTTCCGCATCACGCCGCGCATTCCCGAGTTCAACATTCCGTGCTTCCAGCGTCCGCGTAGCGCGCTCAAGCTCCTGAGTGCGTGCGCGGACCGCCTCGGCGAGCTCCTTTTCCTTCTGGCGACATGTCGCGACCGCCGCTTGCAAGCGCTGCAGCTCGGCCTGCGCGGGCGCGAAGCGATCTTCCAGTTCGAGATGCGCCCTGAGCTCCAGCTCCTTGACCATCTCGTCGACACGGTTGTCGACCGCGAGTTGGAGCAGCCGACGGCCGTCGTCGGATCCGAGGAGGAGCGCACCGATGGTGCGCACGGCCTCGGCACCCTGGCTCATAGCCGGCCACTCGGCGCGCAGGCGTTCGACCATCGAGCGCCACCCGTCGGCATCGGCGGATCCGAGCTTCGAATCGAAGATCGCCTTCTCGATCCTTCTGACGCTCTGCTCCGCGCCGCGATCCGTCAATGCGCCGAGGCTGCGCGCTGCTGCCGAGAGTCCTTCCGCGACTTTCGCGAGGAACTCTGCGTCGGTCGACCAATCCTCGGTCCTTACCAGTTCGCCGCTAGGTTCTCCCAGCATCGGGAAGTACTTGCCACTGCGTGTGCTTGCCGCTTCTGACCATCCCTTCACGGCACGGCGCAGCTCGATCCTTCCTTCCGCGAGTCGGGCTGTCCACTGATGCTGTCGTTGCGGAGAGCGTCCGAACTTGAGGTAGGCGTACAGATCGCCTTCCAGCAGCACGACGGCCATCCTCTCCTGATGCTCGGGCAAAGTGATGCCGGTCTCCAGCAGCTTCTTGCGTGCATCCGCCAGTTTGACGTCGGACATGTCCACGATCGGAATGGCTCTGGCGGGCTTTGTGACCGTCTGGGTCTTCGTATCGGCTCTGAGCGTGCTGGTAGAGAACACCCACAGGCTTCCCACCTGACGGCTTTGGCCAAGCTCGGCAGGCTTGGTGCGGATGCCGCCACGAGGGAACCGCGCAGCCTTGTCGTCGATGTCGATCCAGCGCCCCTCCACAATTTCCGCGACCGGTTCGAGGCTGCAAAAGATGTAGTTCGTTTCCGCCAGGCGCGCGAGAAACACGGTGGCCTCGAAAGTGGTGTCGACCGATGCGTTCATGCGTGGCTATCGTCGATCGGGAAGCGGAAGGGCAGACCACGGCGGCGCGCTCGTCCGACCAGAGTGGCAATCGGCGTCCTGTCGCTCGGCGCATGCTCGCGTGGCCGAGGATCGACCAGGAAGTGCCGGCCGAGGCATCGCCTGACGGACTCGCATGCGCGAGCACTCGCTGCGTAGGCATAGCTCCATCTGCCATCGGCGAGGACCGGGCCGGACGCTCGCAGGGTCGCGCGATGGCAGGCGTGCGCGAGATGCATCGGAAGGTGCCCTTGCAGCGGGATCCGACGCATCACGTCGTCGTCGAGAGAGAACATCGGGACGCCAGCGATCCTGAACGACTCCGCTACGGCGACCGTGCGGGATGCCGTCGAGAAGTGGCGACGCGACCCGTAGGCAATTGTGAAGATGTCCGGTCGATCGTCGCGGGTCCACCTGTCCAGGCGTATGCGTGTCTCGTCACGAGCGTCGGGTCGGTCGAACACGCCCGAACCCCAGTTCCAGGTCTCGTGCAGACGATGCTGCGACTCGTCAATGCCACCTGGGGGCCAGCACTGCGGAGCGGGAAGTGCGCTCTCGTGGCCCGGGTCGCATCTCGGCCAGCCCAGCTCGGATGCCAGCACGTGCCCGTCCACACCACTTGCGCGTGCAGTCCGAACTGCCAGCGGTCCCACACCCGCATGAAGGTGCACCCGACCGCCGAGTGCGGCGACCGTGACCTCGAAGCGATCGCGCACGATGCGCGGACAGGACCCTTCGAGGAGGACGTCTCCGCCCGGTCGAGCGTCGAGCGCCACGAGTCGAGGAGGAATGAGCCACCACTGCGTCGCGTGCCAGCGCGAGGAGGTCGTGCGTCGCAGCCAGCCGGACTCTTGGAGCGACCGGAGGATGTCCCACGGGGAGGGGCCGGGAAGCAAGGCCCGCACGAGCGGGACGAGATCGGACTCGCCCCACCCGGTCCGGCCGCGCGCGTAGATGACTTCCAGCAGGTCGTCCAGGGCTGTCGGTCCGCCGTCGTCCGGCACCATCACGGCGTCCGGATACGAAGCGACGGGAACGACACTCCGGCGCGCTTCGGAAGCGTGCTCCGGTTGATCGTCCCACCCTGCGCCCGGACGACCGAGTTCGTGATGTTCTGGTGCGTTCTCGACGAAGCGGAGTTGACGCTCGACGCCGAGGCGTACCCCTGGCGAGGGCTCTTCCGTGAGCGACAAGCGGTAAGTTCCGTCCAGCGCGCCCTCCGAGGCGATGACGAACGTCGCGGCATCGCCCGTCCCTTGAAGGAGGACCTGGCGCCCGTCGGCTTCCACGGGCTCCATCGCGAGTTCGCCGCGACCTTCGCGTCGGATCGCGGGGAGCACGCGCACGCGGCCGAGCAAACCGAATCGTGTCCGCACTCCGCCGTCGACCGTCAACGGGTCCACCGCGTCCTGCTCGAAGTCGAGATCCAGACCCAGGGCACGATGCAACAGGGTCGCGTCCGCGTGGCCCACCGGTCCGATCAACGACCAGTATTCGCTGACCCGCGCGCCCCGAGCCCGAAGCGTGGCGACCGGGCCCCGCATGGCGATGCGCGTGGTAACGAGATAGAGCCACTCCCGTCCGGGTGCCGGGGGAGCGAATTCGGCCGACCACAGGCCGAATCGTTGTTGGACGAAGGGGACGGCACCGGCGTCGAATCGGGCGCAGAGCAGGGAGGCGGCCCGGTCGTTGCGCTCCGCGGCCAGCGCGGCCCTCACTTCGTCCACACGGTAAATGGCGGAAGGTTTCGTCGTGTCTTCCGCGCCGACACGGTCGAGATGCGCAATGCGGATCCGCGTGTCCGGAGCGTGGTGTCCTACCTCCAACTCGAGCCGCAACGAGCGCGAGGCGTCGCGGTCCTTGTGGACGCGGCGGTCGAGTGCGCGGCACGTGGCTTCCCACAGGCGATGCAGGTGCAGCAGCGACGTTCCACGCCGATAGAGGCTCATGTACTCGTCGGCCGCCTTGACGAGCTGCTCGTTGAACCTGCCGCCCGGTCGGATCTCCGGGCAGAGTCGGTTCGCGACGTCGGCAGGCTTGCGGAGCTCGTTCGCGGCGCTCGGATGCGCGTCGAACCAGCGACGCAAGGCGCGCAGGTCACGCCATCCGGGGAAGGCGATCGCGTTGGTGAGGCCGATGTGCGCCCCGACGCCGGGGCGGGGCAGCACCATCTCGCGCACCGGGTCCCCACGCTTGCGGGCCCTGGCGCACCAGTTCCTCAACGACTGCCAAAGCCCAGGAAGCGCAGCTCGGACCGTGAAGTCGTGGGCGCCCCCGACGATCCTGCGGAGATTGCGGCCGAAGTCCTGCGTGTCGGGGTTGTCGTCTGCGGTGGCGACGACCGCACACGTCAGGACCAGATAGCGGAAATAGCCCGGGACCGACGGGTCGGGGGAGCGGACGTTCCAGCCGGCCGCGAGGACCCTGGCGACCGTTTCTGCGGGGCCACAGGCGCGTGCGAGCGTCTCCAGGGCCGCCTCGCCGAGCGCCTCGCGAAGGGCACCCGGTGACGCGTCGACGTAGGTCAACGGGCCCGAACCGGCCGCGCCGTCCGTGTACAGGTAGTGCCGTACAAGGCGCCTTTCGACCTCCATCGCGGTCGGGCCGCCGTTCGCGGATGCAGAACTCCCCACCCCTTCTCCCTTCGACCGAGACGCATGTGCCACGTCCCTTGTCCGCCGGTGACTGTAGGAGAATTGGACCCGATGTCGCGCGGCTTCGACATCGGAGCTTGCACGGACCTCCCCCGAAACTGGGGTCGGATGGGAATCGCTTGGACATCGTCGACACGGTTACCCGATCACGGATCATGTCCGCCGTACCGCGACGCGACACGAAGCCCGAGGTCGCGCTGCGCTCAGCTCTCCACGGCACCGGCTTGCGCTTCCGGGCTCACGTCAAGGACCTTCCGGGAACGCCCGACATCGTGTTTCCGCGGCATCGCGCGGCCGTCTTCGTCCACGGCTGTTTCTGGCACGACCATGGATGCTGCAGGTCGACCAAACCCGCGACGAGGAGGGAGTTCTGGGCGGACAAGTTTGCGGCCAACCGCGCCCGCGACGCACGCAAGGCCGACGCGCTGCGGGATGCCGGCTGGCGCGTGGCCACGGTCTGGGAATGCGCCCTGCGTCCACCTAACGGCGATGTGGATGAGGCTGCGGGTCTCGTCCGCAATTGGATCCTGGGTGGCGGTCTTTCGTTGGAAGTGCCTGCATACCCGGCCGCTCGCCCACCGTCCCTTCGTCCACAATCGTCGACTTCGAGGTGACCGAACGACGGATGGGATACGGCCCCGACATCATCGCCCGCTCGCTGACCCTGGCGACGCGCGGCGCGAACGGCTACGCGAACGACAACCGTTGGCAGTACCACCCGCGTTCGGACCGTCACTCGAAGATCGCGTGCTGGGCCATCTTCTTCGACTTGCTGGCTTTCGGAGGCACATTGGCGCGCCACGTGTCGGAAGGCAAGGTCGCGTTCGGCATCAACCACAAGATGCGCGATTTCCAGCACGACCGCGAGAAGAATCTGGACCTCGTGATCTGCCGACGCTCGGAGCCGCGAAAGCAGAGTGGAGTCGGAACCCTTGCCGAGATGGTCGAGGCCTACGAGATCGTCCTGACCGACGAGGAGCGTCGCGTGCTTGCGGATCTGCCCGACGTCCCGCTGACGGGCGTGCAGACAGCGCTGGTCGCGCTGGAGGCGAAGGCCGCCTTCACGGAGTTCGGCAAGGCGCGGCCGCGCCTGTACGACGAACTGAACAGCTCGCATTTGACGATTCACGGTGACACCGACCAGGCTATCGCGGTCGGATTGGCGATGGTGAATGTCGCGCCGACCTTCGTGAGCCCGCTGCGCAATCCCTGGCCGATCGGGACGCTGCCGACGATCGTCAACAAGCACAAGCAGCCGAAGGATGCGGAAAACACGATCGCGAAGGTGCGGCAGTTGCCCAGGCGACTTGCGCCCGGTCAGCGCGGTTTCGACGCGCTCGGCGTGCTGGTACTGTCATGCCGCAACGACGAATCCGCCGTCGAGGCTGTCGTCGAAGCACCTGCGCCCCAGCCGGGTGACACGTTCCACTACGACAGCCTCATCGAGCGCATCGACACGATCTACGCTGCACGCTTCGGCTCGCTCTGAACCGAGCGGCCTCTGGCGCGCTCCTCGCTCAGGCGGCGGCAGGCAGTGTGCGCTCGGGATATGGCGGCAGGACGCCGCCCAGCGACGTGACGTGGCGTTCGACCGCCTTGATGAAGCTCGGGTCGAATCGCAACTTCGCACGCCTCGTACGCGACAGGAAGCCAAGAGCCGCCTTGAGCGACAACTCTCCGCCGTCGCCCGAGAGGAACTCCGCAAGAGGCTGCGGACGCCTACCGACCGCGTCGGTGCCGATGGCGACAGCGTATCGCTTTTTGCCATCGAAGCGGGCCGCGCGCGGCGCCTTGCCGGACTCGGCGAACTCGAGGTCGCGCGACGGGTTGTAGATGCCTGGATGGAGCAGCCGCCCGCCGAGCCACTCGGCGACCGGAACGCTGACCGCGCTTCCGATCAGGCTCCAGCGGGAAGACCCGCGAGCGACGCGCTCTGCAGGGGCGGTCCATCCGGCATCGAACCCCTGCAGCCGCTCCGCGTCCTCAAGACTGGGCTTCGTCAGGCGTCCGTCGGGCATCAAGATCGCAGGTGGCGACGGGATGCCGATGGTCGATCCGTTTTTGAGCGTCGGGAGGGCATCCACAGCCCAGCCGAGGCCCTTCAGGCCTTCGGTCCAATAAAAACCGTGCGCGAGACGCCCGACAGCGGTAGCCGGTCGTTCGAGGTGCTTCTCGTCAGCAAGAAGCACGGCCGACGGATCCAGCTCTCGCGAAGCGACCAAGAACACGCGCTCGCGACGCTGGGGCAGTCCGAACGAAAAGGTGTCGACGACGCGGTAAGCCCAACGGTAGCCTCGACGCTCGAACTCTTCGACAATCGCTCTGATGGCCTTGCCACCATTCAGCTGGAGCATGAACGGGACGTTCTCGACCACGACGGTCGGCACACGGCGGCGGCTGAGGAGTCGGAACACCTCGCCGATCAATCCGGACCGTTCGCCCTCGATGCCGGCGGTCCGTCCGGCCTGGCTCAGGTCCTGGCAGGGGAAGCCACCGCAGATCACGTCGACGTCCTTGGGTAGGGACCGCAGCGTGCGGATGTCGTCGTGATACTGGACCGACGGGAAGCGCTCTTGGAGAACGGCTCGCGCGGTGGGCAGAACGTCGCAGACGAGCTCGGTGTGCAAGCCAGCCCGGGCGAGCCCCAGCTCGAAGCCCCCGATCCCCGCGAACAGACCAGCCACTTTCATATGGATGAATATACAGGCTAGCGGCGATTGGCGCATCCGGTGAGTGTTCGCCCACAACGTGGCACCGGAGCAGCGTCGTCTCAAGGGGCGAGGTCTGCTGCCGACCAGCCGACTTAGGTTTGTGCCTTCAAGCGAGCGGGCTTGAAGTTCTTCATGCTGATCGGGATCCTCCGAAGCGACAGCCTCGTTGCGGCTGCCCTGCATCGAGGTCGCGCCGGCGAACATCAAGGTGCTGGGCGCTTCAGCAGGGCGCATGCGAGGCGATCCCCTAGCGTTCGCCACTACGACCCTCGCGCGCCCGGTGGCGGCGATGCCGAAGCACTGGTCCACGCCCAGCTCGTCAGCCAGCTTCTAGTCGGGTCGATCACTGGGCTGCCAGTACCATCGACCGTCGACTCCGGCGCAGCTCGCTCAGGGTCCAACGCGTCGGTCCCATGTTGGGGTCCTGCGACAGGTCAGAGTGCGATCTCGTGTGCTACTTTTGGGCCGCGCGATGTCCTGAGGGCGACGGTTCGGTTCCCCAAACTGCGCCAAAGTTCCAGAAGTAACCCATGAAGTAGCGGGTTAGCTTCTGCCAACGAATCCGCTGCTGGTGCGACTCATCGGGCATCTTTCGATTGAGCCCCAGACGATGCGTCTCTAGGGCACGGCACGTGCAAGCTCATCTAGCCGATCAGCCCATCGCTGCATCATCGCGACCCGCTCCGGCAGATAGTCGGCGTGGTTGTACGCGGCTCGCACTCGGTTGCGCTCGACGTGCGCAAGCTGAAGCTCTACGAGATCTGAGCGCAGTCCCATTTCGTGAAGCCAGGTGGACGCAGTCGCCCGAAAATCGTGCGCCGTCACTGTCGCCGAGGCGAAGCCAAGGCCCATCAGCGCGTGGTTGATCGTCGTCGCAGACATCACATCTTGCGGCCTCCTGTGATTCGGGAACAGCCACCGTCCGGCCCCGCTGATCCCCTTTAGCTCCGTCAGCAGCGACACAGTCTGCTTGGCCAGCGGCACAATGTGCACTCGCCGCATCTTCATCTTTGCCGCAGGTATGCGCCACTCCGCTGCCTCGAGGTCCACGTCCGACCACTCGGCCTTGCGCATCTCCGCGGTACGTACGAACGTCAGCAGCAGCAAGCGCATCGCTATCACCGTGGTCCGGTGTCCTCCATAGGCTTCCAGCCTTCGCAGGAACGCTGCGACTTCGTCCCGCTCCATAGGCCGACTGTGGTTCACGGGCGGCCGAATGATCGCGCCACGCAGCGCCGAGGCTGGATCATTGTCGGCGCGCAACGTCGCCACCGCGTAGCGGAACACCTGGGAGCACCACTGCCGGAGATTCAGTGCCACCGTCTCGGCTCCGCGCTTCGACGCCCCGTCCAGGATGGATAGCACGTCCGCGGCGGTCACGGCCCTGATCGGCAGGCGCCCGATGCGCGGATAGATGTCGTTTTTCATCCCTCGCTGAATCTGAAGCAGGTAGTACGGTGTCCAGCGCCCGCGCTTTCTATCAACCCACTCTTCCGCGATGGCCTTGAACGTCAGGGCGTTGGCGTCGATGCGTCGGACTCGCTCCGTCTGCCTTTCGTGCGAAGGATGTCGACCCTGCTTGGTCAACTCGCGAGCATCGTCGCGAGCTTTGCGTGCATCCGCAAGAGAGACACTTGGGTAGTCCCCGATGGCAAACACGTTCTCCCGCCCGGCGATGCGATAGCGATAGCGCCAGAGCTTGGAACCGCTCGGTTTGACTTCCAGGTACAGGCCGCCGGCGTCAGTGAGCTTGATGGCCTTGTCGGCGGGCTTGGCCTGCCGGATCTTGATGTCGGTGAGAGGCATGACGGTCTCGGATGGCACTTAGTGGATTGACTCAACCATCCTTTCAGCCGTCCAGTCATCGTCAAGAGCTGCAAAACGGTCGCCACCTGAAATGCGCCTCGAACCGGCGTGCTTATTGGTGGCGATGTGGTCCCCAGGGTCGGAAGATGTGTCTGACACCACCTCGATCGAAGTGTGCGAAGAGGCTGTACCTGCCAACGTGGCGCGGAGAAGCCGCTGGTTGAGACGATCCGCCGTTCGATGATCAGCCGCGAACGACTAGCGCAGGCACGACCATGAACTCCTGGAGTCCGAGGACGCTGACGGGCTAGCCTCGCTTGCACCGGCAGCACCTCGCTGTGGACTTGCTGATTGCGGGCGCTCGTCGCCCAGGCTAGGTAGATGTCGCCGCTGCAATTGGGGCGTTCGCATCCCAGGCGAGCGCGTACAGTCCTTCAGCTCCGCAGAGTTGCCGGTTCGAGACGAAGGCGAACTTGCGTTGGTCGCGGGAGCGCCCCTTGCCGACGGCTGCCAAGCGCGGTACGTTTTTGCTTGTCCGCAACAGAAATGTGAGGGATAAGTGTGCGGTCACTTCATATCCAGAGCAAGTACTACTTTAGCCGCGGGGTAGGGTCTGCCGTACGACCTACTTGCGAGGCAGTCCGTAAGTGAGTAACGTCAGTCAGCTTTACGGAAGTGAGTACGTCCTTGGCAGGACGACTCACTCGACACGGAGCTGCAACGACGCGCGAAGGCGCAGGAGTGCGAAACGGTGTGTCGAGGGATCAGCCAGCAAGTCGACCCCAACGAGGAGTCCAGCGACCATGGGCGCGCCTGACTTCGTGGTCGCGTGTGCTCCGACCTCCTTCCAGGATCGGGATCGATGCATCGGTCACGTTTCGGCGCCCATCTGGTCAAGTCCTCCCGCGTACTGCCGATGACGCGCTATCACCGTCGTTGCGTACTTGGCAGGCCAGCGCTGAATGGACTGCTCAGCCTAGGGGTTAACCCTTGAATAGAGCCGTCGCGCCCCTACAGTCCGCGTATACGGGAGTTCGTATGATTGAGCCGTTCGACCGTTCCATGTCCGCGACAGCGTGACGTAGAGCAGTGACGGGGGAGTAGCGAGATGAGCACGACAAAAGAAGACCTTGCCCACACAGATCTTGCCCAGTTGATCTCTGCAGCTGTTGAACCGCTTCTCCGCGACATGGACCGGCGGTTCACGCTCAGCATGGAGCAGCAGCTTCGGCCAATGAACCAGAGGCTGGATGATCTCGATCGTCGGGTCTCCGCCATGAGCGAGAATCTCACCTCGCTGGACGGCCGACTGCAACAGCTCGCTCGGACCGTCAACGCGATTGAAACTGCTCCGGCTCCGTACGGCAAGCCGAAGACTTTCCATTCGGCGACGGAATTCCATTCGGTCTCGGCGCCGAAACGGGTCAAACAGGGCTACCAAGGCTAAACGCCCAAGCGGCAAACTGCCGCAATAGTGGGGTCGTTGCGTGAGCAGCGGCCCCATTTGCCTTCATCTCGGGCGCCTCGAGCGGAGAGCCGCTGCTGCTACGGGACTCCCCTTCGGTCTGAAAGCGTTGCATCGCCGACGCGTTCGCAATCGCCCCCGTCCGGAGTTGCCACAGTATCGGCACGTGCGGTAACGACATCACAATAGCGCTAACAACAATGCGCTGTCGTGGAGGTCGTGCAGGCCTCGGGAGGGCCAGCGATGCTTACCGTCAGGATTCGGTCGCTGGGGCGGGCTCGCGAATCGTCCAAGCGTCCGCTACACCCTAGCCAAGCGATTCGCCATGAGGGTATCCGGATCACGGTGTACACATCCGTGGCCCGGGCCGCTAGCTGGCTGTTCTGCACGGCCGTCCTGATTGCAGTCGGACTGTTGGGCTTCCTCCTTATCCTGAAGCAGTCATCACACGCGGGCGCGTTCAGCTACGCGAAAGGTCTGGATCCGGCGTCGATCGCAAGCTTCTTGCTCGTGGCTTTTGCCGTCGCCCTCTTTGCGGTTGGGCGCCAGATCGCGGCAATGAACGTTCACTACGTTCCCATGGGGGGCGCTCTTCCGACGCTGGCGAGTGGCGACGCCGCCGCGCCCAAGCCGCATGCAGCTGTGAGGCGCGCGCGATTCCTTGGTCATCGCCGCGACAGGGACTTCGACTTCGACCTTGCCGCACGTCTTCTGGAGCCGAACACCTCAAAGCGCCTCAACCGCTACGTGCAGAGGAAGTCAATTTCCTTTGATGCGCTCGATAAGGGGCTGGATGTGCTGAGTGAGATGGCTCAGCCGCCGGGAACCATGATTCGCGAATTCGCGAAGCGGCAGTCTGGCCAAGCCGAGGAGAAACAGGATCTGTGGCCCGTCGTTCGATTGATGGTCGCTAGGGTGCTCTACAAGCCGAGTAAGACGGCCACGCACAAGCGAACGACCGAAGAGCAACGCGTCAAGCCTGAAGTTAAGGGCGCGCACCTCTACCTTGTCTTCAAGCTCAATCTCATGCCCTTTTGCTACTGGCTCCTGCTGTTGGCCATCTGCCTGCTCGTCCCCGCCGTGGCGCTCGAAGCAGTGGGCAAGGAGTTAGCCAAGGAGTTCTCGGCTGCGGCGGCAGTGCTCGTGTTGATGTGGGCTCTGTGCACCGTCGTGTTCAACCGACGACTGGTGGCGCGCTGGCGCCGCTGGCAGGAAGAGTCCGGGACGCGCCCATTGGGGAACATTCCGCTATTTCTCTATGCGCCAAGCACGGACGCCAGCAGCAGCAAGTGGGAGGAACTGGACATGTACGACTTCCAGATTCCACTAACCGACTACGTCATGGACGTGAACGCGATGTTCCAACTGGCGGTGGGCTTCTTCGCGGGAACTGCGTTCTCGTTCTCCAGATTGCTCGCATAGCAGTCGCAAGCACAGGTCACATCAGATGAACCAACGGGCATTGAAGATGGCGTGGCAACTCTACGCAGACGCCGCTACCCGCTGCAATCTCCTCATCGACGAATGTGCCCACATTCAGAACACGATCCACGCGCACCTATCCCACCTCGATCCGGAGGCGTTTGGCTGCAGGGCGGACGGTGAACCCGCACTGAGCGAGCAGCGAGCATGGGTACCGCATGGCGAGCAGACCAGGGACAGCACCTACTACACACTGCGTCCGCAAGACAGAGCGCTTCGCAACCTCTATGCATCGATCGGAGCTCTAGCCTCTGCGATCGAAGAGAACGCGCAAACGCTGCGCACTTCATTCGCTCGGGTCGTGGAGTCCAGCCAACTCAAGCAACCGACGCTCCCCGATTCGCTTTTCTGGTTCGTGTCACTTCGGGGCCATCTCTACGAGACGGTCTTCAAGTTCTATTTGAAGCACATAGAGCACGCGCAGGCCAAGCTAGTGCAGCTGATCGAGAACATGCCGGGCACGTTACCAGGGCCTACCTTGATGCGACGCTGGAGTTCCGGGGGCTACGGCGAGTTCCTGTCGAGCTATAGCCGCAAGGTGAACGCGCAGGTTCAGCACCTGTACTGGGATCTGTGCAAGCCTCACAAGGGCAAGTCCTTCGACACATGGCGCCAGGATCAGATCCTTGTGCACAGCTGGGGGCACGACCCGACCAGCCTGACCACCAAGACTCGAATCACTTCCCCCGCCGCAGATCTCAAGGCAACCAAACGCCAGATTGCGATCACAACGATCTGGTCGTCGTACTTCTATCTCGAGCAACCCATACTCTTTCCCCTGCTGTTTCATGAGTGCGCGCACCATTTCGAAAACAAGACCATTGCTGGCCTCGGCGACGAGTCTGATCCGGGCGCGACGTGGGCGCGCGAACTCTGGTTCGAGCGCGCGAAGCAGGCGGCGCACCTGCTCCACCGGGTTTGCCCGTTGCCCGATAGGGATCTTTCCTTCTGGACTCACTTCGTAGGAGAGCTCTGGGCCGACCTCATCTCCCTCTCGCGGTGCGGTAGCGGCTTCTTCTCGGCGCTGGTTCTTCAACTCACCGGTCAGCAAGGCGAGTACTTGTCCTTCTCCGACTACGACGTCGATGAGGACGTACGCATCGCCTTGAATGAGACCGGTCTGAAGGACCGCCGGGTACTGGAAGTTCAGTACCCGACGCTGGACATGGCCTACTTCTGGGAAGCGCGCCTGCGCTTTGCCATCAAGGCGTACCGCCGCCTCTCCAGCCGCTTGCCTAAGCACGACGCGTCATGGGTGGACGATTGCGAAGCGCTACTGGAGGCTTGGGTCGAAAGCGGTGGGGCGGCCATGTCGGAGCGTGCCGCATCGAGCGACCACGCCACCTACTGGTCCTATCGAAAGAAGCTCAACGACTGGGTGTTGGATGTCACCTGGGACTGTCTCTTTGAATTCATCAAGCTGCTCGAGGATCGGCAAAAGGAGGATGCAGAGGAGAGCGAGTTCCGACTAGATCCAGACCTCCTGAAGCTCATCCACGAGGACGTTCAGAGATACGCAAGGCATGTGTTTCAAGACTCCGGGATTCAGTTCACCCCCTTCGACGAGGGCGTCGCGTGGCGGCTCGAGGATCTTTGTCCGCGGATCAGGTCCGAGTTCGGATCGCTCGTGGTCGAACGGGTCCTGACTCCACCGACCAGGTCCGCGCAAGAAGGCCACGAACGCTGGATCAAGACATACATCGACCACATGGCCTGCGACGGGAGCGTCGGGTTCCGGCTGGCACAGGAGTGGATCGAAGTACTGTCGGACGTGCAGTCCAGCGCGGCGATGGTGTTGAAGAAGGCGGACGGACCTGGATCGTTCAAGGCTTCGCGCATGCTGACTCAAAGCGAGTCTGATCTCCTGCAGCGCCTGCACAAGGCAGGGACAAAGGACCTTGCAAACATACCCGAAGGCAAGGATGCGCAGCAGACCCGCGCCGACCGCATCGCGAACCTCGGAAAGATTCGCTCCTTCGGTCTGCTAGAGAAGAATTGGCCTAGTCTGCACGGCGAAGTCCAGGAGTTCAAGGCGAAGCTGATCGATGCATACAAGAGATTCCTGGAGTCCAGCGAAGACCCGAGCGAGTTGAACGATGGCGTGGGCACTCTTACGCTGGGCGTGCTCAAGCCGTACGAGGCGGTCAGGCACGTCGGATACGGGAACGCATTCAGACGACTAGACCGCTACTTTAGTGAACTGAATCAGCGCCGCCTGCGAACGATCTCCGCTGGGGGCTTGACGGCCAAGCCGTCCAAGTCGTTCCTGTACCCGCTATTCGGAGAGTACAACTTCGCCGCCTACCAGCCAGGGCTAGCCTCCATCAA
Source organism: Rubrivivax sp. (assembly GCA_044226255.1). GTDB lineage: Bacteria > Pseudomonadota > Gammaproteobacteria > Burkholderiales > Burkholderiaceae_C > Rubrivivax. The sequence continues at coordinate 245,772 of JBGAHJ010000002.1, forward strand.
CAAGAGCTTCCACTTGGCTTGTCATCCTGCTTGTCTCACAAAGCCACGGGCTGTACTCCGGATGACATCGAGGGCGATCGAACACGCCGACGGCAAGTTCGTCCGGGTTTCTCAGATTGCGTTCCGATTCCGGTGGCAGTGGGTGCTGCTGGCGGAAGAACTCAAGCAGACGTCGGATATCTTCCTGTCGAGCGCGTGGGAAGACATCATCCTGGTCTCTCACTACGACTCGATCGAGGAGTTCCGCGCAGATTCGGCGGCCCTGGGGCTGAAGCAACGTCAGTGGCTGGACATCCACTCGAGCCTGGGTTTGGCGCAGGTACCAACCAAGTCAGCCGTCAAGGTCAGCGCCCCTCACCCCCAGCGAGCCAAGTCACCGCGCCGAACCGCGCGCAATGCGCCCAAGCCCGCCGGATCACGTGCACTGCGGCGCATCCGAGAACGGCAAGCGCTTCGAAGCCATCGCAGCCGCGAGCGGGTGCTCAGATTCAGTTTCGTACGAGAGTATGCGGAACACCCGCCGATCAAGCTCCTGAGCAGCGTTCGCGGCAGCGTGCTGGAGCGGACAGGACGCTACGACGTCACCATCGACTGGGAAGCGAGAACACCACGCGAACTGTGGGAGGCACTGGATGCCCTTCCCGCCAAGGCCTGGGCAGACATTGAGAGCATCGTCTCGGCTTTGGAGATGGACTACGCAGACGATTCCATCGAGCTCACCAGCCAAGTGATCCTCCGGCACGACACGGTGGAGTAATGGAGTAATCAGGGAGCGGACGACATGCGAAATCGAGCGTCCGCTTCTTCCCCGTGCGACCGTCGCCCGTGGAGCGTTTGCGGTCCTACGCAAGCAGCCTCATCCAGTGGTGCCGCGCATCGGCCACCGTCCGTGACCGCTGGCGCCGGATCTCGCAGCGCTGCTGCGCATCGGTGGTAAGCGCGTGGCGAACCCATCTTGACGACTGGCGCGTCGTTCAGGTCGACGCGATCGGCCGCCAGCGATGCGGCAGCAGCTCTTCAATGCGGCTAGCCGGCTGCAGCAGCCATACACCGATGCCATCGTGCACGCGTGCACGAGCACCTTCAGTCGGTTGGTGAAGAGGTACGCGTGGTGTG
>JBGAHJ010000002.1:246896-513741 GCA_044226255.1 Rubrivivax sp.
GGTACGCGTGGTGTGGGCGGGCAGAGCCGAACACCGCCACGACGCGCGCCAGGGCCGACTCCGTGCCGGCGCGCAGGTCCAGCGGCTCAACCGCAAGCCCCAGGCCCTCGACCCGGATCACCGCAGCAGCTTGCGCAGCCAGTTCGCCAGATCGCTCAATGCGCCGGGCGGCCAGGTCAGACGGATAGTCGCGGCGCCTCGCCGGAGCTCGACCTCGATGCCACGCGGCTCTGCCAGCGGTGCAGCTGCAGCGACGGTCCCCGGCACGAACTGCAGCGCCGCCGGTTCAACGGGTTGACCTTGCCGGGCCAGCTTGCGCCATCCGTGCACGATGTTGGCGTTGATGCCCAGCGACAGCGCCACCTTGGCGAAAGACGCGCCTGGCGCCTCGCACTCGCCAAGGATCTGCTCCTTCAACTCCGGGCTATAGCGCCTGCGCCAGCGACTCTCTTGGGCTTCCATCGTGTCCAGCTATCCGTTAGCTGGACAGCATCGTTATCGCCCAACACTCCCTGCTCAAGATGGGTTCGCCGGACGCATACCAAGCAGCGCCCTGATACCCGCTCTGATACCCGCTTTTTGCAGGGCCGCGGTGGTCCTGAGTGAGACACCGAGGGATACTAGCTCCCGCGCTTGCCCAGTGGCGCGGGCCGGCGTGGGTCGCTGCGAGACTGACCTATAGGTTCTCGATCATGAGGAGCATGTCAGAACCCCTCCTCGACCAGTTCGGCGGCGCGGATCAGCGCGCGGGCCTTGTGCTCGGTTTCCCTCCACTCCATCTCGGGGATGGAATCGGCGACGACACCTGCCGCCGCCTGCACGTACAGCGTGCTGTCCTTGACGATGCCGGTGCGGATCGCGATGGCCACGTCCATGTCGCCGGCGAAGCTCAGGTAGCCGCAGGCGCCGCCGTAGATGCCGCGCTTGACCGGTTCGAGCTCGTCGATGATCTCCATCGCGCGGATCTTCGGCGCGCCGGTCAGCGTGCCGGCCGGGAAGGTGGCGCGCAGCACGTCGAGGTTGCTCATGCCGTCCTTCAGGATGCCCTCGACGTTGCTGACGATGTGCATCACGTGCGAGTAGCGCTCGATCACGAAGGCGTCGGTCACCTTCACGCTGCCGGTCTTCGCGATGCGACCGATGTCGTTGCGCGCGAGGTCGATCAGCATCAGGTGCTCGGCACGCTCCTTCGGGTCGTTGCTGAGCTCGTGCTCCAGCGCCTTGTCCTTCTCCGGCGTGGCGCCGCGCGGACGCGTGCCGGCCAGCGGCCGGATCGTCACCTTGGCGCCTTCGGGCGTGTGCTCCTGGCGCACCAGGATCTCGGGGCTGGCGCCGACGATCTGGAACTCGCCCATGTCGTAGAAGTACATGTAGGGCGACGGGTTCAGCGAACGCAGCGCGCGGTACAGGCTCAAGGGGCTCTCGGTGAAGCGTTTCTTGAGCCGCTGGCCGATCTGCACCTGCATCATGTCGCCGGCCGCGATGAGCTCCTTGCTGCGCTCCACCGCCTTGAGGTAGGCCGCCTTGTCGAACTCCCGCTCCACGGGGTACGACGTGCCGCGCTTCACCGCCGGCGCGGTGACGCTGTAGCGCAGCTTGTCGCCGAGTTCGGACAGGCGCCGCTTGCCGTTGTGGAAGGCCTCGGGCGTGGCGGGGTCGGCGTAGACGATCAGGTACAGGCGGCCGGAGAGGTTGTCGATGACCGCCAGCTCCTCGCACTGCAGCAGCAGGATGTCGGGCGTGTCGATGCCGCCGTCCTTCCACGTCTTGGCCAGCTTCGGCTCGATGTAGCGCACCGCGTCGTAGCCGAAGTAGCCCGCCAGGCCGCCGCAGAAGCGCGGCAGGCCGGGTCGCAGGGCCACCTTGAAGCGCTGCTGGTACTGCTCGATGAAGTCGAGCGGGTTGCCCTCGTGGACCTCCACGACCTCGCCGCGCGTGACGACCTCGGTGCGCCAGCCGCGGGCGCGCAGCAGCGTCTTCGCGGGCAGGCCGATGAACGAGTAGCGGCCGAAGCGCTCGCCGCCGACCACGCTTTCCAGCAGGAAGCTGTGGCGTGCGCCGCCGGCGAGCTTCAGGTAGAGCGAGAGCGGGGTCTCGAGGTCCGCGAACGCCTCGGCGATCAGCGGGATGCGGTTGTAGCCTTGGCCGGCCAGGCTCTGGAATTCGAGTTCGGTGATCACAGCGGGGCCCTTGTCGGCGACGCCGCGCGGGTCACGGGCGGCGTCGTTCGGTGCAGCAAAGAGGTGCGCGTGTCGCGCACCCGGCGTTCAGACAGGGAGGTGGCGCGAGCGACGCCAGGGCCAGGCTCCCCGGTCGCGGGAACCTGCCGTCTGATTGCGGGCCGTGAACATGTCCTCAGTTTAGCAGGCGCCTCTACACGTCCGCCAAGCCCTGGTGGCAGACTGCCGGGTTCGACGAACCCGCCCCGACGGGGCTTCTATGGACCGACGTCTCATCCTGGCCGCTGCAGCGGCCGCTCTCCTTGCCGGCGCCGCTGGCGTCGCGCGGGCGCAGGCGCCTGTCGAACTGGCCGGCGTCAAGTACCCGCCCAGCATCCAGGTGGCCGGCAGCAACCTGGTGCTCAACGGGGCCGGCATCCGCTACAAGTTCGTCATCAAGGTCTATACCGCCGGCCTGTACCTCCAGTCCAAGGCCAGCACGCCCGATGCCGTGCTCGCCGCGCCCGGCAACAAGCGCATGCACGTGGTGATGCTGCGCGAGATCGACGGCAACGAACTCGGCAAGCTGTTCACGCGCGGCATGCAGGACAACGTCGCGAAGGACCAGTTCAGCAAGTTCATCCCGGGCATGCTGCAGATGGCCGACATCTTCTCGACGCGCCGCAAGCTCAATGCCGGCGACGCCTTCTCGGTCGACTACGTGCCGGGCAGCGGCACCCAGGTGCTGGTGAACGGCAAGCCCACCGGCGAGATCATCAAGGAGCCGGAGTTCTTCAACGCGCTGATGCGCATCTGGCTCGGCTCGAGCCCTGCCGACCACGCGCTGAAGGACGCGCTGCTCGGCCTGGCGCCGAGCAACTCACGCAGCAACCAGTAGCCGCGGCACGATCTCGTCGATGCGGTCGACCACCGCGTCGGCGCCGGCGGACGACGCCGGCTCGCCGTGGTTGTAGCCGTAGCTCACCAGCACCACGGGGCAGCCGGCGGCGCGCGCGGCGGTGGCGTCGTTGACGCTGTCGCCCACCATCAGCGTGCGCGCCGGCTCGGTGCCCAGCGCCTTGCAGGTCTCCAGCAGCGGCATCGGGTCGGGCTTCTTGCGCGCGAACGCGTCGCCGCCGAACACGTGCTCGAAGAACCCGTCGAGGCCCTTCATCGCCAGCAGCGGCCGCGCGAACGCGGTGGGCTTGTTGGTCAGGCAGGCGAGCCGGAGCCCCGCGCCGCGCAGCTGCCGCAGCCCCTCCACGACGCCGGCGAAGACGTCGGAGTGCTGGCCGTTGATGCCCACGTAGTGATGCTGGTAGCGCGCCCAGGCGTCCTCGTACAACGTGGCCGGCGCACCCACTTCCGCCAGCGAGCGCGTCAGCAGGTATTCGCTGCCCTTGCCCACCGTGCGGCTGATGAACGCGCGGCTCACGGGCGGCCAGCCCAGGTCGGCGAGCGACAGCCGCAGTGCGACCTCGAAGTCGCCGACGGTGTCGATCATCGTGCCGTCGAGATCGACGATGGCGGCTTGCAGACCCGTGTATCGCATGCGGTTCACTTCCCTTTCAGCCCATGGCGCTGCAGCCAGCCGATGAATTCACCGTACCACTGCTTCGAGTTGCGTGGCTTCAGCACCCAGTGGTTCTCGTCGGGGAACCACAGCAGCCGCGCATCGACGCCGCGCGCCTTCAGCGTGTTGTAGTAGGCCAGGCCGTTGGCGTCGGGCACGCGGAAGTCCTGCGCGCCGTGGGTCACGAGCGTCGGGGTCTGCATGCGGCCCGCGGACGCATGCGGGCTCTGGGCCAGCACGCGCGGCATGTCCTCCCAGTACTTCGCCGCCAGGTCCTTCGGCCGCGAGGTGTAGGAATCGGCGCTGAAGGTGGACACGCGGTCGAACACGCCGGCGTGGCAGACGTAGGCGCGGTAGCGGCCCGGCGCGACGTGCCCGTTCATCCACGCCACCAGGAAGCCGCCGTAGCTGCCGCCGGCCGCGTAGACGCGCTTGGCGTCGCACCAGCGCTGGCGCCGCAGCCAGTCGGTGCAGGCTTCCAGGTCCTGCAGCTCGTACTCGCCCTGGCGGCCGACCAGGCTGTCGCGGAAGGCGAAGCCGAAGCCGCTGCTGCCGTGGTAGTTCACCTGGGCGACGACGAGGCCGTGGCCCGCGAACACGTGGCTGTTGTAGCGCGTGGAGAACAGGTCGCCCGAGGCCGAGAACGGGCCGCCGTGGATCACGTGCAGCACCGGGTACTTGCGGCGCGGGTCGAAACCGGCCGGGAAGGTCAGCCACATCTGCACCGGCTCGCCGCGAGCTCCGCTGACGCTGACCTCCTTCACCTCGCCGAACGCGAAGCCGGCGAGCAGCGTGTCGTTGAAGCGGTCGAGCCGGCGCGGCGCCGCGCTGCCGGCGCGCACCAGCAGCCGTGCGGGATGCAGGGCGCTGTCGGCGGCCAGCACCGTGGTGTCGCCGGCGTGGTCGAAGCCCTGCACCCAGCCGCCTTCATGGAAGACCGTGCAGCGCTCGGTGGCGGGGTCGGCCTGCCACAGGTGGCAGCGCCCGCTCTGTTCGGCCGTGAAGAAGACCCGCGCCCCGTCGTCGGACCAGCGCAGCGGCGGCTGCACGTCCAGATCCCAGTCGGCGCCGAGTGCCTGCCAGCGCCCCGGGGCATCGATCATGACCAGCTGGGCCAGTGCCGTGTGCTTGCGGCCGACCTCCGCCGCGGTCGCGGCGACGCGCTTGCCGTCGGGGCTGTAGCTCGGCCAGCCGAAGTCCCAGCGCGGGTCGCTCGCCAGCGTGCGGATCCGCTTCGTGCGCAGCTCGATCTCGGCCAGTGCCAGCGGGTTGGAGGCCAGCGGTTCGGCGGCCGGGTCGTGCAGGAACGCGATGCGCGTGCCGGACGGATGGACGTCGTAGGCCTCGTTGCCGGGCTCGTGGCGCGGCAGCTCGAGGCGCGTGCCCTCGAAGAGATCGGTGATGCGGCCGCTCGCCACGTCCAGCAGCAGCAGGTGCAGCGCGCGGTCCATCGGCACGTTGTGGTCCCAGTAGCGGTAGAAGCCGCTGCTGGTGGCGTAGCCGGTCTCCTTGCGCTCGCCGAAGGCCTTGTGCTGCCTGTTCTGCGCCGCCGCCCCCTTCAAGCCGGGCCAGACCCAGGCCGCGAACACGATGCGCCGGCCGTCCGGCAGCCACTTGAAGCTGCCGATGCCGGGCCCGAAGTCGCTGATGCGCTCGGCCTCGCCGCCGTCGGGTGCGATCACGTACAGCTGCGGCGTGGCGTCCTTCCTGCCCCCGAGCTCGCGCCGCGCGACGAACGCGATGCGATCACCTTGCGGCGACCACGCCGGCTGGCCGTCCTTCTCGCCGCAGCGGGTGAGCCGGCGCGGCCGCGCGGCGCCCGCCGTGGGGAACAGCCACAGACTCGTGGCGGTGGTGTTGTCGGCCATCGACGGCGTCGCGACGCTGCAGACCGCGAAGCGGCCGTCGGGCGACAGCGCAGGGGGGCCGATGCGGTCGATGCGGTAGACGGCGTCGACGTCGAGCGGGCGGGGCTGGTTTTTGGGCATGCGCGATTCTGGCGGCGGCGGGATGATCGCCGCTGTCCGCTTCCACAACAACGAGGAGACGCCCGATGACCTTTTGTGCACGACTCGCAGCCGTGCTGTGGCTGCTGCTGGCTGCAGGCCTGGGCCGCGCCGCCGACTACCCGGCGCCGAAGGAAGGCAGCTGGACGGCGCGCGACTTCCGCTTCCACAGCGGCGAGGTCCTGCCCGAGCTGAAGATCAGCTACGTGACGCTCGGCAACCCGCAGGGCGAGCCGGTGCTGGTGCTGCACGGCACCGCCGGCTCGGCGGCAACGATGCTGACCCCGGCCTTCGCCGGCGAGCTGTTCGGCCCCGGCCAGCCGCTGGACGCCACGCGTCACTTCATCGTCATCCCCGACGCCCTGGGCGCCGGCAAGACCGCCAAGCCCAGCGACGGGCTGCGCGCCAGGTTCCCGCGCTACAACTACGACGACATGGTGCAGGCGCAGTACCGGCTCGTCACCGAGGGCCTGGGCATCAAGCACCTGCGGCTGGTGATCGGCAACTCGATGGGCGGCATGCACACCTGGCTGTGGGGCGTGAAGTACCCGGCCTTCATGGACGTGCTGGTGCCGATGGCCTGCCAGCCCACGGCGATGTCGGGCCGCAACTGGCTGCTGCGGCGCGCGCTGGTGGAGAGCGTGCGCCAGGACCCGGACTACCAGGGCGGCAACTACACGGCGCAGCCGCGCGGCATGAAGCTCGCGAACCAGTTCTTCGCGCTCGCCACCAACGGCGGCAACCAGGCGCTGTACGCCGCGGCGCCGTCGCGCGAGAAGGCCGACAAGCTGTTCGACGACCGGCTGGCCGCGCCATTCCCGGCCGACGCCAACGACTTCGTCTGGCAGTGGGACGCCTCGCGCGACTACGACGCCAGCCCGGGCCTGGAGAAGATCCGCGCGACGCTGCTGGCGATCAACGCCGCCGACGACGAACGCAACCCGCCGGAGCTGGGCATCATGGAACGCGAGATGCAGCGGGTGCGCAACGGCACGCTGCTGATGATCCCGGGCAGTGCCGAGACGCGCGGCCACGGCACCACCGCGTTCGCGAAGTTCTGGAAGGCGCGCTTCGCGCAGCTGATGCAGGCGGCGCCGCGCCTGTCGCCCTGACGCCGGAGCCCGCGCATGCGCATCGCCGAGATGAACTGGATGCAGGCGGAGCGCCGCCTGGCGGAAGACGACCGCTGCGTGCTGCCGATCGGCAGCGTCGAGCAGCACGCGCACCTGAGCCTGGCCACCGACGTGCTGCTGGCCGAGCGCGTCTCGGTGGAGGCGGCCGAGGCGCTGGGCGTGCCGGTGTTCCCGCCGCTGGCCTACGGCTTCACGCCGAGCTTTGCCGCCTACCCCGGCACCGTGTCACTGAAGCTCGCCACGCTGCTGGCGGTGGTGCGCGACCTGCTCGAGAGCCTGCACGCGCAGGGTTATGCGCGCATCGTCGTCGTCAACGGGCACGGCGGCAACAGCGCGGTGTCGTCACTCGCCGCCGAGCTGATGGCCGAGCACCCGCGGCTGCAGGTGAAGCTGCACAACTGGTGGAACGCGCCGCGCACCTGGGCCGTGGTGCGCGAACTCGAACCCCAGAGCGCGCACGCCTCGTGGATGGAGAACCTGCCGTGGACACGCGTCGCCGGCGCGCCGTCACCCGCCGCCGTGAAGCCGCCCGTGGACCTGGCGCGCTACCGGCTGCTCGCGCCGCGCGAGGCGCGCGAGCTGGCGGGCGACGGCAACTTCGGCGGCAGCTATGCGCGGCCCGATGCCGACGTGCTGCGCCTGTGGGAAGCCGCCGTGCAGGAGACCCGCGAACTGATCGAGGGTCCCTGGCGCTGAGGGCCCGTCAGCCGATCGACTCGACCTGCCGGCTCTGCTGGTAGGCCTTGCCGAAGCGGTTGGCCAGGAAGGCGGGCAGTGCCACCTGCTCCTGGCGGATGAAGCCCTGCTGCGGCAGCTGGCCCTCGCGGAACAGGTCCACGGCGGCGCAGATGCCGGCGGCGGTGGTGATCTGGATCGCCGACAGCGGGTTGGCCTCGTTGCGGTCGGCGAAGATCTTGCGGGCGAACACCTCCTGCACCAGGCTGCCGTCGCGCAGGCCGCTGACGGTGACGAACACCAGCACCACGTCCTGCATCGTCGACGGGATGCTCTTCCTCATGATGTTCTTCAGCGTCTCGGTGTCCTGGTTCAGCTGCAGCTCCTCGAGCAGCATCTTCATCAGGTCGCGGTGACCGGGGTAGCGCACGCTCTTGTAGTCCAGCGTCTGCACCCGGCCGGCCAGCGTCTCGCACAGCGTGCCCAGGCCGCCGCTGGTGTTGAAGGCCTCGTACTCGGTGCCGTCCAGGCTGAAGTGCTCCAGCCCCTCGAGCGGCAGCACCTCGATGTTGCGGCCGCCGCGGATCGCCTCGCAGGGGTGGCAGTACTCGTTGATGAGCCCGTCGACGCTCCAGGTGAGGTTGTATTTCAGCGAGTTGGTCGGGAACGCCGGCAGCGCGCCGACGCGCATCTTCACCTCGTGCAGCTGCTCGAAGCCCTGCGCGAGGTGGTGCGCGACGATGCCGATGAAGCCGGGCGCCAGACCGCACTGCGGCATGAACGCGGTTGGCGCTCCCTCGGCCAGCTGCTTGATCGTGCGCGTGGCCGCCACGTCCTCGGTCAGGTCGAAGTAGTGGCAGCCAGCCTCCCGTGCCTGGGTGGCGGCGAGCGTCGCCAGGTGGTACGGCAGCGCGTTGATCACCGCCTGCTGGCCCTTCAGCACGGCCAGCAGGTCGGCCGGCGACGAGGTGTCGGCGACGCGCGTCTTCACCGGGTCCCTGGCCAGGCGGGCCAGGGCGTCGCCGCTGCGGTCGACGACGGTCACCTCGTAGTCGCCGGTGTGGCCGAGCAGGCGGGCGATGGTCTGGCCGATGTGGCCGGCACCGAGCAGGGTGATGCGCATGGGAGCTTCTTTCGTCAGCGGGAACGACATGGGCGCAGGGCGCCCGACCGCTGCACAGTCTAGGCAGCGGTGCCGACGAAAGAAAGCCTCGATTCGTCGAAATCAGTTCTGATTTCGACGAATCGACATTGCCGCGATACGAAACGCAGCGTACGCCGCGTCTCGACTCAGGCAGCCTTCAGAACCGCCCGGTGGGCCCGGGCTTCGGCGCGCTTGGCCTTGGTCGTGGCCTTCTCGTAGGCCTCTTCCGCTTCCTTGCGCATCTCGATCGCACGTTCCAGAGCTGCGTGGTAGCGCTCCAGGGTGTACGTGTTCTCGGTGCCGATGTAGATGGTGCGGCGCCGCGGCTTGTCGCCGAAGCGCGGGATCAACACCATCAGGCTGCAGTCGCGCGTCTTGCCGCCCCGCCGTACGCGTACCACCGGGCCCGTGATGCCCGGCGGCAGCTGGCTGCTCTTGTTGGCGCTGGGCCCGCGCTGCAGCAGCGAGGGCGCGGGCATCGTGTTGATGCGGCGCAGCAGTTCCTTGGTGGCCTTCTCGAGCGATGCGCGGGCCCCGCTGCCGTCGCTGGTGTGATCCGAGAAGAGCTTGGTGCCCCCGTAGCGCAACTGCCAGCCGTGGGTGGCCCTGTGGTCGATACGCTGGATGCCTTGGGGCACCTCGAATTCTTCTCCGCTGAAGAGAACGATCTTGCGGGTTTTCATGGATCCCTCTAGTAAGAATGGAAAACTCGGCGAACAAACACCCCCTGGATTTGGTTGTGTGTCAGGCAGCGCACGGCCCTCCGGTCTGCCTAACACTTAAATGTAGGCCGGGGACCCCCCCCAGCTGCAACCGGTTGTTCTACCGATGTCGCGTGCCGCGAGAATGCGTGACATGGTTCTGGACAGCCTCGACCGCCGCCTCGTCGCCTTACTCCAAGCTGACGCGCGCACCAGCACGGCCGACCTGGCGCGGCAGCTGGGCGTCGCCCGCACCACCGTGCTGGCGCGTCTGCAGCGCCTGGAGCGCAGCGGCGTCATCGTGGGGTACACGGTGCGGCTGGGCCAGGAGGAAGGCGAGCGAGGGGTGGAGGCCTACGTGGGCATCGCCACCGCGCCGAAGTCGGCGGCGATCGTGACGCAGCGCCTGGCCGCACTGCCCGAGCTGCGCCAGCTGTGCTCGGTGAGCGGCGAGTTCGACTACCTGGCGCTGCTGCGGGCCGAGTCCACCGCCCGGCTGGACGTGCTGCTGGACGAGATCGGCGCCATCGACGGCGTGCTGAAGACCACCACCTCGGTGGTGCTGGCGCGCCGCATCGACCGGACCTGAAGGTTCAGGCCAGCGCGCGCCGCATCGCGCCGATCACCGCGCGGTAGTCGGGTTGGCCGAAGATCGCGCTGCCGGCCACGAAGGTGTCGGCGCCGGCGTCGGCCACGCGGCGGATGTTGTCCACCTTGATGCCGCCGTCCACCTCCAGGCGGATGTCGCGGCCGCTGGCCTCGATGATCCGGCGCGCCTTCTCGATCTTGCGCAGGGCACTGTCGATGAAGCTCTGCCCGCCGAAGCCCGGGTTCACGCTCATGATGAGCACCAGGTCGACCTTGTCGATCACCCACTCCAGCACGTCCAGCGGCTCGGCGGGGTTGAACACCAGGCCGGCCTGCTTGCCCTCGCCCTTGATCAGCTGCAGCGTGCGGTCCACGTGCGCGCTGGCGTCGGGGTGGAAGCTCACCAGGTCGGCGCCGGCCTTGCAGAAGGCCTGGGCCAGCGCGTCCACCGGCTGCACCATCAGGTGCACGTCGATGGGCACGGTGGCGTGCTTGCGCAGCGCCTGGCACACCATCGGGCCGAAGGTCAGGTTCGGCACGTAATGGTTGTCCATCACGTCGAAGTGGATCCAGTCGGCGCCGGCGGCGATCACGTCCTTCACCTCGTCGCCCAGGCGCGCGAAGTCGGCGGACAGGATGCTGGGTGCGATGCGGTAGGTGGTCGGCATGATTGGGGATTCTAGGCAGCTGCCTAGAATGGACCGGATGTCGCACAAGCCCCAGTTCACCTGCGAGGTGCGCACGCAGTACCTGGCCGAGCAGTCGAGCCCGCCCGAAGGGCCCTATGCGTTCGCGTACACGGTCAGCATCCGCAACACCGGCGATGTCGCGGCCCAGCTGGTGGCGCGCCACTGGATCATCACCGACGCCGACGGCGAAGCCGAAGAGGTGCGTGGCCTGGCGGTGGTGGGCCACCAGCCGCTGCTGAAGCCCGGCGAGCAGTTCGAGTACACGAGCTGGACGCGCATCCCCACGCCGCACGGCTCGATGCGCGGCACCTTCTTCTGCATGACCGAGGACGCCCACGCGTTCGATGCCGCGGTGCCCGAGTTCGCGCTCGTCTTCCCGGGGGCCCTGCACTGAAGCCGCGCGCGCCGGCGGCCTGGGACCTGACCGCCCTGGTCAACGCCGCCGATCCACGCGCCGGCCTCGCCGAGCGCCACCTCTGGCTGGTGCGGCTGATGGAGTGGCTGCGCCACGCGCCGCAGGCCGTCGAGGCGCGCACGCCGCTGCCGGTGCTGCGCCTGCGCCACCTGCTGAACCAGCTCGACAAGCAGCCCGGCATGCGCGAACGCATCGGCGCGCTGGTGCAGGCGTTCTGGCGCGAGGTGGACGCCGCCGCGCTGTTCGCCGACTTCGGCTTCGGGCCGCGTCCGTCGCTCACCGCCGAGACGCTGCGCCGGCTGCGCGAGCGCGTGCTGCCCGGCACCCCCGAGACCACCGACCTGGCCGAGCTGTTCCGGCTGCTCTTCGAACCGGCCGACGCCGCGTGGATCGCGGTCATCGACGACGCCACGCTGCGGCGGCTGGCCGCCCTGCTGGATCCCGGCCACGCCACCGCGCTGCTGGACGCCGTCACCATCCTCACCAGCGCCGTGCAGGCGGCCGGCTACAGCCCGGCGCTGCGCCAGCGCATGGATGCGTCGGCGCTGCAGGACGAGCCGTTCCGCCAGCTCAGCGCCGCCTCGAACGCGCTGCGCCAGGCGCTGCAGGAAGGCCGCCACGCCGACGCGCTGCGCGAGGCCGGCTACCTGCGCGCACTGCTCGATGCCTGCGGCCGCGCGGCCGACAGCGTGATGCGGCACCTCGAGCAGTACGGCGTCTCGGTGGACATCGTCTACGAGATCGACCAGCTGCACGGGCGCATGCGCCGCATCGAGGAGCTGGTCGGCGCGCTGCTGTCGCCGGACGGGCCCGGTGAGGCACGCCGGTTGATGCTGGACCTGCTGCGCGTGCTCGGCGAGCAGCGCGGCCTGCGTGCGCTGCTGGCACAGCACCACTCGCTGCTGGCGCGCCAGGTGGCCGAGCGCAGCGCGGAGACCGGCGAGCACTACATCACCCGCACGCGCGCCGAGTACCGCGAGATGCTCGGCCGCGCCGCGGGCGGCGGCTTCGTGATCGCCGGCACCACGTTCGCGAAGTTCGCCATCGCCGCGCTCGGCCTGTCGGCGTTCTGGGGCGGCTTCTACGCGGGGGTGAACTACGCCGCCAGCTTCGTGCTGGTGATGCTGCTGCACTGGACCGTGGCGACCAAGCAGCCGGCGATGACGGCACCGGCGATGGCGGCGAGCCTGCCGCACAACGGCATCGCCGATCAGGCCGAGCTGCAGGCCTTCGTCGACCGCGTGGTGCAGCTCGTGCGTTCGCAGGCGGCGGGCATCTTCGGCAACGTGGCCGTCTGCGCGCCGCTGGTGCTGGGCGTGCAGCTGGCCAGCCAGGCCGCCTTCGGCGCCCCGCCGGTGGGCGAGAAGGAAGCGCACTACGTGCTGAAGAGCCTCACGCTGCTCGGGCCCACGGCGCTGTTCGCGGCCTTCACCGGCGTGCTGCTGTTCGCCAGCAGCCTGATCGCCGGCTGGGCCGAGAACGCCTTCGTGTTCCACCGCCTCGACAGCGCGATCGCCTGGAACCCGCGTTTCGTCGCCGCGCTCGGCGCCGCCCGGGCACGGCGCTGGTCGCGCTGGTGGCGGACCCACGTCTCCGGCCTGGCGGCCAACATCTCGCTCGGGCTGATGCTGGGCCTGGTGCCGGCGCTGCTGCAGTTCTTCGGACTGCCGCTGGACGTGCGCCACGTCACCCTCGCCAGCGGCCAGCTGGGCGCGGCGCTGGGCGCCCTCGGCTTCGGGCTGCTGGCCGAGCCGGTGTTCTGGTGGTGCGTGGCCGGCATCGCGGCCACCGGGGTGCTGAACCTCACGGTGAGCTTCTCGCTCGCCTTCGCGGTGGCGCTGCGTTCGCGAGGCGTGCGGCTGCGCGAGGGGCGGCGCCTGGTGGGCGCCATCTGGCAGCGCTTCCTGCGTCAGCCGGCGAGTTTCCTGTTCCCGCCGCGCGACGGGCCCTGAGTCACTCGTCGTCCTTGCGCCGGCCGCTGAACATCGTCCACCAGACGATGAACACCAGCAGCGCCAGTGCGCCCAGGGCCTCCAGGATCAGCAGCCACATGTTCAGCGCCGGCGCATGCCGAACAGGTTGAGCGCCAGCCCCGCGAGCACCAGCGCCGCGGCGCCCAGCTTCCAGGCCGGCAGCCCCTCGCCCAGGGCCCAGGCCGACGCCGCCATGCCGAACACCGGCACCAGCAGCGCCATCGGCGCCACCGTGGCCGCCGGGTGGCGCGACAGCAGCCAGCCCCAGCTGGCGTAGCCGAAGAGCGTGTTGCCCACCGCCTGCCACAGCACCGCGAGCCACACCGGCCAGGTCGCCGCGGCCAGCCCCTGCTGCCAGCGCGCCGGGCCTTCGAAGGCGAGCGAGAGCACGATCAGCGGCGGCAGCGCGAAGGCGCTGGACCACACCACCATCGGCAGCATCTGCACGCGGCCCATGCTGCGCGAGACCTGGTTGCCGCAGGCCCAGGAAGCGGCGGCCAGCAGCACCAGCGCCAGGCCGAGCGGCGTGGTGTCGCCACCGGTGTGCGCGGCGATCACCGCGATGCCCGCGGTGGCCAGCGCGAGCGCCGCGCCCTGCACCGGCCGCAGCTTCTCGCCGTCGGCCAGCATCGCCAGGCCGATCGTGAAGAAGACCTGCGTCTGGATCACCAGCGACGACAGGCCGGGGGCGATGTGGCCGTTGATCGCCAGGTACAGCAGCCCGAACTGGCCGGCGCCGATCAGCACGCCGTAGGCCGCGAGCTTGGGCCACGGCACCGCCGGCCGCGGCAGGAAGAAGGCCGCCGGCAGCAGCGCGAACGTGAAGCGCAGCACCGCCAGCAGCAGCGGCGGCAGCGCCGCCAGGGCCACCTTGATGACGACGAAGTTGGTGCCCCAGACCGCGACGACGGCCAGCGCGAGCAGGCCGTGGCGCAGCGGCAGCCGGTGCCCGCCGCTCAAGAGGCCCGCCTCAAGACGCCACCACCACCTGATCGCGCCCCTGCGACTTCGCGTCCTTCAGCGCCTGCGTGGCGCGGGCCAGGGTCTGTTCGACGGTCTCGCCGGCATGGTGCTCGGCCAGGCCGCCCGACAGCGTGACGCCCAGCGCCTCCCCGCCGTTCAGGATGCGCAGCGCGCCCACGTGGCGCGTCAGCCGCTCCAGCCCGCCGCCGGCGAGCGCGGCGCGCGTGTCGCTCATCATCAGCACGAAGCTCGCACCCTCCCAGCGCGCCAGCACGTCGGAGACCCGCACGTGGCGCAGCATCTCCTGCGCCAGCGCGCGCAGCACCGTGTCGCCGGCCGCGTAGCCGTGCGCCGCGTTGATCGCCTTGAAGCCGTCGGCGTCCAGCACCGCCAGGCAGAACACCTGGCCCGAGCGCACGCCGCGCTGGCGCTCCTGCTCCATCACGTGCTGCATGTGGCGCCGGTTGATGAGGCCGGTGAGCTCGTCGCGCGTGGTGTGCTCGCGCAGGCGCGAGAGCGCCTGCGCGAGCTCGGCACGCTGCATGCGGGCCCGGTGGCGCATGCGCGACAGCCGCGCCGCCAGCACCGAGACGCCGGGAATCATCACCAGCACCAGCAGGAAGTGCCCGAGCTCGATGGCCGCCGGGTAGCGCAGCGGCTGGCGCCAGGCGCTGAGGCCCATCGTCGCGGCGAACAGCAGCACCGCGTACAGGCTCACCCAGCGCATCTGGCGCGGCGACGCGATGAACATGCCGAACATCAGCACCACCATCACCATCGGGAACACCGCGCCGCGCCCGGCCCCCAGCAGGGCGTACGCCACCGCGGCGCTGGTCAGCGCGAACAGCATCTGCGGCACCGTGAGCGAGGGCTCCTCGAAGCGCCGCGAGTAGCCGCTGCGCACGAGTGCGAAGAAGGCCGCCATGCCGGCCAGCGTCAGGCCCGACCACCACAGCACCGGCACCAGCGGCGCCGCGCCGATCCAGACGAAGTAGTGCATGGCCGCCACGCCCGCCGCCAGCAGCAGCAGGGCAAGCCCTGCCTGGGCCAGCCGCACGCGCTGGACGGGGTCTGTGCTGAGCAGCACATCGAGCAGGCGGCTCATGGAGCGGACGTTTCGGCAAGTGCGCGAGGGTAGCGCATGCCGCGCGGCGGCCCGCGACGGGTGACGTCAGGCCGCCACGATGCGCGGCGGATGCGCGGCCGGCGCCGCCACCACCCGGTCGCGCCCGCCGTGCTTGGCCTCGTACATCGCCGCGTCGGCACGCTCGATCGCGGCCTCCAGGTCGCCCGGCCCCACGCACTCGGAGACCCCGGCGGAGAACGTGACCGCCAGGTCCGGCGCGATGTCGTCGAAGCGCTGCTGCTGCAGCCGGTCGCGCAGGCGCGCCATCGTGGCCATCGCGTCGGCCGCCGTGGTGGCCGGCATCACCAGCAGGAACTCCTCGCCGCCCCACCGCGCCAGCGTGTCGCCCATGCGCACGGCGTCCGCCATGCAGTCGGCGAAACGCCGCAGCACGGTGTCGCCGGCAGCGTGGCCGTGGCCGTCGTTGATGCGCTTGAAGTGGTCCAGGTCGATCAGCGCCACGCTCATCAGCGGCGCGTCGCGGCCGCGCACGGCCAGCTCCTGGCGCATGCGGTCCATCGCGGCACGCCGGTTGGTCAGGCCGGTCAGCTCGTCGCAGGTGGCCAGTGCCTGGATGCGCTCCAGCGCCTGCGCCAGCTCGCTGCGCTGCTGGTGCAGCCGCTCGCGCAGGCGACCGATGCGGATCGACAGCGTGGCCACCGAGGCCATCACGATGCCGGCGAAGACGAAGTGCAGGGCCTCGATGCGCGGGTCGTAGCGCGCCGGATCGTTGACGGCCTTCCAGACCATCACGCTGCCGATCATGCCGAAGCCGCACAGCACCAGGCTGCGCGCCTGCTGCGGGCGCAGCGCGAACATGCCGAAGTTCAGCACCAGCAGCATGATCAGAATCACGCCGCCGCGCGCCGGGCCGGTGATGGCGTACGACCAGCTGATGCCCACCATCGCCCACAGCGATTCGGCCAGCGTGAGCAGGCGGTCGTCGGCGTAGCGGCGGCTGAGGCCGGTGCGCGTGAACAGGTAGAACGACAGCCCGCCGCTCAGGTTCCAGGCCGTCAGGCGCCAGGAGTCGGTCTCGTCGATCAGCCCGGCGATCACTTCCACGTGCTGCACGACGGCGAACACGGCATAGACGATCAGCACCAGCAGGCTCTGCGAGACGCGCAGGGTCTGGCGCGGGTCGGAGCCGTAGAGCAGCGTGCGGAGCCGCCGAAGTGCAGGGGACATCGTGCCGGGATATCGGCCGCGCCGGCCCCGACTTGACGACCCTCAGCGCGCGGGCGGCGACAGGTGCGTCAGCGGCAGGGCCGCGCCCGACTTCACTTCGCCGAGCGAAAAGCGCGTTTCCAGGTCCTTCACGTGCGGCAGCTTCACCAGCGTCTGCAGGGCCCAGCGCGAAAAGGCGTCGAGGTCGGTGGCCACCGCCTGCAGCTCGAAGGTGCCGGTGCCGCTGATGTAGTGGCAGGCCACCACCTGCGGCAGCTGCCGGATCGCGGCCTCCAGCGCCTGCATGGCCTCGGCGTTGTTGCGCTCGGCGTCCAGGCGCACGAAGGCCAGCACGCCGAGGCCGATCCTGCGGCGGTCGAGCTCGGCACGGTAGCCGGTGATGTAGCCCTGCTCCTCCAGCCACTTCACGCGCCGCCAGGTGGGCGCGGCCGACAGCCCGATGCGGGCCGCCAGCTCGGTGTTGGTGAGCCGCGCATCGGCCTGCAGTTCGGCCAGGATGGCGATGTCCCAGCGGTCGAGCGTGCTGCCGTGGTCGACGGCGTCGCCTTCCTCGGGCACCGGCCCGGAAGGTCCGGACGCACTCAAGGTTTTCCCGGATCCGCTAGGTTTGGGCGTTGTTCTTTGTCGGCTACGCATGTTGGCGCAAGATCCTTTCTCTCAGCATGCCTTATCGGGCATCAAAAGAAAAGACATGCAAGCCTCGTTTCCCTACACTGCGGCACGCCGCATGCATGCGGCAACGCCGCGGAAATACGGCGCCACAAGCGCCCTCAGGAGCCCAGCTGCATGAATGCCCCCCTGCCCGAATCGGTCCGCAGGACCCTCGAGTCCGCCACGCTGGACGACAAGTACAGCCTGGCCAGCGGCCGTGCCTTCATGAGCGGCGTGCAGGCGCTGGTGCGCCTGCCGATGCTGCAGCGGCAACGCGACGCCAAGGCGGGCCTGAACACCGCCGGCTTCGTCAGCGGCTACCGCGGCAGCCCGCTGGGCGGCTACGACCAGGCGCTGTGGGCGGCGAAGAAGCACCTGGAGGCCAACCACATCGTCTTCCAGCCCGGCGTCAACGAGGAGTTGGGCGCCACCGCAGTGTGGGGCACGCAGCAGCTCGACCTCTTCCCGCAGGGCAACAAGTACGACGGCGTGTTCGGCATCTGGTACGGCAAGGGGCCGGGCGTGGACCGCTGCTCCGACGTGTTCAAGCACGCCAACATGGCCGGTACGTCGAAGCACGGCGGGGTGATCGCGATCGCGGGCGACGACCACGTCAGCAAGAGCAGCACGGCGGCGCACCAGAGCGACCACATCTTCAAGGCCTGCGGCCTGCCGGTGTTCTTCCCCAGCAACGTGCAGGACATCCTCGACATGGGGCTGCACGCGCTGGCCATGAGCCGCTTCTCCGGGCTGTGGAGCGGGCTGAAGACGATCCAGGAAGTGGTGGAGTCCAGCGCCTCGGTGGTGGTGGACCCGGAGCGCGTGAACATCGTCCTGCCGCAGGACTTCGTGATGCCGCCCGGCGGCCTGCACATCCGCTGGCCCGACGCGCCGCTGGAGCAGGAAGCGCGGTTGATGGACTACAAGTGGTACGCGGCGCTGGCCTACGTGCGGGCCAACAAGCTCAACCACAACGTGATCGAGACGGCGCACGACCGCTTCGGCGTGATCGCCAGCGGCAAGGCCTTCAACGACACCCGCCAGGCGCTGGCCGACCTGGGGCTGGACGACGACACCTGCCGCGCCATCGGCCTGCGGCTGCACAAGGTGAACGTGGTGTGGCCGCTGGAAGCCACCATCACGCGCGACTTCGCGCAGGGGCTCACCGAGATCCTGGTGGTGGAGGAGAAGCGCCAGGTCATCGAGTACCAGCTGAAGGAAGAGCTCTACAACTGGCGCCCCGACGTGCGCCCGAACGTGCTGGGCAAGTTCGACGAGCCGGAAGGCGATGCCACCGGCGGCGAGTGGAGCATGCCCAACCCGAGCGAGAACTGGCTGCTGCGCGCGAAGGCCGACCTGACGCCGGCGATCATCGCCAAGGCGATCGCCAAGCGGCTGAAGAAGCTGGGCGTGGGCGCCGACATCGTGGCCCGCATGGATGCGCGGCTGGCGGTCATCGAAGCACGTGAACGCCAGCTCAGCGAGCTGAAGGTCGACACCGGCGACCGCGCGCCGTGGTTCTGCAGCGGCTGCCCGCACAACACCAGCACCCGCGTCCCCGAAGGCTCGCGCGCGCTGGCCGGCATCGGCTGCCACTACATGGCCACCTGGATGGACCGCAGCACGATGACCTTCAGCCAGATGGGCGGCGAAGGCGTGGCCTGGAGCGGCCAGGCGCCGTTCACGCGCGACGAGCACGTGTTCGCCAACCTCGGCGACGGCACCTACTTCCACAGCGGCATCCTGGCCGTGCGGCAGAGCATCGCCTCGGGCGTGAACATCACCTACAAGGTGCTCTACAACGACGCCGTCGCGATGACCGGCGGCCAGACCGTGGGCGAGCGCCCCGAAGGCCACAGCGTCATCCAGATCCACAAGAGCCTGCTCAGCGAAGGCGTCACGAAGCTGGTGATCGTCACCGACGAGCCGCAGAAGTACGAAGGCGTCACGCTCGAACCCGGCGTCACCGTGCACCACCGCGACGAGCTCGACGCCATCCAGCGCCAGTTCCGAGAGATCAAGGGCACCACGGCGATCATCTACGACCAGACCTGCGCCACCGAGAAGCGCCGCCGCCGCAAGCGCGGCAAGCTGGCCGAGCCCGACAAGCGCGTGGTGATCAACGAGCTGGTCTGCGAGGGCTGCGGCGACTGCAGCGTGCAGAGCAACTGCCTCAGCGTCGAGCCGGTGGAGACCGAGTTCGGCCGCAAGCGCCGCATCAACCAGAACAGCTGCAACAAGGACTTCAGCTGCGTGAAGGGCTTCTGCCCGAGCTTCGTCACCGTCGAAGGCGGCCAGCTGAAGAAGCCGAAGAAGGAAAAGCGTGGCGACCCGAGCGCGCTGCCGCCGCTGCCCGAGCCCGCGCTGCCGCTGGCGGAGGAAGCCTGGGGCATCGTGGTGGGCGGCGTCGGCGGCACCGGCGTCATCACCATCGGCCAGCTGCTCGGCATGGCCGCGCACCTGGAAGGCAAGGGCGTGGTGACGCAGGACGCCGGCGGCCTGGCGCAGAAGGGCGGCGCGACCTGGAGCCACATCCAGATCGCGAACCGGCCGGATGCGATCCACACCACCAAGGTCGATACCGCGAAGGCCGACCTCGTGATCGCCTGCGACAGCATCGTCGGCGCGATGAAGTACACGCTGACCGTGATGCAGGGCGGCCGCACCTTCGTGGCGCTGAACACGCACGGCACCCCCACCGCCAGCTTCGTCAGGAACCCGGACTGGCAGTTCCCCGGCGGCAACTGCGAAGCCGCGGTGCGCGCCAGCGTGGGCGACGCGCTGGTGGGCGCCTTCGACGCCGAGCAGGTGGCGCAGCAGATGCTGGGCGACAGCATCTACACCAACTCGCTGATGATGGGCTACGCGTGGCAGAAGGGGCGCATCCCGCTCAGCCACGCGGCGATCATGCGCGCCATCGAGCTGAACGGCGTGCAGATCGACAACAACAAGGCCGCGTTCGAGTGGGGCCGCCGCGCCGCGCACGACCTGGCCTCGGTGCAGGCGCTGTTCAAGGCGCAGGCGGTGATCCAGTTCGTCAAGAAGCCTTCGCTGGAAGAAACGGTCCGGACGCGCGTCGACTTCCTCACCGGCTACCAGGACGCCGCCTACGCCGCCGACTACAAGGCCTTCGTCGAGAAGGTGCGCGCGGCCGAGACGCCGCTCGGCGGCGGCACTGCGCTGACCGAGGCCGTGGCCCGCTACCTCTTCAAGCTGATGGCCTACAAGGACGAGTACGAGGTGGCGCGCCTGCACACCGACCCGGCCTTCACCGCGAAGATCGCCGAGATGTTCGAGGGCGACTACAAGCTGGTGCACCACCTGGCGCCGCCGCTCACCGCGAAGCGGGACGCGCAGGGCCACCTGAAGAAGCAACCCTTCGGCCCGTGGATGCGCAGCGCCTTCGGCCTGCTCACGAAGCTGAAGGGCCTGCGCGGCGGGGCGCTGGACCTCTTCGGCCGCACCGACGAGCGCAGGACCGAGCGCGCGCTGATCGGCGAATACAAGGCCTGCATCGACGAGTTGCTGAAGACGCTGAACGCCGGCAACCGCGCGCTCGCCGCCGAGATCGCGCGCATCCCCGACGAGATCCGCGGCTATGGCCACGTGAAGGAGCGCCACCTCGCGGCGGCGCGCACCAAGTGGAACGCGCTGATGCAGCGCTGGCGCAGCAGCGACCTGAAGCAGGCCGCGTGATGGATGCGGCCGGCCCGCGCGCGGTGATCGTCGCCTACCGGCCGCTGGCCGACCAGGAGGCCACGCTGCTGGAATGACCTGGCCCGCCGTGGCGGCCGCGCGGGCGCACGACCCCGCGCGGCGCGTGCCCTTCGTGATCGGCAGCCACCTGGCCGGATCGGTCGCGCGCGAACACCTGGCGGCGCTGCGCGACTGGCCCCAGGCGCTGCAGATCGGCGCCCGGGCCGTGCACCTGCTGGCGCCCGAACCCACGGCCGTGCTGGCGCAGGTGAACGCCGCGCTGCGCGAGCAGGGCCTGGTGCGCGGCTGGCGCGACGAGCCCTTCGCGGTGTTCAGCCTCGACGACGGCTCGCGCCTGGCACGCACCGAACGCGCCGCGGCGCGCTTCTGGGGCCTGCTCACGCTGGCCGCGCACGCCAACGGTTATGTCGCCGGCCCGGACGGGGCACCCACGCACCTGTGGATCGCGCAGCGCTCGTTCGACAAGGCCACCGATCCGGGCCTGTTCGACAGTCTGGTCGGCGGCGGCGTGCCCGATGGCCAGACGCCGTGGGAGGCGCTGATCCGCGAGGGCTACGAAGAAGCCGGCCAGACCGAAGCGTGCATGCGCCAGGCCACGCCGGGCCGCGTGCTGCGCCTGCAGCGCGACATCCCCGAAGGCCTGCAGCTCGAGGACCTGCACGTCTGGGACCTGGCGCTGCCGGCGGGCGTCGCGCCGCACAACCCCGACGGCGAGGTGCAGGCCTTCGCCTGCCTGGCGGTGGCCGACGCGCTGGCGCTGGCCGCGGGTGAGCAGATGACGGTGGACGCGGCGCTGGTGACGCTGGACTTCGCGCTGCGGCGCGGGCTGCTGGACCCCGCGCCGCCGGGCGCCGCCCGGCTCTTCGACACACCCTGATACCGCCGTCGCGGAAATCGGGCCGGCCCTGCGTCCGGCGGGCATGGGGTGTTCGTATGTGCTGACGGTCGCCGTCAAACGCCTTGAACTCCCGGGGCGGAGCGGGACTCCACACTGCCGCCCGATGCAAACTACCCTGTCCGACCGTTATTCGAGCACCGCGATCGCGCTGCACTGGCTGCTGGCGCTGCTGATCGTCGGCAACTTCGCGCTCGGCGCCTACATGCACGAGCTGCCGTTCTCGATGACGCGGCTGAAGCTCTACAACTGGCACAAGTGGGCCGGGGTCACGATCCTGGCGCTGTCGGCCGGGCGACTGCTGTGGCGCCTGCGGCACCGCCCGCCGGCCGACCTGCCCGGGCCGGCCTGGCAGCAGCGCGCGGCGCACCTGGCGCACGGCGCGCTGTACCTGCTGTTCTTCGCGGTGCCGCTGTCCGGCTGGGCCTACAGCTCGGCCGCGGGCTTTCCCATCGTGTGGTTCGGCGTGCTGTCGCTGCCGGACTTCGTGGCGCCCGACCGCGCCTTCTCCGAGACCATCAAACCGCTGCATGGCGCGCTCGCCTGGGCGCTGGCCGCCGTGGTGGCGCTGCACGTGGCGGCCGCGCTGAAACACCACTTCGTCGACCGCGACGGCCTGCTGCTGCGCATGCTGCCGGCGCGCCGGACATGACATGAACACCGAGGAGCTCTCCCGAATGACCGCCCGCACCCTTTTCACGCTGACCCTGGCCGGCGCGCTGCTCGCCGCCATCGCGCAGCCCGCCGCCGCGCAACCGAAACCGGCGCAGCTGCAACCCGGCAGCGAGATCGCCTTCACGACGAAGCAGCTGGGCGTGCCGGTGGAAGGCAAGTTCACGAAGTTCAGTGCGCAGATCGCGCTCGACCCGAAGAAGCCCGAGGGCGGCAGCGTCGCCTTCACCATCGACACCGGCAGCGCGCGCTTCGGCACCGCCGAGCTCGACGCCGAAGTGCCCAAGGCCACCTGGCTCAACGTGCCGAAGTTCCCGCAGGCCACGTTCCAGAGCCAGGCCATCAAGGCCGCCGGTGCCGGCCGCTTCGAGGTGACCGGCAAGCTCACGATCAAGGGCGCGGTGCGCGACGTCACGGTGCCGGTGCAACTGGTGCAGGCCGGCGCCACCAGCACCGCCACCGGCAGCTTCACGATCAAGCGCCTGGCCTTCAAGGTCGGCGAAGGCGAGTGGACCGACACCTCGATGCTCGCCGACGACGTGCAGGTCCGCTTCAAGCTGCAGCTGGCCGGCCTGGGCCCGCTCTGACCCTTCCTCCCCTCTTCCTTTCCACCACCCTCAGGAGTTGCCTCCCATGATGAAGTCCGTCGTTGCCGCCGCGTTGCTGGCCACCGTTGCCGGCGCCCACGCCGAGATGCAGAGCTACGCGATCGACCCCACCCACACCTTCGCCACCTTCGAGATCGGCCACATGGGCACGTCGACGCTGCGCGGCCGCTTCGACAAGAAGGAAGGCGCGGTGCAGATCGACCGCGCGGCCAAGACCGGCAAGGTCGAGATCACGATCGACACCACGTCCATCAGCACCGGCACCGCGCCCTTCGACGGACACCTGAAGAGCAAGGACTTCTTCGACGTGGCCAACCACCCGACCGCGAAGTTCGTCGGCGACGGCTTCACGTTCGACGGCGACAAGCTCAGCGCCGTCAGCGGCACGCTGACGATGCTGGGCAAGACCGTGCCCGTGACGCTGAAGGCGCAGCGCTTCAACTGCTACACCAGCCCGATGCTCAAGCGCGAGGTCTGCGGCGGCGACTTCGAGACCACGCTGCAGCGCAGCCAGTGGGGCATGGGTTGGGGCCTGCAGATGGGCGCGCCGGACAACGTGCGCCTGCTGGTGCAGGTGGAAGCGGTCAAGCAGTGAAGCGCCCGAGGCCAGCCACCCGCGCGCGCGCTGTCGTGGCGTGGGCGCTGGTCTGCGCCGCGGCCGGCGCATCCGCCGAGCCGCTGACCTACACCTTCGACGCCGCGGCCAGCTTCGTGCACTTCGAGCTGCTGCACTTCGGCACCAGCACGATCCGCGGGCGCTTCGGGCCCGTCGAAGGCAGCGTCACGCTGGACCGCGCGGCTGGCCGCGGCGAGCTCGGTGTGCGCGTGGCCACCGCCACCCTGAGCACCGGCGTGCCGGTGTTCGACGCGCGCGTGCGCCAGGCCGACATGCTGTCCACCGAGGCCTTCCCCGAGGCCTACTTCGTCGCCAGCCGGTTCCGCTACGAGGGCGCCCAGCTCGCTGAGGTGCGCGGCGAGTTCACGCTGCGCGGCACGAGCCAGCCGCTGTCGCTGCTGGCACGGCGCTTCGCCTGCCGCGAGGAAGACGCAGGCGGCGGCCGCGTCGAGGTCTGCGGCGGCGACTTCGAGGCCGAGATCACGCGCGGCGACTACGGCATCAACTACGGTCTGCCCTTCATCGCCAACCGCGTGCGACTGCAGATCCAGGTGGAAGGCCGCAGACCAATTCAGCCCAAGCGCTGATACGAACGACGCAGCCCTGCGCTGCTCCGGGCTTGTCCCACTTGCCGCCGGTGGTGGCCGCGAACGACAGTCGCAGCCACAACACCCCCCGGAGACAAGCCATGACCGAAGCCCGCACGCCGGCGCCGCGCCGCCGCTTCCTGAAGTCCGCCACCGCCGGCGCCGTTGCCGCCGGCGCGATGGCCGCGCCCGCGGTCTCGCGCGCGCAAACCGTCGCCTTCCGCTTCCAGAGCACCTGGCCGGCCAAGGACATCTTCCACGAGTACGCGCAGGACTTCGCCAAGAAGGTCAACGACATGGCCGGCAGCCGGCTGAAGATCGAGGTGCTGCCTTCGGGCGCGGTGGTGCCCGCCTTCCAGCTGCTCGAGGCAGTGAACAAGGGCACGCTCGACGGCGGCCACGGCGTGGTGGCCTACCACTACGGCAAGAACTCGGCGCTCGCGCTGTGGGGCTCCGGCCCGGGCTACGGCATGGACCCGAACATGCTGCTGTCGTGGCACTACTACGGCGGCGGCGAGGCGCTGCTGCAGGAGATCTACAAGGCCACCAACATGGACGTGGTCTCGTTCCTCTACGGCCCCATGCCCACGCAGCCCTTCGGCTGGTTCAAGAAGCCGGTGGCCAAGCTCGAGGACATGAAGGGCATCAAGTTCCGCACCGTGGGCCTGGCGGTGGACATCTACACCGAGCAGGGCGCCGCGGTGAACCCGTTGCCGGGCTCGGAGATCGTGCCGGCGCTCGACCGCGGCCTGATCGACGCCGCCGAGTTCAACAACGCCAGCTCCGACCGCGTGCTCGGCTTCCCCGACGTGGCCAAGAACTGCATGCTGCAGAGCTTCCACCAGAGCACCGAGCAGTTCGAGATCCTGTTCAACCGGGCCAAGTACAACGCGCTGGCGGCCGACCTGAAGAAGATCATCGACTACGCGGTGGAGGCCGCCAGCGCCGACATGAGCTGGAAGGCCATCGACCGCAACAGCAAGGACTACGCCGAGCTGAAGAAGGCCGGCATCAGCTTCTACAAGACCCCGGACGCGATCCTGCGCAACCAGCTCGAGAGCTGGGACAAGGTGATCGCCAAGAAGAGCGGCGAGAACGCGCTGTTCAAGAAGGTGCTCGACTCGCAGAAGGCCTTCGCCCAGCGCGCCGGCGCCTGGCAGAACGACTACCTGGTCGATTTCAAGATGGCCTGGAACCACTACTTCGGCCGCCGCTGAGGCGGCCCGCCGGCCCGGCAGGCCACCGGCGGCGCCGGTGGCCTTTTTTCTGTGTTGCGGCCCGGCCCGGGGCCACGGAGGAACGATGCAACGAGTGCTGCTGGCGGTGGACCGGCTGTCGACCTGGCTCGGCCAGGCCTTTGCCTGGTGCATCGTGATCCTGACGCTGGGCGTGAGCTGGGAGGTGTTCTCGCGCTACGTGCTGAACAACCCGCACGACTGGGCGCTGAACGGCCAGATCATGCTCTACGGCACGCTGTTCATGATGGCCGGCGCCTACACGCTGGCCAAGAACAACCACGTGCGCGGCGACGTGCTCTACGGCTTCTTCACGCCACGCACGCAGGCTGCCATCGACCTCACGCTGTACGTCGTGTTCTTCCTGCCCGGCATCGTCGCGCTCACCTGGGCCGGCTGGACCTACGCGATGGAGGCGCTGGCCATCCGCGAGAAGACGTTCTCGGCCACGCCACTGCCGCTGTATCCGTTCAAGTTCGTGATCCCGATCTCGGGCTTCATGCTGCTGCTGCAGGGCGTGGTGGAGATCGTGCGTTGCGTGCTGTGCCTGCGCACCGGCGCATGGCCCTCGCGCGAGGACGACGTCGAGGAGGTCGACGTCGACAAGCTGAAGGCGATGGTGCACGTGAAGGACGAGGACATCGCGGCGCTGGACAAGTACGTGGCGGTGCCGAAGGGACAGCCGTGATGAAGATCCGCAAGGAGCTCTGGTTCGGCTTCAGCCTGATGGCGCTGATCGGCGTCGGCATCGCCATCGTGCTGCTGCGCGCGCCCGCGGTCACCAACGGCCACCTGGGCCTGCTGATGCTGGCGCTGATCGTGGTGGCCATCATGCTGGGCTTTCCCACCGCCTTCACGCTGATGGGCATGGGGATGATCTTCACCTGGCTGGCCTACGAACGCGACAACACGAAGACGCTGGACCTGATGGTGCAGGCGGCGTTCAAGGTGATGAGCAACGATGTGCTCATCTCGATCCCGCTGTTCGTGTTCATGGGCTACCTGGTGGAGCGCGCGAACCTGATCGAGAAGCTGTTCCGCAGCCTGCACCTGGCGATGGCGCGCGTGCCCGGCTCGCTGGCGGTGGCCACGCTGTTCACCTGCGCCGTGTTCGCCACCGCCACCGGCATCGTCGGCGCGGTGGTCACGCTGATGGGCCTGCTGGCGCTGCCGCAGATGCTGAAGTCGGGCTACGACATCCGGCTGTCGGCGGGCGCGATCACGGCCGGCGGCTGCCTGGGCATCCTGATCCCGCCGTCGGTGATGCTGATCGTCTACGGTGCCACGGCCGGCGTGTCCGTGGTGCAGCTCTATGCCGGCGCCTTCTTCCCCGGCCTGATGCTGGCGGGTCTCTACATCCTGT
Source organism: Rubrivivax sp. (assembly GCA_044226255.1). Lineage (GTDB taxonomy): Bacteria > Pseudomonadota > Gammaproteobacteria > Burkholderiales > Burkholderiaceae_C > Rubrivivax. Next base: position 273,574 of record JBGAHJ010000002.1, read on the forward strand.
TCGTCATCCTGCTGGCGCTCTTCAAGCCCAGCCTGGCGCCGCCGCTGGCGCCCGAGCTGCGCGTGGTACCGCTGCCGCCGCTGACGCAGCGCGTGGCCGACGCGGTGTCCAATCGCGCGCTGCCGGCGCTGCTGCGTGCGCTCAAGGGCGTGCGCAACGTCGACGTGCCCACCGGCTACCTGCTCCGTCAGCTTTCAGTGGCCGTGCTGCCGGCCCTGGTGTTCGCGCTGGTGGCACTGGGCACCTGGCGGCTGGTGACCGCGCCGGCCGACGCGCCCACGGCGGCCGTCTCTTCGGGCGCCGTCTCCGAACCGCCGGGCGCGCTGCGCGAACCGGCACCTGCCGGTGGCCTGGCGGAACCACCGGGTGCGGGCGGACTGGCCGAGCCACCCGGCGGGGGCGGCTTGAAGGAACCGCCCGGCGCCGGCGGCGGGCTTGCCGAGCCGCCGGGCGCGGCGGGACTGAAGGAACCACCGGGCGCCGGCGGCGGCGTGCAGGAGCCGCCGGGTGCCGCCACCGGCACGGCCGGCGCCGCGACACCGGCCGTGGCCGAGAGGCCGCGCACGCCGGCACCTACCAGCTATTGGATCGGGCTGGGGGTGGGGTTCCTGGCGCTGGTCGCGTTCTACGCCGTGCTCAGCTTCCAGCGCCTTGAGATCTTCAAGATGCTGCTGACCTCGTTCTTCCCGCTGGTGGTGCTGATCCTCTCGGTGCTGGGCTCCATCGTGATGGGCCTGGCCACGCCGACGGAGGCCGCCGCCGTGGGCGCCTTCGGCGGCCTGCTGCTGGCCGCGGCCTACCGCCAGCTGACCTTCGGCGTGGTCAAGGAGAGCGTGTTCCTCACCGCCAAGACCAGCGCGATGGTGTGCTGGCTGTTCGTCGGCTCGGCCATCTTCTCGGCGGCGTTCGCGCTGCTGGGCGGCCAGGAGTTGGTGGAGCAGTGGGTGCTGTCGATGAACCTGACGAAGACGCAGTTCCTGCTGCTCTCGCAGTTCATCATCTTCATCCTGGGCTGGCCGCTGGAGTGGACCGAGATCATCGTGATCTTCATGCCCATCTTCATCCCGCTGCTCGACAAGTTCGGCGTCGACCCGCTGTTCTTCGGCCTGCTGGTCGCCCTGAACCTGCAGACCGCGTTCCTCAGCCCGCCGGTGGCGATGGCGGCCTTCTACCTGAAGGGCGTGAGCCCGCCGCACGTGACGCTGAACCAGATCTTCGCCGGCATGATGCCGTTCATGGGGATCCAGGTGATCGCCATCGTGCTGCTCTACGTCTTCCCGGACATCGGGCTCTGGCTGCCCCGCGTGCTCTACAAGTAGAGGCAGGCCAGGCCGGGCGCGCAGGCCCGCGGTGTCCCCGCGGGCCCGGCCTGTCAGCGGGCGAACGAGCGGCCGAAGGCGAACACCGAGTTCGGCGCGGTGGTGCGCGGCAGGCGCGCCGCCGGCGCGGCGGGCGCCAGCAGCGGGCGCTTGACCGGACGCTCCTCGACCGTGGCGCCGGCCGCCTTCTGCTCGTCGACGAGGCTCTGCAGCGAGATGGTGGCCATGTGCTGCAGCAGCGTCTCGTTCAGGCGCTGCCAGAGGGCGCGCGAGAGGCCGTCGTCGGGTTCGCCGGCGTGATCCGCCGGGTCGTCCACCGCCGAGACGATCTCGGCCACCGTGATCAGCGCCGCCTCGCGCCCCAGCGTGTAGCCACCGCCGGGCCCGCGTGTGCTCTCGACGATGCCCACGCGGCGCAGCCGGCTGAACATCTGCTCCAGGTACGACAGCGACACCTGCTGGCGCGCGCTGATGGTGGCCAGCGCCACCGGCCCGCCTGCTTCCCGCAGGGCCAGGTCGATGAGGGCGTTGACGGCGAAGCGGCCCTTGGTGCTCATGCGCATGACGATCTCCTTGATTCCAACGTGCGCGGCTTTAACGCACCCGGTGAATCTAGGGTCATGGATGCTGTACGTAAATTCGAAGTTTGAAGAAAATCACTTCGAGGAAATCGAAGCATGAACTTCAAGCACCTGTACTACTTCTGGGTCGCCGCGAAGGCCGGGGGGGTGATGCGCGCCGGCGAGCAGCTGCACACCACGCCGCAGACGCTCTCAGGCCAGATCAAGCTGCTGGAGGAACGGCTGGGCCGGCGCCTGTTCCGCAAGAAGGGTCGTCAGCTGGAACTCACCGACGACGGCCGGGTGGCGCTGCGCTACGCCGACGAGATCTTCGCATTGGGCAGCGAACTCGAAGGCGCGATGCGCGAGAAGCGCGCGGCCGGCGGGCGCCAGGTGCTGGAGTTCCGCGTCGGCATCGAGGACGCGCTGGCCAAGACCGTGGCCTACAAGCTGCTGGAGCCGGCGCTGACCCTGGACGTGCCGGTGCACCTGGTGTGCAGCGAAGGCCGCTTCCCCGACTTGATGGCCCAGCTGGCCCTGCACCGGCTGGACCTGGTACTGGCCGACGAGCCGCTGACCAGCCGCCTCAGCGTGAAGGCCTTCAACCACCCGCTGGGCCGCTCGCCGGTGAGCTTCTTCTGCGCGCCGTCGCTGCGCGGCAGGTTGCTCGGCCCTTTCCCGCAGTGTCTGAACGACGCGCCGATGCTGATACCCGGCGGCTCGTCATCGGTGCGGCCGCAGCTGGAGGCCTGGTGGTCGCGCCACCGGCTGCAGCCGCGCGTGGTGGCCGAGTTCGACGACGGTGCGCTGATGCAGGCGTTCGGCCGAGAAGGCCGCGGCGTGTTCCCGTCGCCGACCGTGGTGGAGGACGAGGTGGTCTCGCAGTACGGCGTGGAGGTCATCGGCCGCAGCGACGAGATGGTGGACACCTTCTACGCGATCAGCGCCGAGCGCCGCATCACGCACCCGGGCGTGGCCGCGATCACCAGCGAGGCGCGCGGCCGGCTGTTCGTGCATCAGCCGCCCGTCGCCGAGGGCAGTTCGTAGCGCGTGGCCGGACCCTTGCCGCGCTGCACCAGCAGGCCGCGCTCCATCAGCAGGCCCAGGTGCTTGGACGCCGTGGCCGGCGCCACGCCGCAGAGGTCGCCGTAGGCGCTCTTGTTGACCGCGCCGTCCTTCAGCAGGTGGGCGATCAGCGCGGCGCGGCGCGCGTCGTCGACGAGGTCGGCCGCGGCCTGCTTCCAGGCGGCGGCCAGCTGCTGCTCGCGCGTGAGTTCGCGTTCGAAGGTCTGGCGCAGGGCGTCGAGTTCGCCCACGAAGTGCTCGCGCAGGCCGTGCTTGTCGATCAGGGCCAGCGCAGCTTCGCGCTCCTTCGTGGCGATGGCGGTGTAGGCCTTGGCGATCGCCAGGTGCGCCTGCGCGTGCGCGCGCGGCTCGCCGGGCAGCGCGAGCACGGCGCGGTGCTGGTGCACGTCGACCATCTCGTCGAAGTGGGCGGCGTCCTCCTGCGGCATCAACCGGTCGGGGGCAGGCTGCTCGCGCGCGCCCATCACCTGCTGCTTGATGCCGCGCAGGAGGTCGCGCAGCGTGGGGGCGACCTCCGCCACCTCCACGGCCAGGCCGTCGCGCACGTAGACATCGCCCCAGGCCTCGTCGGCCGGGTCACCCTTGCCGAGGTAGCGCTTGAAGTGCGCCTCGGCCAGGTTCACGCGGGCCAGGAACATGTGATGCTGCAAGCCGCTGCGGCGCCCCGTCTCGAGTGCCGCTTCGCCTTGCTGGATGGCACCGTCCAGGTCACCGATCTCCATCAGGCTGAGCGACATGTTGATGTGCGTGGACGCCGCGATCTCGGGCGTGCCGCCGCCGCGCCGAATTGCCGCCAGGGCACGTTCGAGCACCGCGATGGCGCGGCGGTGTTCGCCCCGTCCGGCCAAATCGTGCGCGATGCTGACGTGCGAGGCGAGCACGGAGCGCTCGTCGCCGAGGCGCTCGAAGATGTTCAGCGCGCGATAGCGGTGCTCCAGGGACCTGGTGCGATCACCCGCCCGATGGCAGTACTCGCCCCAGGCCACTTCGAGGAAGCCCACCGCATCGTCCGGCACCGCATGTTGCTGGCGCACCGCCTCGGCATGGTCCAGCACCGCCTTGCTCCGCGGATCGTTGCGCCGAAGGTAGAACCAGGCCAGGCGGGCGTAGGTGGTGACGGCGTAGCCCAGCGCCTCGGCATCGCTGGCGTCCATCACCTGTTCGCGCAGGAACTCGGCGCTGTCCTGATAACAGGCCAACGCGTGGTCGGTGTCTCGCGAATCGTAGTAGCGCCCCAAAGCGCCATGCACGAGACCGAGCAGCAAGGGGTCGTGCGCCTCCTGCGCCAGATCGCGGGCGCGCTCGTAGGCCGCCCGCTCGCCGGCTGCCGAACCCCGCGAGCGCTCCAGGGCCCCGCGAGCCAGCCACAGATCCACCCGCGCGCGTGCCGGCAGTTGCGGCAGGGCCTGCACGCGGGCCATCAGCGCATCGGCCACCGGATCGGCGGCCAGCGCACCGGCGAGGCGCCGCAGGGCATGGATGAAGCCGGCCACATCACCGGCCTGCCACAGGTGCCAGAGCACCGTGGTCGCATCGCCCCGGTCGCGCAGGCGTGAGGCCTGGCGCGCATGCCAGATGCGCCGGGACGCCTCGTCGCCGAAGGGATGGGTGCTTTCCAGCACATGCATCACGTGCTCGCGCAAGGCCAGCTCACGGGGAACGTCCGGCCTGGTCTCCAGCAGCGCCTGCGCCATCTGGCGCCGGCCGCGTTCCAGCACCCGGTACACGGTGCTGGACCCCACGGACCACAGGCCGCACAGGTTGTCCAGCGGCGCCTCGTGCGCACGCCGGCGATAGGCGCGCGGGAAGTCGGGAATCGGGAGCAGGCCGCACGTGCTGGCCACCGCCAGCAGCGGCCGCCACGCCGTCAAGTGCAGCCACGCCTCCTCGCCGATGTGCTCGAGGTGGGCGGCTGCGTCGGGCCGCAGCCTCACCACGAGCCAGCGCAGCACGATGTCGGCCACCTCGTGCAGCGCATCGCCCTGCAGCGCATCGCCGGCGGCGGCCCGCACCACCCGGCCGTGGCGCCGCAACAGCCAGCGCACGAGCCGCGGGCGCTCGGCCACCAGATCGGCGAATCGGCCGGCGCGGCGCGCCTGCAACGCGGCGTCGAGCAGGGCCTCCACCAGGGCGAGCTGCGGCGGCCCCGCCTCGGGCAGGGGTGTCGGACTCGTGTCCGGAGGGGCGGGCAGAGGGCTCGTACTCAAGTCGAGATGGCGCCCTCGTGTCCCAACGACGGGCGGCCCCTGTTGGGGATGGCGCACTCTAGCGCACGGTGTGGACAATCCGCCCCGCTCACCATCGCCGCGGCAGCCCACGCAGGCCCGCGCGTCATTCCACCGGAGGATCCCCATGCAAGAGCTGTCCATCCCGGCGCCAGGGCGTGCCAAGTCCGGCGCCAAGGGCCGGGGCCTGACCTTCGCCGTCTATGCGGCGATCGGCACCGACCCACGGTTGAGCCGCTTCCCGGCCACCAGCACCACCGCGCCGATCCCGCCCATCCACAAGCAGGCGCTGGTGAAGGAGCTGGCGCGCACCGCGGCCGAGGGCGTCAACGTCGCGGCGCTGGTGGACGTCTACGGCGACGACACCTACCTGGTGGAGATCCCCGCCTACAAGCCGCTGGCGATTAGCATCGTCTCGGCCTGGAAGCAGAACATGAGCGACCCGCACGCGCTCGCCGGCTTCCTGCGCCGTGCGCACCAGCGCTTCCCCTGCGACGCGCTGGTGCTGGCGGTGGACAGCCACGGCGCGGGCTTCATCCCGGACCTGGACCTGAACCGCATCAATCAGGACAGCCTCACGCACTGGGACAGCGACGGCAGCGGCCGGCGCGTGCGCTGGACGGTGACCGGCGAGAGCACGCGGTTCCAGTTCGAGGCGGCGGCGCGCGCCGCCGCCGCCGACAGCCCACCCGACCGCGGTGTGACGTCGCCAGAGATGGGCGCCGAGCGCGGCCGGCCGGCCGCACGCGCCGACGACGACGAAGCGCCGCCACTGGGCGTCACGACGCCCGAGATGGGCGTCGACTCCGCCGCCCTGCCCTTCGGCAACCTGCCGATGTCCACCTGGGCCTACGGCGAAGCGCTGCGCCTGGCCGTGAAGGCCGGCGTGCCGCGGCCGGCGGTGATCGCGTTCAACAACTGCTTCAACGCCTCGTTCGAGCTGCTGCACACGGTGTCGCCGTACGCCGGCTATGCCGCCGCTTATGCCAACTACGACTTCTTCAGCGCTGGCGCCACCTACCCGGTGGTGTTCCACAAGCTGCGCATGGCCGGCTCGGCCACCGCGGCCGAGCTCGCGAAGTGGTTCGTTCAGGTGAACGGCCAGCTGATGCAGGCCAAGCAGAACCACCCGCTGATCGGCGCCACGGTCGACCTGCGCCGCATGCGCAAGGTGGCCACGGCACTGAACCGGCTCGGCGAGCTGCTGGTGCCCGAACTGCGCGGCGCCAACGAAGCCGCGGTGCGGCAGCGCGTGAAGGCCGCGGCCATTGCAGCCCAGCACTACGACACCGAGCCCGGCTTCGAGCTGAAGGTGCCCGACCAGTTCGTCGACGTGGCCGGCTTCGCCGATGCGTTGCGCGCGCAGTTCGGGCCCGGTGACATCCGCGACGCGGCGGTGGCCGTGCGGGACTCGGTGGCCGGCATCTGGCAGTTCGGCGACAAGGACTGGCCGTGGATGGGCCAGGACCCGAACATCGTCTGGGACTTCACCGACCGCAAGCTCGGGATGAACATCTACTTCCCCGACCCCGCGCTGGAAGGTCGCTGGGACTGGCGCTCGCCGTACTACCTGTCCGGCCGCGTCGACCCCACGCTGCCGCCGGCCCATCTGCACGTGATCCCGTTCCTGGCCGAGACGGGCGGCGTGCGCGCGCGCTGGGTGGAGTTCATCGTGGCGTACCACGAGAAGACGCAGTTCCTCGCCTTCCTGCCGCCCAGGCAGCCGGTCTTCCCGATCTTCAACCGCGAGTTCAAGCCGGGCGGCGGTGGCGGCGACAACCCGCCGGGCACGCCCACCGGCCCCGGCGGGCCCACCGCCGGCGGGCCGAAGCGCCGCTGATCCGCGCCGCCCACCGGGCCCCCAAAGGCCCCCGCGCCGCCAGGCCCGGGGGCCTTTTCACGTCCGGCGGCGGCGGGCCGAATCGTCTGCCGATCGTCTGACGATCGTCTGCCGCGCTGCTGCCGCCTGCGTCGCAATGCGACGTCGTGCGCCGTGAAATACCTTCCACGCCAACGCCGAATCCCGGCTGCGGCTCACGGAGGACACGAACATGAACCTGCGCCTTGAAGCCGCCCTGCCCCACCCGCTCCACGTCGGCCCCGCCCTGCCCCGCATGGCGCTGCCGCTGCCCAGCTCGGCCCTGGACGAGCGCGACCTGCTCGACCAGCTGCACCTGGCCGACCGCGCCGACTGGACGCTGCTCGGCCTGGTGAGCTGCACCGCCATCGCCACGCTGCTGCTGGCGGCGGTGATCAGCCTGGTCCACTGACGGCCGGCAGGCCGCCCGTGAACCTTCAGCCGGTCGCGCCCGACGAAGCCCGCGGTGACGGGCGGGGCGCCGGCTTGCTGAAGTCAGCGGGCACTCGCATCAGCGCGGCGTCCGGCTCGCCGCGCTTCACGTTCTTGAGCCGGTAGCTGGTTTCGCCGCTGCGCGGATCGAAATCGCGCGACATCACGGTGACCATCAGGTCCGGCGCGGTCCACACCTCGCGCACGATCTGGATCGGCTTCTCGTTGCCGACCTTGCCGGCCTCGATGGTCCAGGTGGTTCGTTCTCCGTTGGAGCGGAGACCTTCCACCTCCTTGGCGCCCAGCGGCGACAAGGTACCCGCGCCACGCGGCGCCAGGCTGCGGGCGCGCCACTGCACCGGCATCGGCGGCAGCCCCCATTCGGCGGCCGCTTCGCCGTCGCGGTTCAGCCGCACCACCCGCACTTCGTGCCGGCCGGCAGCGCCGCTGGCCGCCGCCTCGGGCGCACCGACGATCACCGGCGTGGGCGGCGTCGGCGGGGTCGGGGGCGTCGGCGGGGTGGGCGGCGTGCCTCCGGTGCGCATGCGTTCGTTCATCTGGCGCCCGAACTCGCGCATCTTCTCGCCGTACTCGCGCCAGGCGGAGTGGTCGATACTGGGCGCCGGCACACGGATCTCCGAGGTGAACAGGCCCACGCGGCGCGCCGTCTTGCGCTCGGGGTCCAGCACCCAGCTCTCGCGCGTCACCGGGTCGCGCAGGTAGACGAGCTTGCGGCCACCGCGCTCCACCTCCTGGCGCGTGCGGCCCTCGCCGTCGCGGCACAGCCTGGTCGACTGCTGGCGCACGATGCGGTTCGCCGCACCCCCCTGGCCGTCGGGCAGCCACTGCACGGTCTCGTGCATGGCGTCGGCACAGTAGGGCGCACCCTTCACGACCCGCTCGGAGCCCAGCTCGCCGCCGGCGGCCAGGTCCATGCCGTCGCTGAAGACGAAGAAGCGGTCGCTCTCGGCCATCGCCTGGGCCACCAGCTCGCCGATCGGCGGCAGGCGCAGCTCGAGCGGGGTCGGCGGCGCTGGCGGGGTGGGCGGGTCGGCGGCCCAGGCCGGGCCGGCCAGTGCGGCCGCCAGCAGCGTGAGGGAGCAGGGGGAATGACGCAGCTTCATCGGCATGTCCTCGTTCTTCAGGGGGCGAAACGCACCGCCAGCACTTCACCGGACGGGTGCATCAGGAGTTCGGCGCGCACGCTCTCGCCGGCGCGCGACGGGTCGTAGGGCAGGCCCAGCGCGGCCAGGCGCTCGCCGGGCATCTCGGTGCGGACGAGCCAGGCCTCGGTTTCGCCAGCCGGCCAGCGCTCGGCCGGTGCCACGCGCACGAAGGCGCCGAAACGCAGGCCGTCGTCCACCACCAGCGGTGGCGCCGGGCGCAGCACCAGCAGCGCGGTTCCCAGCAGCACGGTGGCGAAGGCGGCCGCGCCGGACCACAGCCACAGCCCGCGCCGCGCCGGTTCGCGCGCCGGGCCGTTCGGCGGTAATGCCGCGCGGATGCGCGCCTGCAGCGCCGCCGGCGGCTGCAGCGCGCGCAGCTCGTCGCCGGCGTCGCGCAGGGCAGCGGCCAGTGTCGTGGGGGTTTCGTTCCTGTGCTCCGTCATGACGGGCTCCCGACGGCGGCCGCGTTCAGCAGCGCCGCCAGCTTGCCGCGCCCCCGGTGCAGCCGGGTGCGCAGCGTGTTGAGTTCGATGCCGGCGATGGCCGCCGCCTCGGCGTAGGGCCGCTCCTGCAGGTCCACCAGCACCAGCGCCTCGCGGTAGGGTGCGGCCAGCGCGCGGAGCGCGGCCCAGAACGCGCTGCTGTCCTGCCGCCGCACCAGCAGCGCCTCGGGGCTCGCGGCGGCGGAGGTGCCGGCGACCTCGCCAGCGCGTGGCGCGCGACACCCGCCAGCCACGCGCCCAGCGGCCCTCGCGCGGCGTCGTAGCCCTGCGGCCGCGTGGCCAGCGCGACGAAGGCCTCCTGCGTGGCGTCGGCCGCCCAGGCGGCGTTGCCGCTCAGCGCCAGCGCATAGCGGTAGACGGGGCCGGCGTGGCGCCGGTACAGCACGTCCATCGCCTGCGCGTCACCCGCACCCAGGCCCGCCACCAGCGCGGCGTCGTCGCTGCTGTCGCCGCGGGGCGGTCGGTTCCAGGGCACGAAGGACATCATCGGTGATGGGCGGGGGCAGGGGTCGTTGGCAGCTATTGGCGGCCGCGGCCGAAAAAGTTCCCGCGGCTTTCTCCTGCATGGCGCGCCAGCCCGTCGGCAACCGGCGCAGCCTGTACCCGCGATGCGCCGCCGCATCGTGCGCCGCTGGCCCGCGCCGCCGCGCTGCGTACAGTGCGCAGCATCCGCCCATCGCCAGCCACTGCTCCCATGACCGCCGCCACCACCACCTCCGCGACCTGGCCGCAGCGCTGGCAGGTCTTCTCCTCGACGGCGGTGCGCTGGTTCCACCTCTACGCGAACTGGCTGATCGGCATCAGCTGGCGGCGCTTCCTGGTGCTGTCGCTGGCGCTGGTGGTGGTGGTGGCGATGGTGCACGACATGCCGCCGTTCACCTGGCGCTATACCGAAGAAGTGCCGGTGTCGCGGCCGCGCGTGGTGGTGCCCAAGCCGCCCAAGCCACCGAAGGCCGCGCGCGCACCCGAGGCGACGCCAGCACCCGTGGCCCCGGTGGCGCCGGTGGCACCCCCGGCGCCCCAGGGCGGTGTCGACGTGCAGATCAACATCGGCAAGGACGGCGTCCGGATCTCGCCGCGCGTCGCCGGCGCGGCTGCGTCGGCGGCCTCGGCGCCGGGCGCCGGCGACATCGAGATCAAGCTGCCGCCCGGCGCGACCGGCGACGCCGTGCGCGAGGCGCTGGAAGAAGCGCGCAAGGAGATCGCGCAGGCGCTGCGCCAGGAGCAGGAGAACCTGCGCGAACGCCGTGCCGAACTCGAGGAAGCCGCGCGGGCCGCCGAGCAGGCGCGCCGCGAGGCGCAGGCCGCCATCGACGAGATGATGCGCGACGAGGACGGCGAGCCGCTCACCCGCACGCGCACCCGGCGCTGGGGCATCGGCGACTTCCTGCTGCAGCTGTCCTGGGCCTGGGTGCTGGCCTCGGCCGTCATCAAGTACACCTACAAGGGCCGCGTGCAGGCCGAGGTGAAGGCCGCGCAGGCCACCGAGACCGCCGAGGCCGAGTCGCTGAAGCGCCAGGTGGTGGAAGCGCGCATGGCGGCGATGCAGGCGCAGGTGGAACCGCACTTCCTGTTCAACACGTTGGCCTCCATCGACCACCTGATCGAGACCGATCCGGCGCGTGCCAGCACGATGCAGAAGAACCTGATCGCGCTGCTGCGCGCCAGCATGCCGTCGATGCGCGAGGCCTCGGGCAACGGCACGAGCGGGGTGCGCGACCTGGGGCGCGAACTGGCGGTGATCCGGCCCTACCTGGAGATCCTGAAGGTGCGGATGGAGGAGCGCCTGGTCACCGACATCCAGGTGCCCGACGGCCTGCTGTCGGCCGAGTTCCCGCCGATGATGATCCAGACGCTGGTGGAGAACGCCATCAAGCACGGCCTGGAGCCCAAGGCCGAGGGCGGCCTGCTGGCGCTGAAGGCCGAGATCGTGCACGGCAAGCTGCAGGTGACGGTGGCCGACACCGGCCTGGGCTTCGGCAAGGCCGCCACCGCCGGTACCGGCGTGGGCCTGGCCAACATCCGCGAGCGGCTGCAACTGCTGTACGGCCCGCGCGCCACGCTCACCGTGGCCGAGAACCAGCCCAGCGGCACCGTCGTGACCGTCACCGTGCCCTACAAGACCGTGGAGGGAACCCCGCCGTGAACGACGAAGCGATCTATGCCTTCAGCCCCGTGCCCGGTGGTGCAGCCGCAGCGCCGGCGCCGCGGCCCGCGACCACCCGGCGCCGCTGGTGGCCCTGGGTGCTGGGCGCCTTCGTGCTGCTCACACTGCTGCTGGCCATCGGCGGCACCGTGACGCTGCTGTCGCTGCTGGACCCGGCGCGCGAAGGCGTTCACCTGACGGTGGACGGCGAGGACTTCGGCTTCTTCGACGGCGTCGGCGGCGTGCTGACACTGCTCGGCGTGGCGGCCGGGCTGATGGTGGCGCTGCTGTGCGTGCTGCTGGTGGTGCCGCTGACCCTGCTGCTGGTGCTGCTGGGCGTGGCGCTGGCGGTGGGCGGCGTGCTGCTGGCGGCGCTGCTGGTGGTGGGGCTGGCGCTGTCGCCGCTGTGGCTGGTGGTGCTGCTGCTGTGGCTGCTGCTGCGCCGGCCGGCACCCAAGGTGGCCGCGTGAAGAACGTCGGCCGGCGCCTGCTGTCGCCGCTGCTGCTGGGCCTGGCCTGCGCGGCCGCCGGCGCGCAACAACCGGTGCAGGTGATGGTGCTCGGCACCTATCACTTCGGCAACCCGGGCCTGGACGTCTCGAACGCCAAGGTCGACGACGTGCTGGCTCCACGCCGCCAGGCCGAGGTCGAGGCGGTGGCCGACGCGCTGGCCGGCTTCGCGCCGACGCGCATCGCGGTGGAGATGAAGGCCGACACCGAGCCCCGGCTGGCCGTGCCCGCCTACCGCGAGCACCTGGCCGGCCGCCGCGCCGGGCAGCGCAACGAGATCGACCAGATCGGCTTCCGCCTGGCGCGCCGGCTCGGCCATGCCGACGTGTTCGGCATCGACGCCGCCGGCAGCTTCCCGTTCGAACCGCTGCAGAAGTGGGCCGAAGCGAACGGCCGCGGCGCCGAGCTGCAGGCCAGCATCGCCGCCGTCGGCGCGCGCACGCGCGAGTTCGAGGTGCTGCAGCGCGAGCGCAGCATCGGCCAGCTGCTGCGCTGGCTCAACGAGCCCTCGCGCATCGAGGCCGACCACCAGTGGTACGTGCAGGCGCTGCACCTGGGCCAGGGCGCGGCCCAGCCCGGGGCCGAGCTGCTGGCCGCCTGGACCGCGCGCAACCTGCAGATCTGCGCCCGCCTGGTGCAGATCGCGCAGCCGGGCGACCGCATCCTCGTCGTCTACGGCAGCGGCCACTCGGCCCTGCTGCGCCGCTGCGTGTCCGACATGCCAGGGTGGCAACTGGTGGAGCCCGGCACGCGACTGCCGCGCTAGCATGCCGCGATGAACCAAGCCGCCTCCACCCCCGCGCGCGCCGTGCTGGCCGACGACGAGCGCCTGATGCGCGACCAGCTGCGCGCCCGCCTGGCCGAGGTGTGGCCCGAGCTGCAGATCGTGGCCGAGGCGAAGAACGGGATCGAGGCGGTGCAGCTGGTCGACGAGCACCGGCCCGACATCGTGTTCCTGGACATCCGCATGCCCGGCCTCACCGGCGTCGAGGCTGCGCGCCAGATCGCCCAGCTGGCGCCTCGTGAGGGCGAAGACGACGAGCTGCTGCCCGAGATCGTCTTCATCACCGCCTACGACCAGTACGCGGTGGAAGCCTTCGAGCAGGGCGTGGCCGACTACGTGCTGAAACCCGCCGAGCGCGAGCGCCTGCAGGTAACGGTGGAGCGCATCCGGCAGCGCCTGGCCGCACGTGCCGCGGGCGGCGACGTTCCCGCCGGGCCCAACATGCAGCAGCTGCTGCACCAGCTGGCCTCGCGCCTGAATCCGGGCCAGGCGCCGCAGTACCTGCAGTGGATCCAGGCCACGGTGGGCCAGGCGATCCAGATGATCCCGGTGGAGGACGTGCTGTTCTTCATCAGCGACGAGAAGTACACGCGCGTGCAGACGGCGCAGGTGGAAGCGCTGATCCGCAAGCCGATCAAGGAACTGGTCGACGAGATCGACCCGCGCCTGTTCTGGCAGATCCACCGCAGCACGCTGGTCAACGTGAAGGCCATCGCCAGCGTCACGCGCGACTTCCGGGGCCGCCAGATCGTGGCCGTGCGCGGCCATCCGGAGAAGCTGGAAGTCAGCCGCAGCTACGCGGGACTGTTCAAAGGAATGTGATTCCCGTGCGCGCCATCCCTTGTTTGAGGGACGGCGCTCCGCGCACCACTTCACGGCACGCCGCACGCCCGACCTCCGTCGGGTCGCGCGATCCGTGAACTGGTTCACGGCCGGAACCCCGCCCGGGTGTTGTCGACAGGCTGACGGCGAACTTGAGCAGATTCACATCTGATGCATCTGCTCGCACCTGCGCACCACAAGTCACTGCGGCCCCTCCGGTCGGCCGGTAACTTCCGCTGCGCCTGAACAGATGTGAGGCCCGGCTGCGGGTCGCACGCTACCGTCGGGCCATGAATCCCAGGAAATCGCTCCTCCAGCGTCTCGTCGACATGCTCCTGCCCACCGCCAGTCCCGGCCAACGCCGCTTCGACTTCATCCGCCGCCCCGAGCCACAGCGCAGCGGATGGGTCGTTCGCGACGAGGCCATCATGGGCACCGCCATCCACGTCGAGCTCTGGGGCGAAGACCTGCGCCACGGCAACGCCGCGGCCGCCGCGGTGATGGACGAGATGCACCGCATCGACCGCGCGATGAGCCCGCACAAGGCCGATTCGGAGCTGTCCGTCATCAACCGCGAAGCCGGCCGGCGCGCGGTGCCGCTGAGCGACGAGATGTTCAGCCTGGTCGAGCAGGCCCTGGCCTTCTCGAAGCTGACGGAAGGCGCCTTCGACATCAGCTACGCCGCCGTGGGCCAGCTCTACGACTACCGGCTGCGCGTGCGCCCGAGCGCCGACGAACTGGCGCGCGCCCGCGCACTCGTCGGCTGGCAGCACCTGCAGCTGGACCACGCCGCGCGCACGCTGCGCTTCGGCATGGACGGCATGCGCATCGACCTCGGCGGCTTCGCCAAGGGCCATGCGGTGGACCGCGCCGCCGCGCTGCTGCGCCGCCGCGGCATCACCAGCGCCATCGTCAGCGCCGGCGGCGACAGCCGCGTGATCGGCAGCCGCGGCGAACGGCCGTGGACGGTGGCCATCCGCGACCCGCGCCGCGAAGGCGAGGTGGTGGCGGTGCTGCCGCTGGAGGACGTGTCCGTCTCCACCAGCGGCGACTACGAACGCTATTTCGACGACGGTGCCGAACGCGTGCACCACCTGATCGACCCCGCCACGGGCACCAGCCCGCATCACGTGCACAGCGTGACCATCCTGGCCGACAACGGCCTGGCGAGCGAGGCGCTGTCCAAGGCCGTGTTCGTGCTCGGTGTCGAGCGCGGCCTGGCCCTGATCGAGACGCTGCCCGGCACCGATGCCGTGGTGGTGGACGCCCACGGCGTGCTGCACGCCTCCAGCGGCCTGCTTCACGGCCGGCCGCAGAACCCGCAATGAACCAGGGAACCTTCCTGAACGAGGAGAAGAAGATGACGTTCTTATCCACTTCGCCCGTCCTGCGCCGCGCCTTCAGCGCCGCCGCACTCGCGGCGCTGGCCGCCTGCTCCGGCGGCGGCGGCAGCACGAGCGACAACGTGGTGGTCAACGGCGACGTGCCGCTGGTCTACGTGAAGCGCAGCACCGCGATGTCGATCAACCCGACCGACGGCACCAGCAGCGCCGCCGGCGGCGACCTGATGCTGCGCGAGAAGTCGAGCCCCAGCGCCCCCGAGCACAACCTCACCGCGCGCTTCACCAACGGCGTCGGCGATGCGTCCGACCCCGAGGTCAGCTACGACGGCAAGAAGGTCGTGTTCGCGCTGCGCTGCCCGGCCAGCAACACCGCCACGGTCGACGGCACGCCCACCGGCGCCAAGGCCTGCACCGGGCGCTGGAACATCTGGGAATACGACATGACCAGCGGCGGGCTCACCGGCGGCAGCTTCCGCCGCCTGACCGCCAGCACCAGCGACGACGACGTCGACCCGGTCTACCTGCCGGCCGGCCGCGGCATCATCTTCGCCAGCAACCGGCAGATGAAGAGCAGCCGCGACCAGGCCCTGGGCCGCGCCTACTTCGCCGCCGACGAGTACGAGCGCGAGCGCGTGCTCAACCTGCACAGCATGGCCGCCGACGGCAGCAACATGCAGCAGATCAGCTTCAACCAGAGTCACGAGCGCAACCCCGTGATCCGGCCCGACGGCACGATCATGTTCTCGCGCTGGGAGCACCTGGCCGACCGCAACCGCTTCGCGGTGTTCCGCAGCAAGCCCGACGGCACCGACATGTTCGTGCTCTACGGCGCCCACAGCCGCGGCAACAGCTACCTGCACCCGCGCGACATGGACCCGATCGGCCCCAACGCCGGCAAGATCCTGTCCGACCTGATGCCGCTGTCGCGCACCCAGGAAGGTGGTTCGCTGCAGCTCATCGACGCCGCCAAGTACAGCGAGGACAACACCCCGGCCAGCGCCGCGGTGCCCGCCACCGGCGGCCAGGCCGAGATGACCAACGGCGCGCTCACCGACGGCGGCGGCCTCTCGCTGACCGGCCGCGCGACCACGCCCTACCCGCTGTGGGACGGCACCGGCCGCATCCTGGTCTCGTGGCGCCCCTGCGAGGTCACGCGCAACGGCACCGTCGTGCCCTGCTCGGTGCTGACCGACGCCGAGAAGGCGCTGCTGGGCGACACCAACCGCCCGCAGGTGGAGCGTGCCAACGACGCGGTGAAGGACAACGCCCCCGCCGCCTACGCCGTCTACATGTTCGACCCGGCCAAGCAGACCTGGCTGATCGTCGCCTCGCCGCCGGCCGGCTTCATGCTGACCGACCCGATCGCGCTGCAGTCGCGCCCCGAGCCCAACGTCGTCGAGCCGACCACGGTGGACCCGACGCTGGCCGCGCAGAACATGGCGCTCGTCGAGGTGCGCAGCGTCTACGACACCGACGGCCTGAACCGCATGGCGGAACAGATGTTCGTTGCTGCCGACCGTCCGGCCGGCTGCACCAAGAGCATCGCCACCACGGCGCCGACCGACCCGGCCGACACGCGCGGCCAGATCCCTGACATCGGCAAGATCAAGGACCCCGCCGATCCGGCCTACCTGTGCGCGCCGGCCCGCTTCGTGCGCGCCATCCGCGCCGTGGCGCCGCCGTCCGGCGCGTCCGGCATGCGCGAAGCGATCGGCGAGACCGACTTCGAGCAGCAGCAGGTGCTGGGTTATGCGCCGGTCGAGCCCGACGGCTCGTTCAAGCTGCAGGTGCCGGCCGACGTGCCGCTGGCCTTCAGCATCGTCGACGCGGAAGGCCGCTCGATCCAGACCCACACCAACTGGATCCAGGTCCGCCCCGGTGAACGCCGCACCTGCGACGGCTGCCACAGCCCGCGCCGCGGCGCCTCGCTGAACTCCGGCGTCGTGGTCAACACGCAGCCGCGCGCCCTGAAGGCCTCGATCTCCGGCCAGCACCAGAGCGGCGAGACCATGGCCTCGCTGCGCACGCGCCTCGACCCGACCGCGCTGCGCCTGTCCGGCGACGCCGTGTTCACCGACACCTGGGCCGACACCACCCAGACCGGCATCACCGCGCGTGCCTCGATCTCGCTGAAGTACACGGGCAACGCCAACGCGGCCGACGACCTGACGACGGCGGCACCGACCAACGGCGTGATCAACTACCCCGATCACATCCAGCCGCTGTGGACCAAGAGCCGCGGCGCGGGCGGTGCCAACACCTGCACCAACTGCCACGCCGACACCGCCAAGCTCGACCTGCGCGCCAGCGTCTCGGGCACCGGCCGCCTGGTGTCGTACGAGGAGCTGCTGCTGGGCGACCCGCTGATCGGTGCCAACGGTCAGCCGGTGATCGAACTGCGTGACGGCGTGCCGATGGTGGTGCGTGGCGCCGCGCTGGTGGAAACCAGCTCCGGCGGCTCCAACAGCGCCGGCCAGACGCGCAAGAGCCGCCTGGGCGAGATCATGTGGGGCCAGACCCTGCTGGCCGGCGCCGCCGCCCGCGACGCCCACCCGAACCCGCCCAACACCGCGCCCGACCACAGCCAGATGCTGAACAAGGCCGAAAAGCGCCTGCTTGCCGAGTGGATGGACGGCGGCGGCCAGTACTACAACAACCCCTTCGACTCGGCCGGCGTGCGCACGGTGAGCGGACTGAGTGCCACGGTGTTCGCGGCCCAGGTGCAGCCGATCCTGCAGGCCACCTGCGCCGGCTGCCACCAGGCCGGCATCGGCAACCCGCGCAACCGCTTCGTGCTGACCGGCAGTGAAGAAGGAGATCTGGGCGTGACGCTCTCGATGGTCAACGACACCTGCAACGTCTCGCGCAACTACCTGCTGCAGCGTCCGTCGACGGTGCCGCACCCGATGGGCGCGACGACGCAGACGACGGCCTTGCTTCCGGTGGGCAGCACCGCTTACAACACGATTGCCGCCTGGATCACGGCGGGTTGCACGGCGCCTCGATGACCCACCACAGACTGCTGCCGCGAAGACTCAAGACCCTCGCCTCCACGCTCGCAGGCGGCGCCATGCTGGCCGCCTGCGGGGGCGGCAGTCCGCTGGACAACCCCGACAAGCTGACGAACCCGCCCGGGGTCACCGGGCAGAAGCTGTCGTTCATCTACTTCCAGCGCTGCGTGAACCCGGTGCTGATCACCCCCCTGCCCGTCAACATCAACGGGCAGGTGTCGGTGAACACCTGCGCAGCCGGCGGCTGCCACGACAACATCACCGGCACCGGCGGCGCCCTGCGCCTGCTGGGCAACGCGCCGGTGGTCGACCCGACGCAGGGCGCCACCACCATCCGCGCCAGCGACATCTACAAGAACTACTATTCGTCGCTGGGGGAGAGCGTGGTGGGCGCGCCGGACCAGAGCCGGCTGCTCAACAAGCCGCTGGTGCGCAACATCCTGCACGGCGGCGGGCTGATCTTCGAATCGCCGGACGATCCCGGCGCGAAGCTCTTCCGATATTGGATCAACCGCCCCATGCCGCAGGGACAGGACGAGTTCAGTGCCGCCGCCAACACCATGTTTGCAAACAGCGACCCGGTCAACGGCGCATGCAACACCGACTGAGCCCGCCCTCTCGATGCGCCGCTTCGCCCCTCTTGTCCGTCGGCTGGCGCTGTGTCTGGCCGTTGCCGCTTCTTTCGCACCGGCCCACGCGGCCGACGATGGGAAACCGGCTCCGAAGACCGAGCAGCTGCAGGTCACCGCGCCCTTCCTCGAGATGCACACCGGGCCCGGCCGCGGCTTCCCGGTGTTCTTCGTGGTCGAGCGCTCGCAGTGGGTGACGGTCGAGCTGCGCCACACCGACTGGTACCGGGTGCGGGCCGAAGGCGGCCAGGTGGGCTGGGTGCACCGCACGCAGCTCGAAAGCACCATCACCGCCGCCGGCGGCACCAAGAGCTTCCGCGATCTGCTGGTCGACGACTACCTGCGGCGCAAGCTCGAGTTCAGCGGCTCCTGGGGCCGCTTCAAGGGCGAGCCGATGCTCAAGCTCGGCCTGCAGTACCGGCTGGCCGACACCATCGGTGCCGAGCTCACCGTCGGCCAGGTGCAGGGCCTGTTCTCGGGCACCGACTTCTGGCACGTGGCGCTGACCTCCGAACCCTGGTCCGACCGCCGCTGGTCGCCGTTCTTCGCGGTGGGCCTGGGCAAGTTCAAGAACATCCCGAACAGCACGCTGGTGGACGCGATCCCCACCAACGCGAAGCTGGCGCACGCCACCGTCGGCTTGCGCTACTACCTCACGGAACGCTTCATCGCGCGCGTGGACTGGACGCTCTACACCGCCTATGTCTCGGATGCGCGCAGCACCGAATACCGCGCCATCACCGCCGGCCTCGGCTTCTTCTTCTGACCACCCTGCCATGCCCGTTGTCGCCCCGTCCGTGAAGAGCACCCTGGCCCTGCTGCTGGCCGTGGCCCCGGTCCTGGCAGCGATGCCGGCCCTGGCGCAGGACAAGCCCGCCACGCCGGCCGGCGCGGAGCCGCCCAAGCCCGCCAACGACCAGGTCATCGTGCCGCAGGTGGACCGGCGCGACGTGAAGCTGCCGCGCTTCGCGTCCAACGACATCTCGATCGGCGTGTTCGGCGGCACCTACGCCACCGCCAACTTCGGCGCCAACGCCGTGACCGGCCTGCGGCTGGGCTACCACATCACCGAGGACGTCTTCGTCGAAGGCACGTACGGCCGCAGCAAGGTCACCGACGAGGCCTTCCGCCAGATCTTCCCGAACGGCGGCGTGCTGCCCAACCCGAAGGAAACGCTGAGCTACTACAACGTGATGGCGGGCTGGAACATCCTGCCGGGCGAGGTCTTCTTCTGGCGCAACTACGCCAAGATCTCGCAGGGCTACATCCTCGCCGGCGTCGGCAGCACCAACTTCGCGGGCCAGAAGCGCCAGACCATCGCCTACGGCGCCGGGCTGCGCGTGGTCTTCACCAGCTGGTTCGCGGTGCAGGCCGACGTGCGCGACCACGTCTATTCCCTCGACCTGCTCGGCAAGCGCCAGAGCAACCACAACCTCGAGCTCACCGCCGGGCTCACCTTCTACTTCTGACGCTTTCGTCATGCGCCACCTCCTGCTGCCCCTTGCTGTCTCGCTCGCGCTCGGCGCGAATGTCGCCCACGCCGCCGTCACGGCCCAGGCTGCGGCACCCGACTTCACGCTCAAGAGCGCCGAAGGCAAGAACCTGCGCCTGAAGGAACAGCGCGGCCAGGTCGTGCTGGTGAACTTCTGGGCCAGCTGGTGCGGCCCGTGCCGGCAGGAGATGCCGCACCTGAACCGCCTGTACGACAAGTACAAGGCCTCGGGCTTCACGCTGCTGGCGGTGAACATCGACGACGACGCGCGCACCGGCACCAACACAGCGGCCAAGTGGGGCCTGAAGTTCCCGGTGCTGCTGGACGCCGACAAGACGGTGAGCAAGCTCTACGACCTGGGCAGCATGCCCGCCACCGTGCTGATCGACCGCGACGGCAAGGTCCGCTTCCTGCATCGCGGCTATCGCGAAGGCACCGAAGAGGCCTACGAGAAGCAAATCAGAGAGCTGGTGAAGGAGTGAACATGGCCCACCCCCGTAGCGCCTTCGGCGCTCCCCCTCAAGGGGGCGCCGCCAGCGGCCCGGCGAAGCCGGTTCCGCGGCGGCTGCTTGGCGTGGTGGCCCTGCTGGCTCTCGCTTTGTCCGGCTGCTCCGCCATCCAGAAGGTCACCTCGATCGAACCCTGGGTGAAGCCGTACGAGCGCGAGAAGCTGGCCGATCCGATCATGCAGTTCCAGCGCACCGCGCTGAACGAGAAGCACCGCGAGCACATCCACCAGGTGCGCGAAGGCGCACGCGGTGCGACGGGCGTGCAGGGGGGCGGGTGTGGCTGCAACTGAGTGGCTGCGCCGTGCGGCGCACGCTCTGAAGACCGTGCTGCACGGCCTGCTGGGCGGCGCCGTGGCCGGCACGGCCGCGCACGCCGCCACGCTGCCGGAAGACAAGGCCGAGGCGATCTACCACGTCTACGACGGCGGCGGCGTGAAGGCCACCGGCCCGGCGCTGCTGGTGCGCAAGAGCCTGCTCGACAAGGTGTCGCTGTCGGCGCAGTACTACGTCGACGCGGTCAGCAATGCCAGCATCGACGTCGTCACCACCGCCAGCCCGTTCAAGGAAACGCGCAACGCCTGGGAGCTCGGCATCGACTCGGTGGTGCGCGACACCACGCTGTCGGCCAGCCTGTCGCGCAGCAAGGAGCCCGACTACGTCGCCGATGCCGCGAGCTTCGACGTCGCGCACGAGGTCTTCGGCGGCATGACCACCGTGAGCCTGGGCTACACCCGCGCCGCCGACGACGTGGGCCAGAAGAACTACCAGGGCTTCTTCGACAAGGCCAACCACTGGCAGTACCGCGCCGGCCTGACGCAGATCCTCACGTCGAAGTGGCTGATGAGCCTGAACGCCGAGGCGGTGTCCGACAGCGGCTACCTCGGCAGCCCCTACCGCGCCGCGCGCGTGTTCGGTGCCGCGGTGCCCGAGCGCAACCCGCGCACCCGCACCAGCCGCGCGGTGAAGCTGCGCACCATCTACGACACCGGCGCGCTGCTGCCCCGCAGCTCGGTGCGCGCCGAGTACCGCCGATACTGGGACACCTGGGACATCAAGGCCAACACCTTCGAGTTCGGCGGCAGCCAGTACGTCGGCGAGAGCTTCCTGGTGGATGCCTTCGTGCGCCTCTATTCGCAGAGCAAGGCACTGTTCTACAGCGACAACGCGCAGTCGGAGACCACCTACGTCTCGCGCAACCGGCAGCTGTCCACCTTCAAGAGCCAGTCGCTCGGCGGCAAGGTCACCTGGACCTACCCGCAGGCGCCCAAGGGCTTCGACGTCAAGTTCATCGGCGCCTACGAGCGCAAGACCTTCAAGTTCAGCGACTTCACCGACGTGCGCACCGGCAACAAGTATTCGTACAACGCCGACGTGCTGCAGCTGATGGTGACGGCCGCCTTCTAGAGCAGGACCCGCACGCCATGATCTCCAAGTCACTCGCCACCGGCCTGGCCGCGCTGCTGCTGTCGCTGGGCGCCTGGGCGGCCGATCCGCCGGCCGCGGCGGCCTCGGCCCCCGCTGCCGTACCTGCCGTCGCTCCTGCCGCCGCCGCCAGCGCGCCCGATGCCGCGGCCAGCGCGCCGTCGGCCGCTGCCCTCGATGCCCGCGTGCAGGCGCTGAAGGCCGAGGTGATCCGCCTCAACCGCGACCTGCTGGTGCTGGAAGAGGAACTGCTGTTCCCGGCCGGCACGCAGGTGGCGCTGTTCGTGAGCATGGACGTGGGCAAGCTGTTCGAGTTGGAGTCGGTGCAGATCCGCCTGGACGACAAGCTGATCGCCAACCACCTGTACACGCCGCAGGAGGTGCAGGCCCTGCACCGCGGCGGCGTGCAGCGCGTGTACCTCGGCAACCTGAAGGCGGGCAAGCACCAGATCGCCGCCTTCTTCACCGGCCGCGGCCCGCACGAGCGCGACTACAAGCGCGGCACCGCGCTCGAGTTCGAGAAGGGCACCGAGCCGCGCTACATCGAGCTGCGCATCAAGGACAAGCTGGCCAAGCTCCAGCCGGAATTCGAAGTCAAAGTCTGGCAGTGAACAGGATCCCCCCCGTAGCGCCTTCGGCGCTCCCCCCCAGGGGGGCAACGCCAGCGGCCCGGCAGAGCCGGATCCGCGGCGTTCGCTTGGTCGCGTGCGTTGCGGCGTGGGCCTTCGGGTCGACCCTGGCCCAGACGTCTGCCCCGAAGAAGGAACCCGGCGCGCCGATGACCATCGAGGCGCCGCACTACGGCGACGTGGTGTTCCACTTCTACCAGGACAAGACCTTCACCGCGCTCACCGGCCTGATGGTCTCGCAGCACTTCGAGCGCATCAGCCCGCACGACGAGGAAGCCGAGGTGCTGCGGGGCGGCATGCTGCTGTCCTACGGGCTGCACGACGAAGCGGCCGCGGTGTTCGCGGCGCTGATCGAGCGCAACGCGGCGCAGTCGGTGCGCGACCGCGCCTGGTACTTCCTGGCCAAGGTGCGGCACCAGCGCGGGCTGAACGCGCAGGCGCAGAGCTCGCTCGACAAGATCGCGGGCAAGCTCGCCGGCACGCTGGAGGAAGACCGCCAGCTGCTGCAGGCGCAGCTGATGATGGAGCGCGAGGACTACGCCGGCGCCGCCGCGCTGCTGGAGACGCTGAAGGCCAGCCCCAACGCCGGCCTCTACGCGCAGTTCAACCTGGGCGTCTCGCTGGTGCGCATCGGCGACACCGAGAAGGGCCTGGCGCTGCTGGATGCCGTCGGCCAGACGCCGGCGCCCAACGAGGAGCTGCGCAGCCTGCGCGACCGCGCCAACGTGGCGCTCGGTTTCGCGCAGCTCGCCAACAAGAAGCCGCGCGACGCGCGGGCCTCGCTGCAGCGTGTCCGGCTGAATGCCGCGGTGTCGAACAAGGCGCTGCTGGGCTACGGCTGGGCCGCCACCGAACTGAACGACCCCAAACTCGCGCTGGTGCCCTGGACCGAGCTTTCGGGCCGCGCCGGCATCGGCGACGGCGACGCCGCGGTGCTGGAAGCCCGCATCGCGGTGCCCTACGCCTACGCCGAGCTGGGCGCCTTCACCACCGCGCTGAAGGGCTACCAGGAAGCCGCCGACGGCTTCGAGAAGGAACAGCAGTCGCTGCTGGAGTCGATCGCCGCCATCCGCGCCGGCAAGCTGGTACAGGGGCTGATCAACCAGAACCCGAGCGAGGGCCTGGCGGCCTTCACCGGCATCCGCTCGCTGCCCGAGATGCCGCATGCCTCGCACCTGGTGCCGCTGCTGGCCAGCGACGAGTTCCAGGAAGCCTTCAAGAACCTGCGCGACCTGCAGTTCCTGGACGGCAACCTCGGCCAGTGGCAGGACAGCCTCGGCGTGTTCACCGACATGCTCGACAACCGCAAGCTCGCCTTCGAGCAGAAGCTGCCCAAGGCCAAGGCCGGCGACGCCGCCGCGCTGCTGGCCGCGATGAAGGCACGCCGCGACGCGCTGGTGGCCGAGCTCGAGAAGGCGCAGGCCGAAGGCGACGCCGAGGCCTTCGCCACCACGAAGGAGCGCGACCTGCTGGACCGCATCCAGCGCGGCCGCGCGACGCTGGAAGAGGCCACGAAGGCGCCCAGCGGCGAGGAACTGGGCGAAGCCGCCGAGCGCCTGCGCCGCGCCGCCGGTGCGCTGACCTGGACCCTCAGCCAGGACATGCCCGCCCGTGCCTGGGACGCGAAGAAGGGTCTGCGCGACACCACCATCGCACTGGCCCAGGCCGCCGACCGCAACGCCGCGCTCAGCGCCGCGCAGGAAGACGAACCGCTGCGCCACGCGCGCTTCGCCGAACGCATCGCCGAGCTCGAGAAGCGCCTGAAGGGCCTGCGCCCCGACGTGGCCGTGGTCGCACGCGAGGTGCAGCTGCAGCTGCAGGACGTGGCCATCGCCGAGCTGGAGCGCCAGCAGGAGCGGCTGTCCATCTACGCCGCGCAGGCGCGGCTGGCCATCGCGCAGATCCACGACCGCGCGCAGTTCGCGCGCCGCGCCGACGGCAACGCAACGGAGGCGCCGAAATGAACACGCGCTTCACCGTCGTGGCGCTTGCCGTGCTCACGCTCGCCGGCTGCAGCAGCGGCCCGAAGAAGTACAAGGACGACAACCAGCCGACGCTGGCCTCGCTGTCCAACCGCAAGATCGAGGTCACGCCCGACGAAGGCGCGCGCGTGGCCGAAGAGCAGACCATCGCCGCCTACCAGCAGTTCCTGAAGGCCGCGCCCAGGGCGCCGCAGCGCAACGAGGCGATGCGCCGGCTGGGTGACCTGGAGATGGACAAGGCCGACCGCATCGCGGCGGAGGCGACCGGCAACGCCAGCGCCGAGCCCGACTACAAGGTGGCCATCGCGCGCTACGAGGAGTTCCTGAAGGAGTTCCCGGACGACCCGAAGAACGACCGCGTGCTCTACCAGCTGGCGCGCGCGCAGGAACAGGCCGGCGAGCTGGACAAGGCGCTGAAGACCCTGTCCACGCTGGTCAGCAAGCACCCCGGCACGCAGCACAGCGGCGAAGCCCAGTTCCGCCGCGGCGAATTGCTCTTCACCACGCGCAACTACAAGGACGCCGAGGCCGCCTACACCGCGGTGCTGCAGGGCGACGAGAAGACCGCGTTCAACGAACGCGCGCTGTACATGCAGGGCTGGTCGCGCTTCAAGCAGGGCCGGCTGGAGGACGGGCTGCAGTCCTTCTTCGGCGTGCTCGACCTGAAGCTCGGGGGCCTGAGCCCGGCGGTGAAGGACGAGGCCGACCTCGAGCAGATCCCCGAGCTCAAGCGCGCCGAGCGCGAGCTGGTGGAGGACACCTTCCGCGTGATGAGCATCAGCTTCTCGGCGCTGCAGGGCGGCGAGAGCGTGGGCAAGTACGTCGACTCGCCGGTGCGCGAGGAGTACCAGTTCCGCGTCTACAGCGCCTTGGGCGAGCTCTACATCAAGCAGGACCGCATCAAGGATGCGGCCGACACCTTCGCGCTCTTCGTGCGCAAGCAGCCGCTGCACGCGCAGGCGCCGCTGCTGCAGGCGCGCGTGATCGAGATCTACGAGAAGAACGGCTTCGAGACGCTGGCGCTGCAGGCCAAGAAGGACCACGTCGTGCGCTACGGCGCCAACAGCGAGTTCCAGCGCGCGAACCCCAGCGGCTGGCAGCGCGCGCAGCCACTGGTGAAGACGCACCTGGTGGAACTGGCGCGCCACCACCACGCGCTGTCGCAGAAGACGCACACCGCGGCCGACGTGCAGGAGGCCACGCGCTGGTACCGCACGCTGCTGACGAGCTTCCCCGACGACCCGCAGGCCGCTGCCAACCGCTTCCTGCTGGCCGAGCTGCTGTACGAGGACAAGCGCTGGGCCGAGGCCGCGGTGGAGTACGAGACCGTGGCCTACAAGCAGCCGGGCGACCCCAAGGCCGCCGACGCCGGCTACTCGGCGCTGCTGTCCTACGCCGCGCTGGAAAAGGAAACCGCCGACGCCGCGAAGAAGCAGCAGCTGCAGAAGGACGGCGTCGAGAGCGCCCTGCGCTTCGCCGCCGCCTTCCCCACCGACACCCGCAACGGGCCGGTGCTGACGCGCGCGTCCGAGCAGCTGTTCACTCTGGGCGACGCGGAACGCGCGGTCGCCGTGGCGCGCCAGTCGCTGGCGCTGCAGCCGCCGCCGGCGCCCGAGCTGCGCCGCACCGCGTGGACCGTGATCGCGCACCAGAGCTTCGAGAAGGCCGAGTACGCCGAGGCCGAGAAGGCCTACGGCGAGGTGCTGGCGCTCACGCCGGAGAAGGCGCCGGGCCGCAACGAGATCGCCGAGCGCCAGGCCGCCGCCATCTACAAGCAGGGCGAGGCCGCGCGCACGGCCGGCGATGCCCGCGGCGCGGTCGGCCACTTCGCTCGCGTGGCGGCGCTCGGCACCATCGGTGCCACCTCGCAGGTGCGGGCCAGCGCGCAGTACGACGCCGCCGCCGCGCTGATCGGCCTGAAGGACTGGGACAAGGCCGCCAGCGCGCTGGAGGACTTCCGCCGCCAGCAGCCGAACCATCCGCTGCAGGCCGAGGTGGCGCCGAAGCTGGCGCTGGCGTATCTGGAACTCGGGCGTTCGACGCAGGCTGCGGCCGAGTTCGAACGCGTGGCGGCGCAGTCGAAGGATCCGAACCTCGCGCGCGGCGCCGCCTGGCAGGCCGCCGAGCTGCACCAGAAGGCGGCCGACAAGGCGGCGCCCAAGTCACCGCAGCTGGCCACCGCGATCCGCGCCTACGAGCGCTACCTGCAGCAGTACCCGCAGCCGCTGGACCCGGCCATCGAAGCCCGCTGGCGCCTCGCGGCACTGACGAAGCAGGACGGCCAGCTCCCGAAGAGCACGGCCTGGATGCGCGCGGTGCAGCAGGCCGATGCCGAAGCCGGCGCGAACCGCACGCCGCGCAGCCGCTCGCTCGGCGGCCAGGCCACGCTGGCCCTGAGCGAACCGCTGCTCGACGCCTACAAGAAGGTGCCGCTGATCGAACCGCTGGCCAGGCAGCTGAAGCTGAAGAAGGCCAAGATGGAGGACGTGCTGAAGGCCTACGCGGCCGCCAGCGAGGCGCAGGTGGCCGAAGTGACCACCGCCGCCACGTACCACACCGCGGCGCTGTACCAGGACTTCGGCAAGTCGATGATCGGCTCGGCCCGGCCCAAGAAGCTGAGCAAGGCCGAGCTCGAGCAGTACAACGTGATGCTCGAGGAGCAGGCCTTCCCGTTCGAGGAGAAGGCCATCGAGCTGCACGAGACCAACGCGCGCCGCGCCGCCACCGGCATCTACGACCCCTTCGTGCAGAAGAGCTTCGCCGAACTCGCCAAGCTCAAGCCCGGCCGCTACGCGAAGACCGAGCGCGGCGACGCCGGCTGGGGCGGCGAGGCGGCCAAGCTCAACCAGCAGGGCATCACGCAGCGCCAGCAGGGCCAGTTCGAGAAGGCGAAGGAGTCCTACGAAGCCGCCATCGCGGCCGACCCGAACGCCGTCGCGCCCAAGCTGAACCTGGCGATCCTCTACGACCTCTACCTCGGCGACAACACCAAGGCGCTCGAGCTGTACCAGCGCTGCCTGGAGCTCAGCCCTTCCGACACCACGCTCGGCAAGTGGGTGGCCGAGGTGAAGACCCGCAAGCCCGCACCGGGCGCCGCGCCGGCCGCACCCGCGGCGCCGGCCGCGCCGCCGGTGGCCTCGCCAGCGGCAGCACCCGCCGCCGCACCCGGCAACCCGGCCGCCGTGGCCTCGACCCAGAAGGAGCCGCGATGAAGCACATCCTCCTCGGCACCGCGTTGCTGCTGGCCACGGCCGGCAGCGCCTTCGCGCAGGACCGCGCCGAGATCGACAAGACCCAGGTGATCGGCAACCGCGAGCTGCCCAAGGTGCTCTACATCGTGCCCTGGAAGAAGCCGCTGCCGGGCCAGCTGAGCGGCAAGCCCGTCAACAGCGTGCTCGACGAGGCTCTGGCCCCGGTGGACCGCGAGGTCTTCCGCCGCCAGGTGAGCTACAGCGGCCAGGTGCAGGCGCAACTGTCTGCAAAAGCCGAGAAGGCGCCTGAGAAGGCTGCCGATACCAAGACAACGACCCCCTCCAACCCGACCACCAAGCCCGCATCCCCCGGAGCCACCCGATGAACACCTTCAACACCGTCGTCAAGTTCTTCGTCGACTGCGGCGCCTTCCTCTACCCCAGCCTGCTGATGATGGCGCTGGGCCTGGCGATCGCGATCGAGCGCTTCGTGTTCCTGCGCAAGGCGCGCTCGGACAACCGCAAGCTCTGGGACAAGGTGCTGCCGATGCTGCAGGGCGGCAAGTTCCGCGAGGTGGCCGGCGTCACGTCCAACAGCGACGCCGCCATCGGCAAGATCGTCAACAACGGCCTGTCGCGCATGCAGACCGCGCGCCACCGCGAGGACATCGACAACGCGATGGAGGAAGGCATGATGGAGATCGTGCCGCGCCTGGAAAAGCGCATCCACTACATCGCCACCTTCGCCAACACCATCACCCTGGTGGGTCTGCTGGGCACCATCATCGGGCTGATCAAGGGCTTCACCGCGGTGGCGCAGGTGAACCCGGCCGAGAAGGCCGAGCTGCTGTCGGCCTCGATCTCGGTGGCGATGAACAACACCGCCTTCGCGCTGATGGTGGCCATCCCCTTCCTGCTGATCCACGCCTTCCTGCAGGCGCGCGCCAGCGAGATCGTCGACAGCCTGGAAGCCGCCAAGATCACCTTCCTGAACCTGGTGCAGCGCATCTCGGCCGAACAGCAAGCGGGCAGCCGCGAGCTGCGCGCGTCGGCCTCCTGACGTTCCCGCGCAGCCGCTAGGAACGATCATGAAACGACGCCGCATACGCAAGGGCGTTGCGCACCTGGAGATCACCGCGTTCATCAACCTGATCGTGGTGCTGGTGCCCTTCCTGCTGTCCACGGCGGTGTTCACGCGCCTGGCCATCATGGACCTGAAGCTGCCCGCGCAGCAGAGCGCGGTGGAGCAGATCAAGGCCGACAACCTGCAGCTGGAGGTGGTGCTGCGCAAGGACGCGCTGGAGGTGGGCGACCGCATCGGCGGCCTGATCCAGCGCATCGAACGCAAGCCCGAGGGCCACGACCTGAAGGCGCTGCAGTCGCTGATGGTGCTGATCAAGGGCAAGTTCCCCGAGAAGCGCGAGGCCAACCTGCCCCGGGCGGGGCCCCGCCGCGGCCGGCAAGAAGGCGACCTGACATGGCCTCGCTCTCCCCCCGCGCGCGCCGCGCCGCGCACAAGGCGCGCAGCGACACCCAGATGGACATGAACCTGGTGTCGCTGATCGACGTGTTCACCATCCTGATCTTCTTCCTGCTGTCCAGCGCCAGCGGCGTGGAGACGCTGGTCAGCCCGAAGGCCGTGAAGCTGCCGGCGGCCAACGTCGAGATGGCGCCCAAGGAGTCGGTGGTGCTGGTGGTGGCCGGCGACGACATCCTGGCCGACGGCCGCGTGGTCGCCAGCGTCAAGCAGGTGATGGCCGGCGCCGACGACCTGGTGCCCGCGCTGAAGGCCGAGCTCGACGTGCTGGCTTCGCGCCAGGCCGTGCGTGCCGAGAACAAGGACAAGATCCAGACCGACGGCCACCCGGTGACGATCATGGCCGACAAGGACATCCCGTACCAGCTGCTGAAGCGGCTGATGGTGACCTGCGCGAAGGCCAACTTCAGCGACGTGTCGCTGGCCGTGCGCCGGAGGGACGCCTGATGGCCGCCGCTGCCACCATGCGGGGCCCGATCCCGCACGAGATCAGCTTCCGCGTCACCGCGCTGCCCTGGGCCACGGCGGCCGAGGACGAGCGCCGCTTCAAGCGCATCCTGCTGCGCGTGGTGGCCATCGTGCTGCTGCTCGGGCTGATCTTCCCGTGGGTGCCCAAGCCGAAGATCGAACGGGTCGAGGCCCAGGCCCTGCCGCCGCCGATCGCCAAGCTGCTGCTGGAGCGCGAGGTGGCCAAGCCCAAGCCGCCACCCCCGCCGGTGAAGGCCGACGACAAGCTGGCGCAGGCCGACAAGCCCGAGGCCAAGCCCGCGCCCGACGCG
Source organism: Rubrivivax sp. (assembly GCA_044226255.1). Classification (GTDB taxonomy): domain Bacteria; phylum Pseudomonadota; class Gammaproteobacteria; order Burkholderiales; family Burkholderiaceae_C; genus Rubrivivax. Next base: position 303,509 of record JBGAHJ010000002.1, read on the forward strand.
CCGCCGAAGAAGCAGCCGCCGGTGCCCGAGGCGCGCAAGCCCATCGAGGGCAAGCCGCCCGGCGAGGCCGACCTGGCGCGCAAGCGCGCCAGCGGCGTGGGCCTGCTGGCGATGAAGAACGAGCTGCAGCAGCTGGCCGCCGCGCCGGCCGCGGTGCAGCTGAAGCAGGACATCAAGCCCGGCCCCGGCGTGGGCACCGGCGTCGGCGTGGGCGTGGGTGCCGGCACCGAGGCCGGCATCCCGGTGCGCGCGATGATCACCAGCAACGCCACCAACGGCAGCGGCGGCATCAACACCGCGGGCTACAGCCGCGACACCGGCGGCGGCGGCCTGGCGGGCCGCGGCACCACGCTGGTGGAAGGCGTGGCCGGCGGCGGTGGTGGCGGCGGCCCGGGCGGCGGCGGCAACGGCCGCGGCGGCACCGGCGTGGGTGGCGGCGGCGGCGCCGGCAAGGGCGGCACGCTGGCCAAGGGCAGCAGCGGCAAGGCCAGCCGCAGCATCGAGGAAATCAAGCTCGTCTTCGAGCGCAACAAAGGTGCGATCTACGCGCTGTACAACCGCGCGCTGCGCGACGACCCGTCGCTGCAGGGCAAGGTGGTGCTGGAGCTGAAGATCGCCCCGAGCGGCGCGGTGGAAGGCGTGCGCGTCGTCAGCAGCGAGCTGAAGGCGGCGGAGCTGGAAGGCAAGCTGCTGGCCCGCATCCGGCAGTTCGACTTCGGCGCCAAGGATGTCGACGTGATGGTCGTCACCTGGCCGGTGGACTTCCTGCCCTCGTAGCCGCGAACAGGTCGAGCGCAGCCCGCGCCAGGCTGCGCCGGCCCGAGCCCACGAGCCCGCCGTAGACGCTGGTCACGCGCGGGTTCACCTCGATCAGCACCGGGCCGCGCACCGGATGCGCGACGAAGTCGATGCCGACCGGACCGAACAGGCCCGGCAGCGTGCATGCCACCTGCTGCGCGAGCTGCCGCAGCGCCGGCTCGGCGGTCGTCGCGACCGGTTCGACGCCCCGCTCGATCAACACGCCATCCGCGCCGACTTCGATGGCCTGCCGGTTCACCGACCACAGCTCCGCGCCGCCGCGCCCGTCGCACAGCAGCGTGAGGCTCATCGCCTCGCCCTCGACCCACGGCTCGAGCACCGCGGCGCCGCGCCGCTGCGCCAGGTCGGCTTCCGCGTCCACGCGGCGTGCGTGGCGCCGGGCGTCGCTTGCACCGACCCCGTCGTCGGGTTTCACGACCCAGGCGCGGATGCCCGGCTCGCGTTCGAAGGCGCGTGGTGTCAGCACACCTTGGGCATGCAGCATCCCGGTCGTCCGGGCCTTGCTGGTGGCCGCGCGGATGCTGGCCGCGTCGCAGCCGAGCCACCGGGCGGGCGCCACCGCGTCGCACAGGCCGGCCAGCAACCCGTCGGTTTCCGGTGCGATCAGCCAGACGACGTCGTGATCGGCGGCCAGGCGTCGCACCACCTCGGGCGCCGCCTCGCCGGCCGGCCGCGGCAGGCGCCGCACGCCCTCCATCCCGGCCGGCAGCGGCGCCTGCTTCGTCACCGCGCAGGCCACCGACAGCGCCGCATCCCGCGCCGCACAGGCCGCCAGGTCGGCCAGCACCGCATCGCGCATCGCCAGGCCCTGCGCCAGCAGGCCCGCGTCCAGCGGCTCGTCGGTCAGCCCGCTCAGGTACTCCGCGAAGAAGACGCGCATCAGACCTCGATCAGCCCCCAGCGCAACGCCACCAGCGTCAGCTCCGACTGGTTGCCGGCGCCGAGCTTCTGCTTCACGTGGTACAGGTGCGTGCCCACCGTGCTGGGGCTCAGCTTCAGGTGCTCGGCGATCTGCGCCACGCTGTGGCCGCGCGCCAGTTGCAGGAAGACCGAGAACTCGCGCTCGCTCAAGGCCTCGGCCGGGCTGGCCTCGCCCTTGACCTGCGCCATCGCCAGTGCGCGCGCGGTGTGCGCGTCGACCCAGGTTTCGCCGCGCGCCACCGCGCGCACCGCGGTCAGCAGCGTGTCGGGCGCCGAGCGCTTCGTCAGGTAGCCCAGGGCGCCGGCGCGCAGCACGCGCTGCGAGTGCGCCGTGTCCTCGTGGGCCGACAGCGCCAGGATGCGCGCCTGCGGCGCCTGCGCCAGGATGCGGCGCACCGCCTCCAGCCCGCCCATGCCGGGCATCGAGAGATCCATCACCAGCACGTCGGGCTTGATGCGCGCGTACTCGGCGCAGGCCTGCTCGCCGCTGTCGGCCTCGGCCACCACCTCGACTTCCGCAGGGCCCGCGTTCGCCAGCAGCATGCGAAAGCCCATGCGCACCAGCGCATGGTCGTCCGCCAGCATCACGCGGATCACGCGGCGGCTCCCCCGCTGGCCAGCGGCAGCGAGACCACCAGGCGCACACCGTGCGGCTTGACCGGCTCCACGCGCAGGGCACCGCCCAGGTCCTGCACGCGCTCGCCCAGCCAGCGCAGGCCGTAGTGGCCGGGGCGCTGCACGCCTTCGGGCGGCAGCCCGCGGCCGTTGTCCTGCAACTGCAGGCTGACGCGGCCGGCCTCGGTGCGCACCCACAGCTGCAGCTGCGTGGCCTGTCCGTGCTGCAGCGCGTTGGTGACGCCCTCCTGCGCCGCGCGGTACAGCGCCAGCGCGGTCTCGCTGCCCAGCACCGCATCGCCCAGCTCCACCTGGGCCTCGAACTGCAGGCCGGGCTGGCTGCGGCGCGTGCGCTCGGCCAGGTCGGCCAGCGCCTCGGCCAGGCCGAAGCGGTCCAGCACCAGCGGCGCCAGGCGCGGAATGATGCCGTGCATCGCGTCGTACAGGCGCGAAGCCTCGTCGGCGATCAACTGGGCGGTGTGCGCCGTCTCGGCGGGGCCGCCGCGCTGGGCAATGGCCAGCGCCATGCTGCGCATCGCGGTCACCGACTGGCCGAACTCGTCGTGCAGTTCGCGCGCGATCATGCGCCGCTCGTCCTCCACGTGGCGCTCCAGCCAGCGCGCCAGCTCGCGCGAGTCCGACAGCTGCGTCTCGGCGCGCACCGCGCGGCGCTCGGTCTCGATGTGCGTCTTCAGCTCGCCCACCATGCGGTTGAACGCGGCGGCGATCGCCGCGGCCTCGCGCCCCGGCAGCGGCGGCAGCGTGCTGGCGTCGAACCGGCCTTCCTGCAGCGTGTCCAGCGCCGCGACGATGCGCGGGAACGGCCGCACCGCGCGCCCCACGAGCCAGAACACGCCGGTGTTGACGATCAGCAGCATCGCCAGTGCGCTGCCGCCCAGCCAGGCCATGTCGTCCCAGGCATCGAGGATCGCGCGCGAGGCATTCGGGCGCACGACGATGCGGCCGTCCGGGAAGCGGATCGACTGCTCGGCCGGCGCCGGGGCCAGCAGCGAGTCGAACCAGTCCGGCGCGTCGCGGCCGGCCTTGTAGGTGGCCGGCGGCGAGCGGTAGAGCTCGTTGCCGGCCGCGTCGTAGAGGTAGATGTCGTTGGCCCGCACTCGGCCCAGGCTCTGCAGGAAGGCCAGCATCGCGGCGTTGCCCTGCGCGGCGTAGCGCCACACCGTGCGGTCCAGCAACTGGTGCGCCACGCGGTTGGCCGCCACCACCTCCTCGTGCACCGAGTCGCGCATGTTGCGCAGCTGCAGCCCCAGCACCACGGCGGCGAACAGCAGCGTCAGCGCGCCCACGATCAGGTTGATCTGCAGGCGCAGCGTCATGCGATGGGCCGGGCGTCCGTGGCGCGCATGGGCCGCATCGTAGCCAAGGCCGGATGCCGGCCGGCACGGGCGCGCCGAATCATGAAATTCATGAGGCGCGATTCATGCGGCGGGGGCTGGGCCGCGGTGCGCGGTGGCGCGAGCATGGCTGCGGTGCGATGTCGCACGTGCTTCAGGAGACCGCTCATGCAATGGCAGACCCCCACCGCCACCGACCTGCGCTTCGGCTTCGAGATCACGCTCTACGCCGCGGCCCGCTGAACCGCCCACCGCTGCCGCCGGCATGCGCCTGACCATCCTCGGCTCGGCCGCCGGCGGCGGCTTTCCGCAGTGGAACTGCAACTGCCGCAACTGCGCGGGCGTGCGCGCAGGCACGCTGCGCGCCCGGGCACGCACGCAATCGTCGATCTTCGTGCAGGGCGAAGGCGCCACCGACGGGCTGCTGATCAACGCCAGCCCCGACATCCTCCAGCAGATCAAGGCCACGCCGGCGCTGCAGCCGGCGCGCGCGGTGCGCGACAGCGCCATCGCCGCCGTGCTGCTGATGGACGGCCAGGTCGACCACGCCACCGGCCTCTTCATGCTGCGCGAACGCACGGCCCCGCTGCCACTGTGGTGCACCGACCCGGTCCACGACGACCTGACGCAGGGCAACCCGGTGCTGCGGGTGCTGGACCACTACTGCGGCATTTCGCGCGGCCGCATCGTGCCCGACGGTCGCGCGTTCGAGCTGCCCGGCGTGCCCGGCCTGCAGCTGCGCGCGGTGGCGCTGGACAGCAAGGCCGCGCCCTACTCGCCGCACCGCGAGGCGCCGGTGGCGGGCGACAACATCGGCGTGCTGATCCAGTGCACCGGCAGCGGCGCGAGCCTCTTCTACGCGCCGGGGCTGGGCGCCGTCACGCCCGCGCTGTTCGACCTGATGGCCGGCACGGACGCGGTGCTGGTGGACGGCACCTTCTGGACCGACGACGAGATGATCGCCCGCGGCCTGTCGACGAAGACCGCGCGCGAGATCGGCCACCTGGCGCAGAGCGGGCCCGGCGGCATGCTCGAGTGGCTGGACCGGCTGCCCGCGCGCACGCGCCGCCTGCTCATCCACGTCAACAACACCAACCCGATCCTCGACGAGGACTCGCCCGAGCGCGCCGAACTCGCGCAGCGCGGCGTCGAGGTCGCCGAGGACGGCATGACGCTGCAGCTGCGATGAACGAAGCAACCGCCTGGCCGCGCGACGTGTTCGAGGCGCGCTTGCGCGAACGTGGCCGCCGCTACCACATCCACCACCCGTTCAACGTGATGCTCAACGGCGGCAAGGCCACGCCGGAGCAGGTGCGCGGCTGGGTGGCCAACCGCTTCGTCTACCAGCTGGCCATACCCGTGAAGGACGCGGCCATCCTGTCGAACTGCGACGACCGCGAGGTGCGGCGCGGCTGGGTGCAGCGCATCCTGGACCACGACGGCTTCGAGATCGGCGGCATCCGCGACCCCGGCGGCATCGAGGCCTGGCTGCGCCTGGCCGAGGCCGTGGGCCTGGCGCGCGAGGAGGTGCTGGACCAGCGCCACGTGATCCCTGCGCTGCGCTTCGCGGTGGACGCCTACGTGAACTTCGCGCGCCGCGCGCCCTGGCAGGAGGCGGTGTGCTCGTCGCTCACCGAGCTGTTCGCACCCGAGATCCACAAGCAGCGCCTGGCCACGTGGCCGGAGCACTACCGCTGGATCGAGCCCGAGGGCCTGGCCTACTTCCGCAACCGCGTCGGCCAGGCGCGGCGCGACGTCGAGCAGGGCCTCGAGATCACGCTCTCGCACTTCGTCACGCGCGCCCAGCAGGAGCGCGCCTGCGAGGTGCTGCAGTTCAAGCTCGACATCCTGTGGGCGATGAACGACGCGATGGCGCTGGCCTACGGCGTGAACGCATGAACACCGAGCCGCCGATCGACTGCCGCCCGGCCATCGGCCACGGCTTCCGCCTGCAATGGGAGGAGGCGCAGGGCCGCCATGTGCTGCTGTACCCGGAGGGCATGGTCAAGCTCAACGGCAGCGCGGGCGAGATCCTGAAGCGCTGCGATGGCCGGCGCACGCTGGCCGAGATCATCGCGGACCTGCAGCAGGCCTTCGCCAACCCCGACCTGGCCGACGACGTGAAGGCGTTCGTCGTGCTGGCGCGCCAGCAGCGCTGGCTGCGCTGGGACTGAGCATGAGCAGCGAGCGCCCGGGCCCGCCGCTGTGGCTGCTGGCGGAGGTGACCTACCGCTGCCCGCTGCACTGCGTGTTCTGCTTCAACCCGGTGGACTATGCCGCGGAAGGCCCCGAGCTCTCCACCGACGAGTGGTTGCGCGTGCTGCGCGAGGGCCGCGCCCTGGGCGCGGTGCAGTGCGGCTTCTCGGGCGGCGAGCCGCTGCTGCGCGACGACCTGGAGGCCCTGGTCGCCGAGGCGCACCGGCTGGGCTACTACACGAACCTGCTGACCTCGGGCGTCGGGCTGACCGACGAGCGCGCCGCCGCGCTGAAGGCCGCCGGGCTGGACCACGTGCAGCTGAGCTTCCAGGACAGCACGCGCGAGATCAACGACTTCCTCTCGCACACGAAGACCTTCGAGCTGAAGCGGCAGGTGGCGCGGCGCATCGGGGCACAGGGCTGGCCGATGGTGATGAACGTCGTCATCCACCGCCTCAACATCGATCACGTCGGCCGCATCATCGAGATGGCCGCTGAACTGGGCGCCGGGTACATCGAGCTGGCCAACACCCAGTACTACTCGTGGGCCTTCCTGAACCGCGCGCAGCTGCTGCCCACGCGCGAGCAGCTGCGGCGCGCCGAAGCCGTCGCCGACGAATGGCGCGCGAAGCTCGGCGATCGCATGCGCATCTTCTTCGTCGCGCCCGACTACCACGAGGGCCGGCCGAAGAAGTGCGTGAACGGCTGGGGCAGCATGTTCCTCACCGTCACGCCGCAGGGCCTGGCGCTGCCCTGCCACACCGCGAAGATGCTGCCGGGGCTGGCGTTCCCGAACGTGCGCGAGGCCTCGCTGCGCGAGATCTGGTTCGACAGCGAGGGCTTCAACCGCTACCGCGGCACCGGCTGGATGAAGGAGCCGTGCGCGAGCTGCGACCGGAAGGAGGCCGATCTCGGCGGCTGCCGTTGCCAGGCCTACCTGCTCGCGCAGGACCCGGCCGCTGCCGACCCGGCGTGCGCGAAGAGCCCGCACCACGCGCGCGTGCAGGCCGCGGTGGCGCAGGCCGAGTCCGGCGCGGTGGCCGCCCAGCCGCTGGTGTTCCGCGACACGGCGAACAGCCGCCGCCTGGCGGCGGCCGCCGTTCAGAGCGAACGCAGGAAGTTGTAGAGGTCCTGCTGCACGCCGGCCGGCTGGCGGTACAGCAGGCGCACCACCTCGTTGGCCTCGGATCCCGGGTTCAGGTGCGCGCGCACGGCCTCCTTCAGGTCGGCCGTGCGGCCGTCGTGCAGGAAGAACAGGCGCTGGCCCAGGCCCCACAGCGGCGCGGTGCGGAACTCGCGCGGGCTCGCCTGCCCCTGCGCGACGCCGTCCGAGAGGGCCTCGCCCATGTCGTGCAGCAGCAGGTCCGAGAACAGCGGCACGCGCTGGTTGCGCAGCGCCTGGACCGCGCTGTTGCCGGTGTGCAGCACCGGCGTGTGGCACAGCCCGCAGCCGACGCGCCCGAAGGCGGCGCGCCCGCGATCGATCGACTCGCTGCCGCCCGGCTGGTCGCGCGCGGGCCTGGGCGGCGCCAGGAAGCGCATGAAGAAGGTGAACTTCTCGATCGAGCTCAGGCCGTCCTTCAGCGCCGGCTTGCTCAGGTCGGTGATGCTGTTGGGCAGCGGCGCGAACTGGCACTTCGGATCTTCCTCGCGCTCGGTCGGGAAGGCTTCGTTGGTGATGCCCATCTCGACGTTGTAGGCCTCGCCCGAGAACACCAGCAGCGACTTGTTCTGCGCCTTCCAGCCGAAGCGGCCGATGGTGCCGTCGTTGCCGTTCTTGTTCGGCTGGCCCGAGACGGTGCGGAACGGCAGCAGGATGTTCATGCGGCCGCGGATGCCCAGCGCCCGCTTCGCGCCGGCGTCGTCGTCGCGGTTGCGCACGATCTCGCGGTCCGGGATCTGCTCGATCAGCCCGGCGCCGAACACCGGCGTGGGGATGCGGAAGATCAGGTTGCCCTTCGCGTGATCGGACTCGAAGTCGAACTGCGGCAGTTCGCAGCCCGGCGCGTCCTGGCGCCCGGCGATGCTGAACAGCGAACGCACGCCGCCGTCGGCCGTGCCGTCGGGGTTCTTCACGCGGCGCACCTCGCGCACGGGGCCGTCGCTGCGCAGGAACGACGGCACCCGGTTGCGCGCGCCCTCCTTCGTCGCGAAGGCCACCTGCGGATTCACCGCCGGGCTGCTGCCGCCGACCGCGGGCGCCAGGTGGCAGCCGGCGCAGCCGTCGAGGTTCATCGTCGGGCCCAGCCCGTCCTTGACGTCCTCGGCTTCCGAGAAGTCCTCCAGGCCGACGTCGAACAGCACGCGCTCTTCGGGCTTCAGGCCCTCGATCGGACCGCCGACCGTGCCGCCGCCGGCGCGCGGCCCGGGGTCGCGCGCCTCGGGCGCCGGCATCGGCTCGGGTTGCGGCGGGTTCACCGAGCAGGCGGCCGCCACCAGCGCCAGCACCAGCCAGCGCTTCGCGAAAAGGCGCATCGCGTTCTCCTCTTCCCGCCCGCCGTGCAGGCCGTGCGGTCAGGCTAGCACCGGGATTGCGTGGCCGGTAGCTGCCATCCTGGGGATGGCGACGCGCTCAGGCCGGCGGCGGTACGGCGTTCGCGGCCTTCGCGGCCATCTCGGCGCGCAGGCGCTTCAGCCGCTCGCGCGGATCGTCCTTCGTGCGCGCCTCGTTCAGCTTCATCTCGGCGACGAAGCGGCTGGGAATCGCCTGCACCGTGTCGCGGCCCTTCTTGCGCCGGCGCAGCGTGCTCACCACCAGCGTGCTGCGCGCGCGCGTGATGCCCACGTACATCAGCCGGCGCTCTTCCTCCAGGCGCTCGGGTGTCATCTCCTCGTCGCCCGCCTTGAACGGCAGCAGCCCTTCGTTGACACCCGCCAGCACCACGTGCGGCCACTCCAGGCCCTTCGCGGCGTGCAGCGTCGACAGCGTCACCACGTCCTGCTCGTCGGCGCGCTCGGCCAGGCTGATGATCACCGCGATGGTCTGCGCCACCTGCAGCACGGTCTGGGCTTCGTCGCCGGCTTCCACGTCACCGCCGCAGCGCTTGGCGATCCAGTCGACGAAGTCCAGCACATTGGCCCAGCGCGCGGCGGCGAGCTTTTCGCTGTCCTCCGCATCGTGCAGGTGCTGCTCGTAGGCAATGCCCTTGAGCCAGTCCAGCAGCAGCGCGCGTGCGTCGTCGGCGCCGCTGGCATGCCCGGCGCGGTGCTGCAGGTCGTTGACGAGCCGGCCGAACTCGTGCAGCGCGTCGATGGCCTTGCCCTTCAGCACGCCGGGCAGGCTGGGCGCGAACAGCGCCTCGAACAGGCTGATCTTCCACTTCGACGCGAATTCGCCGAGCGTGGCCAGCGTCTGGTGGCCGATGCCGCGCTTGGGCGTGGTGGCGGCGCGCAGGAACGCGGGGTCGTCGTCGGTGTTGACCAGCAGCCGCAGCCAGGCGCACAGGTCCTTGATCTCGGCGCGGTCGAAGTAGCTCTGGCCGCCCGACACCTTGTACGGGATCTGCGCCGCGCGCAGCTTCTGCTCGAACACGCGCGCCTGGTGGTTGGCGCGGTAGAGCACGGCGAAGTCGCTGAACTTGTTGCGGCCGTCCTGCGCCCGCAGCGCCTGGATGCGGGTGACGGCCCGCTCGGCCTCGTGCTCCTCGCTGTCGCAGTCGATCACGCGCACCGGCTCGCCGTCGCCGAACTCGCTCCAGAGCTTCTTCTCGAAGAGCTTGGGGTTCTGCGCGATCACCGCGTTGGCCGCACGCAGGATGTGGCCGGTGCTGCGGTAGTTCTGCTCGAGCGGAATCACCTTGAGCTGCGGGAAGTCCTGCGGCAGCCGCTTCAGGTTGTCGATGGTGGCACCGCGCCAGCCGTAGATGCTCTGGTCGTCGTCGCCCACCGCGGTGAAGTGCGCGCGTTCGCCGACGAGCGCCTTCAGCAGCTCGTACTGCACGGCGTTGGTGTCCTGGTACTCGTCCACCAGCACGTGGCGGAACAGGCCCTGCCATTTCGCGCGCGCCTCGTCGTCCTTCTGCAGCAGCGCCAGCGGCAGGCCGATCAGGTCGTCGAAGTCCACCGCCTGGAAGGCCAGCAGCCGCTCCTGATACAGGCGCATCACGCGTGCGGCCACCTGCTCGTCGGCATCGGTGGCGGCCGCAGCCGCCCCGTCGACATCGAGCCCCTGGTTCTTCCACAGGCTGATGGTCCACTGCCAGCGCCGGGCGGTGTTGTTGTCGGTGGTGCCGCCGGCGTCGCGCAGGACGCCCAGCACGTCGTCGCTGTCGAGGATGCTGAAGTTGGGCTTCAGGCCGATGCGCTCGCCGTCGCTGCGCAGCATCCTCACTCCCAGCGAGTGGAAGGTGCTGATCACGAGGTCCTTCGCGGCGCGCGGACCCACCAGCGCCTTCGCCCGTTCGCGCATCTCGGCCGCGGCCTTGTTGGTGAAGGTGATGGCCGCGATCTGCTTGGGCAGCAGGCCGTCCTGCAGCAGCCGCGCGATCTTGTGCACGATCACGCGCGTCTTGCCCGAGCCGGCGCCGGCCAGCACCAGGCAGGGGCCGCTGAGATGCTGCACCGCCTGCATCTGGGCGGCGTTGAGGGAAACCGGAGCGTTCATTTCAGAGGGCCGCGGATCATAGCCGCGGCACCTCTGTCAGAGCCTCGCGGCGGGCGTGGTAAAGAAGCCCAGATCGCGTGACGCCGCAGGGAAGTTCGCCAGGTTCGGGAAGATGCCGGCGAGCGTGGTGTCCGACAGGCCCATCCAGCGCCCCAGCGTGTTGCCGAGCTGCTCCACGCTGGTCTGCGGCAGCAGCGAGCCGTTGCCGAGCTGGTCCGGGCTGCTGTCGAAGTTGTTGTTGTTGGTGTTCTTGATGCCGAGGATGGGAAAGCGGCCGTAGAGGTCGCCGCCCGCCACCGCACCGCCCATCACGAAGTGGTGGCTGCCCCAGCCGTGGTCGGTGCCGTCGCCGTTGCTCGTGAAGGTGCGGCCGAAGTCGCTGCCGGTGAAGAGCGTGACCTGGCTGCGCGCGTTGAGCCCGCCCATGGTGTCGTCGAAGTACTTCAGCGCCTGCGCCAGCCGCGCCATCAGGTCGGCCTGGTTGCGGTTCTGGAAGTCGTGGGTGTCGAAGCCGCCCAGGCTGACGAAGAACACCTGGCGTTTGGCCTGCGTGGCGCCGCGCAGGCCGGCATCGACGAGGCGCGCGACGATCTGGAACTGCTGCGCCAGCCCGTTGGCCGCCATGTTGCCGGTGAGTGGATTCAGGTACTGCAGCTTGGGGTCGTTGGCGGCGTTGTAGTTGCCGCTCGCCGGCGGCGTGCCGAAGGCGGGGTCGCTGGCGGCGCGCAAAGCGCTGCGCAGCGCGAGCTCGGCGTCGATCGAACGGCCGGCCACGTCGGCCAGGTCCTTGTCGAACGGGTGTGTCTGGCGCGCGTTGCGCACGATGCGGTGGAGGGCCGCACCCACGTCGGCCGAGCCGTAGACCTGGCCCGCCGTGTTCACGCCCAGCGGCACCGCGCCGCTGGTGTTCACCTGGTACTGCAGGATCGAGTTGCCCGACAGGAACACGGCGTTTCCGGCCGCCGAGATCGCGGTGAAGATCGGCAGCGTGTTCTGGGCCGCCAGCACGTCGCCCATCAGGCCGCCCCAGCCGCGGGTGGCGCCTTCGGGCGCCAGCGCCTGCCAGGTGGCCTGCTGGTCGTTGTGCGAGAACAGGCGCGGCGGCTTCGGGTGCGCGGCCGATGCGTACTGCGTCTTGTCGGTGGGCAGGATCAGCGGGCCGATGTTGGGCAGGATCGCGAGCCGCTTGTCGGTGTCGAACAGCGTCTGCAGCGAACCCAGCAGCGGGTGCAGCGCGAAGCTGCGGCCCTGCGCGCGCAGTGGCGAGATCGGCAGCACGCCGCCCAGCCGTGCCGGCGAACCCACCGGCGCGGTGAGCAGCGGCGCGGTGCCCGGCGCCAGCAGCGCGATCGGGTCCGGCGCCTGGTTGCGCGTCACCGTGTAGGCGTTCCAGCTGCTCGCATCGGTGGGCAGCACCATGTTGTAGGCGTCGTTGCCGCCGTAGAAGAACAGGCAGACCAGCGCGCGGTACTCGCCCGCGGCCTGTGCCGATGCGGCGCCGAGCGCCGCGAGGTTCAGCGCCAGCGGCGCGGCGCCTGTGCCCACCAGCGCCGACAGCGCGCCGGCCTGGCGCAGGAAGTGGCGGCGGGAGGCCGGGCTGTCGAAGTGCTTGCTCATCGCGGCCTCCTCACTTCTGGCCCAGGAACTCGGGCGACGCCAGCGTCAGCAGCAGCGCCGACTTCACGCGGTTGAACTTCGCCGCGTCGATCTGCGCCTGGTTGCTGCCGTTGGGCGCCGGGATGTTGATGCGGCTGATCGCATTCGTGATCTCGGTGCGCAGCGCATCGGCCGGCTGGCCGTAGAGCAGCTTGTCGGTGACCGCGCTGGTCAGCGCCGCCGGCGTGGTGGCCAGCGCGAGCTCGGGCGCCCAGTTGCGCTGCAGGTCGCGCCGGTTGAAGGTGACGCCGCCCACCACGCCGTTGAACTGGCCGACGCCGCTGGTGAGGTTGTCGCGCATGAAGTTGACCCAGGCCGAGACGCTGCTCTCGTTGACGAGCTGCATCTCGGGCGCCACCAGGCCGGCGGCCGCGATCTGCGTGCCGGGCGGCACGTAGCCCGGGCGGTAGAAGTTGAACACCGAGGGCGAGCGCAACGGCGTCTGGCCCAGCGAGGTGGCGACGTTGTCGGTGTTGCCGACGCGCCAGTTGCCGGTGTCGCTGGCATGCGGGAAGGCGCGCAGGTAGGCCGACAGGCGCAGCACCGGTTCGCGCAGCTTGCCCTGGCTGTCGCTCTGCAGCCTGGCCTCGGGGTGCGTCAGGATGGCCAGCAGCACCGCCTTCAGGTCGCCGCGCGAGCGCGTGCCGCTGGCGTTCCACACCGTCGCCACGTCGCGCACGTAGGCCGGGCTCGGGTTGCTCGTGACCAGGCGCTGGATCAGCTGCCGGCTCATGAACGGGCCGACGTTCGGATGGTTGGCCAGCGTGTCGAGCGCGGTCTTCAGGTCGCCCGCCGCGTCCGGCGCGGTCTGCACGGGAATCGTCACGCCGAGGAAGCTCTTCGCAATGGTGCTGTGGTACTGCGGGTAGGCCACCATCGGCTTGAAGTAGCGGTCGGGGTCGCTCACGCCGCCGCTGCTGCCGTTGAGGAAGCAGTTGTTCGCCGGCGCCGCCGGGCAGGCCCAGCTGAAGCCGGTGAAGACGTTCGACAGGCCCGCCACGTCGGCCGGGCCGTAGGTCTCCACCGGCTGGCCATTGACGAGCTGCGGCGTGCCGTCGAGGTTGAGCTTCACGAGGCCGATCGAGAACAGCTGCATCGACTCGCGCGCGTAGTTCTGGTCGGGGATGCGGCCGGTGGCGGCGTCGGGCTTCTGGTTGCGCAGGTGCGAGAGGTACAGCCCCATCATCGGGTGCAGCGTCACCGCTTCCAGCAGCTCGCGGTAGCTGCCGAAGGCGCGTTCGCCCAGCATGTCCAGCCAGGCGGCCATGGCACGCGGCTGGTTGCCGACGTTGCCGTCCACCGCCGAGATCACGAAGATCTGCGACAGCGCGAACACCATGCGCTGGCGCAGCTGGTCTTCGCCGGTCGAAGCCTGCTTCCAGAAGCTCTCCCAGACCTGGTCCTGGTTGGCACCGGACGTGGGCGTCTCGGCGCGTATCGCCGCGTCGCGCGCTTCCCACCAGGCGCGGTGCGAGGTGGCCTGGCGCTTGAACTGGCGGTTGAGCCAGATTTCGTAGCCCACCGCCATCAGCTGGTCGATGTCGGCGTCGGTGGGGCCGAAGGTGGCCTGCGTGAGGAAGCGCGCGGCTTCGGCGCGTGTGGCCGGCGCCTCGCCGGCACGCGCGGCCAGCGCGCGGGCGGTGGCGCCGCCGTCGTCGTGGGCCGGGTTGTTGATGACGCCGCTGCCGCTGCCGCCGCAGGCGGTCATCAGCACGACGGCGCTGGCCCAGGCGGCCAGCCAGGCGGATCTGCTCCTCACGGCTCCCCCTTCGTTCGGACGTTCGACTGGAAGGCCGCGAGTCTTGCACCGGCCCTTTCGGGTGGGTGCAAGCAAGTGTCTCGCCGAGCGACGGGTCAGACCATGAAGCCGAGGTTGCGCTTGGCTGCGTCGAACTGCGCCAGGTTCGGGAAGATGTCCAGTAGCCCGCTGTCGCTGACGCCGAACCAGCTGCCCAGCGTGGCGCCGAGCTGGTCCACCGACACCTCGGGCAGCATCGCGCCGTTGCCCAGCTGGTCGGGGCTGCTGTCGAAGTTGTTGTTGTTGGCGTTCTTCGCGCCCAGCACCGGGTGGCGGCCATAGATGTTGCCGCCGTTCACGGCGCCGCCCATCACGAAGTGGTGGCTGCCCCAGCCGTGGTCGGTGCCGTCGCCGTTGCTGGTGAAGGTGCGGCCGAAGTCGCTGGCGGTGAAGGTGGTGACGTTGGCGCGCGCGTTCATCGCACCCAGCGCGGTGTCGAAGTAGCGCAGCGCGTGGGCGATGCGCGCCATCAGGTCGGCCTGGTTGCGGTTCTGCAGGTCGTGCGTGTCGAAGCCGCCCAGGCTCACGAAGAACACCTGGCGCTTCACGCCAGTGGCGCCGGAGAGCCCCGCGTCGATCATGCGCGCGACGATCTGGAACTGCTGCGCCACCTGGTTGAAGGCCTTCGCGCCGGTGAGCGGGTTGTCGTACTGCAGCTTGGGGTCGGCGTTGGCGTTGTAGTTGCCGCTGGCCGGCGCGGTGCCGAACAGCGGATCGCTGGCAGCCTTGAGCGCGTTGCGCAGCACCAGCTCGGCGTCGATGGAGCGCTGCGCCACCGTGGCCACGTCGGCCTCCAGCACGTGGTTGCCACGCGCCTGGCCGGCCAGGCGCAACGCCAGGTCGGCCACGGCGGTGCTGCCGTAGATGCGGCCGTTGCCGTCGGCGCCCATGCGGATGGCGCCGTTGGTGCTGACCTGGTACTGGCGCACCGTCTGCCCCGACAGCCACACCGCATTGCCCGCCGCCGACACCGAGGTGAAGGCCACGCGCGTGTTCATGCTGGCCAGCGCGTCGCCCATGCGCCCGCCCCAGCCGCGCGTGACGCCTTCGGTGGCCAGCGCCTGCCAGGTGTTCTGCTGGTCGTTGTGCGAGTACAGGCTGGCCGGCTTCGGATGCGAGGCCTGGCCGTACTGCGCCTTCGTCGTCGGCCGGATCAGCGGCCCGATGTTGGGCACGACGGCCAGGCGCTTGTCGGTGTCGAACATCGTCTGCAGCGTGCCCATCAGCGGGTGCAGCGCGAAGGTGCGCCCGGCGTTGAGCACCGCGACGTTGCCCGGGTTGATGGCCAGCACGCCCCCCAGCCGCGCCGGCGAGCCGGCCGCGGCACCCGGCGTGGACGCGGTGCCCGGCGCCAGCAGCGCGATGGAATCGGGCGCCTGGTTGCGCGTGGCGGTGTAGGCGGTCCAGCTCGGCGTGTCGGTGGCCAGCAGCATGTTGTACGCGTCGTTGCCGCCGAAGAAGAAGAAGCAGACCAGCGCCTTGTAGTCGGGCGCGGTCTGCGCCGCGGCCGAGCCGGCGGCCAGCAGGTTCAGCGCGGCGGGCGCGCCGGCGCCGGCCAGCAGGCTCATCGCGCCGGCGTGCTGCAGGAAGACGCGGCGCGAGGCAGCCGAAGGCGGAAGCTTGGGTTGGAACGACATGATGTTCTGTCCGTCTCTTCGGGTTACTTGAGCACCTGGAACTCGGGCGAGACCAGCACGAGCAGCACGGCCGCGTTGACGCGGTTGCGCTTGGCGGTGTCGATGGCGGCCTGGTTGCTGCCGGTGGCGGCCGGGATCGCGATGCTGCCCACCGCGGTGGCGATGTCGGCCTTCGCGGTGGCGCCCATGGACCCGTAGGTCAGGCGCTGCGCGACGCGGTCCACCAGCGCCGCGGCGTCGGTGGCCAGCGCCAGCTCGGCGGTGAAGTCGGGGCGGATGTCGCGCCGGTTCAGCGTCTGCCCGTTGACCACGCCGTTGGTGGCACCGGTGCCCGAGGCCACGTTGTCGCGCATGTAGTTGACCCAGGCCGCGGCCGTGGTCTCGTGCGCGATCTGCAGCTCCGGCGCAGCCAGCCCCGCGGCGCCCGACGTGCTGCCCGGCGCCACGTAGCCGGGCCGGTAGAAGTTGAACACCGAGGGCGAGCGCATCGGCGTCTGGCCCAGCGAGGTGGCGGCGTTGTCGGTGTTGCCCACGCGCCACCAGCCGGTGTCGCTGGTGTGCGGGAAGGCGCGCAGGAAGGCAGACAGGCGCAGCACCGGTTCGCGCACCTTGCCGGAGGTGCTGGAGACGGTGCGCGCTTCCGGATGCATCAGCACCGCCTTCACCACCGCCTTCAGGTCGCCACGCACGCCGCTGCCGTTGTTGGCCCAGGTCTGCGCCACGGCGCGCACGTAGGCCGGGCTCGGGTTGCTGGTGACCAGGCGCTGGATCAGCTGGCGGCCGATGAAGGGGCCGACGTTGGCATGCGCCGCCAGCGCGTCGAGCGCGCTCTTCAGGCTGGCGTCGGGATTCGAGGTGGCCTGCGCCGGGATCGTGGTGCCGAGGAAGGTCTTCACCTCCACGCTGTGGTACTGCGGATAGCCCTGCATCGCCTTGAAGGTGCGGTCGGGGTCCGAGTTGCCGTTGGCGGTGCCGTTGAAGAAGCAGCCGTTGTCGGGCCAGTCGGGGCAGTTCCAGCTGAAGCCGGTGAACACGCGCGCCAGGCCGGCGATGTCGGCCGGCGCGTAGGTGTCGGTCGTCGCGCCGCCGGTGGTCTTCGCGGTGCCGTCCTCGTTCAGCTCGACGAGGCCGATCGAGAACAGCTGCATCACCTCGCGGGCGTAGTTCTCGTCGGGCACGCGGCCGGTGCGGGCGTCGGCCTTCTGGTTGCGCAGGTGCGAGAGGTACACGCCCATCATCGGATGGCGCGACACCGATTCCAGCAGCTCGCGGTAGTTGGAGAGGCCCTTGTCGCCCAGCATGTCCATCCAGGCCGCCACGGCGCGCGGGTTGTTGCCCACGCCGTCGTCGACCATCGAGATCACGAAGATCTCGGACAGCGCGAACATCACGCGCTGGCGCAGCTGGTCGTTGCCGCTGATGGCCTGCTTCCAGAACGATTCGAAGACCTGGTCCTGGCCGGCGCTGTTGGCGGCGTTGGCGGCCTTGATCTCGGCGTCGCGCGTCTCCCAGTAGGTGCGGTGCGAGGTGGCGGGCAGCGCCAGCTGCTCGTCGATCCAGGCCGCGTAGCCGACGTCCATCAGGCGGTCGATCTGCGCATCGACGGGGCCGTAGGTGGACTGGGCCAGGAAGCGCGCCGCGGCATCGCGCGTGGCGGGCTTCTCCACCACCGGCGGCGGGGGCGGGGGTGGCGGCGGGGGCGGCGTGGCGCCGCCGCCGTCGCTGCCGCCACCGCCGCCGCCGCAGGCGGCCCGCGCGCAGGCCCTCATCCGGGCGCTCATGTGCTTCATGGCGCGTTCTCGGCTGGAAGGCATCGTGGGACTCCCGGCAACGGTGCGGTCCGCTGCGCTCGGTGGTTCTCGAAGGAGGGGCGCGCAAGCCGTGCGCTGGCTCACGCTCGAAAACCATTCTCGGCAGCCGCCCAGCGCCCCAACTGCCAACTAGTTGGCACTCCGCGATGCCCTTACGGGCGGATGCAGGTGATACGGGCCGCGCCCCTGCAAGCGCGGGGTTGCGCGGCGCCGCGGCCGCGCAGTCCGGCCGTTAGCCGAGCGCCGGGGCGAGCAGCCGACGCGCCTCGTCCTCGGCCAGCTTCTGGCGCGCCGCCCAGTCGACGAGCTGGTCGTCGCCGATGCGGCCGACGTTGAAGTAGGTCGCTTCCGGGTGGGCGAGGTAGAAGCCGCTGACGCTGGCGGCCGGCGTCATCGCCAGGCTCTCGGTCAGGCCCATGCCGATGCTTTCCGCCTGCAGCACGCGGAACATCGCGCGCTTGACGCTGTGGTCCGGGCACGCCGGGTAGCCGGGTGCGGGCCGGATGCCGCGGTACTTCTCGGCGATCAGCTCCTCGTTGGACAGCGCCTCGTGCGGCGCATAGCCCCACAGGTCGGTGCGCACGCGCTGGTGCAGCCGTTCGGCGAAGGCCTCGGCGAGACGATCGGCCAGCGCCTTCAGCATGATCGCGCTGTAGTCGTCGTGGTCGTCGGTGAACTGCTTCTCCTTCTTCTCGACGCCCAGCCCGGCGGTGACGGCGAACAGGCCGATGTAGTCGTCGGCCACGCCGCGCGGTGCGACGAAGTCGGCCAGGCTGCGGTTCGGCCGTTTCACGCCCTCCACAGTAGGCCGCTCGGTCTGCAGACGCAGCGGGCTCCAGCGCAGCGCCACCGTGCGGCGCGTGCTGTCGGTGTAGACCTCGATCGTGTCGTCGTCCACCGTGTTGGCCGGCAGCAGCGCCACCACGCCGCTGGCCTGCAGCCAGCGGCCTTCGATCAGCCGCTGCAGCAGCCGCTTGCCGTCGCTGAACACGCGCTGCGCCTCGTGGCCGACGACCTCGTCGCGCAGGATCTCGGGAAACCTGCCGGCGAGATCCCAGGTCTGGAAGAAGGGGCCCCAGTCGATGGCGCCGGCGAGGTCGGCCAGGTCGTAGTTGCGGAACTCGCGCCGGCCGATGAACTTGGGCATCGGCGGGCGGTAGGCGGCCCAGTCCACGCGGTGCCTGTTCTCGCGCGCCTCTTTCAGCGTCACCAGCGGCGCGGCCTTCTTCTGCGCGTGCAGGCGGCGCACCTCGTTGTAGTCGCTGCGCAGCTCGGCAATGAACCTGGTGGCGCGCTCGTCGCTGATCAGGTCGCTGCAGACGCCCACGCTGCGCGAGGCGTCCGGCACGTAGACCACCGGCCCTTCGTAGTTGGGCGCGATCTTCACCGCGGTGTGCACGCGGCTGCAGGTGGCGCCGCCGATCAGCAGCGGGATCTTCTTGATGCGGAAGTAGTCGTCGCGCTGCATCTCGGCGGCGACGTACTGCATCTCCTCCAGGCTCGGCGTGATGAGGCCACTGAGCCCGATGATGTCCGCGCCCTCCACCTTCGCCTTCGCGAGGATGTCCTGGCACGGGACCATCACGCCCATGTTGACGACCTCGAAGTTGTTGCACTGGAGCACGACGGTGACGATGTTCTTGCCGATGTCGTGCACGTCGCCCTTGACGGTGGCGATGACGATCTTGCCCTTGGACCTGGCCTCGCCGCCGCCGGCGATCAGCGCCTTCTTCTCTTCCTCGATGTAGGGCAGCAGGTGCGCCACCGCCTGCTTCATCACGCGCGCGCTCTTCACCACCTGCGGCAGGAACATCTTGCCCTGGCCGAACAGGTCGCCGACGATGTTCATGCCGGCCATCAGCGGGCCTTCGATCACGTGCAGCGGCCGGCCGCCCTTCGCCTCGATGGCACGCCAGGCTTCCTCGGTGTCGGCGACGATGAACTCGGTGATGCCATGCACCAGCGCGTGCGACAGACGCTCGTTCACGCCGCCGCCGCGCCACGCGAGCTTGGCGCTGTCGTCCTTGGCCTGGCCCTTGGCGCTCTCGGCGATCTCCACCAGGCGCTCGCCGGCGTCCTTGCGCCGGTTCAGCACCACGTCCTCCACGCGCTCACGCAGCCGCGGCTCCAGGTCGTCGTAGACGCCGACCATGCCGGCGTTGACGATGCCCATGTCCAGCCCCGCCTTGATCGCGTGGTACAGGAACACGGTGTGGATGGCCTCGCGCACCGGATCGTTGCCGCGGAAGCTGAAGCTCACGTTGCTGACGCCGCCGCTCACCTTCGCGCCGGGCAGGTTCTGCTTGATCCAGCGCGTGGCCTCGATGAAGTCCACCGCGTAGTTGTCGTGCTCCTCGATGCCGGTGGCGATGGCGAAGATGTTGGGGTCGAAGATGATGTCCTCGGGCGGGAAACCGACCTCGTCGACCAGGATGCGGTAGGCGCGCGCGCAGATCTCGGTCTTGCGCTGGAAGGTGTCGGCCTGACCCTTCTCGTCGAAGGCCATCACGACGGTGGCCGCGCCGTAGCGGCGCACCAGCTTGGCCTGGCGCCTGAACTCGTCTTCGCCTTCCTTCAGCGAGATGCTGTTGACGATGCCCTTGCCCTGGATGCACTTGAGGCCGGCCTCGATCACGCTCCACTTGCTGGAGTCGATCATGATCGGCACGCGCGCGATCTCGGGCTCGCCGGCGATGAGCTTCAGGAAGCGCTCCATCGCCGCGGCGCTGTCGAGCATGGCCTCGTCCATGTTGATGTCGATGACCTGCGCGCCGTTCTCCACCTGCTGGCGCGCGACGCTGAGCGCATCCTCGAAGCGGCCCTCGAGGATCATGCGCGCGAAGGCCTTGGAGCCCGTGACGTTGGTGCGTTCGCCGATGTTGACGAACAGCGAACCGGCGGCTATTGCCACCGGCTCCAGGCCGGACAGGCGCATCGGGGCGGTGGGAGCGGGGGCGACGGACATGGCGGCTCATCCTGGGTGAAAGGATGAGCGCCGTTGCTGCTGCAGTTCCGAGCCTGGCGGGGAAGCCCCGTTGCAACGCTCCTCGGAAGACCCGCGATTCTAGGAGACCGCGGGCGCCCGCTGGCTACCGGCTGTGTGACGTGAGCCGCGCCAGCGGCCCCGCCGTGCTGACACCGGGCGCCACGCGCTGAGCGCCGGCCGGCGCCGCCGCGGGCTGCTGCGCCTCGTCCAGCCCGTCGGACGCGGCCCGCGGCAGCGCCACCGCGCCCTCGCCGCCCAGGCGCATCGCCACGCCCACGGCCAGGATGTCGATCACCAGCAGGTGCAGGATGCGGCTGACCATCGGCACGTGCGTGGCCACGTCCTCCACGTGGTCCACCAGCAGCGCCACGTCGGCTTTCTTGGCCAGCGGGCTCTGGCTGGCGGTGATGGCCACCACCGCGGCGCCGCGCGCGCGCGCCAGCTCGGCCACCGCCAGCAGGTCGTCGATGCGGCCGCTGCTGCTGATGACCACCGCCACGTCGGACGGCTTCAGCACGTTGGCCGCCAGCACCTGCAGGCGCGGATCGGTGAAGCTGGCCGACGGCAGCCCGAAGCGCAGGAACTTGAACTGCGCGTCGTCGGCCACCACGCCGTAGTGGCCCACCGCGAAGAACTCGATGCGCTGGGCCGCGGCCAGCAGCTCGATGGCGCGCACCAGGTTGTCGCGGTTGAGCTGGTCGCGCACCTGCAGGATCGCGCTGGCCGTGTTGCCCAGCACCTTCACGCCCAGCTCCAGCACCGAGTCGGAACCGGTCACCTGCGTGTGCGTCAGCGGCACCGTGCCCGACAGCCCCGAGGCCAGCCGCAGCTTGAAGTCCGACAGGCCCTCGCAGCCCAGCGTGCGGCAGAAGCGGATCACCGTGGGCTGGCTCACCTGCGCCGCCTTCGCGATCTCGGCGATGGGGTCCGACAGCGCCGCGCGCGGATGCGCCAGCACGTGGTCGGCCACTCGGCGCTCGGCCGGCGAGAGGTTCTCGCGCGCGCGCCGGATCTGGTCGAGGATGGCCGAGCCCTGGTCGGCCTCCAGCGTGCGCAGCTGCGCCGCGAGGATCGCCGACGCGCCCATGAAGGTGGCCTGCTCGGCCGTCACCACGTAGGTCGGGATGACCTTCACGTAGTCGCTGAAGCGGCCCTTGTCCTCGAAGCGGGCGCGGAAGCCCGAACGGTCGAAGTACTCGCCCAGGCGCGGCACGATGCCGCCGCCGATGTAGATGCCGCCCAGAGCCCCCAGCGTCACCGCCAGGTTGGCCGCCGCGGTGCCCAGCATCGCGCAGAAGGCCTGCAGCGTCTCGGTGCAGACCTCGTCGCTGCCGTCGAGGGCGCGGCGCGTGATCTCGGGCGCCGACAGCGGTTGCGCGGCGCGGCCCGCGCGGTGGCACAGCGCGCGGAAGATCAGCTCGAGCCCCGGACCCGACAGCAGCCGCTCGAAGGACACGTGCGAGAACTGCGTCAGGCCGTAGCGCAGGATCGCGATCTCGCGCTCGTCGCGCGGCGAGAAGCTGGTGTGCCCGCCCTCGGTGCCCAGCGCCACGTAGCCCGTGCCCTGCTCGCCGGCCAGCGGGATCAGCCCGCTCACGCCCAGGCCCGAGCCCGAACCGAGGATGCCCACCACGCTGTTCTCGCGCGCCGCGCCGCCGCCCACCTGGCGGCGCTGGTGCGGCGCCAGCCGCGGCAGCGCCATCGCCAGCGCGGTGAAGTCGTTCACCACCACCAGCGTGCTGAAGCCCAGGCGCTCGCGCATCTGCTCGATGCTGAACTGCCAGTGGTAGTTGGTCATGCGCACCTGGTCGCCCTCGACCGGGTTCGCGATCGCGATGGCGGCGTGCTCGATGTGCGGCACCGCACCTTCGGGCAGGCCCGCCAGGTAGGCGGACACGGCGGCATGGAAGTCGGCGTGGTCGGCGCAGCGCAGCGAGGCCGTATGCTCGAACGAACCGGGCGCGGCCTCGATCGTGAAGCGGGCGTAGGTGCCGCCGATGTCGGCAAGCAGGCGCGGGCTCGGATACGGCGTCATGGGCACGCATTGTGCGTGACGCACGCCAGCCGGCCGCCAGAGACGACCCTCAAGGCAGCGGCTGTAGCTTCGCTACAGGTTTCCCCGGGGTGCCGCCCTGCATCTTGCTGGGTAGCCCTTCGGCGACCCGTGTTTCATCCCTTGTTGTGAGTCTGTAGTTTTGCTACCGTGCCGACGACCCTGGCCCGCCGATGCACCTTCGCAGGGCAACACCCCTGCTGTCGACAACCGTCTCATGTCCGATCCTGAAGCCGTACGAACCCAGTTGCCCGCGGGCGGTGTGGCCAGGCCCTGGCTGCTGGCCGACATCGGCGGCACCAACGCGCGCTTCGGCTGGATGGACGACGACGGCGCCGCGGTGGCGCACGTGCAGACGCTGCCCACCGCGGAGCACGCCGGCCCGGCCGAGGCGGCGCGCGTGTACCTGGCGCAGCTGGCGCAGACCCTGGGCGAGCGCTACCGCGCCCCGCGTGGCGGTGCTTTCGCGGTGGCCACCGCGGTGGGCGGCGACCGCGTCGGTTTCACCAACAACGGCTGGAATTTCTCGCGCAGCACCACCCAGGCCCAGCTGGGGCTCGACCAGCTGCTGCTGCTGAACGACTTCGAGGCCCTGGCGCTGTCGCTGCCGCGGCTGGCGCCGCACCAGCAGCGCGCCATCGGCCGCACGCCGGCGGCACCGCGCGGCACGCTGGCGGTCATCGGGCCCGGCACGGGCCTGGGCGTGGCCGGGCTCGTGCCCACCGCGCACGGCTGGGTGGCGGTGCCGGGCGAAGGCGGGCACTCCAGCGTCTCGGCAGCCGACGACTTCGAATCGGCGCTGCTGTCGGCGGTGCGGCGCGAGTTCGCGCACGTCTCGGCGGAACGCGTGCTCTCGGGCATCGGGCTGCCGGTGCTGCACCGCGCGGTGGCGCAGGTGCTGGGCCAGCCCGCAGGCGCGGCGCTGTCGGCCGAGGAGATCGTCGAGCGCGGCCTGAACGGACAGGACGTCGTCTGCAGCCGCGCCATCGACAGCTTCTGCGCGCTGCTCGGCAGCTTCGCCGGCAACGTGGCGCTGGTGCTGGGCGCGCGCGGCGGCGTGTTCATCGGCGGCGGCATCGTGCCGCGCCTGGGCGAGCGCTTCTTCGAGTCGCGCTTCCGCGAACGCTTCGAGGCCAAGGGCCGCTTCCAGAGCTACCTGCAGGCGATTCCCACCGCGCTGATCACCGACACGCTGGCCGCTTTGGGCGGCGCCGCGATGGCGCTGGAGCAGCACGAAGGCTGAAGGCCGAGGTCGCGCTTGCGCATCCTCATCACCGGCCTGAACGGCACGCTGGCGCCGGTGCTGGCGCAGGCCGCGCTGCAGGCCGGCCACCATGTGCTGGGCTGGGACCGCCACCGCGTGCCGCCGGACAAGCCGGTGTTCGGCGGCGCCTTCCTGGATGCCGGCGCACCCGACGCCATCGCGCACCTGGCCACCGGCGACGAGGCCTGGGCCGGCTGGATGGCCGCCTGGGCCGCGCGGCGCGGCGTGCCGTTCGTGTTCACCAGCACCGCGATGGTGTTCCACCACGAGCCCGATGGCCCGCACGCGCCCGGCGACGAGCGCAGCGCGCGCGACGACTACGGCCGCAGCAAGATCCGCTGCGAAGACGCGGTGCTGGCCGCGCACCCCGGCGCGAGCGTGGTGCGCCTGGGCTGGCAGATCGACCCGGCGCGCGCCGGCAACAACATGCTCGTGCAGCTGGACGACTGGCAGCGGCGCGAGGGCTGCGTGGCCGCCAGCCGGGCCTGGAAGCCGGCGTGTTCGTTCATGGACGACACCGCCCGCGCGCTGCTGGCCCTGCTGCAAACGCCGCAGCCCGGCGTGCTGCACCTGGACAGCAACGCCGACGAAGGACACGCCTTCGACCGCATCGTGGCAGCCCTGCAGCAGGCCTTCGGCCGCAGCGCGTGGCAGCTGCGTGTGCACGAGGACTACCGGCACGACCAGCGCCTGGCCGGCGGCGGCGCGCGCGTACCGCCGCTTTCCGAACGCCTGCCGCTGCTGCGGGTTTAGGCATCTGCCGGCGCCTGGCGCGCGTACAGGCGCGCATGACGCGCTCGATCGCCTGGATTTTCGCCGCCCTGCTGGCAACGCCTGCGCAGGCCCACGACACCTGGTTCGAGCGCCTTTCCGGCGACCGGCTGGCGCTCGGCACCGGCAATCGGTTCCCGCACCAGGAGAGCGGGCTCGATCCGCAGTTCATCGCCGCCAGCGGTTGCCGCGCCGCACGCATCGAGACGACGCTCGCGGTCGCGCGCGCGGCTGAACACGCGCTGGAGCTGCGCGCCACGCCCGGCGCATCCACCTGCTGGCTGCAGAGCGCGCCGTTCACGGTGACGCTGGCGCCGGACAAGATCGACCTCTACCTGCGCGAGGCCAACCCCGGCCCCGCCCTGCGTGCGGCCTGGGACGACCTGCGGCGCCGCGGCCGGCCCTGGCGCGAACGCTACGTGAAACACGCGCGCATCGAGCTTGACGACACCCCGGGCGCCGCCCCGGCGCCGCTGGGCCTGGACCTGGCGATCGAACACGACGGCGCCATCGAGGCCGGCCAGACCTTCGACGTGCGCGTGCGGCGCGACGGCGCGCCACTGGCCGGCCAGGCGGTGGAACTGCGCAGCGAGGACAGCCCGCTCGGCGTCTGGCGCCGCAGCGACGCAGAAGGCCGCGTCAGTTTCCCGGCGCTGCTGCCCGGCCGCTGGCTGCTGCGCGCCATCGAGCTGCGCCTGTCGACCACCGAGCCCGACACCTTCGACAGCCGCTTCGCGACCACGGCCTTTCAGATCGGCATGAACTTCAGCTCGAACGCGCGCTCGGCGAACCAGGCCGCGGCCAGCGCCGCGATCACCAGCGAGCCGCCGAGCAGCACCACGCGGCGGTAGAACAGCGTGCGCCGCAGGGCATAGGCCAGCGGCAGGAAGGCGGCCACGATCGCCAGCTGCCCCGCCTCCACGCCCAGGTTGAAGCCCAGCAGCGCGACGGCCAGCGCGTCCTGCGGCAGCCCCAGGTCGGCCAGCACGCTGGCAAAGCCGAAGCCGTGGATCAGGCCGAAGCCGAAGGCCACCATC
Source organism: Rubrivivax sp. (assembly GCA_044226255.1). Taxonomy (GTDB): domain Bacteria; phylum Pseudomonadota; class Gammaproteobacteria; order Burkholderiales; family Burkholderiaceae_C; genus Rubrivivax. The sequence continues at coordinate 329,031 of JBGAHJ010000002.1, forward strand.
CAGCGCCGCTCGTGCAGCAGCGGCCACACGTTGTTCAGCGCCGCCAGCACCACGCTGGCCGCGATGCACGACTCCACCAGCCGCGACGGCAGCGACACATAACCGAGCGCTGCCAGTGACAGCGTGATGGAGTGCGCCACCGTGAAGGCGGTGACGATGCGCAGCACGTCCCAGAACGCGGCGCCGAAGCGCTCCACCGGCTGCCAGCGCCGCGCGGCCCAGATACCCACCGCCGGCAGCAGCAGCGACAGCAGGAACAGGATGTGGTCGAAGCCGATCCAGATGTGCCAGACGCCTTCGCGGCCGTAGTCCAGCAGCTGCTGCCAGCGGCTGACCGCGGCGGCCGCGAGTTCGAAGCTCTGGCGCGGCGCCTGCGGGCCGAGGATCGCGGTGCGCGTGGCGCCGCCGCTGGCCAGGTTCAGCAGGCCGCGGTGCTGCGGGTCGATGTCGGCGAACAGCGTGTAGGCCAGCGTCAGCGCGTGCGGCACCGGGCCGGGGCAGGTGATGGCCAGCGGCAGCACGCTGTAGGCGCCGTCGGTGTGGTCGTCGACCTGCTGGGCGCCGACGTTCAGCGTGCAGGCGGCGGCGTCGGCCTGCACCTGCAGCCGCGCCGCCGCGTAGGCGGCGATGTCGGCATGTCGCGCGCGCACCTCCCCCCACGTGATGCGGCCGTCGCCGTCGGCGTCCAGGCCGATCGCGAAGTCCAGGTCGCGCAGCGCGATGTCCCAGCGGCCCGAGACCCGGCCCTGGCCGTCCACGGCGATCGACAGGTAGCTGTCCGACGGCTTGTGCGCGCCCGCGGCCGCCGCCAGCAGCGCGAACAGCAGGCCGAGCAGGGCCCGCACCATCAGCGCGACGCCGCCTTCGGGCCGGCGTTCAGCCGCGCGGCCAGCCCGCGCAGCGCGACGCTCTCGATGCCCGAGGCCTTCATCCAGTCCAGCACCGGCTGCGCGGCCGCCGAGTCGCCGGTGGCGACCGCGGCCTCGAGCAGGATGCGCGCATCGGCCGGCTCGCGCTGCACGGCCCAGTTCTCGCGTGCCAGCGCCAGCGCACGCGGGCCGTCGCCCTGCAGCGCCAGCACCGCGCGCGACTCCTCCTTGCGGTGCGTGGTGTCGCCGCGCAGCTTCGCGGCCTCGAATCGGGTGGCCAGTTCCTGCGCCAGAGCCGGCGCGCGCGCGTCGCCGGTCGCCTTCGCAGCGATGGCCAGGCGCAGCAGCAGCACGTCGGCACGGCCGGCGTCCTTCAGCAGCACCAGCACCTCGGCGGCGCGGCCGCGGTCGAGCAGGAAGTCGGCGTAGGCGGCCTGCAGGTAGATGTCGGGCACGGCGGTGGCCAGGCCGGCGCGGAACGCGGCTTCGGCAGCGGCGTGCTCGCCGCGTCGCTCCTCGGTCTCGGCCAGCCGCGTCAGCGCCCACAGGCGCTCGTCCGGGCTGGCGTCGGTGGCCGCCGCCAGCGCGGCGCGCAGTTCGGCGGCAGCGGCTGCGGCGCGTCCGGTGGCGGCGTCCACCTGCGCGCGGCAGGCGGCGGCGATCAGCGGCGTGGTCAGCGGCGCCATCGCCGCGCAGCTCCGGCGCGCCCCGGCGTAATCGGCCTGCACCATCTGGATCGCGGTGCGCCACGACCAGGCGGGGCCGTTCGCGGGGTCCACGGCGAGCGCGCCGTCCAGGTCGGCCAGCGCGGGGGCGAAGCGATGGTCGAACTGAAGGACCATGGCCCGCAGCACGCGCACCTCGGGCGGCGGCGCGGCTTCGCTCCACCAGGGTGAGAGTGCCGCCTGGGCGTAGCCCACGTAGCGCGGGTCGCCGCTGGCGGCCACCTCGTCGAAGTAGCGCCGCGCCAGGCGCACGGCAGCTCCGGCGTCCTGCGGCGCGGCACGCCAGGCCTCGCGCAGCGCCTGCAGCTCGCGGGCGCGCGGGTCGCTGGCGCGGGCCGGCACCGTGGCCAGCACCTGGCTGTCGGCGGTGGGCGTGTAGGGGGCGGCGCCGGCGGCCGCTGTCAGCAGAAGACAACAGGCGGTGGCGGCGAGACGGCTTGTCACGGCAGGCATCGTAGTGCCTGCGTTACGCTGCGCCCCGCCACGCGGATGCGTGCCGGAGGCTGTCAACGGATCGCCCTGGCCGCCGTTGTGTCCAGGCCTGGGTCCGACGGGGGACTCCCAGGTCGGAGTCCACCCCCCTTCACCCGAACCGAGAGACACCACATGACCAAGCTGCTGACCACCCTGTTCCTGGCCGCCTTCGCCTTCAGCGCCCAAGCCGCGTCGCACGCCGGCGGCGCCCCGATGGCCGCCAGCGCCGCCAAGCCGGCCAAGCCGGCCGCGAGCGCGGCGAAGAAGGAAATGAAGAAGGAAATGAAGAAGGAAGAAGCGAAGAAGTAATCGACTTCGCTCCCCATCGAGACGGGGGCCGCGGCGGAAGCTGCGGCCCCCGTTTCCTTTTGCCGGCGCGGTACAGCCGGTTTCAGCAGCCGGCAGGCTGCGCAGCGAAGCGTCGCTGTCGCATGGATGCGACGCTGTTGCAAATCTGCCATGTAGTTTGGCTACAGGTGCCGGGCCTCGGTCACGCCAGGTCGGCACTTGGTTGCGAGGCAGTCCCGCCTGCAGTACGGGTAGTTTTCGAAGGAAGTCACGCCGGTGTGCCTCCTGCGCCTAGGGTTTCCGAAGGTATCCATCACATCTAGTTTTGGTACACAGTGCCGGACAAGGCCCGCCGGACCCTCCGGATCGGGCTGCGCCGCGAGGGCGGCGCCGATGGAAGTTCCTTGTTCCCCGAGAGACTCAGGAGACACCCGATGAGAAGAACGACCCCCTGGCGCGTCGCGCGACAGCAACGCCTGCTGCGCACCACGCCCGTGGCGGCGGCCGCTGCGGCGGTGCTGGCCACTTCCGGCGCCGTCTGGGCGCAGGACAGCGCGACGCAGACCGTCACGATCACCGGCATCCGCCGCGGCATCGAAAGCGCGATCGCGACGAAGAAGAACTCCGACGGCGTGGTCGAGGCGATCTCGGCCGAAGACATCGGCAAGCTGCCCGACACCACCATCGCCGAGTCGCTGGCGCGCCTGCCTGGCGTGACGACGCAGCGCACGCGCGACGGCCGCGCCTCGACGATCAACATCCGCGGCATGGGCCCCGACTTCTCGGGCTACCTGCTCAACGGCCGCGAGCAGTCGGGCATCGGCGACAGCCGCGCCATCGACCTGTCGGTGTACCCGGCCGAGCTGATCGGCGGCGCCACGGTCTACAAGAGCGGCGACGCCGGCCTGATGGGCTCGGGCCTGGCCGGCACCATCGACAACCGGCTGATCGACCCGCTGGCCTTCGGCGGCCGCGTCATCGCCGGCAGCGCGCAGCGCGTCACCACCGGCAAGGGCCTGGAAGTGGAAGGCCGCGGCCACCGCTACAGCCTGTCCTACGTCGACCAATTCGCCGACCGCCAGATCGGCGTGGCGCTGGGCTACGTGCGCGTGGACGGCACCTCGAACCAGGTGGAATCGGGCGGCTGGGGCAGCGCCACCGTGACGGCCAACCTGGCCGGCGGCGGCACGCAGGCCGGCGTCACCGTGCCGGCGCCGTTCGGCGGCGGCGTGGACTACAAGAACCGCCGCCTCACCGACGACCGCGACGGCTTCGCCGCCATCGTCGCCTTCAAGCCGAACAAGGACTTCAGCAGCCAGCTGGACCTGTTCTGGTCGAAGATCGACCAGTACACCAAGATCGCCCGCCTGGCCGGCGGCCTGGGCGGCGCGGGCCTGACGACGATCAACAACGCCACGGTCTCGGGCAACGGCACCGCGGTGCGCGGCACCTTCTCGCTGAACCCGAACACCCAGGGCGTGGACAACCACGCGCACCTGATCGCCCAGAGCGAAGGCATCTTCGACAACGACAAGATCACCTCGCTGGGCTGGAAGAACACCTGGAAGTTCATGCCCGGCTGGACCGGCTCGGTGGACATCAGCAGCAACAAGGCCAAGCGCGTCGAGCGCGACATCGAGGCCTACGGCAGCATCGCGGTGGCCGACACGCTCACCTTCGACACCAGCGGCGGCAGCACGCCGCGCTTCACGGTGGGCAACCCGGCCAACTACACGGATCCGAACATCATCAAGATCCGCGACGAGACCGGCTGGAGCGGCGTGGCCAACCAGCCGCAGGCCGGCTACACCAAGGGCCCGACGGTGGTCGACAAGATCAACGCCGTGCGCCTGGACCTGACCACCGCGCTGCCCGAAGGCACGATGTTCAGCGACCTGCAGTTCGGCGCCAACTTCAGCAAGCGCACCAAGGACCGCAGCACCGACGAAGGCCTGATCGTCTCGGCCACCAACGGCGGCCGCGACCCGATCAACTTCCCCTCGGGCGCCTACGTCGAGCGCAACGTCGGCGGCACCGGCTTCGACATGCTGACCTTCGACCCGCAGGTGGGCCTGTGGTCGGGCGCCGCGATCCAGCGCAAGTACAACGACGACATCCTCTCGAAGACCTGGATCGTCGAGGAGAAGGTCACCACGCTGTACGCGAAGTCGAACGTCGACACCTCGCTGGGCGGCGTGCCGATCCGCGGCAACGCGGGCGTGCAGGTGGTGCACACCGACCAGTCGTCGTCGGGCTTCCGCGCCGGCATCGGCCCGGGCGTGGTGCTGAACAACCCGGCCTCGGGCCTCAGCACCGACGGCAAGAAGTTCACCGACTACCTGCCTTCCGTGAACCTGTCGGCCGACCTCGGCACCGGCAACGTGGTGCGCTTCGGCGCCAGCGTGCAGATCGCACGCCCGACGCTGACCGACATGCGCAACTCGTTCGCCGCGGCCAACGACAACACGCTCGACGCCTACAAGGGCTCGGCCGGCAACCCGCAGCTCAAGCCCTTCAAGGCCAAGGCGCTGGACCTGTCGTACGAGAAGTACTTCAGCGGCAACAAGGGCTACTTCGCGGTCTCGGGCTTCTTCAAGAAGCTGGACACCTACATCACGACGCAGACCACGGTCGGCTACGACTTCACGCCCTACGCCCAGGCGCTGGGCCTGGCGCCGAACCCGACCAACGGCTACCGCGGCGTGTTCACGCAGGCCGCCAACGGCAACGGCGGCAACGTGAGCGGCCTGGAGGTGTCGCTGTCGATGCCGTTCGGCATGTTCCTGCCGGTGCTGGAAGGCTTCGGCATGCAGGGCAGCTACGCCGACACCCACAGCTCGGTGAGCCTGCCCAACCTGATCGGCCTGAACCCGAACCAGGAAGTGCCCACCGGCGGCAGCATGCCGCTGCCCGGCCTGTCGAAGATCAACACCAAGCTGATGGTGTACTACGAGCGCGGCGGCTTCAGCGCCTTCATCGCGGAGAACAAGCGCTCGACCTTCATCGGCAGCGTGGCCAACGACCAGATCGGCGGCTACCCGACGCTGAAGTACATCCAGGGCTCCAAGTGGCTGTCGGCGCAGATCGGCTACGAGATCCAGAGCGGCCCGGCCAAGGGCCTGGCGTTCCGCTTCGAGGGCAACAACCTGAACAAGCCGGTCTACCGCCAGCTGAACCCGAACGGCAGCCTGGACAAGGAGATCAAGACCGGTGCCGAGGTGGCGGTCAAGCTGAGCTACAAGTACCAGTAAGCCGGCCCACCCGTGAAACCCCTTGCCGGGCAGCCCTGGCAGGGGGTTTTGTTTCTTGGAATGATCGATCGTTGGCAGCGGGCCCCACGCCGGGGCGAGAGACCATGGACATGAACCTGATCCGCAAGGTGGTGATCGTCGGCGGCGGCACCTCCGGCTGGATGACGGCCGCGGCGCTGGCCAAGGTGCTGAGGGGCCGCTACGAGATCACGCTGGTGGAGTCCGACGAGATCGGCACCATCGGCGTGGGCGAGGCGACGATCCCGATGATCTCGCTGTTCAACCGCATGCTCGACCTCGACGAGAACGAGTTCGTGCGCCAGACGCAGGCCTCGTTCAAGCTCGGCATCGAGTTCGTCAACTGGGGCCGGCTGGGCGACCGCTACATCCACGGCTTCGGCGTGATCGGCCAGGACAACTGGACGGTGGACTTCCACCACTACTGGCTCAAGCAGTACCTGGCCGGCAAGGCGCACGAGCTCGACCGGTACTCCATCAACACGATGGCCTGCCTGCACAACAAGTTCATGCGGCCGCGCAGCGACATGCCGAACTCGCCGCTGTCGCAGATCGCCTACGCCTTCCACTTCGACGCCTCGCTCTACGCCCGCTTCCTGCGCGGCTACAGCGAGACACGCGGCGTCACCCGCATCGAGGGCCGCATCGTGGACGTGCTGCAGCGTCCCGAGGACGGCCACGTCGCGGCGCTGCGGCTGCAGTCGGGCCATCTGGTGGAAGGCGACTTCTTCATCGACTGCTCGGGCTTCCGCGCGCTGCTGATCGAAGGCGCGCTGAAGACCGGCTACGAGGACTGGTCGCACTGGCTGCCCTGCGACCGCGCGCTGGCCGTGCCCTGCACCTCGGCGCAGGAGCTCACGCCCTACACGCGCGCCACCGCGCGCCAGGCCGGCTGGCAGTGGCGCATTCCGCTGCAGCACCGCATCGGCAACGGCCACGTCTATTCCAGCAGGTTCATCAGCGACGAAGAGGCCAAGGCGGTGCTGCTGTCCAACCTGGACGGCGCGCCGCTGGCCGACCCGCGGCCCATCCGCTTCCAGACCGGCCGCCGCCGCCTGAGCTGGAACGCCAACGTGGTGTCCATCGGGCTGGCGGCCGGCTTCATCGAGCCGCTGGAATCGACCAGCATCCACCTGGTGCAGATGGGCATCGCGCACCTGCTGACCTTCTTCCCCGCGGCCGGGTTTGCCGACGAGGACCGTGACCAGTACAACCGCGTGATGCAGCAGGAATACGAGTGGGTGCGCGACTTCATCGTGCTGCACTACAAGGCCACCGAGCGCACCGACTCGCCGTTCTGGAACCACGTCCGCACGATGGAGGTGCCCGAGTCGCTGCAGCGGCGCATGGACCTCTTCCGCAGCCACGGCCGCGTCTACCGCGAGGGCGCCGAGCTGTTCACCAAGGTGAGCTGGCTGCAGGTGATGCACGGCCAGCGCATCCGCCCGCAGGCCTACCACCCGCTGACCGACCTGCTGCCCGAGAAGGAGATCGCCGACTACCTGGACGAGGTGGCCGGCGTCATCGGCGCCTGCGTCGACGTGATGCCGACGCACGCGCGCTTCATCGCCGAGAACTGCGCCGCACGGCCCATTCCCGCCACACCCGCGACACCCGCGGCCACCACGGCCTGACCGGGAGACCCCATGACCCGCCCGTACCCCGCCCTGCTGCCGGCCGCACTGCTGGCGGCGCTGCTCGCCGCCTGCGCGGCCGTGGCGCCGACGAGCGACGTGACGCTGACCTACGAGACCAACCCGGAAGGCGCGACGATCTTCGAGGGCGGCCGCTCGCTGGGGCCGGCGCCGGTGACGCGCACCTACCCCAACGCCGCGAAGGCCGAGACGGTGCGCACGCCCGAGGTCACCGCGGTGTGGCCGAGCGGCGCGCGCGAGACCTGGTACACCGTGCTGCCGGCGGGCGCCGACCGCGTGGCCACCATCGAGCGGCCCAAGGGCGCGCCCAACCTGCAGGCCGACCTGGACCACGCGAAGACCGTGGCCGCATCGAAGGAAGCGCTGGAGCGGCGCCAGCGCGAAGAGGCGCGGCGCGACCAGGCGCGCAACTCGCAGCGCTGCAAGGACCAGATGTCCAAGGGCCAGGCGGCCGTCAGCGACTGCAGCTGATCGCCGGCCTCCGCCTCATCCACCCGCCGACGCATGGCGCCTGCACGTGAAGAACGCGTTGAGCGTGAGCCGGCCCGCGGCAGGGTCGGCGCTCAGCCGCGCCGGGTTCTCGACGTCGGCCGAATGGAACAGCCCGCCGTCGTAGAAGATCATCCGGTTCCAGGCCGCCGGCACACGCGCCACGCGTTCGAAGAAGGCATTGCCGTCGCCCATGTAGCCGGGCTGCAGGCCGTGGCGCGCGCCGAACGCGGCGGCGTCCAGGCGCAGGCTGTCGGCCACCAGGGCATCGATCTCCGCGGCGCCGGCGCGCGGGCGGTAGAAGCTGGTGCCACCGAGCGCGGGGTCGTGGAACAGGTACAGCACGGCCGCTGCGAACAGCTGCAGCCCGGTGTCGTCGATGCGATCGCGGTGGCACAGCCACTGGCAGGGCGCCAACTCCGCCGGCGGCACCGTCACCAGCGAGAGGCGCACGGTGGTGTCCAGCGTGCGCCGGCCGCCCAGCGTGCTGCGCGCCTGCAGTGCGAAGAAGTCGGCCACGCGCTGCGCCAGCGCGTCGGGCACCGGCAGCACCAGGCCCGGATACGGATAACCGGCCGGCGCGCCGAAGCGCTGCGCCGCAGCCCAGTCCACCAGCGCCTGCGGCTCGGCCAGCACGTCGTCGGCGACCACGCAGACGGCGTCTGCCGTCAGCGGCTGCACGCTCAGGCGCGGGCGAGGGTTGAAGCGAAGGAAGTCCACCGATGAGCCGTCCAGCCAGCGCCCCCGCGCGCCGCCGGCTGCTGCTGCATTCGGCAGCCGCCGCGTTCGCTTTGGGAGCGCCCGGCATCGTAAGGGCAGCCCGGCCGCCGCTGGTGGCCTGGTTCACCGTCGAGGGCGCGAAGGCCTTCCGGCGCATCGGCGAGGCCTTCACCGAGCAGACCGGCGTCGAGGTGGTGGTGGAGACCCCCGACCCGATCGAAGGCCCGACCAAGTTCCAGCAGACCGCCGCCACCGGCAAGGGCCCGGACCTCTACGTCTACGCCCACGACCGCGCCGGCGAATGGGCCGACAGCGGCGTGCTGCGCCCGGTGACGCCCGGCCGGCGCCTGCGCGAGGACATCGACGCGCTGGCCTGGAAGGGCTTCACGCGGCGCGGCCGCGCCTGGGGCTATCCGTACGCGATCGAAGCCGTCACGCTGATCTACAACAAGGCGCTGGTGCGCACGCCGCCGGCCACCTGGGACGAGGTGTTCGCACTCGACGCCGAGCTCGCCAAGCAGGGCCGCAAGGCGATCCTGTGGGACTACACGAACACCTACTTCAGCTGGCCGCTGCTGGCTGCCGGCGGCGGCTACGCGTTCCGCGAGCGCAAGGACGGCAGCCACGATCCGCGCGACACCGGCGTGGCGTCCGAGGCCGCGCTGCGCGGCGCCGAGCTGATCGACCGCCTGATCCGCCAGGGCCTGATGCCCGCCGGCAGCACGTATGCCGACATGGAAGCCGGCCTCGCGCAGGGCCGTGTGGCGATGATGATCAACGGCCCCTGGGCCTGGGTGAACCTGCGCCGCACCGGCGTCGACTTCGGCGTCGCGCCGATCCCGCGTGTCGCGGGCCATGCGGCCGCGCCCTTCGTCGGCATCAAGGGCATCTACGTCAGCCGCGCCTGCCGGCAGCCCGAGCTGGCGGCCGAGTTCGTCGAGAACCACCTGCTGACGCTGCCGGGCCTGCGCGACATCGACCGTGCCGAGCCCATCGGCGCGCCGGCCAGCAAGGCCTACTACGCCGAGCTCGCGGCGGATGCGCAGGTGGGCGACAAGATCCGCGGCATCATGGCCTCGGCGCGCGACGGCGTGCCCACGCCCAGCATCCCCGAGATGAGCCGCTTCTGGGCGGCGATGAAGTCCTCGCTGACCAACCTGAGCGAAGGCCGGCAGACGCCGCGCCAGGCGCTCGACGCCGCGGCTCGGCGCATCCTGGCGGGCTGAAGGAGAGCACCCGATGCAAGGCCTGCTGCTGACGCTTGCAATCGTTGCCATGCTGGCGGTGTGGACCTACGCCTCGCGTCGCACGAACGCGCTGCGCTACCTGTTCCCCGGCGTCGCGGCGGCGGCGATCTTCGTGATCTTCCCGATGCTCTACACGGTGGGCGTCGGCTTCACGAACTACAGCACGAAGAACCTGCTGGAGCCCGAGGCCGCGCGCGCCTACCTGCTGGACGAGGCGATGCCCGACGCCGACGGCACGCGCGGCTTCACGCTGCACGCCGAGGGCAGCGCGTACCGCCTGCAGCTCGCGGCGCCGGAAGGCGGTGGCGGCACGGCGCTGGTCTCGCCGCCGCTGGCGCTGCAGGGCGAGGCGCCGGCGCGCGTCACGCTGCAGCCGGCCGGCACCGAAGCCGCGGCGCTGCTGCCGCTGCGCGAGGTGGTGGCGCGGCTGGAGCCGCTGCGCTCGCTGACGCTTGTGACGCCCGAGGGCCAGGCGCTGCGCCTCGTGAACCTGCGCAGCTTCGCGCCGCTGCGCCCGCTGTACACGGCCGAGCCCGACGGCGCCTTGCGCGACACCCGCACGCAGCAGCTCTACCGCCCGGACGACACCCAGGGCTTCTACACCTCGGCCGACGGCGAGCAGCTGCAGCCCGGCTACCGCGTGGTGGTCGGCCTGCGCCACTACGCGACGATCTTCAGCGAAGGCCGCTTCCGCGAGCCCTTCATCGGCGTGTTCGTCTGGACCGTGGTCTTCGCGGCACTGAGCGTGCTCTTCGCGGGCGGGCTGGGCCTGCTGCTGGCGGTGCTGCTGAACTGGGAGGCGCTGCCGTTCAAGGGTGCGTACCGGCTGGTGCTGTTCCTGCCCTACGCGGTGCCGGGCTTCATCTCGATCCTGGTCTTCAAGGGCCTGTTCAACCAGAACCTGGGCGAGATCAACTTCATCCTCAACGGGCTCTTCGGCATCCGGCCGGCGTGGTTCAGCGACCCCTTCTTGGCCAAGACGATGCTGCTGATCGTCAACGTCTGGCTCGGCTTCCCGTACATGATGGTGCTCTGTTCGGGGCTCATCAAGTCGATCCCGAGCGACCTGTACGAGGCCTCGGCGGTGGCCGGCGCCGGGCCGCTGACGAACTTCGTGCACATCACGCTGCCGCTGATCCTGAAGCCCCTGACGCCGCTGCTCATCAGCGCCTTCGCCTTCAACTTCAACAACTTCGTGCTGGTGAGCCTGCTCACGCAGGGCCGGCCCGACCAGCTGGACACCACGCTGCCGGCGGGCACCACCGACATCCTGGTCAGCTACACCTGGCGCCTGGCGTTCCAGGATGCCGGCCAGCAGTTCGGCCTGGCCTCGGCGATCTCGACGGTGATCTTCGCGATCGTCGCGGCGATCACGCTGCTGCAACTGCGGTTCACACGCCTCGCGGATGACGCGTCGCGTCGATGAAGGGAAGCTGTCACCCGTGGCCATCGTCCAGCCCAAGTCCCAGCGCCTGCGCCTGCTCGCAGCGCACGCCTTCCTGCTGCTGCTGTGCGCGGCGGTGCTGTTCCCGTTCCTGGTGGTGGTGTCGGTGTCGCTGCGGCCCGGCAACTTCGCGGCGGGTTCGCTGATCCCGCAGGCCGTGAGCTGGGAGCACTGGCGCTACGTGCTGGGCCTGGCGGTGTCGGGCCCGGATGGCCAGCCCATCCGGCCCGACCTGCCGGTGCTGCTGTGGCTGTGGAACTCGGTGAAGGTGGCGGCGCTGTCGGCCGCCGTGATGCTGCTGCTGTCCACCACCGCGTCGTATGCGCTGGCACGCATCCGCTTCCGCGGCCGGCGCCAGCTGCTGACCGGGCTGATGCTGATGCAGATGTTCCCGGCGGTGCTGGCGCTGGTGGCCATCTACGCCATCTTCGACCGCATCGGCAGCGCCTTCCCCGCCTTCGGCCTCAACACCCACGCCGCGCTGGTGCTGGCGTACTCGGGCGGCATCGCGATGCACGTGTGGACGCTGAAGGGCTACTACGACACGCTGCCCGGCGAGATCGAGGAGTCGGCGCGCGTGGACGGCGCCACGCCCTGGCAGGCCTTCCGCAAGGTGCTGCTGCCGATGGCGGTGCCGATGCTGGTGGTCGTGTTCCTGCTGGCCTTCATCGGCGCGGTGATCGAGTACCCGGTGGCCAGCGTGATCCTGAGCCAGCAGGACCAGCTCACGCTCGCGGTGGGCAGCAAGCTCTTCGTGCAGGAGCACAACTTCCGCTGGGGCGACTTCGCGGCGGCTGCGCTGCTGTCGGGGTTGCCGATCACCGCGGTGTTCCTGCTGGCGCAGCGCTGGATGATCGCGGGCCTGGCGGCCGGGGGAGTGAAGGGATGAGAACAACATGGAAGGCCGCGGCAGCCGCGCTGCTGGGCCTGGCGCTGCTGCTGCCCGTGGCGCGGGCGGCGCCACCCAGCGCCGAGCTGCTGTTCGCGCCGCCGGCGCTGGGGGGCGCGCTGCTGTCGCCCGACGGCCGCCACGTCGCGATGCTGGTGCGCAACGCGGGCGAGCGCACCAGGCTCGCGGTGCTGGACCTGCAGACGATGAAGCCGCGCTCGGTGGCCGGCTTCGACGACCAGGACCTGGCCGGCATGAGCTGGATCAACGACCAGCGCCTGCTGTTCTGGGCCCAGGTGGAGCTGACCGGCCTGGGCCGCACCAACATCGGCCACGGGCTCTACGCCGTGAACGCCGACGGCAGCGGCTTCCGCCAGCTGATCCAGGCCGAGGGCCGCGCGTTCGTGCGCAGCTCGAACGATGCCGTGCTGCTGCCCTGGTACACGCAGGTCTTCCACGTGCCCGAGCAGGGCGACAGCAACGAGATCGTGATCGGCTGGCCCGAGGAAGCCAACCGCGAGCGCGTGGGCTACTACCGGCTGCGGCGCCTGAACACCGTCAACGGCCGCACCGCGGACCTGGACATCCCGCTGCACGCCGCCGCCTTCGCCTTCGACGGCCGCGGCGAGCTGCGCTGGGTGGTGCTGGAACAGCAGGGCCGCGGCGCGGTGCAGCTGCGCCAAGCTGACGGTTCGTGGAAGGAAGTCGGCCGCTACGACCGCGTGGCCGGCGCCGACCTGCTGCCCGGCGGCATCGGCCCCGACGGCACGCTCTACGTGCGGGCCGGCCACGAAGGCCGCACGGCGCTGTTCGCGCTCGACCCCGCGAACGGCAAGCCCCGGGGCGCGCCGCTGGCCTCGTCGAAGGACTTCGACCTCGCGCCGCAGCTGATCGCCGACGACCGCCGCCTGCTGGGGCTGCGCTACACCATCGACGCCGAGGTCACGCAGTGGCTGGTGCCCGAGATGCAGGCGCTGCAGGCGCGCGTGGACAAGCTGCTGCCCTCCACCGCCAACCGGCTCGGCGTGCCGCGCCGCGGCGACTCGCCCTGGGTGCTGGTGGAAGCCTTCGCCGACGTGATGCCCACGCTGACCTACCTCTACCAGCGCGAGACCGGCTCGCTCACGCTGCTGGGCGGGCGCCGGGCCGGGCTGTTCCCGGCGCAGCTGGGGCAGACCGACTTCGTGCGCCTGCCGGCGCGCGACGGGCTTTCCATCCCCGCCTGGCTCACGCTGCCGCCGGGCGGCGGCAAGAAGCTGCCGATGGTGGTGCTGGTGCACGGCGGCCCGCACGCGCGGGCCCGTTCGTGGCACTTCGACCCGCAGCTGCAGTTCCTGGCCACACGGGGTTATGCGGTGCTCGAGCCCGAGTTCCGCGGCAGCACCGGCTACGGCCGGCGCCACCTCGAGGCCGGCTTCAAGCAGTGGGGCCTGGCGATGCAGGACGACATCGCCGATGCCACGCGCTGGGCCATCGCGCAGGGCCATGCCGATCCGCAGCGCATCTGCATCGCCGGCGCCAGCTACGGCGGCTACGCCACGCTGATGGGGCTGGCGCGCGACCCGGGCCTGTACCGCTGCGGCATCGCGTGGGCCGGCGTCACCGACATCGACCTCGTGTTCGGCCGCAGCTGGAGCGACATCCTCGGCGAGGTGCAGCGCTACGGCATGGCGCAGACGATCGGCGACCCCGACGCCGATGCCGCCGCGCTCAAGGCGGCCTCGCCGATCACCAACGCCGAGCGCATCAAGCAGCCGCTGCTGCTGGCCTACGGTGCCTGGGACACGCGCGTGCCGATCGTGCACGGCGAGCGCTTCCGCGACGCCGTCAAGGCGCACAACCGCCAGGTCGAGTGGGTGGTCTACGACAACGAGGGCCACGGCTTCACCCGGCTGGAGAACCAGGTCGACTTCTGGAACCGGGTCGAGAGATTCCTCGCCCGCCACCTGGCGGCAACCCCATGAACGACGACCCCGGGCGCTACCGCCCGCGCCTGCACTTCAGCGCACGCCGCAACTGGATCAACGACCCCAACGGGCTGATCTGGCACGACGGCGAATACCACCTCTTCTACCAGTACAACCCCTTCGGCGACGTCTGGGGCCACATGAGCTGGGGCCACGCGGTCAGCAGCGACCTGCTGCACTGGCAGGAGCTGCCGGTGGCGATCGCCGAGGACGAGCGCGTGTCGATCTACTCCGGCAGCGCGGTGTTCGACGGCCAGCGCATCGTGGCGGTCTACACCGGCTGCCTGCGCCGCGCAGAGGGCGGGCAGGCGCAGGAGCTGGCCTTCAGCAGCGACCGCGGCCGCAGCTTCGTGAAGCACGCCGGCAACCCGGTGCTGGATCTCGGCCTGCGCGACTTCCGCGACCCCAAGGTGTTCTGGCATGCCGCCCGTGCGCGCTGGGTGATGGTGGTGGTGCTGCCCGATGCGCGGGTCGCGAAGTTCTACGCCTCCACGGACCTGGAGCACTGGCAATGGCTCAGCGACTTCGGCGCTCCCTTCGAGGGCGAGGGCATCTGGGAGTGCCCCGACCTGATCGAGCTGCCCGACCCCGCCGGCGGCAGCGCGTGGCTGTTCAAGGTGGACGTGTTCGGCGGCCATCCGTCGGGCGGCACCGGCGCGCGGCTCTTCCTCGGCCGCTTCGACGGCACGCGCTTCGTGCCGGAAGCGGAAGATGCGCCGCGCTGGGCCGACGGCGGTGCCGACTTCTATGCCGCGCTGTCCTGGACCGACCTGCCGGGTGCACCGGCGCGCGCGGTGTGGATCGCATGGATGAGCTGCCACCGCTACGCCGCGCAGCTGCCCACCTCGCCGTGGCGCGGTGCGATGACGCTGCCGCGCGAGCTGTCGCTGCGGCGCCCGGCCGGCGGCGGCTGGCAGCTGCTGCAGCGGCCGCTGCCGGCGCTGCAGGCGCTGTGGGCCGACGAAGCGCGGCCGGCCGACGTGGCGCTGGCCGATGCCGAGTTGTCGCTGGAGCCCGGCGTGGACCTGCGTTGCGCCGACATCGAGCTGACGCTCGAACTGCACGGCGCTGCGAGCGCCGGCCTGCTGGTGCACGCCGGGCCCGGCGAGGGCACGCGCGTGGGCGTGGACGCCGCGCGCGGCGTGCTGTTCGTCGACCGCGCCGGATCGGGCTGGTTGCCCGCGGGCGACACGCTCTACGCGCAGCGCCACGAGGCGGCGCTGCCCGACGTGGCAGGCCCGCTGCTTCTGCGCGTGCTGGTGGACCGTTGCTCCGTGGAGGTATTCGCCGACGACGGCGCCGCGGTGATCACCGACCTCAGCTTCCCCGGCCCCGCGGCGACCGGGCTGCGCCTGTTCGCGCAGGGCGGGAGCGCGCGCTTCACGCAGCTGGTGCTGCGCAGCGGGCCGCGCGAGCTCAGAACCTGAAGCGCAGCGCGAGCCCGGCGCTGGTGATGTCGGCCTTCTCGCCCTGGAACTCGGCCTGCGTGCGGTCCAGCGTCAGGCTGGCCGACCAGGCCGGCGTGAAGGCGTAGGCCAGCGCCAGCCCGCCGTAGGCGGCGGTGTTGCTCTCGCTTTCGGCGACGCTCTGGCCCAGCGCCGTGCCGCTGATGCGCGTGCGGTTGGCCGCCACGCCCAGCCGCGCGGTGAACGACAGCGCGTCGCTGACCGGCCAGCTGCCGGCCACGCCCAGGCCCACGCTGCGCAGCCGCGCGCTGGCCTGCACGGTGCCGAAGCCGGGCACGACACCGGCGGCTTCGATGCGGCCCAGGTCGGCCAGCACCAGCTCGGCGGCCCAGTTCGGCGCGAAGCCGTAGCCGGCGACGAGGCGCACCGCGGTGGCCTGGTCTTCGCAGCGCGTGGTGCCGCTGCAGTCGATGTCGGCCTTGCTGCGGCCGAGGCCCAGTTCGAGATAGGTGTTCTGCGCCAGTGCGGGCGCCTGGGCGAACAGGAGCGCCGCGGCTGCGGCGACGACGGGACGAAGGACGGTCATGGGAATCGGGTGTTGCGTGGATCGAGGCCGGCACTGTGGCGGCCCCGGCGTGACCGCGGCGTGACCGCTACGCCCGGGGGCGGTCACGCGAACCGGGCGGCCTGCGCTCAGGCCGCGGCCGCGGCGGCCACGCGGCGCCGCACGGCGCGCGCGTGCGGCACCCAGGCCAGCGTGGCCCAGCGCCGCCACATCAGCAGCCCGCGCAGCCATTCGTCGGCGGCGTAGGCGATCCATACGCCCGGCAGCCCCCAGCCCAACCCCGCCTCGCTGCCCAGCAGCCAGCTGCCGCCGGCCAGCACCAGCAGCATGCTCGCGGCGCCGGCCATCACCGGGTAGCGCGCGTCGCCGGCGGCTCGCAGCGCGTTGATGACCACCAGGTTGAAGGTGCGGCCGGGCTCCAGCAGCACCGTCCACCACAGCAGCACGCAGCCGGCGCGGATGATGGCCTCGTCCTGCGTGAAGAGCCGCAGCACCCAGGGCCCGGCCAGCGCGGCGATGGCCGCGAAGGCCACGCTCACGGCCAGCCCGCGGGCCAGCGCGCGCCGCACCAGCCGGTGCGCCTCGTGCAGCTGGCCGGCGCCGATGAGGTGGCCGACGACGATCTCGGCCGACAGCCCGGTGGCCAGCCCGAACAGCAGGATCAGGAAGATCACCTGCATCGTGTAGGCGTGGGTCGCCAGCGCCGTGGCGCCCAGCGAGCCCACCACCGCCACGCTGACCAGGAAGCACAGCCGGTAGCCGGCGTTCTCGGCCGCACCGGGCAGGCCGATGTGGGCCACCGCGGCCAGCTCGGCGCGCGGCAGGCGCCACCAGTCGGCACGCTGCGGCACCAGCCGCAGGCGCCGGCGCCACAGCCCCAGGTGCAGCACCAGCGCCAGCGAGCGCGCCACCACCAGCGCCAGCGCGTAGCCGGGCAGGCCCAGCCCGTCCCAGCCGAGCAGGCCCAGCATCAGCGGGCCGGCCAGCGCCAGGTGGGTGAGGTGCATCACGATCATCACCAGCAGCGTGTCGCGCGCGTGCAGGTGCGCGCGCATCACCGACGCCATGCTGGCATTCCAGGCGTCGAGCATCAGCGCCGGCGCCAGCGAACGCAGAAGCGGCACCGCCAGCGGCAGCACCTCGGCCGGCGCGTTCAGCGCCGAGAGCATCAGCGGCGCACCGACCAGCGCCAGCAGCGCGGTGCTGACGCCGATCCAGCTGCTGGCGCCCAGCACCGCGCGCGCCACCGCGTCGGCACCGTCGCGGTGGCCGGCGCCGAGGTTCTGCGTCACCACCACGCCCACGCCGGCGCCGACGATGCGGAACAGCAGGAACAGCATCGCCGTCACGTTGCCGGCCAGCGCGAAGGCGGCGCCGGCGTGGTCCGAGATGCGCGCGGCCAGCATCGTGCCGGCCACGCCGACGCCGATGCCCAGCAGCAGCTCCACGAACATCGGCCAGGCCAGCGCGAACAGGCGCGGCCGGACGTACGTCTTTGAATGCGGTTTCATCTACCCAGAGGTTAAGCCCGCCGGGCGGGGCCGCTACGATCACGGCCGCAACTTGTATCGCTCAGGAAACCCGATGACGCTGCACCGCACCCTGCTCGCCCTGGCCCTCGCCGTGGTGGCCACCGTCCCCACCGCCCCCGCGCGGGCGGCCGACTTCCGCAACGAAGTGGCGCTGGAGTGGATGCCCGGCGGCCTGGCCAGCGACGGTCGCCGCTCGCGCGACCTCAGCTACAGCCGCGAGTTCGGCAACGGCTTCGCGCTCGGCGCGGCCCTGGGCTACGGCAACGTGCACCGCGCCAAGAGCGACGACGGCGTGCTGCTGCTGGTGCACGGCCGCTGGCGTTCGCCGCAGATCAACCTGCTGGGCTTCGCGCGGCCGCAGATCGGCCTGATCTACGGCGGCACCACCAACATCTTCAAGACCGCCGACATGGCCGCCGCCACGCTGGGCCTGCACATGGAAGCCAGCCCCGAGCTCGGCTTCACGGTCGACTACATCACCGGCACCTCGCACTACGAGGCCGGCAGCGTGAATGAGCGGCGCAGCGTCAGCGGCGTGCGCCTGGGCCTGGCCTTCCGCTACTGAACAGCCGCCCGATGAAGCGGCGCCCCTTCGTGGCCGCAGGTGCGCTGCTGCCGCTGGCGGCGGCGCACGCACAGGGCACGGCGACATCGGCCGCGCCCGAACCCGAGATCGCGGCCGACAAGGCCCAGCGCGACCTGCGCCTGCTGCAGCGCGCGTTCACCGACCTGCACCCCGGCCTCCACCGCTACGCCACGCCGGCGCAGATCGACGCCGAGTTCGCCGCCGCGCAGGAGGCGGTGAAGGGCGGCATCTCGCGCGCGGGCATGGTGCTGCTGGCCTCGCGCCTGGCCGCCGCCGTGCGCTGCGGCCACACCTGGGTCAGCCCGTACAACCAGAGCAAGCCGGTCGAGGAACTGCTGGCGCGCGCCGACAAGCTGCCGCTGACGCTGCGCTTCGTCGAAGGCCGCGCGCTGGTGACCGGCAGCGCCGTGCCGGGCCTGCAGGCCGGGGCCGAGCTGCTGGCGGTGGACGGCCGCGGCATCGCCGAGATCGTCGAGACGCTGCTGCCGCTGCTGCGTGCCGATGGCGACCACGCCGGCGCGCGCGGCAAGCGCCTGTCGCAGCTGGACAGCGGCGCCAACGGCGGCGCGATGGACCGCCTGTTCCCGCTGCGCTTCCCACCGCAGGCCGGGCGCTTCCGCCTGCGCGTGCTGCCGGCACCCGGTGCCGCGGCGCAGGAGATCGACGCCGCGGCGACGGCACTGGCCGCGCGCGACAAGCTGCTGCCGCCGGCCAGCACGCAGTGGACCTTCCGCGTCGACGGCGAGGTGGCCACGCTGACGCTGCCGACCTTCGCGTTCTGGCGCAACGACTTCAAGCCCGAGGTGTTCCTGAGCCGTGCGTTCAGCGCGATCCGCCAGGTGCCCTACCTGGTGATTGACCAGCGCCGCAACGAAGGTGGCGACGATGCGATCGGCCGCCTGCTGCTGAGCCACCTGCTGCGCGCGCCGGCGCAGTTCCCCGGCTACCGGGTCGAGAGCGCCTACGAGCGCGTGCCGTATGCGCTGGCGCGCTACCTCGACACCTGGGACTTCGGCTTCTTCGACCGCACCGGCCAGGTCACCCGGGGTCCGGGCCGCAACTGGCTGCTGCCCGACCGGCCCGGCGCGCGCATCGAGCCGAACCCGCTGAACTACCCCGGGAAGGTGGCGGCGCTGGTCGGCCCGCAGAACAGCTCGGCGGGTTTCCTGCTGGCGCGTGCGCTGAAGGTGACGGGCACGGCCACGCTGGTGGGCCAGCCCACCGGCGGCAACCTGCGCGGCCTCAACGGCGGGCAGCTGGCGTGGATCACGCTGCCGGCCTCCGGCGTGGGCGTGGACATCCCGCTGCTGGCCAGCGTCTACGAGGGCGAGCCCGACGCGGGCGTGACGCCCGACGTGATGGTGGCGCCCAGCTTCGCCGACGCGCAGGCCGGCATCGACACCGAGATGCGTGCCGCGTTCGGCGTCATCAGCCGCTGGAAGGACGCGGCGGCGCCCGCGAAGCCTTGAACTAGGTCTGGCCGCGCCGCGCCGCGCGGCCGATCATGGCCGCCCTCGTCCAGCCCTGCAGGAGCCTTCCCCATGGCCACCAAGCCCGCATCGCCGAAAGCGCTGTCGCTGCACCTCGGCCTCAACGCCGTCGACCCCGGCGCGTACGAGGGCTGGGACGGCCCGCTGTCGGCGTGCGAGTTCGACGCCAAGGACATGGCGGCCATCGCCCGCAGCAAGGGCATGAAGCCGACCGTGCTGCTGACGAAGAAGGCCACGCGGGCGGCGCTGATCGCGCACCTGCGCATGGCCGTGAAGTCGCTGAAGAAGGGCGACTTCTTCTTCCTCACCTACAGCGGCCACGGCGGCCAGGTGCCCGACACCAACCACGACGAGCCGGACAAGAAGGACGAGACCTGGTGCCTGTGGGACGGCCAGCTGATCGACGACGAGCTGTACTACGAGCTCAGCCGCTTCGCCGCCGGCGTGCGCGTGCTGGTGCTCTCGGACAGCTGCCACAGCGGCAGCGTGACGCGCGCGCGCCCCGAGCCGCCGCCACCCGGCTGGCGCGCCAAGCTGATGCCGCCGGGCGTGGCGATGCGCGTGTACAGCGCGCACCAGGGCTTCTACGACAAGCTGCAGGCCGAGGTGGCGAAGGCCGCGAAGGCGGCGGCAACCGTGGACCCGGACGCGGCGCTGGCCGGCGTCGCCCTCGTCGGCCCGGCCGCGGCGGCCACCGAACTGGTGGGCCCGTTCAAGCCGGCGGTGCTGCTGATCTCGGGCTGCCAGGACAACCAGACCTCGCTCGACGGCGACCACAACGGCGCCTTCACCGAGCAGCTGCTGCAGGCCTGGAACCACGGCAAGTGGAAGGGCAACTACGGAGCCTTCCACGCGACGATCAAGGCCGCGATGCCCCGCTCGCAGACGCCCAACCTGTTCGCGCTGGGGCCGGCCGCGGCCTTCCTGAAGCAGACGCCCTTCAGCGTCTAGGCGCCAGCAGGAACTGCAGCGGCTCGTCCAGCCGCGCCGCCCAGTCGCGTTCGTTGTGGCCGCTGCCCTCGTAGACCTTCGCGACGCCGTCGGCCGCGGTGTAGCCGCGCTCGTGCAGCAGGTCGCCGAAGACGCCCAGGGCCGGCGCATAGAGGCTGTCGAGCGCGTCGCTGCCGCGGTCCACCCAGACCCGGTGGCGGCCCGGGCCGGGCAGCTGCGCGGCCAGGTAGTTCAGCATCGCCAGCGGCAAGGCCGCGTTGCGCAGCCGCGCCTCGCCCCAGGCCGTGGGAATGCCCACCCAGTGCGCCGACAGCGCCGCCGCGCCGCCGAACACCTGCGGGTACTCGCACAGCGCGTACAGCGCGATCAGCCCGCCCATGCTGGAGCCGACGATGAAGGTGTCGCGCGGGCCGGCCCGCGTGGAGAAGCGGCGGTCGATCGCGGGCTTGAGCTCCTCCACCACGAAGCGCAGGAAGGCGTCGGCCTGCGCGCGGCCGTTCTGCGCCTTGCTGACGTACTCGTGCCGCACCGTGGTGGGCGCGGCGGCCAGCACCTTCTGCGGGAAGTACTCGGCGTAGCGCTGCTCGCCACCGTTCCAGACGCCGACGATCAGCGTGTCGGGCGCCTTGCCGTCCTTCACCAGGCGCGCCAGCGCGGCATCGGCGGCCCAGGCCTGCTTGTTCCAGGTGAAGCGCGCGTCGAACAGCATCTGGCCGTCCATCATGTAGACCACCGCGTAGCGCTTGCTGTCGCTGTAGTCGGGCGGCAGCCAGACGTCGACATGGCGCGGCGCGACGTTCTTCGAGGGGAAGTCGGCCAGCCGCTCGACGCGCCCGGATGCCGGCTGCGGCAGCGGCTGCGCCAGGGTCGTGGTGGCCAGGGCCAGCGGCAGGATCATCGTCACCCCCGCGCGGAACAGCTTCTTCATCGTGGCGCGCATTCTGTCGCCATCGTAGGATGAACGGACCATGCAGCCGAAGATCCGCCTGGACGACAAGACGCTGTTCGGCAACGACGCCGGGGAAGACGAAGACGAATCGCTGCTGGTGTCCTACTTCGTCGACCAGCCGGCCTTCGCACCGTTCCTGGACCCGGCCGAAGGCCTGCGCGTGGCCACCGGCCGCAAGGGCACCGGCAAGTCGGCGCTGCTGGTGCGCTTCGCGCACGACCTGCGCGCCTCGCCCGAGCGGCCGGTGGTGCTGCACCTGGTGCCTTCCAGCCTGGCGGCACTGAAGGAGCCGCCGGCCACCGAGCACACGGTGGCGCTCGAGAACTACTGGAAGCAGGTGATCTGCGCCGCGATCAACATGGAGCTGGCGCGCGACATCGGCTTCGCGTGGAAGGACGACCAGATCGCGCTGGTGGAATCGGCCGAGGTGGCCGGCTTCAAGGGCAGGAACCTCGTCAGCGCGCTGCTGTCGCGGCTGGTGGGCAAGCTCAACGTCGGCGGCCTGGTGGACCTCACGCCCACGCCGCGCCCCACCGCCAACCACGAGCAGCTGCTGCAGCGGCTGACGAAGGCCGCGGGCACGCCGCGCCCGGTGTGGCTGCTGATGGACGACATCGACACCAACTTCCAGAACTCGGCGGCGCAGCGCGCCTACATCGCCACCTTCTTCTCGGTGGCGCGGGCGCTGCGGCGCGAGATCTCGGGCCTCTCCATCCGCGCCACCGTGCGCAGCGACGTCTGGAGCAGCCTGGGCGCCGAGCACCTGGACAAGGTCGAGCAGTACATGACCACGCTGCAGTGGAGCGCCAGCCTGCAGAAGACGCTGCTGGCGCGGCGCGTCTCGGCCTACGTGCGGCGCAACGCGCCGGACAGCACGGCGGCCGGCTGGGCCGTGCAGGACCACGAGGACGCACTGATCGACCTCGTGTTCGCGCACCGCATGAAGTGGGGCGGCGCCTCGGCCCCGGCCGCGCACGTGCTGCGCGTGCTGGGCGGCGGCCGGCCGCGCTGGATCGCGCAGCTGTGCCGCCAGGCCGGCGTGGCGGCGGCCAAGGACAAGGCGGCGCTGATCGGCGTGCAGCACATCAACCAGGTGATGGGCGAGTTCGGCGCGCGGCGCCTGTCGGACCTCTACAAGGAGCACGGCCACCAGTTCACCGACCTGAAGCGGCTGGTGGAGTCGTTCAGCGGCGGCCCGCGTCGCTACGCCACGGCCGAACTGCTGCAGCGCGTGCAGCAGCACTACCTGGCGCTGACGCCGGCCGAGAAGATCCCGCCGGTGGACGGCACGCCGTTCCGCGACGCGCAGCAGCTGGCGCACTTCCTCTTCAAGTGCGGCTTCGTCAACGGCAACAACCGCGGCGACGCCTCGCTCGACCGGCCCGAATTCGTGGCCTACGACAACCGACCCGACCTGCTGCAGGTGGACACCAACCCGGACGACGGCATGGCCTGGGAGATCCAGCCGGCGTACCGCAACATCCTGCGGGTGGCCTGATGGCCCGGGCTGACCGCCGCAGCGCCACGCACGACCTGCGCCAGCCGCTGGCGGCGGCCGAGATGTACACGCACCTGCTGGCCGCCCGCCTGGGCGCGCTGGGCGTGGACGCGCAGGATCCGGCCTGGGAACACGCCCGCGTGGTGGCCGAGCAGCTGCGCGCGCTGGCGTTGGCGCTGGATCGGCTGGAAGACGGCGCGCCCGGCTGAGGGCGCTCTCAGTCGCCGTCCAGCCGCACGCCGCGGCGCGCGATCTCGTAGATCAGCGCCTTCGCGTTGTCGACCTCGAAGCGCCGGCACAGCTCGGCGATGTACTCCTTGACCACCGGCTCGCTGATGCCGAGCTCGCGCGCGATGCTCTTGTAGGGCATGCCGCGCACATGGCGCACGAGCACGCGGCGGTGCGACGGAATGAGCGCCGGCGCGGCCGGGGCCGCCGGCGCCTCGGCCGCCGGCTTCGCGCCGTGGATGAACACGCCGCCGGCCTGCAGCACCTGCAGCGCCAGGCCGAAGATCGCGGCACCCTCGGCCTTGCCCTTCGCCAGGTACCCGGCCGCGCCTTCGCCCAGCAGCGCCTCCACCGCCTTGCGGTCCAGCGTCTCGCCGCTCATCACCATCACCGGCAGGCGGCACAGTGCCTCGTCGGCCTTCAGCCAGCGCAGCAGGCGCAGGCCCGCCTCGTGCTCGTCGCCGAAGCGCAGGTCCAGGAACACCAGGTCCAGCGGCTCGCGACGCAGCAGCGCCTGCGCGTCCTCGACGCTGGCGGCCTGCAGCACCGTCACCGCCGGGTCGGCCAGGCGCAGCAGCTGCGCGGCGCCTTCGCGTGCCACTGCGTGGTCGTCGACGATCAGGATGCGCGCCAGGGCCGCCATAGCGGCGAAATGTAGCGAATGCGCAGACCCCTACCTTCGTCGGCGGGTCGCCCCTGCTTCGGTGGCGCGTCGGCAGGGTTTCGCAACTGGAGAGGCGCGTCTAGAGTTCAGTCACCATGAAACCCAGCCAGGAAAGGAGCGACGCCATGTGCCAAGTCATCGAACGCCAGCGAACCGCCCTGAATGGTCGGTTCGTGGTCACCAGCAGCCCCTGCGGCTACCGGGAGTTCCACATGATCAAGCCCCTGTTGCCGGACCGAGTTCCGGCCCAGCGCGGCGGGGTGACTTCACCCTAGGCATAGAGGTCGGGCCATTCCGAGCTCTATGCAATCGGAGTCCCCCGCCCAACCCTGAATCTCGTTCGCCAGCGCCCGCAACGGGTGCATCGTTTCGGCGAATCCCCTTCTTCTTCGACCGCGTTCAGCGCGCGATCAGCACGCGGCCGCCCAGCGGCTGCAGCTCGATCTCGATGCGGCGCGAGACACCGCCGTCCAGCGTTTCGGCGCCGGCGAGTGCGTCGCGCCAGCCGGACGCGGGCGAGCCGAAGGGCAGATCCAGGGTCACGCGGCGTGGCGCATCGGCGTTGTTCGTGGCCACCAGGGCCCAGGTGCCGCCCAGCCGGCGCACCTGCACCAGCACGTGCTCGTCCACGAACAGCGGCGCGCGCTGGTCGCCGTGGCGCAGCACGGCGTGTTCGCGGCGCAGCCGGATCAGGCGCTTGAACTCGGCGCGCAGCGCTTCGTCGGGGCGGCCGCCGAGGTCCGGCCACGGGTAGGTGGCGCGGTTGAGCGGATCGTCGCCGCCGGTGACGCCGACCTCGTCGCCGTAGTAGATGCTGGGCGCGCCGGGGTAGGTCATCTGGAAGAAGGTGGCGAGCTTCAGCCGCGCCTTGGCGCGTGCGATCGCCGCGGCGTCGGCCGCGCCGTCATGCCAGCCGAAGACGTGCAGCGGCCGCGCCTGGTCGTGGCTGCCGATCAGGTTCATCAGCACCGGCAGCACCTGCGGCGGGTAGGCCTCGCGCACGTGCTCGAGGTTGCGCACCAGGTCCGCGGTCGGGCCACCCGACACGTAGTCGAGCACCGCGTTGCGGAAGATGTAGTTCATCGTGCTGTCGAACATGTCGCCCAGCAGGTGCTTGCTGGCGTCGAACCAGGTCTCGGCGACGGTGATCGCATCGGGCCGGTGCTTCTTCACCGCGCTGCGCCATTCGCGCCAGAAGTCGTCGGGCACCCAGGGCGCGACGTCCATGCGCCAGCCGGCGGCGCCGAGATCCAGCCACTGCTGTGTGACGCCGCCTGGTCCGTAGAAGAAGCGGCGCAGGCCGGGGTCGGCCTTGTTCAGTTCCGGCAGGTCCAGCACGCCGACCCAGCCCTTGAACTGCTTGTCGGGCTCGCTCTGCGTGGCATCGAACGAGTACCAGCGCGCGTAGGGCGAGGCCGGGTTGATGCGGCCGTTCTGGAACGCGCCAGCCGACCCGAAGTTGCCGAAGCGGTTGAAGTAGATCGAGTCGCTGCCGCTGTGGTTGAAGCTGCTGTCGGGCAGCACGCGGATGCCGTGCTTCTTCGCCTCGCGCACCAGGCGCCGGAAGTCGGCGTTGCTGCCGAAGCCGGGGTCGACCACGCGGTAGTCGGCGGTGTCGTACTTGTGGTTGCTGGCGGCCTTGAAGATGGGCGTGAGGTACAGCGTGTTGATGCCCAGGTCCTGCAGCACGTCGAGCTTGCTCGTGA
Source organism: Rubrivivax sp. (assembly GCA_044226255.1). Classification (GTDB taxonomy): domain Bacteria; phylum Pseudomonadota; class Gammaproteobacteria; order Burkholderiales; family Burkholderiaceae_C; genus Rubrivivax. The sequence goes on from JBGAHJ010000002.1 coordinate 354,642, forward strand.
TGCCCGCGAGGTCGCCGCCGTAGAAGTCGTTGTTGTAGACCGCGTCGCTGCCGTCGCCGCTGCCGGGTTTGAACGGGCGCTCGTTCCAGTTCGCGTGCAGCTCCACCGTGTGGTTCTGGTAGCGCGTGACGCCGGGTTTCGGGTCGTTGCCGCGGTCGCCGTTGCGGAAACGCTCGGGGAAGATCTGGTAGTACACCGCGTCGGCCGCCCAGGCCGGCACCCGGAACGCAGGGTCGTAGACGGTCTGGCGGAAGCGGCGGATGCGCGTGGCCTGCTTCGGCAGCACGGCCACCTCGGCGCGGCCGCCGGCGCCCTTCTCGCGCGTCCAGTGGATCGCATCCTCGTTGTTCTGCAGCACGTAGCGCTGGCCGCCGATCCCGGCTTCGAACCAGTGGCCGTACACCGCCACCGCGTCGTAGCGGTGGCTGGCGCGCCAGCGGCCGTCGTCGCCCCGCGCCATCGGCACGCGGGCGAGCTCGGTGTAGTCCAGCAGGTCCTGGTTGCCTTCGAGCCGGCGCTTCTCCACCACCAGCGTGAGGCTCTGCACGCCGGGCAGCGCGCTCACGGCATAGCGCACCGTGGTGCCGGCCGGCACCGCACCGAAGGGCGACTTGAACGCGGCGTCGCGCGAATCGAAGCGCAGGCTCAGGGCCACCGGGTCGGTGACCGGCGGCGCGTTCGGGTCCACGAAGGTCCGCGGGCCCACCGTCAGCTTCGGCTCGCCGCCCTCGAACGCGAGCTTCAGCGTGTGCTCGCCGCCGAACACCTGCACGAAGTTGCCGCCGCGGTCCGCGAAGGTGCGCGCCGGGGTCCAGGCCGCGTCGGCGACCTTGAACTCGTGGCGGCCGCTGGCCTTGATGTTCAGGTAGTAGGCGTCGCAGCTGTACTGGAAGGCGTAGTCCTCCAGCACGTTCCAGTTGCCCAGCGTGCCGCGCAGGTAGAGCGTGGTGCCGGGCAGCGGCTCGGGCCGGCAGGCGGGCTGCGCGGCCGCCAGGGACGGCAGCAGCGCCAGGAGGAGCAGCCGCTTCATTGCACGCGCTTGTAGTGGGTGTAGCCGCCGAGCGGTGCCACGTCGGGCTGCAGCAGCCATACGGTGTGCGGCGGAATCGTCACGTCCAGCAGCGCGGCCTTGGGGCGCGGCAGTTCGCCGCGGATGTTCCCGAGCAGGTCGAGCATGCGCGAGCCGTCCATCAGCTTGCTGTTGGCGAACAGCACCGTCTCGGTGACTTCGGATGTGGTGGGATTGGCCAGCACGAAAACCGTCTCACCGACGCGGTCGGTGTGGCGCTCGTAGGCGATCAGCCGCGTGGCCTCGGCGAGGCGAAGGTTGCCTACGCGCAGCGCGCGGTGCGCCTTGCGCAGCGCCACCAGGCGGCGCGTGAAGTCCAGCGCCTCGCAGCCGGCATCGGCCAGATCCCAGCGCATCGGCGCGCGCATCTCGGGGTCGTCGCCGCCGGGCATGTCGAGCTCGCTGCCGTAGTAGAGGTTGGCGGCGCCGGGCAGCGTGAACATCAGCAGCTGCGCCAGTCGGCGCTGTCGTTCGTCGGGCAGCACGGTGGCCAGGCGCGGCGTGTCGTGGTTGTCGAGGTAGACCCAGCTCTTCAGCACGTTGTCGATGCCGGCGTCGTCGACGATGCGCCCGATCATGCGCGCCGCCGTGGCCGGCTCGATGCGCCCCGCCGCCGCGCCCACCATCACGTGGCGCAGCGTGAACATCAGCACCGCGTCGACCGACGGGTACCACTCGCGCGGGTAGTTGCCGATCTCGCCGACCACCAGCGAACCCGGCTTCTCGGCGTGCGCGGCCTCGGTCAGTTCGCCGAGGTAGCGGAAGCCGAGGTCGAACGCGACGTCGAGCCGCCAGCCGTCGACACCGTCGCGCAGCCAGCGCCGCACCACCGAGTCGTGCCCCGCGTACAGGTGCTCGCGCACCGCGGGATTCTCGAGGTTCAGCTCGGGCAGGTTCTGCGCCCGCCACCAGGCACGCGCGCCGCCGGGCAGGCTGGCGTCGAACACGAACCAGTCGCGGAACGGGCTCGTCGGGTCGGCCTGCGCCTGCTGGAACAGCGGCGCGTTGCGGCCCATGTGGTTGAACACGCCGTCCAGCACCAGCTTCATGCCGCGCGCGTGCAGCGCGTCGGCCAGCTGCTTCACGTCGTCGCGCAAGCCGAACTCGGGCGAGACCTGGTGGTAGTCCAGCGCGTCGTACTTGTGGTTCGTGTAGGCGAGGTGGATCGGGTTCAGGTACAGCACGTCGACGCCCAGCCCGCGCAGGTACGGCAGGCGCGCGATCAGGCCCTGCAGGTCGCCGCCCCAGAAGTCGATCTCGTGGCTCCACAGCTGCTCGCTGTCGAGGTAGGTGCCCGGGCGCGGCAGCTCGTTCCAGGCGCGCAGCCGCTTCGGTGCGGGGAACAGGTGGCGGCGCGCGTCCAGGTCGGCCGGCGGCGCGAAGCGGTCGACCAGCACCTGGTAGACGATGGCGCCGTTGCGCCAGTCGGCCTCGCGGGCTTCGAAGACGCCGGCCAGCGCCGCGTCGTGCCGGTTGGCGTAGGGGGCGCTCATCCCTTCACTCCGCCGGCCGTGAGGCCCGAGACGATCCAGCGCTGCGCCAGCAGGAACACCAGCGTGATGGGCAGGCCGCTCAGCACCGCGGCGGCGGCGAAGTCGCCCCACAGGTACTTCTGCTCGTGCAGGTAGAACTTGCTGCCCACCGCCAGCGTGAGGTTGGGCTCCTCGCGCAGCAGCACCGAGGCCACCGGGTACTCGATGATGGTGCCGATGAAGGCCAGCACGAACACCACCATCAGGATCGGCACCGCCATCGGCAGCAGCACGTGGCGGAAGGCCTGCCAGTGCGAGGCGCCGTCGACCTTCGCGTTCTCCTCGATCTCGGCAGGGATCGTCTCGAAGTAGCCCTTGATGGTCCAGATGTGCATCGCCACGCCGCCCAGGTACGCAACGATCAGCCCCGCGTGCGTCTCGATGCCCAGCCACGGCACGCGCGCGCCGATGCCTTCGAAGATGGCGTAGATCGCGACGAGTGCCACCGCCACCGGGAACATCTGCAGCAGCAGCATGCTGTTCAGGATGAGCTGCTTGCGCGCGAAGCGCATGCGCGCGAAGGCGTAGGCCGCGGTGGTGCTGATCAGCACGATCAAGAGCGCCGAGATCGTGGCCACCTTGATGCTGTTCCACAGCCACAGCAGCACCGGGAACGGCGGCGGCACCACGGTGCCGTCGGGCTGCGTGTAGGGAATGCCGAGCGCGAGCTGCCAGTGTTCGAGGCTGATGCTCGACGGGATCAGCGAGCCGGTGGCGAAGTTGCCCGGGCGCAGCGAGATGCTCACCACCGCCAGCAGCGGGAACAGCGTGAACGCGAGCAGCACCCACAGCGCCGCATGCGCGCCGATCACGCGCCAGCGCTGGCTCTTGCCGGTGACGATGGCCATGGTTAGCTCCTCGCCTGCTTCTGCTGGGTGATCTTCAGCTGGATCAGGCCCATGATCGCCACCATCACGAAGATCAGCGTGCTGATGGCTGCGGCCAGGCCGAAGTTCTGGCCGCTGTCGGTGAACGCGATGCGGTAGGTGTAGCTCACCAGGATGTCGGTGGTGCCCGCCGGCAGCTTGGTGTTGAGGTAGTCGGGCCGCCCGTCGGTGAGCAGGCTGATCAGCACGAAGTTGTTGAAGTTGTAGGCGAAGGCGCTGATGAGCAGCGGCGTCAGCGGCCGCGCGATCAGCGGCGCGGTGATGCGGAAGAAGTTGGTCTGCGGGCTGGCGCCGGCGATGGCGCTGGCTTCGTAGAGGTCGCTCGGGATCGCCTTGATGAGGCCCGAGCACAGGATCATGATGTACGGGTAGCCGAGCCAGGTGTTGACGATCAGGATCATCGCCTTGGCCAGCAGCGGGTCGGCGAACCACGCCGGCCGTATGCCGAACACCGCGTTCAGGATGCCGTTGATCTCGCCGAAGTTCTGGTTGAACAGGCCCTTGAACACCAGGATCGAGATGAAGCCCGGCACCGCATAGGGCAGGAACAGCAACGTGCGGTACAGCGTGCGGTGCTTCAGCGCCGGCCACTCGAGCAGCACCGCGAGCGCCATGCCGAGCGCCGTGCTGAACAGCACCGTGAGCCCGGCGAACACCACGGTCCAGACGAAGATGCTGACGAAGGGGCCGCGGAAGTCGGCGTCCAGCAGCATGCGCGCGTAGTTCGCGAAGCCGACGAAGACCTTGAAGCCGGGCTGCACGTGCTCGCCGGCCGCGTTCTCGAAGAAGCCGGTCTCGCGGTTGGGCTTGTAGACGGTGTTCGACGCCACCTGCGTGAGCGAGCCGTCGGCGTTGGCCTTCCACAGCGGCTCGATCGCGCCGAACTCGCGCAAGCCCGCGTAGCGGATCGTGCCGCCGCCCGGCAGCTGCAATTGCAGCGGCAGCAGCAGATCGCGCTGCGCGATCACCTCGCGCAGCGGCAGCGGCGCGGCCAGCGCCGTGGCGCCCAGCGGCTGCATCGCCAGCGGCGCACGCGGCGCCGGCGCGGCGGGGTCCAGCGGTGGTGACACCAGCGCCTCGCCCCCGCCTTCGGGCGGCGCCAGCCGCAGCCGCAGCAGGCGGCCTTCGGCGTGCAGCGTGAACGCCCGCGCGTGTTCCTCGTCGGCCACCGTCTGGTCCAGCAGGTAGGCGCGCGCGCGTTCCAGCTCCAGCAGGTTGTTCGACGAGTAGTTGGTGAAGCCGATCTGCACCGTGTACAGCAGCGGGAAGGCGATGAAGACCAGCATGCCCGCGACACCCGGGAACAGGTACTTCCAGGCCACGCTGCGCGCGCTGCCGTAGATCACCAGCGCGGCGCCGCCGAAGGCCAGCAGGCCGAGTGCCACCAGCGGCTGGCCCACGGTCCACAGGCTGAACACGAACCACAGCAGCAGCAAGCCCGCCGCCGCGGCCACCCCGTTGGCGAGCGCCTTCACCGGACCCTCATGCGCGCGGCGGCGCCGTCCATCGCATCCTTGGGCGACTGGCGGCCGTTGCTGATGGCCTCCAGCGCCGCGTCCACCGCGGGGAAGAAGCGCTGCATCTCGGGGATGTTCGGGATCGGCTCGCCGGCCTGTGCGTTGGCCATCGTGGCGACGATGCGCGGGTCGGCGCTGAGCTCGCGGAAGTAGGCCTTGTCGGCCGGCGTGCCCAGGGCCACGTCGGCCGAAATCGTCTTCAGGCTCTCCACCTGCAGCAGGTGGTTCTCGACGAACTCGCGCGCCACGTCCTTGATGCGGCTGGCCGACGAGACCATGCAGCCCAGCACGCCGACGAAGGGCTTGCTCGGCTTGCCGGGCACCACCGCGGGTACGGGCGCGACGCCGAAGTCGATGCCGGCCTTCTTCGCGTTGTCCCAGGCCCAGGGGCCGCTGATCATCATCGCCACCTGGCCGCGCGCGAAGGCGGCCTCCATCTCGGCGTAGCGCGCGCCGCGTGGCATGTGGCCGTCGCGCACCAGGCGCTCGACCATCGCCGCGCCGGCCACCGCGCCGGGCTGGTTGACGCCCACCTGCGCGGCGTCCAGTTCACCGGCGGCGTTGCGGCCGAACACGTAGCCGCCGGGCCCGGCCAGCAGCGGCCAGGTGAAGAAGGACTTGTTGTAGTCCCACAGGATGGCGCCGATGCCGCGCGGTTTCAGCTGCCGGTCGAGCGCGATCACCTCGTCGAAGGTGGCCGGCGGCTCCTTCACCAGCGCCTTGTTGTAGATGAGGCCCACGGCCTCGATCGCGATCGGGTAGCCCCAGACCTGGCCCTGGTAGGTGAAGGCCTTCCAGGCGCCTTCGTCGATGCGCTCGCGCAGGCGCTTGGCAGGCCGCACCGGCACGATGAGCCCGCTCTTGGCCCATTCGCCCACGCGGTCGTGCGGCCAGCAGAACACGTCCGGGCCCTTGCCCGCGGCAGCGGCGGCGGTGAACTTGTCGGGCGCGCCCTCGGGGTGCTGCACCACCACCTGCACGCCGGTGTCGCGCGCGAACACGTCGCCCACCTTCTGCAGGCCGTTGTAGCCCTTGTCGCCGTTGATCCACACCAGCAGGCGCAGCGGCTGCGCGCCCTGCGCAGCGGCCACGGCGCAGCCGGCGGCGAGGCTCGCCGCCAGGAGCCAACGTTCAAGCCGCATGCCGCTGGCCGGACGCCGCCAGGCGCTGGAAGGCGCGGCCCTGCGCGTCGAACAGGTAGGTCTTGTTCACGGGCACCGCCAGCGGCAGCGCCTGCCCGGCCGTGACCAGGGTGTCGCCTTCCACCGCGCAGGTCAGCACGTCCTCCAGGCCCGGGTTGCTGCAGTACGCATAGGTCATGCTGCCCAGGCTCTCGACGAAGGTCACGCTGGTCTGCAGCGCGTTGTCGGCCACGCCGGCGCGCAGGTGCTCGGGGCGCACGCCCAGCTGCACCTCGTCGCCGGGTTTGGCGGCACGCGCGTCCACCGCGCAGCGGATGGTCTCGCCGCCGGCCAGCTTCACGGTGGCGCCGCCGGCGCCGGCCTCCAGCACGGTGGCCTTGATGAAGTTCATCCCGGGGCTGCCGATGAAGCCGGCGACGAACACGTTGCACGGATGTTCGTACAGCTCCATCGGCGCGCCCACCTGCTCGATGCGCCCGGCCTGCAGCACCACGATGCGGTCGGCCAGCGTCATCGCCTCCACCTGGTCGTGCGTGACGTAGACCATCGTGGTCTTGAACTGCTCGTGCAGCTTCGCGAACTCGTAGCGCATCTTCACGCGCAGCGCGGTGTCCAGGTTCGACAGCGGCTCGTCGAACAGGAACACCTCGGGCTTGCGCACGATGGCGCGGCCGATGGCCACGCGCTGGCGCTGGCCGCCGGACAGGTCCTTCGGCTTGCGCTGCAGCAGGTGGTCGATGTGCAGGATCTTCGCGGCCTGGTTGACGCTGCTCTCGATCTCCGCCTTCGGCACCTTCGCCAGCTTGAGCCCGAAGGCCATGTTGTCGAAGAGATTCATGTGCGGGTAGAGCGCGTAGCTCTGGAACACCATGCTGATCCCGCGCTCGGCCGGCGGCACGTCGTTGACGACGCGGCCGCCGATGGTGAGCGTGCCCTCGGTGATCTCCTCGAGCCCCGCGATCGTGCGCAGCAGCGTGCTCTTGCCGCAACCGCTGGGCCCCACGAACACCATGAACTCGCCGTCGCGGATCTCGAGGTCGATCCCCTTCAGGATCTTCACGTCGCCGTAGGCCTTGCCGACCCCGGACAGCTTCACTTCGGCCACGTCTTGCCTCCGCCGCGTGGAGCGGCTCGTTTGTAGCGAATATACAAGTCAGGCCAGGGCGCAACAATCCGCAGGAACCGCAAGCCGAGCGGCGTCGATCCTTGCAAATCAGTCACTTAGGCTGACATGCGGGAATGCCCGATGTAGCATGACTACATGGAAAAGGTGGAGCTCGCGGAGGCTGGAGACCCCGCACGGCGGGGCGCTGTGCCGTGCGAGGGCGGGGTGAACTTCGCCGTCTTCGCCGAGCATGCCACGGCACTGGACCTGTGCCTCTTCGATGAAACCGCCTTGACGGAAACGCGCCGGCTGCGTCTGCACGGGCCGCATGCCGGCGTCTTCCACGGCTTCGTGCCGGGCGTGTGCGCGGGGCAGGTGTACGGGCTGCGCGCGCACGGGCCCTGGGCGCCGGCGCAGGGGCAGCGCTTCAACGCCCACAAGCTGCTGCTGGACCCGCAGGCGCGCGAGATCGTCGGCCGCTTCGAGTGGCGGCCCGAACACCACGGCTACGTGCTGGGCGGGGACAGCGGCTGCATCGACACCCGTGACAACGCCGCCTTCGCGCTGAAGGCGCGCGTCGCCGAGCCACTGCCGCCCGCGCGGCCCGGCCCGCGCCTGCCGCCGGGCGAGGTGCTGCTCTACGAGCTGCACGTGAAGGGCTTCGGCCAGCAGCACCCGGGCCTGCCGCCCGAACTGCGCGGCACCTACGCCGGACTGGCGCACCCGGCCTCCATCGCGCACTTCAAGCGCCTCGGCATCACCACGCTGTCCCTGCTGCCGGTGTTCTACCGGCTCAGCGAGCCGATGATGCCGGCCGTCCTGGTGAACCACTGGGGCTACAACACGCTCGGCTTCTTCTGCCCCGACCCGCGCTTTTCCTGCACGCCCGACGACCCGGCCGCGGTGAACCGCGAGTTCCGCGCGATGGTCGATGCGCTGCACGCCGCCGGGCTGCAGGTGGTGCTGGACGTGGTGTTCAACCACACGCCCGAGGGCAACGAGCAGGGGCCGACGCTGAGCTTCCGCGGCCTCGGCGAGAAGACCTGGTACCGACTGGGCGACGACGGCCGGCCGCTGAACTGGAGCGCCTGCGGCAACACGCTGAACGCCGCGCACCCGGAGGTGGTGCGCTTCGTGCTGGACGCCCTGCGCCACTGGGTGCAGCAGATGGGCGTGGACGGATTCCGCTTCGACCTGGCGCCGGTGCTGGGCCGCGGGCCCGACGGCCGCTTCGACCGTGACGGCGCCTTCTTCACCGCGCTGCTGCAGGACCCGGTGCTGTCGCGGGTGCTGCTGGTCGCCGAGCCCTGGGACGCCGGCCCGCAGGGCTACCGCGTCGGCGACTTCCCCGGCCCCTTCCTCGAATGGAACGACCACTTCCGCGACGCCGCGCGCGGCTTCTGGCTGCAGGCGCCGGGCGCCACGCGCGCCGGTTTCGCGCGCCGCTTCGACGGCTCGGCACACACCTACCACCGCCACCAGCGCCGGCCCACCGCGGGCGTCAACTTCATCACCGCACACGACGGCTTCACGCTCGCCGACCTGGTGAGCCACTCGCGCAAGCACAACGAAGCCAACGGCGAAGGCAACCGCGACGGCCGCGACGACGAGCTGTGCGCGAACCTGGGCGCCGAGGGTCCGAGCGACGATGCAGCCATCGTGGAAGCGCGCCGCCGCGTTCAGCGCGCCCTGCTCGCCACGCTGCTGCTCGCCACCGGCACGCCGATGGTGCTGGCCGGCGACGACAGCGGCAACAGCCAGCAAGGCAACAACAACGCCTGGAACCAGGACAACCCGGTCGGCTGGCTCGACTGGGCTGACGGCCATGATGCGCTGACCGACTTCGTCGCCGGATGCCTGGCGCTGCGGCGCGCCGAAGCGCTGCTGCGCCCGGCCGACTGGGGCGAGCTGGCGCGCCAGCACCGGCGCTGGCTGCACGACGACGACGAAGCCGGGCCGCTGGCCTGCGAGATCGGCGGCCGGCTGCTGCTGGTGTTCAACCCGGAGCCTGCCGACGCGGTGCTGGTGCCGCCGCCGGGCCGCTGGCATCGCCGGCTCGACAGCACCGGCCTCGCGCCCGCGGGCGAAGCCCTCGCCGGCCCGCTGCCCGCGCCGGGCCGTTCGCTGCAAGTGTTCGAGAGAAGCCCTTCATGATGGATCTGACCGTCCGGCGCAGCGGCGTGGTGCTGCACGTCACCTCGCTGCCCGGCCCGCATGGCACGGGCGACCTGGGCGCGCACGCGCGGCGCTTCGTCGACTGGCTGCAGGCGGCCGGGCAGACGCTGTGGCAGGTGCTGCCGGTGAACCCGATCGGCCCCGGCCACTCGCCGTACCAGTGCCCGTCGGCCTTCGCCGGCAGCGGGCTGATGGTGGCGCTGGAGCCGCTGGTGGAAGGCGGCTGGCTGGACGAGGAAGCCCTGCGCAGCCCGCCCACGTTCGACGCCGAACGCGCCGACTACGCGCAGGCCATTCCCTGGCGCTGGGCGCGCCTGGCCGAGGCCGCCGCGGGCTTCGCGGCCCGCGCCACGCCCGTGCAGCGGCGCGACTTCGAGGCCTGGCGCCGCGGCGAAGCCGGCTGGCTGGCCGACTGGGCGCTGTTCGCCGCGCTGAAGGACGAGCACGGCGGCCAGCCCTGGTGGCTGTGGGCGCCGGATCTCGCGCGCCGCGAGCCGCGCGCGCTGGCGGCGGCACGCCGGCGCCTGGCGCCGCGCGTCGCGATGCACGAGTTCGTGCAGTGGGCCTTCGACCGCCAGCTCGCCGCGCTGAAGGCCTACGCCCACGAACGCGGCGTGCGCCTGATGGGCGACCTGCCGATCTTCGTGGCGCACGACAGCGCCGATGTCTGGGCCCGGCCCGACCTCTACTTCCTGGACGACGAGACGCTGCAGCCCACCGTGGTGGCCGGCTGCCCGCCCGACGGCTACAGCCCCGACGGCCAGCGTTGGGGCAACCCGCTGTACCGCTGGCGCCGCATGCAGCAGGAAGGCTTCGGCTGGTGGATCGCGCGCGTGCGCCGTGCGCTGGCGCATGCCGACGCATTCCGCATCGACCACTTCCGCGGTTTCGCGGGTTACTGGGAAGTGCCCGCGAGCTGCCCCACTGCGCGCGAAGGTCGCTGGGTGCCGGCGCCGGGAAAGGCCTTGTTCACCGCGATCGAGAGGGCGCTCGGCCGGCTGCCCGTCGTCGCCGAGGACCTGGGCACGATCACGCCCGACGTGCTGGCCTTGCGCGATCACTTCGGCTTTCCCGGCATGCGCATCGTGCAGGAGGCCTTCATGGGTGACGGCACCCACGCCTTCCTGCCGCACAACCACCTGCGCGAGTGCCTGGCGTACAGCAGCACGCACGACAGCGACACCGCCATCGGCTGGTGGCAGCGCGCGCCGCAGGCGCAGCGCGCGTTCGCGAAGGACTACCTGCGCTGCGGCGATGCCGACGAGGAGCTGCGCTGGGCGCTGCTGGGCGCCACCAGCACCTCGGTGGCCACGCTGGCGCTCTTCACGATGCAGGACGTGCTGGGCCTGGACGGCGCGCACCGGATGAACCTGCCCGGTACCGCGCAGGGCAACTGGAGCTGGCGGCTGCGCTGGGAAATGCTGGACGAGGCGCTGGCGCCGCGGCTGGCGCGGCTGGCCGCGATCAGCGGCCGCTTGTGACGCGGTAGACGACGCGGTAGACCTGCAGCGCCTGCGCCGGCAGGCGCAGCGTGGCGGCACCGTCGCCGCCGGCCTTCGCGGCCAGCGCGTGCTTCGGGTACAGCGCCTGCAGGCTCGCACCAGCCGGCAGCCCCGGCACCTGAACCTCGGCCGACGCGGTGCCGAAGTTGATCAGCGTCAGCGTGCGCTCGTCCTTCCACGCCCGTTGCCAGCCGGCGACCAGGCCGTTCGCGAAGCTGGCTTCGAACGTACCGCGCGCGATCGACGGATGCGTGTTCCGCAGCGCGAGCATCGAGCGGTAGAACGAGAAGATCGAGTCGGGCCGTGCGCTCTCGGCGGCCACGTTCTGCGTCGCGGCGTTGGGCGATACCGGCCGGAACGGCGTGCCGCGCGTGAAGCCGCCGGTGCGTGGATCGGCGGTCCAGCTCATCGGCGCGCGCAGCGGCTCGTCGCCGTCCAGGCCTTGCACGCCGGCCTGGCCGATCTCCTCGCCGTAGTAGATGTAGGGCGTGCCGGGTTGCAGCAGGTAGGCGGCAGCCGCGAGCCGGTAGCGCGCCAGGTCGCCGCCCACCTGGTCCCACAGGCGCCGGCCGGCGAAGGCGTCGTGGTTGCTGACGAAGGTGGCCATCGTCGGCCGGGCTTTCCGGTAGTACTCGGCCAGCGCGCGCACCGAAGTCTCGTCGCCCTTCGCGGCGCGCACGAAGTGCTGCGTGTAGCCGAACGCGAACGCGCCGCCGCACACCGCCGGGTCGCCGTAGGCCTGCGGCTCGGCGGTAGCCTCGCAGACCACCGTGCGGTGGCGGTAGCCGGTGATCAGGTCCTGCAGCTGCTTCGTGATCGCGCGGCTCTCGGGCTGGTCGTTCCAGTCCTTGCCGTCCTTCTCGACGAGATGCGGCACGGCGTCGAGCCGGTAGCCGTCGAGCCCGCGGTTGAGCCAGAAGCGCAGGCTCGACAGGTGGTACTCCAGCACCGCCGGGTTGCGGAAGTCGAAGTCCGGCATGTGCGGGCCGAAGGTGCCGAAGTAGAAGCCGCGCGCGCCCGGCGGCGGTGGCGGCAGCGTCTTCGGGTCGCCCTTGAAGTTCCACGGCTCGGTGGCGGTCAGGTACCAGGGGTTCTTGCCCCAGATGTCCCAGCCCTGCGGCGCTTCCTCGGACCAGACAAACCAGTCGCGGAACCGACTGCGCGGGCCCTGGCGCGCTTCCACGAACATCGGGTGCGAGGCAGCGGCGTGGTTGATCACGTAGTCCATGATCACGCCGATGCCGCGCCGGTGCGCCTGGCGCAGCAGTTCGTCGAAGTCGGCGAGCGTGCCGTACTCGGGCGCGATGTCGCGGAAGTCGGTGGTGGCGTAGCCGTGGTCGCCGTCGGCGTTCTTCGTGATCGGCATCAGCCAGATGCCGCGCACGCCGAGCTGCTGCAGGTGGTCCAGCGACTGCGTGAGGCCGCGCAGGTCGCCGATGCCGTCGCCGTCGCTGTCGCGCCAGGCGCGCACGAAGATCTCCATGAACGCGCCGTGCTGCCAGCCTTCGGGCAGCGTGCTGCCGGGGTCGCGCTTCGGCACCGGGGTGGTGTCGACGGCGGGCTGCGCGGACGCCTGCAGGCCGGCGGCCAGCAGCGCAGCGAGAAGGAGGAGGCGGCACTTCATGTATTCGAACTACAGACTGTGCCGACTTTTCTGGCGCCCGTCGTCTTGGTAGGTTCCCTATGAAAGTCCCGATCGCGCTGTAGTTTTGCTTCGATACGATCGCTGGATGAAGCACATCCTGCTGAGTGCGCTGCTGGCCTTCGCTGCGGGCGCGATCCAGGCGGCGACGGGCACTGCCGAACTGCTGGCCGCCTGCAACGCCGACACGTTCGAGACCCGCCTCGCGCCGGAAGCGGATCCGGCGCCAGCCGCGCAAGCGATCTGGCTCGACGCGCAGCGCCTGCGCTGGCCCGCCGCGCCGGCCGACGCGGCGCGCTTCCGGCTCGTCGCCGGAACGCAGCGCATCGCGCTGGCGAAGCAGGCCGACGGCACCTTGCGCGCAGCGATCGACAGGACACGCGCGGCCGCCCTGCTGCGCGGCCCGCTGCGCGTGGTGGCTGAGGACCGCAGCGGCCGCGTGCTGGCCAGCACCGCCACGCAGATCGGCCTGGCGCTCGACGCGCTCCATGCCCGCGACGAAGCCCTGCCCGACCTCGGCGTGCAGGTCAGCGCGGCCGGCACCGCGTTCCGGCTCTGGGCGCCCACCGCACAGTCGGTGCACGCATGCCTCTACGACGACGCCAGCGCGCCGGCCAGCCGCGTGCTGCGCCTGCACCGCGCGCGCCACGGCGGCAGCTGGTTCGGCATGCACGCGCGCGACCTCAGCGGCGGCAGCTACCTCTACCTGGTCGACGTGTGGGTGCCCGGCATCGGCCTCGTGCGCAACCGCGTGACCGACCCGTATTCGATCAGCCTGTCGACCGACTCCGCGCGCAGCTGGATCGGCCGCCTGGACGCCGCAGCGCTGAAGCCCGAAGGCTGGCTCGACAGCCCACGCCCGGGCGACACGCTCGCCAACACCGACCTCGTGATCTACGAGCTGCACCTGCGCGACTTCTCGATCGGCGACAGCACCGTGCCGCGCGAGCACCGCGGCACCTACCTCGCGTTCACGCACCCCGAATCGGCCGGCATGAAGCACCTGCAGGCACTGCGCGCCGCCGGCGTGACCGACCTGCACCTGCTGCCGGTGTTCGACTTCGCCACCGTGCCGGAATCCGGATGCGTGACGCCGGACGTGAGCGGCACACCCGACGGCGAGACGCAGCAGGCCGCCGTGGCCGCGGTGGCCGCGCGCGACTGCTTCAACTGGGGCTACGACCCGCTGCACTTCACCGCGCCCGAAGGCAGCTATGCAACGAACGCGGCCGACGGCGCGCTGCGCATCCGCGAGTTCCGCCGCATGGTGCAGGCGTTGCACCGCGCCGGCCTGCGCGTCGGCATGGACATGGTCTACAACCACACCAGCGCCTCGGGCCAGAAGGCGCGCTCGGTGCTGGACCGCATCGTGCCCGGCTACTACCAGCGGCTGAACGCCGACGGCAAGGTGGAGACCAGCACCTGCTGCGACAACACCGCCACCGAACGCCGGATGATGGCCAAGCTGATGGTCGATTCGGCGGCCACCTGGGCGCGCGAGTACCGCATCGACAGCATGCGCTTCGACCTGATGGGCCATCAGCCGCGCGACGCGATGGAACGCCTGCAGAAGGCGGTGAACGCCGCCAGCGGCCGCCACATCCACCTGATCGGCGAAGGCTGGAACTTCGGCGAGGTGGCCGACGGCAGGCTCTTCGTGCAGGCCGCGCAGGGCCGGCTGGACGGCACCGGCATCGCCACCTTCAGCGACCGCGCGCGCGACGCGGTGCGCGGCGGCGGCTGCTGCGACGACGCAGCGGCCACGCTGTCGCGCCAGGGCTGGATCAACGGCCTGTTCTACGCCCCGAACCCGCATGCGAAGGCCACGCGGGATGATCTGCTGAAGGCGGCGGACCTGGTGCGCGTGGGCCTGGCCGGCACGCTGCGCGACTACAGGCTGCAGGCGCACGACGGCCGCGATAAGCGCCTCGCCGAGATCGACTACGCCGGCCAGGGCGCCGGCTACGCGAGCCAGCCCGGCGAGGTGGTGAACTACGTCGAGAACCACGACAACCCGACCCTGTTCGACATCGACGTGCTGAAACTGCCGCCCGGCACCTCGCGCGAGGACCGCGCGCGCGTGCAGCTGCTGGGCCTGGCCACCACGGCGTTCAGCCAGGGCGTGGCCTACTTCCACGCCGGCGTGGAGCTGCTGCGCAGCAAGAGCCTGGACCGCAACAGCTTCGACAGCGGCGACTGGTTCAACCGCATCGACTGGACGCTCGCCGACAACTTCTTCGGCAGCGGCCTGCCGCCGAAGGGCGACAACGAGGCACTCTGGCCGGCGATGAAGCCGCTGCTGGCGGACACGTCCATCAAGCCCACCGCGGCCGAGATCCGCTTCACGCGCGACGCCTTCGGGGACCTGCTGAAGATCCGCGCCAGCACGCCGCTGTTCCGCCTGCGCACAGCCGACGAGGTGGGCCGGCGGCTGCGCTTCTTCAACACCGGGCCGGCACAGGAGGCGACGCTGGTGGTCGCCACGCTCGACGGCCGCGGCCTGCCGAACGCCGGCTTTGCCGAGCTGCTCTACGCGATCAACGTCGCGCCCACCGCCACCACGCTGGCCCTGCCGGCACTGAAGGGCCGCGCCTTCCGCCTGCACCCGGTGCATGCGACCGGCACCGACCGCCGCCCCGCCGAACAGTCGCGCTGGGACGCCGACGGCGCCACGCTGACCGTGCCGCCGCGGACCGCGCTGGTCTACGTGCTGCAATAGCGGCATGAACACATGGAGACAGGCCACCGCGCTGCTGGCGCGGTGGGCGGGCGCTCTACGCCCCGCGCCGACCACGGCCGACCGGCGCGAGCAGCTGCGCGTGGTGATCGGCGCCACGCTCGGCATCGCGCTGACCGCGGTCGTCTCGCATTACCTGTCGCAGCCGAACCCCAAGGCCTGGCCCTGGATCGTCGCGCCGATGGGCGCCAGCGCGGTGCTGGTGTTCGCGGTGCCCGCCAGCCCGCTGGCGCAGCCCTGGGCGGTGGTGGGCGGCAACACGCTCTCGGCGCTGTTCGCGGTGGGCGTGGTGCGCTGGCTGGGGGTCTCGGATCTGACGGCCGGCGTCGCGGTCGGCGGTGCCATCGGGGTGATGTTCCTGCTGCGCTGCCTGCACCCGCCCGGCGGCGCGGCAGCGCTGCTGGTGGCGCTGCTGGGCGTGAGCGACCCGCGCTTCGTGTTCGACCCCGTGCTGCTCAACGCGCTGCTGCTGACGCTGGCCGGCGTGGCCTACAACCGCGCCACCGGACGCGCCTACCCGCACCGCCAGGTGGCGCCGCCCAAACCCGCCGAAGCGCCCGACCTGGACGCCGACCTCGAGGCCGTGCTGAAGCGCCACAACCAGGTGCTGGACATCAGCCGGGCCGACCTCAAGGAGCTGCTGGCCGAGGTGCAGCTGAGCGGCTACCAGCGCAAGCTGGCGAACCTGCGCTGCGCCGACGTCATGTCGCGCCAGCCCGCCACCGTGGGCCTGCGCACGCCGCTGGCCGAGGCCTGGGCGCTGCTGGTGCAGCGGCGCATCAAGGCGCTGCCGGTGGTGGACCTGGCCGGGCAAGTGGTGGGCATCGTCACGCGCGCCGACTTCATGCGCGTCACCGAAGCCGGCGGCTCGCTGGGCGACAGCGGCCAGACGGTGGGCGAGATCATGTCGCGCCAGGTGCGCGTGGCCAGCATGAACCGCTACCTGGCCGAGCTGATCCCGCTGTTCGCGAGCACCGGGCACCACCACATTCCCATCATCGACGGGCAGAACCGGCTGGTGGGCATCGTCACGCAGTCGGACGTGGTGGCGGCGCTGTCGCGCCCCGTGGCCTGATCTGCGGGCGTCAGTGCCCGGCGTGCAGCTTCTCGCCGGCCTTCAGCTTGTAGACGGTGCCGCAGTAGGGGCAGCGGCCCTCGCCGGTGGTAGCCACGTCGATGAACACCTTCGGGTGGTTGCTCCACAGCGCCATGCGCGGGTTGGGGCAGAAGACGACGCCGGGGCCGGCGAGGTCGGCGGCCGCCAGTTCCACGACGGAAGCGGCCTTGGGTTGTTGCGGTGCGGTGCTCATACGAGGGTCAGCCACTCGGCGTACTTGGGGTTGCGGCCGTTGACGATGTCGAAGAAGGCGGCCTGGATCTTCTCGGTGACGGGGCCGCGCGCGCCGGCGCCGATCTGCACGCGGTCGAGCTCGCGGATGGGCGTCACCTCGGCCGCGGTGCCGGTGAAGAAGGCCTCGTCGCAGATGTAGACCTCGTCGCGCGTGATGCGCTTTTCCACCAGCTTCAGGCCCAGGTCCTGGCAGATGTGGAACACGGTATTGCGCGTGATGCCGTTGAGTGCGCCGGCGGAAAGATCGGGCGTGTAGACGACGCCGTTCTTGATGACGAACAGGTTCTCGCCCGCGCCTTCGCTGACGAAGCCGGACGCGTCCAGCAGCAGGGCCTCGTCGTAGCCGTCGTCGGTGGCTTCCAGGTTCGCGAGGATCGAGTTGCTGTAGTTGCTGACCGCCTTGGCCTGCGTCATCGTGATGTTCACGTGGTGGCGCGTGTAGCTGCTGGTCTTCACGCGGATGCCGCGCTGCAGCCCTTCTTCGCCCAGGTAGGCGCCCCAGGCCCAGGCGGCGACCATCAGGTGGATGGTGTTGCCCTTGGGGCTGACGCCGAGCTTCTTGTCGCCGATCCAGGTGAGCGGGCGCAGGTAGCAGCTTTCGAGCTTGTTGGCGCGCACCACTTCCCGTTGCGCGTCGTTCACCTGCTGCGGGGTGAACGGGATCTTCATGCGCAGGATCTTCGCGCTGTTGAACAGGCGCTCGGTGTGCTCCTGCAGCCGAAAGATCGCGGTGCCCTGCGCCGTCTTGTACGCCCGCACGCCCTCGAACGCACCGCAGCCGTAGTGCAGCGTGTGGCTCAGCACGTGGATCTTGGCGTCGCGCCAGTCGACGAGCTGGCCGTCCATCCAGATCTTGCCGTCGCGGTCGGACATCGACATGGGGCTTCCTTCGGGCGTCGTGCGGGGAGGCGCAGATTCTAGGCGTCGGGCTGCGCGGCGCGGAGCAGCTGCCAGGTGCTGACGCGCCCGCCCTGCAGCGTCACGCGCACCTCGTCACCGCCGCCGTCGGTCCAGGCCCAGACTTCGGGCTCGCTCGACACCGCCCGCCCCAGGCTGCGCGTGAGCTTGAGCACCTGCGGCAGCCGCATCCCTGTCGCCAGCTTCGCGTTGAGCATCACCGCGTTGCCGACGCTGCCCACCGGCGAACCGGCTGCCTCGCGCAGCACGCGCAGGCTGCGGCTGAACTCCAGCAGCAGCCAGAACACCGTGACGGTGACGGCCAGCGCCACCCCCTGCCAGCCCCAGCCCTGCCAGCCGACCACCACCGCGACGAAGGCCAGCGCCCAGCCGAAGCCGGCCTTCACGGCCGACCCTTCGGGGACAATGGCAACGATGGATCGCTTGCAGACATGGGTCATCAACCTCGACCGGGCGCCCGACCGCCTGGCTCGCATCAGCGCGCAGCTGCAGCGCCTTCAATTGCCCTTCACGCGCCTCTCGGCGGTCGACGCGCGTGCCATGAGCCCCGAGCAGCAGCGCCTGCTCGACGAGGCCGCCTACTGCCGCAAGCACGGCATGACGCCGGTGCTGGGCGAGCTGGGATGTTACCTGTCGCACGTGGAGGTGATGAGGCGCTTCCTGGCGGGCGACGCCGAGTTCGCGCTGGTGCTGGAAGACGACGTGCTGTTGCACGACAGCCTGCCCGCGGTGCTGCAGGGCCTGATCGCACATGCCGGCCGCTGGGACGCGGTGAAGCTCTCGGCCGTGCACCGCGGCACGCCGGTGCGCGTGCTGGAAGTGGCGCCCGGCCACCACCTCGCGGTGATGCTGAGCCGCGTCACCGGCAGCAGCGCCTACCTGATGAACCGCAAGGCCGCGGCGGCCTGGCTGAAGGAGCCCGGCGGCCTGCTGCCGATGACGCTGCCCTACGACCACGTGTTCGACCAGGGCTGGCGCTTCGGCCTCAAGTTCCGGCTGGTGACGCCCACGCCCTGCGGGCACGACGACCAGATCGCCACCACCATCGTCTCGCCGCCCGGCAAGCCGCGCAAGTTCCACTGGAGCCGGCGCTTCCCCACCTACTGGTACCGGCTGGGCAACGAATCGCGCCGGCTCGCCTACGGCCTGCGCAACGCGCTGGCCGAGAAGCTGGTCGGCAGCCGCTAGCTAACGAGCCGTCGAGACGAGGTCGTCGGCCTCGAAGCCCGGCCGTGCCGCACCGGGCAGCAGGCTGCTGGCCCGCGGCAGCCACTCGCCCCGGCGCCGCTCCAGCTCGCGGTTCCACTGCTTGTTGCGCGCCACCAGCGCGGGGTCGCGCCAGGGCCGCTCGTGCGCCAGGTGCAGGCATACCAGCGAATGGCGGGCGCGCACGCCGCGCACGCCGGCGTGCTCGAGACGGATGCCCAGGTTGCGGTCGCCACCGCCGTAGCCCATGGTCTCGTCGAAGCCGGCCACGCGCAGCAGGTCTTCGCGCCAGGCGCCGGCGTTGTTGCCGACCCAGGCGCTGCGCGGCGTCAGCGCATCCAGCAGGCGCGGCGCCCAGCCCGCCGGCAGCAGCCGCGTGGAAGGCAGCTTCACGCCGGCCCGCTGCAGGAAGCCGGTGTCGAAGATGCGCTGCTGCACCACCATGTCGTCCGTCAGCACGCTCTCATGGAATTCGCGTGGCAGTTCGACGTGACTGCCGGTCGCGATAAATCGCCCCGGCCGGGCCAGGCGCCGGTACTGCGCCAGCAGGTCGCGGCGCGGCACGCAGTCGGCGTCGGTGAACACCATCCACGACGCCCGCGACTGCGCGATGGCGCGGTTGACCAGCTGCCACTTGCGAAAGCCCTGGTGCGGCTGGTTCAGGTGCCGGATGTCCAGGCCCGAGGCCGCGCGGTGCGCCCGCACGACCTTGGCGATCTCAGGGTCCTGCCCGTCCTCGGCCACCCAGACGGTGACCGGAAGCTGAGTCTGCGAAGCAAACCCGAGCAGGGTGTGGTGCAGCGCACGCGCGTTGGCGTGCGCCGAGACGACGACATCGATGTCCAAGGCAGTCCTTCTCCCGCGCCGACGGGGCGGCTTGAAGGGCAACTCTGGTTCCCGGGAACGTCGCGGAAGTGGCCACCGGGCAAAGCAGCATGGCCGAATGCAAGCGCGTGTGACGCGACAATCACTTAGTGATCGAAGTTTCCTTCCGACCCACCCGGCCGCTGCGCAGCGCATCGGCCCAGTCGCCGCGGCCGTGGCCTTCGGCCTGGCGTGCCGCGGCCTCCCAGTCGTAGGCGACCTGGTGCAGCGTCACATGCCAGCCGCCTTCGGGCAGGCGCTCGACGCAGGCATAACGGGCATGTGGTGAGCCCACCTCCACCACGTGGGCGAAGGGCTCGTCATGGTCGTAGGCCTGCAGTCCCACGCTGCCCGGGTTCACGACGCGCACACCCCGCACGCTCACGTCGCGCGGCACGTGCGAGTGGCCGCACAGCAGCAGCGCCGCCTCGACGGGGCCCAGGCGCTCCGCGGCCTCGACCGGCGTGGCCTCGCGCAGGCCGGCGGGCGTGACGGTCTCCAGCAGGTAGACGAGGTCCGACGCGGGCGTGCCGTGCACGCACAGCAGGCCGGGCAGGGGCTGCAGCTGCGGGGGCAGCGCGGCGATCCAGGCGCGGTGCGCGGGCAGCAGGCGCTCGGCGGTGTGGCGGTCCGACGCACCCATGCGCGCCAGCGGCTGGGTCAGCACCTGGCGCTCGTGGTTGCCGGCCATCGTCAGCCAGGGCGGCTGGCCCTTCTCCTGCGCCATCAGCCAGTCGGCCGTCTCGGCCGGCCACAGCGGGCCGCTCAGGATGTCGCCCAGGTTGATCCAGGCGTCCACCACGCCGGCGTCGGCCACCACCGCCTGCAGCGCCGGCAGGTTGCCGTGGATGTCGGAGACGACGCCGAAACGCATGCGCGACTCAGCCGCGATGGCCGATGTCGGCCCGCACCGCGGCCGGCAGGCGGCGCAGCACGAAGCGGACGGCCAGCGGCACCAGCACCACGTCGTCCACCACGCCGAGCAGCGGCACCACGTCGGGGATGAGGTCGACCGGCGACACCACGTACAGCACCATCAGCGCCACCGCCGGCTTCAGCCAGCGTGGCGACAGCGGATGCTGCAAGGCCGCCCACAGCAGCCGCGCGTCGCTGCGCACCAGCGTCCAGAGCATCACCACACGCTTCCACATCGCCGGCCTCCGTTCGAACAGACGAAGCGGGAATATGGGGCGCACAGCCCGGCCCTGCAAGGACCGGGGCTACCGGCCTTTCAGTTGCAACCGACGTAGTACGAGTAGCCGCTGGACGAATCGCTGGAGCGCAGGCGGCCGCTTACCGCGGCGCAGCCGCTGGTCACCGTGGTGCTCTCGCCGCGCGACGGATCGCTGCGGTGGTAGGTGCCGCCGCCCTGCTGCTGCTGCCGAGCCTGCAGCACGGCATAGAAGTTGAACAGCCAGAAGCCCGTCTCGGTGCTGACGTTGCCCTGCGCGTCCCAGTTGTATCGGCCCGGGATCACCGGGCCGTACTGGCGCAGCGCCATCACGTCCGACGGGTGCAGCTCGCGGCCGTTGATGAACACGGCCGTCAGGCGGCCGCTGCCGCCACCGGAAGCCTCGGCCGGCAACGGCCCGGCCAGCGGCAGGCCCGGCGGCAGGAACACCGCCACCGGCCCGCCCCAGCGGCCGGCGACGCCGGTGCGCACGTCGTACCAGTAGGCGCCGGGCGGCACCGGGCCGATGCGCTGTTCCAGTGCCGCCAGCGTCTTGCGCTGGGCCTCGTCGAGCGGGCGGCCGTTGATCTGCACCTCGTCGGCCGCCAGCGCGCACAGCGGCGCGGCAAGGGCCAGCACGAGAGCGAGGTGGCGAATGAGCGTGCGCAGGATGTTCATGGCCTTCAGCCTAGGCGACGCGGCGGGGCCTGTCCTTCCCCTGAACGTTGGAGGCCTTCAGAGCCCGCGCACCAGATCCATGGCTTCCTCCACACGTTCGACCGCGTGCACCGTGAGCCCCTCGATGGCCTTCTTCGGCGCATTCGCCTTCGGCACCACGGCGATCGAGAAGCCGAGCTTGGCCGCTTCCTTCAGCCGCTCCTGCCCGCGCGGCGCCGGGCGCACCTCGCCGGCCAGGCCCACTTCGCCGAAGGCGATGAAGCCGCGTGGCAGCGGCTTGCCGCGCAGGCTGCCCTGGATGGCCAGCAGCACCGCGAGGTCGGCCGCCGGCTCGCCGATGCGCACGCCGCCCACCGCGTTGACGAACACGTCCTGGTCCAGGCAGGCGACGCCGGCGTGGCGGTGCAGCACCGCCAGCAGCATCGCCAGCCGGTCGCGGTCCAGGCCCACGCTCAGGCGCCGCGGGCTGGGGCCGCCGCTGTCCACCAGGGCCTGGATCTCCACCAGCAGCGGCCGCGTGCCTTCCAGCGTGACCAGCACGCAGGTGCCGGGCACCGGCTCGCCGTGCGTCGACAGGAAGATCGCGCTCGGGTTGCTCACGCCCTTCAGGCCCCGCTCGGTCATCGCGAACACGCCGATCTCGTTGACGGCGCCGAAGCGGTTCTTGATGGCACGCACCAGGCGGAAGCTCGAATGCGTGTCGCCCTCGAAGTACAGCACCGTGTCGACGATGTGCTCCAGCACGCGCGGCCCGGCCAGCGCGCCCTCCTTCGTGACGTGGCCCACCAGCACCACGGCGCAGCCGCGCGTCTTGGCCACGCGCGTGAGCTGCGCCGCGCACTCGCGCACCTGGGCCACGCTGCCCGGCGCCGAGGTGAGTTGGTCGGAGTAGAGCGTCTGGATCGAGTCGATCACGCAGAAGGCCGGCGCTTCGCTCTCGATCGCGGCGACGATCTTCTCGAGCTGGATCTCGGCCAGCACGCGCACCTTCGCGCCCGTGAGCCCCAGCCGCCGCGCGCGCAGCGCGATCTGCGCGCCGCTCTCCTCGCCGGTGACGTAGAGCACCGGCATCTGCGCCGACAGCGCGTCCACCGCCTGCAGCAGCAGCGTGCTCTTGCCGATGCCGGGGTCGCCGCCGATCAGCACCACCGCGCCCTCGACGATGCCGCCGCCGAGCACGCGGTCCAGTTCCTCCTGGCCGGTGGGCGTGCGGGCCACGTCGGCGGCCTCGATCTCGGCCAGCGTGGCCACCGGCTGGCTCTTCGCCAGCGCCTGGAAGCGGTTGTTGCGCGAGCCCGCGCCGCTGGTTTCCGCCAGCGTCTCTTCCAGCGTGTTCCAGGCCTTGCAGTGCGGACACTGGCCCAGCCACTTGGGGTTGGTGCCGCCGCACTCGCGGCAGGTGTAGATCGTCTTCGCGGTGGCCATGGCAGCATTGTGGGGCCCCGACCCTCACCTCCATGATGAACAGACCACCGTGCCCCGGGCGCGGCACCGCCTGGCGCGCGTTCGCTGTGGCCGTGCTTGCCGCGCTGCTCGCCGCCTGCGCCGCAGACCGGCCACCGCCGGTGGCCGCCGCGCCCGCCGCCAGCGGCAACCCGTTCGAAGGCGCCCTGCTCTACGTGGACCCCGACTACGTCGCCGCGGTCGACCGTTCGGCCGCGCGCGTCACGGCCTCGGCCGGCGACACCGCCCTGGTGGCGCAGGCGCGGCGCTTCCCCACCGCGGTGTGGCTGGACCGGCTGGCCGCCGTCGACGGCGACAAGGCCCGCGGCGGCGCGATGGGCCTGGTGGACCACCTCGAGGCAGCGCTGCAGCAGCAGCGCGCGCAGTCCGGCAGCGGCACGCTGAAGCCGATGGCGGTTCCGGTGGTGGTCTACGACCTGCCCGACCGCGACTGTGCCGCCGCCGCCAGCAACGGCGAGCTGAAGGCGGCCAGCGGCGGCCTGGCGATCTACAAGACGCAGTTCATCGACCGCATCGCGGCCATCCTGGCGCGGCCGCGTTATGCCGGGCTGCGCATCGTGCTGCTGATCGAGCCCGATTCCTACCCGAACATGCTCACCAACGTGGGCGCCGGCCACCCGGCCTGCGACGCGGTGAGCGCCAGCGGCGTCTACGTCGACGGCATTCGCTACGCGCTCGCGACCTTCGCCACGCTGCCGCAGGCGACGATCTACCTGGACATCGCGCACTCCGCGTGGCTCGGCTGGCCCGAACCGCGCCAGAAGGCGGTGGCGGGCTTCCGGCAGCTGATCGCCGGCGCCACGCCTTCGGGGCGCCTGGACATCGTGCGCGGCTTCGTCACGAACACCTCGAACTACACGCCGCTGGACGAACCGTTCTTCGACGGCACGCCCGACATCATCCGCAGCGACGGCACGACGACGTTCTACGGCTGGAACCCGGCGGTGGACGAACTGAGCTACATCGACCTGCTGCAACGCGAGATGCGGGCCGCCGGCTTCCCGCAGACGGTCTCGTTCGTGGTCGACACCTCGCGCAACGGCTGGGGCGGCAGCGGCCGCCCTGCGCGCGCCGCGAGCCGCGTGGACGAGATGCGCATCGACCGGCGCGCCCAGCGCAGCAGCTGGTGCAACGTGAACCACGCCGGCATCGGCGAGCGGCCACGTGCCCGGCCCGACCCCGCCCGGCCCTACCTGGACGCCTATCTCTTCGTGAAGCCGCCGGGTGCCTCCGACGGCACCAGCGACCGCAGCGCCACCGCGCCCAACGCCGAAGGCAAGCGCTTCGACCCGATGTGCGGCAGCGTCGACGCGCTGCCCCACGCCCCGCACGCCGGCCACTGGTTCCACGACCAGTTCCTGATGCTGCTGCGCAACGCGGAGCCGCCGCTGCGCTGAGCGACTCGGCGTCGCGCCTCAGGCGCTGAAGTTGCCGTGGAAGCCCAGCGGCAGCGCATAGGGCAGCACGGCCTCGGCGACGGGCCCGTCCTCCACGTGCGCGGCGTCCAGCAGGTTCAGCACCGTGGCCTGGCGGCGCGCGTCGAAGGTGGTGCCCAGCAGCCAGGCGTCCAGCTCGCCGCTGCGGCCCGGCTTGGGCACGAGCACGTGCTCTTCGGCGATGGCGTGTTCGCCGTAGTCGAAGCGGCGGGCACGCCCGGTCTTCGTGTCGAGCAGCTGCACGCCGTGCAGCAGCGGCACGCCGCGGCGCGACGCATGCACCGGCCAGGCGGCGGCGGTCACCAGGAAGCGCGCGTCCAGCCCGATGCGCGCCGGGTGCACGCGCGGGAACTCCACCTCGCCGGGCAGCGCCTGCAGCATCTGCACACGGCCTGTGGTCATCTCGAAGCGTGCGACCTGCAGCGTGCTGGTGCCCGCGGCCTCGGGACGGCCGGCCATCAGCGAGACGGCGCCGCGGTCCAGGAACCAGGCATCCGGCGCGCCCACCCAGCTCAGCACCACGCCGCCGTCGGCGGTGTCGTGCGCGTTGCCGACGTGGAACACCATCTGCGCCGGCAACTCGAAGACGCGGCGGCGGCGGATGTCGACCTTCTCCATCACCAGCACGCGCAGCGGCTCGCCGGGCTCGAGCGCGAAGCGGCGCGGCCCGCCGCCGGTGGGGCGGCCGAAGTGCAGGCGCACCGGCGGAAGCGGCACCACGAGATGGCGCGCGGTGACGGCCATGTCGTGCACCATGCCGCCGGCGAAAGGCAGCTCGCCGAGCTGCACGTTCACGAGCCCGCCCGCCGGGGCTACGTGCCAGACGATCAGCTTGCTGCCCTGCGTGCCGATGTTCCACAGATGCCCGTCGGCATCGACCTTCGGGTGCGCCGAGAACGGCAGCTGCTGCAGGCCTTCGCCCCAGGTGACGGGGCCCTGGGTCGCGAGGTCCGCGGGGTCCAACGCGTAGGCAGAGCCGCCCTCCCACAGCGCCAGCAGGCGGCCGCCGTGCTCCAGCGCGTTGGTGTTCGCGGCGTTGAGCGAGTCGGGGCCGGTGAGCGGCGGGCTGCCTTCGATCTCGGTGCCCAGCGTCGGTATCAGGAAGCGGCCGGCGCGCTGTTCGGCGCCCAGCTTCGCGGTGCGCACGAGGCGCCCGCGGTGCGCGATGCGGCCGCCGTCGATGCGGAACTGCTGCACCATGCCGTCGCCGTCGAACCAGTGCTGGTAGCGCTGGCCGTTGCGCTCGAACAGCGCCGGCCCGTTGCGGTGGAAACGCCCGCGCAGTCCGTCGGGCCAGCGGCCGTGCAGGCGCAGCGCAGCGCAGTCGCGGTCGCCGCTGGCGTCGGTGACGCCCTTGAACGCCCGCAGCAGCGGCTGGTCGGCGACGGCCGCGTCGAAGGCGGCCGATGGCGCGGGCGCGGCCGGCGCCGGCAGGGTGAACCCGCCGGCGAGGCCGGCGGCCGTTTGCAGCAGCGTGCGGCGTTGCATGCCGGGCCTCACTGCGACAGCTTCACGACGATGGGCTTGCCGTCGAGCGGCACGCGCGTGCTGTCCCAGCTCGGCCCGAAGGTGCCGGGCGTACCCGACGCGCCCCAGGGTTCGCTGGGCACGCCAAGCAGGTTGCGCGCCATCTTGCCGTCGCTGTCCAGGTCCTGGAACAGCGTCAGCGCGACCTCGCCGCCGCTCAGGTTGCACAGCCGGAAGCTCATGCGCGCCTCGCCGGCCGGCAGGCGCTGCTGCGTGGTGGCGGACTTGCCGAAGGCCTGGGCGCTGGCGTAGGCCGCCACCATCAGGTGGCCGCGCTGCGGACGCACGTTCTCCACCACCACGTCGGCGCAGCTCTCGGCGCGCGCGAGGGTGACGGTGGACAGGATGGCCAGCAGCAGCGTGGCGAGGGTGAAGCGGTGCGACATCGGAAGACCTCCGGGTGTGAAGGCCTTCATCGTGCGCAGATGCGGTTCGCGGCGCCGCCAGGCTGCGACGGGGATGGCCGCCACGTCGCGAAGCGGCGCGGGCGCGGCGCGAAATGCAGGGCGCTCAGTCGGCGCCGACGCTGCGCACCGGCACGCGCGGCGCCACCGCGCACATCAGCTCGTAGCCGATGGTGCCGGCGGCACGCGCCACGTCGTCGATCGACAGCAGGCTGCCGCCCGGCCCGTGGCCCCACAGCGTGACTTCGCTGCCCACGTGCGCCTGCGGCACCGGGCCGAGGTCCACCGCCAGCATGTCCATCGAGACGCGGCCGACCGTGCCGGTGCGCACGCCGTCCACCAGCACCGGCGTGTCGGTGCCGGCGTGGCGCGGATAGCCGTCGGCGTAGCCGCAGGCGACGATGCCGATGCGCTGCGGCTCGCGCGCGCGAAAGCTGCTGCCGTAGCCCACGGTGGCGCCGGCTTCGAGCTGCTGGACGGCGATCAGCCGCGAGCGCAGCGTCATCGTCGGCCGCAGCTGCCAGTGGCGGATGTCGTGCTCGGGGAAGTCGGGCGCGCTGCCATAGGTCATGATGCCCGCGCGCACCCAGTCGTTGCGCAGCGCGCGGTGGCGCAGGATGCCGGCGCTGTTGGACACCGAACGCTCGCCCGGCAGGTCGCGCGTGGCGGCCTCGAAGGCGGCCATCTGGTGCGCGATGCCGCGCGGGCCGTCGGCGTCCGAGAAATGCGTCATCAGCGAGATCTCGTCCACCTGCGGCAGCGCGTTCAGGCGCGCCCACGCGCTGCGGTAGGCGGTGGGCGTGAAGCCGAGGCGGTTCATGCCGCTGTTCATCTTCAGGAACACGCGGTGCGGCTCGTGCGTCTTGTGCGCGGCCAGCCAGTCGATCTGTTCCTCGGCATGCACGACGTGCCACAGGTTCAGGCGCGAGCACAGCTCCAGGTCGCGCGGCTCGAACACGCCTTCCAGCAGCAGAACGGGCCCGCGCCAGCCGAGATCGCGCAGCGTTGCAGCTTCCGCCAGATCCAGCAGCGCGAAGCCGTCGGCGGCCCGCAGTGGGTCGAACACGCGCTCGATGCCGTGCCCGTAGGCATTGGCCTTCACCACCGCCCAGACCCGTGAATCGGGAGCCGCCGCACGTGCGCGTGACAGGTTGTGCGTCAGCGCGTCGGCATGGACCAGGGCTTCGATGGGACGCGGCACAGTGCTCACTCCGGCGATTCGGCCCATTCTGCCGCATGCTATAAACCGCGCGCCTTGCTGAAGACGGAGACAGGGCGCCGGTCGTTGGGACACGGCGCCGCGATGCGCGCGACACGATGAAAAAAGGCTTCTCGACCATCATGTCGGCGCAGTTCTTCAGCTCGCTGGCCGACAACGCCATCTTCATCGCCGCTGTCGAGTTGCTGCGCGGATCCGGCGCCCCCGAATGGCAGCGTGCGGCCCTGGTGCCGATGTTCGCGCTGTTCTACGTGGTGCTCGCGCCCTTCGTCGGCGCGTTTGCCGACAGCATCCCCAAGGGCCGGGTGATGTTCATCTCGAACAGCATCAAGGTGGTGGGCTGCCTGATGATGCTGTTCGGCAGCCACCCGCTGATGTCGTATGCCATCGTGGGCCTGGGCGCGGCGGCCTACTCGCCGGCCAAGTACGGCATCCTCACCGAGCTGCTGCCGGCGTCGCAGCTGGTGAAGGCCAACGGCTGGATCGAGGGCCTGACGATCGGCTCCATCATCCTCGGCGCCGTGCTGGGCGGGCAGCTCGTGGGCCCGCACATCGCGCCGATGCTGCTCGGCTTCGACCTGCCGATGATCACGACCTCGGTGGACACGCCGCCCGAGGCCGCGATCTCGGTGATCGTCTTCATCTACGTCCTGGCCGCGGTCTTCAACCTGTACATCCCGCGCACGAGCGCGCCGCTGCAGCCGATGACGGGCAGCGTGCTGTCGATGGTGCGCGACTTCTCGCAGTGCAACGCGCGCCTGTGGAGCGACAAGCTGGGCCAGATCTCGCTGGGCACCACCACGCTGTTCTGGGGCGTGGCCGGCAACCTGCGCTACCTGGTACTGGCCTGGGCCGCGGCGGCGATGGCCTACAGCACCACGCAGGCCACCAACCTGCAGGGCGTGGTGGCGCTGGGCACCGCGGCCGGCGCCATCATCGCGTCGATGCAGATGCGGCTGGACAAGGCGGTGAAGGTGATCCCGCTCGGCATCGCTTTGGGCCTGCTGACGGTGCTGCTGGTCTTCATCAACAAGCTCTGGATTGCGGTGCCCTTCCTGATCCTGCTCGGCGCCGCCGGCGGCTACCTGGTGGTGCCGATGAACGCGCTGCTGCAGCACCGCGGCCACAACCTGATGGGCGCCGGCCGCTCGATCGCGGTGCAGAACTTCAACGAGCAGGCCTGCATCCTGGGCCTGGGTGCGTTCTACGCCGGGCTCACCAAGCTCGGGCTGTCCACCTTCACGGCGATCACCGTGTTCGGCCTCGTGGTGGCCGCGGTGATGGAGCTGATCCGGCGCTGGCACGCCAGCAATTGCGTGCAGCACCGCGAAGAGGTGGAACGCCTGCTGGCGATCGCGCGCACGGACGCCCATTGAAGGCGCACTGAGCGCGTGACCCCCGCCGCTTCGCGCGCGCTGCCCGCGCTGGCGCTCACGCTCAACGCCTTCACCTGGGGCGTCTCGTGGTGGCCCTTCCGCCAGCTGCAGGCCGCCGGCCTGCACCCGCTGTGGGCCACCGTGCTGATCTACCTGCTGGCGGTGGTGGCCATCACCGCCTGGCGACCGGGCGCCTGGGGCGAGTTGCTGCGCACGCGCACGCTGTGGCTGCTGGTGCTGGCTTCGGGCACCACCAACGCCAGCTTCAACTGGGGCGTGACGGTGGGCGACGTGGTGCGCGTGGTGCTGCTGTTCTACCTGATGCCGCTGTGGGCCGTGCTGCTGGCGCGCGTGCTGCTGCACGAGGCGCTGACGCCCGCGGCGCTGCTGCGGGTGGCGATGGCCCTGGCCGGCGCCGCGGTGGTGCTGTGGCCCGCCGAGGGCCTGCGGGGCGGGCTGCCGCTGCCGCGCACGCTGCCGGAGTGGCTGGGCGTGCTGGGCGGCTTCACGTTCGCGCTCAACAACGTGATGCTGCGGCGCGAAGCGCACCGGCCCGAAGCCGCGCGGGCGCTGGCGATGTTCCTCGGCGGCGCCGTGGTGGCCGGTGCGCTGGCCCTGGCGCTCGGGGCGCAGGGCCAGGTGCCCGCACCGCCGGCCCCGGCCTTCGGCTGGATCGCGGGGGCCCTGGCCATGGGCGCGGCCTTCCTGGTCGGCAACATGGCGCTGCAGTACGGCGCCTCCAGGCTGCCGGCCAACGTGACGGCGGTGGTGATGATCACCGAGGTGCTGTTCGCCTCGGCCTCGGCCGTGGCGCTGGGCGCGGGCCACGTGACACCGGCGCTCGCGCTCGGCGGCGCGCTGATCGTCGGTGCCGCGCTGCTGGCCGGGCGCGGCTAGCGGGGCACGCTCAGACCTGCGCGGCGCCGGCGTCCTTGGGCACCTTCAGCCCCTGGCGCAGCATCAGCCGCTGCAGTTCCACATCGTCCAGCGGTTTGCCCAGGTAGGCGTCGCAGCCGGCCAGGGCACCGCGCACACGGTCCATCTCGCCGCTGTGCACCGACACCAGGATGATGGCCGCGTTCATGCCCTCGGCCGAGCTGCGGATGTGGCGGCACAGCGCCAGCCCGTCCATCTCGCTTTCCGGACCGAGCTCGACGTCGAGGAACACCAGGTCGTACGGCCTCTGCTCGATCATCTCGATGGCTGCGCCGCTGGTGGAGACCTGGTCGATCTCGAGCTTCCAGCGCGCGAGCTTGCTCTCCAGGAAGCGCAGCGCCACGTCGCTGTCGTCGACCAGCAGCGCGCGCAGCGGCGCAGGCGGCACCGCAGGGGCGGATGCGCGCGGCGCGCGTGCCGGCGCCACGGGCGCCAGCGACGCCGGCAGCCGCAGCTCGACGGGCTCGCTGAGCACCGGCGGCTCGGCGCGCCGCGGCGCCTGCGGGCGCGGCGGCTGCGGCTGCGGCTGCCCGTGTTCGGCCGCCAGGCGCTCGCCGGCTTCTTCCACCCGGGTGCGGCGCGGCGGCTGCACGACGGTGGTCTGCCGGCGCAGGTCATCGCCCGGCACCGGCAGCGTGCCGCCGGCGGCCAGCACCATCTGGTCGAGCTCGCGCATCACCTGCAGCGCGTCGATCGGGCGCGCGATGCAGGCGCGGTGGCCCTCGGGCGGCTGCGCGCCGACGAACACGGTCTCGTTCAGCCGCTCGGTGGCCACCACCAGCTGCACCGACGGCGCATGGTCGGCGTCGGCCACGAGGTACTGGGCGTCGGTGAGCGTGCCCACCTGTTCGTAACCCGGCTGGCGCGTCAGCGCGAGGCGGAAGTACGAGGTCAGCGCGCTGCGCTCGAAATCGGTGAAGCCCAGGAAGGCAACCTTGAACGGCATGTCGGGCAGGCAGCGGCGGAAAGGGGCAAGGATGGTGCGGTGGCCGCCCGGAGGTGTCAACGCCCAGGCCCGGGGTGGGTCAGGCCACGGGCCATTAACATCCGCGCTCCCATTCACCGGGGCAAACCAGCATGGCCGCCACCAGCATCTACGACTTCGACGCCGTCTCGATCGCCGGCAAGCCGGCCAACTTCTCCAGCCAGCGCGGCAAGGTGCTGCTGGTCGTCAACACCGCCAGCGCCTGCGGCTTCACGCCGCAGTTCGCCGGCCTGGAGAAGCTCTGGGCCGAGTACAAGGACCGCGGCCTCGTCGTCATCGGCTTCCCGAGCAACGAGTTCGGCGGCCAGGACCCCGGCAGCAACGACGAGATCTCCTCGTTCTGCCAGCTGAACTACGGCGTGAGCTTCCCGATGATGGCCAAGGTGAAGGTCAACGGCAGCGACGCGCACCCGCTGTGGAAGTGGCTCAAGGGCGAGAAGCCCGGGCTGCTGGGCATCGAGATGATCAAGTGGAACTTCACCAAGTTCCTGGTCGGCCGCGACGGCCAGGTGATCAAGCGCTACGCGCCCAACGACACGCCGGAGTCCATGAAGGCCGACATCGAGAAGGCACTCGCGTCATGAGCGTGTTCGGCCACCTCGAAGCCTATGGCGGCGACCCCATCCTGAGCCTCAACGAGGCTTTCCAGAAGGACCCGCGCGCCGACAAGGTGAACCTGTCGATCGGCATCTACTTCGACGACGCCGGCCGCATCCCGGTGCTGGACTGCGTGCGTCGCGCCGAGGCGCAGATGCTCGAGAAGAGCGCGCCCAAGCCCTACCTGCCGATCGGCGGCGACCCGGCCGCCCGGCAGGCCGTGCAGCAGTTGCTGTTCGGCCCCGCCCACCCGGCGCTGGCCGCCGGCCGCGTGGTGACGCTGCAGACCGTGGGCAGCAGCGGCGGCCTGCGCGTGGGCGCGGACTTCATCCGCCGCTGGCTGCCGGGCAGCGCGGTGTGGGTCAGCGACCCCACCTGGGACAACCACCGCGCGATGTTCGAGGGTGCGGGGCTGACGGTGAACACCTACCCCTACTACGACCCGGCCAGCGGCGGCCTGCGCTTCGACGCGCTGCGTGCCACGCTGGCCACGCTGCCGGCGCGCAGCATCGTGCTGATGCATGCGTGCTGCCACAACCCGACCGGCGTGGACCTGACGCGCGAGCAGTGGAAGGCCCTGGTGCCGGTGCTGCGTGAACGCGAGCTGATTCCCTACCTCGACCTCGCCTACCAGGGCTACGGCGACGGCATCGCCGAGGACGCTTTCGCGGTGCGCGAGCTGGCCGCGGCAGGCTTGACCTTCTTCGTCGCGAACTCGTTCTCGAAGAGCATGAGCGTCTACGGCGAACGCGCCGGTGCGCTGAGCGTCGTCTGCGCCGACGCCGCGGAAGCCGCGCTGGTCGACGGCCAGCTGCAGGCCACCGTGCGCCGCAACTACTCGAGCCCGGCGATCCACGCCGCCGGCATCGTGAGCCGCGTGCTGTCGGACCCCGCGCTGCGCCAGGCCTGGGAAGCCGACGTGGCCGCGATGCGCGAGCGCATCGCGGCCATGCGCCGCAGCCTGCACGGCGTGCTGAGCGCCAAGCTGCCGGGGCGCGACTTCGGCTACTTCCTGAGCCAGCGCGGCATGTTCAGCTACACCGGGCTGTCGGCTGCGCAGGTGGACCGGCTGCGCGAGGAGTTCGGCGTGTACCTGGTGCGC
The DNA here is from genome assembly GCA_044226255.1 of Rubrivivax sp. GTDB lineage: Bacteria > Pseudomonadota > Gammaproteobacteria > Burkholderiales > Burkholderiaceae_C > Rubrivivax. The sequence continues at coordinate 387,184 of JBGAHJ010000002.1, forward strand.
TCGGGCCGCATGTGCGTGGCCGGGCTCAACACCGGCAACGTCGAGCGCACGGCCGCGGCGATGGCCGCGGTGCTCTGAACGCCGGCATTCAGTAGCCCGCCCCGGCAGCCTCCTGCACGTGCTGGCGCAGCCAGCGGTGCGCGGGGTCGGCGTCGTGGCGCAGGTGCCAGAGCATCTGGATGTTCAGCGGCGCCAGAGGCAGCGGCGGCTCGGTGGCCACGAGGCCGGCGCCGAAGGCTTGCACCACGCCCTCGGGCAGGATGCACAGCAGGTCCGATCGCGCCAGCACGCGGCAGGCGGTGAAGAACTGGTTCACCACCAGCACGATGCGGCGGCTGCGGCCTGCAGCCGACAGCGCGTAGTCGGCCTGGCCGTGCGCCCGGCCCGAGAAGCTCACCAGCAGGTGGTGCGCGGCGCAGTAGTCGTCCAGCGTCAGCGGCCGGCCGGCCAGCGGGTGGCCTTCGCGCATCACGCACAGGTAGCGGTTGTCGTACAGCCGCGACTGGCGCAGCAGGCTGTCGGGACCGAGCGTGACGATCGAGGTCACGGCCTCGGGGAAGTAGCCCACCGCCAGTTCGGCCTCGCCGGCTTCGAGCAGCTTGCGCGGGTCGCGCGTGGTCAGCGGCAGGATGCGGATGTTGGCCAGCGCCTGCTCGCCTTCGATCGCTGCCACCAGGTTCGGCGCCAGCAGCGCGGCCTGCGAGTCGGCCATCGTCACGCGCAGCTGCACGGCGTCGCGGCGGGGATCGAAGTCGCCCGGCGCCAGCGCGTTGCGCAGCGTGCCCAGGGCCTCGCGCACCTGCGGCCACAGCGTCTCGGCCAGCGGCGTCGGCTTCATCCCGTGCGCGGTGCGCACGAACAGCTCCTCGCCCACGGCCTCGCGCAGGCGGCGCATCGCATGGCTCACGGCCGGCTGCGTCATCGCCAGCGCGGCGGCGGCGCGCGTCAGGCTGCCTTCGGCCATCACGGCGTCCAGCACGCGCAGCAGGTTCAGGTCGAGGGTGCGGAAGTTGACGGGCATTGCGCCGCAGCAAATTAGCGCTGCGAATATCTTACATGCGCAATATTCACTTGAGATTGATAAGTGAAAACCCGAATATGCAGGCACTGCCGCCACGAGCGGTCGGCCCTTGAAAGGAGCCTCGCATGACCACCGTCACCGTCCACACCCCCGTCCAGGTCCGCACGCCGCGCGCCGCCGCCTGGGCCGCGCTGCTGTTCACCCGCCTGCTGAGCTGGTTCGAGAACGGCGCCAGCGCGCGCCAGGAACGCCGCGAAGCCGCCGACCGCGGCGCCGAAGCCGCCGCCGTTCGCGAGTACGCGCACCGCTACGCCAGCCACGACCCGCGCTTCGCCGCCGACCTGATGGCCGCGGCCGACCGCCACGAACGCGGCGAGTAAGCGCTGACAAGAAGCCCGGCAGCGCCGGGCTTCTTCGTCTTCAGGCCGCGCGCAGCGCAGGCCGCAGCGCGCCGGTCAGCTGGCCGAACAGATCCTTCGGGTCCGGCATCTCCGGGATCAGCGCGATCCGCTCGCCCAGGCCCAGACCGCGCGCCAGGTCGCCCATCAGGCGCAGCGCCGAGAAGTCCTCGAGCGCGAAACCCACCGAGTCGAACACCGTCACCTGCGTCGCGCCGCGACGCCCGGGCGCAGCGCCCGCGAGCACCTGCCACAGCTCGGTGACCGGGAAGTCGGCCGGCATCTGCTGCACGTCGCCCTCGATGCGGCTCTGCGGCTCGAACTCGACGAACACGTCGGCCGCTTCCAGCACGCCGGGGTGCAGCTCGGTCTTGCCCGGGCAGTCGCCACCCACGGCGTTCAGGTGCATGCCGGGCTCCAGCATCTCGGGCGTCACGATGGTGGCGTTGCGCTTGTCGGCGGTGATGGTGGTGACGATGTCCGCGCCGCGCAGCGCCTCGGCGGTGCTGGCGCAGACCTCCACGCGCAAGCCCGGCGTGCCGCGCAGGTGGCGCTGCAGCTTGGCGGTGGCGGCGGGATCGGTGTCGAACAGGCGCAGCGTGGCTATGCCCAGCAGGTGGTGGAAGGCCAGCGCCTGGAACTCGCTCTGCGCGCCGTTGCCGATGATCGCCATCGTGCGCGCGCCCGGCCGGGCCAGCAGCTTGGCGGCCATCACCGAGGTGGCGGCGGTGCGCATCGCGGTGGTGAGCGTCAGCTCGCTCAGCAGCACCGGCGCGCCGGTGGCCACGTCGGCCAGCACGCCGAAGGCCATCACGGTGGGCAGGCTGAAGCGGCCGTTGGCCGGGTGGCCGTTCACGTACTTGAAGCTGTACTGGCTGGCATCGGCCACCGGCATCAGCTCGATCACGCCATCCTTCGAATGGCTGGCGACACGCGCCACCTTGTCGAACTCGGGCCAGCGGCGGAAGTCGTCCTCGATGCGGGCCACCATCCGGCGCAGCACGTCCGGCAGGCCGTGGTGGGCGACGATGCGGGTGATGTCGTGGGTGGTCAGAAGGGTGGTGCTCATGGGGTTCGGCCTCGCGCCTTTGTCTCCGATCCGAGATTGTTCCGGCCGCCCGCGGTAATGAGAACCGCCAGAAATGCCATCGAATCACCAGGTTTCTGGCGTTTTGGCAGCATCTGCTGTCAAATTGCGGCATGGACTCCACCGACCAGAAGCTGCTCGCGCTGCTGCGCCGGGACGCCCGCACCACCGTCGCGACGCTGGCCACGAAGCTGGGTGTCTCGCGCGGCACGGTCACCAACCGCGTGAAGAAGCTCGAGGACGAGGGCGTGATCACCGGCTACACGGTGCGCCTGCGGCCCGACTCGCAACCGCAGGAGATCAGCGCCTGGATGAGCATCACGGTGGACGGCAACCAGACGCGCGAGGTCATCGCCCACCTGCTCGGCGAACCCGGCGTGGCCGGGCTGCACGACACCAACGGCCGCTGGGACCTGCTGGCCGAGCTGCGCGCCGAGAACCTGGTGGAGCTGGCGGCCATCCTCGAACGCGTGCGGCTGATCAAGGGCATCGCCGGCACCGAGACCAGCATCCACCTGCAGACCTACAAGGTCGCCTGAACGGCCCGCTGCGGCATCATCGCCGCCGATGGGCCCGTTCCTGCTGAAGCGCCTGCTGACCTTTGCCGCGACGCTGGCCGTGGCGTCGGTCGTGGTCTTCGCGGTGCTGGAACTGCTGCCGGGCAATGCGGCCGAGGTGATCCTGGGCGACACCGCGACACCGGAATCGGTGGCCGCGCTGCAGGCCAGGCTCGGGCTCGACCAACCACCGCTCACGCGTTACCTGCACTGGGTCGGCGGCCTGCTGCGGGGCCACACCGCCCACAGCATCAGCTACGACACCCCCACCGCCGAGCTCATCGCCGAGCGGCTGCAGGTGAGCCTGCCGCTGGCGCTGATGGCGATGGCGCTCACCGTCGTGCTGGCGCTGTCGCTCGGCCTGTATGCGGCTTCGCGCCACAACCGGCCGGGCGACGTGGGCGTGATGGCCGCCAGCCAGCTCGGCATCGCCATCCCCAACTTCTGGTTCGCGATCCTGCTGATCCTGCTGTTCGCGGTGAAGCTGCAGTGGGTGAGCGCGGGCGGCTTCCCCGGCTGGCGCGAAGAGGACGGCGGCGGCCTGGTCGACGGCTTCGCCGCGCTGCTGCTGCCGGCGCTGGCGCTGGCGCTGGTGCAGGCGGCCATCCTGGCGCGCGTGACGCGCTCGGCCGTGCTGGAAGTGATGCGCGAGGACTTCGTGCGCACCGCGCGCGCCAAGGGCCTCACGCGCCGCCAGGCGCTGCTGCGCCACGTGCTGCGCAACGCGCTGATCCCGGTGCTCACGGTGGCCGGCCTGCAGTTCGCGAACCTGGTCACCGGCACCATCGTGATCGAGAACGTGTTCGTGCTGCCCGGCATCGGCCGCCTCGTGTTCCAGGCCATTGCCAACCGCGACCTGATCGTGGTGCGCGACGTGGTGCTGCTGCTGGCCGCGCTGGTGGTGCTGGTGAACCTGGTGGTGGACCTGCTCTACGCCGTGGTCGACCCGCGGCTGCGCCACGCATGAAGGGGCCCGGCTTCGCGGCGCGCGGCCTGCGCCACCCGAGCTTCGCCTGCGGCGCGGTGCTGACGCTGCTGCTGGCTGCGGCGGCCCTGCTGTCGCTGGTGTGGGCGCCGTATGCGCCGGCCGAGATCGACATCCCCAACAAGCTGCAAGCCCCCAGCGCCGCGCACTGGCTCGGCACCGACAGCCTGGGCCGCGACATCGCGAGCCAGCTGCTGGTGGGCGCGCAGAACAGCATCGTGGTAGGCGTCATCGCGGTCGGCATCGGGCTTCTGGCGGGCGTGGCGCTGGGCTGCCTGGCCGCGGCGCGGCGCGGCTGGCTCGACGAGCTGATCATGCGCAGCGCCGACTTCACCTTCGCGTTCCCGGCGCTGCTGTCGGCCATCATGCTCACCGCGATCTACGGGCCCGGCCTCGTGATGAGCATCGTCGCGATCGGCATCTTCAACATCCCGGTGTTCGCACGCATCGCACGCGGCTCGGCCGCCGTGGTGTGGGCACGCGACTTCGTCACCGCGGCGCGCGCCGCCGGCAAGGGGCCGCTGGCGATCACGCTGGACCACGTGCTGCCCAACATCGCGAGCCCGCTGATCGTGCAGGCGACGATCTCGTTCGCCACCGCGATACTCGCCGAGGCCGCGCTCTCGTACCTGGGCCTGGGTACGCAGCCGCCGCAGCCCAGCTGGGGGCGCATGCTCGCAGAAGCCCAATCACAGATGTTCAATGCCCCACTGCTCGCGGTCTGGCCGGGATTGGCCATCATGCTGAGCGTGCTGGGCCTGAACCTGATGGGCGACGGCCTGCGCGACCTGATGGACCCCCGACTCTCCCGACAAAGGTGAATGCGATGCGCATCGATTTCGTCTCCGACGTGGCCTGCCCCTGGTGCGCCGTCGGCCTGCACTCGCTCGAACGGGCGCTCGAACGCATCGGCGCCGAGATCCCGGTCGAGATCCACTTCCAGCCCTTCGAGCTGAACCCCGACATGGACGCCGAAGGCGCGGACGCGGCCGAGTACCTGAAGGGCAAGTACGGCATGAGCGACGCGCAGCTGGCACACAACCGCGGCGTGCTGAACGACCGCGGCGCGGCGGTGGGTTTCAACTTCGGCGAGCGCAAGCGCGTGTGGAACACCTTCGACGCGCACCGGCTGCTGCACTGGGCCGGGCTGCAGGGCAGGCAGCGCGAGCTGAAGCTGGCGCTGTTGCAGGCCTACCACGGCGAAGGCCGCAACCCCGGCGCCGAAGACGTGCTGCTGGACCTGGCCGCGCAGGTCGGCCTGGACGTGGCGGCGGCGCGCGAGGTCATCGAGTCGGGCCGTTACGCCGACGAGGTGCGCAGCGCCGAGCACGAGTGGCAGCAGGCCGGCATCCGCTCGGTGCCCTCGATCGTGATCGACCAGCAGCACCTGATCCAGGGCGGCCAGCCGCCCGAGGTGTTCGAGCGCGCACTGCGGCAGATCGCGGCCCAGGGCGCCGCGGCGGCGCGCTGAAGGATGGCGCGCAACATCGAGGTCAAGGCGCGCATCGCCAGCGTCGAGGCACTGCTGCCGCGCGCGCGGACGGTGGCCGGCGGCACGCCCGAGCGCATCGCCCAGGACGACACCTTCTTCCCGGTGGCGATGGGCCGGCTGAAGCTGCGCCAGTTCGAGGACGGCAGCGCCGAGCTGATCCACTACCACCGCGCCGACACCGTTGACGCCAAGGCCAGCGACTACGTGCGCGTGCCGGTGCCCGACCCCGCGGCGCTGCGCGAGGCGCTCGCGCGCGGCCTGGGCCAGCTGGGCCGCGTGCGCAAGCAGCGGCTGCTGCTGCTGGCCGGTGCCACGCGCATCCATCTGGACCGCGTCGAAGGCCTGGGCGACTTCATGGAGCTCGAGGTCATGCTGGCCGACGGCCAGAGCGACGCCGAGGGCCAGCGCATCGCCGACGCGCTGATGGCCGAACTCGGCCTGGCCGATGCCGAGCGCGTGGCCGGCGCCTACATGGACCTGCTGCTCGCCGCGCGCTGAGTCCGCGTCGCGGCACGCTATCGTCGCGCCGTGCTGCTGGACGTCCAGGATCTTCGTGTCACGCTGCAGACCGCGCACGGCCCTGCCGAGGCGCTGCGCGGCGTCGACTTCACGCTGGAGCGCGGGCGCACGCTGGGCCTGATCGGCGAATCGGGCTGCGGCAAGAGCCTCACCGCGCTGGCGCTGATGGGCCTGCTGCCCGAAGGCGCGCGCGTCAGCGGCCGCATCCGCTTCGACGGCCAGGAACTGACCACGCTGGCCGAACCCGCGCTGTGCCGCCTGCGCGGCGACCGCATCGGCATGGTGTTCCAGGAGCCGATGACGGCGCTGAACCCGCTGCACACGGTGGGGCGGCAGATCGCCGAGTCGCTGCGCCTGCACCGCGGGCTCGGCGCAGCCGCGGCACGCGCCGAGGCGCTGCGGCTGCTGGAGCGCGTGCAGCTGCCGCAGGCCCCCGAGCGGCTCGACGCCTACCCGCACCAGCTCAGCGGTGGCCAGCGCCAGCGCGTGGTGATCGCCATCGCGCTGGCCTGCGGGCCGGCGCTGCTGATCGCCGACGAGCCCACCACCGCGCTCGACGTCACGGTGCAGCGCGAGGTGCTGAAGCTGATCCTCGAACTGGTGCGCGAGGACGGCATGGCGCTGCTGCTGGTGAGTCACGACCTGGGGCTGATGGCCGACAGCGTGGAGCAGCTGCTGGTGATGTACGCCGGCCGCGTGGTCGAGCGCGGCCCCACGGCCGCGGTGTTCGCGCGGCCGGCGCATCCCTACACCCGCGGCCTGCAGGCGGCGCGCCCGCGCCTGGGCATGGCGCGCGGCACGCGGCTGGCCACCATCGGCGGCCGCGTGCCCGAGCTCACGCAGGTGCCTCCCGGCTGCGCCTTCGCCGACCGCTGCACGCTCGCCATCGACGCCTGCCGCACGGCGCCGCCGGCCGAGTTCGCGCAGGCCGCGCCCGGCCACGCGGCGCGTTGCATCCGCACCGGAGATGCGGCGTGAACGGCAGCCCGCCGCTGCTGGAGGTGCAGGGCCTCGCCAAGCGCTACCGCCTGCCGCGCCAGGGCCTGCTGCAGCCGGCGCCCGAGGTGCAGGCGCTGGACGGCGTGAGCTTCACGCTGCAGGCGGGCCGCAACCTCGGCGTGGTGGGCGAGTCGGGCTCGGGCAAGAGCACGCTGGCGCGGCTGGTGATGGCGCTGGAGCCGCCCAGCGCCGGCCAGGTAAGGCTAGCCGGGCAGGACCTGCACGCGCTGGATGCACCCGCGCTGCGCGCCGCGCGGCGGCGCATCCAGATGGTGTTCCAGGATCCCTTCGGTTCGCTGGACCCGCGGCGCACGGTGCTGCAGACCGTCTCCGAGCCGCTGGCGGTGCTGCAGAAGGCCGGGCGCGACGAACGCCACCAGCGCGCGGCCGAGGTGCTGGAATCCGTGGGCCTGCGCCGCGGCGACCTCGCGAAGTACCCGCACGAGTTCAGCGGCGGCCAGCGCCAGCGCATCGCGATCGCACGCGCGCTGATCACGCGGCCGGCGCTGATCGTGGCCGACGAGCCGGTGAGCGCGCTCGACGTCAGCGTGCAGGCGCAGGTGCTGAACCTGATGCAGGAGCTGCAGGATCGCCACGGCGTCACCTATCTCTTCATCAGCCACGATCTCGCGGTGGTGAACCTGCTCTGCCACGACGTGATCGTGCTGCACCGGGGCGCGGTGGTGGAACGCGGCATGCCCGAGCAGCTGTTCAGCCGCCCGCAGCATCCGTACACACAGCGCCTGCTGGCGGCCGTGCCGGGCGGGCCACAATCGGCCGACCCCTCCCACACCGGACCGCACCCGTGAGCAAGGCCACCATCGAGAGCTTCTACGCCGCCTTCGCGCGGCTCGACGGCGCGGCCATGCAGGCCTGCTACGCGCCCACGGCCCACTTCGAGGACGAGGTGTTCGTGCTCGACGGCCCGCAGCAGATCGGCGGCATGTGGCGCATGCTGTGCGAGGCCACCAAGGCCAAGGGCCTGCCGCACTGGAAGCTGGAAGTGAGCCAGGTCACCGACCGCAGCGCGCACTGGGACGCGCACTACCTGTTCTCGGCCACCGGCCGCAAGGTGCTGAACCGCATCGACGCCAGCTTCGTGTTCGACGCCAGCGGGCTCATCACCCGGCACCGCGACCGCTTCGACTTCTGGGCCTGGTCGCGCCAGGCGCTGGGCACGCCGGGCCTGCTGCTGGGCTGGACGCCCTTCCTGCGCAACAAGGTGCGGGCGCAGGCGGCGGCCAACCTGCGGCGCTTCCTCGAGAAAGCGTGAACACGGCGGCCGCGCACGAACTGTCCGCGGCCGAACTCGGCGCCGCGTACGCGCGCGGCGAACGTTCGCCGGTGGAGGTGCTGCGCGAACTGCTGGCGCACATCGAGCGCTGGGAGCCGCACCTGCGCGCCACCTGGGCCTTCGACGCGGCGTCCGCGCTGGCGATGGCGCAGGCGTCCGAGGCGCGCTGGCGCGCCGGCCGCGCGCTGGGTGCGCTGGACGGCGTGCCGGTGACGATCAAGGAGAACATCGCCACGCGCGGCGTGCCGGTGCCGCTGGGCACCGCGGCCACCACGCTGGTGCCGGCGGATGCCGATGCGCCGCCCGCCGCGCGGCTGCGCGAAGGCGGCGCGGTGCTGCTCGCCAAGACCACGATGCCGGACTACGGGATGCTGTCATCGGGCCTGTCGAGCTTCCACGCGCTCGCGCGCAACCCCTGGAACCTGCGCCTGAACCCGGGCGGCAGCAGCGCCGGCGCCGGTGCGGCCGCCGCGGCCGGCTACGCGCCGCTGCACCTGGGCACCGACATCGGCGGCAGCATCCGGCTGCCCGCCACCTGGTGCGGCGTGGTCGGCCTCAAGCCGAGCGCCGGGCGCGTGCCGATCTTCCCGCCCTACACCGGTCGCGTGGCGGGCCCGATCACGCGCACGGTGCGCGACGCCGCGCTGCTGATGGCCACGCTGGCGCAGCCCGATGCGCGCGACGCGACGCGGCTGCCGCCCGCGGCCATCGACTGGACGGCACTGCCCGGCGACGCGCACGCCTTCCTGCGCGGCCGCCGCATCGGGCTGTGGCTCGACGCGGGCTGGGGTCTCGCGTGCGAGCCCACGGTGCGGGCGGCCGTGGCCGACGCTGCGCGCCGCTTCGAGGCCGCCGGCGCCACCGTCGAGCCGCTCGCCGCCTTCACCACGCCGGAGATGGCCGAGGGCATCCAGCGCTTCTGGCGCATGCGCTCGTGGCTGGACATCTCCGCGCTGCCGCCCGACCGGCAGGCCCGCGTGCTGCCCTACATCCGCGACTGGGCTGCGGCCGGCGCCGGCTGCAGCGCGGCGCAGCTGTTCCACGGCCAGGCCCAGATGGCGGCGCTGCGCGACGCCACCGCGGCCGCCACCGAACGCTTCGACTTCGTGCTCTCGCCGGTGTCGCCGGTGCAGCCCTTCCCGGCCGAGCACGCCAGCCCGACGAACGACCCGCAGCGCGCGCTCGAGCACATCGCCTTCACGCTGCCCTTCAACATGAGTGGGCAGCCCGCCATCAGCGTGCCGGCCGCGCACGACGCCGATGGCCTGCCGATCGGCCTGCAGATCAGCGGCCGCCTGTTCGACGACGCCGGCGTGCTCGGCGCCGCCCGCGCCTGGGAGCTGCTGCGCGCGCCGCTGCGGCCCTGGCCCGCGCCGCCGACGGGCAGCTCCCGATGAGCGTCACGCGCACTTGCTACATTGCGGGCCATGTCGTCACCTGACATCCGCGGCAACCCCTGCGGCACCAGCTCGAAGGCCGCGCTCGCGGCCGCCGAGACGGCGCTGTGGCGGATGATGTCCTTCTACGACGCGCCGCTCGCGGACCTGGATGCCGCGATGGCGGCCGACCCCGGCTGGCCGCTGCCGCACGTCATGAAGGCCGGCTTCCTGCTGAGCCTGACCGAACCGGCGCAGCTGCCGGAGGCCGACGCGCACCTGTCGCACGCCCGCGCGCTGGTGCGCCAGGCCACGCCGCGCGAACGCGCGCACCTGCAGGCGGTGCAGATGGTGCACGAGGGCCGCTGGCACGCCGCCTGCCGCGTGTGGGACGAGCTGCTGCTGGAACACCCCGGCGACGCGCTGGCGCTGCAGTGGGCGCAGCTGTGGGACTTCTACCGCGGCGACGCGGCGGGGCTGCGCCAGCGCCCGGCGCGCGCGCTGCCGGCCTGGGACGAGGCCGACCCGCTGTACGCCTACGTGCTTGCGCTCCACGCCTTCGGTCTCGAGGAGAACAACCTGTACCCGCAGGCCGAGGACGCCGGCCGCCGCGCGCTGGCGCTGAACCCGCGCGTGCCCTGGGCCGTGCATGCGGTGGCGCACGTGATGGAGATGCAGGGCCGTTTCGAGGAAGGCTCGGCCTGGCTGCGCCAGCACCAGGACGCCTGGGCCGAAGGCAACGGCTTCGCCTGCCACCTGTGGTGGCACAAGAGCCTGTTCCGGCTGGAGGCGATGGACCTCGAAGGCGTGCGCCGGCTGGTCGACGCGCACCTGAGCGGCGATGCGCTGCAGGTCACGCTGCAGCGGCTGGATGCGGTGGCGATGCTGTGGCGGCTGCACCTGCTGGGCGAGGACGTGTCGGCGCATGCGCAGGCGCTGCTCGAGACCTGGCCGCAGCCCGACAGCGATGCCGGCCACTACGCCTTCAACGACCTGCACACCGTGATCGCGCTGCTGGTGGCCGGCCAGGCGCAGCGCGCCGAGGCCTGGGTGGCGCGCTGCGCCGAACGCGCCTTGGGCGCCGAGGACGCGCGCCGCGCCAACCACCAGATGGCGCGCGAGGTGGGCCTGCCGCTGATGCGCGGGCTGCTGGCCTTCGGCCGCGGCGACGCCGACGGCGCGGTCGACCTCATCTACCCGGCGCGCGCCGGCGCGCAGCGCTTCGGCGGCAGCCACGCCCAGCGCGACCTGATCGACCAGACCCTGCTGGCCGCCGCCGCGCAGGGCAGCCGCCGCGCCGTGGGGCGCGCGCTGCTCAACGAGCGCCAGATGGCCAAGCCCGTGACACCCCTCACCCGCTATTGGAGCGAGAAGCTCGCCACCACCCAGGAGGCCCGCGCATGAATGCAGAGGACAAGCGCGCCAACCGGCTCAAGCTGCAGGAAGACCACATCGGCCGCGCCATCGCCGAGAGCGAACAGAGCGGCGAGCTGCGGCGCGCGGCCAGCTACGGCAAGCCGCTCGACCTCGGCGACGGCTACGACGAGACGCCGGCCGAGCTGCGCATGGGGATGAAGATCCTGAAGGACGCCGGCGTGGTGCCGCCCGAGGTGGAGGCGATGCAGCGCCTGGCCGCGCTGCGCCAGGCCGCCGACGCGGCCGCGACACCCGAGGAAGCCAAGGCGCTGCGCCAGCAGGTCAGCGAACTCCAGCAGTCGATCGCGCTGCGCCTGGAACGGCTGCGCGGCGGCACGCTGTAGCCGCCGCGGCGGTCAGACGATCGGCGGCTTCAGCTGTTCGGTGGCCACCGCCCGCTGCAGCGCGGGGCGCGCCAGCATGCGCTGCAGGTAGGGCCCGATGTGCGGGTAGTCGCGCGCCGGCCGCTGGCGCTTGAAGCCGCGGGTCCAGCGGCACAGCATGAAGGCCAGCGGGTCGGCCGCGCTGTACGCAGCCCCCAGCAGCCATTCGCCGCCGTGGCGTGCGAGCTGCGCGTCCAGCTGCGCCAGGCAGTCGGCCACCTTCGCTTCGGCATGCGCCTGCACCTGCGCGGCGCCTTCCTGGTTGCCCGCGTCGACCAGGCGTTCGGGGTAGAAGTAGTGGATCAGCGTGGCCTGCATCGTGTTGCTGAGCCACAGCATCCACTTCGTGTAGTGAGCGCGTTCGGGCGTGGCCAGCGGCGGCGCGAGGCGCGCCGCCGGGTGCGTGTCCGCCAGGTGCATCAGGATCGCGGCGGTCTCGTAGAGTACGAGATCGCCGTCGACCATCACCGGGATCAGCCCGTTCGGGTTCAGCGCCAGGTAGGCGGGCGACTTGTGCGCGCCGTGGTCGCGGTCCACCAGCGACAGCTGGTAGGGCACCGCGAGTTCGTTGAGCAGCACGTGCGGCGCGAAGCTGGCGTTGCTCGGGTAGTAGTGCAGCGTGATCGTCATGGGCCGCGATGCTACGGCCGGCCGCCGTCGACCGCGCGCAGCAGGTCGGGCAGCGTCTTGCCGGGTTCGTCACGGAACTGCTCGTCCAGCACCTCGAGCGCCTCGATGCGGTCGATGCGGAAGCTGCGCATGCCCTGGCGCAGCTCGCACCAGGCCGCGAGCGTCCACACGGCGTCCCAGAACACGCAGCCCAGCGGGCGCAGGCGGCGCCGGCTGCGCTGGCCCTTCAGGTCGAGGTAGTCGACCTCGACGAAGCGGCGCTGCTCGGCGGCCAGGCGCAGCCGGTGCAGCCGTTCGCGCGTGGCCTCGTCGGGCCCCTGGCTCACCGCGAACAGCGCCAGGCTCTCGGCCGCCGCGCGCGCCGGCGCGGGCAGCACCGCGAGGATCTTCGACAGCGCCATCTCGCCCTGGCGCGCCAGCTCCTGGTCCAGGCGCGGCTGCGCCAGCCGCACCGCGGCCACCAGCGCCTGGGCCTCCTCGCGCGTGAACATCAGCGGCGGCAGGTCGAAGCCGGCGCGCATGCGGTAGCCGACGCCCGCCTCGCCCTCCAGCGGCACGCCCTGCGCCTGCAGGTCGGCCACGTCGCGGTAGACCGTGCGCGTGGACACCTGCAGCCGTTCGGCCAGGAACTCGGCGGTGGACAGGCGGCGCCCACGCACCAGCTGGACGATCTGGAACAGGCGGTCGGCGCGGCGCATGGCAGCATTGTGTGGTTGCCGGAGATCCCGCCATGAGCCTGCGCTTCGAGGTGCCCGAAGTCCTGACCCCGCGCCTGCGGCTGCGCGCCTTCACGCTCGCCGACCTGGACGCCTACGCGGCGATCTGCGCCGACGAGGAGGTGATGCGCTACATCGGCACCGGCGGCGCCATCGGACGCGACATGGCCTGGCGCCACCTGGCCAGCTTCAACGGCCAGTGGACGCTGCTCGGCTACGGCACCTGGGCGCTGGAGCGCCGCAGCGACGGCCTGCTGATCGGCCGCGTGGGTTTCCTCGACCCGCCCGGCTGGCCCGGCAACGAACTGGCCTGGACGCTGGCGCGGCCGGCCTGGGGTCAGGGCTACGCCTTCGAAGGCAGCGAGGCCGCGCGCCGCTTCGGCCGCGCCGAACTCGGCGTGACGGGCCTGATCAGCATGATCCGCGAGGCCAACACGCGTTCGATCGCTCTCGCCGGGCGCCTGGGCGCGAGCAACGAAGGCCCGATCGAGTTCCTGGGCAGCACCGCGCTGCTGTTCCGGCATCCACCCGCGGGGGCTTGAAAGCGGGGTGCCGCAGGCCCAGATGGCCGGGTGACGCTGCCGACGCTGTTCTTCGCCTTCCTGTTCTTCCCCGCGCTGCTCTTCAGCGTGGGGGCCTGGCTGGCCGGGCCGGCGCTGGTGGCGGCATGGCGCCGCCGGCGCGTGCGGCGCCAGCCCTTCCCGGCCGCGTGGCGCGAGGTGCTGCGGCGGCGCATGCCGGCCTTCGCGAAGCTGCCGTCCGACCTGCAGCTGCAGCTGAAGAAGCACATCCAGGTGCTGGTCGCCGAAAAGCCCTTCATCGGCTGCGCGGGGATGGTGATCACCGACGAGGTGCGCGTGCTGATCGCGGCCCAGGCCGCGCTGCTGCTGCTGCACCGGCAGGCGGGCTACTTCACGCGGCTGCGCCAGATCCTGGTCTACCCGGGCGCCTTCGTCGTCGAGCGCAGCCAGCCCGACGAACTGGGCCTCACGCACGAGACGCGGCGGGCGCTCGCGGGCGAGTCGTGGGAACAGGGACAGATCCTGCTCTCGTGGGACGACGTGCTGGCCGGTGCGGCCGACCCGCACGACGGCCACAACGTGGTGATCCACGAGTTCGCGCACCAGCTCGACCAGGAGCGCGGCCGCGCCAACGGCGCGCCCTGGCTGGGCCGGCGCGAGGGCTATGCGAGCTGGGCGCGCGTGCTGGGCGCCGAATTCGCCGCGCTGCAGATGCAGCTGGCGCGCGGCGAGACGCCGCCGGTGATAGCCCCCTACGCCGCCACCAGCCCGGCCGAGTTCTTCGCGGTGGTGAGCGAGCATTTCTTCGAGCAGCCGGGCGCGCTGGCCGCGGCGCACCCGGCGCTGTACGCCGAGTTCACGCGCTGCTACCGCACCGACCCGCTGGCCTGGTGAGGCGCGCTCTAGCGCACCTTCTTCACGTCGAAGTGCGGGTTCTGGATCAGCCCGAGGCGGTTGCCGAAGGGGTCCAGCACCGCGGCCACGCGGATGCCGTCGCCCACGTCGGCCACCGGATCGAGCGGCTTCGCGCCCAGTGTCAGCAGCCGCGCATGTGCGGCGGTGATGTCCGCCACACCCCACAGCGCCTGCGGGCCGGCCGTGGCCGGCGTGGCTTCGGGCAGCAGGCCCAGCTCGAAACCGCCAACTTCGAAGCCGACATAAAACGGCTGGTCGAAATAGGGCGGCTGGCCCAGCACTTCGCCATACCAGGCCTTGGCCTTCTGGAGATCGGGTGCGGGATAAAGCGCGGTGCGCAGGCCGAGCAACATGGTGGTTATCTCCGGAAGAGGGCTCAGGCCGGCGCGTGCAGGCCCACGCGGTTGCCCTCGGCGTCGATGATGTGCGCGAAATATCCCATGCCCGGCGGCAGCGCGGTGCGCGGCAGGCTGATGCGGCCGCCCAGCGCCGTGGCGCGCGCCAGCGTGTCGTCGAGCGAGGGGCTCGCGTCGAGATAGACCAGCGTTCCCTGGGCCTGCGGCTCGTGCATGTCGGGGGCGCTGATCAGCGCGCCGCCGACACCTTCGTCGGGCGCCGGGAACACCGCCAGCGTGGCGGCACCGATGGTCTCGCGGCGCATCGACTTGCCCAGCAGCTGCTCGTAGAAGCGCTGCGCGGCGTCGATGTCGCGGGTGGGAATCTCGAACCAGGTGATCGGGGCTTGGTCCATGGAGGGCTCCTCGTGTGTGATGGAGCCGTGATGCTGCGACGCCCCTGCTGACAACATGGCGTCAGCAGCCGCGGGCCGGGTTTTGAGCGCGCTCTGGGGATTTACTTTCTGTTGAACCGTGAATTAATGGATATCGAATAAGCCGGGGTAATAATCGCGGACCGAATGGCGCAGATCAAGAAGACGCCTGTCGCGGTTTGACCGGATATTTCTTCAGGGAGTCTTTCTTTCCCGAATCCCATGACCAAGACTTACGCACAGATCGTCAAGCAGATCGAAGTCCTCAAGGCCGACGCCGAAAAGGTGCGCCGCAAGGAAGTCCAGGGCGTGATCGACCGCATCCGCGAAGCGATTGCCGTCTATGGCCTGACCGCCTCCGACCTGGGTTTCAGCGCCAAGGCCAAACCCGGCCCGAAACCCGGCGCTGCCGCGAAGAAACGCGGTCGCAAGGCCGGTGGCAAGACCACGCTGGCGGTGAAATACCGCAACGAGGCCGGCGAAGGCTGGGTCGGCCGCGGCAAGCGCCCGGTGTGGCTGCGCGACGCGCTGGCCAAGGGCGCGAAGCTGGAAGACTTCCTGGTGAAGTGAGCCCGCCGCGTCAGGCCGCCGTGGCCTGGCGCACCGCGTGCTCCCATCGCGCCATGCGTTCGCGGGCGAGCGCGGGCGCCAGTTGCGGCTCGAAGCGCCGCTCCATCTGCCACAGCGCGGCCAGTTCGGCCGTGCTCTTCCAGACGCCGCTGGCCAGGCCCGCCAGATAGGCCGCGCCGAGTGCCGTCGTTTCCGTCACCGCCGGGCGCAGCACCGGAATGCCGAGCAGGTCGGCCTGGATCTGCATCAGCAGGTCGTTGACGCTGGCGCCGCCATCGACACGCAGTTCGCGCGGCGTGCTGCCGCCGGCGGCCACCGCGTCGTGCCCCATCGCCTGCAGCAGCGCGGCACTCTGGAACGCGATGCTCTCCAGCGCCGCGCGCGCAATGTGCGCGACGCTGGTGCCGCGGGTGAGGCCGACGATCGCGCCACGCGCGTCGGCGTTCCAGTAGGGCGCGCCCAGCCCGGTGAAGGCCGGCACGAAGACCACGCCGCCGGCGTCGGGCACGCTCTCGGCCAGCGCCTGCACGTCGCCGCTGCTCGCGATGGCGCGCAGGCCGTCGCGCAGCCACTGCACCACCGCGCCGCCGATGAAGACACTGCCTTCGGTGGCGAACTGCGGCTGCGCGTCCGGCTGCGCGGCCGCGGTGGTGATGAGGCCGCTCGTGCTGGTCTCGAAGCGGCTGCCGGTGTGCATCAGCATGAAGCAGCCGGTGCCGTAGGTGTTCTTCGCCAGCCCGGCCTCGAAGCAGGCCTGGCCGAACAGCGCCGCCTGCTGGTCGCCGGCCACGCCGGCGATGGGCACCGGCGCGCCCAGCCACTGCGCGTCGCTCTCGCCGAACAGGTGCG
Source organism: Rubrivivax sp. (assembly GCA_044226255.1). Classification (GTDB taxonomy): domain Bacteria; phylum Pseudomonadota; class Gammaproteobacteria; order Burkholderiales; family Burkholderiaceae_C; genus Rubrivivax. Next base: position 403,681 of record JBGAHJ010000002.1, read on the forward strand.
AGGACGGGAACACCTGCGGCAGCACGCTCTGCGGCACGTGCAGCAGCTTCAGCAGCTCGCGGTCCCAGGCGTTGTGGCGGATGTCGAACAGCATCGTGCGCGACGCGTTGCTGACGTCGGTGGCATGCACGCGCCCGCCGGTGAGTTTCCAGATCAGCCAGCTGTCCACCGTGCCGAACGCCAGGTCGCCATGCGCCGCGGCGATGTGCGCGCCGTTCACGTGATCCAGCAGCCAGCGCAGCTTGGTCGCGGAGAAATAGCTGTCGATCACGAGCCCGGTGCTGCGGCGGATGGCATCCGCGTGGCCCTGTGCGCGCAGCTGCGCGCACAGCGGCTCGCCGCGCCGGTCCTGCCAGACGATGGCCTTGTGGATCGGGCGGCCGCTGCGGCGGTCCCACACCACCGTGGTCTCGCGCTGGTTGGTGATGCCGATGGCGGCGATGTCCCTGGCCGCCAGGCCCGCCTTCTCGAGCGCCTCGCGCGCGGTGGCGAGCTGGCTCTCCCAGATCTCCTCGGCGTCGTGCTCCACCCAGCCCGACTGCGGGAAGTGCTGCGTGAACTCGCGCTGCGCCATCGCGCGGATGCGGCCGTCGCCGTCGAACACGATGCTGCGCGAACTGGACGTGCCCTGGTCCAGGGCCAGGATGTAGCTCATGGTGTCGCCTTCATGACAGGGCCTTTGCCCTGAGGCTAATGCAAGCCACGCAGATGCAACCAAGGGAAATCTCGGCGTGCAATCCGGGGTTCGGGTACAAGAATGGCCCGACCCGAGAACAACGAGGAGACCTTCGGCGCATGCAGCTGGAGCTGGAAGCCGTCACCCGGCGCGTGGGCGCCGCCGACTGGCTCTACGGTCTGGACCTGGCCCCGCGCCCCGGCGCGGTGACCGTGCTGCTGGGCGCCACGCAGGCCGGCAAGACCAGCCTGATGCGCCTGATGGCCGGGCTCGACAGGCCCAGCAGCGGCCGCGTGAAGGTCGACGGCGCCGACGTCACCGGCGTGCCGGTGCGCCAGCGCAACGTGGCGATGGTGTACCAGCAGTTCATCAACTATCCGTCGATGACGGTGGCGGACAACATCGCGTCGCCCTTGAAGCTGCGCGGCGAGAAGGACGTCGAGCGCCGCGTGCGCGAGCTGGCCGCGCGCCTGCACATCGAGCCGTTCCTCGCGCGGCTGCCGGCCGAACTGTCGGGTGGGCAGCAGCAGCGCGTGGCGCTGGCGCGTGCGCTCGCCAAGGGCGCGCCGCTGATGCTGCTGGACGAGCCGCTGGTGAACCTGGACTACAAGCTGCGCGAGGAACTGCGCGAGGAACTGACGCAGCTGTTCGCCAGCGGCGACGGCACGGTGATCTACGCCACCACCGAGCCGGGCGAGGCCCTGCTGCTGGGCGGCTACACCGCGGTGATGGACGCCGGCGAACTGCTGCAGTACGGCCCCACCGCCGAGGTGTTCCACGCACCGCGTTCGCTGCGCGTGGCGCGTGCGTTCAGCGACCCGCCGATGAACCTGGCCGGCGCCGATGCGGCGCCGGGCGGCGCGCAGCTGCGCGGCGGCCCCCTGGTGACGCTGCCGCTGCCCGCCGGCGCCACGCCGCAGCTCACCGTCGGCTACCGCGCCGCGGCCCTGCGCGTGCAGCCGCAGCCGGGTGACCTCGCCCTGCCCGGCCAGGTGCAGCTGGCCGAGATCTCGGGCTCGGACACCTTCGTGCACGTGCACACCGCGGTCGGCGAACTGGTCGCGCAGCTGACCGGCGTGCATGCCTTCGAGCTGGGTGCGCCCATCACCTTGCACGCCAGCCCGGCGCAGGCCTATGTGTTCGACGCCGCGGGTGCGCTGCTGGTCGCGCCCGCGCGCAGGGGCTGACCGGCCATGGCGCGCATCGAACTCGACCTCGCCCACTCGTACAAGCCGAACCCGCAGGCCGACGCCGACTACGCGCTGCTGCCGCTGCAGATGACCTTCGCCGACAGCGGCGCCTACGCGCTGCTGGGCCCTTCGGGCTGCGGCAAGACCACGTTGCTGAACATCGTCTCGGGGCTGCTCGCGCCGTCGCAGGGGCGCGTGCTGTTCGACGGCCAGGATGTCACGCAGGTGACACCGCAGCAGCGAAACATCGCCCAGGTCTTCCAGTTCCCGGTGATCTACGACACCATGACGGTCGCCGAGAACCTCGCGTTCCCGCTGAAGAACCGCAAGGTGCCGCCGGCGCAGATCGAGCAGCGCGTGAAGCAGATCGCCGAGATGCTGGACCTCGGCCCGCAGCTCAGGCAGCGGGCCGCGGGCCTGTCCGCCGACCAGAAGCAGAAGATCTCGCTCGGCCGCGGGCTGGTGCGGCCCGACGTGTCGGCGGTGCTGTTCGACGAGCCGCTGACGGTGATCGACCCCCATCTGAAGTGGCAGCTGCGGCGCAAGCTCAAGCAGATCCACCACGAGCTGAAGCTGACGCTGATCTACGTCACGCACGACCAGGTGGAGGCGCTGACGTTTGCCGACGAGGTGCTGGTGATGACACGCGGCCGCGCGGTGCAGATCGGCACCGCCGAGGCGCTGTTCGAGCGGCCGGCGCACACCTTCGTCGGCCACTTCATCGGCTCGCCGGGCATGAACTTCCTGCCGGCGCGGCATGCGGGCGGCATGCTGGACGTGGCGGGCCGGCGCTTCGCGCCGCCGCGCAGGCTGCCCGAAGGCGAGATGAAGCTGGGCGTGCGGCCCGAGTACCTCGCGCTCGCGGCCGCCGAGGCGCCGGGCGCGTTGCCCGCAGAAGTGCAGCGCGTGCAGGACATCGGCACGCACCTGATGCTCACCGCGCAGGTCGGCGGGCAGTTGCTGAAGGCGCGCCTCGCCCCCGACACGCCCGCGCCCGCCGCGGGCAGCACCGTCTGGCTGCAGGTGCTGAACCCCCACACCTGCTTCTACCTCGACGAGGAATTGGTGGCGGAATGAGCGCGAAGCCCCTCAACCAGAAGGCCTGGCTGCTGATCCTGCCGGTGTTCATCTGCGTCGCCTTCTCGGCCATCCTGCCGCTGATGACGGTGGTGAACTACTCGGTGCAGGACATCATCAGTCCCGAGCGCCGCGTGTTCGTGGGCACCGAGTGGTTCGCCAAGGTGATGCGCGACGGCGACCTGCACGCCGCCCTGGGCCGCCAGCTGACGTTCTCGCTCTCGGTGCTGGTCGTCGAGATCCCGCTCGGCATCGCGCTCGCGCTGGCGATGCCGGCGGCGGGCTGGCGCGCGAGCGCGACGCTCGTCATCGTCGCGCTCTCGCTGCTGATCCCGTGGAACGTGGTGGGCACGATCTGGCAGATCTTCGGCCGCGCCGACATCGGCCTGCTCGGTGCCGCGCTGCAGAAGCTGGGCTTCGACTACAGCTACACCGGCAACGCCACGCACGCCTGGTTCACGGTGCTGGTGATGGACGTCTGGCACTGGACGCCGCTGGTCGCCCTGCTCTGCTACGCCGGCCTGCGCAGCATCCCCGACGCCTACTACCAGGCCGCGCGCATCGACGGCGCCAGCCGGCTCGCGGTCTTCCGCTACATCCAGCTGCCCAAGCTGCGCGGCGTGCTGATGATCGCCGTGCTGCTGCGCTTCATGGACAGCTTCATGATCTACACCGAGCCCTTCGTGCTGACGGGCGGCGGGCCGGGCAACGCCACCACCTTCCTGAGCCAGTACCTGACGCAGAAGGCGGTCGGCCAGTTCGACCTGGGGCCGGCGGCGGCCTTCTCGCTGATCTACTTCCTGATCATCCTGCTGCTGTGCTTCGTGCTCTACAACTGGATGCAGCGCGTGGGCACCGGCCAAGCCGAAGGCGAGACGCCGCCATGAAGCCGCGCCACCTGCTGCTCGTTCTCTACATCGTGTTCGCGCTGTTGCCCATCTACTGGATGGTCAACATGAGCTTCAAGACCAACCAGGAGATCCTGTCCTCGTTCACGCTGTGGCCGGCGCACTTCACGCTGGACAACTACCGCACCATCTTCACCGACCGCAGCTGGTACTCGGGCTACATCAACAGCCTGATCTACGTCGCGATCAACACCGTGATCTCGATCGCCGTCGCGCTGCCGGCGGCCTACGCGTTCAGCCGCTACAGCTTCCTCGGCGACAAGCACGTGTTCTTCTGGCTGCTCACGAACCGGATGACGCCGCCGGCGGTGTTCCTGCTGCCCTTCTTCCAGCTCTACACCACGGTCGGGCTGATGGACACGCACCTCGCGGTGGCGCTGGCGCACCTGGTGTTCAACGTGCCGCTGGCGGTGTGGATCCTGGAAGGCTTCATGAGCGGCATCCCGCGCGAGATCGACGAGACCGCCTACATCGACGGCTACTCGTTCCCGCGCTTCTTCGTCACGATCTTCCTGCCGCTGATCAAGGCCGGCGTCGGCGTCGCCGCATTCTTCTGTTTCATGTTCAGCTGGGTCGAGCTGCTGCTGGCGCGTACGCTCACCAGCGTGAACGCGAAGCCGATCGTCGCGACGATGACGCGCACCGTCAGCGCGTCCGGCATGGACTGGGCCACCCTCGCCGCCGCCGGCGTGCTGACCATCGTGCCGGGCGCCATCGTGATCTGGTTCGTGCGGCACTACATCGCGAAGGGCTTCGCGATGGGGAGGGTGTGATGCTGGCCTGGATGGTGTGGACCACGCCGGTGGCGATCTTCTTCGCCGGCATCGTGCTGATGCTGATCGGCATGACCGTGTGGGAGATCAAGTCGCCCACGACGCTGCGCCAGGGGTTCCTGCCGCTGGCCACCACGCGCGGCGACCGGCTCTTCATCGGCCTGCTCGGCGCGGCCTACATCAACCTCGCCTTCGTCGGCCTGGCGGGCCGTTTCCAGCAGTGGTTCGGGCTCGCGCAGGAACCCAGCGTGTGGATCAGCTTCGTGCTGTCGCTCGCCGTGCTGGTGCTGGTGATGCGCCGCGGCTGACGGCGCCGACTCTGCATCCGGCCCGATGCCGCCTCGGGGCCGTGTGAGCTGCAACCGGGGCGGCACGAAACCACAAGAGGAGATAGACCGATGAAACTGCGCTACACCGCGCTGGCCGTGGCCGCCCTGCTGGCCGCCACGGGTTGCGGCAAGAAGGAAGAGCCGCCCGCGGCCGCGGCGTCGGCCGCCGCTGCGGCGCCCACCGCCGACGCCGCCAGGAAGTGGATCGACAGCGAGTTCCAGCCCAGCACCCTGAGCAAGGACCAGCAGGCCGCCGAGCTGAAGTGGTTCGCCGAAGCCGCCGCGAAGCTGAAGGCCAAGGGCGTCACCGAGATCTCGGTGGTCAGCGAGACCATCACCACGCACGAGTACGAGAGCAAGACGCTGGCGAAGGCCTTCGGCGAGATCACCGGCATCACGGTCAAGCACGACCTGATCCAGGAAGGCGACGTGGTCGAGAAGCTGCAGACCTCGATGCAGTCGGGCAAGTCGATCTACGACGGCTGGATCAGCGACTCCGACCTGATCGGCACGCACTACCGCTACGGCAAGATCATGAACCTCACCGACTACATGGCCGGTGCGGGCAAGGAGTTCACGAACCCCGGTCTGGACATCAAGGACTTCATCGGCACCAGCTTCACGACCGCGCCCGACGGCAAGCTGTACCAGCTGCCCGACCAGCAGTTCGCGAACCTGTACTGGTTCCGTGCCGACCTGTTCGACCGCGCGGATCTCAAGGACAAGTTCAAGAAGAAGTACGGCTACGACCTGGGCGTGCCGCTGAACTGGAGCGCCTACGAGGACATCGCCGCGTTCTTCACGAACGACGTGAAGGAGATCGACGGCAAGCCGATCTACGGCCACATGGACTACGGCAAGAAGGACCCGTCGCTGGGCTGGCGCTTCACCGACGCGTGGCTGTCGATGGCCGGCACCGCCGACATCGGCATCCCGAACGGCAAGCCGGTGGACGAGTGGGGCATCCGCGCCAGTGCCGACGGCTGCACGCCGCTGGGCGCCAGCGTCGCGCGCGGCGGCGCCACCAACTCGCCGGCCGCGGTCTACGCACTCACCAAGTACGTCGACTGGATGAAGAAGTTCGCGCCCAAGGAAGCCACCGGCATGACCTTCGGCGAAGCCGGCCCGGTGCCGGCGCAGGGCCAGATCGCGCAGCAGATCTTCTGGTACACGGCCTTCACCGCCGACATGACCAAGCCGGGCCTGCCGGTGGTGAATGCGGACGGCACGCCGAAGTGGCGCATGGCGCCCGGCCCCAACGGCCCGTACTGGAAGCAGGGCATGCAGAACGGCTACCAGGACGTGGGCTCGTGGACCTTCTTCGAGGGCCACGACGCCAACAAGACCGCTGCCGCCTGGCTGTACGCGCAGTTCATCACCGCCAAGACCACCTCGCTGAAAAAGACCATCGTCGGCCTGACGCCGATCCGCGAGTCGGACATCCAGAGCAAGGCCATGACGGACCTGGCGCCCAAGCTCGGCGGCCTGGTGGAGTTCTATCGCAGCCCCGCGCGCGTGGCCTGGACGCCCACCGGCACCAACGTGCCCGACTACCCGAAGCTGGCGCAGCTGTGGTGGAAGAACGTGGCCCAGGCGGTCACCGGCGAGATGACGCCGCAGAAGGCGATGGACACGCTGGCCGACGAGATGGACGACGTGATGGGTCGCCTGGAGCGCGCCGGCATGGCCCGCTGCGCGCCCAAGCTCAACGCGAAGGAGGATCCTTCGAAGTACCTGAGCGACAAGAACGCGCCCTGGAAGAAGCTGGCCAACGAGAAGCCCAAGGGCGAGACCATCGCGTACCAGACGCTGCTGGACGCGTGGAAGGCCGGCAAGGTGCGCTGACCTGAGCGCAGCTCACGCCGCCTGAGCGCGGCGCAGGCGCCGCGTGCGACTTCCGGTCGCACGCGGCTTTTCTTTTGGCCGGCGCTTGATAAATTTGCGCGTTCCCATGGACGCCCTGCGATTCGCCGCCACCAAGATCCAGCCGCCCCGGCAGTGGACGGCGCGCGTGCAGCGGCCTGCGCTGGACGCGCGCATCCGGGAAGCCCTGCTCTCGCACCGCGTGGTGCTGCTGCAGGCGGCGGCCGGCTTCGGCAAGACCAGCGCGCTGGCCGCCCAGCTGGCACTGCAGGCCGAAGGCGAGGCGCTGGCCTGGGTGGCGATGGACCCGGACGACGATGCCGAGCGCCTCTTCGCCTGCCTGGTGGCCGCGCTCGAAGGCTTCGACCTGCCCTGGCGCACCGCGCCGGCCGCGCTGGTGGAACTGGCCGGCAGCGACAGCACCGGCCTGCGCCGCGCCGCCACCGAACTGCTGAACGCGCTGGCCGGCGCCGAGGTGGCGCGCGGCGTCATCGTGCTCGACGACCTGCACCGGGTTCAGAACACCACCACCTTCGCGCTGCTCGACGCGCTGCTGGAGCGGCTGCCGCCGCACTGGACGCTGCTGCTGGCCAGCCGCACCACGCCGCCGCTGGCGCTGGCGCGGCTGCGCGCCGGCGGCGAGCTGGCCGAGTTCACGCAGGACGAGCTGCGCTTCTCGCGCGACGAGGCCGACGCGATGCTCGGCGCCACCGAGCTGCCGCAGGCGCAGGAGCGGGCGCAGGAGCTGTTCGAGCGCACGGCCGGCTGGCCGGCCGGGCTGCGCCTGGCCGCCGCCGCGCTGCGCACGCGCGGCGGCATGGCGGCCAGCGGGCGCCACCTGGTCGACCGGCACCTGTTCGACTACCTCGCCGCCGAGGTGCTGGACGACATGCCGGAGCCGCTGCACCTGTTCCTGCTGCGCACCGCGGTGCTGCCCGAGCTCACCGCGGGCCGCGCCGCCGCGGTCAGCGGCGACCGCCGCGCGGCCGACTGGCTGGAGGACATCGAACGCCGCGGCCTCTTCGCCACCGCGCTCGACGCCGAGGAACGCACGCTCGTGCTGCACGACCTGTTCCGCGACGCGCTGCTGCAGCGCCTCAACGAACGCCTGCCGGACGAGGTGCCGCAGCTGCTGGCACGCGCCGCCGCGGGCGAGGACGATCCGCTGCGCCGCGTCGGCTACCTGCTGCGCGCCGAGGACTGGACCGGCGCCGAGCAGGCCCTGGCCGAGTCCGCGTCCGACCTGTTCCTGGACGGCGGCGCCAACGACGTGCTGCGCCTGGTCGAGCAGTTCCCGCCGCAGCACCGCAGCGCGCGCCTGTCGCGCCTGGCCGGCACCGCCTGCGAGCTGCGCTGGCAATGGAACGACATGGTGCGCTGGCTGACGCAGGCCGTGCAGGCGGCCAAGGCCACGGGCGACCGCGCCGAGCTGCACCTGGCGCAGGCGCGGCTGGCCTACGCGCTGTACCCGGTGGACCGCAACGACGAGGCGCTGGCGCTGATCGAAGGCCTGCGCCACGAGCCGCTCGCCCCCGGCGCGCGCGTGCTGCTGCTGATGGCCGAGGGCATGCAGCTGTTCCGCCAGGGCCGCCACGCCGAGCTGCGCGATGCCTATGCCGAGGTGCTGACGCTGCTGGTGGGCGAGCCGCTGATGCGCTGGTGGGAAGGCGGGCCGCCGTACAACTGGTCGACCATCGCCGGCATGCAGACGCTGTTCGAGCGCTACCTGAGCGGCGCGGTGCCGCGGCTGGACGACCGCCCGATGCCGATGCGCGCCGAGCTCAACCTGCTGCGCGCGGTGCAGCAGCTGTGGGCCGGCGACCTGGCCGGCGCCGAGGAGGCGATGAGCGCGGCCGAGGAAGACGTGCGCTGGCTCGCCGTCTCGGGCGAGGCCGAGGTGGGCGTGATGATCGTGCGCATGATCCTGAACGCCGTGCACGGCCGCGGCGACGCCGTGCAGCGCGCGATGGAGCAGATGCTGGCGCGCGAGGACGGCAAGCCCACCGACCGCCGGCTGCTGTGGCGGCACCAGATCTCGATCTACGGGCTGCGCCTGTCCGACACCCTCGGCGACGCCGAGGCGGTGAAGCGCTGGGCGGCGAACCTGAAGGAGAACCCGCTGGTCGACCCCGGCCCGAAGAACCCGCGTGCGGTGGCGGCGCGCGCGCGCTACGCCGCGGCCTGCGGGCGCTGGGCCGACGCGTTCCCGCACTTCGACCTGCTGGCCGGAAAACTCGCCGGCATGGACGTGGTGGGCCAGCGCACCGACCTCACGCTGCGCCACGCCCACGTGCTGCTGAAGCTCACGCGCATCCGCGAGGCGGCCGCGGTGCTGGCGCCGTGCCTGGACCGCCTGATCGAGGAGAAGGTGCGCGGCCAGGCGCTGCTGAGCGGCCCGGCGGTGCTGGGCGCGCTGGCCGAGGCGCGCTGGGGCACGCTGCTGTCGGCGGCGCAGCTGGCCGAGCTGCAGGCGGCCGCGGCGCTGTCGGTCGCCGCGACGCGCGGTTCGGAACTGCCGGCGCCCGACGCCGGCGGCAAGGACGACGACGGCCTCAGCTCGCGCGAGCGCGAGGTGCTGGAACGCATCGCCGCCGGCGACAGCAACAAGGTCATCGCGCGCGTGCTCGACATCAGCCCGCACACCGTGAAACGCCACGTCGCCAACATCCTGGACAAGCTCGGCCTCACCTCGCGCGGGCAGGCCGCGGCGTGGCTGCGTGAGCACGCCTGAGCCCTTCAGCGGCGTGCCCGAGGTCTTCGAGCACGCCGGCGACGCGGCCGAGTTCAAGCGCCCGGCGCACCGGCCGGGCGTCGAGCTGTACCGCGCGCACATCGTGCATCACGTGTTCGAGCCGCACCTGCACGAAGGCTTCGGCCTCGGTGCCATCGAAAGCGGCGTCGAGCGCTTCCGCTACCGCGGCGGCGACCACCTGGCGCCGCCGCAGAGCCTGCTGCTGATGAACGCCGGCGAGATCCACACCGGCCGGGCCGAGACCGAGAGCGGCTGGCGCTACCGCATGGTCTACGTCGATCCCGAGGTCGTCGAAACCGTCACCGGCGAGCGGGGCTGGCATTTCAGCGAGGCGGTGGGACACGATGCCCCGCGGGCCCGGCGGGTCGGCCGGCTGCTGCAGCGGCTGTGGGCCGCCGACCACGACCCGCTCGCCTTCGACAGTCTGCTATTCACGCTGCTGGCCGAGCTGCGGCCGCATGCGAAGGTGGCGCGGCCCGCCGGCGCCGAGGGTGCGCTGCGCTTCGCCGGCGTCATCGGGTACATGCGGGAGCACCTCGACCGGAAGCTGACGCTGGAAGAACTGGCGGCGGTCGCCGGCCTGAGCCCGTTCCATTTCCTGCGCCGCTTCAAGGCCGCCTGCCACGCGACGCCGCAGCAGATGCTGATGGCGCTGCGGCTGCTGCGCGCCAAGCGGCTGCTGGCCGACGGGCTGGCGCCGGCGCAGGCCGCGGTGGCCAGCGGCCTGGCGGACCAGGCGCACCTGACGCGCGCCTTCGCCCACCGCTACGGGGTGACGCCGGCGCGCTACCAGCGCCAGCTGGGGCGCTGAGGTCGCGGCGCGCTCAGGCGCCGCAGCCGGCATGCGTGGGGTTGGCCGGGAAGGCCAGCGCGCCGTCCAGCGTGGCCCGCCAGCCCAGCTGCCAGCCCTGCGTGCTGCGCAGCGAGTTCATCCGCAGCACGCGGCGCGGCAGGTCCACCCGGGCTTCGGCCGCCGGCGGGTTGAACGCGGCGACGCCCCAGGGCACGGCCTCGTCGCCGCGGCGCTGCCGGGTCAGGGTCAGCGCCAGCACGCGACCGTCGGCCACGGCGAAGGCCAGAACCAGGTCGTAGCGGTCGCCGGCCGCGTGCGCCGCACCGGACACCCGCACCAGGCAGTACGGCTCGGCCGAGAACGGGTCGGGCAGACGGCGCTCGTTGGCCAGCATGGCCGAGCCTTCGATGCGCAGCGCGCCGTCGTGCAGCGGCGGCTCGGCGCCCGAGACGGCGATCGGGGCGGACCCGCCGCCGTGATCGCCGCCGCCGCAGCCGGCCCCCACCGCCGCGGCGCACAGGGCGAGGATCGGGATTCGGGACATGGTGGTTCCGGCAGTGGCGATGCCCGGTACCACGGCAGCCGGCCCGCCGCGCGGACATGCAGCAATCTGCGACAAGACCCGCCGCCGCGGCGCGGCGACACTCCCGCCCCTGATGCCGCACCGCCACGCCCTTGTCACCGGTACCCTCTTCGCGCTGGCCGCGGGGCTCATGTGGGGCCTCGTCTTCATCGCGCCCACGCTGCTCGGCGAGTACCCCCCGGCGCTGCTGACGGTCGGCCGCTACCTCGCCTTCGGCCTGATCGCGCTGCCGCTGGCCTGGTGGGACCGCGCCCGTCTGGCCGAGCTGGAGAAGGCCGACTGGATCGAGGCGCTGAAGCTCGCGGCCGTGGGCAACATGCTCTACTACCTGTGCCTGTCGGCCGCGATCCAGCGTGCCGGCGGGCCGTTGCCGACCATGCTGATCGGCACGCTGCCGGTGGTGATCGCGATCACCGCCAACCTGCGCGCCGGCAGCACCGAGGCGCGGCTGCCGTGGGGGCGCATGCTGCCGTCGCTGCTGCTGATGGCGGCCGGCCTGCTGTGCGTCAACCACGCCGAGACCGCGGCGCTGGCGCCGGGCACCGATCTCGGCCGCTACGCCAGCGGCGCCCTGCTGGCCATCGCCGCGGTGGCCTGCTGGACCTGGTACCCGATCCGCAACGCCGAGTGGCTGCGCGCGCATGCCGAGCGCAGTCCGCGCGCCTGGGCCACCGCTCAGGGGCTGGCGACGCTGCCGCTGGCGGCGGTGGGCTTCGTCGTGTTGTGGCTCGGGGCGTCGGGCGGCGCCTTCGCGATGCCCTTCGGCCCGCGGCCCGGCCTGTTCGTGGGGCTGATGCTGGCGATCGGCCTGCTGGCCTCCTGGCTCGGCACCCTGTGCTGGAACGAAGCCAGCCAGCGCCTGCCGCCGGCGCTGGCCGGGCAGCTGATCGTGTTCGAGACGCTGGCCGCGCTGGCCTACGCCTTCGTGCTGCGCGGACGCGCGCCGGGCTGGCTGACCGGCGCGGGCGTGGTGCTGCTGGTGGCCGGCGTGGTGCGCGCGCTGCGGGCGCCGCCGCCGGCGGTCACAGCGTCGCCTTGACCAGCGCCTCCATCCGCACCCGCACCTTCAGCGACTTGGCCGGCAGCACGCCGGCCACCGCGTGCGCCGCCACCGAGGTGTCGCGCTTCTGCGGCGTCAGCAGCGCGTCGCCGTTGCAGTCGGTGACGATGGCCACCACCGGCGCGTTGGCCTGGGCGCCGCGGCGCATCACGATGCCGGTCTCGCCGGACTTCAGCCGCACCGCGCAGCCCGGCGGGTAGATGCCGAACTCCTTGATGATGGCCGCGGTCATCGGGTTGCCGGGGTCGGCCTGGAAGAACTGGCGCGCGGCCACGTCCGGCGCCACCACGCCGCGTGTCGCGCGCGGGCTGAACTTGGCGGTGAAGACATCGGCGCGGTGCAGCAGCATCGCGAGTTCGTCCACGTCGGTGGCGCCCTTCGGATAGCCCTTGCCGTCGCCCTTCTCGTGGTGGTTGCGCACCGCCGCGATCCAGTCGACGTCGGCGACGCCGGCGGTCTGCAGCAGCTCGGCGCTGCGTTCGGGGTGTTCGTGCAGGGCCTGCCGCTGCAGCGCGGTGAGCGGCGTCACCTGCGTCGCCAGCTTGTCCTGCAACTCGGACATCGACAGGTTCATCGTCAACGCGGCGCGGAACAGGCTCTCGGCCGTGTCCTCGCCCCAGCCCAGGCGCTTGGCGGCCAGCTGGCCCGCCACCGCCGCGTGCACGGCGTGGCGGCTGGCGTACTGGGTGATGGGGCCGTCGTCCTGCCGCACCACCTGCAGGATCGCCATGTCCGGATCGCGCCGCACCAGCGCCAGGACCGGCTGGGCGGCTCGTTCCAGCGAGCTGTGGAACTCGGCGTCGACCTTGCTGCGCAGCACGCGGTTGACCTGCTCGAGGTTGAAGGTCCACAGCTGCGGCAGGTCCTCGGCCTTGGCGTTGGCGATCTTGGCCGACGGGTCGTCGAGCTCGGTGCCGTCGACATAGGTGCCGCGGTTGAGCAGGCCTTCCAGCTGCTCGACGTTCTCGATCACGCGGCCGCGCGCCAGCAGCAGGCGGCCGTCGGCATCGCGGATGCCGAAGGGCAACGGTCGGCCCAGCGTCACGCGCTGCCGGTGCTGGCTCAGGGGCTGCAGGTTCACGATGGAGAGGAACGGGAGAGACGGCCGAACGGTACTTGTTGTTGGAGGCCGGCACAAATTCCTGTCGACGGGGCGAACTGCCGGCCTCGGTCTTGTCAGGTTTTCGCCATAGCCGGAGCCAACTTGACTGCGATCAAGTCGGCGGCGCGGCGCCGGCGGCAAGATTCATCACATGCTGCGCCGCATCATCCCGATCGTGCCCGCCGCGCCGGCCCTGCCGGCCGGCTCCGGGGCGGAGCCGCGGCTGCGCGGCCGCCCCGACCAGCTGGGTCGTCTGCTGGCGTCGCTGGAGCGGCTGGCCGGCACCACGCTCGGGCCGGCGCTGCCGCGCAGCGCCTGGCTGCAGGAGCTGGCACTGGACGACGGCGAGGCCGTGCTGTCGCTGGCGCCCGCCCTGCGTCGCGCGAACTTCGCCCAGGCCGCCTTCGATCTGCTGAAGAGCGAGCTGCGCGACACCGACATCTACGTCACCGCCTGAACCCGTTCAGGGATTCAGGCGCGCCAGCTCGCCCATCCACGCCGGCCAGAACGGCGCCCCGCGCTCGCGACCCAGGCGCACGACGACGGTGCGCGTGGCCGGCGCCACGTAGACGAACTGGCCGAGGATGCCTTCGGCATAGAAATCGCCGCCCGGTTGCGGCGGCGCGCCGTTCTGGCCCAGCACCAGCGTGCGCCGCCACTGGTAGCCGTAGAAGGCGCTGGCGCGGCCGCCGCGCCACTCGATGTTGCGCTGCGCGGAATCGTCGGTGCCGGGCAGTCCGGTCTGCGCGGCGGTGCTCTCGCGCACCCAGGCCGCCGGGACCACGGTCTGGCCGTTCACCGTGCCTTCGTCCAGGAACAGCTGGCCGAAGCGGGCGAAGTCCACGGCACGCGCGTTCAGGCAGCAGAAGGCCTTGGCGGTGCCGCTGCCGGCGCTGTCCAGGCTCCAGCTGGCGTCGAACTCGGCGCCCATCGGCTGCCACAGGCGGCGGGTGGCGTAGGCCGCCAGCGGCATGCCGACAGCGCGCTCGACCACCATGCCGAGCAGCTGCGTGTCGCCGCTCTGGTACGAGTAGGCCTGCCCCGGTTCGCGCGCGATCGCGAGGCCGGCCACGCGCTCGGGCAGCCGCTGCGTCAGGTAGAAGCGCGAGGCGTCGGCGAACGGCGAGCGATAGCCCTCGTCGAAGGCGATGCCGCTGCGCATCTGCAGCAGGTGGCGCACGGTGACGCGCGCAAAGCGCGGGTCGCTCTTGAACAGGCCCGGCAGGTACGCGGTGACCGGATCATCGATGCTCCCGATGCGCCCCTCGGCCAGAGCAATGCCCACCAGCGCCGACACCACCGACTTGGCCACCGAGAACGAGGTGCCGATGCTGTCGCGCGTGAAGCCGTTGAAGTAGCGCTCGTAGACCAGCTCCCCGCGCCGCAGCACCACCAGCGCCACGGTGCCCTGCTCGGCCAGCCAGCGCTCGGCGTCCGCGGGGCTGGCGCCCTGCGGCCACGCCAGCGGCGCCGAAGCCGCCGGCGGCAGCGGCCTGGGCGTGGCGGCGCGTGCCAGCGGCTGGTTGTCGAAGTGGCGGTGGTCCTCGATGCTGGCGCGTTGCTGCCACACCATCCACAGCGGCAGCGTGTCGCAGCCGCTGAGCGCGAAGGCCGAGGTCAGCACGACGCCAGCGACTCCGGCCAAGCGGCCGCCGTGGATCCGGCTCCGCCGCGCCCCCAGCGGCGCCCCCCTGGGGGGGTGCGGCGAAGCCGCTCCGGGGGGGAGCCTTGTCACGCCAAGGCCTCGTCGACCAGTTCGACCCAGTGCCGCACCGGCGTGCGCGTGCCCGACTGCAGGTGCTGGATGCAGCCGATGTTGGCGCTGACGATGGCCTCGGCCTGCAGCGGCTGCAGGTTCTTCAGCTTGCGGTCGCGCAGCTGGTGGGCCAGCTCGGGCTGCAGCACGCTGTAGGTGCCGGCCGAGCCGCAGCACAGGTGGCTCTCCGAAGCCGCCAGCTGCACCTCGAAGCCGAGGGCGCCGAGGATCCTCTCGACCCCGCCGCGCAGCTGCTGCCCGTGCTGCAGCGTGCAGGGCGGGTGGAACGCCAGCTTGCCGCGCTTGCCGCGCTTCAGCCGCGGCAGCAGCGCCTCGGCCAGGCCGGGCAGCTCGCTCAGGTCGCGCGTGAGCTCGCCGACGCGGCGCGCCTTGTCCGCATACGCCGGGTCTTTCGCCAGCGCGTGGGCGTAGTCCTTGACCGTGACGCCGCAGCCGCTGGCGTTCATGACGATGGCCTCCACGCGCCCGGCCGATGTGAGCCCGTCGACCAGCGGCCACCAGGCGTCGATGTTGCGGCGCATGTCGTCCAGGCCGCCGTCGACGTCGCCCAGGTGGGTGCGGATCGCGCCGCAGCAGCCCGCCTCGTCGGCCACCAGCGTCTGGATGCCGGCGGCGTCCAGCACGCGCGCGGTGGCGCTGTTGATGTTGGGCATCATCGCCGGCTGCACGCAACCCAGCAGCATCAGCACCTTGCGCTTGTGCTCGCGCGTCGGCCACTGGCTGGCCTTGGCGCCGCCGGCGGCGGGCACCTTGTCCTTCAGCACCGCCGGCAGCAGCGGCCGCGCCAGCCGGCCGAGCTTCATCGCCGGCGCGAACAGCGGCGAGGTGAGCCCCGCCTTGAGCGCCCAGCGCACCACCTTCTCGCCCACCGGGCGCTCCACGCGCTGCTCGACGACCTGGCGGCCGATGTCGACCAGGTGCCCGTACTGCACGCCGCTCGGGCAGGTGCTCTCGCAGTTGCGGCAGGTGAGGCAGCGGTCCAGGTGCGCCTGCGTCTTGCGCGTGACCGGCGCGCCTTCCAGCACCTGCTTGATCAGGTAGATGCGCCCGCGCGGGCCGTCGAGCTCGTCGCCCAGCAGCTGGTAGGTGGGGCAGGTGGCGGTGCAGAAGCCGCAGTGCACGCACTTGCGCAGGATGGCCTCGGCGGCCTCGCCTTCGGGCGTGCCCTTGAACTCGGGGGCCAGGTTGGTCTGCATCAGTTCAGCGTGTAGCTCAGCACCCAGTAGTGGGCATGGGCGGTCCATTGCGGATCCACCGCGCGCGGGCCGAGCATCGAAAACGCCTGCTCGGGTGTCGGGAAGTTCTTCAGCACCTCGTGCGAGCTGCCGTCGTCCAGCGGGCGCTGCTGGTAGGTGTTGCCGTCGACGTCGGTGCGCGAGACGGGCGTGCTGCTGCCTTCGACGTAGCGGTTGTCGAGCATCACCACGCGCGCGCGCGGCTCCAGGCGCGCGTGCAGCGCGTCCAGCCAGCCGGGCAGGCGCCGCAGCGGCACGTGGCTCCACCAGCAGCCGGCGAACGCGGCATCGAAGGAGCGGCCGCCGAGCTCGGCGAAGCTGTAGGCATCGACCGTGGCGAACTCGACGCAGGCCGGCAGCACCTTGTGGCGCGCGATGGCCATCGTCTCCGGGTTCAGGTCGGTGGCCAGCCAGTGCGCGGCGCGGCGCGCGCCGTGCGGCGTCCACCAGCCGGTGCCGCAGGCGATCTCCAGCACGCGGCGACCGGCGAACGGTTCGGCCAGCGCGGCCTCCATCGCGCGCAGGTCGGCCTGGCGCTCGGGCCTGGCGTAGATGCGCTCGTAGCTGGCCGCGCGGCGCGCGTAGTAGCCGGCCATCGTCTCGACGACATCGCTCATGCCGCGTGCTCCGGCAGCAGGCGGCCGCGGTTGAAGAGGCCGTCGGGGTCGAAGGCGCGCATCAGCTCGCGCTGCACACGCTCCAGCGCCGGCTTCAGCGGCGCGAAGGCGCCGGCGCGCTTGTCGCGGCCGCGGAACAGCACCGCGTGCCCGCCGGCAGCCGCCGCCACCTCGCGCAGCGCGTGCGACGGCGCGGTGGTGCAGATCCAGCGCTGCGCCCCGCCCCACTCCACCAGCTGCTCGCCCGACAGCTTCAGCGGCGGCGTGGTCGGCGGCACCGACAGCCGCCACAGCCCGGCCCCCGCTTCCACCGCCTTCGCGGCGCCGACGAAGAACTCGTCCGCGTGGTCGCGCAGCCCGGTCCAGAAGGTGTCCGCGGTCTCGGGCGCGATCAGTTCGCCGCCGATCTTCTCGAAGGCCGAGCGCACCGCCGCCGTGGCGCCTGCCAGGCGCAGCACCAGCATGCCGTCCCACCACGCGCTGGCGTTCAGTGGCAGGGGCTGGCCGCCCCATTCGTTGACACGCCGGATGGCAGCGCCCTGGTCGAGTTCGAGACGCAGCGTCAGCGTCGCCGGCGGCTTCGGCAGCACCTTCAGCGAGACCTCGCAGATCACGCCCAGCACGCCCAGCGAGCCGGCGAGCGCGCGCGACACGTCGTAGCCGGCCACGTTCTTCATCACCTGGCCGCCGAAGCTCAAGACTTCGGCGCGGCCGTTCAGCAGCGTGGCGCCCAGCACGTAATCGCGCACGCCGCCGGCCGCCAGCCGCGCCGGGCCCGCGAGTCCGGCCGCGACCATCCCGCCCACGGTGCCCGCAGGCCCGAAGCGCGGCGGCTCGAACGGCAGGCACTGGCCCTGTTCGGCCAGCGTGGCCTCCAGCTCGGCCAGCGGCGTGCCGGCGCGCGCCGTCACCACCAGCTCGCTGGGCTCGTAGCTGCTGATGCCGCGCAAGGCCCGCACGTCCAGCGGCATGCCGGCGGGCTCGCCGCCATAGAAGGCCTTGGTGCGGCCGCCGTGGATCTCCAGCGGGGTGCGGGCGGCACGGGCGGCGCGGATGCGATCGGTCAGTTCGGCCAGCGCGGCATCCATTCAGAACCGCTCCAGCGCGGGGAACGGCAGCAGCCCCTTCTTCACGTGCATCTTCCCGTACTCGGCGCAGCGCTGCAGCGTGGGGATCACCTTGCCGGGGTTGAGACCCTCGGCGGGGTCGAAGGCGCGCTTGAGCGCCGTCATCTGCTCGCGTTCCTCGGGGCTGAACTGCACGCACATGCTGGCCAGCTTCTCGATGCCCACGCCGTGCTCGCCGGTGACGGTGCCGCCCATCGCGACGCTGGTCTCCAGGATGTCGGCGCCGAACTGCTCGCAGCGGTGCATCTGGTCGGGGTCGTTGGCGTCGAACAGGATCAGCGGGTGCAGGTTGCCGTCGCCGGCATGGAACACGTTGCAGCACTTGAGGCCGTAGGTGTCCTGCATCGCGTTGATGGCCAGCAGGATGTCGGCCAGGCGCTTGCGCGGGATCGTGCTGTCCATGCACATGTAGTCGGGGCTGATGCGGCCGCTGGCGGGGAAGGCGTTCTTGCGGCCGCTCCAGAAGCGCAGCCGCTGCGCCTCGTCCCTGCTGACTTCCATGCGCGTGGCGCCGCAGCCCGAGAGCACGTCCAGCATGCGGTCGATCTCCTCGGCCACCTCTTCGGGCGTGCCGTCGCTTTCGCACAGCAGGATGGCCTCGGCGTTGAGGTCGTAGCCGGCCTTGACGAAGTCTTCCACCGCGGCCGTCATCGGCTTGTCCATCATCTCCAGGCCGGCCGGGATGATGCCGGCGGCGATGACGGCGGCCACCGCGTCGCCGGCTTTGCGCACGTCGTCGAAGCTGGCCATGATGCAGCGCGCCAGCTGGGGCTTGGGCACCAGCTTCACGGTGACCTCGGTGGTCACGGCCAGCATGCCCTCGCTGCCGACGATCAGCGGCAGCAGGTCCAGCCCCGGCGTGTCCAGCGCCTCGCTGCCGAACTCGATGGGCTCGCCTTCCACCGTGTAGCCGCGCACGCGCAGCACGTTGTGCAGCGTGAGGCCGTACTTCAGGCAGTGCACGCCGCCGGAGTTCTCGGCCACGTTGCCGCCGATGGTGCAGGCGATCTGGCTGGAGGGGTCGGGCGCGTAGTACAGGCCGTGCGGCGCAGCGGCCTCGCTGATGGCCAGGTTGCGCACGCCGCACTGCACGGTGGCGGTGCGCGCCAGGCGGTCGATCTGCACGATCTTGTTGAACTTGGCCAGGCTCAGCGTCACGCCCAGGCCGTGCGGCAGCGCACCGCCCGACAGCCCGGTGCCGGCGCCGCGCGCCACCACCGGCACGCCGAGCCGGTGGCAGGCGGCCAGCACGGCGGCCACCTGGGCCTCGGTCTCGGGCAGCGCCACGGCCAGCGGCTGGCGGCGGTAGGCGGTGAGGCCGTCGCACTCGTAGGGCACGGTGTCTTCGGCATGCCACAGCAGGGCGTGGGCCGGCAGCAACGGGCCGAGGGCCGCCACCACCTGGCGCTGGCGGGCGGCGCGTTCGGCGGCGCCGACGGCTTCGGGAGTCGTGGGAGCGTTCATGCGTGGGCGGGCTGGGCGCTCGGGGCTGCGCGGCCCGACTGTACGCGCGCAGGCTGAGTGCCCGCTGAACCCCCGCGAACAGGGGGTACCCTGCTCGCACCGGGGGCGGGCCGCGAGTCGCATCCTCGCCGCTTCCACACAGGAGGACACGAAACATGGCATTCGCGAGATTCGGCTTCCGTACCGTGCTGGCCGCCACCGCCCTGGCCGCAGCCGGCGCCGCCCAGGCCACCGTCGTCTACAGCGGCCTGGTGAACCTGTCGATTCCCAACACCACCGCCGGCCTGTACCTGAACGTGCTGGACGGCACCAGCTACACAGGGCCCAACACCTTCCCGGCACTCGGTGGGCCGGGTGCGAACTACGACGTCAACATCTTCGGCAGCACCGCCTGGACCCTCTTCTCGCCCACCTCGTCGGGCCAGAGCGCGCCCACGGTGCCCACCACCTCGCGCGGCTACGTCTCGGCCAGCGCCAGCGGCGGCGCCATCGGGCTGAGCCTGGGCACGCTGATCGACAACAGCAGCATCTTCAACGTCAACTCGCCGTCGGCGGCGGCCATCAGCACCGGCGCGCCGGTGATCGTGGGCTTCCGCTTCCGCAACGAAGGCGCCGACCTCGCCAGCGCGGCCGACGACACCGTGCACTTCGGCTGGATGCGCCTGCAGCTCACCGGCGGCACGCCGGGCACGCTGATCGACTACGCCTTCGAGAGCACGCCGCTCACCGGCATCGGCGCCGGCCTCACCGCCGCGGTGCCGGAGCCGGCCACGTGGCTGTCGATGGCGCTGGGCCTGGCGGGGCTGGCCGGGCTGCGGCGCCGCGTCAATCGGACGCGGTGAACACCGTCAGCACGCCGGTGTAGCCGTAGAGGTGGTGGCGGGCGATCTCGCCCGCCGCGAAGAAGCCGGCCAGCGGCACGTCGCCCAGGGCGTGCTGGATCGCCTTCAGCTCGGCCGACGGCCCGCCGAAATGCGGCCCGCCGCGCCCGGTGCAGCTGACGTAGATGGCGCCGCGGATGCGCGCCGTGGCGTCGGCCGGTGCCGGCACCGCTTCCGGCTGCGGGCTCTGCGCCTGCGTCTCCACCTCGTCGCGGATCTCGCTGCAGATGCGCACCAGGTCGCGCCGCGCGGCCTGCACGTCGCGCTGGCAGAACGCCAGCCGCATGCCCGGCTGCACCAGCTCGGCCACCGCCACCGCCTCGCGCGCGGGGTCGAGGCCGACGATGTGCCGCACCTTGGTGTCGGCGCCGAACTGGCCGCCGTGCGCCAGCGCGGCACGGCCGGCGTCGGTGAGCCCGACCAGCGTGGCCCGCAGCCGCGTCAGCGCGGTGCGCGGATCGGAGAGGTCCTCGAGCCCCAGGTCGCGCAGCAGGCAGGGCATGGCCGGCTGGCCGTCGAGGTGGGTGACGATGTTGCGCTCGCTGGCCGTCACCTCGCGCGTCGGCCCGATCGGCTGGCAGCCCTGCGTGACGCGCGAGATCAACCCGACCTCGCGCGAGAAGGCAACGCCCGACAGGCCTCCCTGCCAGACGCCTTCGGCGATGTGCTGGCAGCCGGCGCGTGAGCTGGCCAGGCCGCCGAACAGGTAGCCGGTGGCCGTGCGGTCGCTCATCTCGCCGATCAGCTCGGCCAGGTCGGGCGTGGCCGGATCGGCGTGCACCAGCGCCGTGTAGGGTTCGATGCGCTGCAGCTTGCGCGCGCCGGAGAAGACCTCGAAGCTGCCCGCCGGCAGCGCGGCCAGCATCAGCACCAGCGCCGGCTCGTCGATGTACTCGACGCCGCCCGCGCACACCCCCACGCCGACGCTGCCCACCCAGGCCACGCCCGGCCAGCGCGCGTTGAGATCGCCGTACAGCGCCTCGGCGTGCGGGCCGTAGTGGTCGCTGAAGTAGGCGAAACCCAGCGTCAGCGGCCCGCTGCCGGCGGGCTGCTGGGCGCGCTGGCCGTCCACCTGCGCCGCGACGAGCGCCAGCGCGGCGCGCCAGTCGGGGTGTGTCGCGTGGCCGACGAGGAACGCCGACATCGCCTTCGCGCCCGCGTGCGCCTCAGCCGGCGCCCTTGCGGGGCGCGGCCGCCGCGCGCGCCGCCTTGGCCGGCAGCGAGGCGGCCTTCTTCAGCGTCTGCCCGGCGGCGTTGACGCCCTGCTTCACGGCGGCGCCCGCCAGGCTGCGCGCCGCATCGGCGGCGCTGTCCTTCATCGCCTTGGCCGCGATCTCGCCGAACTGCTGCGTCAGCGCGCCCCACCACTGCATCGGGTCGATCGCGCCGGGTGCCGCCGCCTGCGCCGCGGCCGCCTTCTTCCGGGCAGCCGGCTTGCGGGCCGCCGGTGCCGCGGCGGGCGGAGCGGGCGCGGCTTCGGGCGCGGCCCGGGCCTTCAGCGCATCGCGCAGGTCGGCCACCGGCACGTTCATCGTCTGCAGCGTGGACAGCGTCATGCGCTGCACCTCCAGCGCCTGGATCGTCGTGCCCAGCAGCTTCGCGTTCTGCTCCAGCCAGAACTGCACCGTCTTCAGCTCCTGGATGCGCTTGTCGATCTCCTGCGGGTCGAGCGTCGGCGCCACCCACTGGCCGAAGCCCTGCACGCCGGGCAGCGCCGCGCCCGCGCCCTTCATCAGGTTCTGCAGGAATTCGAAGCCCGGCACCATCTTGGCCAGGTCGGTGGCAGCCGCCATGCTGTGTCTCCTGTTCAGCGTGGCGCCATTGTGGGCCGATTTCGGGGGGCGGCGTCAGCGCGCGAAGGTCACCCGCTCGACCTTGAAGCCGCGCTGCTGCATCAGCTTGGGCAGCGACTGCGGGCCCGTCATGTGCAGCGCGCCGACCGCCGCGAACACGCGCCGGCCGGCCTTGTGCTGGGCCTCGATGCCGTCGGCCAGCGGCGGGTTGCGCTCGTCGTTGAGCTTGCGCATGAAGGCCTTCTCGGCCTCGGTGGCGACACACTCGCACCAGGCTTCGTAGTCCTCCAGCGCGGCCAGGTCGCCGCGCTCCCAGGCCACGGCCAGCTTCTCCAGCACGCGGCGGCCACTCTTGTCCTCCAGCTGGGCCAGCGTCTGCTCCAGCACCGCCAGCGCGTCGTCGGGGTCGTCGGGCACCAGCGCCGCCTTCTGCTGCGCCACCGTCTCGAGCGACACCACCTTGCGCCCGGTGGCGCGCGCCTGGGCCGCCAGCAGCTGCTCCTGCGCGTAGCTCGGGTCCATGCCGATCCAGCGCGCCTCCAGCACCGTCAGCGTGCTGGCCTGCAGCACGGGGTGCAGCGTGGCCATCGACTCGCCGGCCACGCAGGCGCGCTCGAAGGCCTTGGCCAGGCGCTGCTGCAGCGTGTCGGGCAGCGCGGCCGGCGGGCGGATCTCGGACAGCGCCTCCAGCAGCGCCGGATCGGCCGGGTCGATCTCCAGCGCCAGCACGTCGCTGGCCTTCAGCGCCGCGCTCATCTGCGGGCCGAAGCGGCGCCACTGGGGCTTGCCGACGTGCAGCGTGCCGTACAACCAGCTGGTTCGGCCGTCGCGGCTCACCTTCCACAGCAGGCCGCGATCGCGCTCGGTGGCGGCGCCGGACGGGACCTGCACCTGCAGCGGCGGCGGGCAGCTCGACGCCGCCAGCGCCTGCAGCGCGGCCAGCAGCGCGAGCCACAGGCCCAGCAGCAGCTTCGTGAACGGGTGGCGCAAGGACATCCCGCGACGATGCCACGAAAGGGCGAGCCTCAGCTACGGGCTTTCTGCACGCGGCGCGGCGTCCGCCGCCGGCTCGGGCGGCGCCTCGGGCGCCGGGGCCGGCAGCGCCACCGAGGAGACGACCCGCTGGTCGATGGCGCCGAACACGCTCTGGCCGTCGGCACCCAGCATCTCGATGCGGATGGTGTCGCCGAACTGCATGAAGGCCGTCTTCGGCTCGCCGCCCTCGATGGTCTCGATGGCGCGCTTCTCGGCCACGCAGGAGTAGCCGCGGCTCCAGTCCTTGTTGCTGACGGTGCCGCTGCCGACGATGCTGCCGGCGCGCAGCCGGCGCGTCTTGGCCACGTGCGCGATCAGCTGGCCGAAGTGGAAGGTCATCTCGGGGCCGGCGTCGGTGTGGCCGACGCGGCGGCCGTTCCAGCGGCTTTCCAGCGTCAGGTGCACGCGGCCGCCGCGCCAGGCCGCGCCCAGCTCGTCCGGGGTCACGGCCACCGGGCCGAACGCGGTGGCCGGCTTGCTCTGCAGGAAGCCGAAGCCCTTCGCGAGTTCGGCCGGGACCAGGTTGCGCAGGCTCCAGTCGTTCACCAGCATCAGCAGGCGCACGCCGTCGAGCGCGCCGTCCGCGTCGACCCCGAAGGGCACGTCGCCGGTGACCACGGCGACCTCGCTCTCGAAGTCGATGCCCCAGTCGGCGCTGGCGAAGAGGGCGTCGTCGCAGGGGCCCAGGAAGTCGTCGCTGCCGCCCTGGTACATCAGCGGGTCTTCATAGAAGCTTTTCGGTACCTCGGCGTTGCGCGCCTTGCGCACCAGCTCCACGTGGTTGAGGTAGGCGGAGCCGTCGGCCCACTGGTAGGCCCGCGGCAGCGGCGCCATGCAGCGGCGCGGGTCGAATTCGAAGGCGTGGCGCGCCTTGCCGCCGTTGAGCGTGGCGTACAGGTCTTCCAGCTGCGGGCTGATGAAGTTCCAGTCGTCCAGCACCTGCTGCAGCGTGGTGGCGATGCCGGCGGCGTGGTGGGCGGTGCTCAGGTCGCGCGAGACGACGGCCAGCACGCCGTCGCGCGAGCCGTCCTTGAGGGTGGCGAGTTTCATGCGGCACTATTGTGGGGTGCACCCCGAGCCGGCCCAGACCACGCCTTCCCGGCCGCGCCGCGGGGCGGCCGCGGCGGGCGTGGCCGCGGCGGTGCTGCTGCTGCACGGCTGCCTGCTGGGCACCCTGCCCGAGCTGCCGGGCTTCGGCGGCCGGGGCGACGCGCCGCGCGTGCTGCAGGTGCGGCAGATCGTCGTGCAGGCCCCGCCGGCCCTGGTGCCGTCGACGGTGGCGCCGGTCTCGCCGCCCGTCGCGCGCGCAGCGGCCCGGCGTCCCGCGGCGGCGGCGGCGGCCGACGCGCCGGCGGCGCCGGCCGCCGAGCCGGAACCCGCGGCCGCGCCACCCCCGCCGGCGGCGCGCCGCTGCCGGTCTACGCGACGCGCGCCTGCCGCCGCCGGTGACGCTGCGGTACGCCGTGCAGCGCGAGGGGGCGCCACGCCCGGCGCGCGGCCTGCAGGCCGAACTGCGCTGGCGCCCTGCGGCGGACGGCCGCTACGAGCTGACGCTGAGCCTGGCGGCCACCGGCTGGGCCAGCGTCGGCGCGGTCGACGAAAACGGCCTGGCGCCGGAGCGCCAGGTGGAAACGCGGCGCGGGCGCGAACTGCGCGCGGCGAACTTCCAGCGCGACAGCGGCCGCATCACCTTCAGCGGCCCGCAGCTCGAATTTCCCCTGCTGCCCGGTGCGCAGGATCGCCTGAGCTGGCTGCTGCAGCTGGCCGCGGTGCTCGAGGCCAACCCGGCGCTGGCCGGCGCCGGCAGGGAGCTGACCCTGTTCGTCGCCGGGCCGCGGGGCGACGCCGGGCCGTGGATCTTCCGCAGCGAAGGCACCGAGACGGCCGAGGTGCCGGCCGGCGCCGTGGCCGGCGCCGTGCACCTGCGGCGCAGCGGCGGCGAGAGGCCCTACGACACCCGGGTCGATGTCTGGCTCGACCCGGCGCGCCACCACCTGCCCGTGCGCCTGCGGGTGCAGAACCGCGCCGAGCTGGAACCCACCGACTTCGTGCTGCAGGCTCTGGACCTGCCTTGAATCCGCCGGCGCCGGGCCCATGTGGCAGGCTTGGAGGTTCATCGATGCAGTTGCTCTACAACTCCGACAGCTTCGCCGTCGTGCAGATCCAGCTCAACCCGCAGGACACGCCTGCGCAGCCGGGCTCGCGGGGCGGCTACGAGATCGTCGACAAGCTCGCCAAGCGCGAGATCTACCTGCAGGGCGAGCTGGCGCAGAGCTTCCGCCGCGGGGTGGACGCGCTGGTGGAAGCCCAGGACGACAACGAGGTCAGCGCCGAGTTGATGGACGACTTCATCAGCGGCTGGACCGTGATGGCGCAGCAGCCGCTGGTGCTGCACTGAATCGACGCAAGACCCTGTCGAAAGCTGACGTTTCAAGTTAGGGGTACAACGCCGGCAGCACTGGCCGCGAGGCCCATCGAAACCGATACTGTGGACACCATGGTTCGCCACCCCCTGTCACCGAACACGCTGTTCGTGGCCGCGTTGCTGATCGCGCTGGTGGGCGCGGCCACGCTGCTGGCCGCCTGACGCGCTGGCAGGGGCCGCGCCGGCCTCGGCGCGGTCGTGCGCGCGGCGGACGCTTGTGCGCCGCCGCGGGCTGGGCCAAGATGGCCGCCCCAAGTCCCTTGCGAAGGGTGCCTCGATGGCCCGCGCGGCTGCCGATTCGCGCTGTGTCCTGTCCCCCGGCCTGGCCCAGGCGCCGGTGCTGGACGTGCTGTGTTCGCACTTCGTGCTGACGCTCACGCTGCGCCAGGCCGGCCGCTTCAACCTGCGCCGCGACTGGAACAGCCTGCTGTCGCTGGTGGGCCGGCACCTGGTGTGGCCGCTGCCGGTGCTGGCCCGCGTGCGCGGCTTCCTGGCGCAGCGCTGCAAGGGCAATCCGCAGTGGAAAGGCCACGAGCAGCTCTCGGACGAGGCCTTCATGGAGCGCCACGGCCCCTGGCGCGGCCCCTACGAGGAAGGCACGCTGTTCTTCTACATCGACGAGTACATCAAGGACGCGCCGAAGGACCTGCTCACCGTGCTGGCCCAGAGCTGCGACTGGCTGGCACGCCGGCTGAAGAAGGAAAGCACGCTGGTCGAGAAGAACATCGACGCGCTGGCCGGCCTGCTGCAGCTGAACCCGGCCGAGCGCGCGCTGCTTCTGTACGGCACCCTCGCCCGCTATCAGCGGGATCTGCGCGGGTTGCTCGTGGAGTTCAAGGTCAGCAACGCGCAGGAGGCCTATGCCGCGCTGGCCGCGGTGGCCGGCGTGGAAGCCGGCGAGGTGGCCGAGGCGCTGCGCGCCGGCTCGCGGCTGGAACGCATCGGGATGATCGAGAACCTCATCTCGGAGCAGAACATCACCGACCTCGCGGACCTGATGAAGGTCAGCGAACAGCTGCCGCCGGTGCTGATGCGCGAATACCGCGCGCCCGGCGAGCTGATGGCGGTGTTCACGCGGCCGGTGGGCCCGAGCGAGCTGAAGACGGCCGACTTCGCCTTCGTCGAGGACGACGCCGCGGTGCTCACCGCGCTGCTGAAGAACGCCGCGCTGCGCAAGGAGCCGGGCGTCAACGTGCTGCTGTACGGCCCGCCGGGCACCGGCAAGACCGAGCTGGCGAAGGTCTGCGCCGCCGCCGCCGGCCTGCAGCTCTACGAGGTGGAATACGCCGACCGCGACGGCAACAGCCTCTCCGGCCGCGACCGCTACCGCAGCCTGCAGATCAGCCAGGTGTTCCTGAAGGGCAGCGCCGACGTGGCGTTGCTGTTCGACGAGGTGGAAGACGTCTTCCCGCCCATCAGCAGCGAAGCCGCCCAGCTGATCGCACGCCTGGACAGCGGCGACGCGCCGGCGTCCAGCAGCGTCAGCGGCAAGGCCTGGGTGAACCAGATCCTGGAGACCAACCCGGTGCCGGTGATCTGGGTCACCAACCGCATCGAGCAGATCGACCCCGCGTTCCGCCGCCGCTTCCAGTACCACCTGCGCCTGCTGAGCCCGCCGCCCGGCGCGCGCCTGGGGCTGGTGACACGCGCGCTGGCCGGCGCTGCGGTGGGCGAAGGCTTCGCGGCCAAGCTGGCCGAGCGGCGCGGGCTGACGCCGGCGCAGATCCGCACGGCGGTGCGCTTCGCGCAACTGGCCCAGGGCAGCGAACTGGCGTCCACCGACTTCGAGGCGCTGATCGAACGCCAGCTGGCCAACGCCGACAAGGCGCTCGGCGGCGCCCGGCCCGAGCGCGGCGCGCGCGTGGTGGTCACCGACTACCAGCTCGGGCTGCTGAACGTCGAGTCGCGCTTCGAGGTGCCGAAGGTCATCGCCGCGCTCGAAAGGCGCGGCCACGGCACGCTGTGCTTCCACGGCGCGCCCGGCACCGGCAAGACGGCGCTGGCCGAGCACATCGCGCAGGCCCTGGGCAAGCCGCTGATGATCCGCCAGACCAGCGACATCGCCAGCAAGTACGTCGGCGAGACCGAGCAGAACATGGCGCGCATGTTCGAGGAAGCCACGACCGAAGGCGCGGTGCTGCTGCTCGACGAGGCCGACAGCTTCCTGCGCAGCCGCCGCCTGGCCGAGCGCAACTACGAGGTCACCGAGGTCAACGAGATGCTGCAGGGCATGGAGCGCTTCGCCGGCATCTTCATCTGCACCACGAACCTGTTCGAGGAACTGGACGAGGCGGCGCTGCGCCGCTTCACGTTCAAGATCCGCTTCCACCCGCTGAAGCCCGAGCAGCGCCTGCAGATGTTCGTGGCCGAGGCGCTGGGCGGCGCGGCCGAGGCGCTCACGCACGAGCAGCGCCGGCGCCTGGCGGCGCTGGACCAGCTGGTGCCGGGCGACTTCGCGGCGGTGCGGCGGCAGGTGGACATCCTCGGCCAGCCCTTCGAACCCGATGAATTTCTCTCGCAACTCGAGGGCGAGCACCGGGTGAAGCCCGAAGTCCGGCAACGCCGCGGCATCGGCTTCGGCAAGGCCTGAGACAATCCCGCCCATGAAGAACGCCCCTGCCTTCACCCGTGGCGCCGCCCTGGCGGACGTGCTGCAGCAACGCATCGCGATCATCGACGGCGCGATGGGCACGATGATCCAGCGCTACAAGCTCGCCGAGGCCGACTTCCGCGGCACGCGCTTCGCCGATCATCCGAAGGACCTGAAGGGCAACAACGACCTGCTGGTGCTGACGCGGCCCGACGT
This sequence comes from Rubrivivax sp., assembly GCA_044226255.1. Classification (GTDB taxonomy): domain Bacteria; phylum Pseudomonadota; class Gammaproteobacteria; order Burkholderiales; family Burkholderiaceae_C; genus Rubrivivax. Next base: position 431,947 of record JBGAHJ010000002.1, read on the forward strand.
GATCCGCGAGATCCACGCGAAGTACCTCGCGGCCGGCGCCGACCTGATCGAGACCAACACCTTCGGCGCCACCCGCGTGGCACAGGAGGACTACGGCCTGGGGCACATCGCGCGCGAGATGAACGCCGCCGCCGCGCGCATCGCGCGCGAGGTGGCCGACGAGTTCGGCACCCCGGACAAGCCGCGCTTCGTGGCCGGCGCCCTGGGGCCCACGCCGCGCACGGCCAGCATCAGCCCCGACGTGAACGACCCCGGCGCGCGCAACACCAGCTTCGACGAGCTGCGCGCCGCCTACCGCGAGCAGGCCGAAGGGCTGCTGGAAGGCGGCTGCGACCTGTTCCTGGTGGAGACCATCTTCGACACGCTGAACGCGAAGGCCGCGATCTTCGCGCTCGACGAGCTGATGGAAGAGACCGGCGAGCGGCTGCCGGTGGTCATCAGCGGCACCGTCACCGACGCCTCCGGGCGCATCCTGAGCGGCCAGACCGTCGCCGCGTTCTGGCACTCGGTGCGCCACGCCCGCCCGCTGGCCATCGGCCTGAACTGCGCCCTGGGCGCTGCCGTGATGCGGCCCTACATCGAGGAGCTCTCGAAGGTGGCGGCCGACACCTACGTCAGCTGCTACCCGAACGCCGGCCTGCCCAACCCGATGAGCGAGACCGGCTTCGACGAGACGCCGGCCGTCACCGGCGCGCTGATGGAGGAGTTCGCGAAGAGCGGCTTCCTCAACATCGCCGGCGGCTGCTGCGGCACCACGCCCGAGCACATCGCCGAGATCGCGCGCCGCGTCGGGGCCTGGCGGCCGCGCTCGCGCCACGACCCGCTGTTCAGCCCGCTGCTGGCGGCCGCGTAACGCCTTGTTCCCTAGGGGGTCGCCGCAACCGGTGCGGGCCCTACATTGCGCGCTGGCTTCGTTACCCCGGGAACACCCATGCCGATGTCGATCCGCGCCGCCTGCGCCCTGCTGGCCGCCACGCTGGTTGCCGCCTGCGCGTCCAACACCCCCACCGTGCCGCTGAAGAAGGACGGCGAGCTCGCCGTTCCGGCCAACTACAGGAGCTGGCCCAAGTTCCTGTCCGAGGTGCAGCGGCCTGACGCCAAGCAGGTGCGCGAGATCTACATGAACCCCGCTTCGCGAAGCTCTGCCCGCGGCGCGCCCTTCCCCGACGGCACGGTCTTCGTGATGGAGAACTACGCCGCGCAGACGCAGCCCGACGGCACGCTGATGACCGGCGCCGACGGCAAGCTCGTCAAGGGCGAGCTGCTGCGCGTGTTCGTGATGGGCAAGAACCCCGGCTGGGGCCAGGACGTGATTCCGTCGCTGCGCAACGGCAACTGGATCTACAGCTCCTACACCGCCAGCGGCGCCAAGGGCCCGGAAGACCTGGTGACCTGCCGCGCCTGCCACGCGCCCTTGACGGCGACGAAGGATTTCGTGCACCGCTACGACGAGCACTTCGCGGCGCGCTGAGGCCTTTCTCCGGACGGCTCCCGCGTTTGCGGGGACCCATGCTGTCGAACGGGTAGCCCGCCCTATCATGGGCCGCTTCAGCCTTGCTGCCGGAGCCGTCCGATGTCTCGTCGCCTTCCCGCCCTGTCCCTGCTGGCGCTGGGCGCCATGCTGGCCCTGGATGCCAACGCCGCCAAGGTTGCCGCGGGCCCCGACCCGATCTACCAGGAGCTCGAGCAGGAAAAGCTCGTCACCAACGTCTACAAGGCGTTCTTCCCCAGCGCCGCCATCGGCCGCAAGGCGGCCATCAGCTTCCACAACGAACTGCTGGAAGCCGAGTGGAAGGCCGGCTACCTGATCCTGCAGCTGGAAGCCGCCGACCTGGACAAGCTGCGCCCCTTCGGCTTCCGCTTCGAGCCGGCCACCGAGTTCATCCAGCGCCGCAATGCCGCGCTGACGCAGTTCCAGATCGAGCGCACGAAGCGCCGGCCGGGTGAGCCCGAGCCGCAGAGCATCCCGGGCTACAGCTGCTACGAGACGGTCGAGGAGACCTTCGCGGCGGGCGACGGGATGATCCTGACCAACCCGACGCTGGCCTCGTGGGCGGTGGCCGGCAGTTCGTGGCTGAAGACCCAAGGCGCGGGCGGCTACGACATGAAGGTGCTGAAGCTCACCAACGGCGCCATCCCAGGCGACAAGCCCAAGCTCTTCGTCAATGCCGCGATCCACGCCCGCGAATACACCACCGCGCCGCTGGTGCTGGCGTTCGCGCGCTGGCTGTTCGACGGCTACGGCATCGATCCCGACGCCACGTGGATCATGAACCACCACGAAGTGCACCTGATGCTGCACACCAACCCCGACGGCCGCAAGCGCGCGGAGACCGGGCTGTCCTGGCGCAAGAACGTCAACAACAACTTCTGCGCCAACACCAACACGCGCGGCATCGACCTCAACCGCAACTTCAGCTTCACCTGGAACAGCACCGGCGGCCAGGGCAGCAGCGGCGCGCAGTGCGATCTCACCTACCGCGGCCCGTCGGCCGGCAGCGAGCCCGAGACGCAGGCGGTGCAGGCCTACATCCGCAGCCTCTGGCCCGACCGCCGCGGTCCCGGCGTCAACGACCCGGCGCCCGCCGACACCAGCGGCATCCACCTCGACATCCACAGTTTCAGCCAGCTGGTGCTGTGGCCCTGGGGCGAGACCAGCGCGCCCGCACCCAACGGCACCGCGATGCAGACCATGGGCCGGCGCCTGGCCTTCTTCAACGGCTACACGCCCGAGCAGTCGATCGGCCTGTATCCCACCGACGGCACCAGCGACGCACCGAGCTATGGCGAACTGGGTGTCGCCAGCTTCACGATCGAACTCGGCCAGGCCTTCTTCGAGAGCTGCACCAGCTACAACAACAGCACGAAACCGCTGAACCTGCCGGCGCTGATCTACGCCGCGAAGGTGGCGCGCACGCCCTACATCACGCCCGGCGGCCCCGACGTGCTGACACCCACGCTGGACAGGCCCACCACGACCGCCGGCGTGCCGGTGACGCTGACCGCCAGTGCCACCGACACGCGCTTCAACCAGAGCAACGGCGTCGAGCCGACCCAGGCCATCGCCGGTGCCGAATACACCATCGACGTGCCGCCCTGGGACACCGCCGCGCAGCCCCAGCCGATGGCCGCCGCCGACGGCAGCTTCAACAGCAGCACCGAGGCCCTCACCGGCGCCATCAACACGACCGATCTCTCGACCGGCAAGCACCTCGTCTACGTGCGCGCGCGCGACGCCTCGGGCACCTGGGGCCCGGTCTCGGCGGTGTTCCTGGACATCGTGCAGCCGCTGCCGCTGCCGCTGGCCGAGGTGGAGCCCAACAACACACTGGCCAACGCGCAGCCGGTGCCCTTCTTCCCGGTGCAGATCAGCGGCTCGCTGCAGAGCCAGAGCCGGATGGAGCGCGTCGACCTCGACCTGTACCGGCTGACGCTGCCCGCCGGCAAGACGCTGAATGCCACGCTGCTACCGAACGCGAGTTCCGACTACAACGTCGAGATCCTGAACGCAGCCGGCACCCCCGTGGCCGGCAGTTCGCAGGGCACCGGCCAGGCGGACATCACCAACTACACCAACACCGGTGGCGCGCCGGTCACGGTCTACGTGCGCGTCAGCTACGCCAGCGGGCTGCGCAACGTGCCGCAGGCGACCTACGAGCTGGTGCTGTCGATGCCCTGATCAGATCTCGACCTTCGTGCCCAGCTCGACGATGCGGTTCGTCGGCAGGTGCAGGAAGTCGGCCGCGGCGGCGGCGTTGCGGTGCATGCTGGCAAAGAGCCGCTCGCGCCACAGCGCCATGCCGCCGCCGAAGGTGGGGATGACGGTGTCGCGGCTGAGGAAGTAGCTGGTCTCCATCTCGTCCAGCAGCACGCCGCGGCCTTCCAGCAGCTTCAGCGCATCGGGCACGTCGGGCTCGTTCTTGAAGCCGAAGTGCAGCGTCACCTGCCAGCAGTCGTGGCCCAGCGGCTCGATCTGGCAGCGCTTGTCGAAGCCTATCCACGGCACCTCGTGGTGCTGCACGGTGACGAACAGGTTCTGCTCGTGCAGCACCTTGTTGTGCTTGAGGTTGTGCAGCAGCGCGAACGGCGTGCTGCCCTTCTCGGCGCTGAGGAACACCGCCGTGCCCGTCACGCGCTGCGGCGGGCTGATGAAGATCGATTCGAGGAAGGGTTCGAGCTCCAGCGCCTCGTCGCGCAGGCGGTCGGCCATCAGGCGGCGGCCGGCCTTCCAGGTGATCATCAGCGTGAACATCGCGCCGCCGATCACCAGCGGGAACCAGCCGCCTTCGAGCACCTTCACCGCGTTGGCGGCGAAGAACACGACGTCGATCGCGAAGAAGATCCCGGTGGCCAGCACGCACAGCGCCAGCGGCAGCTTCCAGGCGAAGCGGATGACGAAGAAGGTCATCACCGTGGTGATGGTCATGTCGATGGTCACGGCGATGCCGTACGCGGAGGCCAGTGCGCTGCTGCTGCCGAACATCACCACCGCGAAGACCACGCAGCCGAACAGCGACCAGTTGACGAAGGGCACGTAGATCTGCCCCGTCTCCTTCACGCTGGTGTGCAGGATGCGCAGCCGCGGCAGGTAGCCCAGCTGCATCGCCTGCTTGGTGACCGAGAAGGCCGCGGTGATCAGGGCCTGCGACGCGATCACCGTGGCCAGCGTGGCCAGCGCGATCAGCGGGTACAGGGCCCAGGTGGGCGCCATCTCGTAGAACGGGTTCTTCACGTTCTCGGGCTTCACCAGCAGCATCGCGCCCTGGCCGAAGTAGTTCAGCACCAGCGCCGGCATCACCACCACGAACCACGCCAGGCGGATCGGCTTCTTGCCGAAGTGGCCGAGGTCGGCATACAGCGCCTCGGCGCCGGTGACGCACAGCACCACCGCGCCCAGCGCCGCGAACGCGATGCCCGGGTGCGCGCCGAGGAAGCCCAGCGCGTGCGTGGGCAGCAGGGCCACCAGCACCTGCGGGTGCGCCACGATGTGCGGTATGCCCAGCAGCGCAAGCACGACGAACCAGACCAGCGTCACCGGACCGAACAGCTTGCCCACCAGCGAGGTGCCGAAACGCTGCGCGGCGAACAGGCCGGTGAGCACCACCAGCGTGACGGGGACGATGAAGCGGTGCAGCGCGGGCGCCGCCACCTCCAGGCCTTCCACCGCCGACAGCACGCTCACCGCGGGCGTGATGACGCCGTCGCCGAAGAAGATGGCGGTGCCGAAGATGCCCACCAGCAGCAGGCGGCGGCGCAGCGGCGGGCGGTCCTTCACGGCCACCGAAGCCAGCGCCAGCATCGCGATCAGGCCGCCTTCGCCGTTGTTGTCGGCGCGCAGGATGAGCGCCACGTACTTCAGCGAGACGATGACCGTCAGCGTCCAGAACACCAGCGACAGGATGCCCAGCACGTTCTCGGGCGTGAGCGGCACGCGGCCGTGCGCGAACACTTCCTTCAGCGCGTACAGCGGGCTGGTGCCGATGTCGCCGTAGACGACGCCGATGGCGCCCAGCGTCAGGGCAGCCAGGGCGCCAGCGGTCTTGGGTTTGGAATCGGCGCTCATGGGGGCGGGAAGCCCGCCCATTGTGCACTGCGGTGGCCGTGCCGCGACGGCGGCGGCGTCAGGTGCGCCGGCGCCGCGCCCGCACCGTCACGATCAGCAGGCCGCCGGCCAGCATCAGCATCGCAGGCGCCTCGGGCACCGGTGTCGTCTGCAGGAAGTCGACCTGCCAGCTGCCGAAGGTCTCGTAGTTGATCTGGCGCACATTGGCCTGCACCCAGTCGCGTGCGGTGACGTACGCGTCGTTCGACGCGAAGTCGGCCGGATCGACCGCGATGTCGTAGACGCCGTCGAATGCGACCTGGATCAGTGCGCTGTCGAAATCGGCGAGCGAGAGCGTCGCCGGCGGCGTGACGCCGAAGTCGGCGCTGGCATTGGTACGTGCGAACTGGACGCCGAGGTAGACCGGCCGCATCACCGACGGCGCCGTCAGGCGCACCGGCAGCGTGGCGAAGGCGCTGAGATCGAAGCCGTTCACGTAGTAGGCGCTGGGACCCAGCAGCGTGACGAGGTCGACGTTCGTGATGGCGCCACCGGTCACGCCGAACGAGTAGGTCGAACCGACGAGCGGGCCGTCCACGGTCGGCAGCGCGTGACGGAAGGTGAGCACCTGCGTGTGGTGGTTGGTGGTGCGGGTGACGGCCAATTGCGTATCGGCGGTGCCCAGCGCAATGCTCGGGCCACCGAAGAGGCCGACGCCCAGGGCGCTCATCGCGTAGCGCGCCGTATTGCCGCTGGCGGACACGCTGAGCGGCGCGGCGGCGGGATCGAAGCTCCAGCTCGCGCTGGCCAGGCCGTAGCCCGACAGCAGCGCCTGCGAGGACGCCTCGGCCGGCGCGATCAGCGAGTGGAACAGGTCACCCGGATCGGTGGCCGGGTTGGCGTAGCGCGAGGTGTCGCCGACACCCCATACCTCCATGTACGAAGTGCCGTCGGCGGGCCCGAACGGGATCAGCAGGCCCGAGGCGCCGACCGCCACGCCGGTCGCGTGGCTGGCAACGGCCATGGCGGCCATCAGGCTGCCGGCGGCAAGCGCGCGCATCTGCTTCGAGATCGTCGTCATCTGCATCCTCCCTTGTTGTGGAGGGAGCAGCATAGGTGCAGATGTGTGACGGAACAACCGGCCCGAGGGCCGGCTGACCGCATTCAGTCGTAGGTCTCCGCCTCCGGATCCGTCGCTTCCAGCTCGTACGCCGCCGCCAGCATCGCCAGGCGCCCGATCACGCCGTACATGTAGAACCGGTTCGGTGCGCTGGCACCCGGCTTCGCGCCCGGCTTGGGCAGCTGGGTGCTGCCGGCGAAGGCCAGCGGCACATAGCGCGAGCCCGGGGCGCACAGGTTCTCGTCGGCCGCGCGCTCGGCATGCACGCGATAGAAGCCGCCGACCACGTAGCGATCGATCATCACCACCACCGGCTCGGCCACCGCGTCGTGGATGCGCTCGTAGGTGGGCACGCCTTCCTGGATGATCACTTCCGACAGCGGCTCGCCCTCGTGCACCAGGCCCACGCGAGCCTTGGCCAGGCGCTCGGGGTCGTCGAGCTCCTTCACGTCGCGCACGGTCAGGATGCCGGCGCCGGCCGCGTTGTCGGCCTTGATCACGACGAAGGGCCGCTCGTTGATGCCGTATTCCTTGTACTTGCGGCGCACCTTGGTGAGCAGCGCGTCGACGTTGCCGCGGATGCACTCCAGCCCGCCCGGCGTCTCGAAGTCGACCTTGCCGCACTGGCCGTGCATCGGATTGATCAGCCACGGGTCCATGCCCAGCAGCTTGGCGAACTTCTTGGCCACTTCCTCGTAGCTCTCGAAGTGGCGGCTCTTGCGCCGCAGCGGCCAGCCGGCGTGCAGCGGCGGCAGCAGGTACTGCTCGTGCAGGTGCTCCAGCGTGCGCGGCACGCCGGCGGCGAGGTCGTTGTTCAGCAGCACGGTGCAGGGGTCGAAGTCCTTCAGCCCGACGCGGCCCCGGGTGCGCTGCAGCGGTTCCAGCACCAGCTCGCTGCCGTCGGGCAGCGCCAGCGGCATGGGCGCCTGCACGGCCGGGTCCAGCGAGCCCAGGCGCACGTTCAGGCCGGCCTGCGTGAACACCTCCACCAGGCGCTGCAGGTTCTGCAGGTAGAAGCTGCTCGTGGTGCGCGGCCCCGGCACCAGCAGCAGGTTCTTGGCCTCGGGGCAGATCTTCTCGATGGCCGCCATCGCCGCCTGCACCGCCAGCGGCAGCATCTCGGGCGTGAGGTTGTTGAAGTTGTCGGGGAACAGGTGCGTGTCCACCGGCGCCAGCTTGAAGCCGGCGTTGCGGATGTCGGCCGACGTGTAGAACGGCGGCGTGTGCTCCATCCATTCGAGCCGGAACCAGCGCTCGATGGCCGGCATCGACTCCAGGATGCGCTGTTCGAGCTCGTTGATCGGGCCCGTGAGGGCCGTGATGAGGTGGGGGACCATGCGCGCGCCTTGACCCGGGAGGGGTGGCTGGGATTCTAGGAACCGGCAGAGGTGGGGGCGGCGGACCTGAAATGCAAGCGCCGCGGCGTCACGCCGCCGCCAGGTAGCGCGCCCACAGCTCGTTCATGAAGCGCCCGGCCGGGTCCACCTGCGCCTTGACCGTCCGCAGCCGCGCAACTTCCGGATAGGCCGCCACGAACTGGGTCGGCGTCGCGTGCAGCTGGTAGGGCAGGTAGTAACGCCCGCCGTGGGTCAGCGCCAGCGCCACCAGCTCGCGCGTCCACTCGCCCACGGCCTGCTGCGCCGCCGGGCTCGTGCCCTGCTTGTGGTACAGCACGAAGGAGAACACCTCCTCGCGCGCCCAGGGCAGCAGCGACACGGTGTCCGGCGGCGAGTGGCGGATGGACACGTTCACCGCGCCCGTGCGGCGGCGGCGCAGCAGCTGGGCCATGCCCTGCGCGAAGCCGAGGAAGCCGCGCCGCGGGATGAAGTACTCCTGCAGCACGTAGGTGGTTTCGCTGCGCGAGCGCGGCTCCAGCTCGGCCACGTCGAGGCTGGCCTCGTGGTTGAGCCACTTCACGCTGCTGCGCGCGGTGAGCAGCGGGTGCACGACGCTGCGGCGCAGCTTCGAGCCACCCGGCCGCTCGGTCATCGCCCACAGCACGTTCTGCTCCAGCGCGTAGCTCTGGCCACGCGGCACCAGGCGTGCGGTCACGGTGAGCGGCCTGTCGCTGCGCAGCCAGGTGATGCCCACCGGCGCGTCGAAGCGGGGCGGCATCAGGTCGGCGTTGTGCATCACCGCGGCCGGGTTGCCGCGCACGTGGCGGTCGAAGTGGTCGAGATAGCCCGACAGCGGCACCTCGGCCACCACGCGCTCGATGCGCACGTTGTCGGCCAGATCGAGCTCGACTTCGGTGATCACGCCCACCGCGCCATAGCCGCCGATGGCCGCACGGAACAGTTCGGGGTGCCGCTCGCGGCTGGCCTCGACCACGCGCCCGTCGGCCAGCACCAGCTGCAGCGCCCGCACCGAATGCCCCACCGGCCCGTGGCCGACGTAGCGCCCGTGCGCGTTCACCGACACCGAGCCGCCCACCGTGAAGTTGGCGTAGCTCTGCATCGTCTTCACCGCCAGGTTCAGCGGATCGAGAACGTCCTGCAGGTCGCGCCAGCGCACGCCTGCCTGCACGCGCGCCGTGCGCGCCCGGGCGTCGACGTGCAGCACGCGCGCGAACGACCGCATGTCCAGGTGCAGCCCGCCAGCAATGCCCACCTGCCCGCCCATGCTGAAGCGCCCGCCACCCACCGCGACTCGCCCCGGATACCCCCGAACCGCCGCCACCACCTCTTCAAGGCTGCGCGGCGCGACAACTGCATCCACCGCCACCGCATACAACCCCGTGACGTTCCCCACCGCCACCGGCGACGCGCCGAAGGCGCGAGCACCCCCCGCACGAACAAGCCCCGCCGCCACCAGCGCCGCCCCCAGCACCGTCCGCCGCGAGACCCGATCCACCTGCACAGCTCCCATGCGAAATGATGGCGCACAAAGAACAGGAGGGCGCCGAAGCGCCCTCCCCATCGGCAGGATGACCCGCGGGCGGAGCCCGTCGGTTCGATCCAGCCGAGATGGTCCGGCGGCTACGCCGCCCGGCCCATCACTTGTTGTACGCGGTCTCCCCGTGCGACGTGATGTCCAGGCCCTCGCGCTCCTCGTCTTCCGCCACGCGCAGGCCGATGGTCAGGTCGACGATCTTGTAGGCGATGAACGCAACCACGCCCGACCACACGATGGTCAGACCCACCGCCTTGGCCTGGATCAGCACCTGGTCGAAGATCGGGTTGCTGCCGACGCTGGCCGTGACCCAGTCGGTCACCAGGCCCGGGCCGCCCAGGTTCTGGGTGTTGAACACGCCCGTCAGCAGCGCGCCGACGATGCCGCCCACGCCGTGCACGCCGAACACGTCCAGCGTGTCGTCAGCGCCCAGCATCTTCTTCAGGCCGTGCACGCCCCACAGGCAGGCGAAGCCGGCGATGGCACCGATCACCAGCGCGCCGACGATGCCCACGTTGCCGGCCGCCGGCGTGATGGCGACCAGACCCGCCACCGCACCCGAGGCTGCACCCAGCATCGAGGCCTTGCCCTTCATCAGCGCTTCACCGGCGCACCAGGCCAGCACCGCCACCGCGGTGGCCGAGAAGGTGTTCAGGAAGGCCAGCGCCGCGCTGTTGCCGGCTTCCAGCGCCGAGCCGGCGTTGAAGCCGAACCAGCCCACCCACAGCAGCGAGGCACCCACCATCGTCAGCGGCAGGCTGTGCGGCGCCATGGCTTCCTTGCCGTAGCCCACGCGCTTGCCCACCAGGTACGCACCCACCAGGCCCGCGACGGCGGCGTTGATGTGCACCACGGTGCCGCCGGCGAAGTCCAGCGCGCCCCACTGCCAGATCAGGCCGGCCTTGGCGTTCATCGCGTCGACCACTTCCTTGCCGGTGTAGGCATCCGGACCCATCCAGTACCAGACCATGTGCGCGATCGGCGCGTAGCTGAAGGTGAACCAGATCACCATGAACAGCAGCACGGCGCTGAACTTGATGCGTTCGGCGAAGGCGCCCACGATCAGGCAGCAGGTGATGGCCGCGAAGGTGGCCTGGAAGACCACGAACACGATTTCCGGAATCACCACGCCCTTGCTGAAGGTGGCGCCCATCGCGAACTCGCCGGTCTTCGGATTGAAGACACCGTTCAGGAACAGCCGATCGAGCCCGCCCACGAACGAGTTGCCCTCGGTGAAGGCCAGGCTGTAGCCGTAGACGAACCACAGCACGCTGATCAGCGAGAAGGTGACCAGCACCTGCATCAGCACCGACAGCATGTTCTTGCTGCGCACCAGGCCGCCGTAGAACAGCGCCAGGCCCGGGATCGACATCATGATCACGAGCACGGTCGACACGAGCATCCAGCTCACGTCGCCCTTGTTGGGCACGGGTGCGGACGCCGCGGGGGCGGCGGCCGAGGCCGCGTCGGCCGCGGCCGGCGCGGCGGCGGCGGCCGCGGATGCCGGCGCCTCGGCAGCAGACGCGGCCGGGGCCGGAGCGGGGCTCTGCGCGAGCGCCGCCCCGCCGAAGCCCAGGGCGGCGATGCCCAGGGCCAGGATGGTGATGAGTTTCTTCATGGTGTGTCTAGGCTGTCTCGTGGGTGGGCGCTGTCAGAGCGCGTCCTTGCCGGTTTCGCCGGTGCGGATGCGCACCACCTGCTCCAGCGTGGTGACGAAGATCTTCCCGTCGCCGATCTTTCCGGTACGGGCCGAGGTCTCGATGGCCTCGATCACGCGGTCGACGATGCTCTCGTCCACGGCCGCCTCGATCTTCACCTTGGGCAGGAAATCGACGACGTACTCGGCGCCGCGGTAGAGCTCGGTGTGGCCCTTCTGGCGACCGAAGCCCTTCACCTCGGTCACCGTGATGCCCTGGACGCCGATGCCGCTCAGGGCCTCGCGGACTTCGTCGAGCTTGAAGGGCTTGACGATGGCAGTCACCATCTTCATGGGGTGTCTCCGATCAGAAGCTGTAGGTGTACTTGGCGCCCAGCACGAGCGTGGCCTTGCCGAGCTCCTTGCCGTTCTTGGGCGAGACGTAGAAGGCCTTGTCGGCGTCGGTGCCCACCACCGCGGCGCTCAGCGACAGGCCCTTGGCCACTTCCTTGCTCACGGTGAGCGAGTAGTCGGTGTAGGTGGCCGGGTCCTCGAACGGGCCCTTGATCTTCTGGTAGCCCACGTGCGGCACGACGGAGACGCCGGCCACGTCGAAGGTGGCGCTCAGGTCGACGTAGAAGCTGCCCTTGCTGTCGAAGTTGGCGAAGGTGTCGGTGACCGCATGCGAGTACTTCAGCGTGGCCGGGCCGTAGGTCAGCGCGCCGTAGATCTCGGTGGTGTTGGCGTTGGCGCCGGTGATGGGCTTGAGCTTGTTGCTCGGGTACTGGTAGGTCAGCACGCCCACGTCGTAGGTCAGCTCCTTGGTGATCTCGCCCTTGTAGCCGCCATAGACGTCGATCTCGACGCTGGCATCGCCGTCGAAGTCCTTGATCCACTTGATCGTCGAGGCCCAGGTGCCGACGTAGAAGCCGCCATTGCTGTAGTCGAAGCCGCCCTGCACCGCAGGCTTCGTGCGCGTCTGCGAGATGCCGCGGTAGCGGTAGTCGGTGACGGCACCGATGTTGAACGAGGCGTCGGCATAGGAAGCGGCCGGCAGCGACGTCAGCACGACGGTGGCCAGGGTGCCGAGGAGGGTCTTCTTCATGGTCGGGGAGCTCCGGGGGTTGGCTGTGAACTTCGGTCCGAGCCCCGGTTTGCAGCTTCCGTGCCATCGGATGGGCGACGCCGCCGCCCCAAGCTGAGGCGCTAGCCCACTCGGCGTCTGAGGACAACCCCCGCGCGGGGGCCCCGAAAGGGTGCGCACCATGGCGGTGCTGGTCGGCGCCGGACGCGCTCACCAGAATCCGTCGCCAACAAGGGAGCGAACAGGCGATGACGCTGGCGGTGGTGATGAGCCGGGCCCTCGACGGGCTGCAGGCGCCCGAGGTCCACGTGGAGGTGCAGCTGGCCAACGGGCTGCCGAGCTTCACGCTCGTGGGCCTGGCCGACACCGAGGTGAAGGAGGCGCGCGAGCGCGTGCGCGCCGCGCTGCAGCAGAGCGGCTTCGACTTCCCGCACAACAAGCGCATCACCGTGAACCTGGCGCCGGCCGACCTGCCGAAGGAGAGCGGCCGCTTCGACCTGCCGATCGCGCTCGGCATCCTGGCGGCGGCCGGTCACCTGTGCGCCACGCGGCTGGCGGCCTGCGAGTTCGCCGGCGAGCTGTCGCTGGCCGGCGAGCTGCGGCCCGTGCGCGGCGCGCTCGCGCTCGGCCTGGGCGCGCAACGCGCGGGCGCGGCGCGTGCGCTGGTGCTGCCCGCCGCCGCGCGCCCGCGCGGCGGCCGTGGTGCCGGGGCTGGATGTGCGGGCCGCGCACACGCTGGCGGAGGTGGTGGCCGCGCTGGTGCCCGGCGAAGGCCACGAGCCGCTGCCGCACGCCGAAGCGCTGCCACGCGCCGCACCCGACGCCGGCGCGGACCTGCGCGACGTGAAGGGCCAGGCCGGCGCCAAGCGCGCGCTGGAGATCGCGGCCGCCGGCGCGCACAGCCTGCTGATGGTGGGCCCGCCCGGCAGCGGCAAGTCGATGCTGGCGCAGCGCCTGCCCGGGCTGCTGCCGCCGCCCACCGACGAAGAGGCCCTGGCCAGCGCCGCGCTGCGCGGCCTCACCGCGGCCGGCGCCGAGGACACCAGCTTCGGCCGCCGCCCGGCGCGCGCGCCGCACCACACCGCCAGCGCCGCGGCGCTGGTGGGCGGCGGCTCGCCGCCGCGGCCCGGCGAGATCTCGCTGGCGCACGGCGGCGTGCTGTTCCTCGCGAGACACCCGAGTTCCCGCGCAGCGCGCTCGAAGCCCTGCGCGAGCCGCTGGAGACCGGCCGCATCACGATCTCGCGCGCCACGCGCCAGGCCTGCTTCCCCGCGCGCTTCCAGCTCGTGGCCGCGATGAACCCCTGCCCCTGCGGCTGGCTGGGTGCGCCGGCGAGCCTGAACCGGCCTTGCAGCTGCACGCCCGAGCGCATCGCGCGCTACCAGGGCAAGCTGTCCGGGCCGCTGCTGGACCGCATCGACCTGCAGGTGGAAGTGCTGGCCGCCAGCGCGGCCGAGATGCTGGCGCAGCCCGAGGGCGAAGCCAGCGCCGCGGTGGCCGCGCGCGTCGCAGCTGCGCGGCAGCGCCAGGGGCAGCGGCAGGGCAAGGCCAACGCGCTGCTGGAGCCCGGCGAGATCGATCGCCACTGCATCACCGACGCGGCCGCCGCGCGCTTCCTGCAAAGTGCCGCCGAGCGCCTGGGCTGGAGCGGCCGCCGGCTGCACCGCTGCCTGAAGGTGGCGCGCACGGTGGCCGACCTGGCCGGCGCCGAGCGCATCGCCACCGGCCACGTGGCCGAGGCGCTGCAGCTGCAGCGCGTGCTGGCCGGCTAGGTGACTAAGGCTTCAGCTGCTGGGCCCAGCGCGCCTCGTCGAAGCCGACGGTGATGGCGCCGCCGGGCCACTCCACCACCGGCCGCTTGATCACGCTGGGCACCGCGCGCGCCAGCGCCGCGGCCGAGGCCGCGTCCACCACCGCATCGCGTTCGGCGTCGCCCAGCTTGCGCCACATGGTGCCCTGGCGGTTCACGAGCTTGTCCCAGGGCACCGCCTTCAGCCAGGCCTGCAGGCGCTCTTCGGGCACACCGGCCTTCTTGAAGTCGTGGAAGGTGTAGTCGACGCCCTGCCCCGTGAGCCAGGCGCGGGCCTTCTTGACGGTGTCGCAGTTGGGAATGCCGTAGAGCTTCAATCGGACTCCTCGAAGGTTCAGATGGCCAGCGGGTCGATGTCCACCGCCCAGCGCAGCAGGCCGCGGTGGCGCGGGCGGATCTCGTCCAGCTGCGGCAGCCAGGCCGACAGCATGCGCTGCAGCGCCACGCGCGAGGGCGATTCCACCAGCATCTGCAGGCGTTCCACGTCCGCCACCTTGGAGACGTGCGGCGGCACCGCGGGGTAGACCGTCACGCCGTCGTGGCCCTCTGCCAGCGCCGACGCCTCGGCCAGGAAGGCTTCGGCCACTTCCACCGTGCGCGCCTCGGCGCGCAGCAGCGCCAGGCTGGCGAACGGCGGCAGCCCGGCGGCGCGGCGCTCGGCCAGCTGCGCGGTGGCGAAAGCCTCGTAGTCGTGCGCGCGCAGCGCCGCGTAGAGCGGATGGCGCGGGTTCCAGGTCTGCACCCACATCTCGCTGCGCGCGGCCTGCTCGGCATCGCGCCCGGCGCGACCGGCGGCCTGCATCAGCAGCGCAAACAGCCGCTCGGGGGCGCGGAAGTCGCTGCTGAAGAGCGCGGTGTCCGGGTTCACCGCGGCCACCAGCGTGACGCGGCGGAAGTCGTGCCCCTTGGCCAGCATCTGCGTGCCCACCAGGATGTCCACTTCGCCCGCGTGCACCGCCTGCAGCTGCTGCTCGAGCCGTCCTTCGCCGCGCGTGCTGTCGGCGTCCAGCCGCGCCACGCGGGCCTGCGGGAACAGCGCGGCCAGCTGCTCCTGCAGCTTCTCGGTGCCGCGGCCGATGGGCGCGATGTCCAGGTTGCCGCACTCGGGGCAGGCGCGCGGCACCGGCTCGGTCAGACCGCAGTGGTGGCAGCGCAGCGTGCGGTCGAGCTTGTGGAACACGCGCCAGGCGCTGCAGTGCGCGCAGCCGCTCTTCCAGCCGCAGGCGCCGCAGTGCAGCACCGGCGCGTAGCCGCGGCGGTTCAGCAGCAGCAGGCTCTGCTCGCCGCGTTGCAGGCGCTCGGCGATGGCGGCCTGCAGCTGCGGCGCAATCACGCGCTCGTCGTTGCGCGGCAGCAGACCCATGTCCACCAGCCGCACCTGCGGCATGGCGCCGCCGCCGATGCGCTGCGTCATCGGCAGCCGCAGGTAGCGGCCTTCCTGCACGCGCTGCCAGGTCTCCAGCGACGGCGTGGCCGAGCCCAGCAGCACGGGTATGCCCAGCGTGTGGGCGCGCCACACCGCCAGGTCGCGCGCCGAGTAGCGCGCGCCTTCCTGCTGCTTGAACGAGGGGTCGTGCTCCTCGTCGACGACGATCAGCTTCAGGCGCGGCATCGAGGCGAACACGGCCAGCCGCGTGCCCAGCACCAGGTCGGCGTCGCCGCGGTGCGCCAGCAGCCAGTGGCGCAGGCGCTGCGCCGGCGTGAGCGCGCTGTGCAGGCTGACCAGGCGCCGGCTCGGGAAACGCGCGGCAAAACGCGCTTCGAGCTGCGGCGTGAGGTTGATCTCGGGCACCAGCACCAGCGCCTGGCCGCCGGCCGCCAGCGCGCCCTCGGCCGCGCGCAGGTAGACCTCGGTCTTGCCGCTGCCGGTGACGCCGTGCAGCAGCACCGGCCGGGCCGGGCCGGCGGACAGTGCCGCAAGGGCGGCCGCCTGCTCGTCGCTGAGCGGCGGCCGCTCCGGCGCTGCAGCGGACGCAGGTACCGGCGCAGCCAGCCGCTTCAGCCGGCGCGCCAGCTGCGTGTCGTCCAGCTTGCGCAGTTCCGGCGGCAGCACCGCCAGCGCCAGCTCGCCGACCCCGCGCTGGTAGTAGCCGGCGGCGAACTCCACCAGCGCGCGCCAGTGCTCGGGAAGTGGCGGCAGGCTGCCGAGCGCCGCCGCGATGGGCCGCAGGCCGTCGCTGGGCGCGCTGTCCGGCGGCCGCGGCCACACCACGCCCGGCACCTCGCGCCGGCCCAGCGGCACACGCACCAGCGTGCCCGGCGCGAGCGGCTGCTCACTCGCGTAGTCCAGCAGCCCCGCCACCCGCGTGTGGCGGGGGGTTTCCACGGCCACCGAGAGCACGGTCACGGGCACGTCCGGCACAAGCTCGGCTTCACTTCAAACATCGAGCGCAAGTGCATGATGGACAAGGACTTTTGCCTCTATCCACGCATTCTGTGGATAACTATGTGGGGAAGCTGCGCCGAGATGCGCCAAGTGCTTGATTCTTCGGGGTGCCGGTCGCCCCTGCCCGATTTGCGAGCAGGACAGTGAATCCAGAAGAATCAATGACTTAGCACGAGATGTGGCAATTTTCGGCGGGCCGTACCGACGCACGGGAACCGGTTGCACCGCAGCATCCTTTTTGGGGATAAGTCAAGCCCTGAGCGCTCACTCACCCGGCACTTCAGCAATGCCGCCACAGGGGGTGTTCAGGCCGGCTCGCGCAGGCGACGCGAGTGGGCGTGCACCGCCTCCACCAGCGCCGTGACGTGCTCGGGCGGCGTGTGCTGGCTGATGCCGTGGCCGAGGTTGAACACGTGGCCGTCCCAGCCGCCGTCGGCACGCTGCGGGCGGCCGAAGCGGTCCAGCACCGCCACCGCCTCGCGCGCCACCACCTCGGGTGGCGCGAAGAGCACGGCCGGGTCCAGGTTGCCCTGCAGCGCGACGCGGCCGCCCACGCGGGCGCGCGCCGCGGCCAGGTCGGCGGTCCAGTCCAGGCCCACCACATCGGCGCCGCAGGCGGCGATCTCGTCGAGCCACAGCGCCCCGCCCTTCGTGAAGACGATCACCGGAATGCGACGGCCCTCGGCCTCGCGCTTCAGGCCGGCGACGACACGCTTCGTGTAGTCGAGGCTGAAGCGCTGGAACACGCCGTCGGCCAGCACGCCGCCCCAGCTGTCGAAGATCATCAGCGCCTGCGCGCCGGCCTCCACCTGCGCGTTCAGGTACGCGGTGACGGCCTCGGCGTTGACGGCCAGGATGCGGTGCATCAGGTCGGGCCGCGCGTAGAGCATCGTCTTCACGAGCCGGTAGTCGTCGGAGCCGGCGCCTTCGACCATGTAGCTGGCCAGCGTCCAGGGGCTGCCCGAGAAGCCGATCAGCGGCACCCGACCGGCCAGCGCGTGGCGGATGGAGCGCACGGCGTCGAACACGTAGCGCAGCTGGTCGATGCGGAAGTGCAGCGCGGCCACCGCGGCCTCGTCGCGCACCGGCTTCTCGAAGCGCGGGCCCTCGCCGGCGCCGAACGACAGGCCCAGGCCCATCGCGTCGGGCACGGTGAGGATGTCGGAGAACAGGATGGCCGCGTCCAGCGGGTAGCGCTCCAGCGGCTGCAGCGTCACCTCGGTGGCGAAGCCCGGATTGGTGGCCAGGCCCATGAAGCTGCTGCCGGCCTTCACCCGCGTGGCCTTGTACTCGGGCAGGTAGCGCCCGGCCTGGCGCATCAGCCACACCGGGGTGTGCGTCGTGGGCTGGCGCAGGCAGGCGCGCAGGAAGGTGTCGTTGTGCAGGACGGCGGTGGCGCTCATGCGCCGGATTATCGGGCGTGGCCTACCAGCGCTGGCGAGACGCGGTCGTGGCCGCCGCAGCCGGCGGCGACTGGCCCGCCAGCCAGCGTTCGGCCAGCGCGGCGGCGTCGGTGGCCTGCGCGGCGTGCCACAGCCATTCGTGCGGCAGCACCCGCGTGCCGCGCGGCGCGGCGGGCAGCGCCACGGCGATCGCGGCGGCCAGGCGCGCCACGGTGGCGCTGCGCACCGGTTGTTCGCGCTGCGGCACCATCCAGTGCAGCTGCGACAGCATCCAGCCAGCCAGCCGCTGCAGGCGCGAGCCTGGCGCGCCGTCGTCGCCTGCGCCGCCCGCCTGCGCCATGCGCATGAAGACGACGTGGTGGAAGTCCATCGCCGCCACCGCGCCTTCGTCCAGCGTCGCCAGGCCGACCTTCAGGGCCTGCGGCAGCAGCGCCGGCGTGTGCGGCACCACCACGAGCAGCGCGCGCACGCCAAGCGCCTGCAGCGCGGCGGCGCGGGTGGCGAGTTCGCCCGGCAGCACGCGCACGAAGGCCGCGTCGCGGCCGTTGGCGCCGCGTTCGCGGTCGAAGACGATCAGCGCGGTGTCCGGCGCCAGGCGTGCCAGCGCGGCGGCGTCGCCGTCGGGCACCACCTCCAACCCGCGCAGGGCGGGCTGCAGCGCGCGCTGCGCGAGCACGCCGACACGCTCGAAGCGGTGGCTCGCCAGCAGCTGCTCCAGCACGGCGGCACCCAAAGCGCCACCGCCGCCGAGCACCAGCGCGCGGCGCGGCACTACTTGAGGTGCTTGGCGAGGAAGGCTTCGACCTTGCGGTAGTAGTCGAAGCGGTTCTGGTCGTAGAAAAAGAAGTGGCCTTCCTCGGGGTAGTTCACCCACTCGACGGGCTTGCCGGCCTTGCGCATCGCATCGAGGAACTTCTCGGCGTGTTCGATCGGCACACGCCGATCGCGCCCGCCATGTGTCAGGAGCACGGGCACCTTGATCTTGTCGACGTTCTCCACGGCCGAAGCGCCCTTCAGCCGTTCGGCGTCCGCCACCGGATCGCCCACCAGGCGCTTCATGCCGTAGCGCTTCCACTCGTCGCTGAAGTCGGACCAGTGGAACTCGAACATGTTGCGCGGATCGGTAACGGCGGCGTGCGCCACGCCGCAGCGGTACAGGCCGGGATCCCGCGTCAGGCCGATCAACGCCGAATAGCCGCCATAACTCGTGCCCATGATGCAGACGCGCGCCGGGTCCACCCAGCCCTGCTGGATCGCGAAGCGCACGGCGTCGGTCACGTCGTCCTGCATCTTGTAGCCCCACTCCTTCCAGCCCGCACGGAAGTGGCCGCTGCCATAGCCGGTGCTGCCACGAAACTCGGGCTGGATCACGACATAGCCGCGCGACGCGAGAAACTGCGACTCGTCCTCCCACTCCCAGAAGTAGCCGCGCAAGAAGGGGCCGCCGTGTACCACCACCACGGCGGGGGCGGGTTTCGCGCCCGGCGCGTGCTGCGCCAGCGGGCGCGTCACCCATACCGGCAGGTCCCCGCCGTCGCGCGACTTGGTGCGGTGGAACTCGAGCGGTGCCATGCGTGCCGCCGGCACGTCGGGGCGCGCCTCGCCGAGCAGCAGCCACTTGTCCTCCTTGGGCTTCCACAGGACGAAGCTGCCGGGGTCCCGGTCGGAGTAGGTGTGCACCAGCACCACCTTCGGGTTGTCGCAGCCGCGGCACGAGATGGTGTTGACGTTGTCCGGGAACTTCGCATCGACCTTGGCCTGAAGGGCCTTCATGGTCGGCGAGAACCAGATCGTGTTGTAGCTGTCGGCCCAGACGCCGACGCCGAGTACCCGTCCGCTGAGCCGGTCCACCGCAGCCGAGACGGCGCCGCTGAACCCAGGCGTCTCGACCAGCACCTCCGCTGCGGGCTTGCCGGTCGCGAAGTCGAACCGCCGCAGCTGCATCGACCCGTTCTTGTCCGGCGTGCTGACGACGAGACCGTCCTCGCCCTCCACGAACTGCGGCGCGAACGGATTGTCGAACGTCGGCGCCTTGTAGAGCTCGCTCCACTTGCCCGAGGAATCGGCCCACCACGCGGTGGTGATGCCTTCCTTGGTGTAGGCCGCAATGCGGGCACGCCCCTTCGTGTCGAACTCCCAGGCCTGGGCGCGCGGTGCGTCACCCGGCAGGCTGCGCAGGCCGCTGGTGGTGATGTTCAGCACCCGCGGCAAGGTGTGCGAGAACTCGTAGCGCGTGGGGTCCCAACTGGCCTGCTCCACGATCACCTCGTTCGAACCCGGCTGGCCCAGCGACGAGAAGAAGTGATCCGGGTTGAGGTAGCGCCTGCGCTGCAGCGGATCTTCGTGCTCGTACTGGCGGTTGATCAGCATGCGCGAGTTCGACCCGTCGCGCTTCATCGCCAGAAGGCCACCGCCCTTGCTCTCCACACTGCGGTCGTCGGGGCTGCGCACGCCGAACACCAGCCACTCGTCGCTGACCCAGTTGAACCACGACACGTCGTCCTTCGGCGACGCCTCGATGAAGCTCGGCGCCGCCGAACTCTCGAGGTCGAAGATCTGGAAGCCCATGCGGCGCCCTTGCGGCGCCGTCAGCGCGGCCAGGTAGCGGCCCGAGGGCGACAGCTCGGCCTTCTGCAGCTTGGGCCGCGAGAAGAAGGCCTCCACCGGAATGGCTCCGGGCGCCGGCTGCGCGGGGGCCAGCGCCGGCATGGCGGCGGCAGCTGCAAGTGCCAGCGCACCCACCACGCGGCGCGCCGGCCGCGTCGTCTCGACTCTCATCTCGATCACTCCCTGTCGATGCCGCCCACGGCGGCTCTTGGAACCCGATGTTGCCTCATGGCCCATGCCCTCACTTCAGGTGCCGGGCCAGGAAGCCCTCGACCCGGCGCCAGTAGTCCAGCACGCTCGCGGGCCGGCTGAAGCCGTGCCCCTCGTCCACGATCTCCACCCACTCGACGGACTTGCCCGCCTTCTTCAGCGCGTCGCGCATGCGCTCGCCGTTCTCGATCGGCACCCGGTAGTCGTCGTCGCCATGCAGCAGCAGCACCGGCGCCTGGATGCGCTTGACCTGCTCGATCGGCGAGGTGTCGATGAACATCTGGGCGTCTTCCTGGCGGTCGCCCATCGTCAGCGGCAGCAGCACGCGGCGGTTGAAGCGCGACAGGTCGGACCAGTGGAAGTCGTAGCGGTGGCGCAGGTCGGTGAGGGCCGCGTGGGCCACGCCGCAGCGGTACATCGCGGGCTCCTTCACCAGGCTCATCAGCGTGGCGTAGCCGCCATAGCTGCTGCCCATCACGCACACCCGCTTGGGATCGACGAGGCCGGCGGCCACCACGTGGCGGACCGCGTCGGTGACGTCGTCCACCATCGTGCCGCCCCACTGCTTCCAGCCCGCACGGTGGTGCAGCTCGCCGTAGCCGGTGCTGCCGCGGAACTCGGGCTCGATGACCACGTAGCCGCGCGAGGCCAGGAACTGCACCTCGGCGTTCCAGCCCCAGCTGGTGCCGCGCAGGTGCGGGCCGCCGTGCAGCACCACCACCGCGGGCCGCGGCGTCGCCGGCCCCGGCGTGCGCGTCACCCACACCGGCACGTCGCGGCCGTCGCGCGCGCGGATGCGTTCGAAGGACATGCGCGCCATGCGCGCCGGGTCGATGTCGGGCTGCACGGTGCCCAGCAGCAGCCACTTGTCCTGCTGCGGCTCGAACAGCAGGAAGTGGCCGGGGTCGTTGTCGGCGTAGGAGTACACCAGGATGCGCCGTGCACTGTCGCAGGGGGTGCAGTTCATCACGTTGACCCGGCCGGGCCAGCGCGCGTCGATGCGCTCCTGCAGCGCCTTCAACGCCGGGTCGAACCACTCGACCGTGGGCGCGTCCAGCTCCAGGTCCACGCCCACCACCCGCGTGCTCGGCGGCGCACGCACCGGCGTGATGTCGCCGCTGTAGCCCGGTGTCTTCAGCAGCGCCGTGGCCGCGGGCTGGCGCTTGTCGAGGTCGAACAGGCGCAACTCGCTGAAGCCCTGGGCATCCAGCGTGTTGACGAACAGCTGACCCTTGTCGTCGACGTAGGCCGGGCGCCAGCCGGCGTCCAGCAGCGGCATGCGGCCGATCTCGCGCCACGGACCCACACCCTCGCCGTCCTTCCCGGTTTCGGCCCAGTAGTGGCGGATCTCCTTGTCGTCCTCGCGCGTCACCACGCGCGGCCGGCCACGCGCATCGAACAGCCAGCCGGTGGCACGCGGTGCGTCCTCGTACAGCCGCCGCCGCTTCTGCGTGACGATGTGCAGCGCGCTCAGCTTCAGGTAGGTGACGTCGCCGGCACGGTCGTAGGTGCCGTCGCCGACGATGACCTCCTGGCTGCCCGGCGCGCCCAGGCCCAGGTAGACGAAACCGGGCGACAGCGCCTGCTCGGGCCGGTCGCGCCAGCCGCGCGCGATCAGCTGGCGCGCGTCGCTGCCGTCGCGGCGCATCGCCAGCACGCCCGATCCGCGGTAGACGTAGCGCCGCTGCTCGGTGTCGCGCAGGCCGAAGATCACCCAGTCGTCGTCGGCCCACTGGAACCAGGCCACGTCGTCGGTGGGCGAGGCCTCGACCGTGCGCGGCGCTTCCTTGCCGTCGAGGTCGACGACGTGAAAGCCGACGCGCCGCCCCGGCACCGCGGACAGCGCGCCCAGCCAGCGGCCCGACGGCGACAGCGCGGCCTGGTGCATCGCCGGCTGCGCGAAGAAGCGCTCGATCGCCACCGGCGGCTCCGGCGGCGGCGCCGCAGTGCCGCTCTGCGCTCGCGCGGCCGCAACCAGCACGCACCCCAGCCAAACCCAGCCCCTGAAGGGTCTCTTGAACATCTCGTCGACTCCCTGTCGCCCAACATAATGCCCCAAGTGCCCCGTCCTCCGGATCGGGGCCAGTCCCAGCCACCCCTTGAAGCCGGGCCCGCCGGACCCACTTCCCGGCGGCGCGTAGCATTCATTCGCCGTCCGCCCAGGAGTTCCGCATGCGCCTGTCCCCCATCGCCACCACGGCCGTCCTGGCCGCCACGCTCGGCCTGAGCGGCTGCGGCTACAACGACTTCCAGCGCCTGGACGAGCAGGTGAAGGCCGGCTGGAGCGAGGTGCTGAACCAGTACCAGCGCCGCGCCGACCTCATCCCCAACATCGTCAACACCGTGAAGGGCGAGGCCAGCTTCGAGCAGGAGACGCTGACGAAGGTGGTGGAGGCGCGCGCCAAGGCCACCTCGATCCAGGCCACCCCCGAGCTGATCAACAACCCCGAGGCGTTCCAGAGGTTCCAGGCCGCGCAGGGCGAGCTCTCGGGCGCCCTGAGCCGCCTGCTGGTGGTGAGCGAGAACTACCCCAACCTGAAGGCCAACCAGGGCTTCCAGGACCTGCGCGTGCAGCTCGAGGGCACCGAGAACCGCATCACGGTGGCGCGCAACCGCTACATCCAGGCGGTGCAGGCCTACAACGTGCTCACGCGCAGTTTCCCGACCAACCTCACCGCGATGATGTTCAGCTACTCCGTGAAGCCCAGCTTCACGGTGCAGAACGAGGCGCAGATCAGCACGCCGCCGGCGGTGAGCTTCGAGAAGCCGGCGTCGAAGTAGCGCGGGCCTGATGCGCCGTCTGCTGCTCGCCTGCGCGCTGCTGCTGGCCGCCGCCGCGGCTGCCTTCGCGCAGGGCGTGCTGCCGGTGCCGCCGCTCACCGGCCGCGTGATCGACCAGACCGACACGCTGTCGGCCGCGCAGCGCGCCGCGCTGGAGAACAAGCTCGCCGCGTTCGAGGCGAAGAGCGGCCCGCAGATCGTGCTGCTGCTGGTGAACGGCACCGCGCCCGAGGACATCGCCAGCTACGGCCAGCGCGTGGCCGACGCCTGGAAGATCGGCCGCCGCGAGGTGGGCGACGGGCTGGTGGTGATCGTCGCGAAGGACGAGCGCAAGGTGCGCATCGAGGTGGCCAAGGCGCTGGAAGGCGCGGTGCCCGACCTGGCGGCGCGGCAGATCATCGACCAGGCGATACGCCCCGCCTTCCGCGCCGGCGACTACGCCGGCGGCCTCAACCTCGCGGTGGACCGGCTGATCGCACGCATCGGCGGCGAAGGCCTGCCGGCGCCGGAGTCCGGCGCGCGCAGCGGCGCCGGCTCGGGCCTGCAGATCGAGGAGCTGGGGCTCTTCTTCTTCGTCGCGGTGCCCATCATCGCGACGGTGCTCACCGGCCTCTTCGGCCGCAAGCTCGGCTCGCTGTTCACGGCCGGCGCGGCGGGCGGCCTGGGCTGGTGGTTCACCGCCAGCGTGCTGATCGGCGTCGGCGCCGGCATCGCCACGCTGGTGCTCGTGGGCCTGTTCGGCATCGGCTCGGCGCTGCGCCGCAGCGGCGTCACGCGCGGCGGCCTGCCGCACATCGGCGGCTGGGGCGGCGGCTACGGCGGTGGCGGCTGGAGCGGCGGCGGCGACGGCGGCGGCGGTGGCGGCTTCTCGTCCGGCGGCGGCGGCGACTTCGGCGGCGGCGGCGCCTCGGGAGACTGGTGATGGGCCTGCTGCACCGACTGTCGCGCCTTCTGAAGCACCGCTGGCTCGACGAGACCGACGCGCTGCGCGCGCTCGGGCCCGAGGGGCTGCGGCGGCTGGAGGAGCGTGTGGCCTCCAGCGAGCGCGCGCACAGCGGCGAGATCCGCCTGTGCGTCGAAGCCGGGCTGCCGCTGTCCTACCTGTGGCGCGACGCCACGCCGCGCCAGCGCGCGGTGACGATGTTCGGCAAGCTGCGCGTCTGGGACACCGAGCACAACAACGGCGTGCTCATCTACCTGCTGCTGGCCGAACGGGCGATCGAGATCGTGGCCGACCGCGGCCTGGCGCGCCACGTGCCGCCCGCGCACTGGGCGGCGCTGGTGGCCGGCATGCGCGAGGCCTTCCGCGCCGGACGCTTCGAGCCGGGCCTGAACGAGGCGGTGGACGCGGTGGACGCGCTGCTGCGCCAGCACTTCCCGCTGGCGCCGGGCCAGGCCAACCCCAACGAACTGCCCGACCGCGCCGACCTGCGCTGACTCAGGCCCTCGTCACGCCTTCGCGTCGGCGGTGGCGCAGGCCGAGTCGGAAGCGCTCCAGTCCGCCAGCTCGCCACCCAGCGGCGCACCGCGCCGCACCGCCGTCATCTCGGCGACGATGGACATCGCGATCTCGGGCGGCGTCTTGCCGCCCAGGTTCAGGCCCACCGGGCCGTGCAGGCGGCGCACCTCGGCCTCGCTGACGTCGAACTCCAGCAGGCGGCGGCGGCGCGCGTCGTTGTTGCGGCGCGAACCCAGGGCGCCGACGTAGAAGGCCGGCGTCTTGAGCGCCTCCATCAGCGCCAGGTCGTCGAGCTTGGGGTCGTGGGTCAGCGCCACCACGGCGCTGTTGCTGTCGAGGTTCATCGCCAGCACCAGGTCGTCGGGCATCGAGCGCGACAGCGTCACGCCCTCGATCTGTTCCCAGCCTTCGTGGTACTCGGGGCGCGGATCGCAGACCGTCACGCGGTAGTCCAGCGCCACCGCGAAGTTCGCCAGGTAGCGGCTGAGCTGCCCGGCGCCGATGACCAGCAGCCGCAGCGCCGGGCCGTGCACCGTCTCCAGCGCAGCGCCGTCGAAGCGCACGGCGTCGTCGCGCTCGGCCGCGGCCATCGAGACGAGGCCGGTGGACATCTCCAGCCGCCGCCGCACACGCCGGTGCGACTCCACCTCGGCCTGCAGCTCGCGCAGCATCGACTTCGCCGACAGCGGCTCCAGCACCAGCTGCACGGTGCCGCCGCAGGGCAGGCCGAAGCGCTGCGCCTCGTCGGCCGAGACCCCGTAGCTGGTGCTCTGCGGCAGGTGCTGCGCCAGTTCACCGCGCTTCACGCGGGCTATCAGGTCGTCTTCGATGCAGCCGCCGCTCACCGAGCCGGCCACCTGGCCGTCGTCGCGGATGATCATCAGGCTGCCCGGCGGCCGCGGGCTGCTGCCCCAGGTGCGCACCACGGTGCCCATCACGACGCGATGGCCGCGGTTCATCCAGTCCAGCGCGGTGCGGATGACTTCGACGTCCATGCTGTTCATGCGGGGCTCCTTCGGCGCGCGGCCGACAGATTGCCACAAGCGCCTAGACGGCGCAGTAGCGCTCCTGGATGTCCTTGTCCGCCAGCAGCGCGTCGGCCGCGTCTTCGTGCACGATGCGGCCCTGGTCCAGGATGCAGGCGCGGTCGCTGATCTGCAGCGCGCGCTCGACGTTCTGCTCCACCAGCAGGATCGTCGTGCCCTGCTCGCGCAGGCGCGCGAAGAGCTGGAACATCTCGTGCACCAGCAGCGGCATGATGCCTTCGGAGGGTTCGTCGAGCAGGATCAGCCGGGGCCTGGCCATCATGGCCCGCGCGATCGCCAGCATCTGCTGCTCGCCGCCCGACATCGACGTGCCGTCCTGCGTCATGCGCTCGGCCAGGCGCGGGAAGGTCTGCGCGATCTCCTCGATGCGCTCGCGCTCCAGGTGGCGCTCCTTGCCCGCGATGAGCCCCAGCCGCAGGTTCTCGCGCACCGTGAGTCCGGGCACGATGCGACGCTCTTCCGGCACATAGGCCAGGCCGCGGTGCCAGCGCGCGTGCGCGGGCAGCGACAGCAGCTCCTCGCCGTCGAAGCGCACGCTGCCGGCGGTCTTGCCGATGAGGCCCATGATGGCCTTCAGGGTCGTCGTCTTGCCGGCGCCGTTGCGGCCCATCAGCGTGACGATCTCGCCCTTCTTGACCGTGAACGACAGGCCCTGCACGACATGGCTGCGGTCGTACCAGGCGTCGAGGCCTTTGACCTCCAGCATGGTTCAGCCCTGCCCCAGGTAGACGCGCTTCACGTCGTCGTTGGCCCTGATGTCCGCCGGCGTGCCCTCGGCGAGGAATTCGCCGTGGTGCAGCACCAGCAGGCGCTCGCAGATGCCCATCACGAGCTTCATCTTGTGCTCCACCAGGATCACGCTGCGCTCGGCGGCGAGTGCCACGATGAGGTCCATCATCACCCTGGTCTCTTCGGGCGACATGCCCGCGGTGGGTTCGTCCATCAGCAGCAGCTCGGGCTCGGCGGCCAGCGCCATGGCCACTTCCAGCGCGCGCTGCTGGCCGTGCGCCAGGTCCGACGCCGGGCGCTTCGCATGCGCCGCCAGGCCCACGCGTTCCAGCAGCGCGCTGGCGCGGTCGTTCACCTCGGCCATTGCCGCGCGCGGGCTCAGCAGCTGCCAGCGGGCGTGGCGCATCTGCACCGCCACGCGCACGTTCTCGTGGGCGCTGAGCTGGCGGAACACGTTGGTGATCTGGAAGCTCTTGGCGATGCCGATGCGCGCGAACTCGTGCTGCGCCAGGCCCGTGATGTCGCGGCCCTGGTACTTCAGCCGGCCGCTGGTGGGCGGGAAGGCGCCGCTCACGACGTTGAAGAAGGTGCTCTTGCCGGCGCCGTTGGGGCCGATGATGGCGCTCAGGCGGCGCGCCTCGAAGCGCGCGCTGACCCGGTTCAGGGCGACGAACCTGCCGAAGTGCTTGCTGACGCCTTCGACCTCGAGGATCGGCGTGCCGCTCATGCCGAGGCCCGCTCCAGCCGCTTCATCAGCGTGCCCCAGATGCCGGCCGGGAAGAACAGCACGAAGACGATGAAGACGATGCCCACCACCGCCATCCAGTGCTGCGTGAGCGTGGTGACCACGTCTTCCAGCGTCAGGAACACCGCGGCGCCGACGAAGGGGCCGAAGAAGGTGCCCATGCCGCCCAGCAGGCACATCATCACGGCCTGGCCCGACTGCAGGTAGTGCAGGCTGTCGATGGGTACCACCGACAGGTGCAGGGCGCGCAGGCCGCCGGCCAGCCCGCACAGCGCGGCCGAGAGCGTGAACACCAGCAGCTTGGTGCGCGCCACGTCGAAGCCGCAGGCGGCGGCGCGCTTCTCGTTCTCGCGCACCGCCTCCATCACCGCGCCGAAGGGCGAGGCCAGCAGGCGCGAGACGAACCACAGCGCGGCGGCGACGAAGACCAGGATCACGTAGTACTTGGTGGTCGGGTTCAGGAAGTCCAGCGTCAAGCCGCCGACCTCGATCTTCGGCACCTGGATGCCGCGCAGCCCGTTCTCGCCGCCGGTCCAGCGCTCGGCCTTGTAGAACGCGTAGTAGACGATCTGGCCGAGCGCCAGCGTCACCATCGAGAAGTAGATGCCGCGCGTGCGGATCGCCAGGAAGCCGATCAGCCCGCCGGCCGCGGTGGCGGCCAGCACGCCGACCCCCAGCGCCACGATCCAATGCAGCCCGCCGTGCACCATCGCGATGCCGGTGAGGTAGCTGCCGGTGCCGAGGAAGGCCGCGTGGCCGAAGCTCAGCAGCCCGGTGTAGCCGAACAGCAGGTTGAAGCCCACCGCGAACAGGCCGAACAGCAGGATGTTGATCGCCAGCGCCTGGTAGGGCATCAGCAGCGGGAACACCAGCAGGAAGAGGATCACGGCGGCGACACGGTGGCCGCGCACCCAGTCGACGACCGCCTTCATGCCATCAGGCCCGCCTTGCCGAAGAAGCCCTGCGGGCGCACCAGCAGCACCAGCGCCATCAGCATGAAGATCGAGAGTTCCGCCAGGTCGGGCGCGAACAGCGAGGTCAGCGAGAACACGATGCCCACCAGCAGCCCCGCCACCACCGCGCCCACCAGGCTGCCCATGCCGCCGACCACGGTGACCACGAAGCTCTCGGCCAGCACCGGGATGCCCATCTCCGGGTTCACCGCGCGCGTCGGCGCGGCCAGCACGCCCGAGAGGCCTGCAATCGCGGTGCCGATGCCGAACACCACCAGCCAGACGCGCGCGATGTCGATGCCCAGCACCTTGCAGATCTCGCCGTCGCGGCTGCCGGCGCGCACGATCAGGCCGTAGCGCGTCTTCTCGAGGAACAGCCACAGCGCCAGCACCACCGTGGCGGTGGCGGCGATGAGGAACAGCCGGTACTTCGGGAAGAAGCCGAAGCCGAGGTCGACGGAGCCGCGCAGCGCCGCCGGCGTCGACGAGGGCAGGCCTTCGATGCCGAAGGTCACGCGCATCGCCTCGATCAGCACCCAGGAAAGGCCGAAGGTGAGCAGCAGCGGGTAGTCGATGCCGCGACCGTAGAGCGGGCGCACCAGGAAACGCTCGGTGACGAGGCCGATCGCACCCACCACCAGCGGCGTCAGCACCAGGCTGAACCAGAAGTTGCCGGTGAGGCCCAGGAAGTACAGGCCGACGAAAGCGCCCACCATGAAGAACGCGCCGTGCGCGAAGTTCACGACCGTGAGCATGCCGAAGATGAGGCTCAGGCCCAAGGCCAGCAGGGCGTAGACGGCACCGAGGGCGATGCCGGTGACGAGCTGCAGGGCGATGAGGGAGGGGGTGATGTCCATCGCTCAGCAGCCGGCCAGGCGTGGCGCGTCGCGGCAGGCGGTGCCCGCCGCAAGCGCAGGATGGGCCGGTCTCCGCTTCGCTCCGACTCCGCTGCGCTGCTCGGACCGGGGCGGCACCGTGGAACTCGCTCCGTTCGCTGCGCTCACTGCGCTCAGACAGCCACGGTGAATCAGTTGACGAAGCGCGCTGCGCGCGCCCGCCCCGGCCCTGCGCTGCTCGCCGGCCCATACAGCGCTTCCGTCGGCCACCCCCTGCCGCTCTGGGACCAGGGTTTGCGCGCCCAGAACCAAGCCGCTGCCTGCGAAGGCGTGTCCGGGGCGTCGCCGGGGCGTGTGAGAGGCGCCGAGAAGCGCAGATAGCGCAGATCTCGTGGCTGCGCGCGCAGCGCGCTTCGTGATCTGACTCGTCGCGGCTGTTCGAGCGCAGCGAACGAAGTGAGCGGAGCGAGTTCCGCGACGGAGCCACGAGGCCGAGCATCGCAGGGGAGTCGGCGCGCAGCGCCGACCGCCGAACCCTCGCCCCGGCGACGCCCCGGACACGCCTTTGCCGCGCCGACCTTCGAGCACCACCATCAGGTCGTCACCTTGTGCCCCAGCTCCTCGCACGAACGCAGGTTCCCCTCGTTCGCCGCCTCGATCGCCAGCACCTTGAACACGTCGTTCTTGTCCTTCATGCCGCTGCTCTTGCTCTCGACGATGACCACGCTCTGCACGCTCTGGTGGTCGCACTTGCGATAGAACTGCGGGCCCTTGTACCAGTCGTACTTCAGCTGGCGCAGCGCGATGGAGACGCGGGTGGAATCGGTGGCGTCGGCGTTCTTCACCGCCTGCAGCACGCTGCGGATGCCGGCGTAGCCCAGAGCGCCGTAGTCCGAGGGCACCGCGCCGTTGTAGGCCTTGCGGAACGCATCGTTGAACTTCTTCGCGCTCGGGATCGTGTCTTCCATGCCCCAGTAGTAGCTGGTGCCGCCGAGGATGCCGTCGAAGGCATCGGCGCCACCGGCCTGGCGGCTGGTGTACAGCAGCACGGGCGCGATGATCTTCGTGCCCTGCTTGAGGCCGAAGTCGGTGGCCTGCTTCGCGCTGTTGACGAGGTCGCGGCCGAAATTGCACAGCACCAGCACGTCGGGCTTGAGCGCCTGGATGCGCGGCAGGAAGGCCGAGTAGTCCGCGGCGCCCAGCGGGTGGCGGATGTCGGCCAGCGTCTGCACGCCGAAGGCCTGGCCCGCGCGCTGGAAGCCGCGCACCATCTCGTGGCCGTAGGCGTAGTCGGCCGTGAGGTAGACCACCTTCTTGCCGAACTTCGGGAACGCATAGCGCGCCACCGCGCCGGCCGTGAGGTGCGGGTTCAGCGCCTCGTGGAAGGTGTAGAGGCTCCAGTCCTTGGCCTCGTTGATGGTGTCGCTCTGGCTGATGCTGTTGAACAGCACCTTGCGCTCCTTCGTCACCGCGTTGATCGACAGCTGCGTGGCCGCCGAGAGCGAACCGACGACGAAGTTGACCTTGTCCTTCTCGATCAGCTCCAGCGTGCGCGTGGCCGCCTCGCCAGGATTGAGCTTGTCGTCGCGCACCAGCAGCTCGGCCATCTGGCCCTTGTGGCCGCCGGCGGCGTTCCATTCCTTCACCGCCAGCTCGGCGGCGCGCACCTGGTCCTGCGCCTCGGCGCTGAAGGCGCCGGTGAGCGGCACCGGGAAGCCGATCCTGATGTTGCCGGCCTGTGCGCGCGCGACGTGGAACAGCGCGGGCGCCGCGGCAAGGGCGCCGCCGGCGGCGATGAGCCGGCGGCGGCGCGGGCTGACGGGGGCATGCTTCATCGGGGTGTCTCCTTCGTTCGTGGTCACGGCGGGTAGGTGTCGAACAGGCTCGGGTCGATCGCGGTCTGGTGCATCACCGCGTCGGCCTGGCGCGCGGCCGGTGCACCGCGGTGCTGGGCCTGCATGTAGGCGCCCAGGGCGCGCGCCCGCTCGACCACGGCGGCGATGGTCTGGCGGCGCGTGTCGTCGTAGCGGTGCAGTGCGGCCGGGGTCGCACCCAGCGCGCCGATGGCCTTCACCAGCGCCTGCGCGTCGTCGCCCGCCTTCTGCACGCCCATGCCCACGTGCGGGCGCGCGACGCAGGCGGCGTCGCCCAGCAGCGCGATGCGGCCGTGCGCCAGCGGCGGCGGCAGGAAGTCGACGATGGGCTGCAGGAAGGGCTGGGCGGTTTTCTCGACGATCTCGGCGAACTGCGGCGCGAGCCTCTCGCGCGCAGCCTGGCGCACCGCGGCGATCTGGCGCCACGACACCTGCTGCGGCGCGATGCCGTCCGGGTGATGCACGCCGTCGGCATCGGTCATCAGCGCCTGCAGTTCCGCGCCGGCGGCCGCAGGCCGGTACCAGACGAAGTTCCAGCGCCGCTGGCCGAGCTCGGTGCTGTCGTCGGCGCCGGCCACCGGGTAGCCGAGCATCTGCTCGCCGTCGGGCAGTCCGAAGCCGAAGTGCGGGAACAGCGTGGTGAGCGTGCGGCGCGACAGCGACAGCTCGTCGCAGACGCCGCGCCAGGCGACATAACCCGCGTACTGCGCCTGGACCCCGGGCGCCAGCTGCTGGCGCAGCGTGCTGCGCACGCCATCGGCGGCCACCACGAGCTCCGCGCTCTCGGTGCGGCCGTCGGCCAGGTGCAGCTGCACGCCGCGCTCGTCCTGCTGCGCGCTGCTCACCGCTGCGCCCAGCCGGTGGCAGGCCTCGGGCAGCGCCGCGCGCAGCAGCGCGTAGAGGCGGCCCCAGGAGGTGAGGATCTGCGGGTGGTCCCAGCGGCACCCGGCCTCGCCGTCGGCGTTCAGCACCACGCGCGACGCCACCGGCACGCCGAGCGTGTGGTCCACCGGCACGCCGCAGTCGCGCAGCGTGCGGCGCAGGCCCTCGTGCGTGACGATGCCGGCGCCGCGCCCCTGCAGCGAGCGCGACGAGCGCTCCAGCACGCGCACCTCGTGGCCGGCGCGGTGCAGCAGGTTCGCGGCCATCAGGCCCCCGAGCGAACCGCCGACGACGAGGATGCGGGCCATCGGCGTGCTCAGGCCGCGAGCGCCGCCTTCTCGGCGGCCGGGAAGTTGAGCTCGACGACGATGCCGTTGGGGTCGTCGACGAAGAGCTGGTGCAGGCCCAGCAGCGGCACCGTGCGCTCGCGCGGCTGCACGCCGTGCTCGCGCAGGCGCTGCAGCGTGCCGGCCAGGCCGGTGGCGAAGAAGGCCACGTGGTCGAGCGCGCCGCTGCCCTGCAGGCCCTGCTCGTCGCGGTCGCCCAGGTACTGCTGCAGCCCGGCGGGGTCGCTGCGGTCGATGCCGATGATGTGCACGGCGGCGTTGGCCCACTGCGCGGTGTCGCCGGCGTAGAGCCACAGCCCGGGGAAGGGGAACGGCGGACGCGGGCCCACCGCGAGGCCCAGCAGCCCGCAGTAGAAGCGCTCGCACGCCGCGAGGTCCGCGGTGCGGATCGAATAGTGGTTGAGCGAAAGCGCCACGCCGGCTCCTTGTCAGTTGCGCTGCCGCGGCCGCGCGACGATCGCCGGCGCCGCAGCCAGCAGACCTTGCACCCGGTCGGCGATGAAGGTGTCGGTGAGCGCCGCGTCACCCTCCCCGGCGAAGGGCTGCTGGTAGATGAGCGGCCAGATGCCCAGGTGGTAGATCAGCCCGCCGTGGAACGACAGCAGCAGCGCCTCCTCGCGCGGCGTGGCACGGGCGCGCGACGCGCTGCCGGCGGCCCGCCGCACCTCGCGCAGCAGGCGCGGGAACAGGGTCTCGCGCACCATCGCGAAGTAGCGGTTGGGAATGAGCCCGTCGCTCAGGCCCGAGTGCACCAGGATGCGCAGCCACTCGGGCGTGAGGATCGCGGGCAGGTATTCGCGGTAGAAGCGCTGCAGCTTGCCCGCCACGTCGAGCGCGGGATCGTCCAGCAGCAGCTCCCAGCGCGCGTCCCAGCGGCCGGCGATGGTCTCTTCGTAGACGCGCTCGATCAGGTGCCGCTTGGTGGGGAAGTAGTGGTACAGCAGCGTGTGCGCGATGCCGAGCTCGGCCGCCAGCTCGCGCATCTGCGCGTCCAGGCCGCGGCGGGCGAAGAAGTCGGTGGCGCCGGCCACGATCTGCTGCTCGCGCTCGCGGGCGTCCAGGCGCCGGCGCGCTGGCGTCGGCGTGGTCCGGGTTTCTTCGGTATTGACCATCTGCTCAACTTTGCAGAAATTGTTGAGCGCCTGGTCAACAGACCCCAATCCCGACAAACCCGAAGCGATGAAGTCCGCGGCCTTCGACTACATCCGCGCCGAGTCGCCGCAACACGCGCTGGCGCTGCTGGCGCTGCACGGCGACGACGCGCGCCTGCTCGCCGGCGGCCAGACGCTGCTGGCCACGCTGAACATGCGGCTGTCGCAGCCGGCGCTGCTGGTGGACATCGGCGGCCTCGCGCAGCTGGGCGGCATCGGGCTGAACGGCGGCACGCTGCGCATCGGGGCGCTGGCCACGCATGCGCAGGTCGAGGAGTCGCCGCTGGTGGCGCAGCACGCGCCGCTGCTGGCGCAGGCGGCGCCGCACATCGCGCACCGCGCGATCCGCAACCTGGGCACCTTCGGCGGCGCGCTGGCCTATGCCGACCCGGCTGCCGAGTGGCCCGCCTGCGTGCGCGCGCTCGACGGCACGCTGGTGCTGCTGGGCGCGCAGGGTGAACGCCGCGTGCCGGCGGCCGACTTCTTCCAGGGCCTCTACAGCACCGCGCTGCGCGGCGACGAACTGCTGGCCGCGGTGGAGCTGCCGGTCGCCGCGCCGGGCGAGCGCCAGCACTTCAGCGAACTGGCGCGCCGCCACGGCGACTACGCGGTGGTGGGCCTGGCGGCCTGCGCGCGCGTGCAGGGTGCGGCGCTGTCGAACGTGCGGCTGGCGTTCCTGAGCGTGTCCGACCGGCCGCATCGCGCACACGCGGCCGAGGCGGTGCTCGCCGCCGGCCCGGTGACCGACGCCCGCCTGGCCGAGGCCGACGCCGCACTGCGCGCCGAGCTGGCCCCGTTCGCCGACCTCACCCACTCCGCCGCCGCGAAGAGGCAGCTGGCCGCCACGCTGATGCGCCGCGCGGTGGCCGCTCTGCTGGAGCCCGCCCGATGAGCCGCACGCCGCTGGACCAGCCCACCACCCGCGTCAGCGTCGAGGTCAACGGCCAGGCGCTGGTGCGCCAGGTGGAGTGCCGCAAGCACCTGGTCGACTTCCTGCGCGAAGACTGCGGGCTGAAGGGCTCGCACCTGGGCTGCGAACACGGCGTCTGCGGCGCCTGCACGGTGCGCCTGGACGGGCAGATCGTGCGCGGCTGCCTGGTGCTGGCCGCGCAGGCCAGCGGCCGGCGGGTCGAGACGGTCGAGACGCCCACGCCAGGCCCGCGCCTGAAAGCGCTGCAGGACGCCTTCGTCGAGCACAACGCGCTGCAGTGCGGCTACTGCACGCCGGGCATGCTGATGGCCGCGCTGGACCTGGTGGAACGCAGGCCCGACGCCGACCGCGACGAGGTTCGCACCTGGATGAGCGGCAACTACTGCCGCTGCACCGGCTACCACGCCATCGTCGATGCGGTGTGCGCGGTGCTGGAGCAGCAGCGCGCCGGCCGCTTCGCCGATGCCGGCGCGGAGGCCGCGCGATGAACCACCCCACCGAGGTGCCGACCCGGCGCGACCTGGGCGCCGACCTGCCCGCCGTCACCGAGGACCAGCGCCACATCGGCGTGGCCCACCCGCGCGAGGGCACGCGCCGGCTCACGCAGGGCCGCGGCCAGTTCGTCGACGACATCGAGCTGCCGCGGCTGGCGCACGTCGTCTACTGGCGCAGCCCGGTGGCGCACATGCGCATCACGCGCATCGACCGCACCGCGGCGCAGCAGCTGCCGGGCGTGATCGCGGTGGTCACCGGGCCGGAGATCGCGGCGGTGTGCAAGCCCTGGGTGGCGACGCTCGCGCACCTGGCCGGCATCAAGAGCGCGCCGCAGTACCCGCTGGCGATCGACCGCGCCACCTGGCAGGGCGAGCCGGTGGTGGCGGTGGTGGCCGAGACGCGCGCCCGCGCCGAGGACGCGCTGGCGCTGCTGGACGTGGAGTGGGAAGACCTGCCCGCGGTGCTGGACACCGAGACCGCGCTGGACGCCGGCACCCCGCTGATCCACCCCGAGCTGGGCGACAACCTGTGCTTCAAGCGCGAACTGGACACCGGTGGCGTCGACGAAGCCTTCGCGCGGCCGGATGCCGTGGTGTTCGAGGAGACCTACCACTTCGGCCGCCACACCGGCGTGACGCTGGAGCCGCGCTGCCAGATCGCCGACTGGAACCCGGGCGACGGCAAGCTCACCGTCTACCACTCGTTCCAGGCCCCGCACATGATGCAGGACCTGTACTGCCGCCAGTTCGAGCTGCAGGAAAGCCAGGTGCGCGTGATCTGCCGCGACGTGGGCGGTTCGTTCGGCATCAAGGTGCACGCCTATCCGGACGACTTCGCCACCGTCGCCCTGAGCCTGCTGCTGCAGCGGCCGGTGAAGTTCGTGGCCGACCGGCTGGAGAGCTTCGTCAGCGACATCCACGCCCGCGAGCACCGCATCCACGCCCGCATCGCGGCCAGCCGCGCGGGCGAGATCCTCGCCTTCGAGATCGACGACCTCACCGGCATCGGCCCCTTCAGCGTGTTCCCGCGCACCAGCGGCATCGAGGGCAACCAGGTCGTGAACCTCACCGGCGGCCCGTACCGGCACAAGGCCTACCGCGCGAAGCTGAAGGTGGTGTTCCAGAACAAGGTGCCCACCTGCCAGTACCGCGGCGTGGGGCATCCGATCGCGTGCGCGATCACCGAGGCGCTGGTCGACGGCGTGGCCGCGAAGCTGGGCCTGGACCCGATCGCGTTCCGCCAGGCCAACGTGATTCCCGACGACGCCTACCCGGCCACCGGCGCCTCGGGCATCAGGCTGGAGGTGCTGTCGCACGAGGCCTGCCTGCGCGAGGCCAGGACGCTGTGCGACTACGACGCGCTGCGCGCCGAGCAGGCCGCGCTGCGGAAGAGGAACGTGTTCCGCGGCATCGGCGTGGCGGCGTTGATCGAGCTGACCAACCCGAGCGCGGCCTTCTACGGCGTGGGCGGCGCGCGCATCGCGTCGCAGGACGGCGCGACGATCCGCCTGGAGCCCACCGGCGTGATCACCGTCAGCAGCAGCGTCGGCGAGCAGGGCCAGGGCGCCGAGGCCGTGTTCGCGCAGATCGCGGCGGATGCGGTGGGCGTCGAGCTTTCCCGCGTGCGGGTGGTCACCGGCGACACCGACACCACACCCTACGGCGGCGGCACCTGGGCCAGCCGTGGCGCCGGCATCGGTGGCGAGGCGGTTCTGCAGGCCGGCCGCGTGCTGCGCGAGAACATCCTGGCGGTGGCCGAGGCCATCCTCAAGCGCGACCGCCAGGGGCTGCGCGTGTTCCGCAACGGCATCGTCGACGGCGCCACCGGCGAGAAGCTGCTCGACCTGGCCGAGCTCGGCCGCATCGCCTACTTCCGCAGCGACACGCTGCCGAAGGAGTTCACGCCCGAGCTGATGGTGACGCGCCACTACGCGCAGCGCGACTATCCCTTCATCTTCACCAACGGCGTGCAGGTGAGCCACGTGGAAGTGGACGTGGACACCGGCTTCGTGAGGCTGCTCAAGCACTGGGCCGTGGAGGACTGCGGCCGCGTGATCAACCCGATGCTGGTGGACGAGCAGATGCGCGGCGCCATCGTGCAGGGGCTCGGCGGCGCGCTGTTCGAGGAGTGCCTGTACGACACCGACGGCACGCTGAAGAACGGCAACATGGCCGACTACCTGGTGCCGATGGCCGGCGAGATGCCGGACATCGTCGTCAGCCACGTGCAGAGCCCCACCCGCAGCAGCATGCTGGGCGCCAAGGGCGCTGGCGAGGCCGGCACGGCCGGCGCGCCGGGCGCGGTGATGAACGCGATCAACGACGCGCTGGCGCCGTTCGGCGCGCGCGTGAGTTCGCAGCCGATCACGCCGGAGAAGATCCTCCGGGCGCTCGGGAAGATCTGAGCCGCGCTACTGCGGCGCGGACGCGGGCGACGCCAGCGGCTTGCCCTTCTCCACCACGTAGACGCCCACCAGCTTGATGGGCACCGCGCCGTCGTTCTTCGCGTTGTGCACCACGCCGGCGGGGATCACGAAGCCTTCGCCGGCCTTCACCTGGCGCGGCGCCTGGCCGGCCATCAGCAGCGTGGCCTCGCCTTCCATCACGTAGCTGATCTCGTCGCCCGGGTGCGTGTGCCAGCCGGCCACGCCGCCCGGTGCCACTTCCACGCGCGCCACCACCGCCTCGCGACCGGGCACCGACACGTCGGCCTTGACGACGAGCTGGCGCGTGAGGGCCGGGGCCTGCGCCACCAGCACGCCGGCGAAGCCGAGCAGGGCCACCGCGGCGGCGATCTTCTTTCCATGATTGAGAGCCATCTGCACGCACTCCAATGGTTTCGGGGTGGGCGGATGTTCACCGCCCGCGCCGCCACCGTTCAAGCGCGCTTTCCCGGACGCCGCGGCGCGCTCAGGCCTGCGTGTTCACCATCTTGAAGCGCACGCGGTAGTGCCCGCCGTCGCCGTAGAAGTCCAGCAGCGGCAGGTCGCCAGAGCCGGTGGTGATGGCCAGCGTCTTGGCCTGGATGAACTCGTCGTTGGACAGCAGGTCCTTGGTGTAGGCGGCCAGGTGGCCGGCCATCAGCGTGGCCCGCTGCGCGGTGGTGAGGTTCCAGTCCTTGTAGGCGTTCCACTTCGCCTTCATCAGCGTGCGCAGCACCGTCAGCCCCACGTCGCCGATGTCGGGATCCCAGTCCTCCTCCAGCAGCGCCACCACCACCGCGGTGTTGCCGTCCACGTGGTTGTGGGCCCACAGGTTGGGGCTGAACAGCTTGCCGCTGTAGGCCTCGCCGTCCCAGGCCGGCATGCGCAGCCGCACCACGTCGGTGTGGTTCTCCTGCGACCGGTTGCCGACGAAGACGAGGAAGTAGGGGCTGTCGTTGCCGCCTTCGTCGGTCTCGACGACGCAGCGGAACTCCTTCAGGTACAGCAAGCTCGGGTAATAGGCCATCTTGCGCTCCGTGGACCCGGCGGTTTGCCGGCGTGTGCGCAAGTTAGGGCGCGGCCCGACACGCGTCGAGCCGGCTTTCTAGGTGGCCGGGGCCTCGATCAAGGGATCTTTCTCAACGCCCCTTGAGCTGCTCGTAGCGCTGGCGGTACTTCTCGGCCAGCCGCGTCTGCCGGTTGCCCACCTCCACCTCGCGGCCCTGAACGAAGAGGCGCTGCACCTGCGTGGGCGTCTCCAGCGGATCGCCGTCGGTGACGATGAAGTTCGCCAG
Organism: Rubrivivax sp.; assembly: GCA_044226255.1. Classification (GTDB taxonomy): domain Bacteria; phylum Pseudomonadota; class Gammaproteobacteria; order Burkholderiales; family Burkholderiaceae_C; genus Rubrivivax. Next base: position 470,583 of record JBGAHJ010000002.1, read on the forward strand.
CAGGCCGGGCGCCAGCGCACCGAGCTGCCTGTCGACGCCGAGGATCTGCGCCGGGTACAGCGTGATGGCCTTCAGCGCCTCGTCGCGCGGCAGCCCGTGCGCCGCGGCGGTGGCGGCCTCGAACGGCAGGTTGCGGTCGTTGGCGGCGGAGAAGCTGCTGCCGCCGCGCGCGATCGCGAAGCGCACCCCGGCTGCGTGCAGCTTGCCGGCCAGCCGGAAGGCCTCGTCGACCGCTTCGTCGCGGCGCAGCGGGCGCTGGTGCACACCGGCGATGATCACCGGCACGTTGCGCTCGCGCAGCAGGGCGGCCACGCGCCAGGCGTCGGCGCCGCCGACGATCACGAGCTTCAGCGCATGGCGCTCGGCCAGCGCCAGCGCCTGGCGGATCTGCGCCAGGTCGTTGGCCTGCACGAACAGCGGGCGCTCGCCGCGCATCACCGGCCGCATCGCCTCCCAGCGCGCGTCGCGCGGCAGGTCGGGCGTGGCGCTGCGTGCGCGCTCGTAGGCGGCGGCCGCATCGAAGGCCTGTTCGATCTCGCGCAGCCGGTTCGCCGCCGCGCGGCGCAGCTCCTCGCCCAGCGGCTCCAGCTCCGGGCCCAGCAGCGCGTTGTTCAGCCGCATGTTGGGCAGCCGCACATGCAGCCCGGCCTCGGGCACCAGCGCCATCTCTTCCCAGGTCCAGCCGTCGAGCTGGATCAGCGTGGAGGTGCCCGCGATGCCGCCCTGCCCGGGCGCCGAAGGCACCGTCAGCGCGGCCAGCACGCCGTTGCTGCGCGCCACCGGCAGCAGCTCGCTGTCGGCGTTCAGCGCCACCATCGCGCGTGCGTTCGGGTTGATCGCGCCGGTCTCGGTGGTGTCCACCGTCACCGGCACCGCTGACACCTCCACCAGGCCCAGGGCGCTGTTCGCGGCGATGAAGCCGGGGTAGACGTGGCGCCCGCCCAGGTCCACCACCTGCGGTGGCGTGGCGCTGGCGGGCAGCGCCTGGCCCGGCCCGGCCAGCGCGACGATGCGGCCGCGCTCCACCAGCATGCGGCCGTTCTCGATGACGGGCCCGCTCACGGGGTGCAGCGTGGCGTTGGTGATCAGCAGCGGCGTCTTCTGGGGCGCCGGCGGGATGTGGTCGGCAGCCTGCGCGCCGAAGATCGCAGCGAGCGCGGCGACGAAGGTCGACAGGGCCTTCATGGCGCGTCCTCCTGGCACTCGTGCCATGCATCGAGTGCGCTGTAGCCGTGGCGGAAGGCGCGGGCCGCGTCGAGCGTGGCCTTCCAGTTGAGTTGACCGAGGTCGCCTGCCGCGATGCCCGCGCCAGGCCGTGCGCCGCCAGCGGCCGGTGGCCCGCCGGGCGGCGTGCGTGGCGCGCGCAGCGCGGCGGTGACCAGCCGCGTGCGCTCGGCCGCGGCCTCGTCGCGCAGGCGGCGGTCGGTCTCCAGGTCGAAGTAGCGGCGGCCGTCGATCCAGGTCTGCTCGGCCTTGGCGTAGGTGGACAGCGGGTTGGCGTTCCAGATCACGAAGTCGGCGTCCTTGCCCACCTCCAGCGAACCCGTGCGCGCCGCCACGCCCAGCTGCTTCGCCGGGTTGAGCGTCACGAAGGCCAGCGCCTCCACGTCGCTCAGCCCGCCGTACTTCATCGCCTTCGCGGCCTCGGTGTTCAGGCGCCGCGCGAGTTCGCCGTCGTCACTGTTGAAGCTGGTGACGACACCCGCGCGCTGCATCAGCGCGCCGTTGTGCGGAATGGCGTCCACCACCTCCATCTTGTAGGCCCACCAGTCGCTGAAGGTGGAGCCGCCGGCGCCGATGGAGGCGATGGCATCGGCCACCTTGTAGCCCTCCAGCACGTGCTGGAACGCGGCCACCTCGATGTTCAGCTCCTTCGCGAAGCGCGCGAACATCAGGATCTCGTCGGCGCGGTACGAGTGGATGTGCACCGCGCGCCGGCGCTCGAGGATCTCCACCAGCGCCTCCAGCCGCAAGTCGCGCCGCGGCTCGGGGCGGCTGCGCGGATTGCCGCGCCAGTCGCGCCACGCGGCGGCGTATTCCTGCGCGGCCTGGAAGCTGTCGCGCAGCACCTGCTCCACGCCCATGCGCGTGCCCGGGTAGCGGCTGCCGGCCTGGCCGGCGCGCTTGACGTTCTCGCCCAGCGCGAACTTGATGCCGGGTTTCGCACCCTCGAACACCAGGTCTTCCGGCCCGCCGCCCCAGCGCAGCTTGATGGTCTGGGTCTGGCCGCCGATGGTGTTGGCCGAGCCGTGCATCAGGTTCGACGCGGTCAGGCCGCCGGCGAGCTGGCGGTAGATGTCGATGTCGGTCGGGTCCAGCACGTCGGCCACCCGCACCTCGGCGGTGACCGAGTGGCTGAACTCGTTGACGCCGCGCGTGATCGCGATGTGCGAATGGGCGTCGATGAGCCCCGGCGTCAGGTGCTTGCCGGCGGCGTCGATCACCAGCGCGCCGGCCGGTGCGGCCAGGTTCGCGCCCACCGCAGCCACCTTGCCGTCGCGCACCAGCAGATCGGCCCTGTCCAGCTTGCCGGCGGGGCCCTGCGTCCAGACAGTGGCGTTGCGCACCAGCAGCACGGCCGGGCGCTCGGGCGGGGCGATGCCGAAGGCGCCGGCCGGGTAGGTGCTGCGCGGGGGTGGCACGTCGGCGTCATTGGGCGCCGAGGCGGGCATTGCGGGCGCGGCCGCCGTTCGTTTCGCGGCGAAGGGCAGCAGTGGGCCGTCACCCCGCTGCTGCGTGCCCAGCCATGCATCACCCTTCACGGTGAACACGAACTGCGTGCCGGCCGCATCGGCGCCGCGGCCGCAGGGCTGGCGCAGCAGCCATTCGCCGCGCCGCGCCACCAGCTCGCAAGGCCCGCCTTCGCCTTCCAGACGCGGCGCGGTGGCCGTGCCGGCGATCTTCAGCGGCTGCGGCAGGCCGTCCACCGCCCAGGTGCCGCGCGGGTCGGTCTGGCCGTAGGCATCGGTCGGCAGCGGCCGGCCGTCGACGAAGGTCAGCTCCACCACCGCGTCGTTGCTGCTGAAGAGGTCGCCGCGCGCCACCACCACATTGGCGATGCGCCCCGCGGCCAGCGTGCCCAGGCGCTGCTGTTCGCCGATGAAGGCGGCCGGGTTCACCGTCAGCGCGGCCAGGGCCTGCTCGGCCGGCAGGCCGCGCCGCACGGCCTGGCGCACACGCGGCCAGAACTCGCGCTTCGCATCGCGCAGGCCGGCCGCGGTGAAGGCGATGGGCACGCCGGCGCGCTGCAGCACGGCCGCGTTCGAAGGCGCCTGCTCCCAGTGCTGCAGCGTGGCCAGCGGCACGTCGAGCGCGCTGTCGGGGTCGCTCACGTCGGGCGCCGCGGGGAAGGTCAGCGGCAGCACCGCCGGCAGCCTGGTCGCGGCCAGCGTCTTCACGCGGCGGTACTCGTTGCCGCTGCCCAGCAGCACGGCGCGCAGGCCGAACTCGTCGCGCAGGCGGGCCAGGCGCGCGGCGTCCTGTTCGTCGTCGGCGTCGAACAGCACCGGCTGCCTGCCTTCCAGCGCGGGCGCCAGGGCGGCCAGCGTCGCGTTGGGCTCGATGCGCTCGCCGGCGCCGGGCTTGGCGGTGGCGCTGCGGTACCAGCGCGCGTCCAGCAGCGTCTGGCGCGCCAGCGCGATGGCGCCCATCAGCGCGGTGGGGTAGCCGGCGTCGAAGCTGCGGTTGACCTCGAAGGCCATCAGCTGCGCGGCGCGCGGCGCGATCACCGCGGCCTTGGGGTCGCCGCCGATTTCGCCGGTGGTGATCAGCGCGCCCTGGCCGCGGAACACGCCGGCCTGCGGCGCCGACAGCACCGCCGTGAAGCCGAGCTCGCGCACGGCCTTCGCGTCGTCGGCGTTCCAGTCGAGCTGCGCCGCCACGTCCTGCTCGGCGCGCACGAAGCGGTTGCGCGCGGCGGCGCTGCGCTGCGTGGGCTGCGGCGTCTCGGCGCGCGGGCCGCGCGGCGGCGGCAGGTCGGCGCCCAGGCCCCACATCGGCCGCGGCACCGGCAGCGCGCGCAGGCCCGGCGGCAGGCCGAGCGTGCTGTGGAGGTCGATGAAGCCGGCATAGACGGTGCGCCCCGGCAGGTTCCACACGCGCGCGCCGGCGGGCACCGCCACGTTCGCGCCGGCGGCGACGATGAGGCCGTCGCGCATCACCAGGGTGCCGCTGTCCACCACCTGGCCCGGAGCGAGCACCAGGCGCGCGCCGGTGATGGCGTGCCAGCGCGGGGTGTTGTCGCGCAGGCCCTCGACGCGGTCGGTGGTGCCGGTTTGCGCAGTGCTGTGCAGCGCAAGCGTGGTGCACAGCAGCGCGAGTCCTGCCGCGGTGGCGGCCTGGAATCTACGCATGGGTGGGTTTGTCCGTGGTTCGGAGCGCGCAACGATAGCGGCTCCAGGATAGGGATTGGCACGCTTGCTGCATCCACCGCTTTACGGCTACCGTGACCGCGGCATGGCCGCACCGCGGTGGAGCGCCAGTGTCTGTCGCCAACGAGGAGAACCGATGAAACGCACGATCCAGCACCTGGCCGGCACGGCCGCGCTTGCAGCAGCCACCGCGCTGCTGGCCACGCCCGCCTTCGCCGGCAAGACGCTCGACGCGATCAAGGCCCGCGGCCAGCTGGTCTGCGGCGTCAACACCGGCCTGGCCGGCTTCTCGGCCGCCGACAGCGGCGGCAACTGGACCGGCCTGGACGTCGACATCTGCAAGGCCATCGCGGCCACCGTGCTGAACGACGCCACCAAGGTGAAGTACGTGCCGCTCACCGCCCAGCAGCGCTTCACCGCGCTGCAGAGCGGCGAGATCGACATCCTCTCCCGCAACACCACCTGGACGCTGACGCGCGACGCGTCGCTGGGCATGGCCTTCACGGGCGTCACCTACTACGACGGCCAGGGCTTCATGGTGCCGGCCAAGGGCAAGATCAAGAGCGCCAAGCAGCTCAAGGGCGCCACGGTGTGCGTGCAGAGCGGCACCACCACCGAGAAGAACCTGACCGACTTCTCGAAGGCCAACAAGCTCGACATCAAGCCCGTGGTGTTCGAGAAGCTCGAGGCGGTGAACGGCGCCTACTTCGCCGGCCGCTGCCAGGCCTACACGACCGACGCCTCGGGCCTGGCCAGCATCCGCAACAAGGAAGCGAAGAACCCGGCCGAGCACCTGATCCTGCCCGAGCTGATCAGCAAGGAGCCGCTGGGCCCGGCCGTGCGCCGCGGCGACGACGAGTTCTTCGCCATCGCCAAGTGGGTGGTCTACGCGATGATCGAGGCCGAGGAATACGGCATCAGCTCGGCCAACGTCGACCAGATGAAGACCAGCACCGACCCCGTGGTGCAGCGCATCCTGGGCACCAGCGAGGACACCGGCAAGCTGCTGGGCCTGGACAAGGACTGGGCCTACCGCGCGATCAAGGCCGTGGGCAACTACGGCGAGGTGTTCGAGCGCAACGTGGGGCCGAAGTCGGCGCTGGGGCTGCCGCGCGGGGTGAACAACCTCTGGAACAAGGGCGGCATCATGTACGCCCCGCCCGTTCGCTGAACGGCACGTGATCGAAGCCCGGACGCCGCCCGCGCGGCGGCGCCAGTGGACGCTGCGCAGCCGTGCGCTGCGCGGCGTGCTGTACCAGGTCCTCGCGGTCGCCGTGATCGCGCTGGCGGTCTGGTTCCTGGCGCACAACACGCTCGCCAACATGAAGGCGCGCGGCATCCAGAGCGGCTTCGACTTCCTGCTGCAGCCCGCCGGCTTCGACATCGGCGAGCGGCTCATCCCCTACGAATCGTCCGACGCGTACTGGCGCGCCTTCGCGGTGGGCGTGGCCAACACGCTGCGCGTGGCGCTGCTGGGCATCCTCTTCACGACGATCCTCGGCACGCTGCTGGGCGTGGGGCGCTTCTCGAACAACGCACTGGTGCGCGGGATCTGCTACAGCTACGTCGAGCTGTTCCGCAACATCCCCATCCTGATCCAGCTGACGGCCTGGTACCTGGTGCTGACCGAGTTGCTGCCCGACCCCGGCTCGCCGCTCAGCTTTGGCGGCCTGGTGTTCCTCAGCAAGGGCGGACTCTCATTCCCGGTGCCCGACTGGGCACCCGGCCACGGCTGGATGGCGGTGGGCGTGGCCGCGGGCCTGGCCCTGTCGCGCGTGCAGGCGGCCTGGGCGCGGCGCCGCTTCGAAGCCACCGGCGTGCCGCGTGCGGTCTTCCTGCCGGCGCTCGGGCTCATGCTGGCGGGTGGCGTGATCGGCTGGGCGCTGGGCGGCATGCCGGGTGGCTGGCGGCTGCCGGAAAGCGGCGACGTCGCGGTCACCGGCGGCGGCGAGCTGACGCCGGAGTTCATCGCGGTGCTGATGGGCCTGACGCTCTACACCTCGGCTTTCGTTGCCGAGGTGGTGCGCGCCGGCATCCAGAGCGTGCCGCGCGGCCAGGTGGAGGCGGCCAACGCCCTGGGCCTGCCACGCGCGCGCCAGATGCGCCTGGTGGTGCTGCCGCAGGCGCTGCGCGTGATCATCCCGCCCACCACCAACCAGTACCTGAACCTCACGAAGAACTCGTCGCTGGCGGTGGCCATCGGCTACCCCGACGTGGTCTCCATCAGCAACACCTCGCTGAACCAGACCGGCCGCGCGGTGGAGTGCATCGCGATCATCATGGCGGTGTACCTCACCACCTCGCTGGCCACCTCGGCGCTGATGAACGTCTACAACCGCCGCGTGGCGATCAAGGAACGCTAGGCGTGGCGGACAGCTTCCAGCCGATCGCGCCGCGCCCGGCCCCGGTGGACACCGAGGGCTTCGTCGCCTGGATGCGCAAGAACCTCTTCGGCAGTGTCGGCAACACCGTCACCACGCTGGTCCTGCTGGCGTTCTTCGCCTGGGCGCTGCCGCACCTGCTGAGCAAGGGCGTGCTGAACGCGGTGTGGACGGCAAACGCCGACGCCTGCCAGGCCGCGCGCGGCCACGGCGCCTGCTGGGGCGTGATCGCCGAGAAGTACCGCGTGATCCTCTTCGGCCGCTACCCGCTGGACGAGCAGTGGCGCCCCGAACTGGCCACCGCGGCGATGCTGGGCCTCGTCATCGCCAGCTGCATGCGCGCCTTCTGGAAGCCCTGGCTGGTGCTGCTGTGGGTGGCCGTGCTGGCCTTCTTCTTCGTGCTGATGGGCGGCGGCCCGTTCGGTCTTTCGAAGGTGGAGACCGACCGCTGGGGCGGGCTGCCGCTGACCATCATGCTGGCCACGCTGGCCATCGTCTGTGCGCTGCCGATCGCGGTGCTGGTGGCACTGGGCCGCCGCAGCCACCTGCCGGCGATCCGCAGCCTGTGCGTCGTCTACGTCGAGCTGATCCGCGGCGTGCCGCTGATCAGCGTGCTGTTCATGGCGAGCTTCATGCTGCCGCTGTTCATGCCGCCCGGGCTCACCATCGACGTGCTGCTGCGGGTGCTAGTGGGCATCACGCTGTTCTCGGCGGCCTACATGGCCGAGATCGTGCGCGGCGGGCTGCAGGCGATACCCAAGGGCCAGGTCGAGGCCGCCGACACGCTAGGACTTTCCTACTGGCAGACGCAGCGCAAGATCGTGCTGCCGCAGGCGCTGGCGATGGTGGTGCCGGGCATGATGAACAGCTTCATCGCGCTCTTCAAGGACACCTCGCTCGTCACCATCGTGAGCCTGTACGAGCTCACCGGCGCGATGGGCCTTGCACTCAACGGCGACGCCGACTGGCGGCCTTTCAAGATCGAGGCCTACCTCTTCATTGGCGCGATCTACTTCGTCTTCTGCTTCTCGATGAGCCGCTACAGCCTCTGGATCGAGAGCCTGCTGCGCCGCAGCCACCGCTAGTCCGCTCCCCATGACCGACGACGCCGCCCCCATCATCCAGTTCAGGAAGCTCAACAAGTGGTACGGCAACGCCTTCCACGTGCTGCGCGACATCGACCTCGACGTCGCGCGCGGCGAGCGCATCGTGATCTGCGGGCCCAGCGGCTCCGGCAAGAGCACGCTGATCCGCTGCATCAACCGGCTCGAGGAACACCAGGAAGGCCAGCTGATCGTCGACGGCATCGAGCTCAGCGACGACGTGAAGGCGATCGAGAAGGTGCGCCTCCAGGTCGGCATGGTGTTCCAGCAGTTCAACCTGTTCCCGCACCTCACGGTGCTGGAGAACCTGACGCTGGCGCCGATGTGGGTGAACGGCATGCCGAAGAAGGAGGCCGAGGAACGCGCGATGCAGCAGCTGCAGCGCGTGCGCATCGCCGAGCAGGCGGGCAAGTACCCGCTTCAGCTCTCGGGCGGCCAGCAGCAGCGCGTGGCGATCGCGCGCGCACTGTGCCTCACGCCGAAGATCATGCTGTTCGACGAGCCCACCTCGGCGCTGGACCCCGAGATGATCAAGGAGGTGCTCGACGTGATGACCGAGCTCGCGAAGGGCGGCATCACGATGATCTGCGTCACCCACGAGATGGGCTTCGCGAAGGCGGTGGCCGACCGCGTGATCTTCATGGACCAGGGCCAGATCGTCGAGCAGAACACGCCCGAGGCTTTCTTCAGCGCGCCCAAGAGCGAGCGCACGAAGGACTTCCTGTCCAAGATCCTCGGGCACTAGGCCCGGCCGCCTGCGTCTGGCGGCCTACTTCTTCTTCGCAGGCTTGGGGGCCGAGGCCGCCGCCTCGGCGCCGAAGGGGTTGCCCTTGAACGGGTCGCTGCCGTCGGGCGAGAGTTCGGCGGCCGACTCGAAGCGCATCACGGCCTGGCGCTGCCCGGTCTTGGCCAGCTGCACCTGGCTCTTCAGCGTCTGCTCCTTCGTGTTGGCATCACCGGGCAGCGTCGCGACGATCTCGTAGCGCCCCGGCGGCAGCGCCGCCAGCAGCCACGGGCCGTCCATCGTGCGCGCCAGCAGCGGGGCCTTCTCGCCGGCGCGCGTGATCGCCAGGCGCACGTCGCCGAGATAGGCGCCGGAGCGCTTGGCCACCGTCGCCACCCACAGGTTGTATGAGGCACGTTCGGCGCGCATGGTCTTGCGGTCGTCGATCGTCACGCCGCCGGACAGGAAGGCGGAACCGTCGTCGGCCTTGCCGCGCACGAGGCCGGCCACCGGCGGCGCACCACCTGTCTTCGCGACGTTGGCGTTGCGGTCGCCGATCGCACGCGCCTCCTTCAGCACGGCGGCCGCACGGCGGGGATCGGTGCTTTCGCGCACCGCGGCCGACGCGGGGGCGGATGCAGCTTGGGCGGCGGCCGAGGCCGCGGATGCAGGCGACGCGGGCGCAGGCAGTTGCGCGCCGGCAGCTCCGGCCATCAGGGCGGCAATGCTCGCGCAGGCGAGGCCACGGACATTCAGGGCATCAGTTCGCATCGATGGAACTCCGTCGGGTCTTCTCGGGGAAGGGCAAAAAGAAACTCTCGTCGCGACGCACGAATGGCCGAGTCGGCGATTTGTTTTGGCCGTGCTTGTTGTGCAAGGCCTGCGCAACCCCATCATAGGGTGGGCCCGCGTTCGACTCGCTGCTGATAATCTGAAGCTCACGGTCGCGGATCAGCAGGAGCGGGCCGGTAGGCCGCCAGCCCCGCAGGTCGGTTGCACCGTGCCGACCCTCATCCTGAGCGGTCCGCATCATCGAAGCCGGGTTCCGCGCGGACGCACGCCGCGTGCGGACGCAGGGACGGGACATCTGAATCGTATGCATGCAGCACGAAGGGGCGGCCGCGCATGGGTCTGAAACGCGCGGCGCTGAGCGGTGTGCGCTGGACACTCGGGTCGCGCATCGGCCTGCAGCTCGTCACGTGGCCCCTCACGATCATCGTCATGCGGCTGCTCGAGCCGGGCGACTACGGCCTGTTCGCGCTGGCCCTCGTCGTTGCCGGGTTCATCACCCTGTTCTCCGAGCTCGGCCTCGGCGTCGCACTGGTGCAGGCCCCGACCATCACCGACGAACAGGCGCGCATGGCCTGCTCGCTGGTCCTGCTGCTCAACGTCGGGATCGCCGGCGTGCTCATCGCCATCGCGCCCTGGATGGCCGAGCTGTACATCGAGGACGACCTGACGCTCGTGATGCAGGTGCTGACGCTGGAGCTGCTGGTGTCGGCGCCGGCGGCCGTGCCGCTGGCGCTGCTGGAGCGGCAGCTGCGTTTCAAGGCGGTCTCTGCCGGCCAGATCGCCGGCGGCCTGGGCGCGGCGATCACCACGCTGACGGCGGCGCTGCTGGACGCCGGTGTGTGGGCGTTGGTCGCAGGCAACGTCACCGGCAGCCTGTTCCGGTCGGCGGTGTGGATAGGCGCACACGGCCGCCTGGTGCGCCCCGGGCCGCTGCAATGGCAGACCATCCGCCCGATGATCAAGGTCAGCGGCCACACGTTGGCCGGACGTGCCCTGTGGTACTGGTCCAGCCAGGCCGACCAGCTGGTGCTGGGCCGCTTGCTGCATGCGAGCGCGCTGGGCCTGTACAACGTCGCATCGCAGCTGGCGATGCTGCCGGTGAGCAAGGTGATGGAGGCGGTGAACCGCGTTTCCCTCCCGATCCTGTCCCGGCTCGAAAGCGCGCCGGCCGATGTGCAGGCCACGCACCGCCGCCTCACCTCGCTGCTGGCCTTCTATGGCTTCGGCGTGTGCTGGGGCCTGGCGGCGGTGGCCCCGGAGTTCGTGCTGCTGGTGCTGGGTGAAAAATGGCGCGGGGCCGCCCTGCCGCTGGCCTCGCTGGCCCTGGTGGCACCGCTGCGCATGCTGTGTGCCTTCCACTACACGGTCGTCACCGCGGTCGGCGTGCCGGAGGTCGCGACGCGCGAGCTGTTGTTCGCCAGCCTGTGCATGCCGGTGGCCGTCGCCGCCGGCGCGCTGTCCGGCGGGCTTCAGGGTGCCGCCTGGGCCTGGCTGCTGGCCTACCCGCTGGTCTACATCCTGTCCACGTTCCTCACGGGCCGGGCGATCGGGCTTGGACCCCGCCGCGTCGCGCAGCCGCTGCTGTATCCGCTGTTGGCGGGCCTCGCGATGCTGGGCACGGCCTGGTTCTGTCGGCAGCTGCTGGGGCCGCAGGTTGCCGTGGTCTGGCGGCTGGCGATCGAGCTGCCGCTGTGCGCCCTGGCGTACCTGCTGGTGCTGCGCGTGCTGGCCCGCACCGTGCTGATCGAGGCCCGGACGCTGGTGCTGGACATCCTGCGTCCGCAACGCGAGCACGCCTGAGGCGGCTCGCTCGCGGCGTTCAGGGCGCGACCCGCGCGACGACGACGCCGATCGAGCCGACCAGCGAGACGCCCCGGAACCAGCGGCCCCAGAAGCGCCAGTCCCACGGGGACTCGAAGTACAGCGGCCGCGTCACGACCTCGAAGCCGCTGCGCTCCAGCAGGGCCTTGAACTCGGCCATGTTCCAGGTGTGCTGCTGGGCCTGCCCCATCGGGTTGTCTCCGAGCTCGCGCTCCCAGCGCCGGCGGAACACGCTGCGCGAGTTGGCGAAGCTGATGACGAGCACACCCGGGCCGCGCAACGACGAGCGGAACAGCCGCACCAGGCCTTCCGCATCGGGCACGTACTCGATGACGCTCGAACAGACGATCGCGTCGTACGGCCCGTCGGAGGACAACTCCCGGGCATCGGCGATGACCCTGAAGCGAAGGTCGGGCCCGGCATCGGCGAGCGAGTTCGCCTGCTTGACCATGTCCACCGAGGTGTCGACGCCCAGTACGCGCACGCCGCAGGCCTGGATCTGCCGACCCAGGCGTCCGGGCCCGCAGCCGTAGTCGAGCACGTAGGAGCCTGCCGGGATCCAGCGGCGCACCAGCTCGACGAAGTAGCTGCCACGCACGTAGTGCCCGGCACCGACGGCCTGGTCGATGTCGGCAGCGAACTTGCCTGCCAGCCGGTCGAAGGGCAAGGTCACAGGTGCGAGCGGCCCGGCGCCGGCATCGCGCGGCGGCCACGGCCGGCCGAGCGGCTCAGGTGGGCAGGCCTTGCTGCATTCGCCCACCAGGGGCGCGTTCGATCACCAATCCAGCGGACTGAAGGCACCCATATCCTCCCTGTGGGTTTGCGCACGCGAATGTAAACGCAGTGGCGAAGCCCTCAACCCGCAAAGGCGTGATGCAGTCGGCGACCCTGCGCCTCCGCACGCCCCAACGTAATCGACCACCGATTTCCGACTCCCTAAGCTGTAGTCCCTAAATCGGCGTCCACACCCCAATCAGGACGAGTCGCGCCGGGCCTTGTGTCCATATGCTTCCGGGACGCTGGTCATGCGGCCGGCGGCAGGAGGCGTCATGGGGCAGCACAAGGTCTGGAGGCGGTGGGCTGCCGTGCTGGGCCTGGCCCTGGCCGGCCTGCACGGTGCCACCGCGGCGCCCGCACCGGCGCTGGTGACCATCCTCGAGGGCGAGGCCAGCGTCCTGCGCGAGACGCAGCGCTTCGCGGCCGCCGAGGGCCTGGCGCTGCGTGCCGACGACATCGTCGTCACCGGCAGCGCCGCGCGGCTGGTGCGCATCGAGCTCGACGACGGCCGCACCATCGACCTCGGCCCCGGCACCCAGCTGATGCTGCTGCCGCGCGCGCTGACGCGCGACGGCGCCCCCGCCGGCTACCTGCTGCAGGGCTGGGCCAAGCTGACGCTGCCCGCCCCCGGCGCCGGCGCGTCCGCCACGGCCACGCTGGCCACGCCGCGCGGCGACGCGGCGCGCATCGCCGGCACGCTGATCGCCAGCATCGCTGCCGACCGGATGTGGCTGTTCGTCGAGTCCGGCAGTGCCGAGCTGCAGCGCCGCCGCGACGGCCGCGGCCAGCTGCAGGCGCTGAAGGACGGCGACTCCTACCTGCTGCCGGCACAGGGCCCGGGCAGCCTGGCGCGCACGCCGCCGCCCGAGCTGCGCGGTCAGGTGCCGCGCGCCTTCATCGACACGCTGCCGCGCCGCAGCGCCCGCTTCGCCGGCCGCATGGTCGAGCCCGCCAAGCCCGTCGAGGTGGCGTACGCCGAGATCGCGCCCTGGGTCAACGGCGAAGCCGCGCTGCGCCCCGCCTTCGTGCACCGCCTGACCCCGCGCGCCAAGGACAGCGCCTTCCGCGGCGCGCTGGTGGCCGAGCTGAAGCTGCACCCGGAGTGGCAGCCCGTGCTGTTCCCGCCGCCGCCGAAGAAGCCGCCTCCGCCGCCCGCGCCGGCCGTCGAAGCCGAGCCCGCCACCGCGGCCGCCTCGGCGCCGTCGTCGCCCCAGTAGTCATTCCCGAAAGACCGACCGAGACCCGCCATGAAGCTGCTGCTCAAGTTCAACCTGGTCTTCATCATCGTCTTCGCGCTCGGCCTCGCGGCCACCAGCGTGATCACGCGCACCCTGCTGCTGCGCAACGCGCAGCAGGAAGTGCTGCAGCACGCGCGCTTCATGCTGGAGAAGGCGCTGGCGGTGCGCAGCTACACCTCCACCCAGGTGGCGCCGCTGCTGGAGACGCAGATGAAGTACGGCTTCCTGCCGCAGTCGGTGCCGGCGTTCTCGGCCACCGAGGTGCTGGCCACGCTGCAGAAGAACCACCCCGAGTACAGCTACAAGGAAGCGACGCTGAACCCCACGAACCCGCGCGACCGCGCGGTGGAATGGGAGGCCGACGTGATCAGCGAGTTCCGCAAGTCGCAGCAGGCCAAGGAGTCCATCGGCGAGCGCGACACGCCGTCGGGCCGCGCGCTCTACATCGCACGCCCGATCCGCATCTCCGACGGCGCCTGCCTGCGCTGCCACAGCACGCTGGACGCCGCGCCGCGCACGCTGGTGGAGAAGTACGGCCCCGCCAACGGCTTCGGCTGGCAGCTGGGCGAGGTGGTGGGCGCGCAGATCGTCTCGGTGCCGATGGCGCTGCCGCTGGCGCGCGCGCAGGAAGCCTGGCTCACCTTCATGGCGCTGCTGACCACCGTGTTCGTGGTGATCGCGGTCGCGCTCAACATCATGCTGTGGTTCCTGGTGATCCGCCCGGTCACGCAACTGGCCCGCATCGCCGACCAGGTGAGCCTGGGCGAGATGGGCGCGCCGGCCTTCCAGTCGGCCACCGGCGACGAGATCGGCGCGCTGGCCCAGGCCTTCACGCGCATGCGCCGCAGCCTGGCGCAGGCGATGCAGATGCTCGATGGGGCTCCTGCGTGAGCGCCCGCCCCATGACGTTCATGCCCACCCCCGTGCCGATGCCGCTGCGCATCGGCAAGTACCGGATCACCGGGCTGATCGGTGAGGGTTCGATGGGCGTGGTCTACCGGGCGCAGGATCCGGACATCCAGCGCAACGTGGCGATCAAGACGATCCGCGCGCCGCTGCGCGACAGCACCGGCGACGGCCCCACGGCGCTGCGGCAGTTCCGCGTCGAGGCCCAGGCCGCGGGGCGGCTGAACCACCCGAACATCGTCGCCATCTACGAAAGCGGCGAGTACGGCGAGAACGGCGAGGAGCTGTTCATCGCGATGGAGTGCATCGACGGCCCGTCGCTGGCGATGCTGGCCAAGCAGGGCGAACGCCTCGCGCTGCCCGACGTGATGGCCTCGATGCTGCAGCTGCTGGAAGCGCTGCAGTGCGCGCACGCACAGCGCGTGTGGCACTGCGACATCAAGCCCAGCAACCTGCTGGTGGCGGCCGACGGCCGCATCAAGGTGACGGACTTCGGCATCGCCCGCGTGGAGGCCTCGGGCATCACGCTGCGCAACGCGCTCTGGGGCTCGCCCGGCTACATGGCGCCCGAGCGCTTCGCCGGCGGCGCGATGGACCAGCGCGTGGACATCTTCTCCTGCGGCGTGCTGCTCTACGAACTGCTGACCGGCAGCGCGCCCTTCCTGGGCAGCGCCAGCTCGGTGATGTACCAGGTGCTGCAGCAGCAGCCGCCGGCGCCTTCGCTGCTGCCGGGCTCGGTGTCGACGCCGGCGCTCGACGCCGTGGTGGCGCGCGCGCTGGCCAAGCACCCGGGCGATCGCTTCGCCAGCGCCGACGAGATGCGCCGGGCGCTGCTGGACGCCGCGCCCAGCGAGCGCACGCCGCGCAACCTGTCGCGCGAGGCGCTGGCCGCGGTGCAGCGCCACGGCACCGGCCCGCAGGCGCCGGCCTGGCCGGGCGTGATGGGGCCGCCGACGCTGATCGACGCGGTGACGCAGATGAACCAGCTGCCGGCCACCGTGCAGGTGGTGCCGCCGGAGGCGCCGGAGCCGCCGCGTGCACGCACCGCGCCGCCACCGTTGCAGCCGGCCCCGGCTTCGGCCGACACCGGCCGCTTCGACCCCATCGCGCTGGCCGAGCTGGAAGCGCTGCTGCGCCCCTGCCTGGGCGCGATGAGCCGCATCGTCGTGCGCGAGGCGGGCAAGCGCAGCCAGACGCTGGGCGAGCTGGTGACGCGCATCGCCGAGGACGCGCTGACGCCGCCCGAGCGGCCGGTGTTCCTGCGCCGTGCCGGCCGCCTGCCGGCCGTGGCCGCGGCGCTGGGCCACGCCGAAGGCGACGTGCCAGCCAGCGGCTGGCCGCCGTCGGTGCCGCCGGAGCAGCCGCTGGTGTCGCGCACGCCGCTCACGCCCGAGATCGTCGAGCAGGCCGGCCGCCTGCTGGCCAAGCAGGGCGGGCCGATCGCACTGGTGCTGGCGCGCCGTGCGGCCGCCGGCTGCAGCTCGCGCGAGGTGTTCTTCCACAAGCTGGCCGACGCGGCCGGCGAGATGATGGAACGCAAGGCGCTGCTGGCGGCGCTCTACAAGCTCGGCTGAGGGCTACCGGCGGGCCTCGATCAGCTGCACCAGCGCGGCGTAGCCGTGCGCCTGCGCCAGCTGCAGCGGCGTGCGGCCGTCGCGGTCGGCGAGCCGGGTGCTGGCACCTGCCTCCAGCAGCGCCTTCACGGTGGCCTGGTGCCGCGGCCCGCCGTTGCCCAGCACCACGGCCTCGATCAGCGCGGTCCAGTGCAGGTTGTTCACGTGGTCCAGCGGCGCGCCGGCCTTGATCAGCTGGCGCACCACGCCGTCGTGGCCCAGGTGCGCGGCGGCGATCAGCGCGGTGCCGTCGTAGCGGCTGGTGGTGAGCTTCGCGCTGGCACCCGCGGCGAGCAGCACGCGCAGCGTCTCCTCGTCGTCGGCCACGGCGGCGATGGTCACCGCGTCGTAGCGGCCGTCCTCGAAGGCGGCGCTGTCGGCTCCGGCCGCCAGCAGCGCCTTCACCGCCTCGCGCTGGCGCGCGAAGGTGGCCACGTGCAGCGGCGTGCGGCCGTGGCCGTCGCGGGCTTCGAGCAGCGGCCTGCGGTCGGAGGCACCGCGCAGCAGGCGTTCGATCGCCGCCGTGTCGCCGCGCTGCGCTGCGGCGTGCAGCCCGGTGTAGGCCGCGGCCTCGGCGGCGCTCGGCGGCACCTGCGCGAAGGCCGGCGCGGCGACGAGCAGCGACACGGCCGCGAAGAACGCGCGCAGCGGCTTCACTTCAGCAGTTCCTTGACCTTGTCGATCGCCGCGTTCGCGCACTGCTCGTCGAGGTGGCCGCCCGGCGCGCCGCCGACACCCACCGCGCCGATCACCTCGTTGCCCACCTTGATCGGCACGCCGCCGCCCAGCAGCAGGTAGCCGGGGATGTAGACCAGGTTGGCCGCGGCCGGGTTCTTCTGCGCGCCTTCCATCATCGCCAGCGTGGTGTTCTTGGCCGACGCGGACGTGAAGGCCTTCTGCTGGCTGGCGCCGAGCGTGTGCGGGCCGGCGTTGTCGGCGCGCTGCACGGCGCGCACGCCGCCGGCGCGGTCGACGACCGTCGCGGTCACCGCGTAGCCGTTCGCGGCGCAGGCGGCCACGCTGCCGGCGGCGATCTGGTTCGCGAGCTCCAGCGAGATGTTGCGCTCGGTGCGCACGGCCTGGGCCTGGGCGTAGGCGGGCGCGGCCAGCGCGGCGGCGACGGTGACGAGGGCGAGGGCGAGGGGGCGGTTCATGCTTGGCTTTCTCCAGAGCCGGTCGTTGCTCGACCGTGCCGCCACTTTAGGAATCGTCGCTGCGGGCGCCCATTCGTACGGTCACGCGCCGCCTTCCGTATCTCTACGTAGGGTCGCCTTCGGACAGGGCTGCGCCGTAGGCGCGGATCAGCTGCGCCAGCGTCGCCACCTCCAGCTTCGCCGACAGGTTCGCGCGGTGCGTCTCCACGGTGCGTGGCGACAGCGCGAGGGCCCGCGCCACCTCCTTGTTCGTGAGGCCTTCCACCACCAGCCCCAGCACCTCGCGCTCGCGCTCGGACAGCCGCGCCAGCCGCTCGCGCGCCTCGCGCCCGGCCGCCACGCGTTCGCGCGAGCGCACGTGCTGGCGCACGGCCTGGTGCAGCGTGTCCAGCAGCAGGTCGTCGTCGACCGGCTTCTCCAGGAACTCGGTCGCGCCCTGCTTGAAGGCGCGCCGGCACATCTCCACCGTGCCGTGGCCGGTGAGCATCACCACCGGCTGGTCGACGCCCTCGGCGCGCAGCCGCTCCAGCACCGCCAGGCCCGACAGGCCCGGCATGCGCATGTCGAGCACGATGGCGCCGATGGCCTCGCGGTCGAAACCGGCCAGGAATGCGTCGGGGTGCGCCCAGGTGGCCACGCGCAGGCCCACGGTGCCGATCAGCAGCGCCAGCGCCTCGCGCACGGCCTGGTCGTCGTCGACGACCTGGATCAGCGGGGACACGGGATTCACGCGGAAGCCTCCGAGCGGTGGGCCAGCGGCAGCGCCAGCCGGAACGCGGCACCCCGCGGCGCCACGTTCGCGGCCGCCAGCGTGCCGTGCATCGCCTGCGCGAGTGTCTCGCACAGGCTCAGGCCCAGCCCCAGGCCCGCGCCACCGGCGCGCGTGGTGAAGAAGGGCTCGAACAGGCGCGGCAGCAGCTCGGGCGCGATGCCGGGGCCGCTGTCGCGCACGGTGATCGCGCCGGGTTCGATCTGCAGTGTCAGCCGACGCTCGGTGGCGGGCACGTCGTCCAGCGCCAGCAGCGCGTTGCTCACCAGGTTGTGCAGGATCTGCTGCAGCGCCACCGGGTCGGCGAGCACCGGCTCGCTGCTGCCGTTCACTTCGACGGTCAGGCCGCGGCGCACCAGCTCCGCATCCAGCAGCTGCAGGACCTGCTGCGCGCCGTCGCGCAAGGAAACCGGCACCGCGGCACCGGCCTGCTCGGGTGTCTCCAGGCGGCGCCGCAGCCGCGCCACCACCTCGGCCGCGCGGCGTGCCTGAACGGTGGCGGCGGCCAGTGCCTGCCGCGCGTCGTCCAGCTCGGGCGGGTCTTCGTCGAGCAGCCGGCGCGCCGCCTGCGCGTTCGCGCTCACCGCGGTGAGCGGCTGGTTCAGCTCGTGCGCCAGGCCGGCGGCCATCTCGCCCAGCGCGTTGAGCCGCGCCACCTGGGCGAAGCGCAGCTGTTGCTCGGCGCGCTGCCGGGCGGCACGCGCGCGTTGCCAGCCGGCCAGCAGCACGGTGCCCAGCACCACCGCCGCGGCCCAGGCGGAGAGCCCGCGCCAGGGCCACTGCGCCGGGCCAGTGGCCTGCTGCAGCTGCAGCTCGAAGGGCTGGCTGTCGAGCGCCAGCGCCTTCGCGAACACGAAGCCTTCGGTGAGCCCGGCGGGCCGCTGCGACGCGTCGGGCGACGCCTGCAGCAGCAGGGTCTGGCCGCCATGGGCCAGCCGCACCGCCGCCGGCCCGCCGCGCGCGATGGGCCAGGTGTCCCAGGGGGCCAGGCGCTGCGCGTCGATCACGAGGGCGTAGCTCGCCGGCGTGCCGGCCTGCAGCAGCGTGTAGCGGCCGGCCGCGGCGTCGAAGGCCGCCACCACCGCGCGGCGCTCGCTGCGCGACTGCGCTTCGGCCGCCTGCAGCGCGGCGTCGGGCCAGTCGCTGCCGGCGTCGCGCCGCAGCACCTTCAGCAGCTGCGGATACAGCGCCGGCAGCCGCTGCTCGGGGCTGTCGGCCGCGGAGGCCGCGGGACCCAGCAGCACCAGCGTCGCCAGCACCGCCTCGTGCTGCGCGGCGCGCTGGCTGAGCAGCCGGTGCGCCGCGCGCGCGTCGGCCTGGAAGGCCGCGCGGCGCTGCGCGATGTCCCAGCGCACCAGCGCGGCGGCGCCGGCCAGCAGCAGCGCCGCCGCACCCAGCATCCAACCCCAGCGTCCGCGCACCGCCATGGCGCGCGATTGTGCCGGTGGCTACTTCAGCAGCTCGCGCACCGCGGCTTCCAGCTGCTGGTCCTGGCCGGCTTCCAGCTTCGCCGGGTCGTTGGCCACGCGCACGTCGGGGTCCACGCGCTCGCGCTCCATGTAGCGGCCCTGGGCGTCGCGGAAGCCCACCTGCGGGATGCCGAAGAACAGCGTCGGGTCCTGCAGCGTCTCCCACCACACCGCGGTGCCGGTGCCGGCCACCGGCATGCCGATCAGCTTGCCGATCTGCTGATGCTTGTAGACCCAGGGGAACAGGTGCGCGTCGGAGTAGTTGCTCTCGCTGATCAGCACCACCGAAGGCTTGGTCCAGCGCCCGGTCGGCTCCCAGCCCAGCTCCTGGCCGCGCGGCACGAACTGCAGGTAGCGCCGGCCCGACAGCAGCGTGGCCAGCTCGTCGTGCAGGTTGCCGCCGCCGTTGAAGCGGGTGTCGACGATCAGCCCCTGCTTCGCGCTCTCGCGGCCCAGGATCTGCGTGTAGGCCTCGCGGTAGCTCGGCTCGTCCATGCCGCGCACGTGCACGTAGCCCAGCCGGCCGCCCGAGAGGCGGTCCACCACCTCGCGCTGCAGGCGCAGCCAGCGCCGGTACAGCAGCTCGTTCTGGTCGCCCGGCGTGATGGGCCGCACCGTCTGCTCGAAGCGCCGGTTGGTGGCCGGGTCGAAGACCGAGATCTCGATGCGCTTGCCGGCCTTCTGGTTCAGCAGCGAATCGAACTCCATGCCCGGCAGGATGGCCACGCCGTCGATGTTCTCGATCACGCTGCCCGCCTTCACGCCCGAACGCGCCAGCGACAGCGGGCCGTTCTCGATGACTTCCGCCACCTTGAGGCCGGGGCCGGTGTGGCTCTCGTCGAAGAACACGCCCAGGGCCGCGGTGGCGTCGCCGCCCGGCGTGCGCGGCCTGTAGCCGGAACCGGTGTGCGAGACGTTGAGCTCGCCCAGCAGCTCGCTCAGCATCTCGGCGAAGTCGTGGTTGTTGGCGATGTGCGGCAGGAAGCGCTCGTAGGTGCGCTTGTAGCCGGCCCAGTCGACGCCGCCCATGTCGGGCACGTAGAGCTTCTCGCGCGTCTGGCGCCAGGCGTGCTCGAAGAAGTAGGCGCGCTCGGCGGCGCGGTCCAGGCGCAGCTCGGCGCTGAACTTCACCGGCTCGAAGCGGATGTCGCCCTCGCCGGTCTTGGGCAGCTTGAACTTCTGGATCGTGCCGTCGGCCAGCACGAAGGCGGTCTCGCCCTTCGCGTCGAGCAGCAGCTCCACGCCGTCCGGGTCGCCGGGCGCGGGCTTCGCGGCAGGGAACACGGCGGCCCGGCGCACGTCGTCGTGGCGCAGCCGGTTGACCCACAGCTCGTAGGCCTCCGCGGTCTGCAGCAGCACGTACAGCACCTCGCCATCGGGCGACAGCGTCATCGCGCGCACGTTGCCCGAGTTGGTGGTCAGGCGCGCGATGCGCTCCTCGATGCGCGGCAGCTCGATGGCCACCGGCTCCGCCGGCGCCGGTGCGTCGTCGGCCGGCCTGGCGTCCTTGCCCTCCTTCGAGTCCTTCGCCGCCTTGGCCTTGGCCTCGTCGCGCGCCTTCTTCTCGTCCTCCTCGCGCTTCACGAGCTGCGCGTAGTCGGCCTTGTCGAGGCGGAAGCGGTCGAAGGCCTCGCGGTTCATGAACATCGCGTAGACGTCCCACTGCGCGTTGCCGCTGGTGCCGCGCAGGCCCATGCGGTCGGTGGCCCAGATCATCATCCGGCCGCCGCGCATCCACAGCGGGCGCACGTCCTCGTAGCCACTCTTCGTGAGGTTGACCATCGGCGCCTTGCCTTGCGCGTCGACCAGGCCGATCTCGTTGCTCCAGCGCTCGGGATCGACGAAGGTGGCCAGCAGGTGGCGCCCGTCGGGCGACCAGTCGAAGGCGATGTCGCCGTCGCTGTACGAGTAGTTCCACTGCGACGGGAGCACCGTGCGCGCCTGGCCGCTGGCGATGTTCAGCACCCTCAGCGTGGCCCGGTTCTCCAGGTAGGCCACCTCCTTGCCGTCGGGCGAGTAGCGCGGCTGGAAGTTGTCCTTGCCGTTCTTCAGCAGCGTCCGGGTCGCCACCTGCGGGCTGCTGAAGAAGTAGGGCTGCTCCTTCTTCGTGCCGGGCAGGCTGGCTTCGTAGAGGTTCCACGAGCCCTCGCGCTCGCCGGCGAACAGCAGCTTGCGGCCGTCGGGGCTGAAGCTCACCGAGCGCTCCTGCTCGGGCGTGCTGGTGATGCGGCGCGTGTCGCCGAACTCCACGCTGGTGACGAAGACCTCGCCGCGCAGCACGTAGGCCACTTCCTGGCCGTCGGGGCTGACCGCGAGTTCGGTGGCGCCGCGCGTCTGCGTCAGGCTCTCGAGCTTGCGGGCGCGGGTGTCGGCGGCGATGCGCACCGCCACCTTCGTGGCCTGGCCGGCGCCGGGCGCCAGCGTGTAGAGCTCGCCGTCCCAGCCGAAGGCGAGCGTGCCGTCGCGCGCGATCGACAGGAAGCGCACCGGATTCTTCTCGAAGCGCGTGACCTGCACCGCGGCTTCGGGCTGGTCGACCGGCATGCGCCAGACGTTGAAGGTGCCGCTCTTCTCGCTGAGGTAGTAGACGGCCTGCTCGTCCGGCGCCCACACCGGGTTGCGGTCCTCGCCGCCGAAGCTGGTCAGCTGGCGGTGCTGGCGCGTCTTCGCGTCCCACAGCCAGATGTCGCGCGCCACCGGCGAGACATGGTGCTTGCGCCAGTCGTTCTCGTAGCCCTTCCAGTCCTCGTAGACCAGGCGCGCGCCGGCCCTGTCGAAGGCGCCGGCCAGCGCCGGCGAGCTGAAGATCTGCACCGGCCGGCGACCCGGCTCGACGGCCACCTTGTAGAGCTCGCTCATCGGCCGCGTGGGGTACTGCAGGCTGGTGCGTGCGTCCATGCGCTGCGCCGAGAACAGCAGCTCCTTGCCGTCGGGCGTGAAGGCCACCGGCAGCTCGGGTGCGGAGTGCGTGGTCAGCCGGCGCGACGGGCCGCCTTCGGCCGCGACCACGAAGACATCGAAGTTGCCGTGCAGGTCGGACGCATAGGCGATCTGCGAGCCGTCGGGCGACCACACCGGCCGGAACGCGTAGGCGCCGTTGGCCACCAGCGGCCGCGCGGTGCCGCCCGCCGCCGGCACCAGCCACAGGCCGCCCTGGAAGGCGAAGGCGATCTGGCGCCCGTCGGGCGAGATCGCCGGGTAGCGCAGCCACAGCGGGTCGGCGGCCGCGGCGGCCTGGGCGTGCGCGCCGGTGGCGGCGCCGCACAGGGCCAGAAGGAACGCGGCGCACCGGAGTGCGCCGCGCAGCGTGGAAAGGTGGGGTTCTTGTCGCATGGGCGGCGAGCATGCCGCATGCCGCGACGGATGCGGCACCCGCTGCGACGAAGCGCGACAACCGGGCGACGGACGGCCGGTTCAGCGACGGCGCCGCCCGAGCAGCCCCGCCACCAGCGGCAGCGCCACCAGCAGCAGCCCCGCCGGCGCCGGTTCGGGCACCGCCGACAGCGGCTGGAACACCACGCCGCCGCCGGCGACGTAGCCGCCGCCGGGCGTCAGCACGTCGACGTAGAAGGCCGAGGTGTTGAGCGCGTCGGCGGTGGCCCAGCTGGTGGTCAGCTCCAGGCCCTCGGCGCGCGCCACCACGGTCAGCCGGCTGGCCACGCGCACCACCGTGCCGACGTCGAACTCCTGGACCTGGCTCGTGAACACGTCGAACGGGCCGGTGGCGATCACCGACTGGTAGCGCCAGTCGGCCAGCGGCACGCCGGCCACCCAGGTGGTGGCCCAGGCGCCGCTGCCCTGCCCGAGCCCGGCGCCCGACAGCGCGCCCTCGAAGCGGGTGCCGAAGGCCAGCGCGACGCGCGTGCCGGGCGTGCCGGTGATCAGCAGGTCGGCGTACCAGCTGAGGTCGTTGCTGCCCTGGCCCGAGCTGAGCGCGAAGGCGCCGGCCTCGGCGTGCACCACGCCGCCCAGGGCGCCGATGCTGGCGTAGGCGCTGGTCGATGCCGCCTGCGCGCCGCCGCCGACGTGGTCGCTGACCGCCTGCGTGACCAGGCCCGTGGCAGTGGTGTGCGCGCCGCCCTGGTCGCTGAACCAGTGAACGCTGCCGGCGTCGAGCGCGAGCGTGGCCTGCGCGCCCCAGTCCAGCACCTGGGCGCACGCCAGCGGCGCGGCGGTGCCGAAGAGGGCGAACGCGAGGGCGGCGGCGAACGAACGGTGGGCTGGCATGGCGACCTCCTGTTCACCGGCTAACGGAGCGGCGCGGGCGCATCCGCCGCACCCCCCCAGCTTGCAGGTTCAGCAGGGACCGCCGGGGCCCGGTGCCGCAGCGTCCGGCGCCGGCGACCGCGCCAGCCCCTGCGCCGCCTCGCGCGTGGCCGGTGCGTCGGCGCCCAGCCGTGACAGGCGCGCCGCATGGCTGGCCGCGAAGTGCGCGCGCGCCTGGCCGGGCGCCTGGCGCAGCGCCCAGCGGCCGCAGACGTAGCGGCGCTGCGCTTCCAGCAGCGGCAGCTGCGCCGCCAGTTCGTGCGGCACCAGCACCGCGCGCACCGCCTGCAGGCGCGTGGCGGCCTGCGCGTCGTGGCCGGCCTCGACGTCGAAGTCGGCATGCACCAGCGAGCGCTCGAGCCCGTTGATGCCGGGCGCGCCGCCGGCCTCCACGCCTGCCGGCATCTCGGCGGCGCGACGCTCGGCGGCGGCCAGGTCGCCGCGCTGCAGGTGCAGCCGCAGGGCGGTCACGGCCAGCCGCGCCCAGCGCCCTTCGCCCGGCCTGGCCCCGCTGGTGCGGTGGATGCGCTCGGCCTCGGCCAGCGCGGCCTCGGCCTCGGGCAGGCGGCCGGCGCCGATCAGGGCGCGCGCCAGCGTCTCGCGCAGCGTGGCCGCGAACGGCGTGTTGGCGCGGCCGCGGTCGCGCAGCTCGATGGCGCGCCGCACCGCCGGCTCGGCGGCATCGAAGCGGCCGAGCAGGATCCAGGCGTTGCCCATGATGTTGAGCACCTGCGGCGCGCTGAACTCGTCGATGCCCTCGGGCCCGTCGACGAGGGGCCGCAGCGGCTCCAGCAGCACCAGCGCGGCGCGCGGATCGCCGTTGAGCGACAGCACCGAGGCCAGCCGCAGCGTGGTCTGCACGGTGTCGAGGTGGCGCTCGCCGTTGAAGCGCCGCGACTCGGCCAGCGCCTGGCGCAGCGCGGCCTCGGCCGCGGCCGGCTGCAGCTGCTGGTTCAGCGCCTCGGCCATCTGCACGCGCGCGCGCACCTGCTCGCCGGGGAAGACGCAGCGGCAGCGCGCCGCGGCATCCAGCGCGCGCCGGTACAGCGCCGCCGCGGCGGCGTCGTCGCCCGACAGGTGACGCTCGGTGGCCGCCGTCTCGTACGAGCGCCAGCGTTCGTCGTCGTCGTCCAGGCGCTCGGCGTCGGCCACCGCCAGCTCGGCCCAGCGCCGCGCCTCGCCCGTCTGCCCGCTCTGCTCCAGCTCCGACCAGCGCCGGTACAGCTCGGCCCGTTGCGGCGTGGCGCGGTCCGGGCCCTCGCGCACGATCGCCAGCGCGCGCTGCAGCGCGCTGCGGCGTTCGTCGAGGCGGCCCACGTGGTGCAGGTCCGACGCCCACTGCGTGAGCGCCAGCACCAGCTGCGGGCTGCGCGGGCCGTAGACCTGCTCGGCCGCCTGCACCGCCTGCCGGCGCAGCTCGGCCGCCCGCTCCGAAAGCCCGAGGTCGGAGTGCATCTGCGCCAGCACCGCGTTCACTTCCATCGCCGCCTGCGGGTTGTCGGCCAGCGTGGCGTCGATGCGTTCGGCGCCGATCGCCAGCAGCTCGCGCGCGGTGGTGGCGCGCGCGCGCTCGGGGTCGCTCTGGCGCACGCTGTTGTGGCGGAAGATGTCCAGCACGAAGCGCTGCACCGCGTTCGCGCGCGCCGCTTCCTGGCGCGCGATGCGCGCCTGCCAGGCGGTGGCGCCGGCGCCGGCGCCCAGCGCCAGCAGCAGCGCGGCGCCGGCCGCGTAGCCCCAGGCGTGGCGACGCAGCTGGCGCCCGACGCGGTAGGCCAGCCCCGCCGGCCGCGCCAGCACCGGGCGCGACTCGAGATGGCGCCGGATGTCCTCGGCGAAGGCCTCGGCCGAGCGGTAGCGCTGGGCGGGCTTGAGCGCCAGCGCCTTGGTGACGATGGCGTCGATGTCGCCGCGCAGCGCGCGCCGGTCGGCACCGCTGGCGGCCACGCTCGGCAGCGTGATGCCGCCGTCGAGGATCGCCTGCTCGATGGCGCCCGGCGTCGCGCGCGTCAGCCGGTACGGCAGCCGCCCGGTGAGCAGCTCGTAGAGCAGCACGCCGAGCGAATAGAGGTCGGTGGCGGTGGACAGCGGCGCGCCGCCGATCTGCTCGGGCGACGCGTACTGCGGCGTCATCGCACGCCCGCCCCATTGCGTGAGCGCGGTCGACGGCGCGTCGCCTTCCGCCTCGGCCAGCAGCTTGGCGACGCCGAAGTCGAGCAGCTTGACCGCGCCGCTGCGATCCACCAGCACGTTCGCGGGCTTGATGTCGCGGTGGATCACGAGCTGCGCGTGCGCGTGCCCCACCGCGTCCAGCACCTGCAGGAACAGGCGCAGGCGCGCCGGAGCGGAGAGGCCGCGCGCGGCGGCGTCCTCGGTGATGGGCCGGCCGTCCACCGGCTCCAGCGCCAGCCAGGCCTGGCCATCGGACACGCCGGCGTCGCGCACCGCGGCAATGCCGGGGTGCTGCAGGCTCAGCAGGATGTCGCGCTCGCGCGCCAGGCGCTCGGCCAGCAGCGCGGCGCGCAGCGGGTCCACCAGCGGCAGCTTCAGCGCCACCGGCGGCAGGTCGGGCGCCTCGGCGCGCACCGCGAGCCACACCACGCTCATGCCGCCGCGGCCGAGCTCGCGCACCAGCCGCCAGGGCCCCACGCGCTGGCCGGCACGGTCGTCGGCCGGCGCCGGCGCGGGTGGCGCCGGCGGCAGCGCCGGCATTTCGGCCAGGAAGTGCTCGCGCGCCATCGCGTCGCGTTCGGCCAGCAGCTCGCGCAGCGTGTCGCGCAGGCGTGCGTCGTCGCCCGGCAGCGCGTCCACCGCCGCGGCCTGCTCCTCGGTCGGCAGGGCCAGCAGCACGTCCAGCAGCTGCAGCAGCCGCGGCCAGTCGGAGGGAGGGATGTCCATGCGACCTCCGCGGGGCCTCATGTCCTCAGGCTGCGGAACAGGAACAGGCGCGCGCGCTCCCAGTCGCGCTCGGCGGTGCGCTTGCCGATGCCCAGCGCCTGCGCCACCTCGTCCATCTCCAGGCCCACGAAGTAGCGCAGCTCCACCACCCGCACCAGGCGCTCGTCGTGCAGCTGCAGCTCCTGCAGCGACTCGTGCACGCGCAGCACCTCGTGCGCGACCTCCGGCGCGGCCAGTTCGCGTTCGAACGCGGTGTCGATCGGCAGCAGCGGCGCGCCGCCGCCGCGGCGCTCGGCGCGCGACTCGCGCACCAGGTCGACGACGATCGAGCGCATCACCTGCCCCACGTAGGCCAGGAAGCGCGGCCGGTCTTCCACCGCCAACCGCTCCAGGCGCACCAGGCGCACGAAGGACTCGTGCACCAGCGCCGTGGTGTTCATCAGCTCCTGCGCGCTGCCGCGCAGCCGCGCGTGCGCGATGCGGCGCAGGTCCGGGTACAGCAGCTCGAACAGGCGCCCGAACGCGAGCGCGTCGCCGCGCTGTGCAGCCACCAGCCATTCGGTGACGTCGCTCATCGGTCGCAGGAGCTCCGGCGGGAGGAGCGCCGATTGTCGTGCCGGGCCGCTACCCGGTGTCCCCAGAACTTGGGGGCGGCGGCGGACGCGCCCGGCGCTTCGCGTTAGCCGAGTCAAGCCCGGCCTTTTCCACCGCAAGGAGCCCGCGATGACGACGAACCCGAAAGCCCTCGTGCTGCTGGTCGCAGCCGCCACCGCCGCCGGCGCCAGCCGCGCCGACGTGCTGATCGACAACCTCGGCGAGCCGATCCAGAACCCGGCGAACGTGCGCGACGTGTTCTGGTCCGGCCAGTCCTTCATCATGCCCGGCGGCGGCGAATGGCGCCTGGACAGCCTGACGCTGCATCTGGGCCTGGTGCACGACGGCCCGGCCATCGTCGCCGAGCTGCGCGCCGACGCGGGCCCGGCCGGCCCCGGCGCCCTGCTGAGCCTGCTGAGCGTGCCGGCCCTCGACGGCAGCGGCATGCACGACGAGCAGCTGCTGCCGCTGACGCCGGTGATCCTGGCGCCCGAAGCGACCTACTGGGTCGTGATGGGCGTGCAGGGCGGTGGCGGCTACGACTGGTCGTACGCCACCGGCAACGGCGCCAGCGGCTTCGGCTCGTTCGGCTACTACGGCTACTCGGACACGCAGGGCGCGAGCTGGATCGTGCAGGGGCTGGAAGGCCCCTACCTGATGCGCGTGGACGTGAGCCCGGTGCCGGAGGCGCCGCCGGCCGCGCTGCTGGCGGCGGGCCTGGCGCTGCTGGGCCTGCGCCGCCTCAGATCGGCTTCCAGCCCTTCCTGAACTGCTCCTTCAGCGGCTCGTGCTCGAGCGGCGGGAACTCGATCAGCGTCTCGGGCACCTGGTGCTCGGGAATGGCGTCGAGCAGGTGGCGGATCAGCGCCAGGCGGCCGCGGCGCTGGTCGTTGAAGTCGACCAGCGTCCACGGCGCGCGCTTCGTGTGGGTGGCGTCGAGCATCGCGTTGCGGGCCTTCGTGTAGTCGGCATAACGCGCCCGCGACTCGATGTCCACCGGGCTCAGCTTCCAGCGCTTGAGCGGGTCGGCGCGGCGCTCGGCGAAGCGCTCTTCCTGCTGCGCCTGGTCGACCGTGAGCCAGTACTTGAAGAGCAGGATGCCTTCGTCGACCAGCATCTTCTCGAACACCGGGGCCTGGGCCAGGAAGGCCTGCACCTGATCCTCGGTGGCCCAGCCCATCACGCGCTCGACACCGGCGCGGTTGTACCAGCTGCGATCGAACAGCACGATCTCGCCGGCCGCCGGCAGGTGCGGCACGTAGCGCTGGAAGTACCACTGCGTGCGCTCGCGGTCGGTGGGCTTGGGCAGCGCCACCACGCGGCACTGGCGCGGGTTCAGCGTGCCGGCGATGGCGGCGATGACGCCACCCTTGCCCGCGGTGTCGCGCCCTTCCACCAGCACCAGCAGCCGCTTGCCGGTGTGCTGCAGCCAGCGCGCCACGTCGTTGAGCTCGAGCTCCAGCGCGGCCAGCTGCTCGAGGTACTCGCCCTTGCCCATCTTGCCGCTCTTGCCGCCCTTGCTGCTCTTGCCCATGGCCTGATGTCCTTCAGCGTTTGCCGAGCGTGCCGGCCAGCCGGTCCTCGGTGCCGGCGATGCGCTCCAGGCGCGGGTAGCGCAGGCCGCCGCGGTAGTCGATCTTCACCGTGCGGAAGTTCTCGCCGTCGCGCAGCAGCAGCTCGATCGGCGCCTGGCCGCCCTTGTTCGCGGTGATCGCGGCCTTCAGCAGCTCGGGCTTGTAGGCGCGGTTGTTCACCGCCACCAGCGTGGTGCCCGGGGCGATGCCGGCCTTGTAGGCCACGCCGCCCCAGATCACGCTGCCGATGCGGGTGTCGCCGCCCGGCATCAGGAAGGAGCCCCCGCGCGGCGAGCCCATCGTGAAGCCCAGCGAGTGGCTCAGGTCCAGGTAGCGCTCCTCGCCTTCGTCGGCACGTGCGGTGTCGCTGGGCGTCTCGGCGTACGCGAGCTTCCAGCCCGAGCGCGTCAGGCCGTCCAGCGGGGCGCCCGGGCCGTGGCTGTCCAGGCGCTGGCGCAGGAAGGCGTTCCAGTCGTGCGCCACCACGCTGTTGAGCGCGGCGACGATGTCGTGGAAGTTGTAGGTCAGCGGGCCCAGCTCGCCGTCCTTCACGCCGAAGAAAGCCTTCGCGAAGTCGTCGATCGACTTGGTGCCGCCGCTCTTCTCCCGGATCAGCGAGTCGGTGTCCAGCCACACCAGCAGCATCTCGCCGTAGTAGTCGCCGCCGGTGCGCTGCCAGTTGCTCCAGTCCTTCATGCCACGGCCGCGCGACATGATGTTGTCGTGCGTGGTGTCCTGCAGGTTGCGCCAGGCGCGGCCGGGCTGGTTGTCGTAGTTGGCGGCGGTGCGCGCCAGCTGGTCGCGCGCCTGCTGCTGCGTGGTGAGGCCGCTGCGCGCGGCCAGCACCCAGCCCCAGAACTGCGTCTGGCCCTCGTAGAGCCACAGCAGGCTGTTCTGCATCGGCACGTTGAAGTCGGGCGTGTTGAGGTCCGCCGGGCGGCGGAACTTGCCGTTCCACGAGTGCGTGTACTCGTGCGGCAGCAGCTCGCGCGAGCCGATGCGGCGCTCCCAGCCGTCCCAGTAGTTCGGGCGCACGCCGTTCTCGCTGCTCTGGTGGTGCTCCAGGCCGATGCCGCCCAGCTCCTCGCTGATGGCGAGCAGGAAGTCGTAGTGGTTGTAGTGGCGCGAGCCGAAGGCCTTGTCGGCCTGGCGCACCAGCTCGCGGTGGGCCTCGATCTGCGCTTCGGTCGGATTGAGCTTGTCGGCGCTGTCGGCCACCAGGTTCAGCACCACCGGGCGCGGCGTGCCGGGCGGGTCGAGCTCGATGCGGCGGAAGTTGCGGCCGGCGAACACCGGCGAGTCGACCAGCATCTCCAGCGTGACGGGCCTGTACTGGATGGCCGCGCCGTCCTGCTTCTCGGGCCGCAGCGCCGTGCCGGCCTGCCAGCCGGCGGGCAGCACCAGCGTCGGCCTGACCTGGATGTTCTTCGCCATGTAGCCGGCGGGGTACAGCACCACGCTGTTCCACTGCACGTTGAGCATCTCGCGCGTGACGATCACGCGGCCGCTCATCGGGCTGACCGGGCCCAGGTGCTCGAACTCGAGGTCGAGCATGCGCACGCCGGCGGGCACCTGCAGCTTGAAGGCGTAGGGGTCCAGCGGGTCGCGTTCCCAGTCCAGCGTCTTGCCGCCGGCGGACATCTTCAGGCCCGACAGCAGGTTGATGTCGCCGGTGGGCCCGTGCGTGCCGGGCAGCCAGCGCGGGTAGTAGAGCTTCAGCGCGCCGGGGCTCACCGGCACGCTCTGGCGCACGCGCAGGACCTTGTGGTCGAGGTCGGTGGCGTCGACGCGCAGGGCGATCTCGCCGGGGTAGGCAGCGGTGCCGGGCTGCGCGGGCATCTGCGCGAAGGTGGACGCAGAGACACACAGGCCGGCCAGCAGCGGCAGCAGGATCGCTGCGCCGCGCCGGGACATGGGCTTGGACATCGTGGGAACCGTTTGTCGGTTGGCGGGTGTTGGGGGCCATGACGATAAGCCAAGCGCCCGCCCGCGGCCGGCTACGGGACTACCCCAGGGCGTCGTTCACCTGCTCGTGGAACTCGGCCAGCGTCACCGCGGTGCTGAGTTCGCGCGGCAGCGCGTCGCGCGCCGAGAACACGCCGAGGATGCGGCCGCCCTCGGTGACCACCGGCAGGTGGCGGAAACCGCGCTCGATCATGATCAGCACCGCGTCGGCGACCTTGAACTCGGGCGGTATGCAGCGCGGGTGCGGCGTCATCACCTGGCTCACCGGCGTGCGCGCCGGGTCCAGCGCCTTGGCCAGCACGCGCGTCATCAGGTCGCGCTCGGTGAGGATGCCCAGCAGGGCGCTGTGGGTGTCGATCACCAGCACGCTGCCGCAGTTGGCGCGTGTCATCACGCAGGCGGCCTCGTGCACCGTGGCGCCGGGGTGGATGCTGATCACGTGGCGACGCGACATCGCCTGGAACACCGTGCGTTCGGACATGGCAGCTCCCTCGCGGAGAACCTGTGTTTCAGCGCAGCGCGGCGTTGATCTTCGCCAGCGCGGCCGACCCCGGACACAGCTGCTGTTCAGCCAGGCTGGCCAGGGGCGCCGCACAGGTGTTCATGGCGGTGTGCAGGTCGGTGGCCAGCGGGTCGAGGTATAGCAGACCGGTGACGACTTCGCCATGCTTGGCATGCTCGTTCATGTAGCTCAGCGCGGCGTAGCGGTCGGTCGGGTCGTAGTCCTCGTGCAGCTTGCGCAGGCGCAGCACGGTGCCGTCGTGCTGCGGCACCTCCACCGCGGTGCCGGGCGCGTAGCTGGTGGTGATCTCCTCGCCAGGCGTCATGAAATCGATGCGGCTCACCGCCTCGTTGTGCTGGCGGATGTAGTCGTAGCTCTTGGTGCTGCCGCCGTGGTTGTTGAAGGTGACGCAGGGGCTGATCACGTCGATGAAGGCCGCGCCGCCGTGCGCCAGCGCACCCTTGATCAGCGGCACCAGCTGCGCCTTGTCGCCCGAGAAGCTGCGCGCCACGTAGGTGGCGCCCAGCTGCAGCGCGATGCCCACCAGGTCCACCGGGCTGTCGCTGTTGATCTGGCCCTTCTTGCTCTTGCTGCCGCGGTCGGCGGTGGCGCTGAACTGGCCCTTGGTGAGGCCGTAGACGCCGTTGTTCTCGACGATGTAGGCCATGCGCACGCCGCGCCGCATCGCGTTGGCGAACTGGCCGAGACCGATGGACGCGCTGTCGCCGTCGCCGCTGACACCCAGGTAGATGAGCGCGCGGTTCGCCAGGTTCGCGCCGGTCAGCACGCTGGGCATGCGGCCGTGCACGGTGTTGAAGCCGTGGCTGGCGCCGAGGAAGTAGTCGGGCGTCTTGCTGCTGCAGCCGATGCCGCTGAGCTTGGCCACGCGGTGCGGCTCGATGTCGAGTTCCCAGCAGGCCTGGATGATCGCGGCGCTGATGCTGTCGTGGCCGCAGCCGGCGCACAGCGTGCTGATGCGGCCCTCGTAGTCGCGCCGCGTGTAGCCGACCTTGTTGGTCTGCAGCGTGGGGTGGTGCAGCCGCGGCTTGGCGATGAAGGTCATGCGGCCTCCTTCACGGTGGCGGGCGCGTGGGCCGGTGCGTCGGCGCCCAGGTGCCGCCGGATGGCGCCGGCGATGAAGCGCGCGGTGATGGGCGTGCCGTCGTAGTGCAGCACGCGCGTCAGCCGCGCCGGGTCGATCTGCAGCTCGTTGACCAGCATCTGCTGCATCTGGCCGTCACGGTTCTGCTCGACGACGAAGACCCGCGCGTGCCCTTCGATGAATTCGCGCACGCTGTCGGTGAACGGGAAGGCGCGCACGCGCAGCGCGTCGAGGTGGATGCCTTCGGCCTCCAGCACGTCCAGCGCCTCGTGCAGCGCCGGCGTGGTGCTGCCGAAGTAGATCACGCCCTGCGTCGTCGGCTGCTTGCCCTTGAGCAGCAGCGGCTGCGGCACGAGGCCCGCCGCGGTGCGGAACTTCTTCAGCAGCCGCTCCATGTTGTAGACGTAGTCCGGCCCGCGCTCGGAGTAGCGCGCGTAGGGGTCGCGCGTGGTGCCGCGCGTGAAGAACGCGCCCTTGGTCGGGTGCGTGCCGGGCAGCGTGCGCCAGGGGATGCCGTCGCCGTCCACGTCCTTGTAGCGGCCGAAGTCCTTGCCGGCCTCCAGCTCCTCGGCCGTCATCACCTTGCCGCGGTCGTAGCGCTGCTCGTCGTCCCAGGCGAAGGGCTGGCACAGGCGCTGGTTCATCCCGATGTCCAGGTCGGTCATCAGGAACACCGGGGTCTGCAGCCGATCCGCCAGATCGAGCGCGGCGGCCGCGAACTCGAAGCACTCGTGCGGGTCCTGCGGGAACAGCAGCACGTGCTTGGTGTCGCCGTGCGAGGCGTAGGCGCAGATCAGCAGGTCGCTCTGCTGCGTGCGCGTGGGCATGCCGGTGGACGGCCCGCCGCGCTGCACGTCGATGATCGTCACCGGGATCTCGGCGAAATACGCGAGGCCGATGAACTCCTGCATCAGGCTGATGCCCGGCCCCGAGGTCGCGGTGAAGGCGCGCGCGCCGTTCCAGCCGGCGCCGACCACCACGCCGATCGATGCCAGCTCGTCCTCGGCCTGCACGATCGCGTAGCGGTTCTGGCCGGTGGACGGGTCGACGCGGAACTTCTCGCAGTACTTCTGGAACGCCTCGGGCACCGAGGACGAGGGCGTGATCGGGTACCACGCCGCCACCGTCGCGCCGCCGTAGACGCAGCCCAGGGCCGCCGCGCTGTTGCCGTCGGTGAAGACCTGCTGGCCCACGTTGTCGGCGCGGCGCACGCGGATGCCCAGCGGGTGCGGCAGGTGCTGCATCACGTGGTCGCGGCCCAGCTTCAGCGCCTGCATGTTGGCGTCGAGCAGCCGCTCCTTGCCCTTGTACTGCTCGGCGAAGAGCTTCGCGAACACCGCCTCTTCCACCTCGAGCAGCACCGACAGCGCGCCGACGTAGATGATGTTCTTGAACAGCTGGCGCTGGCGCGCGTCGCTGTAGGTGTCGTTGGTGATCTGCGTCAGCGGCACGCCGATCACGTGCACGTCGGGGCGGAACGCCGAGGCCGGCATCGGCCGCGTGCTGTCGTAGAAGAGGTAGCCGCCGGGCTCGATCTCGGCCACGTCGGCGCCCCAGGTCTGCGGGTTCATCGCCACCATCATGTCGACGCCGCCGCGCCGCCCGGCGTAGCCCTGCTCGCAGACGCGCGCCTCGTACCAGGTCGGCATGCCCTGGATGTTGCTGGGAAAGATGTTGCGCGGCGCCACCGGCACGCCCATGCGCAGCACCGCCTTCGCGAACAGTTCGTTGGCCGACGCCGAGCCCGAGCCGTTGACGTTGGCGAACTTGATGACGAAGTCGTTGACCGCCTCGATGCGCTTCATGCGGCGAGCTCCTTGCGTGTCGCGGGTCCGCCGTCGCGGCAGCGCGGCCCGGCCTGGGTGGTGTGCAGCAGGAACTTCTGCATGTCCCAGGCGCCGGTGGGGCAGCGCTCGGCACACAGCCCGCAGTGCAGGCACACGTCCTCGTCCTTCACCATCACGCGGCCGCTCTTCAGCTCGGTGGAGACATACAGCGCCTGCGCCGGGTTGCGCGCCGGCGCGTTGAGCCGCGTGCGCAGATCGCCTTCTTCACCCCCGGCGGTGAAGGTGATGCAGTCCATCGGGCAGATGTCGACGCAGGAGTCGCACTCGATGCAGGTGTCGCGGTTGAACACGGTCTGCACGTCGCAGTTGAGGCAGCGGCCGGCTTCCTTGAACGCGGTGGCCGCGTCGAAGCCCAGTTCCACCTCGACGCGGATGCTCGCCAGCGCCTTCTCGGCCGCGGCCCAGGGCACCTTGAAGCGCGCGTCGTTGGAGACGTCGTTGTCGTAGCTCCATTCGTGGATGCCCATCTTCTGCGACAGCAGGTTGCTGGCCGGCGGCGGGCGCTTGCGCACGTCCTCGCCGTGCAGGAAGCGGTCGATCGACACCGCCGCCTCGTGGCCGTGGGCCACCGCGGTGATGATGTTCTTCGGGCCGTAGGCGGCGTCGCCGCCGAAGAACACCTGCGCCAGGCTCGACTGGAAGCTGCCCTCGCCCAGCACCGGCAGGCCCCACTTGTCGAACTGGATGCCGCAGTCGGCCTCGATCCACGGGAAGGCGTTCTCCTGGCCCACCGCCACCAGCACGGTGTCGCAGGGCACGAACACGTCGGGCTCGCCGGTGGGCACCAGGCTGCGGCGGCCCTTGGCGTCGTACTCGGCGCGCACGAGCTCGAAGGTCATGCCCTTCAGCCTGCCGTTCTCGTGCTCGAAGGTCTTGGGCACGTGGTAGTTGAGGATCGGGATGCCCTCGTGCAGCGCATCCTCCTTCTCCCACGGCGAGGCCTTCATCTCGTCGTAGCCGCTGCGCACGATCACCGTCACGTCGCTGCTGCCCAGGCGCCGCGCCGAGCGGCAGCAGTCCATCGCGGTGTTGCCGCCGCCGAGCACGATCACGCGCTGGCCGACGCGCGTGACGTGGCCGAACGAGACCGAGGCCAGCCAGTCGATGCCGATGTGGATGTTGGCCGTCGCTTCCTCGCGGCCCGGGACCTGCAGGTCGCGCCCGCGCGGCGCGCCGCAGCCGACGAAGATCGCGTCGTAGCCCTGCTGCAGCAGCGCGCGCATCGAGTCGATGCGCCGGCCGCTCTCGAAGGTGACGCCCAGGTCGAGGATGTAGCCGGTCTCCTCGTCGATCACGCTCTCGGGCAGGCGGAAGCGCGGGATCTGCGTGCGGATGAAGCCGCCGGCCTTGGCCTCGCCGTCGAACACGGTGACCTCGTAGCCGAGCGGCGCCAGGTCGCGCGCCACCGTCAGCGACGCCGGCCCGGCGCCGACGCAGGCGATGCGCCTGCCGTTGCGTGCCGCGCGCGGCGGCATGCGGGCACGGATGCCGGGCCCCTTGTGGTCGGCCGCCACGCGCTTCAGGCGGCAGATCGCCACGGGCTCGGGTGCCTCGCCGTTGTTCTCTTCCACCCGCCCGCGACGGCAGGCCGGTTCGCAAGGCCGGTCGCAGGTGCGCCCCAGCACGCCCGGGAAGACGTTCGACACCCAGTTGATCATGTAGGCGTCGTCGTAGCGACCCTGCGCGATCAGCCGGATGTATTCGGGCACCGGCGTGTGGGCGGGACACGCCCACTGGCAGTCGACCACCTGATGGAAGTACGCCGGCCCCGCACTGTTCGTGAGCTGCACTGTCGTCTCCTCGCCCTGCATGAACGGTCTGTCGCCGGCAGGTGCGATTCGAGTCTAAGCACGGACACGCGGCCCGCGGAAGCGGGTCAGCCCGGTGGCCGCCGTCGGCGGACCTTCAGGGCCGTGAGATCACGAAGTCCTGGATCACGGCCTCGCGCACCGGTGGCACCTTGTGCGACGCCAGGTAGGCGTTGAGGCGGGTCTCGATGTGCGCGGCCAGCTGCTGCACGCGCTCGGAACCTTCGGCGCCGGCCGGATCGTGTTCGGCGACGCTGATCTGCAGAAGCAGCGCCACCTGCTGCGGCTGGCCCTGGATCAGCGAGCGCGTCTCCGCGGCCGGCGCGTCGAGCGCGACGCGGGCCTTGATGACCTCGCCGCTGCCGGTGGTGGCGCGAACGGGCTCGGTGCTGACCCAGCTGGGCGCGGCCTGTTCGCCGCCGCTGGTCGAATCGGACCCGTCGACCCAGCGCGCGCCGGTGGCCAGCGCCGCCGGCAGGCCGACCAGCACGACGACGGCCACCACCGCGGCAACGGGCAGCAGGCGGTCGGACGTGAGCTTGGGGGCGGGCATGGGACAGGGCTGTCGGGTAAACCCTGAAATCTAGCGGGAAGGACAGGTCGGCGCCGTTGCAAAGCGCACACCCGCGCGGCCTGTCACAAGGCCGTGATCACCATGCCCCGCACCGGTGCGCCCGCCTCCAGCCGCAAGTGCGCCGGCTCGATCACGATATTCGCGAACCCGGCATCTTCCAGCCAGCGCCGCACGGCGCCTTCGCCGTGGCGGTAGCGCCCGTTGAGCTGCAGCTGGTAGCCCAGCCGGCCCGGCTCGGCATCGTGTTCGACCGTGAACGCCAGCAGGCCGCCCGGGGCCAGCGCCGCGCGGGCCGCGCCGGCGAACGGCGCCAGGTCACCGAAGTAGCACAGCACGTCGGCCGCGATCACCATCGCATAACGTCCTTGATGAGCGGCGAGCCAGGCGGTGATCTCGGCGCGCTCCAGGCGGTCGTAGAGGCCACGCTCGCGCGCCAGGTCCAGCATGCCCTGCGACAGATCCACGCCCTCCAGCTCGCGCGCATGGCCGCGCAGCCAGGGGCCGCACAGGCCGGTGCCGCAGCCGGCGTCGCACACCACGCCCGGCGTGGTGTCCGGGCCCGCAGCGGCCAGGTGCGTGGCCACCGCCGCCTGCAGCAGCGCCGGCGCGCGGTAGCCCAGGTCGGCGAGGCGGCGGTCGAACGAACCGGCATGGCTGTCGAACAGGCGGCTCACCTCGTCGTCGGCCGCGCGGGCCGGCGTCTGGTTCTCGTCGATGCTCGCCAGCACGCGCTGCGCGTCCTCGTTCGCCGGTTCGCGCGCCACCCAGGCCTGGGCTTCGCGCAGGGCGTCGCCGTGGCGGCGCGCCTGGCGCAGCGCGTCGATCATCGAGCGCCGACCCTGCGCGTCGCCCGGCGCGAGCGCCAGCGCCAGCGCGTGCAGCCGCGCGCAGCCGTCCCACAGGCCCCAGGCGCCATGCAGCGCGGCCAGCCCCGCCAGCAGGCGGTGGCGGTAGGCCGGCGCGGCATCCTGCACCGCCTCGGCCTGCGTCACCGCGGTGGCCAGCGCGGCCCGGGCGCGTTCGTCGTGGCCGATCTGCCGGTACAGGTCGGCCAGGTTGATCCAGCCGGTGACGGCGGCGGGCGCCAGCCGCGTCATCTCCTGGTAGGCCTGCAGCGCCTGCTCGGGGCGGCCGGCCAGGCGGCACAGGTTGCCGAGCGAGTTCCAGGCGTCGGCGTAGGCCGGGTCGAGTTCGAGCGCACGCCGCACGTGCGCCTCGCCGTCGGCGAAGCGCTGCAGCTGGATCTGCGCCATGCCGGCGAAGTTGTGCAGCGTGGCGTCGTCGGGGGTCTCCTGCAGCAGCGCCTTGTACAGCGCCAGCGCGCCGGGCACGTCGCCCGACTGGTGCAGCCGCATCGCCTGCGCCAGGCGCGGCGCGGGGGTGTTCACTGGCCCAGCGCCGTCAGCACGAGGTGGTCGCCGCTCATGAAGGCGCGCACCACGAAACCCTGCTGCGACAGCGCGGCGTCGAGCGCCGCGCTGCGGCTCCAGGGCCCGGCCGGCAGCAGCGGCCGCAGGCCTTCGACGACCTCGGGCGCGCCGGCCGCGGCCTGCGGTTCGTGCAGGCGGCGCAGACGCGCCGCGTCCTCGGGCTGCAGCTGCACGAGGGCGTCGATCCAGTAGGTGGAAGGCCCCGGCACGCGCGCGTCGCCGGTGGTGCCGGACATCCACTGCACACGCGCCGGCCGGCCCAGCGGCGGGAAGCGCTTGAGCAGCGGCGCGGGGTCGCTGCGCAGCTCGCCGGTGCCGTTCTTCTGCGCGATCGGTGCGGGCGCCATCGTGGGGGACCTCTGCTCGACGCCCGGCGCGGCCGGGCCTTGCGCAGCGATTCTGTCGCAGCCCGCGAGGCTGCAGCCGAGCGCCAGCCACGCAGCGGCCAGCGCCGCAGCGCGGCTAGCGGTCGGGCGCCTGCTGGGCCACCACCGCGGCCGAAGGCGGCGAGCCCAGCGTCCAGGTGATCGTGCGGGTGATCTCACCGTGCGTGTCGAAGGGCTTGGCCCAGCCGAGCTCCGTGAAGCGACCGTTGGCATTGTCCGGCGCGCCGCTGGCGATGTCGCTCTGGCCGCGGTTGAAGTTGTAATGGTCTTCGGCGTGCACCGTGACCGTCACCGTCACCTGGTTGCCCTCGACCTTCACGTCCGCACTGCTCCACTGCTGGTAGGCGCCGATCGTCTTCTGCCAGTTCTCGGTGACCGGGTACTGGCCGGCCGCGTGCGCCGGGCCGGTGACGGAGAACGTGGTGGCGCCGCCGGCGGCCATGCGGTCCACCGCCGCGGCGGTGCGCGCGATCTCGGCGTCGACGTTGCCGCGCACCGCGCTGTCCTCGCGGTAGGCCTTGGCGTAGTTCACCTGCAGCGGGCTGCCGGTGTTGCTCCAGTAGTGCGCGTAGGCGGCGGTGGCGTCGGCCAGGTCGGGACGCAGCAGCTGCGCGCCGGCCAGCTTGGCCTGCCACTCGGCGGCAGCCACGTAGTCGCCGGGGCCGGCCGAGGCGGTGTCGTAGGCGAAGTCCTCGTCCCAGTGGAAGCTGGGCCGCTGCGGCTGGCCGACCTGGTAGCCGTCGACCGGCGGCAGCGCGGGCTGCGGCGGCGGCGCGTCGGGCGTGCGGCCGACGAAGCGCGCCGCGGTGCCGTCCTGCGCCAGCTGCGCCAGCGTCTGGCTGGGCGCCGTCGGCGCGGCCTCGATGCCGGCCGCGGCCTGCGCGGTGGCGGGCGTGTGCGGCTCGGCGTGCGCGAACGCAGCCTGGGCCGCGACTGCCGAAGCGGAGCCTGAGTCGTCGATGCGCATGGTGCTTGAGCCTCCTGCCGCGCATTGCAGCCGCACCGCGCCGACGCCGCCAGCCGGGGCGTGCGATAGCTGGGGCGCACCCCAGCTGCGACGGCGTCGCAGTTTCAGGCGCCCCGAAGCTTCGATCCGCCTTGCCTGCCACGCTGTCCCTGCTCGGCCCGCCCCGCGTGCTGATCGACTCCGGAGCCACTGGCGGTCCGGGTGCGGCGCCGCCACCGGGCAGCGCCGTTGCGGACTTCGGTGCCTGGTGCGAACGCGCCGGCCGCGAGCTTGCGCGCGCCGCGGCCTGAGCCCGCGCCGCACTCACCAGTCCATCGCGCCCCCGACGCCGAGCCTCTGCGCGCCCTGCCAGGCCAGCGTGGCGGCCACCAGGTCCTCCATCGCGTGGCCCATCGCCTTGTAGACGGTGACCTGCGTGTCGCTGCTGCGCCCGGCCGCGCGATCCAGCAGCAGCGCGCCCAGCGTCGCGCCCTGGGTGGCGGGCACGCCGGACAGTTCCGGCGCGCCCACCGGCGGTGGCTCGAACGCATGCGCCGCCTCGACGAACACGCGGTGGCGCTGCGCCAGCAGCGGCGGCAGCTCGCCACCCGGCGGGTGGAAGCCCACCGAGCTGACATGCGTGCCGGGCCGCACCCAGTCGGCCTCGATCACCGGCGTGGCGCTGCCAGTGGCCAGGCAGACGACGTCGGACTCGGCCAGCGCCGCGCGCAGGTCGGTGCAGGCCACCGCGCGGGGATGCAGCGCCGCCAGCCGCTCGGCATCGGCCGGCTGGCGCGCCCAGACGTGGAAGCGCTCGAAGCCACGCACCAGCGGCAGCACGCGCAGGTGCGCGCGCGCCTGCGCGCCGGCGCCCACCAGGGTGGCCACGCGTGCGTCGCGCCGCGCCAGCAGCCGCACCGACAGCGCCGCGGCCGCCGCGGTGCGCAGGCCGGTGATCGCGGTGCCGTCCAGCACCGCGAGCGTGGCGCCGGTGGCGGCGTCGAAGAGCAGGATCATCGCCAGGTGGCTGGGCAGCCCGCGCGCCGGATTGCCCTCGAACACGTTGACCACCTTCACCGCTATCGGGCCGCCGGGCTTCCAGGACGGCATCGTCAAGGAGAAGCCGCCGGGCACGGCCAGCCTGGGCCGCGGCGGGGCCTGCACCAGGCCCTGCTCCAGCGCGCGGAAGCCGTCCTCCAGCGCGCCGATCAGCTCCAGCGGATCCAGGCAGCGTTCGACCTGGGCCTCGCCCAGCGTGAGCACGCGCTGCGTGCCCTTGGCGAGCTCGAAGGCCGCGCGCTCGTCGGCCACGCTCAGGCCACCCTCAGCTCTTCACGCAGTACAGCACCGCGTTCTGGATCGCCAGCACCGAGCCGTCGGCGGCGATGGCGGTGGGCGTGTAGGCCTCCAGGATGCCGGCGACGAGGTTGATGCGCTGGCTGAAGGTGTTGGTGGTGAGGTCCCAGCGGTAGAGATAGCCGTCGGAGCTGTTGGCCAGGATGCACTTGCCGGGCACATCCACCGCGGCGGTGTTGATGCACCACTCGCGCACCGCGGGCAGGCCCACGCCGGGTTCGGGCGTGGGGCCCGAGCGTGTCAGCACCTCCCGCATCACGTTCACGGCGGGCACGATGGGGTCCGCCTGCGTGGCAAAGGGGTCGAGGATGGCCACCTTGTTGTCGCCGTTGCCGATGGTGGCCCCGCTGCCCGAGCCGAGGTAGTTGTTGTACTTGCACATCAGCAGGTAGGTCGAGCTGCCGGTGTAGCTGGTGACCAGGCCGGCCGGCACGATGGACGGCGTGTTGTCCCAGCCGAAGCTGCCCGGCGTGCGCGCCGTGGCGAGCGTGGCGTCGAAGTGCAGCAGCCAGCCGCGGCTGTTGTGCGCCGAGCCTGTGCGGTCGAGCACGCCGTAGTAGACGTCGCCGTCCGGGCCGACGAGGGGCGAGGTGGTGGCGTCGTCGCTGACGCGCGCCGCGCTGCCCGTGGCCGGCTCCACCAGCGCGACGCTGGCCTTGGTGGCGAGGGTCGTGGCGTCCAGCGCCAGCAGGTAGCCGCGCTGCACCGGCGTGCTGCCGCGCGGCAGGTTCACGGCGACGTAGACGGTCTGGCCGTCGGGCGACAGCGCCGGCGCGCAGTTGGTGGCCACCTTGCTGATGGCGCCGTCGTTGGCCGCCGCCGCGGCGCCGACCCAGCTGCCGACGCCGTTGGCGCCGATGCGGGCCAGGCCGCTGACCAGGTTGGCGGGATTGGCGCCGGTGACGATGAAGCCGAAGAAGAGGTTGCCGTTGGCGTCCACCGTGACCGGCGTGTTGATGTAGACCGCGGCATTGAAGGTGGCCGCGGCGGCATCGTAGGCGGCGGCACCGTAGAAGACGGCGCGGCCGAGCGTGGCGACGGCGGCGTTGGCATCGCGCACCAGCAGGCGGCCGCCGGCCGCGGGGATGTACAGGCGGTCCTGGGCATCGAGCGCCGAGTTCCAGGTGGGCAGCCAGTTGAAGCCGGGCGGCAGCACGTAGTCGCTGTCGGCCTGCCAGATCAGCCCGCCGTTGCCGCCGGCGCGTGCCTCGATGCGGAAGCCGCCGCCGCTGCCGGTCTTCACGGCGACGATGACGGTGTTCTTCGCGCTGCACAGCGGCGACGCGTAATGCGCCAGCAGCGAGCCGGTGCCGCTGTAGGTGGGCGCCAGGTCCACCGGTGCCTGCCAGGCGATGCGACCGAGCGCCTGCGCGGCGATCGTGCTGTTCGCCGCATGCTGGGCGTTGCCGCCGAACTGTCGCCACGGGGGGCCGTCCACCGCGGGCGACGGGCCCACGGGCGGGGGCGGGCTGCGCGGCGGTTCGTCACCGCCGCCGCCCCCACAGGCCGCAACGGCCAGGGTGCCGGACATCAGCGCGAGCCAGCGGCGCCGATCGGGTGAAGACGGAGGCAGCGGGGGCAGGTCGTTCATGCCCCATTCTTGCGCAGGCAGCGGCACCCCTGTCGCAAGCGCTGGAAACAACGAGGCCCGCGCGGCGGCTGCCGGGCGGGCCTGACGGCGAGAGCCGGGGGTCTACTTCTTGCGCAGCTTCGCGATCTCGGCCAGCTGCGCGGCCATCATCGCGACCTCGCTCTTCGCCGCGGCGAGGTCGATGTCGCTCTTGGCGTTGCGCATCGCCTCCTCGGCCAGCTTCTTCGCTTCCAGCGCCTTGGCCTCGTCGAGGTCCTTGCCGCGGATCGCGGTGTCGGCCAGCACCGTGACCGTGCCCGGCTGCACTTCCAGGATGCCGCCGGCGACGAAGACGAACTCCTCGCCGCTGCCGTCGGCCTTCTCGATGCGCACCGCGCCCGGCTTGATGCGGGTGATCAGCGGCGTGTGGCGCGGCAGGATGCCGAGCTCGCCGTTCTCGCCGGGCAGCGCGACGAACTTGGCCTCGCCGCTGAAGATGCTCTCTTCAGCGCTGACCACGTCGACATGAAGGGTCGCCATCGCAACGGCTCCTTAGTTGATCTTCTTCGCTTTTTCGAACGCTTCGTCGATCGTGCCGACCATGTAGAACGCCTGCTCGGGCAGGTGGTCGCACTCGCCGGCCACGATCATCTTGAAGCCGCGGATGGTTTCCTTCAGAGGCACGTACTTGCCCGGGCTGCCCGTGAACACTTCGGCGACGTGGAAGGGCTGGCTCAGGAAACGCTGGATCTTGCGCGCGCGCGCCACGGCCAGCTTGTCTTCCGGGCTCAGTTCGTCCATGCCCAGGATCGCGATGATGTCGCGCAGTTCCTTGTAGCGCTGCAGCGTGGCCTGCACGGCGCGGGTGGTCGTGTAGTGCTCTTCGCCGACGACGTTCGGGTCGACCTGGCGGCTGTTGCTGTCCAGCGGGTCCACCGCGGGGTAGATGCCGAGCGAGGCGATGTCGCGCGACAGCACCACGGTGGCGTCCAGGTGGGCGAAGGTGGTGGCGGGCGACGGGTCGGTCAGGTCGTCCGCCGGCACGTACACGGCCTGGATCGAGGTGATCGAGCCGACCTTGGTGGAGGTGATGCGCTCCTGCAGGCGGCCCATTTCCTCGGCCAGCGTCGGCTGGTAGCCCACGGCGGAAGGCATGCGGCCCAGCAGCGCGGACACTTCCGTGCCGGCCAGCGTGTAGCGGTAGATGTTGTCGACGAAGAACAGCAC
>JBGAHJ010000048.1:0-9835 GCA_044226255.1 Rubrivivax sp.
GGAATCTCCGGGGCTTGCTCGGGTGGGCTTGGCGTCGTCGGCGGGCAAGAAAAATCCGCCGGGGTTGCCGGCGGTTTTCTGGGTGCGGTGCGTGTCGTTGGTCGTTTACGCGCTTGCCTCTCCAGCCGCCGTGCGGTGCGAGAACCAAAAGTACGTAAAGAAAAACGACGATGCGAAGCGCATGGGCGCGAATGTAGCACGCGGCCGCTCAGGGCTTGTGCGGCGCCACGCGCAGATCGTCGGGCAGCGGGCTCAGCGCCCCACGCAGCGGGATGCCGCGCGCCGTGGCGTCGGCCTCGATGGCCTGCAGCCGGCTGGTGGTGAGCGGGTGCGTGCGCAGCAGTTCCAGTCCACCCGCGCCGGCGCCTTCCTGCCGGCCCAGCGTCTCGAACAGCGCCAGCAGCCCGCCGGCATGGCCGTGCAGCGCGGCCATGGCGCGCAGGGCCTCGGCGTCCGCTTCGGCCTCCTGCTCGCGCGAGTAACCCAGCAGGGCCAGCCCCGCCGCGTCGCCCAGCAGGCCCTGCGCGGCGGCGCCGGCGTCGGTGGACACCACGCCCAGCACCAGCGACACCGCCAGCCCGCGGCCGAGGTTGGCGGCCACGTGGCGGTGCTTCACGTGCGCGATCTCGTGCGCCAGCAGCGCGGCCAGCGCTTCTTCGCTCTCGACGCGCGCCAGCAGCCCTTCGAACACCCGGATGCGGCCACCCACCGTGGCGTAGGCGTTGACCAGCGGCGACGGGTCGTCGCTCACCACCAGCACCATGTCCGGCGCAAGCGCCATCTGCGCCGCCACGCGCTCGGCCAGCGCCTGCAGCGAGGCCTGGCGCGGCGTGGGCCTGGCCGGCACCGGCATCAGTTTCTCGGCCAGCGCCAGCTCGACGGAGAAAGGCACCCGTGGCGCCAGCCAGCGCGCGCTCCAGGCCAGCAGCAGCGTCACCACCAGCACCACCGCCAGCGTGGCCAGCAGCAGCCAGGCCAGCTCGCGCAGCGGGTGCTCCTCGGGGCCGCCCAGGTCCTCGGCCGGCAGCCGGTTCTCCAGGCGTGGCGCCGGCGGCTCGGTCATCGCGAGACCTTCAGGCCGGCGTGAACAGCGCGGTGCCGAAGGCCATCACTTCCACCGACGGCGTGCTCGAACCCGCGACCCGCGTGGTGTGGAAGCGCACGCCGATCACCAGCCGCGCGCCGGCCTCGCGCGCCCGCAGCTTCAGCCGCAGCAGCGCCTCGCGGCGCGCGCGCTCCAGCAGCGTCTCGTAGCCGCGCATCGGGCCGCCGA
Source organism: Rubrivivax sp. (assembly GCA_044226255.1). Taxonomy (GTDB): domain Bacteria; phylum Pseudomonadota; class Gammaproteobacteria; order Burkholderiales; family Burkholderiaceae_C; genus Rubrivivax. Next base: position 1,274 of record JBGAHJ010000048.1, read on the forward strand.
ACAGGTTGCGGAAGCCGGCGACGAAGGTCTTGAAGTAGTCGGACGAGACCACCACGCTGCCGCTGACCAGCGTGGCCCCGCTGGGCGCCACGCCCGGCGGCACGTAGCGCGTGCTCAGCGCCACCACGTCCAGCAGTTCGCGCTCGCGCACGCGCAGCGAGGCGTAGTGCCGCTTCTCCAGGCTTCGCCCGACCACGTAGCCCACGCTCACCAGCGCCAGCAGCAGCCAGAGATTGGCGGTCTGCAGAAAGAAGTCGAGCATGTCAGGCGGGCTCGATGGTCACGGCCGAGCCGTAGGCCAGGATCTCGGCCGCGCCCATCGTGATGCTGGTGGTGACGAAGCGCACGTTGAGCACCGCGTTGGCGCCCATGCTGCGGGCCTCGGCCACCATGCGCTCCACGGCCTGCTCGCGCGCCTCCTGCATCAGCTCGGTGTAGGCCTTCAGCTCGCCGCCGACGATGTTCTTCAGGCCCGACATGAAGTCGCGCCCCACGTGCTTGGCCCGCACCGTGCTGCCCTGGGCAATGCCCAGGTGTGCCACCACGCGGTGACCGGGTGCGGTTTCCAGGTTGCTGACGAGCATGCGAAGGGTCCTCCCTGTCGTGATGTATGCATTCAGTCGGCGCGCGCCTCGAAGCCCGCCGCCACCAGGCGCTGCACCACCGCCGCCACGTGCTCGCGGTTGCGCGTCTGGATCACCAGCTCCACCTCGACGCTCTGCGCCGACAGCGTGGAGAACGCGCGCTGGTGGTGCACCTCGTCGATGTTCGCGCCGGCCTCGGCCACCACCGCGGTGATGCGCGCCAGCACGCCGGGCGCGTCGCGCGCGTTGACGCGGATGCGCGCCAGCCGCCCGGCCTTCACCATGCCGCGCTCCAGGATGGCGGCCAGCAGCAGCGGATCGATGTTGCCGCCGCACAGCACCAGCCCCACCTTGCGGCCGGCATAGCGCGCCGGGTCCTTCAGCAGCGCCGCCAGCCCGGCGGCGCCGGCACCTTCGACCAGGGTCTTCTCGATCTCGAGCAGCATCACGATGGCCTGCTCGATGTCGCTCTCGTCCACCAGCACCAGGTCGTCGACGAGCCGTGCAATCACTTCGCGCGTCAGCTCGCCCGGCTTGCCCACCGCGATGCCCTCGGCGATGGTGCTGGCGCCCTGCGCGTGCGAGGTGCCCTTGATCGCGTTGACCATCGACGGGAAGCGCGAGGTCTGCACGCCGACGATGCGGATGCCGGGCTTGATGCGGCGTGCCGCGGTGGCGATGCCGCTGATCAGCCCGCCGCCGCCGACCGCGATGACCAGCGTGTCGAGGTCGGGCTGGGCGCGCAGCATCTCGATGCCGATGGTGCCCTGGCCGGCCATCACCAGTTCGTCGTCGAACGGGTGGATGAAGGTCAGTCCCTCGGAGGCGGCGAGCGCCAGCGCGTGCTCGCGCGCCTGGTCGAAGGTGTCGCCGAACAGCACCACCTCGGCGCCGAAGCCGCGCGTGCGCTCCACCTTCACCATCGGCGTGGCCACCGGCATCACGATCACCGCACGCAGGTTCAGGCGCTGCGCGTGGTGCGCCACGCCCTGCGCATGGTTGCCGGCCGACGCCGCGATCACGCCCTTCAGCGGCACGCCCGAGGCCACCAGCGTCGCCAGCTTGTTGAGCGCGCCGCGCTCCTTGAACGACGCGGTGAACTGCAGGTTCTCGAACTTCAGGAAGACCTGGCAGCCGGCGATCTGCCCGAGGGTCTTGCTCTCGACGCAGGGCGTGTCCAGCACCTGGCCTTCGAGCCGCTTCGCCGCGGCCTCGATGTCGGCGTAGCCGATCGTCACGCGGTGCCGCCGACGGTCAGCCGTTCCAGCCGCAGCGTCGGTTGCCCCACGCCCACCGGCACGCTCTGGCCGTCCTTGCCGCAGACGCCGACGCCGGGGTCCAGCTCCAGGTCGTTGCCGATCATGCTGACGCGGTTCATCGCCTCGGGGCCGTTGCCGACGATGGTGGCGCCCTTCACCGGGTACAGGATCCTGCCGTTCTCGACCCAGTAGGCCTCGCTGGCCGAGAACACGAACTTGCCGCTCGTGATGTCGACCTGGCCGCCGCCGAAGTTGGTGGCGTAGAGGCCGCGCTTGATGGAGGCCACGATCTCCTCCTTCGTGCGCGTGCCGGCCAGCATGTAGGTGTTGGTCATGCGCGGCATCGGCAGGTGGGCGTAGCTCTCGCGGCGGCCGTTGCCGGTGGGCTTCACGCCCATCAGGCGCGCGTTCAGGCTGTCCTGGATGTAGCCGCGCAGGATGCCGTCCTCGATCAGCACGTTGCGCTGGCTGGCATTGCCTTCGTCGTCGACGTTCAGGCTGCCGCGGCGGTCGGCGATGGTGCCGTCGTCGAGCACCGTCACGCCCTTGGCCGCCACGCGCTGGCCGATGCGGCCGCTGAAGGTGCTGCTGCCCTTGCGGTTGAAGTCGCCTTCCAGGCCATGGCCCACCGCCTCGTGCAGCAGCACGCCGGGCCAGCCCGGGCCCAGCACCACGGTCATCTCGCCGGCCGGGGCCGGGCGGCTCTCCAGGTTCGTGAGCGCGGCGTCCACCGCCTTCTGCACGTAGTCGGCAATGATGGGCTCGGTGAAGTAGCCCAGGCCGAAGCGGCCGCCGCCGCCGCTGGAGCCGATCTCGCGGCGCTGCTGGCCGTCGACCGTCTGCTCGGCGATCACGGTGACGTTCAGGCGCACCAGCGGGCGCACGTCGGCGGCGCGCGTGCCGTCGGCGCGCGCCACCAGCACCACGTCGTACTCGGCCCCCAGGCTGGCCATCACCTGCACGATGCGCGGGTCCTTGGCGCGGGCGAGCTTCTCCACCTTCTCGAGCAGCGCCACCTTCTGCGTGCTGTCGAGCGTGCCGATGGGATCGGTGGGGGCGTAGAGGATGCGGCTGGCGGCCACCTTCGGCGGGCGCGCCAGCTTCACGCGCCGGTCCTGGCCGGCGGCGGCGATGGTGCGCACCGTGCGCGCGGCGTCCAGCAGCGATTCGGCACTCAGCTCGTCGGAGTAGGCGAAGGCCGTCTTCTCGCCGGCCACGGCGCGCACGCCCACGCCCTGGTCGATGCTGAAGCTGCCGCTCTTGACGATGCCCTCCTCCAGGCTCCAGCCCTCATGGCGGGTGGTCTGGAAGTACAGGTCGGCATCGTCGACGCGGTGCTCGCGGATGCTCGACAGCGCCTGCTGCAGCGTGGCTTCGGTGAGGCCGAACGGGTCCAGCATCAGCTGCTGCGCGATGGCCAGGCGTTCGAGGGTGGGTTCGCGGGAGATCATCGGCGCGGCTCCGACAGAAGGACAGGTCCGGGCCATTCTAGGTTTCACGGCTGGTATCGGAACGCACACGCTTCTTTACCCGCGCTTCACGCCGGCCCGTCCGCGCGTCCGCGACGCGGCCCGTTGACGGTGCACGGCGTCGTGCCGTGTCCAACCAACCGACAGAGAGAGAGACCCACCATGAAGCTGCGCCTCGTCATCGCCACCGCCACGCTGGCCGTGCTGTCCGCCGCGGTCACCGCCCAGGCCGCCGAGCCGGCCGCGTCCGGCTCCAACATGCCGCGCGTCGACAAGCGCGAGAAGCGCCAGGAAGCGCGCATCGAGCAGGGCGTGGCCAGCGGCCAGCTCACCGCGCGCGAGACGCTGCGCGTGGAACGCGAGCAGAAGCACATCGCCACCGCCGAAGCCAGGGCCGAGGCCGACGGCAAGGTGACCGACAAGGAGCGCGCGCGCCTGTCGCACATGCAGAACAAGGCCAGCCGCGACATCAAGCGCCAGAAGCACGACGGGCAGACCGCCGGCAAGTGAGGCGGCTCAGGGGCCGGTGTCGGCGCCGGCCCGCTGGTGCTCGCGCCGCGCCACCCACAGCGTGGCGGCGCTGATCACGGCGCCGCCCAGCAGCGTGGTCTCGGTCGGCACGTCGGCGAAGATCAGGAAGCCGAGTGCGGCCGACCAGATCAGCTCGAGGAACTTGACCGACTGGGTGGACGAGATGTCGGCGGCCGCGTAACTGCGCGTCAGGCAGTAGTGGCCGGCGCTGCCGAGCAGGCCGCACAGCGCGAAACCCGCCCACTGCCACGGCGCCGGCCACTGCCACACCCACAGCGCCGCCGGCACGCTGAACAGCGTGACGCTGATGGCCTGCCAGACGACGATGACACCCGGGTTCTCGGTGCGGGTGAGCGTCTTCGTGATCAGGTAGGAGGCCGAGAACACCGGCGCCGAGGCCAGCATCAGCAGGTGCCAGCCGCCGCCGCTGCCCGACAGTTTCGGGCCGACCACGATCAGCACGCCGGCGAAGCCGATCGCGGTGGCGAGCCAGCGGTCCCAGTGCATCGGCTCGCGCAGGAACAGCCAGGCGCCGACCATGATGAACAGCGGGCCGGTGAAGCCAATCGCGGTGGTGTCGGCCAGCGGCAGGTGCGGCAGCGCCAGGAACCACAGCACCAGGCCCAGCGTGTGCACCGCGCCGCGCGTGAACTGGCCGGCCAGGTTGTTGGGGCGGTAGGCGCCGAAGCCTGCGCGCCACACCAGCGGCAGCATCACCAGCAGACCGAACAGGTAGCGCAGGAACTGCGCCTGCATCGGCGGCAGCTGCAGCGTGAGGCCGCGCATCGTCGCGTTGAGGATGCAGAACAGCAGCCCGCTGGCGGCCGACCACAGCAGGCCGCGCACGGTGGGCGGCAGGTGGCCGGTGCGGGCGTCGAGCCAGGCGATCAAGGCTCGCCCTCGGCGCCGGCGGCGTCGCGCTCGGCGAGCGCCTGCTGGTACAGCGCGTTGCGCGGGGTGCCACTCAGCTCGGCAGCCAGTGCCACGGCCTGCTTGAGCGGCAGCTCGCGCAGCAGCACGCGCAGGGTGCGCAGCGCGTCGGCGGGCAGCGCGTCGCCGGCGGCGGCAGGCGGCGCCAGCGCGTGCAGCACCAGCACGAACTCGCCGCGGCCGCGGTTGCTGTCCTCCGCCAGCCACGCCGGCAGCGCGCCGGCCGGGCGCGTGAGCACGGTCTCGAACTGCTTGGTGAGCTCGCGGCACAGCGTCACGCGGCGCTGCGGCGCGCCGTCGGCCAGCGCCTGCAGCAGCTCGGCGATGCGGTGCGGCGCCTCGAACAGCACCTGCGCACGCGCGTCGGCCAGCACGGCGGCGAGCCGGCTGCGCCGCTCGCCGCCCTTGGCGGGCAGGAAGCCGACGAAGGCGAAGCCGCCGGGCTGCGCGTCGCCGGCCACGCTCAGCGCGGCCAGCGCGCTGCTGGGACCGGGCAGCGGCACCACGCGGTGGCCCGCGGCGGCGGCAGCGGCCACCAGCACCGCACCGGGGTCGCTGACGGCCGGCGTGCCGGCATCGCTGACGCAGGCGACCGATTCGCCCGCGCCCAGCCGCTGCAGCACGGCCTGCGCCGCCGCGTGTTCGTTGTGCGCGTGCAGCGCCAGCAGCGGCTTGTGCAACCCCAGGTGCCCGAGCAGCTGGGCCGCGACGCGCGTGTCCTCGGCCGCCACCGCATCGACGAGCCCCAGCACGTGGATGGCGCGCAGCGTCAGGTCGGCCAGGTTGCCGATCGGCGTGGCCACCACGTACAGCGTGCCCGCGGGGAACTGCTGATGGCCGGCCGCGAGGGCGGCGGCACGATGCAGGAGGGAGGGGTCGATGGTCACGAAGAAGGAGCAGGGCGACGCCGCCGAATCGCGCGCGCTGGCCTGGTTGCTGGCGCGGGGCCTGACGCTGGAGGCGCGCAATTATCGGGTGGCGCAGGGCCCACGCGCCCGCGGCGGCGAGATCGACCTCGTGATGCGCGATGCCGATGGCACGCTGGTGTTCGTCGAGGTACGCCAGCGCCGCAGCGCCGCGCACGGCGGCGCGGCCGCCAGCATCGGCGCCACCAAGCAGCGCAGCCTGCTGCTGGCAGCGCAGCACTACCTGCAACGCCATGCCTCGCCACCGCCGTGCCGCTTCGACGTGGTGGCGCTGGACGGCGAGCGTATCGAGTGGTTGCAAGCCGCCTTCGATGCGGGGGGCTGATCCGGCAGGGCCGGCGCACCCCCTGACATATGATGCGCCGCCATGGTCGAGCAGCGCATCCAACAGCAGTTCTTCGAGAGCGCCGACCTGCAGTACCGGGCCGCCGACCTGCTGACGCGCCCGATCGCCGAAGCCACCGCGGCGCTGCTGGCCGCCATCACGGCCGGCGGCAAGGTGATGGTGGGCGGCGCCGGTCCCGGCGCCGCGCTGGCGCCGCACCTGGCGCGCCTGCTGGCGGGCCGCTTCGAGCGCGAACGGCCGCCGCTGGCCGCGCTGGCGCTGGACCACGAAGGCGTGCAGCAGGTGCGCGCCCTGGGCCTGCCGGGCGACGTGCTGCTCTACATCGACGACGGCGAAGGCCACAGCAGCCGCGTGATCTCGGCGGCGCAGGCCAAGGACATGACCATCGTGGTGCTGGCGGGCCGCGGCGCGCAGGCCTTCGGTGAACTTCTGGCCGAAACCGATGTCTTGATAGCCGTGCCCCACGAGCGCGCCGCGCGCGTGGCCGAACTGCAGATGCTCGTGCTGCACTGCCTGTGCGACGCACTCGATTTCCAGCTGATGGGAGAACAGGACCCGTGAGATTCGCAAGCCCCGCCGCCCGACGTCTGTTCCGCCGCACCGCGGCCGCTGCGCTGCTGGGCGCTGTCGGCGCCGGCTGTGCCCCGCTGCTCGTGGGCGGCGCCGTGGTCGGCGGCGGCCTCGTCGTCACCGACCGCCGCACCACCGGCATCCAGCTCGAGGACGAAGGCATCGAGCGCCGCGCGTCGACCCGGGTGCGCGAGCTCGCCACGCTGGGCCACGTCAACGTCACCAGCTACAACCGCGTGCTGCTGGTCACCGGCGAGGTGCCGAGCGACGCCGACAAGGCGGCCATCGGCGAGGCGCTGTCGAAGGTGGAGAACGTCAAGTCGGTGGTCAACGAGCTCGGCATCGGCCAGAACAGCAGCACCGGCTCGCGCACCACCGATGCCTTCCTCACCACCAAGGTGAAGGCGACGCTGGTGGACGCGAAGGACGTGCAGGCCAACGCGTACAAGGTGGTGGTCGAGCGCGCCATCGTGTACCTGATGGGCCGCGTCACCGAACGCGAGGCGGCGCGCGGCACCGAGCTGGCGCGCTCGGTGAGCAGCGTGCAGAAGGTGGTGCGCGTGTTCGAGATCCTCAGCGAGGACGAGCTCGCGAACCTGGGTCGCACGGCCGCGGCGCCCGCGGCCTCGGCGCCTTCGAAGTAGGCGCTACCTGCGCAGCCGGCGGATCAGGCTGGACGTGTCCCAGCGCTGGCCGCCGAGCGCCTGCACGTCGGCGTAGAACTGGTCCACCAGCGCCGTCACCGGCAGCTGGGCGCCGTTGCGGCGCGCCTCGTCGAGCACGAGGCCCAGGTCCTTGCGCATCCAGTCGACCGCGAAGCCGAACTCGAACTGGTCGGCCACCATCGTCTTGCCGCGGTTGTCCATCTGCCAGCTCTGGGCGGCGCCCTTGCCGATCACGTCCAGCACCAGCGGCATGTCCAGCCCCGCGCGCTGGCCGAAGGCGATGGCCTCCGACAGGCCCTGCACCAGGCCCGCGATCGCCACCTGGTTGACCATCTTCGCCAGCTGGCCGGCGCCGCTGTCGCCGATGCGGGTGACGGCCTTGGCGAAGTTCAGCGCCACCGGCTTCATGCGCTCGAAGGGTTCGGCGTCGCCGCCGCACATCACGGTGAGCGCGCCGTTCACCGCGCCGGCCTGGCCGCCGGAGACCGGCGCGTCGACGAAGTGCAGCCCGCGGCCCTTGGCCGCGGCATGGAGTTCGCGCGCCACCTCGGCCGAGGCGGTGGTGTGGTCGACGAACACCGCGCCCGTGGCCATGCCGGCGAAGGCGCCGGCGTCGCCCAGCACCACGCTGCGCAGGTCGTCGTCGTTGCCGACGCAGGCGAACACGAACTCGGCGCCCTGCACCGCGGCGCGCGGGGTCGGCGCAGAGGCGCCGCCGTAGGCCCCGGCCCAGGCCTCGGCCTTCGCGGCGGTGCGGTTGTAGACCGTGACCTGGTGCCCGGCGCGCGCCAGGTGGCCGGCCATCGGATGGCCCATCACGCCCAGGCCCAGGAAGGCGACGCGACGGGAGGCTTGCGGTTCGTAGCTGCGGGGTGTGCTCATCCCGCGATGCTAGCGAACGCCGGCCCTCAGACCACGCGCATGTGCTCGGTGCCGGACGAGAGGTCCTTGTTGCGCGCGCGCTGGCTCTGCAGCTTGATCTGCAGGCGCAGGTCGTTGACGCTGTCGGCGTTGCGCAGGGCGTCCTCGTAGCTGATCGAGCCGTTCTCGTAGAGGTCGAACAGGCTCTGGTCGAAGGTCTGCATGCCGAGCTCGCGGCTGCGGCGCATCAGGTCCTTGATCTCGGCGATCTCGCCCTTGAAGATCAGGTCGCTCACCAGCGGCGTGTTGAGCATGATCTCCACCGCGGCGATGCGGCCGCGGCCCTGCTCGCGCGGCATCAGGCGCTGGCTGACCAGCGCCTTCAGGTTCAGCGACAGGTCCATCAGCAGCTGCTGGCGCC
>JBGAHJ010000024.1:0-92432 GCA_044226255.1 Rubrivivax sp.
TTGCAGGCGGTGCGGCGCGCCGCGGTCCAGCGCGGCGGCGATCGTGTCCGCCACCTCCTCGGCCACGCGGCGATGCGGCGCGGCCAGCAGCGCCGGCGCGGCCACCGGCTGCAGCAGCGCCCGCAGGCGTTCGTCCATCCCGTCGATGCCGGCCAGGAAGTGCAGGATGCGTTCGTCGATCTGCAGGCGCGCGGTGCTCAGCGCGCCGCCCTCGGCAGGTTCCAGCAGCCGCCACCGGCGCAGCGGCGCCGCAGGGGCCAGCGCGCTCCAGTGCGCGCCGGGCAGCGCCGCCAGCGCGAGCGCGAAGCTGACGCCGGCCGCGTCGGCCCGGCCCTGGGCCTGGGCGCAGGCCTGCGCGAGCGCGGCGTCCATCTCGATGCCGGCGGCCAGCAGCAGCAGGTCGCCTTCGAACGGGCTCAGGCCGAAGCAGCGTTCGACGATCTCGATGGCCGGCGGCGCCGGCGCTTCCCAGGCCGCGGGCGCAGGTGGCGCGGCCTCGCCCGCCAGCAGCGCCTTCAGGCGCGCGAAGTGCGCCACCAGGCCCTGCTGGTTGGCGTCCAGCCAGTCGACCGGTTCGGTGCGCGCGTTCATGTGATGGTGATGCGGCGGTCGAGGAAACGCGGCGGGCTCACGCTGCGGTCGAGCACGGCGCTGTCGATGCCGTCCACGCGCAGCCGGGCCAGCAGCGGCTGGCCCGGCGGCAGGCCGCCGGCGCGGAAGCGCAGCGCCGAGGTGGCGGCGCCGAAAGGCTCGGCGACGATCTCGCGCTCGCCCAGGATCAGCGCCGCGCGCTGGCCCGGCACAACCGGCGGCTCGATGGCCAGGTCGATCGTGGCCACGCCGTCGGCGTCGCGCGCCACGCTCAGCGGCAGCGCGGTGGTGATGCGCGGCGCCAGCGCCAGCGGCAGCTGGTTGCTGCTGCGCCGCCGCGTCTCGGCCGGCCGCTGCAGGCGCGCCGAGACGCTGTAGATGCCGACCGGCAGGTCGGCAGGCAATTCGAACACGACCAGGCCGTCTTCGGCGCCGGCCAGCGCGTCGATGGCGCGCTCGATCTCGAAGCGCGGGTTGAACAGCACCGCCTCCCGGTCGCTGCCTTCCAGGTGATGGCCACGCAGCTCGACGCGGTCGGCCGGCTGCGCCGCCGGCTGGCCGGCCGGCGGCACCACCGCCTGCAGCGTCGGCAGCGCGGCCACCACGCCGGCCGCGGCCTCGATGCCGGCCTCGCGCAGCGTGGCCGGGTCGACCTCGCCGCGCGACAGCACCGGCAGCGGCGCGCGTGCGCCGCGCAGGGCCTCGATCAGCACCACCGACACCACGTAGGCCGCGGTCGGGCGGTAGCGCGCCTGCAGGGCCGACCACAGCCGCGACATCTCCTCGGTGCTGAGCAGCGTCGGCGTGATCTTGATCATCTCGGCCTGCTCGGCCAGGTCGGCCGCACGCAGCGCCTCGTAGATCGACGGCAGCAGGCTGCCGTCCACCGGCGCGGGATCGAGCGCGGTGCGCAGCGCGGCACGCGTCAGCACCGGGGTCTCGTGCAGCAGCTGCATCGCGTAGCCGAGCAGCACCTCGCCCTGCAGGTCGGCGGTGCCGTACGCGGTGACCAGGTAGTGCAGGTCCAGCGCCAGCGGCGGGTTCGTGCTGCGCGCGCCGCGGCCGGTGACGCTGGGCAGGGCCTGGTTGCGCAGCGCCGCGTTGGGCGTGGCCTGGTACATGAAGAGGTTCAGCCGCGGCCCCGCCTCGTCGCCGCTGACCACCACGGTGTCGGGCGGTGCCGCCGAGACGGTGACGCCCTGGCCCAGCGTGTCGGTGACGCGGTGCTCGATGAGCCCGCTGTCCAGCAGGTCCTTCAGCACCGCGGTGACCCCGGCGATGGCCAGCGCGTTGCTCATCGGCGGCTCCGGCGCGCCAGGTAGTCGTCCAGCGACAGCGGCCGCGCACCCGGCGCCGGCACGCGCACCGGGGCGGCCGGCGGTGCCACGGCCGCGATCTCGATGCGGCCGATGGTGACCTGCACCGTGGTGATGGCCCCTTCGGCCTGCTCTTCGGCCTGCCGGGTGTCGCGCCGCCCGCGCGCCGGCGCGATGGACTGCGCCCGCGGCCGGTCCGGGGCCAGCGGCGGCATCGCACGGACCGGCGCTTCGGGCCCGTCCGGCTCCGCAGCCACGGCGATCGAGGATCGAACGGCGGACGGCGTGGCCGCCGCGGCCTCGCGCTGCGTCACCAGCGGCGGCATCGACGCGACGGCGGCCGTGTCGCCGGGCCGCCGCGCCGGTGCGGGCGCGTCGGAGGCAACGTGCGGGCGCAGCGCCGGCGTGCTTTGCGCAGGAGGCGGCCATGGCGTGTCGGCCTGCGGCGCGGGCGCCGAGGCCGGTTGTCCGCGCAGCGCGACCGGCACCAGCGGCGCCGCCGCGACGGCACCCTGCGCCTCGGCCGCGGGCATCGCTTCGCGCGACGCGGCGACGGATGCGCGCTCCGGTGGCGCCACCCGCACCAGCGCCTCCAAGGGTTCGAACGGGTCGGGCGGAGCCGGCGGCGGCAGCTCGCGCGACCCGCTCCGCGCAAGCGCCGCCGGTGCTCCGGGGACCGACGGGGAGGCACTCACTTCGGACGGCAGCTCCCCGGCCCACGGGCGCTCGTCCGGAGCCGGCCCTGCCTGCAGCGGCGGCGGCGCGGCGCGCACCTGCGGCGGCGCCTGCAGCGCCCGGCGGGCCAGGCGGTCGAGGAAGCGCGTCATCGCGTCGCCAGCTCGACGTAGGCCGCGCGACGCGGCGGCGCCAGCGCGAGGATCTGGTCCTCGGACCAGCCGTAGGCCCGCGCCAGCGTGTCGACATCCTGCAGCGTGCGCCGCGCCAGCCGGTCCACGTCCTGCCACAGCAGCGCGGCGGGGTCGAGGTCGGCCTCGAAGCGATGGCCGCAGGCTTCGCAGGCGAGCGCCAGCGACAGGTCGGCCTGCGGATCGGCCGCAGACAGCGCGGCATCGAACTCGGCCAGCGCGTCCTCGGGCAGCGCGGCGGCGGCTTCGCCGAGGCCGCAGCGCGCGAGCAGGCCGCGCACGGCCTCGGCGGCATCGGCCGCCTGCGCCACCGCAGCCAGGTCGCGGCTGCTCGGCAGGCGCAGCCGCTGGCCGCGCACCTCCACCGCGGCCACCGTCGCGGCCGGCAGCTGCAGCGCCTGCAGGTCGAGGCCGAACGACAGGCACTCGGCGCAGCGCGGGCAGTCCGCGGTGGCCTCGAGCCGCGCGCCGAACTGCACGCAGCGCAGCGCCAGCAGCGCCGCGTCGCGCGCACCCAGCGGCGCGTCGGCCAGCTCGGGCCCCGGAACGCCGGGCATCGCCGCCGCGAACATCAGCAGCGCGCGGTCGACCGGGTGGCGCGCGCGGGCGTGTTCCCACAGCGCCAGGTTGTCGCGGGCCGACAGCGGGGTCATGGGCGTCGCCGGAGCCCTCAGGCCGGCTCGTTGAAGGTCGGCTCGCTCGGCTCGGACACGTCGAGGTCGCGCTCCCAGCCCTCGTTCTCGAGCTTGAGGGTCTGGATCGCCACGGCGTTGGCGTTGGCGTCCAGGTCGGGCAGGGCCTGGTATTCCGACACCCAGCAGCGGAACACCTTGTAGGCCAGCGCCAGCTGCCCGGCCTCGTTGTAGACCTCGATGATGAGGTCCTTGCGGAAGTCCTTCAGCGAGACCTCGCTGCCGAGGCCGGCGCCGAAGTTCCACACCTTGTTGGCCCAGCGCTCGAACTCGACGTCGTGCGTGACGCCGCGCTCCAGCGTGATGGCCTCGTACTTGGTGCGGCCGGGCGACTTGCGGGACGTGGACGGGTCGCCGCCCACGCGGTGCTCCACCATCTCGGTGCTGCGCTTGAGCGCACCCACCTTGCAGATGCCGGCGACGTAGCGGCCGTCCCACTTGACCCTGAACTTGAAGTTCTTGTAGGGATCGAAGCGCGAGGCGTTGACGGTGAACTGGGCCATGCGGGCTCTCCGTGTGATGGGCGTCAGGCCTGGATCTGACCGGCCAGCTGCTGCAGCTTGAGGATCACGAACTCGGCCGGCTTGAGCGGCGCGAAGCCGACCAGCACGTTGACCACGCCGCGGTTGATGTCGTCCTGCGTGGTGGTCTCGCGGTCGCACTTGACGAGGTACGCCGCCGCCGGCGTGCTGCCCTGGAAGGCGCCCTGGCGGAACAGCGTGTGCATGAACGCGCCGACGTTGAGCCGGATCTGCGCCCACAGCGGTTCGTCGTTGGGCTCGAACACCACCCACTGCGTGCCGCGGTAGAGGCTCTCCTCGATGTACAGCGCCAGGCGCCGCACCGGCAGGTACTTCCACTCCGAGGCCAGGCGGTCGTCGCCCTGGCGCGTGCGCGCGCCCCAGGCGATGCGCCCGGCCGGCACCATGCTGCGCAGGCAGTTGATGCCCAGCGGGTTGAGCTGGCCGTTCTCGGCGTCGGTGAGCGGCACGCTCAGTTCGGGCACGCCCACCAGCGTGGCCTCCAGGCCCGCCGGCGCCTTCCAGACGCCGCGCGCGCCGTCGGTGCGCGCGATCAGGCCGGCCACCGCGCCGCAGGGCGCATAGGTCTCGATCTGGCTGTCGCGCAGCGGATTGGGCTGGCGCAGGCGCGGGAAGTAGATCGCCGCGTTGCGGCTGGCCGCCCCCACGCCGGTGATGCCGCCGACGGCGGCGGCCACGGACGTCCAGCCCGACGGCGCGTCGACCAGCAGCACGGCGCGGCGGCGCAGGCAGTAGCTGTCGGCGGCGGCCCAGACGTCGTCCGGGATGTCGGTGTCGGCCGCGATCGGCGGGATGCACAGCAGGTTGAAGAGGTCGGCCTGCTCCAGCGCGAACAGGCCGGTCTTCAGGGTCTCCGAACCGAGGTACTGCGTGTTGCTCAGCGTGTTGCCGTCCGAGGCCGCCGTGCCCACGCCGGTGCTGGTGGTGGTGCCGAAGGGGTCGCCGCCCGGCGCCGGTGCGGTGCTGGCGCCGGGTCGCGAGCCGGGCAGCGCGCCCTCCACGCGCATCAGCCGCGACTCCTTGCGCAGCACGTTGTCGACGCGGCGCACGTGGTTGGCCTGCACCGAGACGTTGCGTATCAGCTCCACCGTGCCGGTGACGCCGTCGCGCAGGCTCAGGTTGAACAGGTCCGCCGCGCCGGGGCCGGAGACGTCGTGGTCGATGCGGGCGCGCAGCAGGTTGCCCCAGGTGCCCTCGTTGGCGGCCACCAGCGTGATGCCGCCGATCGTCAGGCGCGCGCGCGTCACCGGCGCCTGCGCGGCCGCGGCGCTGACGGCGCCGACCACCGCGGCCGCGGCCGCCGCGTCCACCGTGGCGGCGGTCGCCGCCGGCGCGGCCGCGGCCGCCTGCGCGCATCGAGCCGCTCGCGCCGCAGCCGCCGCGGCGGCGCCCGGCGCGCTGGCGGTGGCCACGGCGGCGTCTGCCGCAGCGGCCACGCTGGCCGCGGTGGCGGCCGCGTCGGTGGCTTCCGTGGCGGCCGCGTCGGCCACCGCATCGGCCGCGGTCTGCGCCTGCGCGGTGGCCGCTGCCAGTGCCGCCAGCCGCGCCGCTTCGTCCGCAAAGGTCGGACTGAACAGCCGCACGACGATGGCCTGGCTGCCGCCGTTGAGGAAGTAGTCGCGCACCGCGAAGCTGACGGTGCTGTCGTTGGACAGCCCGCCGAACGTGCGCTCGTAGTCGCCGAAGCTGTTGATCACGGTGGCCACGTCGACCGGCCCGCGCAGCGTGCGGCCGATGAAGGCCGTGATCGACGTGGCGACGCCGGCGATGGTGCGCACGCCGCTCGGGATTTCCTCGACGTAGACGCCGGGGTAGCTGACCGCTACTGGCATGGGCGACTCCTGTGGTGGGTTCGGGGTGGGGGGGTGCTGTCGGTGGAAGCCGCCGGCGCCTGCGCGGACGGCGGCTCGGCGGCCCGGCGGCGGTAGCGCACGTGCCCGTCGGCGGCGCGCAGGGCCTGGATCTCGCCGCGCGCCTGCATCAGCGCCAGCGCGTCGGCCAGCGTGCGGGCATCGACGGGCGCCGCCAGCCACCACCGCGCGATGCCCTCGGCGCCGTCACACGCCAGGGGGTTGTCGCGCAGGTAGCGGTTGAGGGATCGCACGAGCGCAGTCACGGGGTCGTCGGCCGCCATCGGCATCCATTCACATCGGTGGGTAGCTTCCACGCAACGGGCGTGCCACCCGTGGATGCCACGCAAGTGCTTGATTCATATCGGCCGCGCCGCCGGGCCCGGGACAAACCTGTCCGGCCCCGGCCGCTGGCCCGCGCGGGCGCCGCCAGGGGCGCGGGCGGGTGGACAAATCTGTCCGGGCGGCTGCGCCCGTTTGTCCTGGCGATGCGCTCAGTGGCCCGCCACGCGGAAGCGCTCGGGCTCGATGTGGTGCTTGCGCATCAGCTCGAAGAAGGCACGCCGGTTCTTCTGCGCCGCCTGCGCGGCGTGCGTGACGTTGCCGTGGTGCTCGGCCAGCAGCGTCTCGATGAACTGGCGCTCGAAGTTCTCCACCAGGCGCGCCTTGGCCGCGCGGAAGGAGTCGGCGTCCAGCAGCGCGGCGTCCTCGCCGCCGAGGTCGATGTCCTCGGGGGCCAGCACCGGCTCGCGCGCCAGCAGCACGGCGCGCTCGATGACGTGGCGCAGCTCGCGCACGTTGCCCGGCCAGGCGTGGCGCAGCAGCTTCTGCAGCGCACGCGCCGACAGCGCCGGCGCCGCGCGACCGAACTGCGCCGCGAACTCGCGCACGAAGTGCAGCGCCAGCGCGCCGATGTCGTCGCGCCGTTCGCGCAGCGGCGGCAGCTGCAGCGTCAGCACGTTGAGGCGGAAGAACAGGTCCTGCCGGAACGCGCCCGCGGCCACCAGCTCGCCCAGGCGGCGGTTGCTGGCCGCCACCACGCGCACGTCGGCCCGCAGCACGGCGTTGGAGCCCACCGCGCGGTACTCGCCTTCCTGCAGGAAGCGCAGCAGCTTGGCCTGCGCGGTGTGCGGCAGGCAGTCGACGTCGTCCAGGAACAGCGTGCCGCCCTCGGCCTCTCGCACGAGGCCGGCGCGCTCGCCGTGCGCGGTGGTGTAGGCGCCGCGCACATGGCCGAACAGCTCGTTCTCGATCAGCTCGGTGGGCAGGGCGCCGCAGTTCACCGCCACCCAGGGCCGGGAGGCGCGCGCCGAGTAGTAGTGGATGGCCTGCGCGAAGACCTCCTTGCCGGTGCCGGTCTCGCCCAGGATCAGCACGCCCGCGTTGCAGCCGGCGAAGGTGGGCAGCTTCTCGACCTGGCGCAGGAACGCCGTGCTCGAACCGACGAAGCCGCGGATGCGCGGATGCGCCTCGCGCGGCAGCGAGACGACCGCGTCGGCGGGATGCACCGCGGCGTGCCGCATGCGCAGGGCGAGCTCGTCGTCGCTGAAGGGGTCGCGCAGGAAGTCGCAGGCACCGCCGGCGAGCAGCGCGGCGACCTGCGGCCACGGCAACTGGTCGGTGATCGCGATCGCGGGCGGGGCGCCGGCGCGGCGCAGCTGCTGCAACGCGGCCTCGAACGACGCCGGGTGCGCCAGCACGAAGCGCACCTGGCCGTCATCGGTCGGCCGGGTGCAGCGCCCCACGATGCGCGCCAGGGAGGCCCGCAGGCGCAGGCCGAGCGGGTGGCCCGCCTCGGCTTCCCAGACCTCGAACTGCGCCGTCATCGTCGTCGCCCGCCTGCCCGGCCATGCACCGGGGGCGCCAAGTGTCGGCGCGGGGCCGATGCAGGGTCGATCCCTAACTGGCGAGGGGCCGCGCCGGCACGGCGATACTGGCCACCTCGTTCGACCGTCAGCGCTTCGCGCCCGCCGCATGTCCTTCGAAGACCCGCTGTACAAGCTGCGCCACGCGATCGCCGGCGTGGCGCTGGCGCTGCTGCTGTCGCTGTTCGTCGCCGCGCTGCTGGGCAGCTGGCTGGGCGAGCTGCTGGGCGGCAGCTACGGCTGGCGCGCCGGGGTCTACGCGGCGCTGCTGCTGCACGTGGTGGTGGGCGCGGTGGTCCTGTTCGTGCGCGTGGCCGCGCACGAGACGCGCCCCTTGAGCCCGCAGCGCGTGGGGCTGTGGATGGCCAGCCTGTGGCTGTGGCCGCTGCTGCTGGTCGTCAGGCGAGCTTGAACACCGCCACCGACTGAACCAGCTGCTGGGCCTGCGACTTCAGGCTCTCGGCCGCGGCGGCGCTCTCTTCCACCAGGGCGGCGTTCTGCTGCGTCGCCTGGTCCATCTGCGACACGGCCTGGCCGACCTGCTGCACGCCGCCGCTCTGCTCGGTGCTGGCCGAGCTGATCTCGGTGACGATGTCGCTGACGCGCTGGATGGCGCCGACGATCTCGCCCATGGTCTTGCCGGCCTGGTCGACCAGCGTGCTGCCCTCTTCCACCTGCTCGACGCTGCGGCCGATGAGCGCCTTGATCTCGCGCGCCGCCTCGGCGCTGCGCTGCGCCAGGCTGCGCACCTCGGAGGCCACCACGGCGAAGCCGCGGCCGTTCTCGCCGGCACGCGCGGCTTCCACCGCGGCGTTCAGCGCCAGGATGTTGGTCTGGAACGCGATGCCGTCGATCACGCCGATGATCTCGCCGATCTTCTGCGAGCTCTGGTTGATGGCCTGCATGGTCTGCACCACGCGGCCCACCACCTCGCCGCCCTGCGCGGCCACGGTCGACGCGCCGCGGGCCAGCTGGTCGGCCTGGCGCGCGTTGTCGGCGTTGTGGCGCACCGTGGTGCCCAGTTCCTCCATCGTCGCCGCGGTCTGCTGCAACGCGCTGGCCTGCTGCTCGGTGCGGCCCGACAGGTCCTGGTTGCCCTGCGCGATCTGCGCGCTGGCGGTGGCCACGTTCTCGGAGTTCTGGCGCACGTCGGTCACCACGCGCGACAGGCTGTCCTGCATGCGCCCCAGCGCCTTCAGCACCTGGCCGGTCTCGTCGTTGCTGCGGACGTCGATGGCGCCGCTCAGGTCGCCGGCGGCCACGCGGTCGGCCACCACCATCGCGTGGTGCAGCGGCGCGGTGATGGAGCGCACCAGCCACAGGCCCACCACGGTGGCCAGAACCACCGCCAGCACGGCAGCACCGATCATCACCTTCAACGCCAGCTGGTAGGCGCCGTCGGCGGTGGCGGTGGCGTCCTTGGCGCCTGCGCTGTTGAGCTCGGTCAGCTTGTCCAGGCCGGCGCTGGCCTTGTCGAAGACCTCGCCCGCCTTGCCTTCCAGCAGCGTGCGGGCAGCCTCCGTCTCGTTCTTGCGCGACATCACCAGCAGCTGCTGGTGAAGCTCGAGGTAGGTCTTCCAGCTGGCGGCGAAGGCGTCGTACATGGCGCGCTCCTCGGCGCTGCTGATCAGCGCCACGTAGGCCTTGTGGTCCTCCTCGAACGCGGCCAGCACCTTGTTGAGCGTCTGCTCGATGGCCGCCATCGCCTTGTCGTCGGTGTTCACCACGTGCTGGTACTGCGCGACGCGGAAGTCCGAGGCCGCGGTGTTCATCTTGTTGATGTGCTCGACGCTGGGCAGCCAGTTCCCGGTGATCTCGTTCGTGGCGGCGCGCATCGATCCCATCTGCCACAGGGCGGCCGCCACGATGGCCAACAGCAGGCCGACCAGCAGGCCGAGCACGCCGACGAGGCGCGAGGAGATCTTGAGGTTGTTCAGCATGTCATCTGACCCATGCAGGGTTGACGCGCCACGCAGGCGCACGTCCGACGCTGAACTGCCGCCGGGACCGGATACTTCCTGCAAACGTTTTCGGCAGGCCGCGCCGTGACTTGAGGCGCCGCCGCCGCAGATCTCAGTTCGACTGCATGATGCGGCGGCCCGAAGCCTGCTGCACCGGTCGCGCGTTCATCGGGTAGATGCGGGCGAAGATCTCGATCTGATCGGGCGTCAGGGTCACCGGCTGGCGCATCACGATCCACTGCACGCCCTCGCTGCACGGCGGCGTGGTGAGCGAGCCCATGTAGGTGAAGTAGCGGCGGTCGGTGGGCAGCAGCGCCGCCAGTTCCAGCGGGGTGCGGGCCGAGCTCTCCTCGTTGCGCTCCAGCGGCAGGTTGTTCCACACCTTCTGCAGCGTCGGGTTCGCCGGGCCCTTCTCGAACAGCAGCGCCACCACGGCGAGCTTGCCCTGGTCGTCCTTGTGCACGAGGTGCAGCGACATCTCGAACTGGCGCCCGTCGATGCGCTCCTCGGACGGCCGATGGAAGTGGAACTGCAGCAGCTCGAAGCGCTTGCCGCCGACGTCGATGAAGTTGCCGCCGGCCAGGTTCACCTGCACCGTGTGGCCGTTGTCGATCACGCCGAAGCGGCTGGCCTGGTACTCGAAGCGCACGGGGTCCAGGTCGACCGCGAGGCCGCCCTTGATGTCGATCGGGCTCTGGCGCTGGCCCACGCTGCACAGCGAGAACTCCGGCTTCAGGCCGCCCCAGGCGGCCGGGCCGGTGGCGGCGCCCTTGTAGTCCCAGTGCGCGGCCGCGCCGTGCCCGTCGGGCACCGGCGCCTTCTCGGCTGGCTTCGCTGCGGCCGGCCTGGCCGCCGCGTGCGTGGTGTGCGCCACGTTCGCGGCCGCGGCCGCCGGCACGCCGCCCTTGCCGGTGACCTTCAGGTCGTACGGGCCGCTGGTGGGGGTGTGCTTGCTGGCCGACAGCCGCTCGGCCAGGCGCTGGCGCAGCTGTTCGATCGGATCGTTCGCCGCGGGCGCGGGCGCGGGTGCGGCCGCGGCGGGCTTGGCCGGCGCGTCGGCATGCGCCGCAGGTGCCGGCTTGGCGGCGGGGGCGTGGTCCTCGGAGGCGTGGGCGGCGGCACCGAACAGCAGGCCGGCCAGCAGCGGCAGGAACGGGAACGGGGGGCGGCGGTGGTCCATGGCGGGGCTCCTCAGCCCATATCGACCCCCATGGCGGCGAACTTGAGACAAGCGCTCAGTTCAGGCGCGTCTTCACCCACGTCCAGGAGATCGCACCCACCAGCATCATCGCCAGCGAAGTGAACGCCAACCCAACGGTGGAATGCATCACCAGCGGCGCCACCGCGCCGGCGACCAGCGCGTTGGCCAGGCTGCCCACGCTGGCCTGGATCGACGAGGCCATGCCGCGGCGGTCGGGCGCCTGGTCCAGCGTCAGCAGCGTCACCACCGGGACCATCAGCGACCAGCCGAAGGCGAACACCGCCACCGGCAGCATGGCCCAGGCCGCATGCGCCGGGAACAGCAGGTTAGCGGCGACGTTCACGGCCGAGGTCGTCGCCATGACGAGGAAGCCCCAGCGGATCTGGCGCCGCGGCGGCGTCTTGCCGGCCAGCCGGCCCGACAGCCAGGCGCCGCCCATGATCCCGCTGATGGTGAGGATGAAGAACCAGAAGAACTGCGTCGGCGCCAGCTGCAGGTGCTCGCCCAGGAACACCGGCGCCGACAGCACGTAGAGGAACATGCCGTTGAACGGGATGCCGCTGGCCAGCACCAGCGCCACGAAGCGCGGGCTGCGCAGCATCTGCCAGTAGCCGCGCAGCAGGTGGCCGGCCTCGAAGGGCTGGCGCGCCGCCGGCGCCAGCGTCTCGGGCAGCCAGCGCGCCACACCGGCCCACAGCAGCACCCCCAGCGCCACCAGCAGCCAGAAGATCGCGTGCCAGCCGACATGGGCGTAGAGCCAGCCGCCGATCAGCGGCGCCACCGCGGGCGCGATGCCGAAGTAGATCGTCACCTGCGACATCACCCGCTGGGCGTCGGCCGGCGGGTACATGTCGCGGATGATCGCGCGCGACACCACCATGCCGGCGCCGGCCGACAGACCCTGCAGCGCGCGGAAGGCCACCAGCGCGCCGATCGACTCGCTCAGCGCGCAGCCCAGCGAGGCCGCGGTGAACAGCGCCACGCCGGCCAGCACCACGGGACGCCGGCCGACGCTGTCCGACAGCGCGCCGTGGAACAGGTTCATCGCCGCGAAGCCGAGCAGGTAGGCCGACAGCGTCTGCTGCATCTGCAGCGGCGTGGCGTTCAGCGAGGCGGCGATGCCCGAGAACGCGGGCAGGTAGGTGTCGATCGCGAACGGCCCCAGCATGCCCAGGCAGGCGAGCAGGAAGGCCAGCGCCCAGCGTGGCCCGGGCCACAGCTTGTGAGCGTCGGGGTTCATTCAGGAGTGGGGGTAAACGGCGCAGTGTAGGCGGCGGCCGCGCGCGGTGATTCAATGCGGGCATGCTCCACCCGATGCATCGCCGCCGCTTCGTGATCGCCTCGGGCGCCCTGCTGGCGGCGCCCGCACTGGCCCAGGGTACACGCGTGCTGGCGCCGATGACCGACGGTCCCTTCTACCCGCCGCGCGCCTGGCGCGAGAGCTGGGCCGACCAGGACGCCGACCTCACGCGCGTGGCGCAAGCCGGCGGCAAGGTGCTGGTGGCGCGCGGTGAGCATCTGGGGCTGGAAGCACTGGTGCGCGACACGAAAGGCCGCACGCTCGACGGCGCCGAGGTCGAGATCTGGCAGTGCGACGTGCGACAGGTCTACCGCCACCCGGACGAGACCCGCGAGGCTGCCCGCATCGACCCCGGCTTCCAGGGCTTCGGCGCCACGCGCAGCGACGCCGGCGGCCTGGCGCGGCTGCGCACGATCAGGCCGGTGCCCTACCCCGGCCGCACGCCGCACATCCACGTGAAGCTGCGCCACGCCAGCTTCGGCGAACTGACCAGCCAGCTGTTCCTGGCCGGCGACGCCGGCAACGAGCGCGACTTCCTGTGGCGCCAGCTGACGCCGGAAGACCGCGCCGCGCTGTCGATGCAGTTGCTGCCGGCGCCGGCCGACAGCGGTCTGCGCTGGCTGGTGCGGCACACGCTGGTCGTGCCGACCTGAACAAAGTGTGAAGCAGGCCGATAGGCCGGATTCTGTGCGGCGCGGCCCGCTTGCGCGAACCGCACCGTGACCGCCATTCCTCTGGGCCGAAGGTCACCCTTCGGCTCGGTGCCACCTACCCGCACACTCCCCGAGCCGGATCGACGTGTGCCTATTTGGTGTTGCTGCGCGTAGAGATTGCCCGTTTCACCCGAACTGAATCGGCTCGTCTCTGTTGCTCTGATCCTCACCTCGCGGTGGACAGCCGTTAGCTGCTACGCCGCTCTATGCAGTCCGGACCTTCCTCCAGTGCCGTGTTTCCACGCTCGCACCAGCGGCGGTCTGGCCTGCTTCACGGCCGCGATTATCGGGCTACCAGCGGATCGCGAGCTTCACGCCGTAGCTGGTGGCCTCGCCGGTCTTGTCCACCTCCACCGCCAGCGCCATCGGCACGAAGGCCATGTTGACGCCCGCGAACACCTTGTCCTGGCCGAAGGATTCGTCCTTCAGCGAGGTGCCCGGCGCCTTGCTCTTCACGTTGACGCGGCCGATGCCGGCGTAGGGCGTGGCGAACAGGAAGCCCTTGCTGATCGACAGGTCGATGCCGGTGCTGCGCATCTTCAGCTCGTCGACGCCGCTCAGCGCCACGCCGGAGATGCGCACCGCCAGCGCCGGCAGCAGCGTGTTGCCGCCGACGAAGGCCCAGCGCAGCTCGCCGCCGGTGGCGCGCAGGTTGGTGCCGGGCAGCGTCATCAGCGTGGCGCCGATGTCGATGTCGAAGGGCAGGCCCTTCACCGCGTGCAGGCCGACCAGCGGCACCGCCTTGGGCACCGAGGCGCCGGCTGCGGCCTTGCGCAAGATGTCGCGGTTGCTCACCTCGGTGGCGGTGGCGCGCACGCCGAGGTCGAAGCCGGTGATGCCGAGTCCTTCGGAGGGGATCATGCCCTTGTACGACAGGGCGGATGCGACGTCTTCGCTGAAGGCCCGGAACTCGGGCTGGGTCAGCACGCCGATCGCGTTGAAGTCGGCGGCGTGGGCGGCACCGGTGGCCAGCAGCGCGGCGGCCACGGCAGGGCGAAGGGTTCTCATTCGATCTCCAGCAGACTTGGACCGCCGGATTGTGTTGGGCCGCGGCGCGGCCACCCTCCCCTGCCGTGCTGAACTGTGGCGTCAGATCGACATCTTCTGGCGCACGCCGTCGGCTTCCATGTCCTTGCCGGCACCGCGCGCGAGGACCTCGCCGCGCTCCATCACCAGGTACTGGTCGGCGAGTTCGGCGGCGAAGTCGTAGTACTGCTCCACCAGCACGATGGCCATCGTGCCGCGGTCGGCCAGCATGCGGATGACGCGGCCGATGTCCTTGATGATGCTGGGCTGGATGCCTTCGGTCGGCTCGTCGAGCATCAGCAGCTTCGGGCCCGGCGCCAGTGCGCGCGCGATGGCCAGCTGCTGCTGCTGGCCGCCGGAGAGATCGCCGCCGCGGCGGCCGATCATCTGCTTGAGCACCGGGAACAGCTCGAACAGCTCGGCCGGGATCGCCGTGCCGCCCGGCTTCGTCGCCAGGCCCATGCGCAGGTTCTCCTCGACGGTGAGGCGCGAGAAGATCTCGCGCCCCTGCGGCACGTAGCCGATGCCGCGGCGCACGCGCTCGTAGCTGGCCGCCTTCGTGATGTCCTCGCCCGCCAGCTTCACGCTGCCGGCCTTCACCGGCACCACGCCCATCAGGCTCTTCAGCAGCGTGGTCTTGCCGACGCCGTTGCGGCCGAGGACCACGGTGACTTCGCCGAGCTTCGCTTCGAACGACAGGTTGCGCAGGATGTGCGAACCGCCGTAGTACTGGTTCAGGCCTTCGACCTGGAGGATGGTCTCACCGGCCAAGGTACACCTCGACCACCTTCTCGTTGGCCTGCACGTCGCTGAGCAGGCCTTCGGCCAGCACGCTGCCCTCGTGCAGCACCGTCACCTTCTTGCGCCCCTGCGTCAGCTGGTCGACGAACTTCATGTCGTGTTCCACCACCACCAGCGAGTGCTGGCCCTCGAGCGTGAGGAACAGCTCGGCCGTGCGCTCGGTCTCCTCGTCGGTCATGCCGGCCACCGGCTCGTCCAGCAGCAGCAGCTTCGGGTCCTGCATCAGCAGCATGCCGATCTCCAGCCACTGCTTCTGGCCGTGGCTCAGCAGCCCGGCGGTGCGCTGCGCCTCGTCCTTCAGGTGGATCAGCAGCAGCACCTCGGCGATGCGGTCGAGCTGCTCGCCGGAGAGACGGTGGAACAGCGCCGCGCGCACGCCGCGGTCGGCCTTGAGCGCGAGCTCCAGGTTCTCGAACACGCTGAGCTGCTCGTAGACGGTGGGCTTCTGGAACTTGCGGCCGATGCCGATCTGCGCGATCTGCGGCTCGCTCATGCGCAGCACGTCGATGTTGCTGCCGAACGAGATGCGGCCGCTGTCGGGGCGCGTCTTGCCGGTGATGCAGTCCATCATCGTCGTCTTGCCGGCGCCGTTCGGGCCGATGATGCAGCGCAGTTCGCCGACGTCGATCGTCAGGCTCAGCTTGTTCAGCGCCTTGAAGCCGTCGAAGCTGACGCTGATCTCGTCGACGTAGAGCGCCACGCCCTGGCCGAAGTACACCGCATCGGGTTCGGTGATCACGGCGCCGGTCTTGCGCCGGTAGGCCTCCAGGCGCTCGGCGCCCTGCGCCATCAGGTCGGGCGTCATGCGCGCTGCTCCTTCTTGCGCCGCAGCAGGCCGACCAGGCCGTTCGGCAGGAACAGCGTCACCGCGATGAACAGCGCGCCCAGGAAGTAGAGCCAGAACTCGGGGAAGGCGACCGTGAACCAGCTCTTCGCGCCGTTGACGAAGAAGGCGCCGACGATCGGGCCGATCAGCGTCGCGCGCCCGCCCACCGCGGCCCAGATCGCGATCTCGATGCTCGCCGCCGGGCTCATCTCGCCCGGGTTGATGATGCCCACCTGCGGCACGTAGAGCGCGCCGGCCACGCCGCACATCACGGCCGACAGCGTCCAGATCGCCAGCTTGTAGGCCACCGGGTTGTAGCCGGTGAACATCACGCGGCTCTCGGCGTCGCGGATGGCCTGCAGCACGCGCCCGAACTTGCTCTGCACGATGGCGCGCGCCATCACGAAGAAGCCGATCAGCACCAGGCCGCTCAAGGCGCACAGGAACACGCGCATCTGCGGCGTGGTGACGGGCGCGCCCAGGATGCGCTTGAAGTCGGTGAAGCCGTTGTTGCCGCCGAAGCCGGTCTCGTTGCGGAAGAAGAGCAGCATCGCGGCGAACGTGAGCGCCTGCGTGATGATCGAGAAGTACACGCCCTTGATGCGCGAGCGGAACGCGAAGAAGCCGAACACGAAGGCCAGCAGCCCGGGCACCAGCACGACGAACAGCATCTGCGCGACGAAGCTGTCGGACAGCGCCCAGTGCCAGGGGTATTCCTTCCAGTTCAGGAACACCATGAAGTCGGGCATGTCGGCCTTGTACTGGCCGTCGCGTCCGATCTGGCGCATCAGGTACATGCCCATCGAGTAGCCGCCCAGGGCGAAGAAGAGCCCGTGGCCCAGCGACAGGATGCCGGTGTAGCCCCAGATCAGGTCCATCGCCAGCGCGCAGATCGCGTAGCAGAGGATCTTGCCGACCAGGCTGACGGTGAAGTCGCTGAGGTGGAAGACGTTGCCCTCGGGCACCACCAGGTTCAGCACCGGCACCACCACGGCCATCAGCACCACCGCCAGCAGCACGCCGGCCCAGGCCCTGGGCGAGAGGATGGCCGGCTTCATTCGGCCGCCCTGCCCTTCACCGCGAAGATGCCCTGCGGCCGCTTCTGGATGAACACGACGATGAACACCAGCACCATGATCTTGGCCAGCACCGCGCCGCTCACGCCTTCGAGCAGCTTGTTCAGCACGCCCAGGCCCAGGCCCGCGTAGACCGTGCCGGCGATCTGGCCGACGCCGCCCAGCACCACCACCATGAAGCTGTCGACGATGTAGCCCTGGCCGAGGTCGGGGCCGACGTTGCCCACCTGGCTCAAGGCGCAGCCGGCCAGCCCCGCGATGCCGGCGCCGAGCGCGAACGCGTAGGTGTCGACGCGCGCGGTGTTGACGCCGACGCAGGCGGCCATGCGCCGGTTCTGCGTCACGCCGCGCACGAACAGGCCGAGCCGCGTCTTGCCGATCAGCAGCGCCATGCCCGCGAGCACCAGCGCGGCGAACGCCAGGATCGCGAGGCGGTTGTACGGCAGCACCAGGTTCGGCAGCACCTGCACGCCGCCCGACAGCCAGGCCGGGTTCTCGACGCCGACGTTCTGCGCACCGAACAGCGTGCGCACCGCCTGCATCAGGATCAGGCTGATGCCCCAGGTGGCCAGCAGCGTCTCCAGCGGCCGGCCGTAGAGCCAGCGGATCACGCTGCGTTCCATCGCCGCGCCCACCAGCGCGCTGGCGATGAAGCTGAACGGGATGGCGGCGACGATGTAGAAGTCGAACGCGCCGGGCAGCACCTGCCGGAACAGGTTCTGCATGAAGTAGGTGGCGTAGGCGCCGATCATGATCAGCTCGCCGTGCGCCATGTTGATCACGCCCATCAGGCCGTAGGTGATGGCCAGGCCCAAAGCGGCCAGCAGCAGGATGGAGCCCAGGCTGATCCCCGTGAACATCACGCCGAAGCGCTCGCCCCAGGCCAGGCGCGAGGAGACGGCGGACAGGCTCTTGTCGAGCGCCGCCTTCACTTCCGCATCGCTCTCGGCGGCGATGCGCTCGATCAGCAGGCTCTTGGTGGCAGGCTGGTCGCTGTCGGCCAGCAACTGGGCGGCGGCCAGGCGCTTGGCCTTGTCGGTGGACGAGATCAGCACCGCGGCCTTCAGCAGCGCGAGCTGGGTCTTGATGGTGGCGTCGGTCTCGGCCTTCTCGGCCTTCTCGATCAGCACCAGCTTGCCTTCGTCGGCCTGGTCCTTCAGCTCGTTCACCGCCTTGAGCCGCTCGCCGCGGTCGGGCGAGAACAGCTTCAGCGCGGCCAGCGCGGCCTCGAACTCGCGCCGCACGCGGTTCGGGTTCACGACGTCTTCCACGCCTTCGGCCGGCAGCGCGACCGCGGCGCCGGTGGCCGCGTCCACCGCCTTGCCGTCGCGCACGACGAGCGCCTTGCCGACGACGAGCTTCACCTCGTCGGCCAGCAGGGCCTGCACGTAGGCGGCCAGCGCCGGATCGGCGGCGGCCACCACCTCGTTCAGCGCGGCGATGCGCGCGTCGCTCTCACCCTGCGCGATGCGCAGGGCCTGGTCGGGCGTGAGGGCCTGCGCCAGCGCGGCGCAGGCCAGCAGCAGCCCTCCGACGAGGGTCTTCAGGCTGCGCATCGGTCACTTCTTTTCCGGCTCGTCCTTCTTGCCCTTGTTCTCCGGGATGAACGGGCTCCAGGGCTGCGCCTTCACCGGGCCCGGCGTCTTCCACACCACGTTGAACTGCCCGTCGGCCTTGACCTCGCCGATGAACACGCTCTTGTGCAGGTGGTGGTTCTTCTCGTCCATCTTCGAGACGATGCCGCTGGGCGCTTTGTATGTCTGGCCGGCCATCGCGGCGATGACCTTGTCGGTCTCGGTGCTCTTGGCCTTGGTGACGGCCTGCGCCCACATGTGGAAGCCGATCACGCTGGCTTCCATCGGGTCGTTGGTGAGCGGCTTGTCCTTGTGGCCGGCGATGCCCTTGGCCTTCGCGTAGGCGCTCCACTGCTTGATGAAATCGTCGTTGGTCGGGTTCTTGATCGACTGGAAGTAGTTCCAGGCGGCCAGGTGGCCCACCAGCGGTTTCGTGTCCACGCCGCGCAGCTCTTCCTCACCCACCGAGAAGGCCACCACCGGCACGTCGGTCGCCTTCAGGCCCTGGTTGCCCAGTTCCTTGTAGAAGGGCACGTTGCTGTCGCCGTTGATGGTGGAGACGACGGCGGTCTTCTTGCCTTCGGACGCGAACTTCTTGATCTTGGCGATGATGCTCTGGTAGTCGCTGTGCCCGAACGGGGTGTACTCCTCCATGATGTCGGCTTCGGCGACGCCCTTGCTCTTCAGGAAGGCGCGCAGGATCTTGTTGGTGGTGCGCGGGTAGACGTAGTCGGTGCCCAGCAGCACCCAGCGCTTGGCGCTGCCGCCGTCCTTGCCCATCAGGTACTCCACCGCGGGAATGGCCTGCTGGTTGGGCGCCGCGCCCGTGTAGAAGACGTTCTTGCTGAGTTCCTCGCCCTCGTACTGCACCGGGTAGAACAGCAGGCCGTTGAGTTCCTCGACGACCGGCAGCACGCTCTTGCGCGACACGCTGGTCCAGCAGCCGAAGATCACCGCCACCTTGTCCTTGCTGATCAGCTGGCGCGTCTTCTCGGCGAAGAGGGGCCAGTTCGACGCCGGGTCCACCACCACCGCTTCCAGCTTCTTGCCGAGCAGGCCGCCCTTGGCGTTGATGGCGTCGATCTCCATCAGGATGGTGTCCTTGAGCACCGTCTCCGAGATGGCCATCGTGCCGGACAGCGAGTGCAGCACGCCGACCTTGATGGTCTCCTGCGCGTAGGCGCTGCCGCCGATGGAAAGCGTCGCCGCGGCCAGGGCCAGGGCACTCAGGGTCTTGCCGACGTGGCGGCGCGTGGTCTTCATGGCTTGCTCTCTCGCTCCTGTGGAAGGGTGTCCCGCAGGTTAGGGATGGGGCCCGTGACGTGAAATACGCCGTCCGGCGTACGCCCCTGCCGTCGCTAGACTGCGCGGCGATGGTCACCCTGCGCGTTCTGCTCGCCGCCGCCGCCCTGCTGGGCGCGGCGCTCGTGCGCGCCCAGGTGCCCTCGCTCGACGACCTGCCGCGCCCGAACACGCCGCCGCCCGAACGGGGCCCGGTGGTGCCGGCGCAGGTGGAGCGCTGGCGCACCGAGGCGAAGGCGCTCGAGTTCGGCGACGGCGTGCCGCGCGACGCGGTGCGCGCCGCCGAGCTCTACTGCCGCGCCGCGCGCTTCGGCGACGCCGAGGCCCAGTACAGCCTGGCCTGGATGCTCACCAACGCCCGCGGCGTGCAGCGCGACGAAGCGCAGGCCGCACACCTGTTCGCCGCCGCGGCCGAGCAGGGCATGACGCAGGCGCAGAACATCCTGGCGCGCATGGGCACGCCGCAAGGCCCGCCACCGGCCTGCCTGCGCCCGCCCGACGAAGACCGCACGCCACCGCCGCCGCCGTCGCCCCCGCGCGTGGCCACCAACAAGCCTGCGCCCACGCTGCCCCCGCCCCCGCCGCCGAAGAACGCGCCCGAGGCCATCGTGCGCTTCGTCAACCTGGTGGCGCCCGAGTACCAGCTGCAGCCGCACGTGGTGCTGGCCTTCATCGCCACCGAGTCCAACTTCGACCCCAACGCGGTGTCACCGAAGAACGCGCAGGGCCTGATGCAGCTGATGCCCGAGACGGCCGCGCGCTTCGGCGTGCAGAACATCCGCGACCCGGCGCAGAACCTGCGCGGCGGCATGGCCTACCTGCGCTGGCTGCTGTCGTACTTCGAAGGCGACCTCACGCTGGCCGCCGCCGGCTACAACGCCGGCGAGCGCGCGGTGGACCGCTACCTGGGCGTGCCGCCCTACGCGGAGACGCGCCTGTACGTGCTGAAGATCCGCGCCGCCGCCGGCGGGCAGACGCGCCATCCCTTCGACCCGAAGGTGACGCCGGCGTCGAACCAGATGGTGCTGATGAAGCCCGTCTGGCAGGTGCGCTGAAGAACTAGCTGCAGCTGGAGCCGCCGCAGCCGGTGATCGGCGCCATGTCTGGCGCCGGCGGGCGTTCGAGCACACCGGTCTCGGGGTCGAAGCCGCGCTCGACCATGGTCTGGGCCAGCGCCGCGTCCATGTTCTGCGCGTGGCCCACGAACCAGGGCGCCAGGCCTTCCACCAGCAGGCGCACGGTCTCCACGTCGCCTTCGTCGGCCAGCTTGCGCTGCACCGCGCGCAGCACCTCCAGCACATGGGCGTGCTGGAAGGCATGGCAGTTCTGAGGCGCGAAGCCCAGGCTTGCCATCCAGCGCTCTTCCTGCGCGAAGTGCTGTTCGGTGTGCACGAGCAGGCCCGCCAGCCGGTCGGCCAGCTCGGCGCGCTCCAGCGCCAGGGCTTCTTCGACGCCGGCCAGCAGCTCGACGAACTCGCGGTGCGTGTGGTCCATGCGCGGCTGCTGCAGCGCCAGCGCCTCGTTCCAGGTAAGGGCAGCCATGGGCTGCAGTGTGGCGAGCGCGCCGCCTGGCCACCTTGCGCCAGCGCAAGGAAGCGGCGTCAGGCGAGCCCCGCCGCGCTGCGCAGGCCGTGCGCGTGGCGCTGGGCCCAGGTGGCGAAGTCCTGCAGCCGCGGATGCAGCGCCCGCGTGGCCGCCACGTCGCGGCGCGCGCAGTACTCGGCGTTGAAGTCGTGCTTGAACTGGAACATGTTCGCGAGGTCGGCCGCGCCGGGGAAGGGCAGCGCCGCGTAGGCGGCGAAGGTGGGCGACACCGGCAACACCGGTTCGCCCAGCACGCCGGCCAGCACCTCGGCCATCTGCGCCAGCGTCAGGTGCCCGCCGGCGATGCCGACGCAGCGGCCCACGGCTGCAGCGCCCTGGCCGAACAGCGCGGCGGCGCACGGCCCGATGTCGGCCGCGGCGATGCCGGCCAGCGGCTGCTCGCCCATCGGCAGCGCCAGCACCAGGCGGCCGTCCACGCCGCGCCGCGGGCCCATGCCGAAGTGAATCAGGTTGTCCCAGTAGAACGAGGTCAAGAGGCGCGTCAGCGGCAGCCCGCGCTCGCGGAACAGGGTGTCGGCCGCGCCCTTGGCGTCGTAGTGCGGCACCTTGTAGCCGCCCATCAGCGTGGGCAGGCGCGGGTCGTCCAGCGGCACCCAGCGGCGCGTGTCCTCCAGCGTCGACCAGATCACGTGCCGCACCCCGGCATCACCGGCGGCGCCGGCGATGTTGCGCGCCTGCAGCCGTTCGCGCTCGGGCGACAGGTGCTCCCAGAAGTTGGTGACGGCGAACACGCCGTGCGCGCCCTCGAAGGCGCGGCGCAACGTGTGCGGATCGTCCAGGTCGCCGGCCACCACCTCGGCGCCCAGCTCGGCGAGCGCCTGCGCGGCCGGTGCCGCGGGCTTGCGGGTGACGGCGCGCACGGCGAAGCGCTGGCGCGCCGGGCACAGCAGGGCGCGGACCAGGCCGCCACCCTGTGCGCCGGTGGCGCCGAGCACGGTGATGACGGGAAGGGCTGGGTACATGGGGCCTCGGGCGGTTTGTTCGATGTCGCCATCGTGCCCAGCCGGGCCAGCGCCGCCATCGGCCCAAGGAGCCATCGTGGCCCGCCGCGGCGGGCCATCGGTCCCCCTCCCGTCAGAAGCCCAGCTTCAGCCCCACGGTGACGCTGCGCGGCGCGCCCGGCGCGAAGAAGGTGCTGTGGCGCAGCGGGCGCTCGCCCTCGGTGTTGGCCGGGAACGGCCGCGCCAGGAAGTTGCCGGCGTCGTCGAAGCCGGTGGCGCCCAGCTGCGCCGCGGTGGCGTACTGGCGGTCGAAGAGGTTGTTGACCTGCACGAACAGCTTGCTGTTGGCGCTGGGCTTGAAGCCCAGGCTCAGGTTGGCCACCGCGTAGCCCGCGCTGCGGCCCGGGCCCAGGTAGTACACGCCATCGGGCTGGTGCTGGCCGTTTTCGTTGCCGCGCGCCAGCGCGCCGCCGCTGGCGTTGATGTCCAGGCCCAGCGACCAGGCACCGACCTCGTAGTCCAGCCCCACTTTGAGCAGGCGCCGCGGCACCAGCGGGATGCGGTCGCCGGGGTTGATCGCGATCGTGCCTTCCACCCCCGGCAGGCCCTGCTCGACGTTCTCGCTGTTGCTGCTGTTCGACGCGCCGTTCACCACCTCCGGGCTGCGGTAGGTGGCGTCCAGCAGCGTGAGGTTGGCCGACAGCGTCAGGCCCTTGGTCACCACGACGCTGACCCCGGCCTCCAGGCCCTGGCGTCGCGTCTTGCCGAAGTTGCGGAAGTAGCCGAAGCCCGACGCGTTGTCGGAGACGAACAGCAGGTCGTCCTTGTTGTCGGAACGGAACAGGCCCACGTTCCAGGCGAAGCCGGCGGCCGAACCGCCGCGCAGGCCGGCCTCCACGGTGGTGGCCACCACCTGCTTCAGCGGCGGGTCGCCGGCGAAGGCGTTGGGCAGCTTGCAGGGGTTCTCGGGGTCGGCGCAGCCCAGTTCCACCGCCGACGGCGCGCGGCTGCCCTGGTTGATGCCGACGTAGGCGTTGAGCCCCGCCAGCGGCGTGAAGGTCAGGCCCAGCGCGGGGTTCAGGCGGCTGAAGCGGTGGTCGCCGTCGAGCGAACCCGCGCCGCCGCCCGGCAGGATGGCGTCGCGGTTCTCCACCGTCACGCGGTTGTAGCGCCCGGCCACGGTGAGGTGCGTGCCCCTGGACAGTTCGAGGATGCTGGACGCGAAGAGGCTCGCCGTCTTCGTGCGGCCGGTGAGGTCCACGCGGGTGTCGTAGGGCGCGCCGTCGACGTCGCCGCCGTTGACGCCGTCGCCGAAGGCGCCGACGCCGGTGATCGAGCGGTCGGGGTTCAGGTAGCCGAGTTCGGATGCCTGCGTGAAGCGGCTCTTCGCCACGTCGTAGCCCAGGCCCAGCAGCGACTGCGCGCGCAGGCCCAGCAGCACCCCCTGGTGGTTCAGCTGCAGCGAGAAGCCACGCTGGGTCTGGTCGGTGTGGGTCTGGTTGATCACGCCGTTGCACTTCTCGGCCGGCTCGTCGAGCAGCAGCGCGTTGGCGATGCAGCGCCACTTCGGGAACGGCGTGTTGGCCGCGCTCTCGCCGGCCGTGGGGAAGCCCGTGTAGCCGGCCGCGGTGAGCGCATCCCGCTCGGTGGCGTTGGGCTGGTAGACGGCCTGGTCGAGCGCGTCGTCGTTGAGGTCGCCGTTGTAGGTGCGGGTGTCGATCTTGCGCGCGTAGACGTTGCCGCTCAGCGAGAGCGTGTCCGACAGCCCCTGCGTGAACGCCAGGTTCAGCAGCTTGGCGTCGTTCTTC
Organism: Rubrivivax sp.; assembly: GCA_044226255.1. Classification (GTDB taxonomy): domain Bacteria; phylum Pseudomonadota; class Gammaproteobacteria; order Burkholderiales; family Burkholderiaceae_C; genus Rubrivivax. The sequence continues at coordinate 23,857 of JBGAHJ010000024.1, forward strand.
GTGTTGTCGGGCTTGGTGTAGACGCTTCTGTAGTCGCGGGCCAGGAAGCCCTGTTCCTGCAGGCCGTTGCCGTTGAGGTCGGTGCGCGCCAGCGCGGCGGTGAGGCTCCACTCGGTGCCGCCGCTCTTCATGCCCAGCTTGCCGAAGAGCTGCTTCACGTCCGACGGCGAGTCGTCGCGCCAGCCGTCCTCCTTGAAGACCTGGCCGGTGACGAAGCCGTGCAGCCCGCTGGCGGCGTTGAAACCGTACTCGAACTCCGCCGCGCGCCGCTGGTGCGAGCCGGCCTGCACCTGCACCGACGCGCCGGGGTTCCTGCGCCCGTCCTTGGTCTGCACCGACAGCGCGCCGCCGAGCGTGTTCATCCCGAACAGCGGGTTGCTGCCCGGCATCAGCGTGACCGAGGCGATGGCCGACTTGGGCACCAGGTCCCAGCTCACCACGTCGCCGAAGGGCTGGTTCAGGCGCACGCCGTCCATGTAGACCGACAGGCCCTGCGCGCTGCCCAGCAGCGGCGACGCGCTGTAGCCGCGGTAGTTCACGTCGGGCTGGAAGGGGTTGTTCTGCACCTCGTTGATGTGCACGCTGCCCAGGCGGCGGTTCATGAAGCCGCTGAGGTCGATGGCGTTGCTGCGCTCGATCTGCGCCGCGTTCGCGGCCTGCGCGTTGCCGGCCACGCGGTCCTTGGGCACGTTGAGCCCGGGCAGCGGCGACACGCCGATGATGACCACCGTGGAGTCGGGCGCCTTCTCGCCGTCCGCCGGCTGGCTCTGGGCCCAGGCGGCCGGCACGGCCAGCGCGAGTGCCAGCACCAGCGGCAGGGGTCGGAATGGCGGGCGGCGGATCATGGGAACTCCTCGTGTTCTGCTTGTGGTGGCTCTGGCGAGCGCCGCGCATCGTGCCGGCCCGCACGAGGGCTGCCGAAGGGAAATATTCCCGCGCTCCACGGCCATCAGGGCAAGCACGGAGACGCACGGAACAGCGCCGCTGCACGGCGTGACAGACTGTCCCCGAAGCGGGACGGTGGACCAGGACCTCACCCGGGCCGCGCGGGGTTCGCCCAGGGAACGTCCCTTGCTTTGACGGATGATTCGACCTCCAGCACCGCATGCCCGCCGCCTCCATCCACGCCGCCCGCACCGCGCCTCCGCACGGGGTGCGCGTGAGCGCGCCGGGGCGGCTGCACCTGGGCTTCCTGGACCCCGCGGGCACGCTGGGCCGGCGCTTCGGCAGCCTGGGCCTCGTGATCGACGGCTTCGAGACCGTGGTCGAACTCGCCCATGCCGAGCGCGATGCCTTCAGCGCCGCGCCGAACGTGCCGCCGGCCGAGCTGGAACGCGCGGCGGCGCACCTGCACGCGCTGCGCAGCCGCAGCGGCCGCGCCGCCGCACTGCGGCTGCACCTGGCCCGCACGCTGCCGCCGCACGCGGGCTTCGGCTCGGGCACGCAGCTCGCGCTGGCCACCGGCCGCGCCTTCGCGCGGCTGCACGCGCTGGACCTGCCGACGCCCGAGATCGCCACGTGGCTGGGCCGCGGCCTGCGCTCGGGCGTGGGCATCGCCGGCTTCGACCAGGGCGGCCTGCTGCTCGACGGCGGCCCTTCCACCACGCAGGGCCGGCCCGCGCCGCTGCTGGCGCGCCTGGCGCTGCCGGAAGCCTGGCGCGTGATCGTCGTGCTCGACCCGCGCCTGCAGGGCCTGGCCGGCAGCGCCGAGAAGGAAGCGCTGGCGCGCCTGGCGCCGCTGCCGCGCGCCGACGCCGCCGAGCTCTGCCACCAGGTGCTGATGCAGGTGCTGCCGGGCGCGGCCGAGGGCGACTTCGCCGCCTTCGCGCGTGGCCTCACGCGCATGCAGGCGCTGCTGGGCGCGCACTTCGCGCCCGCGCAGGCGGCCGGCGCCTACGCCAGCGCCGCGGTGGCGCGCGCGATGCACGCGATCGCGCAGCACGCCGGCGACGGCGGTGCCGGCATCGGCCAGAGCAGCTGGGGACCCACCGGCTTCGCCGTCGTGCCTTCGGCCACGGCCGCCGCCGCGCTGCTGGCCGCCGCGCAGGCTTCGTTCGACCCCGCGCTGGTGCTGCACGTGGTGCGTGCACGCAACCACGGCGCGCAGGTCGAGGCGCTGCCCGCGTCGCAGCGCGCCGCCTGAATTCCTCCATTCACTTTCCACGTCAGACCATGGAACGCCCCTACATCCTGCACATGTTCACGCCGGGCAAGCAGATGAGCCCCTTCGACATCAACATGGCGGCCGACGCCGGCTGGCAGATGATCCCGTCGTACGCCGACGTCACGCTCGACGGCGTCACCGCGCTGACGCAGGACGCCATCTTCTCGCGCGGCCCGAAGGGCGTGGCGCGCACCGGCATCTTCATCGGCGGGCGCGACGCGCTGCTGGCCGCCGACATGCTGCAGCGCGCGCAGAAGGCGATGGTCAAGCCCTTCGTGGTCTCGCTGATGGCCGACCCCAGCGGCGCCTACACCACCGCTGCGGCGATGGTGGCCTGCGTCGAGGCCGCGCTGCAGAAGCAGGGCGGCTCGCTGCAGGGGCAGCGCGTGGTGATCCTCGGCGGCACCGGCCCGGTGGGGCGCGTGGCCGGGGTCATCGCCGCGCAGGCCGGCGCCGAGGTGCTGCTGTCCAGCCGCAACGGCATCGACGTCGCGGAAGAGGCCGCCAGCCAGACCGGCCAGCGCTTCGGCGTCACGATCCACGGCGTCTCCGGCGGCGACCGCGCCGCGGTGCGCACCTCCATCGCCGAGGCCGACGTGGTGCTGGCCTGCGCCGCGGCCGGCGTGCAGGTGGTCTCGGCCGAAGACCTGCAGCACACGAAGCGGCTCAAGGTGGCGGCCGACGTGAACGCGGTGCCGCCGGAAGGCATCGCCGGCGTCGGCGTGATGGACGACGCGAAGCCGCTGGCCGGCACGCAGGCCTTGGGCATCGGCGCGCTGGCAGTGGGCAACGTGAAGTACCAGACCCAGCAGCGCCTGCTGGTGCAGATGCGCGAGACGCCCAAGGCCGTGGTGCTGGGCTTTGCCGAGGCCTTCGCGGTGGCGCGCGCGGTGCTGGCCGAGAAGGCGGCGCCGGCCGCTGCACCCTCCAACTGAGCGGCATGGCGGCGACGCTCGCGCTGCTGGCCGTCTCCGCGCGGATGATGGTCGAGGCCGCGCGGCGCGACGGCTTCCAGGCCCTCGCGATCGACCTCTTCGGCGACACCGACACGCGCCGTGCCGCGCAGGACTGGTGGCCCGCCGGCGAGCCCGGCCGGCTGCAGCTGGACCCGCACGCCGTGCTCGCCGCGCTGCACGCCTGCGCGCGCCGCGGCGACGTGGCCGGCTGGCTGCCCGGCGGCGGCACCGAGGCGCGCCCCGAGCTGCTGGCCGAGGGCGCGCGCGTGCTGCCGCTGATCGGCACCGCGCCGGCGGCGGTGGCGCGCGTGCGCGACCCGCTGGCCTTCTTCGGCTTCCTGGCCGCGCACGGCATCGCGCACCCCGAGGTGCGCAGCAGCGTGCCGGCCGACGCCACCGGCTGGCTGGTGAAGGACCTGCGCGGCTGCGGCGGCTGGCACATCCATGCTGCCGAGCCCGGCGAACGGCTGCAGCCGCAGCAGCTGGCGCAGCGCGTGGTGGCGGGCACGCCGATGTCGGCCACCTTCGTCGCCAACGGCAGCCACGCCTGCCTGCTGGGCTTCAACGAGCTCATCGTGCAAGCGCTGCAGGCCGGCGGCACGCTGCGACCCTACGTCTACGCCGGCGCCATCGGCCCGGTGGCCGTGCCGCCGCAAGCCGCGCAGCAACTGGGCCGCGCCCTGCGCCTGCTGGCGGCCGAGTTCGTGCTGCAGGGGCTGGGCAGCATGGACTTCATGCTGGAGCCCGACGGCCACGTGCAGGTGCTGGAGGTCAACCCGCGGCCGCCAGCCACGCTCGCGCTGTACCGCGGCAGCATCGCCGCGCATGTCGACGCCTGCCTGCACGGCACGCTGCCGGCCGCGCAGCCGCCGGGCGCCATCGACGGCCACCAGGTGGTGTGGGCCCCGCGTGCGTTGCAGCTGGACGAACCCGGCGCCGCGCGGCTGGCGCGCTGGCCCGGCTGCCACGACCTGCCTGCCGCCGGCACGCGCTTCGCCGCCGGCGACCCGCTGTGTACGCTGAGCGCCCGCGGAACCGACGCCGCCGGCGTGCGCGCCGCGCTGGCCACATCGCGCGCGGCACTGCTGCAATCGCTCGAGGACACCCGATGACCGAGACCACCCTGCCCGCCCCTTCCGTCAACGCGCTGGCGCTGCCGCTGCTGGAGCGCCTGCTCGCCGACGCGGCCACGCTCGGCGTGGTGGCCACGCGTGATGCCAGCGGCGTGCGCATCGTCGACGCCGGCATCGCCGCGCCGGGCAGCGTGGCCGCGGGCCTGCTGATCGGCGAGATCTGCATGGGCGGGCTCGGCCAGGTGCGACTTTCGTCCGCCGTCTCCGAAGGCTGGCCCACCTGGGTGGAGGTGAGCAGCGCACGGCCCGTGCTGGCCTGCCTGGGCAGCCAGTACGCCGGCTGGAGCCTGGCGGCCAGCAAGGAAGAGACCGGGGGCAAGAAGTTCTTCGCGCTGGGCTCGGGGCCGGCGCGCGCGCTGGCGCAGAAGGAAGAGCTGTTCAAGGAGCTGGACTACCGCGACAAGGGCGCGGCCGGCGTGCTGGTGCTGGAGGTGGACCGCGTGCCGCCCAAGGTCGTGATCGACAAGGTGCTGCGCGACTGCAGCCTCGCGCCCGAAGGTCTCAGCTTCGTCCTCACGCCCACCACCAGCGCCGCCGGCACCACGCAGGTGGTGGCGCGCGTGCTGGAGGTGGCGCTGCACAAGGCGCACCAGCTCGGCTTCGAGCTGGCGCACATCGTCGGCGGCTCGGCCAGCGCGCCATTGCCTTCCCCCAGCCCCGACGGCGGCGTCGCGATGGGCCGCACCAACGACGCCATCCTCTACGGCGGCCGCGTGCACCTGCAGGTGCGCGGCAGCGACGAGGCGGCGCACCGTCTCGCGCGGCAGCTGCCGTCGTCGAACTCGAAGGACTACGGCCGCAGCTTCGGCGCCATCTTCGAGGCGGCCGGCTACGACTTCTACAAGATCGACGGCGCCCTCTTCGCACCGGCCGAGGTGTGGGTGAGCAACCTCGACAGCGGCAACACCTGGCACGCCGGCGCGCTGGACATGGGCCTGCTGCGCCAGCTGTGGCTGAAAGAAGCCTGATGCGCGTGGCCATCATGGCCGACGAGACCGGCTGGCACACGCGCCAGCTGCAGGCAGCGCTGCGGGCGCGCGGCGCCACCGGGCGCTGCGTGGACCTGGAAGACTGCCGCGTCGACACCACGCAGGCGCGCCACGGCCTGGTGATCCCCGGCTTCGGCCGCGAGCTGCCGGATGCGGTGCTGGTGCGCGGGATCGCCGGCGGCACGTTCGAGCAGGTGACCAAGCGCCTGACGGTGCTGCACGCGCTGCGCGAGCTGGGGGTGCCGGTCTACAACGACGCGCGCGCCATCGAGCGCAGCGTCGACAAGGGCATGACCAGCCTGCTGCTGAACGCGGCCGGCATCGCCACGCCGCCCACCTGGGTGACCGAGTCGGCCGCCGAGGCGCGCCGCATCGTGCTGCGCGAAGGCGCGGCCGGGCATGCGCTGGTGCTCAAGCCGCTGTTCGGCTCGCAGGGCCAGGGGCTGCAGCGGGTGGGGCATGTGAACGGCAAGCCGGTGCCACTGCCCGAGCTGGCGCGCGGTTATGGCGGCATCGCCTACCTGCAGCGCTTCGTGCCGCCGCTGGCCGAGCCCGGCTTCGACTGGCGCGTGCTGGTGGTGGGCGGCCACGCGGTGACGGCGATGCGGCGCGTCAGCCGGCACTGGGTGCACAACGTCGCGCAGGGCGCCCGCTGCGAGCCGCAGGCGCTGCTGCCGGCCATCGTCGAACCGGCCGAGGCCGCCGCGCGCGCACTCCAGATGGACTACGCCGGCGTGGACCTGATGCCCACCCCCGAAGGCCGCGTGCTGGTGATCGAAGTCAACGGCGTCGCCGCCTGGCAGGGGCTGCAGCGCGTGACACGCGGCTTCAACATCGCGCGCGCGCTGGTCGACGACCTGCTGGACCGCACCTGCATCCGCACGCGCGCCCGGCCCCTGCGGCTGGCCAGCGGCCCCGCGTGAACGCGCCGGCCCGCATCACGCGCGCCTTCCTGCGCGCCTGCGAGATGGACGTGGCGGTGCGCAAGCCCGGCAACGTCAGCGACGCGTCGGCCGGTCACGGGATGACGGCCGACCTGTTCCGCGCCGCCGCCGCGGCCGCCGCGCCGGCGCTGCTGAAACCCGGCGCGCGGCTGGGCACGCGGGTGGAGGCCGGCGTGGCCGCCAGCTGGGCGGCCGCGCACTGCAACACCAACCTCGGCATCCTGCTGCTGTGCGCGCCGCTGGCGATGGCGGCCGAAGCGCTGCCCGACGCGCCGGCCCCGAGCGCGCTGCGCCAGGGCGTGCGCGACGTGCTGGCCGCGCTGGATGCCGCCGACGCCGCCGCGGTGTTCCGCGCCATCGCCGCCGCCAACCCGGGCGGCCTGGGCAGTTCGCGCGAGCAGGACGTGCGCCTGCCGCCCACGCTGGGCCTGGTGCAGGCGATGGCGCTGGCCGCCGACCGCGACCTGATCGCACGCCAGTACCGCGACGGCTTCGCCGACCTCTGGGAAACCGGGCTGCACGCGGTGCCGGCCGGCCTGCCGCCCGACCACCCGTCCGCGGTGGAAGCCGTCTTCCTCGCCTGGCTTAGCGCTTACCCGGATTCACACATTGTCCGCAAGCACGGGGCGGGGGTGGCACAGACTGTCATGCAAGCTGCACAGGGCTGGCGGCTGCGCCACGACACCGGCGTGCATGCCGACTGGGACGCCTGGGACCGCTCGTTGAAGGCGGCCCGCATCAACCCGGGCACCAGCGCGGATTTCACCGTCGCGACGCTGATGGCGGCGATGCTGCTGCAGTCCGAGTGGCATGGTTCGTGATTGCTGGTGAAGTCCGCTGGTGGCTCGACCAGTGCAAACCCTAGGCTGAACCCTCACAGAGGAGAAAGAACACCATGGCCAAGATCGATCGTCTGCTGGTTGGCGAGTCGCTGGTCGGCGACGGCAACGAGGTTGCCCACATCGACCTCATCATCGGCCCGCGCGGCAGCGCCGCCGAGGTCGCGTTCGCCAACGCGCTGACCAACAACAAGGACGGCTTCACCTCGCTGCTGGCGGTGGTGGCGCCGAACCTGCTGGTCAAGCCGGCGACCGTGATGTTCAACAAGGTCACCATCAAGGGCGCCAAGCAGGCCGTGCAGATGTTCGGCCCGGCCCAGCGCGCGGTGGCGATGGCGGTGGCCGACTCGGTGGCCGACGGCACGATCCCGATGGACGAGGCCGACAACGTCTTCATCTCGGTGGGCGTGTTCATCCACTGGCTGGCCGAAGACGACAAGAAGATCCAGGACTTCAACTACCGCGCGGTGAAGGAGTCGATCTCGCGCGCGGTGAACCGCCTGCCGACGCCGGCTGAAGTCGTGTCCAAGAAGGACAGCTCGCCGCACCCGTTCCAGGCGAAGTGATGTTGGCCCCCTAGCTCGCTGGGGCGCCCGCCTACGGACCGGCAGAGCCGGATCCGTGGCGGTGCTGAGTCAAAGGCCCCTTTCATGGGGCCATTTTGTTTTCAGCGCTTCGCCGGCACCATGCCCGCGCCGATGAGATGCAGCACGTTGGACGCCGCGCCACCCGCCGGCTGACGGTCGGACGCGCGGCGCTCGATCAGCACGCCCATCGCCTGCACGTCGTCGTATTTGCGCGGCTTGGCCACCTTCACGCGCACCCAGTGGGCACCGAACTCGTTGATCAGGATCTCGGCGATGGTCTCGGCCAGCGCTTCCAGCAGTTTCACCTGGTGCTCGGCCAGCAGCCGCAGCACGCGCTCGCGCACGGCGGCGTAGTCGATGGTGTCGCCTATGCGGTCGGTGTCGCAGGCGCGCACGCGCGGCACGCCGGCCTGCAGGTCGATCACCAGCGGCTGCGTCACGTGCTGCTCGCTGCTGTAGATGCCGATCACCGTGTGCCCGACCAGGCCCTCGATGAAGACGATGTCCAGCGGCCGCGCCTCGGCGGAAGGATCGGCGCCGCGGTCGGCGGTGGGCAGCTGCTGCAGGCTGGCGGTCAAGGGAGTCTCCGGTTCGAACGGTTCGGGCGCGGCGAGCAAACGGCGGGCCACCGCCTGCTCGCGATGAAACGGGTTGTACACCCTGGGGTAGACCCGATGGTCGCGCCCCCTCCTGCCACCACAATCCGAAATCCGCGCAGCGGGAAGATATCCCGCCAGCCAGCCGGAGCCCGTCCATGACCCAAGCCTTGCGCCGCGACCCCATGCCGGCCCAGGAACACACCAGCCGCATCCTGCGGGTGGTCAACGGCGGCCTGTCGACCGACGCCGACGACCTGCTGGCCAGCTCGTGGCGCCGCTGCGTCAACGACTACCACCTGCACCCCGACCGCCCGCGCGAACCCGCGGTGGTGTCGCGCGTGGCGCTGGAGGAACGGCGCGAGCGCATGGCCGACCTGATCGACTGCGCGCGCCACGAGATGACCACGCTGTACCAGCAGCTGGCCGACCCGGCGTCGGCGGTGGTGCTGACCGACACCGACGGCGTCATCGTGCACATGGTGGCCGCACCCGACTTCGCCGCCGAGGCCGCCCCGCTGGGCCTGCGCACCGGCGTGATGTGGAGCGAGCTCGAAGCCGGCACCAACGGCATGGGCACCTGCCTGGTGGCCGGCGCGCCGGTGGCCATCCGCCAGGAAGACCACTTCTTCAGCCAGTTCTCGCAGCTCACCTGCTCGGCCGTGCCGGTGTACGACCCCGAAGGCAAGATCGCCGCGGTGCTCGACGTCACCAGCCGCTCGGGCCTGATGCAGCAGCACCTGCTGGTGCTGCTGGGCATGACGGCGCGCATGATCGAGAACCGCCTGATCGACGCGCGCTTCCGCAACGCCCACCCGCTGCACTTCCACAGCCGGCCCGAGTTCGTCTACACGCTGCACGAGGGCAAGCTGGCGGTGGCCGAAGACGGCCGCATCCTGGCCGCCAACCGCAGCGCGCTGTTCCAGCTGGGGCTGCCTTCGGCCGACGCGATCCGCGCGCGCCACATCGAGGACCTGTTCCAGACCTCGCTGGAGGACATGCTCCGGCGCAGCACCTCGTCGTCGTTCCACCCGGTGGTGACCTACCGCGCGAACGCCGCGCACCGCTTCTTCGCGGTGGCGCGCCGGCCCGCGGCCGAGGCCGACCACCCGCAGGCGCTGTCGCACGGCGGCAGCAGCTCCGAGATGCCGCCGGCGATGGCGACCATCGCGCGCGGCCACGTGCGCGCGGCGTCGCAGCTGCGCAGCTCGCCGCCGCCCTTCCATTTCAAGGACCCGCGCCTGGTGTCCGACCTGGAGACCGCGCGCCGCGTGATCGCGCGCCAGACGCCGGTGCTGCTGTCGGGCGAGACCGGCTGCGGCAAGGAGGTGTTCGCGCGCGCGGTGCACGAAGGCAGCCCGCACGCCCTGGGCAGCTTCGTCGCCATCAATTGCGCCAGCCTGCCCGAGAGCCTGATCGAGAGCGAACTGTTCGGCTACCGCGCCGGCGCGTTCACCGGCGCGCAACGCACGGGGCGCCGCGGCAAGATCCTGCAGGCCGACGGCGGCACGCTGTTCCTCGACGAGATCGGCGACATGCCGCTGGACCTGCAGGCGCGCCTGCTGCGCGTGCTGGACGAGCGCCAGGTCACGCCGCTCGGCAGCGAGGAAGTCCACCCGGTGGATTTCCAGCTGGTGAGCGCCAGCCACCGCGACCTGCCGGCGCTGGTGCGCGAGGGCCGGTTCCGCGAAGACCTGTTCTACCGCCTGGCCGGCATCGAGCTGCACCTGCCGCCGCTGCGCGAGCGCAGCGACAAGCGCGAGCTGATCCGCTTCGTGCTGGCCGGCGAAAGCGACGGCAGCGCGCTGCTCACGCCGGAGGCCGAACGCGTGCTGATGGCGTGCGCCTGGCCCGGCAACGTGCGCCAGCTGCGCCACGTGCTGCGCACCGCGGCGGCGCTGGCCGACGGCAAGCCGATAGGCCCCGAGCACCTGCCCTCGCTGGTGTCCGCCGCCGCTGCGAACACACCCCGGGCGGCGGCGCCGGTGGTGGAGGAAACCAGCGCCCCCGAGACCGAGATTCCCGTCAAGCTCAACCCGATCCAGGCCAACGAGCGGCAGGTGCTGCTGCAGATGCTCGAGCAACACCGTTGGAATGTCAGCAACGTCGCCAAGGCGCTCGATGTCAGCCGCAACACCCTCTACCGGAAGCTCCACAAGCTCCACATCGAGATCTCGCACGCCGAATGACGACGCGCGACGCACCGGGCGCTTCGCCTGGTGCGTGACGGGCAGCGGGCACTTCCTGGAAGAGTCCATGGCGCTGGCGGCGCGGCTGCCGGGCGTGGACCTGTTCCTCTCGGCCGCCGGCGAGGAGGTGCTCGAGATCTACGGCCGCACGCTGGAGAAGCTGCGCCCGCAGTTCCGCATCTTCCGCGACAAGACCGCCAGCGGCGCGCCGGTGGGCGAGCTGTACCAGGACGCGTACCACACGGTGGTGGTGGCGCCGGCCACCAGCAACACTGTCGCCAAGTGCGCCTTCGGCATCAGCGACACGCTGCCCACCAACATGTTCGCGCAGGCCGGCAAGCTGTCGATTCCCGGCATCGTGTTCGCGTGCGACACCGAGCCGGTGGTCGTCACGAAGGCCCCGCACGACTGGGTGACGCTCAGGCCGCGGCGCATCGAGCTCGAGAACGTCGAGCGGCTGCGGCAGATCGACCACGCGCAGGTGGTGACGTCTCCCTCTGAACTCGAAGCCGCCCTGTCCGCCAGGCTGCATGATCTCGGCCTGGCATGGAACACATCCTCTTCCTGACCGGCCGCCTGGCCGAGCCCGGCCTGAAGCGCGTGCTGGGCAGCCTGGCCGATGCGCCCTTCACCTGGGAGGTGATCGAGCTCGGCCTGCAGGTGGCCGCGCTGATGACGGCCGAGATGGTGCAGCGGCGGCTCAAGCTCGAAGAAGGGCGGCGCCGGCCCGACCGCATCATCCTTCCGGGCCGCACGCGCGGCGACGTGGAGGCACTCTCCACTCACTTCGGCGTGCCGGTGCAGCGTGGCCCCGAGGAGCTGAAGGACCTGCCGGCCTTCTTCCAGCGCGCCGCGAAGCCGGTGAATCTGGACGACTACGAGGTGGCGATCTTTGCCGAGATCGTCGACGCGCCGCGGCTGGAGGTCGGCGCCATCGTCGAGCGCGCGAAGCAGCTTGCCGCCGTTGGCGCCAACGTCATCGACATCGGCTGCCTGCCCGCCACGCCGTTCCCGCACCTGGAAGACGCCGTGCAGGCGGTGAAGGCCGCGGGCTTCGCGGTCAGCGTCGATTCGCTGGACGTCGCCGAGCTGAAACGCGGCGGCCTGGCCGGCGCCGACTACCTGCTGAGCCTGACCGTGGACACGCTGTGGCTGGCCGACGAGGTGGCGGCCACGCCGGTGCTGATCCCGAAGGAGCCCGGCGACACCGCGTCGCTGGACGCGGCCATCGCCGCGATGGAGAAGAAGGGCCGCCCGTTCCTGGCCGACGCCATCCTCGACCCCATTCCCTTCGGTCTGGCCGCGTCCATCGCGCGCTACCACGCGCTGCGCCAGCGCCACCCCGAAGTGGCGATCATGATGGGCGTCGGCAACCTCACCGAGCTGACCGAAGCCGACACCAGCGGCATCAACGCGATGCTGTTCGGCATCGCGGCCGAGCTGCGCATGGCCGCGGTGCTCACCACGCAGGTGAGCCCGCATGCGCGCCGCGCCGTGCGCGAGGCCGACGTGGCGCGCCGGCTGATGCACGCCGCCGCGCAGCAGCAGATGCTGCCCAAGGGCATCACCGGCGACCTCGCCACCGTCCATGCACGAAGGCCGCACACCGACACGCCGGAAGAGATCGCCGCCACCGCGGCGCAGGTGCGCGACCCCAACTTCCGCGTGCAGGTGGCGCACGACGGCATCCACGTCTACAACCGCGACGGCCACCGCATCGCGGCCGACGCCTTCACGCTGTGGCCGCAGCTGCAGCTGGAGAACGACGCCTCGCATGCCTTCTACATGGGCGTGGAACTTGCTCGCGCCGAGCTCGCGTTCCAGCTCGGCAAGCGCTACGTGCAGGACCAGCCGCTGGACTGGGGCGTGGCCGTCGAGAAGCCGGCCGAGGACCTGGATGCCTGGTGCGCACCCGGCAGCACCCGCACGAAACCGAACCGATGAACGAACAGATCTTCGAAGCCGTCGTCACCACCGTCTCGCCCGCGGGGGCCGTGCACGTGGCGCCGATGGGCGTGCGCTATGAAGCTGATGCCGTGGTGCTGATGCCCTTCAAGCCGTCCACCACGCTGGAGAACATCCTCGCCACCCGCAGCGCCGTGCTCAACGTGCTCGTCGACCCGCGCGTGTTTGCCGGCTGCGTCACCGGCCGCAAGCAGTGGCCCGTGAAGCCGGCCGAGCGCATCGCCGGCGCAAGGCTGGAGGCCGCGCTGTCGCACGTGGAGCTCGAGCTGGCGCGGATGGGCGATGACCCGCAGCGGCCGCGGCTGCTGCTCAGGCGCGTGCACACGGTGCAGCACGCGCCCTTCGTCGGCATGAACCGCGCGCAGGCCGCGGTGATCGAAGGTGCGGTGCTGGTGAGCCGGCTGCACCTGCTGTCTGCGGAGAAGATCGACACCGAGATGCGCTACCTGCAGATCGCCATCGACAAGACCGCCGGCCCCGAGGCGCACGAAGCCTGGGGCTGGCTGCAGCAGGCGGTGGCGGCGCATCGCGCGAAGGTGGGCGCATGAAGCTGCTGGTGAGCGTGCGCACCGTGGCCGAGGCCGCGCTGGCCGCCGCGAACGGCGCGGACTTCATCGACCTGAAGGAGCCGCGCGCCGGCGCCCTGGGCGGCCTGCCGGTGGCGCTGATCGGCGACATCGTGGCCGCGCTGCGCGCGGCCGGCTGCACGCTGCCGGTGAGCGCGACGATCGGCGACCGGCCGATGCACGCGCTCGACGCGATCCTCGCGCAGGCGCGCGCGGTGGCCGCCTGCGGCGTCGACTACGTGAAGGTCGGCATCGAGCGCGGCGACGGCGCGGCCGAGGTGCTGCAGGCGCTGTCCGCCCTGCCCTTTGCCGTGGTGCCGGTGTTCATCGCCGACCGCGGGCTCGACCTCGATCTCGTCGCCGGCGCCCTGCAGTTCCCGGCGCTGATGGCCGACACGGCCGACAAGATGAGTGGCAGCCTGTTCGACTGCGCCGGCAGCGCCGAGCTGCGGCGCTTCGTGGCGCTGGCCCGCAGCCGCGGCGCGCTGGTGGGCCTGGCCGGCGCACTGCGGCTGCCGCACCTGCCGCAGCTGGCAGCGCTGGCGCCGGACTTCGCGGGCTTCCGCTCGGCCGTCTGCCATGGCGACCGCGGTTCGGCGCTGGACGCGGCGCTGCTGCGCGAGCTGTCGCAGACGCTGCACGGTCAGCGCGCGTGACGGTCGAAACCAAAGACAACAGCCGCCGCCGACTCCCCTGTCCGACGTAGAGACAGCCCCTGCGCGGCACCTACGATCCGCTCCCTCATCCGGAAAGAAAGGGAGTCGCCGTGGACCGTCGTGTGTGGATCGCCGTCCTGTCTGCCAGCCTGGCGGTCGTCGCCTGTTCGAAGAAGGAAGCTGCCGCGCCCGCCCCGGCCGCTCCGGTCACCGCGACAGCGCCGGCCGCGCCGGCACCCGCCCCGGCCGCCGCGCCGGCCAGCGCCGAGGACCCGGACATGGCCGCCAAGCGCAAGGCGCTGGAATTCGCGCTGCGCGAGGACGGCTACAAGAACGACCCGCAGGGCCAGTGGGCGGTGGACGCCAAGGCCAGCTCCACCTTCGACGAGAGCGGCAAGCCGACCGGCGGCTACCACCCGATGCGCGCCACCGGCGCGCCCGACGCGCAGCGCTTCGGCGACGTCAGCGAGGCCTGGGCCAGCAAGAACCCCGACGCCGGCATCGAGTGGCTGGAACTGGGCTATGCGAAGCCGGTCAACGCCACCGAGCTGCGCATCCGCCAGAACTACGCGCCCGGCGCGATCGTGAAGGTGGAGCTGTTCGAGGCCGGCGGCGCGGCGCACACGGTGTTCCAGGGGCCCGACGGCACCGCCTACGAGCCGAACACCATCGCCTGGCTGAACATCAAGTTCGAGAAGACGCCGTACAAGACGCAGCGCGTGAAGATCACGCTGGCCACCAACGCGGTGCCGGGCTGGAACGAGATCGACGCCGTTCAGCTGGTCGGCGAGTGACTCAGAGGTCGTAGAAGCCCAGGCCGAGGATGAAGCCGCTGGCGCGGCGGCCGTCGTCCCGGTGCTGCTGCAGCGAGAAGTCCAGCGCCAGCTTCTCCTTCTTCAGCCAGTGCCGCACGCCCAGCTGGGCGAACTTCGCCTCGCCGGTGCGCGAGAACTCGGCGAACAGCCAGGTGCGCCGGTACACCTCGTGCTCGGCGGCCACCGCGCCGGTCCACTCGCGCTTGTGGCCGGTGGCCTTCTCGGCGCCCACGTTCAGGTGCAGCAGCGCGCCGGTGCTGCCCAGGGCGATGCTCAGCGGCAGCTTCACGGTGACGGTGCGCACCGCCTCCTCGTCGCGCAGCTTCTCGCGCCCGAACGCGGCGCTCAGCGCCAGCCCCCAGCCGTCGCGGCCGATGTGGTTGAAGACCTGCTTCAGCTCCACCTCGGCCTCGTGCCCGGTCTCGGGGCCGCCGGCACGCTCCTTCAGCTTCGTCAGCTCGCCCTGGATCGAGAAGCCGCCGCCGAAGGTGTACTCGGGCTCGAACGAAAGCCCGCGCACGCGCCCGTAGCGCTGCGCCCAGGTCTCGATGGACCAGGTGTACTCGTCGTCCTCCATCACCGCGGTGCGCGCGGCCTGGAACGGGCGGTCGTTGCACCAGGCGCCGGTGGCCGGCAGGAGCAGAAGGCCGGCGAGCAGGGATGGGACGGTCTTGGATCGGGGCTTCATCAACGCCAACGTGAGTGGCCCGGCTGGGCGGGGGGGCCGCTGCCGGCCAGGAGTTGCTCGCGCACCCAGTCGAGCCGCTCGCGCGGCACGACGTCGATGGCAAAGCCGGCGTCCGCGGCCTCGGGTGCGAACGAGGGGTCGATGATGCCTGCGGCGCCCAGCTGTGCCAGCGAGGCCTGCGCGTCGACCTCGCAGCTCTTCACCACCACCAGGCGCTCGACGTTGAGGCGCCGCGCCAGCGCCAGCGCGATGCTGTCGCTGGTGTGGCCCCAGTGCGTGCTGTCGTCGGGCGCCACGCGCAGCAGCTCGTAGGGCTGCCACACCACGGTGTGGCCGCCGCGCAGGTCGCGCTGGATGTCGTCCTCGCTCGCGGCCAGGCGCAGCGCGGGCTGCAGGCCCTGCAGCATGAACGCGCCCTGGGCCATCGCCAGCACCGCCATGTTGTGCGCGGCCAGGTCGGGGAAGCGCCAGTGTGCCTGGCGCTGGCGCACCGCGTCGGCAAAGCTGCCGCCGCCGCAGACGATCACCACGCGCCCGCCGCCCAGCTCGGCCAGCAGCTGCAGCCAGCCGGGCAGCAGCGCATCGCCGTAGAGGCTGCCGCCGAGCTTGACGACCCACATCAGCGGCTCTCCCCCGAAGCGGCGAACAGCAGCGCCAGCGCGACGCACGGCGCGCCGACACCGGCCCACCCGGCGCAGCCCGGCGCGGCATCGACCGCCAGCGGCACCAGGTCGCGGCCGAAGTCGCGGCATGCCGCACCCGCGCGGCCGGCCGCGGCCAGCACGTCGGGCAGCAGGAAGGCACCGCAGCCGGCGGCGACGAACCGTGCATCGGCGCCCAGCGCCTGCGCGTCGGCCACGCGCTTCAGCTGACCGGCGATCTCGGCCACCTGCGCCGCGCGCCAGGCCTGCGCCAGCGCCAGCCAGTCGGCGTCGCTGGCGTCGCGCGCGTCCTGGCCCAGCATGCGGGCCAGGCGCTGGCGCGTGCCCGCGGCGTCCTTGGCGCCGCCGTCCGCGGGTGGCTGCTGGTCGTGCGCGGGCGCCAGTTCGCCGGTGAGCCGGTAGACGTCGGCGGTGGTGGCGAAGAACTCGTGCATCACGTTGAGCACGCGGCCGCGGAAGGGCACGCGCGGCGCCAGCGCACACAGCGGCGTGCGCACCACGCCGTGGTAGACGAGCTCCCCGCTGGCCAGCCGGTCGGCATCGGTCAGCGAGTCACCGAGCAGCCGGCCGCTCCGGAAAGCGATGAGGTCGGTGGTGGTGCTGCCGATGTCCACCAGCATCCCCGCCGGCATGCGCCGCGCCGCCCAGCCGGCGCTGGCGCGCCAGTTGGCCGAGGCGATGGCGCTCCACAGCGCCGCCGCGTCACCGGCCGTGCAGAAGCCGTTCTCGCCGGCATAGAAGAGCGGCGGCGCCGGCAGCGCGCGCGCCAGGTGCGCCGCCAGCCCGCGCACGCCGGCTTCGCGATCGGGGAAGAGGTCGACCATCTCGCCGGTCATCGTCACCACGTGTGCCGCTGCGGGCCCCGCGACCGGCCAGCGCGCAGCGGCCTGCGCCAGCGCGGCGTCCAGGTGCTGCAGGCCCTGCCACAGCGGGCAGGCCCATTGCGCCACGTCGAGCACGCGGCCCTCGCGCAGCACGCAGGCCTTCACGTGCGCGCCGCCGATGTCCCAGCCGATGACGAAGGCCGGCGCCGCCATCAGGCCGCGTCTCCGAACCGGGCTTGCCCATAAACTGCCCGCGCAACATGTCCACGTCCCACTGTTCCGTCATCCCCGTCATCGACCTGCTGGCCGGCGCCGTCGTGCGCGCGGTGCGCGGCGACCGCCGCCACTACAAGCCCGTGGTCTCGGCGCTGTGCGAGGGCAGCGCGCCGGTCGCGGTGGCGCAGGCGCTGCTTTTGCACACCCAGTCCGTGCGCCTGTACGTGGCCGATCTCGACGCGCTGCAGGGCGGTGTCGCCCAGGTGGCCACGCTGCGCCAGTTGCTGCAGGCGCTGCCCGGCCTGCAGGAATTGTGGCTGGACGCCGGCTTCGCCGACGCCGCCGGCGCCCGCGCCCTGTGTGACGCCCTGGGCGCCGATGCCGCGCGCGTGCGGCCGGTGTTCGGCAGCGAATCGCTGGCGTCGCGCGACGCGCTGGCCGGCTGCTTCGCCGACGGCCGGGCCGCCCTGTCGCTGGACCGCCGCGACGGCCAGCGCCTGGACGCGGCGGGCTGCTGGGACGCCCCGGCGCTGTGGCCGCAGCGCGTGATCGTGATGACGCTGGAGCGCGTGGGCTCCGACGCCGGCCCCGACCTGGCGACCATCGCCGAGGTGCGCCGCAAGGCCCGGCCCGGCGCCGTGGTGGTGGGTGCCGGCGGCGTGCGCCACGCGGACGATCTCGACGCCGCCGCGCAGGCCGGCGCCGACGCCTGGCTGGTGGCCAGCGCACTGCACGACCGGCGCCTCTAGGGGTCTGCGCGGCCGCGGCGGGGCCGCACGTTGCGACGAAGGCATGGCCCGCCCGCTTTCACGTTCCGTGCCACCGCCAAAACACGTGCCGGCCGGGCCGCGACGAGCCGGGGCCGCCACACTCTGTGCCAGATTCGGATGCGCACGCACCGCGCGCACCCCGGCCGCCAAGGGCCCGTGCGTGGCATAGGCATTGCATCAAAATGCCCCGATGACCTGGACCTGCCCGTTCTGCCCCTTGCTGTGCGACGGCTTCGGGTTGCAGGCCGGCGCCGATGGAAACCTGGCCCTGGCGGGCACCCGTTGCCCGCGCGCCACGGCTGCGCTGGGCGCGCTGCAGGGGCCCGATCGGTCGTCGTCAGCGCTGATCGACGGGCAGCCCGCCGAAAGGGCCGATGCCGTCGCACGCGCGCAGCAGTGGCTGCGCGCCAGCCGGCAGCCGCTGATCGCGGGGCTGGGCGCCGACGTGGCCGGCGCGCGTGCGCTGCATGCGCTGGCCGCGGCCAGCGGCGCGATCAGCGACGCGTCGGCCGGTGCCGCGTTCGCGCAGGGCCTGCGCGTGCTGCAGGACCTCGGCCAGTTCACCACCACGCTGGCCGAGGTGCGCAACCGCGCCGACCTCGTCGTCTGCATCGGCGGCTCGCCCGTCGAACGCCAGCCCGAGTTCTACGGGCGCTGCGGCTTCGGCGACGAACTCGTCCCCGCACGCCGCGTGGTGCTGCTCGGTGGCTCGGCCGACGACCTGGCGGCGCTGGCGGACCGGCCCGGCGTGACGGCCGAGTGGCTGCCGCTGCACGGCGACCTGTTCGACACCGTGGCGCGGCTGGCGCTGGCGGTGGACGGCCGGCCCGGCGCGCCGCCGGCGCTGGCCGCGCTGGCGCAGGCCCTGCACTCGGCGCGTTATGCGGTGCTGGTGTGGGAGGCGTGGCGGCTGCCGGCGCAGGGCGCGCTGCTGGTGGAAGCCATCAACCGCATCGTCGGCACGCTCAACCGCAGGACCCGCGCCGCCACGCTGCCGCTGGGCGGCGGCGACGGCGCGGCGACCTCGAACCAGGTCTTCACCTGGCTGTCGGGCCTGCCGCTGCGTACGCGCGGGGCCGAGCACGAACCGCATCTCTTCGACACCGAACGCCTGCTGGCCGACGGTGCGGTGGACCTGCTGGTGTGGGCCAACGCCTTCGGCCAGAGTGCGCCGCCGCCAAGGCCACGCGGGCAGAAGCTGGTGCTGCTGGCGCCGCCGTCCATGGCCGCCCATGCGCGTGAGCCGGGCACGGTCTTCATCCCGGTCGCCACGCCCGGCATCGGCGCCGCGGGCCACCTGTTCCGCACCGACGGCGTGGTGCTGATGCCGCTGCACGCGGCGCGCGACGACGGGCTGCCGGGGCTGGACGCCGTGGCGCGGCAGCTGCACGAGGGGCTTGCGGCATGAGCAGCACCGTCCGCCTGCGCGGCGCACGCGTGATCGACCCCGCGAACGGCGTCGACGGCGAGCAACGCGACATCGGCATCCGCGACGGCCGCATCGTCACGCTGCAGCCCGGCGAACCGGCCGCCGACATCGACGTCTCCGGCTGCGTCGTGATGGCCGGCGGCATCGACCTGCACACGCACATCGGCGGCGGCAAGGTGAACCTGGCCCGGCTGCTGCTGCCCGAGCAGCAGCGCGTGCAGCGCCACGTGCACGACGCCGGCTGCACACCCGGCACGCTGGCCACCGGCGACCGCTACGCCGAGATGGGCTACACGGCTGCCTTCGAGCCCGCGATGGTGCCGGCCAACGCGCGCCACGCCCACATGGAGATGGGCGACGTGCCGATCCTGGACCACGGCGCCTACGTGATGCTCGGCAACGACGAGCTGTTCCTCGAGCTGCTGGCGAAAGCGCAGGGCGAGGGCGACTTCGCTCAGATCCGCGACTACATGGCCTGGACGATCCGCGCCGCGAAGGCGATGGGCGTGAAGGTGGTGAACCCGGGCGGCATCTCGGCCTTCAAGTTCAACCAGCGCCGGCTCGACGTCGACGAGAACCACGTGCACTGGGGCGTGACGCCGCGCCGCGTGGTGCACACGCTGGCGCGTGCGCTGAAGGAGCTGGGTGTGCCGCACCCGCTGCACATCCACGGCAGCAACCTGGGCGTGGCGGGCAACATCGAGAGCACGCTGGCCACCATCGCCGCGCTGGAAGGCCTGCCGGCGCACCTGACGCACATCCAGTTCCACGCCTACGGCACCGAAGGCCCGAAGAAGTTCAGCTCGGCCGCGCTGCGCCTGGCGGAAGCCGTCAACGCGAACCCGAACGTCAGCATCGACGTCGGCCAGATCATCTTCGGCCAGACCGTCACCGCCAGCGGCGACACGATGCGCCAGGCCGCCAACGCCGACCTCGCGAACCCGCGCAAGTGGATCGGCGCCGACATCGAGTGCGACGCCGGCTGCGGCGTGGTGCCGTTCCGCTACCGCGAGCAGAGCTTCGTCAACGCGCTGCAGTGGGCCATCGGCCTGGAGATCTTCCTGCTGGTGAACGACCCCTGGCGCGTGGTGCTGACCACCGACCACCCGAACGGCGGCCCGTTCACGAGCTACCCGCACCTGATCCGGCTGCTGATGGACCGCGGCTTCCGCGACGAGCAGCTGGCCAAGCTGCACCCGGACGTGGCGGCGAACTCGGCGCTGCGCGGCATCGCGCGCGAGCTGTCGCTCTACGAGGTCGCGATCCTCACGCGCGCCGGCCCGGCGCGGCTGCTGGGCCTGAAGGACCGCGGGCACCTGGGCGCCGGCGCGGCAGCCGACATCGCCGTGTACCGCGAGGACGCCAACCGCGAGACC
Organism: Rubrivivax sp.; assembly: GCA_044226255.1. Classification (GTDB taxonomy): domain Bacteria; phylum Pseudomonadota; class Gammaproteobacteria; order Burkholderiales; family Burkholderiaceae_C; genus Rubrivivax. The sequence continues at coordinate 44,221 of JBGAHJ010000024.1, forward strand.
ATGTTCGCGACGCCCGAGTACGTGTTCAAGGACGGGCAGCTCGTCGCGCGCGCCGGGCGCGTCGTCGCGCGGCCCACCGGCGGCACGCACTTCGTCGAACCCGGCTACGACAGTGCGATCGAGCAGACCCTGCGCCGCCACATGGCGCGCCACGGCAGCGTGAACTTCGAGCACATGGTGATCGGGCACGACGAGCTGTGCGCCTGCTGCAACGGCGGCCGGCTGCTGCCCACCGCGTGCCTCACCGGAGCGGCTTCGTGAGCGCGCCGCTGGTCGTGAACGGCACGGTCGTCGACGACGGTTTCGCCGAGGCCTTCCCGATGAAGGCCACGCGGCTGGTGATCACCGCGCACAACCCCACCTGGGCGCGCCACGCCGCGGTGGCGGCCACCGGCTTCGCCACCTCGGTGATCGCCTGCGGCTGCGAGGCGGGCATCGAACGCGTGTTGAGCGCCGACGAGACACCCGACGGCCGGCCGGGCCTGAGCGTGCTGATCTTCTCGATGTCCGGCAAGGAGCTCACGAAGCAGATCGAGCGCCGCGTGGGCCAGTGCGTGCTCACCTGCCCGACCACCGCGGTGTTCGCGGGCCTGGCCGACGGCGAGCCGGTCCCTCTGGGCAAGAACCTGCGCTTCTTCGGCGACGGCTGGCAGACCGCCAAGGTGATCAACGGCATCCGCTACTGGCGCGTGCCGGTGATGGACGGCGAGTTCGTCGCGCAGGAGACCACGCCGGTGGTGAAGGCGGTGGGCGGCGGCAACCTGCTGCTGCTGGCGCGCGACACCGACTGCGCGCTCGCCGCCGCCGAAGCCGCGGTGGCCGCGATGCAGCGCGTGCCCGACGTGATCATGCCCTTCCCCGGCGGCGTGGTGCGATCCGGCTCCAAGGTCGGCAGCAAGTACCCGGCGCTGGGCGCGTCGACCAACGACGCCTTCTGCCCCGGCCTGCGCGGGCTGGTGGCCAGGAGCGAGATCGACGAGGCCACGCGCTCGGTGATGGAGATCGTGATCGACGGGCTCACGGAAGCCGCCGTCGGCGCCGCGATGGTGGCCGGCATGCGCGCCGCCACCGAGATCGGCGCCGCCGGCGGGCTGCTGCGCATCGCGGCCGGCAACTACGGCGGCAAGCTCGGGCCCTTCCACTTCCACCTGCACCGGCTGTGGGCGGGAGCGGCGCGGTGAGCCGGCCCACCACGCTGACCCTGCGCACGCCGCCCGCGCTGCGGCTGGACCTGCGGGCACTGAACCCGGCGGCGCTGGCGGGCCTGTCGGCCGCGCAGATCGAGGCGCTGCCGCTGCCGCACGGCAAGGGCGCGCTGGCGCTGGCTGAAGTCTTCCGGGTCGCGCCGGGCGACGATGCCGATGCGCTGCGGCTGGAAGGCGACCTGTCGCGCGGCGACCGCATCGGCTGGCAGCTCGGCGCCGGCCGCATCGAGGTCCACGGCCCCGTCGGCGACTACGCCGGCGGCTGCATGAGCGGCGGCACGCTGCACGTGCATGGCGACACACGCGACCTCGCGGCCTGCGAGATGGCCGGCGGCACGCTCACCATCGATGGCAGCACCGGCGACTTCGCCGCCAGCACCCGGCCCGGCAGCATGGACGGCATGCGCGGCGGGCTGCTCGTCGTGCGCGGCAGCGCCGGCGCGCGCTTCGGCGACCGCATGCGCCGCGGCACCGCGCTGGTGGGCGGCGACGCCGGCGACTTCCTGGCTTCGCGCATGGTCGCCGGCACCATCGCGCTGGGCGGGCGCTGCGGCGCCCACCCGGCCTACGGCATGCGGCGCGGCAGCCTGGTGTTCGCCGGCGCGGCGCCGGAGCTGCCCATCGGCTTCGTGCCGGCCGGCGCCGAGGCACCCGTCTTCTGGCAGCTGCTGGCGCGCGACCTGCAACGCCACGGCGGCCCCGCCGGCAACCCGTTCGCCAGCCTGGCCTCGCGCGGCATGCAGCGCCACCTGGGCGACCTGGCGGCCGGCGGCAAAGGCGAGATCATCATCCCCCTCTGACTTCCACCTTCACCGCTTCCATGACCCAACAGAAATACGTCTTCCACGCCGGCGAGGCCACCGTCCTTGCCAAGGACGGCCAGTTCACCGACGCGATGCCCGAGATCCTGATCGGCCGCACCGACGGGCCCGTGGGCCAGGCCTTCGCGAACATGATGGCGCAGAGCAAGGGCCACACCGCGATGTTCGCGATCCGCGCCTGCAACCAGCTCGTGCGCCCGGCGACCATCATGGTGCCGAAGGTGACGCTGAAGGACGTAGCCAACATCGATCTCTTCGGCGGCGTGGTGCAGAGCGCCACCGCCGACGCGGTGGTCGACTGTCTCATCGACGGCACGATCCCGCGTGACATGGCGAACGAACTGTGCATCATCAGCCTGGTCTGGATCGACCCGCGCTGCGCGAAGGATCCGAACCTGGACAAGAAGGACATGTACCGCACGAACCACGAGGCGACGAAGCTCGCGATCAAGCGCGCGCTGGCCAACGAACCCTCGGTGGACGAGCTGATCGCCAACCGCCACAAGATCAAGCATGACATGGACGACTGGAGCTGAGGGCGACGACGGGCCGCCACAACGGCTGGTCCTGTTCGACCTGGACCACACGCTGATCGACTTCGACAGCGGGCTCGAGTGGACCCGCTTCCTCCAGTCGCGCGGCCTGCTGCCGCGCAGCGCCGAAGAGACTTACATCGGTTACGCCCGGCAGTACGTGGCCGGCACGCTGGACATCCACGCGATGCACCGTGCCGGCATCGCGCCGCTGGCGCGGCATCCGCTGGAGGTGCTGCAGAAGTGGGCGCGCGACTTCCAGGCCGCGATGGCGCCGCGCCTGCGCGAGGACATGCGCGCGCTGGTGCGGCAGCACCAGCGGGCGGGCGACCTGTGCGCCATCGTCACCGCGACCACGCGGCTGGTCTCCGAGCCGTTCGCGCACCTGTTCGACGTGCCGCACCTGGTGGCCACCGAGGCCGAGGTGGTGAACAACCGCCTCACCGGCGCGATCGACGGCGAGCCCTGTTTCCACGAACTGAAGGTGTCGCGCGTGCAGCAGTGGCTGGCCGAGGGCCTGCGCCCGCCGCGCAGCCTGGCCGACTTCGGCGAGACCTGGTTCTATTCCGATTCGGCCAACGACCTGCCCTTGCTGCAGGCCGTGACGCACCCGGTGGCCGTGCGGCCCGACGAGCGGCTGCGCGTGCACGCGCTGGCGCGCGGCTGGACGCTGCTCGCCTGAATCAGGCGACCGCGGCGGCGACGCGGAACGAGCCCAGCGCCTCGCCCAGCTGCTGGCTCTGCCCGCGCAGCGACTGGGCCGCGGCGGCCAGCTGCTCCACCAGCGCGGCGTTCTGCTGCGTCATCGTGTCCAGGCGCGAGACCGACTCGCTCACCTGACCGATATCGCCGCTCTGCGAGCGGCCGGTCTCGGCGATGTGGCCGATCAGTTCCGACACGCGGTTCACGCTGGCCTGGATCTCCTGCATCGTGCGGCCGGCATCGTTCACCAGGCCGGCACCGGCGGTGATGCGCGCGGTGGATTCGTCGATGAGGCCCTTGATCTCGCGCGCCGCCGTGGCGCTGCGCTGCGCCAGGCTGCGCACCTCGGAGGCCACCACGGCGAAGCCGCGGCCCTGCTCGCCGGCACGCGCGGCTTCCACCGCGGCGTTCAGCGCCAGGATGTTGGTCTGGAACGCGATGCCGTCGATCACGCCGATGATCTCGGAGATGCGGCCCGCGCTCTGGTTGATCTCCTGCATGCGCGCCACCACGTCGCTCATCACCGCGGCACCGCGGCCGGCGACCTCGGTGGACTCGGCCACCACGCGGCGCGCTTCCTGCGCGTGTTCGGCATTGCCGTGCACGCTGCCGGCCAGTTGCTGCATGCTGCTGGAGGCTTCCTCCAGCGTCGCGGCCTGGGTCTCGGTGCGCGCCGACAGGTCGGCGTTCCCGGTGGCGATCTCGGTCGACGCGGTGTTGACGCTGTCCACCGTCTGGCGCACCTGCAGCACGGCGGTGCGCAGCTTCTTGCGCATGCCGTTCAGTTCGGCGCGCAGCCACGAGAACTCGTCGCGGCCCGGCGATTCGACCTTGGTTTCCAGGTCACCGCCGGCGATGCGCACCACCGCCTGCACGGTGGACTCCACCGAGTCCTTGATGCTGCTGCGCGTGAGCCACAGCGCCGCCACCGCGACCGCGATGCCCGCCCCCGAGAGCGCGCCCGCACCCGGCAGGCCCGTCAGCGAGACGAACGAGGCGCCGGCCGAAAGGGCGGCGCAAAGGCCGAAGCCGTAGGTCACCCGGTTGACCAGGCTGAAGTTGCGAATCCACTGCATGGCTTGTCTCCGTAGCCCAAGGAAGGGGTGGCCGGCCACTGGCTCCCGACGCAGGCAGTGTGCCGGGGCGCCCGATGGGCAAACGCTGGACAAGCGGGGCTCCGGGGCCCCAATTCAGGACTTGGGTCGGGTGGTGGACCGCGCTAGCGCGATTGCACGTAGGCCGCGACCGCCTTGATCTCGGGATCGGTCATGCGCCGCAGCTCGCCCTTCATCAGCACGCCGTGCGGCCGCAGCGGCGTGGTGCGCAGCAGCCGCAGCTGGCCTTCGAGATAGGCCGCCTGCTGCCCCGCCAGCCGCGGGAAGCCGGCCTGGCCTTCGGCGTCGTTGCCGTGGCAGCCGGCGCAGGCCAGCACGCCGCGGTCGGGCAGGCCCTTTTCGTAGATGCGGCGGCCGGCAGCCACCAGCTTCGGCGCGCCGGCGCGGCCCGCGGCGGGCTGCTGCGCGGCGTAGTACTGCGCCAGCCCCTGGATCGTCGCGTCGTCCAGCAGCGCCGAGACGCCCCACATGTAGGCCTTGAGATTGGCCTCGCTGCGCGACTGCGAGCGGAAGTCGCGCAGCTGCTGCTCCAGGTACTGCGCATGCTGCCCGGCCAGCGACGGGTTGGCCGCGGTGGTGCTGCGCCCGCCTTCGCCGTGGCACGAGGTGCAGACGTGCACCGCGCGGCGCACGGTGTCCGAGGGCGCGTCCTGCGCCTGCGTGGCGGTGCTGGCGGCGGCCAGCAGGGCGGCAGCGGCAAGCGCATGGCGGGCAGTGGGCTTCATGGCACGGGCTTCGAAGTGGGTGGAAGACGCATTGTTCGAAGCCGCGCCGTGCAGCGTCTTGAGACGCATCAAGCTCACTGTTCGAGGCGCAGGATCTCCAGCTGTTCGGGCACCGTCTCGAAGGTGCCGGTGCCGGCGGGCATCTGCATCAGCGGCTTCAGCGCCGTGTCGAACAGCCACACGCTCGGGTAGACGAGCTGGCGCGCGCGCTCGTCGCCGATGCCGCGCTGGAACTCGGCGTACGGCAGGCTCCTGCCGTTGACGCGGATGTGCAGCCGATCGGCCTGCACGCGCAGGCTGCTGCGCAGGTCCACGATCAGCCAGCCGGCGAAGTGCGGGCGCAGTTCGTCGGCGTTCTTGTCGAGGAAGGCTTCGTAGCGGCGGCAGTAGGGGCAGTCGTTCGCGCCGAGATAGACGTAGAGGCGCTTGCCCTCTCGCTTCGCGCGCGCCAGGGCGGGCGTGAGGTCGAACTCGGCGCGCGCCGGGCCGCCGGTGGGCTCCACCACCAGCGGCGCGTAGGCCGACGGCAGTGCGGCCAGCGCCGGCAGCGCGGCCCCCACGGCAAGCAGCGCCAGCACGAACCGCATCACGCCGCCGCGCGCACCGACAGCTGGCCGCTGAAGCGGCCTTCGCGCGAGTCTTCCACCTGCGCCTGCAGCACGCCGTCGCCGTGCGGCACGAAGCGGAAGCGCCAGGTCGGGTTCTCGCTGACGGAGAAGTCCATCTCGGCGTCGAACAGCCGCTGGCCGGCATAGCTCAGCTTCAGGTTGCGCACGAAGTGCGGCGGGATGTACATCACCGTCACCTGGTTCAGCTCGAAGCCGGTGTCGTTCGGGTGCACCACGGTCACGTCGGCGGTGGTGGGCGCGTTCATCGCCACCCCCTCCGGCAGCTTCAGCACGGTCTTGCCGATCAGCTCCGGCGCGCTGCGGTTGGGCGGCGCACTGCAGCCGCCGCTGGTCTTGCAGTAGCGCGAGTCGCCGTGCAGCGTGCCGTCCGAGAGTTCGGTGACCACGCGCACGTGGCTGTACTCGTCGACGCGCAGCCGCGTCTCGAAGTCGGCCTGGCCGACCTCGGGCGTGATCTCCAGCGTGGCGGCCAGCGGCGACGGGTTCTTGTCCACCAGCAGCCACAGCCGCTTCACATGCAGCGCCGGCGTCTGCGGCAGCTTCGAGACGATCTTCACCGGCACCGACGCGCCGTAGGCCGCGCGCAGCGGCACGATCAGCTGCACCTTCGAATCGGCGCCGGTGGCGATGCGGCGCTGCGCGAACAAGCGCTCGCGCAGGCGCTCCCACTCGGGCGAGACGGCGTCGTGGGCGACATTGGTGGGCAGCCCGCCCACCGCGGCCAGCACCTGCTGCGCGGCACCGGCCAGCGGGACCGCGGGCAGGGCCAGCAGGGCCCGGCGTGTCCGGTTCTTCATCGGTTCGTTCCCTCCTTGGCCAGCCGCTCCTGCTCCTGGCGCAGGAACACGATGGATGCGTTGCGGCGGTGGATCGTCTCGTACTGGTCCCAGTGCGCGAAGGCCGGCAGCTGCACGCCGTCGGCCACCTGGCTCAGGCCCACGTCGGCATCGAGCAGCGCGCGCGTGCGCAGCTGCAGCTCGCTCAGGTAGCGCTCGATGGTGGTGATCAGCTCGGGCCCCGCTGCCGGCCCGTGGCCGGGCACGATGCGCACGAGCTGCAGCGCGCGCAGGGCCGCCAGCGCCTGCGCCCAGCCGGCGAGCTGGCTGTCCTGCACGTCGGGGATGCGGCCGTTGTCGAGCAGGCCGCCGGCGAACAGCGTGCGCGTGCTCTCGTCGAGCACCGCCACGTCGCCCGGCCCGCTGCCGTGGCCCAGGTACAGCAGGCGCACCGGGCGGCCGATGGTCGTCACGGCCTCGCTCTCGTCGAAGGTGGCGTCGGGCTTCACCACCGCGCTGCCGCGCATCGCCTCCTCGCCCAGCGTGCGCTGCAGCGTGCGCAGGCAGCCCTCGCAGCGCGCGGCCATCAGCCGCGCGGTCTTCGTGTGCATGCGGATCGGGATGCCGCGCTCGCGGAACGCGGCCGCGCCGAACAGGAACTCCTGGCGCGCATGGGTGACCACGAGCATCCGCACCGGCTGGCTGGTGACACGCGCGATGGCGGCCAGCAGCTCGCGGCCCTGCGCGTACGACACGCCGCTGTCGACCACCAGCACGCCCTGCGGCCCGACGATGAAGCCGGCGTTGCCGACGCGGCCGCCGTTCTCGGGGGCTATCTCGCCGGCCGCGCCGCGCAGCATCCACACGCCGTCGGCCACCTGCAGCGGCCGCGTGTCGCCGTCGGCCGCGGTGGCGCAGGCCGCCAGCGCGGCGGCCATCACCACCAGCAGTCGCGCGCGCAGCAGCGGCAGCGGCAGCATCAGCGGCCTTCGACGAGCTTCTTCAGGTTCGCGAGCCCGGCCTGGTAGACCGCGGTCACCGCCTTCACCGCGGCCTCGTCGTTGCGATCGGGCGGCGGGTCGTTGTTCGGGTAGCCGCGGTAGAACGCGCCGCGCCACTCCACCACCGAGCCGCTGCCATCGGCCGCCACGCTGATCGTGCTGGTGTAGTTGGTCACCGGCAGCGCGCCGCCGTCCTTGGCGCGGTAGCTGTAGCGCTTCTTGGCGTCGTCGTAGGCCTCCAGCGTCTCGGTCAGTTCGCCGCCGCCCTTCAGCTTCAGCTGGCGCACCGAACCCTCCGCGTTGCCCTTGTCGGCCGGGCTCTCGGCGACGGCCGGGTGCCAGTCCTTCAGCGCGTCGAAGTTGCGGATGCGCGCCCACACCACGTCGGCCGGGGCGTTGATCGTGACCTTCTCGGTCACCTTCTGGCGCGTGGGCCCGTGGGCGAAAGCGGCGCCCGAGAGCACGGGCAGCGAAAGCAGCAGCAGGGGTCGTCTTTGCATGAGAGGGGAAGGTCAGCGGACAGGGGAAGGGTTGGAAGGCGCGCCGATGAAGGCGCCGAAGCCGCGGCTGTTCCTGCCGGTGGCAATGGTCGCGAGCTGCCGGCCGCTGTCGGCGTCGAGCACGCTCACGTTGTCGTCCATCCAGTTCACGACGTAGACGCGGTCGGCCGCCGCCGCCACGCCCTCGGGGTAGCCGAAGCCGCGCAGCGTGCGCAGCGGCTTCAGCGCGTCGGCGTCGATCACGCTCACGGTGTCGTCGTGCTGGTTGGTCACGTACAGCAGCCGGTTGCCGGCCGCGAGCGCGGCGCCGTACGGCGCCTTGCCGACCTTCAGCGTGGCGACGACGCGCGGCGCGTCGAGATCGGCCACGCTGATCACCGAGACGTCGTCGCTCTGCACGTTGAGGGCGTACACCCGCTGGCGCGCCGCGTCGTGCAGCAGCGCGAACGGGTGGGTGCCGACGCGCACGCGGGCGCGCACGCGGCGCTGAGCGAGATCCACCACCGCGACGCTGTCGTCGTCGCGCTCGGCCACGAAGGCCACCGCCTCGCGGTCGTGCGCGGCCACGCCGGCCGGTGCGCGGCCCACCGGCACCGCGAGCGGCTGCTCGCCGCGGCCGTCCCAGGCGAGCAGCCGCTGGCCGTACCAGTCGACCACCAGCAGCCAGCGGCCGTCGGGGCTGGCGTCGATGCCCACCGGCCCTTCGCCCGCCGGCAGCGTGTTCACCACGGTCTGGGTGCGCATGTCGATCACCGAGACGTTCTTGCTGTCCGGGTTCGAGACGAAGACGCGGCCGCGCGCCGAACTGGCCACCACGCCGGCCGGCGAACGGCCCACCGGCACGGTGGCCACCACCTGCTGCGTGGCGAGGTCGATCACCGAGACATCGTGGCTGCCCTGGTTCGTGATGTAGGCGAAGGGCGCGGCCGACGCGAGCGATGCCGCGGCAGCGAGCAGGACAGTCAGCAGCCGGCGCATTGGCTCAGAGCTTGGGTCCGAAGGCGACCTTGGTCTCGAACTTGAGGTCGTGCGAATCGACGACCTCGGCCTTCAGCTCGCCCGCACCCTGCGGCACGAACCAGAAGCGGAAGTTCGGGTTCTCGCTGATCGAGAAATCGACGTCGGCGCTCAGCAGCGGCTTGTTGCCGTAGCTCACCTCCACCTTGCGCACGAAGTGCGCCGGCGTGTACTGGCGCGTCGACTGGTCCATCGCCAGCCCCGAGTGGTTCGGGTGGCTGATCATCAGCTGCGCCAGCACCGGCTGGCCGGGGCGCGCGTTGGCATCGTCCACGGTGAAGCGCATGCGGCCCAGCGTGGCCAGCGCCGCCTGCGGGTCCTTGCCCGGCGGCGCCGAGCAGCCGCCCGAGGCCTTCACCCAGCGCGTGGCCATGTGCAGGCTGCCGTCCGAGAGCTCGGCGATGGCGCGCACGTGCGTGTACTCGTCGATGCGCACGCGGGTCTCGATGTCGGCGCGGCCGCTGTCCTTCGTGAAGTGGAAGATGGCGGCGATCGGCGACGGGTTGTTGTCGATCACGAGGTACAGCTTGTCGAGCCGGCGCGCGCCGTCCTGCGGCACCCGCGTGCGCACGGCGATGGGCACCACCGCGGCGTCCTCGGCACGCCCGGGCGCCTCCAGAACCAGCACGTCCTCGGCCGCGCTGCGGATCGGCCGGCTCTCGAACAGGCTCCTGCGCACCTTCTGCCAGATCGGGCTGGCCTCGGGGTTCTCGCCGCTCTTGAGCTGCGCGCGGGCCGTGCGCGCGGTGGTGGCCAGGGCGGCCCCGGCCAGCAGGAAGCGGCGGCGGACGAGTTGGCGTGTGTTCATTCTTCCCACTCCAGTTCGGCAAAGGCCGCGGTGACGTTGCGGCGGTGGAAGAACTCGGCCAGCAGCCAGGGCCGGCCGGGTGCGACGGATTCGAGAGGCAGCGCCTCGACGGCCTGCGCCAGGCTCTTCTTCTCGCGCAGCGCCTGGCGCACCTGGCGCTGCAGCGCCTGCAGGTAGTGCCGCTGCGGCTCCAGCGCCGCGGGCCAGGCGGCCTGCGGCGCGCCGTGGCCGGGCACGGCCAGCGCCACGTCGAGCGCGGCCAGCCGGTCCATCACCTGCAGCCAGCCGCCGAGCTTGCCGTCCACCACCGGCAGGTGGCCGACGAACAGCAGGTCGCCGGTGAAGAGGGTGCGGGTCTGCCGGTCGTAGACGGTGAGGTCGTTGTCGGTGTGGGCCGTGGGCCAGGCGCGCAGCAGCAGCGTGCGGCCGCCGAGGTCGAACTCGCGCTCGTCGCTCACCGGCAGTGTCGGGTAGGCCAGCTCGCCGTCGGCCGAGGCGAGCCCCAGGTCGCGCTGCAGCGCGTTGCGGAAGGCGCGTTCGCGCGCGCCCAAGGCCGCCGCGCCGCGTGCGTGGGCGGCAAAGGCGGGCGCCGGCTGGATGTCGCGGAACGCGCCGGTGCCGAGGGCGTGGTCGGGATGCGCGTGCGTGGTCACCACCAGGCACACCGGCAGCGGCGTGGCCGCCGCCACGGCGGCGCGCAGGCGCCGGCCCAGCTGCGGCGAGCCGCCGCTGTCGATCACCGCGACGCAGCGGCTGCCGACGATGAAGCCGAGGTTGGCCACGTCGCCCGCGCTGGCGGCGCTTTCGGCCCCCCAGGGCTGCTGCGCGCCCTGGTGCAGATGCACGCCGGGGGCGACCTGCGTGAACGGCAGCGGCGCGGCCTGCGCCGCGGACAGCTGCGGCAGCGCGAGCACCGCCGCGGCCACCACGCAGGCGGCACGCAGGGGCAGCGCACGCAGCACCATCACCGCATCCGCTAGCGCGGCCCGGTGTTGTTGATGAAGCAGCCGGCCTTGGCCTTGGCCTGCACCTCGCGGAAGCGCCGGATCTGCTTCTGCAGCAGCTCGGTGTCGCGGATCGTGTTGCCGCGCTCGCCGCCGATCGAGTTGGCGTTGGTGGCGGTGGACATCGCGGTGTAGTCGTCGAAGCTGATCTCGCGCGCCATCGCGTCGAGCGCGCACGAGCACTTGTTGACCATCTCGTAGTGCGGGCCCGGGTGCTGGCGCATGCACTCCTGCACGTAGAGCACGCGGTCGACGGTGGGGAAGTCGTTCGGGCGGTCGGCAGCGTGGCCGCTGCCGAGCGCCAGGGCGCCGGCAGCGAGCAGGAGCCAGGGTCGGCTGGTTCTCATCGTCATCCTTCAGCGCGGCGCGGTGCCGCCTTCGATCAGCAGTTCCTCGAGCAGCGCCGGCGCGGCGTCGGGCGTGGCGCCCGGCACGCGGGCGCGGATGCCGTAGACGCCGCCGGGCACCGCCTCGGCCAGCCAGAAACGGTACTCCTTGCCGACGAGCTTTTCGAACTTGGCCCGGTTGGGGTCGTCGGCATAGGGCGTGACGAGCACCTCGCGGCCCTTGATGTCCTTCCCCTGCCAGACCAGCGGCAGCTCGCGCACCGTGGCCGCGCCGTACACGGCCATGCGGATGCGCTTGCGGAAGTAGCCCTGCGAGCCCTTGGTGAGGCGCTGCATCTCGCGCACGTCGCGCTCCAGGAAGAACATCAGCACCGGGTTGCCGGTGGCGCCTTCCACGTCGGGCAGCGCCACGCGGCGCGCGCCGCCCAGGAACTCGCCGCTGGCGTTGCAGCAGGCGCCGTCGGCGCCGGCCTTCACGTTGACGCTCACGCGGTCGTCGAAGGGCTCCTCCAGCGTGCCGCTCCTGCGGAAGCCGTAGCGCAGCGTGGCCGGCAGGCGCAGCGCGCCGAGCTGGTTGCTCATGAACAGCAGCTTCTCGGCCGGCGAGTAGTCCTGCGCGTCGGCCGCGTGCCCGGCCGTTGCGGCCAGCGCGAGGGCCACCGCCAGCAGCAGCGCCTTCATCGCCGCTCTCCCTTCGTGGCCTGCGGCTGCTGCCGCGCCGCGCGCAGGAAAGGGGGCTGCTCCGCCTCGGGCCGCTGCCAGTAGGCGAGTGCGTCGCGCGCCAGCGGCGCCACCGCTGCGGGCGGTGCGGCCAGCAGCGGCGCGATCCACTCCACCGGCGCCGAGAAGTAGTGCGCCTCGCCGCCGCGCAGCCGGAAGGTCAGCACGCCCACCAGCCGCATCGAATCGTCGAACAGCCCGCCGCCGCTGGCGCCCGAGGTGAACCAGTTGGTGCTCTGCACCACCGGCCCGTCGTCCAGCGCGTGCAGCGCCACCACCTCGCCGGCGCTGGTCTGCAGGCCCAGGCCGCCGGTGTAGCCCATCGCGGTGACCGACTGGCCGCTCTTCAGCGCGCCGCTGCGGCCCAGCTGCGCCGGTGCGGCGCGCAGGCCGGGCACGTGCAGCAGGCAGAGGTCGTGCGCGGTGTCGGCCACCTGCGCGGCCACGTCCAGCCGCAGCTCGCCGCGCGTGAGGCGGATGCGCGACGACTCGCGCGTCACGTGGCAGTTGGTCAGCGCGCGCTCGGGCGCCACCACCACCGCCGAGCCGAGCGAGAAGCCGCCCTGCGGCCGCTCGGCCTCGACCTTCAGCACGCTGGCGCCGGCGCGCACCAGGTCGGCACGTTCCGGTTCGGCATGGCCCGCCGCGGGCAGCGCCAGCGCCGCCAGCAGCAGGAACGCCCGGGCCCGGTTCACGGCAGCGTCAGTTCGGCCGCGCCGCGGCGTAGGTCTCGTCCACGACCGGCACGCCGAACTCCTTCAGGATGGCCTGGATGCCGTCGCGCTGGCTCTCGATCAGCTGTTCCACCTGCTGCTTCCACTCGCGTTCGCCGTAGCGCACGCCGAGTGCCATCTGGTAGTCGAAGCGCACGCCGGGCTCGGACTTCAGCGGCACCACCGCCAGCACCGGTGCCTTCACGCGCTTGGCGAAGTAGCCGGCGATCGGGCCCCAGACGATGGCGACGTCGATCTTGCCGGCGGCGAGGTCCTTCTCGATGATCTCGCCGGGGTACTGCTCGGGGTCGGGATTCAGGATGGGGTACGGCACGCCCTGCTCCACCAGCCCGTGGCGACCCAGCCAGTCGGAGGCCGGCGAACGGTCGTAGATGCCGATGCGCAGCTTGCCGAGCTGCTCCCTGGGCAGCGCCAGGAAATCGGCCGCGCTCCTGACGCCGTCCAGCCCCTTGCCGGCGGCGAACACCAGCGCGTAGGTGGAACGGTAGATCGGCTTGGTGACCGACACCTGGTCGAAGCCCACCGGCACGCCCATCACGATGTCGCAGCGGAAATCCTCGCCCGGCAGCTTGTAGCGCAGGGTGTTGCGGATGAAGGCCAGCCGGTTCGGGAACGAGTAGTAGGTGACGGGCAGCCCGAGCGCCTTGCCGAACAGCTCGGCCATGCGGTTCTCGATGCCCTCGCCCTTCAGGTTCGAGAAGGGCATGTTGTTCGGGTCCTGGCACACGCGCAGCGCGCTGCGCGGGGCCGGGTCCTGCGCCAGCGCGGGCAGCGTCAGCGCGCCGAGCGTGGCCCACGCGGTCAGCGCGGCGATGCGGCGCAGCAGGTTCTTCATCACTTGATCTCTTCGACCTTCGCGCGCGTGATGGCGCCGTCGGAGCGGCCCTTCAGGTACGCGTAGAGGTTGTCGATGTTGTCCATCACGACCTGGCTGGTGCCGAAGCTCTGCATGCCCTTCTCGAGCCGGCCGTCACGCACGGTCTTGACGAACTCTTCCTTCGTCAGGGTCTTCAGGCTGTTCACCAGCGACGGGCCGACCATGCCTTCCTGGTTGGCACCGTGGCAGCGGTCGCAGGCGGCCTGGCGCCAGGTGCGGAAGCCCTGCATGGTCTTGGCGTCGACCTTGTAGCCGTCGACGACGGTGTAGAGCTTGTCCTGGGCCTGCGCGGCAAGGGGCAGCAGGAACAGCGCGGGCAGCAGGGACGCGATGAGTTTCATGTTTCGAGAGCGCAGTGAAAGGAAAGGGGGATGGTGCTTGTTTGGAGCACCCATCCCCCGGGTCGGTTTCCCGCAGCAGACCGGTGTTTACCCGGTCCACCGCGGCGGTGACTGTCAGTTCGGCAGTGCAAACACGGTCAGCGAACCGCCCAGTTCGGTGTACTGGTTCAGCTCACGGTAGCCGCCCACCGCACCCAGGCCGTCGGTGTCCTTCTCGAGGCCCGCGGCCATGCCGATGCCGGCCCAGCCGCCGATGCCCGAGAACACGCCGATGTACTGCTTGCCCTTGTGCTCGTAGGTGAAGACGTTGCCGATGATCCCGGAGGGCGTCTTGAACTTGAAGAGCTCCTTCTCGATGTTCTTCTTGTCCACGCACTTCAGGTAGCCCTCGAGCGTGCCGTAGCAGCTGATGCCGCCCGCGGTGTTGAGCGAGCCGCTCCACACCGAGAACTTCTCGGCCTTGCTCTGCACGATCTTGCCGGTGCCGGCGTCCCAGGTGATGAAGTTGCCCATGCCGCCGTGGCTGCCCGGGGCCGGGAACATCGACAGCGTGGCGCCCACGTACGGCTGGCCCGCGGTGTATTCGACCTTGAACGGCTCGTAGTCCATGCAGACGTGGTTGGTCGGCACGTAGAAGAGCTTGGTCTCGGGGTCGAACGACGCCGGCTGCTGGTCCTTGGAGCCCAGCGCGGCCGGGCACACGCCCTTGGTGTTGACGTCAGGACCGTTCTGCGCGGTGGAGTACTTCGCCACGACCTGCGGGCGGCCCGTCTTCATGTCGACGTGCGTGGCCCAGTTCACCTTCGGGTCGTACTTCTCGGCCACCAGCAGCGCGCCGTTGGTGCGGTCCAGCGTGTACGCGAAGCCGTTGCGGTCGAAGTGCACCAGCGCCTTGGTCGGCTTGCCCTTGACGTTGATGTCCGCCAGGATCATTTCGTTGATCCCGTCGAAGTCCCACTCGTCGAACGGCGTCATCTGGTAGACCCACTTCACCTTGCCGGTGTCGACGTCACGCGCCCAGATGGACATGCTCCACTTGTTGTCGCCGGGGCGCTGGCTGGGGTTCCACGTCGACGGGTTGCCCGTGCCGTAGTACATCAGGTTCAGCGCCTTGTCGTAGCTGTACCAGCCCCAGGTGGTGCCGCCGCCGATCTTCCACTGGTCGCCCTTCCAGGTCTTCAGCGAAGAGTCCGGGCCCACGGGCTTGACGGCACCGTCGGTCCAGGTGGTGGTGGTGTTGGGGTCGATCAGCATCTCGCTGTCGGGGCCCACGCTGTAGCCCTTCCAGGCCGGCTTGCCGTCGGACAGGTTGTACGCCGCGATGAAGCCGCGCACGCCCCATTCGCCGCCGGAGATGCCGGTGATGACCTTGTCCTTGAAGACGTGCGGCGCGTTGGTGTTCACCGCGCCCAGCTTCGGATCGCCGTTCTTCACGCTCCAGACCAGCTTGCCGGTCTTGGCGTCGAGCGCGATCAGGTTGCTGTCGGCCTGCTGCAGGATGACCTTGCCTTCGGCATAGGCCAGACCGCGGTTCACCGTGTCGCAGCACATCTGCGGGATCACGGCCGGGTCCTGCTTCGGCTCGTACTTCCACATGATCTTCTGCGTGTCGAGGTCGATCGCGAAGACCTTGTTCGGGAACGGCGAGTGCAGGTACATCTTGCCGTCGACGACCAGCGGCGAGCCCTCGTGGCCGCGCAGCACGCCGGTGGAGAAGGTCCAGGCCACCTGCATCTTGCCGACGTTGCCGGCGTTGATCTGCTTGAGCTTGCTGTAGCGCTGGTTGTACATGTCACCAGCCTGCATCGCCCAGTTCTTGTCGTTGGCGATGTTCTTCTCGACGTCGGCGTTGGCGAACGCCAGCAGAGGCAAGGCCAGAACTGCCAGCCACGAACGACGGACAAGGTGTCGGGTCGAACGCCCGGGGTCTCTCATTGGTGTCTCCTCAGTCGAAGGTGGTCTAAGCAAGAGCGCGGAAGGCACCACCGTGAGCCGCCGCGTCCATGGAACACAACAGGCCCGGTTGGCAACATCCGTGCCTCTTCCGTGCCATGCGCCACGAACCGCGGGAAAACCCTTCTTGGAGACGGTTTGACCACCCTTTCGCGGCGTCGGGAAAGGTTCCCGAATTGGGCCGCCTAGGGAAACTCCGATGAGGCTGGCGCAGCCACTGCGCCAAGGCGCAACAGCCGGTTGCCGGCCGTGCCACCACTTTCGGCGCAGAGTGTCTCGTTTACGGGAAGCGCGTGCCGCGCAGCACGCCGCGGCCTTCGGCGTCGCGCAGCTCGAGCAGGCCGTCGTCACGGACGCGGGCGCTGACGGCCGCTTCCAGCGCGGTGAGGATGCGGTCTTCCTGCTCCAGCTGCAGCCGGCCGCAGCGCGCGCTGCCCGTGCGCACCGGGCCCACGTGCAGGCGGCCGGCCGCGTCGAGCGTGTAGCTGGCGATCATCGGCTTGCAGCCGGTGTGGCCCACCAGTCGCCCCTCGGCGCCGAACTCCAGGCGCGCTTCCGTGCGGTCGTAGACGGGCTCGCGCTGGGCCTGGTCGATGCGCCACAGGCCGAGCGGCGACGCGGGCTCGGCAGCCCATGCGGACGGCGCCACCAGCGCGATGCCGATCGCGATGCTGCGACGCAGCGAATGCATGCCCATCAGTCGTACTTGAGGTACTTGAAGCGCGGGTCGTCGGGCGTGCCTTCCAGCGCCGAGCCGGCCACCGCGCCGGGCTGCCACATCACCACCTCCTCGATCTTCTTCGCCAGCGCGAAGTCCTTCTCGGTGATGCCCTTGGCGGCGTGGTTCATCAGCTTCACGTTGACGAAGGCGTAGGACACCGTCAGGTCCGGGTGGTGCCAGGCCGCCTCGGCCAGGTGGCCCACGGTGTTCACCACCATCAGCGTGCCCTTCCAGCCGCTGGTCTTGTACTTGCGGCGGATCCAGCCGTCCTCGTAGGTCCAGGTGGGCAGTTCCGCGGCCAGGCGGGCGGCGATCTCGTCGGCGCCGAAGACCTCGTCGGGCGCCCTGCTGCGCCATTGCGCCATCGCGGCCTCCATCGGTTGCCAGGGGAAGGCCGCGATTCTGCATGCGGGGCGCGCGGCACGCAGCTTGCTGCCCTGCTTAAGATCGTCCGGGACAAGGACTCGCCACGGAGACAAGGCCGATGCAGGAACAGGCCGCACTGGCCGCGCACCCCGCGCGCCCCTCGCCGCTGCCGCTGCGCCCGCGCGCACGCTGGCGCAGCGATCTCTTCGGCGTGGCCGCCGCCACGCTGCTGACCTGGCTGCTGGCCGCGCAGCTGGAACTGCGCGAACGCAGCGGCCACTGGCTGGACCGCTTCGAGCGCTTCCAGTTCGACGAGCTGCCGTTTGCGTTCTGCGTGCTGGCCGCGGGCCTGGCCTGGTACGCGCTGCGGCGCCGCCGCGAAACCATGGCCGAGCTGCAGGCACGCGAGCAGACGCACGCGCACGCGCAGGCGCTGCTGGCGCACAACCGCGAGCTGGCGCGCCAGCTGATCACGCTGCAGGAGAACGAGCGCCTGGCGCTGGCGCGCGAGCTGCACGACGAGCTGGGCCAGAGCTGCAGCGCGATCCGCGTCGAGATGGCCTGCATCCGCCGCAGCGTGGCGCATCAGGCCGAACACGAGCGCGCCGGTGTGCTGGCCGCCGCGGCACGTGCCGACGCGGCCGCCCAGGGCCTGTACGAAGGCGTGCGCCGGCTGCTGCGCCAGCTGCGCCCGGCCGACCTGGACGCGCTCGGGCTGGTGGCGGCGCTGCGCAACCTGTGCGCCGGCTTCGGCGAGCGCAGCGGCCTGCCCTGCATCTTCACCACCGAGGGCCCGGCCGACGCCGCCGCGCTGCCCGACGACATCAACATCGCGCTGTACCGCGTGGCGCAGGAGGCGCTGTCCAACGTGCTGCGCCACGCGGCCGCCGCCAGCCACGTGCGCGTGGTGCTGACGCGGGCCGACGCGGGCGAGGTGCAGCTGATCGTCAGCGACGACGGCCGCGGCTTCGACCTGCATGCCGACACGCACGGCCTCGGCCTGCTGGGCGCCGGCGAACGCGCCGCGGCGCTGGGCGGCACCCTGCGCGTGGACGGCGGCCCCGGCGCCGGCACCACGCTGTGGCTGCGGCTGCCGCTGGCGGCGGGGGCGCCGGCATGATCCGCGTGCTGCTGGCCGACGACCACCCGGTGGTGCGCAGCGGCTACCTGCGCCTGCTCGACCAGGCCGGCGACATCCAGGTGGTGGCCGAGGCCGGCGACGGCGGCGCCGCCTACGCCGCCTGGGTGGTCCAGCGCCCCGACGTGCTGGTGAGCGACATCTCCATGCCCGGTGGCGGCCTGGACCTGATCCGCCGCGTGATCCAGCGCGACGCCGCCGCGCGCGTGCTGGTGTTCAGCATGCACGACAGCGCGGCGCTGGTCAGCCAGGCGCTGGCGGCCGGCGCCTCGGGCTACGTCACCAAGGGCAGCCCGCCCGAGGAGCTGATCGACGCCGTGCGTGCGCTGCACCGCGGCAGCCGCTGGTTCAGCGCCGACGTGGCGCCGCACGCCGCGCCCGGCGCCGGCCCGGCGCACGAGGCCGAGGGCCTGGCTTCGCTGAGCGTGCGCGAGTTCGAGACCTTCCGCCTGCTGGCGCAGGGCCACACGGTGGACGAATGCGCGCAGCAGCTGAAGCTGAGCCCGAAGACGATCTCGAACCAGCAGACGACGATCAAGGAGAAGCTGGGCGTCGCGACCCCGGCCGCGCTGGTGCACCTGGCGCTGCGGCACGGGATCATCAGCGCGCCGGCCGTATGAACACGGAACCCGGCGAGAGCCAGCTGGCCGACTGGCGCCCCCTTGCGCTGGCGATGGAGGCCGCGGTGGCGCGGGCCGTCATCGGCCAGGCACGCGCCATCCGCCACATCAACACCGCCGTGTTCGCGCGCGGCCACGTGCTGCTGCAGGGCGACGTGGGCGTCGGCAAGACCACCTTGTTGCGCGCCTTCGCGCAGGTGCTGGGCGGTGCCTTCGCGCGCATCGAGGGCACCATCGACCTGATGCCGGCCGACCTGATCTACCACACCTACATCAGTGCCGACGGTCGCCCCGCGGTGGACCCGGGCCCGCTGGTGCGGCACGGCGAAGAACTGGCCATCTTCTTCTTCAACGAGATCAATCGCGCGCGGCCGCAGGTGCATTCGCTGCTGCTGCGCGCGATGGCCGAGCGCAGCGTGGCGGCCTTCGACCGCGAGGTGCGCTTCCCGCACCTGCTGGTGTTCGCCGACCGCAACCGCGTGGAGCGCGAGGAGACCTTCGAGATCTCGTCGGCCGCGCGCGACCGCTTCATGATGGAAGTGACGATCGAGCCGCCGGCCAGCGCCGACGAGCGGCGCGCGCTGGTGTTCGACCCGCGCTTCCACGACACCGACGCGCTCGTCGGCTCCCTGCCCGCGGCGATGGTGGACCATCGCGAGCTCGGCGCCGTGGGCGCCGCGCTGCAGCGCCACGTGCAGGCCACGCCGGCGCTGGAGGACTACGCACTGAAGCTGTGGCAGGCCAGCGCCGAGCCGCAGCGTTTCGGCGTGGTGGTCTCCGACATCGACCCGGCGCGCCTGGTGCTGGCCGGCGCCAGCCCGCGCGGCATGAGCCTGCTGCTGCGCGCCGCGCGCGTGGCGGCCTGGCTCGACGGCCGCGCCTTCGTGACGC
Source organism: Rubrivivax sp. (assembly GCA_044226255.1). Taxonomy (GTDB): domain Bacteria; phylum Pseudomonadota; class Gammaproteobacteria; order Burkholderiales; family Burkholderiaceae_C; genus Rubrivivax. The sequence continues at coordinate 63,765 of JBGAHJ010000024.1, forward strand.
CCGAGGACGTGCAGGGCGTGTTCATGGAGACGCTGGCGCACCGCGTGGTGCTGCAGCCGGTGTTCGAGCTGCGCCGGCACGAGATCGCGCCGGCGCTGATGGCCGCCATCCTGCAGGCGGTGGCCGCCCCCTGAAGGCCCGGTCCGCGATGCGCGTACCCGAGATCCACTACCGCAGCGCCCGCCCGGCGCAGGGCTGGTTCCCGGGCGCGCACCGCAGCCGGCATGGCGACAGCGGCTTCGAGTTCCGCGCCCACGCGCGGCTGCACGAGGCGCCCGATCCGCGCCGCCTCGACCTGATGGCGAGCCTGCGCGACCCCTTCGGCCTGGCCTGCGGCAACTGGCTGGTGCGCGTGCACAGCCAGCGCATGGCGATGCCGGTGTGGGTGCTGCTGGACCTGTCCGCGTCGATGGGCTTCGAAGGCGCGCGGCACCGGCTGCAGGTGGCCGCCGACTTCGTCGAGAGCCTCGCCGCCTCGGCCTGGCGCAACGGCGACCCCTTCGGCTTCGCCGGCTGCGCCGAGACGGTCGCCGACGACTGGTGGCTGGCGGCCACGCGTGCGCGGGGCGCCGCCGCGCCGCTGGTCGAACGGCTGCGCGGCCTGCAGCCGGCGGGCCGCTCGGCCGACGGGCTGCTGCAGGCCGCCGCGCGGATGCCGCGGCAGCGCGCGCTGGTGTTCGTGCTGTCCGACTTCCACTTTGCGCCGGCGCTGCGCGACGGCCTGCTCGCGCAGCTGGCTGCGCACGAGGTGGTGCCGGTGGTGCTGTGGGACACGCTGGAGTTCACTTTGGGCGCGCGCAACGGCCTCGCGCCGCTGCAGGACCCGGAGACCGGCCAGCGCCAGCTCGTGTGGTGGCGCCCCGCGCTGCGCGAACGCTGGCTGGCACGCGCGCAGGCCCGGCGCGCCGAGCTGCTGCAGGCCCTGCGCGCCGGCGGCGCGCGGCCGCTGGTGATCGAAGGCGCCTTCGACGCCGACGCGGTGACGCGGCACTTCCACGCATGAAGCACCGGCCGGCCGCGCTGTCGCTGCTGCTGGCCGCGCCGGCGCTGTTCGCGCAGCCGGCCCCGGACGTCGGCACCACCGAGCCGCGGGCCTACGGCTGGCAGCTGGGCGACGTGCTGCAGCGCGAGGTGCGCATAGACGCCGATGCGGCCTTCACGCTGGAAGTCGATTCGCTGCCGCGGCCCGGCCGCATCGGCAGCGCCTTCGAGCTGCGTGGCGTGACGCATGAACGCAGCCGCGCGGCCGGCGGCGGCCACACGCACCGCCTGCGGCTGGAATACCAGGTGTTCCTGTCGCCGCCCGCGGTGAAGACGCTGGAGCTGCCGCCGCTGGTGCTGCGCTTCGCCAGCGCCAACGGCAGCCGCGACGTGCGCATCGACGCCTGGCCGGTGACGGTGGCGCCGCTGGTGCCGGTGGAGGTGTCGCCGCGGCGCGGCCTGGGCGAGCTGCAGCCCGACGAAGCGCCGCCGCTGCTGGACACCGCCGCCACGCGCACGCGGCTGGCGCTGGCCGCCGGCGCCGCGGCGCTGCTGGCGCTGCTCCTGCTGCACCTGCACGTGGGCCTGCCGTGGCTGGCGCGCCGCCACCGGCCCTTCGAGGACGCCTGGCGCGGCCTGCGCCGCCTGCCCGCGCGCGATGCCGCCGCGCGCCGCCGCGCCGCCTTCGAGCTGCTGCACGCGGCGCTGAACCGCAGTGCGGGGCAGGCGCTGTTCGAGGGTGGTGTCGACGGCTTCGTCGCCGCGCGGCCCGCCTTCGCACCGCTGCGCGACGAGCTGCGCGAGTTCTTCCGCCGCTCGCGCGCCGAGTTCTTCGGCGCCGCCACCGCCGACGACCCCTGGCCCTGGCTGCAGGCCTTCGCCGGCGCGCGCGACGCGGAGCGCGCCACGTGACCGACGTGAGCGGCCTGCTCGCCTTCGACCAGCCGGCCTGGCTGCTGCTGCTGCCGCTGGCACTGCTGCCGCTGCTGCAGCCCGCGGGGCCTGCCCTGCAAAGTGCATGGGCCGCCGACGCGCCGCGCGACGCCGCGTCGCGCCTGGTCCAGGCGGCGCTGCGCGCGGCCGCCGTGCTGGCCGTCGCGGCCACGGTGCTGGCGCTGGCCGGGCCCTACCGGCCGGAGGACGAGGTGGAGCGCGTGGGCCGCGGCGCCGAGATCGTGCTGGTGCTGGACCGCAGCCGCAGCATGGACGAGCGCTTCGCCGGCGGCCGCGGCAACGGCCCGGCCCCCAAGGGCACCGGCCCCGAGGCGCTGGACTACTACATGCGGCTGCGCAACGCGCCGGCCGAGACCAAGGGCCAGGCGGCGCGCCGGCTGCTGGCCGAGTTCACCGCGCGCCGGCCCGAGGACCGCTTCGGGATGGTCGTCTTCAGCACGCTGCCGATGCCGGTGCTGGCCTTCACGCAGAAGCCCGACGTGATCCAGGCCGCCATCGCCGCCGGCCACGTCGGCCGCGGCCTGGGCGAAACCGACATCGGGCTGGCGCTCAGCGCCGGCCTGGGCTATTTCGAGGACCGCGCCTACACCGGCTCGCGCATCCTGCTGCTGGTGAGCGACGGCGGCGACCGCATCGACCCCGACCTGCGCGAACGCATCGCGCGACAGGCGAAGAAGAACCGCGTCGCGATCTACTGGATCTACCTGCGCACCGCGAACAGCCCGGGCCTGATGGCCAGCGCCAGCGAACCGCCGGCGAACGCGGACACGGTGCCCGTGTACTTCCTGCACCGCTTCTTCCAGGGCCTGGGCACGCCGTACCGCGCCTACGAGGCCGAGAACCCCGAGGCGCTGCGCAACGCCATCGACGAGGTGAACCGGCTCGAGAACCTGCCCATCACCTACACCGACACGCTGCCGCGGCGCGACCTGGCGCCGTGGTGCCACGCGCTGGCGCTGCTGGCGGTGGCGGCGCTGGCCGCGGCGAGCCTGAAGGAGATCCGCACGTGGCGCGCGTCATAGGCACGCGGCGCGCGCTGTGGCTGCTGCTGGCGGCGCTGCTGGCGGGCGCCGCCGTCGAAGGCTGGCGGCTCGCGCGCGACACGGCACTCAACGCGCAGATCGAGGCCGGCGCCGGCCGCGCCGACAGCACCGTGCCGCAGCTGCGCTTCGCCGCCGCCTACGCGCAGGCCGCCAGCGGCGCCGACGAGGCGGCCATCAACGCCTACCGCCCGCTGCACGGCGACGACGCCTTGGGCCAGGCCGCGCGCTTCAACAGCGCCAACGGGCTGCTGCGCCAGGCGCAGAAACTGCGCGAAGGCCCGCAGCCGGGGCAGGCGGTGCCGCTGATCGAGCTGGCGAAGGAGACCTACCGCGAGATCCTGCGCCACGACCCGCAGCACTGGCCCGCGCGCTACAACCTCGAGCGTGCGCAGCGCCTGCTGCCCGACCCCGAGGACCTGGACGGCGGCCCGCTGGAGGTGCCGCGCAACGCCGAACGCGCCGCCACCACGATGCGCGGCTATTCGCCCGGCCTGCCGTGAACGCCGCCGCGCTGAGGGTCCTGCTGCGCGGCCACGCGGACACGGCGCGGCTGGCCGCGGCCGCGCTGCTGCTGCTGGCCTGCCTGCTGCGCCCCACGCTGCCGATGCAGCGCGCGCTGTTCGAGCACGTGGTGATGATCGACGTGACGCAGAGCATGAGCGTGGGCGACATGGTGCTGGACGGCCAGCCCGTCTCGCGCATCGCCTACGCGCGCCAGGCGCTGCGCGCCAGCCTGCTGGCGCTGCCCTGCGGCTCGCGCGTGGGCCTGGGCCTCTTCACCGAGTACCGCTCGTTCCTGCTGCTGGCGCCGGTGGAGGTGTGCGCCAACCTGCAGGAGCTGCGCTCGACGCTGGACCGCATCGACGGCCGCATGGCCTGGAGCGGCAACAGCGAGGTCGCCAAGGGCGTGATCAGCGGCATCGCGGTGGCGCGCCAGCTGGCGGGCTCGCCCTCGCTGGTGTTCGTCACCGACGGCCACGAGGCGCCGCCGCTGAACCCGCGCCACCGCCCGCGTTTCGACGGCAAGCCGGGCGAGGTGCCGGGGCTGGTGGTGGGCGTCGGCGGGCTGCTGCCGATGCCGATCCCGAAGACCGACCCCAGCGGCCGCCCGCTGGGCTTCTGGGCCGCCGACGAGGTGATGCAGACCGACCCGCAGAGCCGCGGCCGTGGCGGCAGCGTGGGCGGCGAGGCGATGGTGGAGGACGGCAGCGCCGCGGTGCCGGAGGCGCTGCGTGCGGGGCGTGCCGGCAGCGAGCACCTGTCGTCGCTGCGCGAGGGGTATCTGAAGCTGCTGGCGGGCGAGCTGGGACTCAGCTACCTGCGGCTGGACAGCGCCCAGGGGCTGTCGCGCGCGCTCACCGACGCGGCGTTCGCACGGCCGGTGCCGGCGCGGGCGGATCTGCGCGTGGCGCTGGGCTTGCTGGCGCTGGGTCTGCTGGTGTGGCCGTACCGGCCTCGCATCGTCAGGCGGGGTTGAGCGCCCTCACCCGCTGCATCGCCATCGCCGCCGCCGCGGTGCGCGTCTCCACGCCCAGCTTCTCGTAGACCCGCTCCAGGTGCTTCTTCACGGTGGCCGGGCTCGAGCCGAGGATGTCGCCGATGTCGCGGTTGGTCTTGCCCTTGGCCACCCAGTAGAGCACCTCGCTCTCGCGCAGCGTCAGCCCGAAGGCCTGCATCGTGGCTTCGACGGTGGCGGCGTCGCTGACCTCGCGCAGCACCACCAGCCAGTCCTCGTCGGGCGTGCGGCCCTGCAGCGTGGCCACGAGCTGGCGCGTGCCGTCGTCGAAGACGCGCGAGGTGGAGAGCGGGCGGACCTCGCGCCCCTGCTCGGCGCCGCGCAGCCACGCCAGCAGCGCCGAGGGCACTTCGTCGGGCTCGGCGCCGAAGTAGGCCGGCAGCCAGCGGCGCGCGAGCGGCGTCTGCCACACCAGCCGAGCGCCGTCGGCCAGCAGGCGCAGCGCGATGGTCGCGTGGCCGTAGGCATCGAGCGCGTTGCGCGCGGCGCGCGCCTGGCGTGCCGCCTGCATGTGCGCGGCCATGCGCGCCAGCACCTCGGGCGGGCGGATCGGCTTGGTCACGTAGTCCACGCCGCCGGCGTCGAAGGCGGCCAGCACGTGCTCGGTGTCGGTGAGCCCGGTCATGAAGACGATGGGGATGTGCGCGGTCTCGGGGCCGGCCTTCAGGCGGCGCGCGACCTCGAAGCCGTCGATGCCGGGCATCACCGCGTCGAGCAGCACGATGTCGGGGTCGGCCTGCGCGGCGCGCTGCAGCGCGCCGGCGCCGTCGGTGGCCACGAGCACGGTGTAGCCGGCGGCGTCGAGTGCGTCGTGCAGCACGGCCAGGTTGTCGGGCACGTCGTCGACGATCAGGACCAGGCCCGCCGAGCGGCTGCGGTCAAGCGGGTTGGGACTTGGCGAGGGCATCGGAGATGAGCGGGTTCATGCGGTCGAACTGGAAGGCCTGCGCCAGGCTGCGCAGCGGCGCGAGCCAGGGTGCGCAGTCGGGGCGCTGGCTCTCGATCTCGTCCAGCAGCCGCTGCACACCACGCGGGTAGCCGAGGTTCACCACCTCGTGCAGCGCCTGCAGCTGCGCGCGCGTGGGCAGCGGCGCGTCGGGCGTGGGCAGCGGCGCCGCGGCGGGTGGCGGCGCCGCCAGCCACTGCAGCTGCAGGTGCTGGCCCAGCCAGTCGAGCAGCTCGTCGAAGCGCACGGGCTTGGTGATGAAGTCGGCCGGCGTGATGCCCACGTCGTTGTCCAGGCCCTTGTCGAAGGCGTTGGCGGAGACGACGGCCACCGGCGCATCGCTCAGGCCCTGTGCGCGCAGCGCGCGGATGGTCTGCCAGCCGTCGATGCCGGGCATCGCCAGGTCCATCAGGATCGCGTGCACGCCGCCTTCCAGGCCTTCCTTGAGCAGGTCCAGCGCGGCGGCGCCGGAGCCCGCCTGCAGCACATCGAAGCCCAAGGCTTCGAGTCTGCGTGCGAGCAGCGTGCGGTCGACCTCCTCGTTGTCCACCACCAGCAGCCGCCTGCGCGGGCCGGCGTAGGCGCCGCGCGGCGGGCGCAGCGCCGGCGCGCGCTGCCCCTGCAGCGCCGGCAGGAACAGGCGCACGCGGAACAGCGTGCCCTGGCCGAGCGCGGTGGACACCGTCATCTCGCCGCCCATCAGGTCGGTGAGCATCTTCGCGATCGTCAGGCCGAGCCCGGTGCCACCGGCCGCGCCCGCGGCCGAGGCCGAGCGCGCGAAGGGCTCGAAGATGCGCTCCACGTCGGCCGCCGCGATGCCCGGCCCGGTGTCCTCGATCTCGAACACCGCCATCTCGCGCACGTGGGCCGCGCGGAAGCTCACGCGGCCGGCCTGCGTGAACTTGACCGCGTTGCCGAGCACGTTGATGAGGATCTGCGTCAGCCGCCGCTCGTCGGCGCGCACCAGCTCCGGCGCCTGCGCGATGTCGTGCTCGAAGCGCAGGCCCTTGGCCGCGGCCTGCAGCTCGAACATCTGTACGATCTGCTGCAGGCTCTCGCGCAGGCGCATCGGCTTGGGGTCGAGCGCGAGCTTGCCGGCCTCGATGCGCGCGATGTCCAGCGTGCCTTCGATCAAGCCCAGCAGGTGCTCGCCGCCGCGCCGGATCACGCCCACCGCCTGCTTGCGCGCGGCGGGCAGCGTCGGGTCCTCGTCGAGCAGCTGTGCGTAGCCGAGGATGCTGTTGAGCGGCGTGCGCAGCTCGTGGCTGATGGCGCTGATGTAGCGCGTCTTGGCCTGGTTGGCCGCGTCAGCGGCACGTTTGGCGCGCTGCAGTTCTTCGTCGGTGCGCCGGTGGGAGTCGATCTCCTTCATCAGCGCTTCGGTCTGCCGGTTGCTCTCTTCCTGCGCCACGCGGCGGCTGATCTGCGTGAGCACCAGCCACCAGCCGATCACCGCCGACAGCAGCAGCAGCGCGCAGTAGGTCTTGACGAAGGCCGCGCGCAGCTCGCCCTGGAACAGCACGCCCAGCAGCGCGGCGAGCGCGGGCGCCACCACGGCCATCAGCAGCAGGTAGCGGGCGAGGCCGGTGTCCAGCTGCGGCCACCACGGGCGCGGCAGCAGGCGGCGCAGCGCCGCGGCGAGCTGCATGCGGGCACGCGCGGGCTCGGGCTTGCAGAGGTCGTGGCAGCGCGCGTCGAGCGAGCAGCACAGGCTGCAGATCGGGCCGCCGTAGGCGGGGCACGAGGCCATGTCGGGGCCTTCGTAGTCGCGCTCGCAGATCACGCAGCGGCGCAGGCCTCGCGCGCCCAGGTACGACCCTTCGTCGCTGCCGAGCCGGCTGGTCCTGGCGATGTAGTAGCGCCCCTTCGTCGCCCACGCGATCAGCGGCGCGGTGACGAAGGCCACCGCCATCGCGATCACCGCCGAGAAGGCCTGCGCCAGCGCCCCGAAGAGGCCGAGGTACGCCGCGATCGACAGCACCGAGGCCGCGCCCATCGCGCCCACGCCGACCGGATTGATGTCGTAGAGATGAGCGCGCTTGAACTCGATGCCCTTCGGGCTCCAGCCCAGCGGCTTGTTCACCACCAGGTCGGCCACCACCGCCATGATCCAGCTGATGGCGATGTTGCTGTAGAGCCCGAGCACGTTGCCGATGGCCTTGAAGACCTCCAGCTCCATCAGCATCAGCGCGATCAGCGTGTTGAACACCACCCACACCACGCGCCCCGGGTGGCTGTGCGTGACGCGGGCGAAGAAGTTGCTCCACGCCAGGCTGCCGGCGTATGCGTTCGTGACGTTGATCTTCAGCTGGCTCACGATCACCAGCAGCGCGGTGGCCGCCACCGCCCAGCCGTAGTGCGGAAACACCAGCTCGTAGGCGGCCAGGTACATCTGGTTCGGGTCCACCGCGCGGTCGGCCGGCACCGCGAGCGTCAGCGCCAGGTAGGCCAGCAGCGCGCCGCCCAGCATCTTCAGCACGCCGGGCAGCACCCAGCCCGGGCCGCCGACCACCACGCCGGTCCACCAGCGCAGGCGGTTGGCCGGAGTCTTCGCCGGCATGAAGCGCAGGTAGTCCACCTGCTCGCCCATCTGCGTGATGAGCGCGATGCCGACCGTGAGCGCGCCGCCGAACAGCAGCGGATCGAAGCTGCCGCCCCTGCCGCTCTCGCCGGGGTAGCCCATCACTTCGGACACCAGGCCCGGGTGCGCCCGGAACACGTAGGCGTAGGGCAGCACCAGCAGCAGCAGCCACAGCGGCTGCGTCCACACCTGCAGCTGGCTGATCGCGGTGACGCCGTGCGTCACCAGCGGGATCACCACCAGCGCGCAGAACAGATAGCCCCAGGCCGGCGGGATGTCGAACGCCAGCTCCAGCGCGTAGGCCATGATGGCCGCTTCGAGCGCGAAGAAGATGAACGTGAAGCTGGCGTAGATCAGGCTGGTGATGGTGCTGCCGATGTAGCCGAAGCCGGCACCGCGCGTCAGCAGGTCCATGTCCAGGCCGTGGCGTGCGGCGTAGATGCTGATCGGCAGCCCGGCCGCGAAGATGATCAGCGCGGTGGCCAGCACCGCCCAGAAGGTGTTGACGAAGCCGTACTGCAGCAGCAGCGTGCCGCCCAAGGCCTCCAGCACCAGGAACGAGGCCGCGCCGCCCAGGGCGGTGTTGGCCACCCGCGCCGCGCTCCACTTGCGGAAGGCGTGCGGCGTGAAGCGCAGCGCGTAGTCTTCCAGCGTCTCGCGCGCGACCCACGCGTTGTAGTCGCGCCGCACCTTGATGACGCGCTGCTGCGGGGCGGAACCGGGACTCTGCATGGCGGAGCCATGCATTGCACGGAACGGGCCAGCTAGCGCGTCGCCAGCTCGCGGATGCGCTCGGCGATCGCCGGATTCAGTTCGGCGCCGCGCGCGCCCAGCGCGTCCAGCAGCGCCAGCGCCGCCTGCGGCGTGTGCGCGTAGCCCGGCACCAGCGCCGGCAGCTCGGCGGCCAGCGTCGGGCGGCGCGCCTCGATGCGGCGCTCGCGGTTGAACGGGTCGGCGCCATCGGCCGCGGCCGGGTGGCGCAGCGCGTCCAGCTCCAGCAGGCGGTCCAGCGCGTGTCCCTGCACGAAGCGGGCGGCGCTGAGCCTTTCGCCGCGGTGCCAGCGCTGCAGCCCGACGAAGAGACAGGACAGCGCCTCGCCGACGATCCACTCTTCACCCGGCGGCTGCGCCGGCGGCAGGGCCTTGCGCGGCAGCGCGATGTCGTCGGCAACGCGTTCGCGCTTCCACACCACGCGGCCGGGCGCGAACGGGATCTGCGCCAGCTCCTGCGGCTCGAACACCGCGAACTCGCAGAAGATGCCGTCGGCCATCAGCGCCTTGTGGCCGTCGACGGTGTTCTGGAAGTGCCAGGCCAGCGGGTGCGCGGCGGCCAGCCAGTCGAGCCGCTCGATGTAGCGCGCCTTGTGGCCCGGTTCGACGACGGCGAAGAAGTCGAGGTCGGAGAAGGCGTCGAGCCGGGCCGTCTCCTGGCCCACGGAACCCAGGCCGATGAGGGCCAGCGCCTGTCCGCTGGCCTTCAGCGAGGCGCCTATGGCCTCCAGCCGCAGCAGCAGGTTCCGTGGGGTGCTCGCGTCCGACATCTCGCTCGCCGCCGTGGTTAGGATGGCACCCATTGTGCTGAAGGCGGCCCCATGGATCTGACCCCGCGAGAGAAAGACAAGCTGCTGATCTTCACGGCGGCCCTGCTGGCCGAGCGGCGCAAGGCGCGCGGCCTGAAGCTCAATGTGCCGGAAGCCATCGCGCTGATCACCGCCGCCATCATGGAAGGCGCACGCGACGGCAAGACCGTGGCGCAGCTGATGAGCGAGGGCAAGCAGGTGCTCGGCCGCGCCGACGTGATGGAGGGCGTGCCCGAGATCGTCACCGAGATCCAGGTCGAGGCTACCTTCCCGGATGGCACCAAGTTGGTGACCGTGCACCAACCGATTGCATGAGCGAGGCCACGATGACCCCCGGAGAACTCCTCATCGACGACGGCGAGCACGAGCTCAACCCCGGTCGCCCGACGCTGACGCTGGTGGTCGCCAACACCGGCGACCGGCCGATCCAGGTCGGCTCGCACTACCACTTCGCCGAGACCAACGCCGCGCTGAAGTTCGACCGGGCGGCCGCGAAAGGCATGCGGCTGAACATCGCCAGCGGCACCGCGGTGCGCTTCGAGCCCGGCCAGGAACGCACCGTGACGCTGGTGGCCTACGCCGGCAGGCGCGAGGTCTGGGGCTTCCGCGGCCAGGTCAACGGAGCGCTGTGATGACGACGAAGACCATTGGCCGCCGCGCCTACGCCGAGATGTTCGGCCCCACCGTCGGCGACCGGCTGCGCCTGGCCGACACGGGCCTCGTGATCGAGGTCGAGAAGGACTACACCCTGAAGGCCGGCGGCTACGGGGAGGAAGTGAAGTTCGGCGGCGGCAAGACCATCCGCGACGGCATGGGCCAGAGCCAGGTGGTGAACGGCCCCGGCCACCACGAGGCGCACGACCTCGTGATCACCAACGCGCTGATCATCGACCACTGGGGCATCGTGAAGGCCGACATCGGCATCAAGGGCTGCCGCATCGCCGCCATCGGCAAGGCCGGCAACCCCGACGTGCAGCCCGGCGTGGACATCGTGATCGGCCCCGGCACCGAGATCCTGGCCGGCGAAGGGATGATCGTCACCGCGGGCGGCATCGACAGCCACATCCATTTCATCTGCCCGCAGCAGATCGAGGAAGCGCTGACCAGCGGCGTGACGACGATGCTCGGTGGCGGCACCGGCCCGGCCACCGGCACCTTCGCCACCACCTGCACGCCCGGCCCCGAGAACCTGCACCGCATGCTGCAGGCGGCCGAGGCCTTCCCGATGAACCTGGGCTTCCTCGGCAAGGGCAACGCGGCACGGCCCGAGGCCCTGAGCCAGCAGATCGCCGCCGGCGCCATCGGCCTGAAGCTGCACGAGGACTGGGGCACCACGCCGGCCGCGATCGACAACTGCCTGGACATCGCGGAGGTCACCGACACGCAGGTGTCGATCCACTCCGACACGCTCAACGAGAGCGGATTCGTCGAGGACACCATCGCCGCCACCAAGGGCCGCAGCCTGTGCGCCTTCCACACCGAGGGCGCCGGCGGCGGCCATGCGCCGGACATCCTGCGCGTGGTGGGCGAGGCCAACTTCCTGCCCAGCAGCACGAACCCCACGATGCCCTACACCGCGAACACGGTGGACGAGCACCTGGACATGCTGATGGTGTGCCACCACCTCGATGCGAGCATCGCGGAGGACCTGGCCTTCGCCGAGAGCCGCATCCGCCGCGAGACCATCGCGGCGGAGGACGTGCTGCACGACCTGGGCGCGATCAGCATGATGTCGTCCGACAGCCAGGCCATGGGCCGCGTGGGCGAGGTGATCATCCGCACCTGGCAGACGGCGCACAAGATGAAGGCGCAGCGCGGCACGCTCCCGGAAGACAACGCGCGCCACGACAACTTCCGCGTCAAGCGCTACATCGCCAAGTACACGATCAACCCGGCCATCGCCAACGGCATCAGCCACGACGTGGGCAGCATCGAGGTCGGCAAGTGGGCCGACCTCGTGGTCTGGCGCCCGGCCTTCTTCGGCGTGAAGCCGAGCCTGGTGCTCAAGGGCGGCTTCATCGCCAGCGCGCTGATGGGCGACGCCAACGCCAGCATCCCCACGCCGCAGCCGGTGCACTACCGGCCGATGTTCGGCAGCTTCGGGCGCGTGCTGCCGGCCACCTCGCTCACCTTCGTGAGCCAGAGTGCGATGCGGGCCGACATCGGCGACGAACTGGGCTTGAAGAAGCGCCTGTCGGCGGCGCATGCGATCCGCGGCGTGAAGAAGACCGACATGGTCCACAACGCCTGGCTGCCGACGATGGAGATCGACCCGCAGACCTACCGCGTGCGCGCCGACGGCCAGCTGCTCACCTGCGACCCGGCCACCGTGCTGCCGCTGGCGCAGCGCTACTTCCTGTTCTGAAGGCCTTCCTCAAGGCCGGCGCGCCACCAGCGCGATGATCTCGCGCGAGCGGGCGCGCGGCACCAGGTCGGCCAGCGTGTGGCGGTCGAGCGAGGCGATGAAGTCGCGCTGCGCCTGGTCCAGCGCCGCCGCCAGGTGGCAGCCGGCGGTGAGCGGGCAGCTCGAGCCGGCGCTGCTGAAGCACTCCACCAGCGCCATGTCCTCCTCCACCAGGCTCACCACCTCGCCCAGCCGGGTGTCGGCAGGATCGCGCGCCAGGCGCAGCCCGCCGTTGCGGCCGCGCACCGTGTGCAGCAGGCCCACCTGCGCCAGGCGGTTCACCACCTTCATCAGGTGGTTCTCCGAGATGCCGTAGGCCTCGGCGATCTCGCGGATCGCGCTCAGCGCGTCCGGCCCCTCGCGCAGGCGGCGGCCGGTGGCGAACATCAGCACGCGGATCGCGTAGTCGGTGTGCTGGGTGAGGCGCATCGGTGCTCCTGAAGATGCATCTGATTGACATCTATTCTAGCGCGCCATAAGATGCATGTACGCTGCATCTTTAAACCAGGACTCCACCATGAGCACCCAGCACTACCTGACGATGGGCAACCGCGCGATGACGCTGGCCGGCGCGACGATGATGCTCGGCATCGGCGCCGCCTATCCGTTCGCCCACCACTTCGGGCTGGCGCTGCAGGTCATCGCGCACCTGTCGATCGCCGTCGCCGCCGGCGTCTTCAAGCTCGGCTATGTGCTGCGGCTGGCGGCGCAGCACGAACAGGCGCTGGCGGCCGGCGCTGCGTGAAGGCAACGCCAGAAGGAAAAGGCCGGCCGGGCTTGCACCCGGCCGGCCGCTCTCGGAACCGCCGTGATCAGGGCTCGCCGTACTGCGCCGACTCGCTGAGGATCAGGCCTTCGCTCAGGATGAGACCTTCGCTCAGGATCAGGCCCTCGCTCAGGATCAGGCCTTCGCTGAGGATCAGCCCTTCGCTCAGGATCAGGCCCTCGCTGAGGATCAGCCCTTCGCTCAGGATCAGGCCTTGCGTCAGCAGCAGGCCGCTGGACGACCACGCCTGCAGCTGCGCGGTGGGCATGAACACGCCGGTCTTGGCGGACAGCGAGCTGTTGCCGGCCAGCGCGGTGACGCTCATCACGCCCGCGGTCAGCAGCTGCTTGTTGAACAGCGGGGCGTCGCTGAAGCTCTTGACGTAGGTGTTGGCGGCGATGCCCAGGCCCGACCAGTACACCGGCGTGCGCTGGCGCACGACGTTGCCGGCCCAGGTGATGCGCGAGTCGTAGATCGGCTGGTACGTCATCAGCGCGTTGCCGGTGACGACCTGACGGCCACCCACGGTGATCATGCCGGACCAGTTGAACGAGGTGCCGTTGTTGGTGGTCACCGGCGACGGCATCACCTTGCCCGCGGCGATCAGCGACGTGCCCGGCGTGATCGTGCCGGCGGCGATGGCGCTGGCGATGTCGGTGCGCAGCACCTTGGCCACGCTGACCGCGCCGTCCACGTTGAGCAGGCCCGTGCCCTGCTGCAGCAGGTTGGCGTTGGGCAGCGGCTGCGCGGTCACCTGCAGGATGGCCTTCACCAGCGCCGGGGTCAGGCCCGGGTTGGCCTGCAGCATCAGCGCGGCGGCGCCAGCGACGGCCGGGGCGGCGATGGAGGTGCCGCTCAGCATCATCTGCGTCTCGTTGAGGTTCGCGGCCACGCCCAGCGGCGCCACCAGCGAAGCGCTGTTGTCGCGCGCCAGCTTGTTCCAGGTGAGGCCAGCCGACGAGGTGGCGGCAGCACCGACGATCTTGTTGCCGGGCGCGACCAGGTCGGGCTTCAGCAGGTTGTCGATGCGGCGCACGCCGAACGCGTCCACGTAGCTGCTGCGGGTGGGGCCGCGCGAGCTGAAGTTGTTGATCGTGTCGTCGCCGCGGGCCACCGTGTTGTTCATGTTGGCCGAGCCGACGGTGATCACGCTCGGGTCGTTGCCCGGGCTGCCGATCTGGCCGTAGGCTTCCTTGCCCTGCGCATTGGTGCCGAAGTTGCCGGCGGCCACCACCACGGTGATGCCCACCGCGGCGGCGCTGCGCACGGCGGCGCACAGCGGGTCGGTCTGCCAGGTCTCGGTGGACTGGGCCGCCAGGCTCAGGTTCATCACGCGGATGTTGTATTCCTTGGCGTGGTAGATCACCCACTGGATGCCTTCCAGCGTGTCCGACAAGGTGCCGAAGCCGTCGTCGCCCAGCACCTTCACGTCGTAGATGTCGGCATTCGGTGCGATGCCGTTCATGTCCTGCGCGTTGGCGGCCTTGGGCGCGAAGTAGCGGCCCGCGGCCACCGACGCCACGTGCGTGCCGTGGCCGTAGCCGTCCTGCAGCAGCGCGTTGTCGTTGGCCACCAGCGCCTCGTAGCTGGCCAGTTCCACGCTGCCCGGCTGCAGGCTGGTGCTGGTGGAACCGTTGCCGCTCCAGGTCGCCGCGGTGGTGTTCAGCATGCTGACGTTGCGCTTCACGCGCACGGCGCCGGGGCCGGTGAAGGCGCTGTGCGTCTTCATCACGCCGCTGTCCAGCACCGCGATGCCGACGCCGGTGCCGTCCACGCCGGTGTAGGCCGCCTTGCCGCTGTAGGTGCGCACGCTGCTCGCGGTGGCGCCGGTGACGGCCTCGATGGTGCTGAAGGTGCGCTGCGTCTGGCGGTTCGGCGACACGCTCACCACGTCGTCGCGCTCGGCGATGCGGGCGATGTCGCTGGCACGCACCTGCACGGTCATCGTGCGCAGCGTGGGCTGCACGGCGTGCACGGCGCCGCCGAGGCTGCGCACGTACTGGCGCAGGCCGCGCATCGAGGGGTCGCTGTCGTCGCTGACGACCACGGCCTGCACGAAGCGCACGCCGCCGATGTCGCGCGCCCACTTGTGGCGCTTGCCGCCGAAGGCGTTGAGGCCGCGCACGTGGTCGTCGAGGTCGCGGGCGATCTTGTACGGGCGCTTGTCGTCGGCGCGCGGCGCGGCGTGCGCCATGCGCAGGCCGAAGCCGGAAGCCAGCAGGCTGAAGGAGGTGAACGTGGCCACGGCGGCGCGGATCAGCTTCGCGCGACGCTCGATGAGCACGGTGAACGGGGTGAGCAAACTCATGGTGGTCCCTGGGTGGCAAGGGCGCAGCACGTAAGGCTGCAGGTCTGGCTTGACTTGTGTGCACCGCGACCGGGCCTTGGAAGGCCACCCCGCCGCGGGCGCCACGGTTCGCAACTGACCAGGAGGCCACCCTTGCGAACCGGGTGCACACATTCTGCGACAGGTTTGCATCTCGTAGCATCTGGTCACCACCACGGGCTGTGCGAACTAATCCGCACCGCAAAGGACAATCGCGCGATGCTCACCGTCAACAAACTCATCCCCCAAGCCAAAGGTCTGGCGTCGGCGCTGGTCAAGCGCGCCGCCACCGTGGAGCTGCCGTGGGACGTGCGCCAGAAGAGCCGCTTCGACGCCACCGACTCCGGCGGCCGCGCGCTCGCCGTCTTCCTGCCGCGCGGCAGCAGCGTGCGCGGCGGCGACCTGCTGGTGGTGGAAGACGGCTCGCTGGTGCGCGTGCTCGGCGCGCCCGAGCCGGTGCTGGTGGTGCGCACCTGCCCCGAGCACGGCACGCCGCACGACCTGCTGCGCGCCGCCTACCACCTGGGCAACCGCCACGTGGCGGTGGAGCTCAGGCCCGACCACCTGAAGCTCGAACCCGATCCGGTGCTGGCCGCGATGCTGCGGCGCATGCACCTGATCGTCAGCGAGGAACGGGCGGCCTTCGAGCCCGAAGGCGGGGCCTACGAGGGCGGGCACGACCATGGGCATCACGGCCATGGGCATCACGATCATGACCACGGGCACGACCACGATCATGGTCATGACCATGGCCACCACCACGATGATGGCCACGATCACGGCCACGGCCACTGAGCGATGAACACCCCGCCGGCCACGCTGCTGCAGCTGATGTGGCTGGCCTCGCCGGCGCTGCCGGTGGGCGGGTTCAGCTACTCGGAAGGACTGGAAGCGGCCGTCGACGCGGGGCTGGTGGCCGACGAGGCGGCCGCGGCCGAGTGGCTCTCGACCCAACTGCAACTCGCGCTGGCGCGCAGCGACCTGCCCGCGCTGGCGCAGGCCTGCCAGGCCTGGACCGCGCACGAGCCGCTGCGCGTCGCCGAGCTCAACGACTGGCTGCGCTGCACGCGCGAAAGCGCCGAGCTGCGCGCGCAGGCCGAGCAGATGGGCCGCTCGCTGCTCGACTGGCTCAGGAACGGCGCGCACGCCGCCGACCCGCGCCTGGCCACGCTCGCCGCGCTGCAGCCCGCGCCGCTGTGGCCGGTGGCCTTTGCGCTGGCGGCCACGCTGGCCGGCGCCACGCCGCGCGATGCGCTGCTGGCCTTCGCCTGGGGCTGGGCCGAGAACATGGCGCAGGCCGCGATGAAGGCCGTGCCGCTGGGCCAGGCGGCGGCGCAGCGGCTGCTGTCGCGGCTGGCCGGCGAGATCCCGGATGCGGTCGAGCAGGCGCTCGCGCTGCCCGACGACGAACGGCAGGCGCACGCGCCGATGCTGGCGATCCTCTCGGCACGCCACGAGGCGCAGTACTCGCGCCTGTTCCGCTCGTGAACATCCGCTGCCTGGTCGTCGACGACGACGCGGCCATCCGCACGCTGCTGGCCGGCTTCCTGCAGCAGCACGGCCTGCAGGTGGAGACGGTGGGCGACGGCGCCGCGCTGCGGCGACGGCTGCCGCAGCGCGGCATCGACATGCTGGTGCTGGACCTGATGCTGCCCGACGAGGACGGCCTGACGCTGTGCCAGTGGGCCAAGGCGCAGCAGCCCGGGCTGCCGGTGATCATGCTCACCGCGCAGGGTGATCCGGTGTCGCGCGTGCTCGGGCTGGAGCTGGGCGCCGACGACTACGTCGCCAAGCCCTTCGAGCCGCGCGAGCTGGTGGCGCGCATCAAGGCCGTGCTGCGGCGCGGCCAGGCAGCGGGCGCCGCGGCCGGCGCCGAGATGCACTTCGCCGGCTGGACCTTCGACCGCCTGCGGCGCCAGCTGCTGGCGCCCGACGGCGCGCTGGTGGCGCTCTCGGCTGCGGAGTACCGGCTGCTCAACGCCTTCGTCGAGAACCCGGGCCGCGTGCTGTCGCGCGAGCGCCTGCTGGACCTGACGCGCGCCCCCGGCACCGAGGTCAGCGACCGCAGCATCGACCTCGCGGTGTCGCGCCTGCGCGGCAAGCTGGGCGAGCCGCCGGTGATCCGCACGCTGCGCGGCGAGGGCTATCTGTTCGACGTGCCGGTGGCAGCGCGATGAACCTGCGCCGCTTCGACACGCTGGGCCTGCGCCTCTTCGTGCTGCTGTGGGTGACGCTGGTGCTGAGCCACCTGGTGGCCTTCAGCCTGTCGATGCCGCTGGGGCTGGGCGAACGCGGGCCGCGCGTCGGCGAGCAGCTGTCGCGCGACCGGCTGCCGACGCTGCCCTCGCTGCCGCCGGGCGGGCCCTTCGATGCCGGCCCGCCGCGCGGTGCGCCGCCGGGTGGCCCGCCCGGAGGCGCGCCGAACGGCCCCCCGCGCGGGCTGCCCGGCAGCGTGCTGTGGATCGACTACGCGTTGCGCGGCCTGGTCATCGCCCTCGGCGCGGCGCTGGGCGCGCGCTGGCTGGCGGCGCCGATGCGGCGCCTGGCGCGCGCCTCGCGCGAGCTGTCGCAGGGGCTGGCCCGCGGCCGGCCGCCGCCGACGCTGGACGAGCGGCACGGCACGGTGGAGATGCGCGAGGTGGCGCAGGTCTTCAACGGCATGGCGCAGCGGCTGCAGGAGCAGTTCGATGCCCGCGGCATGCACCTGGCGTCGGTCTCGCACGACCTGCGCACGCCGCTGACGCGCCTGCGCATGCGGCTGGAAGACGCCGACCCCGCGCTGGCCGACGGCGCCAACGCCGACATCCACGAGATGAGCGAGATGATCGACGCCACGCTGGACGTGCTGCGCGAGCAGCGCGAAGGCAGCCAGGCCCAGGTGGTGGACCTGCGCGCGCTGCTGGCGGCGCTGGCCGACGACCTGCGCGCCACCGGGCACGACGTGGCGCTGGAGGACGGCCCCGAGCTGCGCGCGCTGGCGCGGCCGGCGGCGCTGCGGCGCGTGCTGTCGAACCTGATCGGCAACGCGCTGCGCTACGGCGCCAGCGCGCGCCTGGCGCTGCGGCGCGACGGCGACCAGGCCGTGGTGACGGTGGACGACCGCGGGCCCGGCATCCCGCCCGATCAGCTGGAGCTCGCGTTCCGGCCCTGGGTGCGGCTCACCGCGTCGCACGCGCGCTCGGGCCACGGCCTGGGCCTGGCGATCGCGCGCGACCTGGCCGGCCGCGACGGCGCCACGCTGACGCTGGAGAACCGCCCCGAAGGCGGGCTGCGCGCGCGGCTGGTGCTTGCAACTGTGTCGGCGCCGACATCCAGCGGCTGAACGGCGGAAACACCCGCCGGGCACAGTGCGCAGCGTCACCACACGCACGCACGAACACCGCCATGCACGACCACGACCTGGGCCTCGCCGCCGACCTCGACCGCCTGATGCATCAGGCCGCCCGCCGCCGCCAGGCCCTGCGCTGGCTGCTTGCCGGTGGGGCCACGGCCGCCGGCGCGCTCGCGCTGGGCGGTGTCACCGGCTGCGGGGGCGGCGGCGACGATGCCGCCAGCGGCAGCACCACCACCGGCGGCAGCACCGGCGGCACCACCACCAGCGGCACCTGCAGCGTGATCCCCGAGGAGACGGCCGGCCCCTACCCCGGCGACGGCTCGAACACCAGCAACGGCAGCATCGCCAACGCGCTGGCGCTGTCGGGCATCGTGCGCAGCGACATCCGCACCAGCATCGCCGGCGCCACCGGCACCGCGGCCGGCGTGCCGCTGACGGTGCGGCTCACGCTGGTCAACACCGGCGCCAGCTGCGCGTCGCTGGCCGGCTATGCGGTCTACCTGTGGCACTGCGACGCGCTCGGTCGCTATTCCATGTACAGCAGCGGCGCCACGACCGAGAACTACCTGCGCGGCGTGCAGGCCAGCGGCAGCGACGGCGTGGTGGAGTTCACCACCATCGTGCCGGGCTGCTATGCCGGCCGCTGGCCGCACATTCATTTCGAGATCTACCGCAGCACCACCACCGCCACGCAGTACAGCAACAAGCTCAAGACCTCGCAGCTGGCGCTGCCGGCGGCCACCTGCCAGGCCGTCTACGCCACCTCGGGCTACAGCGGCAGCGCCACCAACCTGGCCGGCGTCTCGCTGGCCAGCGACGGCATCTTCAGCGACGGCTACGCCACGCAGCTGGCCACCGTCGGCGGCGACGTCGCCAGTGGCTATGTCGCGACGCTGCAGGTGGGCATTTCCGCCTGATCGCGCCGGTTTCACGTTTCTTTGCAAGCCCGGCTTGCGGGCCGAGGAACGGCGGCGGCATCATGAAGGTCCGATGGACAGGCATCGGCTCTTTCCGGAGGCCCTTCATGCGCATATTCGCTCTGCACAAGCCGCTGATCCTGGGCGCGCTGCTCGGCGCGGCCGCCCTGGGCGCCCAGGCGCGCGGCCACTGGTCGGTGGATCTCAGCGTCGGCGTGCCCATCGGGGGCTATGGCGGCTACTACGGCCCCGTCTACGCACCGGCCTACGGCAGCTACGTCAGCACGCTGCCGATGGGGGCGGTGTCGGTCAGCGTCGGCGGCGGCCGCTACTGGCGCCATGGCGGCGTCTGGTACCGGCCCTGGGGCCCGCGCTGGGTGGTGGTGGCACCGCCGGTGGTCTACGGCCCGCCGCCCGTCATCGTGCAGGAACGCCCTGCCGTGGTGGTGGAGGAAGGCCCGCCGCCGGTGAAGATCCCGCCCAGCAAGCCCGACCCCGTCATCTACCCGCGCAACGGCCAGAGCGCGCAGCAGACCGAGTTCGACCGCCAGGAGTGCAACCGCTGGGCCACCACGCAGCCGTCGGCGATGGCCGATGCCAGCGTGTTCCATCGCGCGGTGGAGGCCTGCATGGACGGGCGCGGCTACACGATGAAGTGACCTGGATGGAGGCTCGCACGCTTCGTGCATCATGCGGCGCATGACCGCCACGAAGCTGCACCACATCCCCGGCCGCACCAAGAAGCTCCCGCCGCTGCGCGTGGGCGTCGGCGGCCCCGTCGGCTCCGGCAAGACCACGCTGGTCGAGATGCTCTGCAAGACGATGCGCGAGCGCTGGGATCTCGTGGTCGTCACCAACGACATCTACACGAAGGAAGACCAGCGCCTGCTCACGGTGGCCGGTGCGCTGGCGCCCGAGCGCATCGTCGGCGTCGAAACCGGCGGCTGCCCGCACACGGCGATCCGCGAGGACGCGTCGATCAACCTCGAAGCGGTGGACCGGCTGCTCGAGCAGTTCCCCGACGCCGACATCGTGTTCATCGAGTCCGGCGGCGACAACCTCGCGGCCACCTTCAGCCCCGAGCTGTCGGACCTGACGATCTACGTGATCGACGTCGCCGCCGGCGAGAAGATCCCGCGCAAGGGCGGCCCCGGCATCACGAAGAGCGACCTCTTCGTGATCAACAAGGTCGACCTCGCGCCCTACGTCGGCGCGAGCCTGGACGTGATGGAGGCCGACACGAAGCGCATGCGGCCCGACGCAGCGAAGCGCCCCTTCGTGATGACCAACCTGCGCACGCAGCAGGGGCTGGCCGAGGTGGTGCGCTTCATCGAGCAGCGCGGCTTGCTTACCGCGTGACGATGTCGCGGTGCATGGGCGCCAGCAGCGCCAGCATGCGGTTCTGCGCGCCGAAGGGGATGCCCTTCGCATCCATCGCGTCCTGCAGCACCTCCACCAGCCGGTTGAAGTCGGCGCGGCGGATCTCCAGCTCGCGGTGCGACTCGGCCATCGTCGCGCCTTCGTAGACGCACGGCCCGCCGGAGACTTTGCACAGCTGGTCGGTGAGCTGCGTCACCAAGTGCTCGGTCTTGGTCTCCTTGAAGAAGTGGCCGATCTTCGTGTCGGCCTTGAGGCGCGCGACGAAGTCCTGCATCAGGGCCTGGATGCCGGCCTTCTGGCCGAACTCGCGGTAGACGGCGTCGTCGGCCGCGTGGGCGAGGCCGGCGGCGACGAGCAGCAGCAGCGTGGCGAAGAGCTTGTGCATGGTCAGAACGCGAGTTGCGCCGAGAGGTAGGTGCCGGTCTGCCGCTTGGGCTGCAGCGCCGGGACGATCTTGCCGAGGTCCACGTAGGCCAGCGTCAGCGACAGGTGCTTGTTCGGCGCCCAGGCGACGAACAGGTCGGCCCAGTCGTCCTCCTTCAGCGCGCCGGCGCCGAGGGCGCTCGGGTCGAGGTTGTCGGGCTTCTGGCGGAACTCGGCACCGAAGGCCAGCGAACGGCTCGCCAGCCAGGCCACCGAGAACTCCGGCTGCACGCGGTTGCCACGGCCCTGTGCACCGCCGAAGCCCAGCAGCCCGCCCTGGTTGGCCTTCGTCGAGCGCAGCGTGGCGTTGAGCAGCACGCCTTGCGCGAGGAACAGCTTCGTCGCGCTGAGATAGAACTCGGTGCCGCTGGCCTTGGCGCCCAGGGCGCCGGTCAGCGTGGGCGCCAGCGCGCCGGCGTCGACCTTCTTGTGCAGCAGGCCGACGGCGATCTGCGGCATCCAGCTGTCGCTGTCGACCACCGCGTCGCCCGCCACGCGCAGCTTGACGCCGGCGATGTCGAGCTTGAGCTTCAGGCCCGCCAGGCCCAGCGGCGCCAGGTTGTCCCTGGTGTCGAAGTCCTGCCGCGCCAGCGAGAGTTCGACACGGTCGCCGTAGGTCGCCGCAGCGCCGTAGCCGGCCAGCGCGTAGTCGCGGGTCTTCACGGCAGTGGCATGCGCGGTGGCACCCCACTGCCCGGGCGCGGCATAGCTGCCGGTGAGCGCCCAGGGCGTGAGGCCGCCGCCGGCGGCACCGTCGATGGTGGAGACGCCACCGGTCAGCAGCAGCTTGCCGTCGCCGGCGCTGGCACCGCCGCAGGCGGCGATCAACGCACAGGCGACCAGCCGCGCGCGCAGGCGCGAAGAGGTCGGGATTCGGTCCATCGCCCAAGCGTACGCAGCACCGTCCCGGCCGGATGCACGGAAATGCGCCGCCGGCCCGGTAGAGTTCCGCGCGTGGCCAAGCTCTATTTCCGGTACGCGGCGATGAACGCCGGCAAGTCCACCGCCCTGCTCCAGGCGGCGCACAACTACGAGGAGCGCGGCATGAAGGTGCGCCTCTTCACCGCCGCGCACGACGACCGCGCCGGCTTCGGGGTCATCGGCTCGCGCCTGGGCCTGCAGCGCCAGACCGAGACCTTCGGCCCGCAGACCGTGTTCGACCTGGCCTGGCTGGGCCCCGGCTACGCCTGCGTGCTGATCGACGAGGCCCAGTTCCTGTCGCCCGGCCAGGTGCGGCAGCTGCACCGGCTGGCCCATGCGGGCAAGGTGCCGGTACTCTGCTACGGCCTGCGCAGCGACTTCCGCGGCGAGGCCTTCCCCGGCGCCGCGGCGCTGCTGACGCTGGCCGACGACCTGGAGGAGATGAAGAACATCTGCGCCTGCGGCCGCAAGGCCAGCATGAACCTGCGCATCGACGCCGAGGGCCGGCGCGTGAAGGAAGGCGAGCAGGTGGTGATCGGCGGCAACGAGCGCTACCGCGCCGTGTGCCCCTCGTGCTTCTACGGCGACGACGACGACCGCGCCGGCGCGCCGGGCCTGTTCGCCTGACGCCGCTTCAGCGCCGGTTGGCCATCACCTCGCCCAGGCGGATCGGCGCGCCCGGCGCCCAGCCCGGGTTGAAGGCCAGCGGCCCCTTCGGGAACAGCATCACCACCGTGCTGCCCAGCAGGAAGCGGCCCATCTCCTCGCCCTGCGCCAGGTGGATCGGCTGCTGCTCGCGGTAGCTCCACTCGCGCAGCGTGCGGCTGCGCGGCGGATTCACCACGCCGTGCCACACGGTGGCCATGCTGCCGACGATGGTGGCCCCCACCAGCACCAGCACCCACGGGCCCTGCGTCGCACCCTCGCCGTCGAACACGCACACCACGCGCTCGTTGCGCGCGAAGAGCCCGGGAACGCCGCGCGCGGTGGCCGGGTTCACCGAGAACAGCGCGCCCGGCACGTGCACCATGCGCAGCAGGCGGCCGGCGCAGGGCATGTGGATGCGGTGGTAGTCGCGCGGGCTCAGGTACAGCGTGGCGAAGTGGCCGCCGTGGAAGTGCGCGGCCAGCGCGCCGTCGCCGCCCAGCAGCGCGGTGGCGCTGTAGTCGTGGCCCTTGGCCTGGAAGATGCGCTCGCCGTCGATGGCGCCGAACTGGCTGATCGCGCCGTCCACCGGGCAGATCAGGTCGGCCTTCGCCAAGGGCCGGGCCCCTGGCTTGAGCGCGCGCGTGAAGAACTCGTTGAAGGTGGCGTAGGCCGCGGGGTCGGGCTGCGCGGCCTCGGCCATGTCGACGCCGTAGCGGGCGACGAAGCGGCGGATCGCCGCCGTCGTCACGCCGCCCAGGCGGGCGCCGGCGAACGCGCCGGCCAGCTGCGTGAGCGCCTGCTTGGGCAGCAGGTGCTGCGCGCCGACGGTCACCGACTCGGGCAGCAAGGCCATCGCGGCTTTCAGCGCACCGGCGTGAGTTCGCGCAGCGCCTTCACCGCACCGGCGCCGACACTGGCGCCGAAGCGCTTGGCCAGGCGCTCGGCCACGTTGTCGCGCGGCGTGTAGTCGATGATCTCCTCGGCGTGCACCACTTCGCGGGCCACGTAGTCGAGGTTGCCCAGGCCGTCGGCGAGACCCAGCTTCACCGCTTCCTCGCCGTTCCAGAACAGGCCCGAGAAGGTGTCGGGCGTCTCCTTCAGGCGTTCGCCGCGGCCCTGCTTCACCACCGCGATGAACTGCTGGTGGATCTGCTCGATCATCGCCTTGGCCAGGCGCTGGTGCTTCTCGTTGAGCGGGCTGAACGGGTCCAGCATGGCCTTGTTCTCGCCCGCGGTGAGCAGGCGGCGCTCGACGCCCAGCTTGTCCATCAGGCCGGTGAAGCCGAAGCCGTCCATCAGCACGCCGATGCTGCCGACGATGCTGGCCTTGTCGACGTAGATCTCGTCGGCGGCCACCGCGATGTAGTAGGCGCCGCTCGCGCAGACCTCCTCCACCACCGCGTAGACCTTCTTCCTGTGCTTGGCCTTCAGGCGCTTGATCTCGTCGTTGATGATCCCGCTCTGCACCGGGCTGCCGCCGGGCGAGTTGATGCGCAGCACCACGGCCTGCGCGGCGGCGTCCTCGAACGCGCCCTTCAGCGCGGACAGCAGCACCTCGGCACTCGCTTCCGTGTCGGCGGCGATCTCGCCGCGCACCTCCACCAGTGCGGTGTGCGGCGTGCTGGTGGCGGCCGGCGCGCCGCGCTGCACCAGCAGCGCCCAGGCCACCAGCAGCGCCAGCACCAGCCAGCCCATGCGGATGCCGATGCGCCAGCGCCGTTCGCTGCGCTGCTGGCGCAGCAGTTCCATCGCCACGCGCTCGAGCGCGCCTTCCAGCGGCGCGCGTGCCGGGGCGGCGGCGGGCGCGGCCGGCGGCAGAGCGGCCGCGGCAGCAGGCGCCGGAGCAGCGGCCGGGCGCTGCGGGGGGTACAAAGGAGGTTCCACCGGCTCGGCCGGTTGCGTGTCTTGCGGGTCGTTCATGGGGGCGGGGCCGTGGGGCCGTCAGGCGGCGGTGCGTCGAATTCGAGCGGCCGGATGTCGCGGGAAGGATACCAATACACCTGGCCGTCACGTTCCTCGGTGCGGATGGTGGTGAGCCGGCCGCGGCCGCAGGGCCCGCCGACGCACTGGCCGCTGGTGGGCTCGTAGGCCGCGCCGTGGATGCTGCAGAGGATGACGCGCCGCTCCAGGTCGAGGAACTCGCCGGGCTGCCAGTCCATCTCGGTGGGCACGTGCACGCAGCGGTTCATGTAGGCGCGCACCTGGCCGTCGTAGCGCAGCGCGAAGGCGCGCGCGGGACGGCGCCACTCGATCACGTCCCAGACCACGGCGCGGCCCTTCTCCTCGAGCGCGGCCGAGTGGCACAGCGGCAGCGGCGTTTCGTCCGGTGGCACGGCTTCGTTCATGCGTGGTCCAGCAGCCAGGCGTGCAGCTCGGCGGTGCTGTGCGCCACGAACAGCGGCTCGAAGCTGTCGAAGGTCTCGTGGTCGTGTGCGCCGAAGCTCACGCCGACACGGGCGGTGCCGGCGTTCACGGCCAGCTGCAGGTCGTGCGTGGTGTCGCCGATCATCAGCGTGCGCTCCGGCGCGACGCCCAGCTCGGCCATCAGCTCCTGCAGCATCAGCGGGTGCGGCTTGCTGGCGGTCTCGTCGGCGGTGCGGCTGGCGTCGAACAGGCCGACCAGCTGGGCCTGGCGCAGCGCGTCGTCCAGGCCGCGGCGGTTCTTGCCGGTGGCCACCGCCAGCAGGTGCTGGCGCGCCTTCAGCGCATGCAGCATCTCGAGCGTGCCCTTGAAGAGCACCAGCTCGTGCTGGCTGGCCCAGTAGTGCTGGCGGTAGCGCTGCGCCAGCTCGGGGTAGCGCTCGCGCGGCAGGCCGGGAGCGGCGTGCGTCAGCGCGTCCTGCAGGCCGAGGCCGATCACGTAGGCCGCGGCCTCGTCGCTGGGCACGGCCGCGCCGAGGTCGCGGCAGGCCGACTGGATGCAGCGCACGATCAGCATCGTGCTGTCGAACAGCGTGCCGTCCCAGTCGAAGGCGATGAGGTCGAAGCGGCGGCGTCTTGGGGTCATGGGGCCAGCAGTGTCTCGCAGTCGGGTGGCAGCGGCGCTTCGAGGGTGATGCGCCCGCCGCCCGCGGGGTGGTCGAAGCTGAGCTCGCCGGCGTGCAGGAACATGCGCGGAAAGCCGTGCTGCTTCGCGAACGCCTTGTTGCGCGCGAAGTCGCCGTATTTCGGGTCGCCGACGATGGGGTGGCCGTTGCTGGCCAGGTGCACGCGGATCTGGTGCGTGCGGCCGGTCTTGATGCGCACGTCCAGCAGCGTGGCGTCCAGCGCCGGCACGTGGCGCGCCACCTTCACCAGCGTGATCGAGCGCCGCGCGTCCTCGTGGCCCGCGGCCACCACGCGCACGTGGCGCTCGCCGGCGGCGTCGGTGCCTTTCAGCAGCGGCTGGTCGATGACCTTCAGCTTCTCGGGCCAGCTGCCGAACACCAGCGCGGCGTAGGTCTTGCCGGTGTCGCGCGAGCGGAACTGGTCCTGCAGCGCCGTCAGCGCGCTGCGCTTCTTGGCCAGCAGCAGCACGCCGGAGGTTTCCTTGTCGAGCCGGTGCACGAGCTCCAGGAAGCGCGCCGCCGGCCGGGCGCTGCGCAGCTGCTCGATCACGCCCGAGCTGACGCCGCTGCCGCCGTGCACCGCCACACCGGCGGGCTTGGCGATGGCCAGCAGGTGCTCGTCTTCCAGCAGCACCGGGAACTCCCGTGCCGGTGCCGCCGGAGCGCGGGACGGCTCGGGCAGCCGCATCGGCGGCAATCGCACGTCGTCGCCGGCGCTCACGCGGGTGTCGGCCGCGGCCCGGCCCTTGTTCAGGCGCACCTCGCCGGAGCGGATGACGCGGTAGACGTGGGTCTTGGGTACGCCCTTCAGCACCCGCAGCAGGAAGTTGTCCAGGCGCTGGCCGTCGGATTCGGCGTCCACCGTCAGGTGGCGAACGGAGGTGGCCCTTAGCGGCTCATCGGGCGTTATACTGCGCCGCTCCACATTTGCTTCGTAAGTGCTTGATTTACCGGAGTTTACCCGGGCACTGCCGAGCAGAAGTGGAGGCGCCGGGCGCGTTGTTCGCGCCGGCAAAGAGCTGATGCAACGCCTTGTGAGCGACGCTGGGGCCGGCCTCTTCATTGACCCGGCAGGCGCCGACCGCAGGCGGAAGAAGAACGTTCAGGAACCCCGTTCTGCGCGCTGCGCAGAACACCCGTGAATTCCACGGTGCCAGACGGCCCTCGCCAACGAGCCGTCGCCTGGCACCCGCGCCCGGTGCGCACGCTGCCAGTCATGACGCTCCCGTCTCCCGCAAACCCCAGGACACGCCCGCATCGAACCGATGCCTGCGGCGCCGGGGTATCGCCGCGCGATCCGCGGCGGTCAGGGCCGACACCGGACGCCACTGCTGAAGCTGCGCGCCGCGCGCACGCGCCAACGCTGCAAGGCTGACCGCTCCCACAAGCGGCGCCAGCAGTCCAGGGCATTTCGCGACCCCCGGTTCCGCCGCGTTTTTCGTGCATCGATGTGAGAACGGGCTCCGCGCCTGACGCGGTGCCCGAAGAGGAGTGCACGCCAATGAAACGCATGCTGATCAACGCCACGCAAGCCGAGGAACGGCGCCTGGCGATCGTCGACGGCCAGAAGCTGCTCGACTTCGAGACCGAGATCGAAGGGCGCGAGCAGCGCAAGGGCAACATCTACAAGGCCGTCATCACGCGGGTCGAGCCCAGTCTCGAAGCCTGTTTCGTCGACTACGGCGAGGATCGCCACGGTTTCCTGCCGTTCAAGGAAATCAGCAAGAACTACTTCCGCGAAGGCGTCGACGCGCGCAGCGCGCGCATCCAGGACGCGGTGAAGGAAGGCGACAACCTGCTGGTGCAGGTGGAGAAGGAAGAGCGCGGCAACAAGGGCGCGGCGCTCACCACCTTCGTCAGCCTGGCCGGCCGCTACCTGGTGCTGATGCCCAACAACCCGCGCGGCGGCGGCGTGAGCCGGCGCATCGAGGGCGAGGACCGCGAGGAGCTGAAGGAAAACCTCGACCAGCTCGAATATCCCAAGGGCATGAGCCTGATCGCGCGCACCGCCGGCATCGGCCGCAGCGCGGCCGAGCTGCAGTGGGACCTGAACTACATGCTCAAGCTCTGGGACGCCATCGACGGCGCGTCCAAGGGCGGCAAGGGCGCGTTCCTGATCTACCAGGAGTCGAGCCTGGTGATCCGCGCGATCCGCGACTACTTCACCGCCGACATCGGCGAGATCCTGATCGACACCGACGACATCTTCGATCAGGCGCAGCAGTTCATGAACCACGTGATGCCGGAGACGGCCAATCGCGTGAAGCGCTACCGCGACGACGCGGCGCTGTTCAGCCGCTTCCAGATCGAGCACCAGATCGAGACCGCGTTCAGCCGCACGGTGAACCTGCCGAGCGGCGGCGCGATCGTGATCGACCACACCGAGGCGCTGGTCGCGGTGGACGTGAACTCGGCACGCGCCACGCGCGGCGGCGACATCGAGGAAACCGCGACGCGCACGAATCTGGAGGCCGCCGACGAGATCGCGCGCCAGATGCGCCTGCGCGACCTGGGCGGCCTGATCGTCGTCGACTTCATCGACATGGAGGAGAGCAAGAACCGCCGCGAGGTGGAGCAGCGCCTGCGCGACGCGCTGCGCTACGACCGCGCCCGCGTGCAGTTCAGCTCGATCAGCAAGTTCGGCCTGCTCGAGCTGAGCCGCCAGCGCCTGCGCCCGGCGCTCTCGGAAGGCAACCACATCACCTGCCCGCGCTGCAACGGCACCGGCCACATCCGCGACACGGAAAGCAGCGCGCTGCAGATCCTGCGCATCATCCAGGAGGAGGCGCTGAAGGAGAACACCGCCGCCGTGCACGTGCAGGTGCCGGTGGAGGTGACCAGCTTCCTGCTCAACGAGAAGCGCAGCGAGATCACCAAGATCGAGCTGAAGCAGCGCGTCAC
>JBGAHJ010000049.1:0-12789 GCA_044226255.1 Rubrivivax sp.
GATGCCGCCATGCTCGCACCTGATGAGCAACCACGACGGCACCTTGATCGTCGGCGACGGCTGCGCCAGCCCGGCCGACGTGGACGACCACGCCGGCTACGATCGAGCCCGACCCTACCTGCGCCTGTTCGACCTGAAGGCCGGCACCGAGCGCAAGCTGGCGCGGCACGACAGCAACTGGGGCGTCTACAAGGGCGACCGGCAGGGTGACGCATCCGCACCCCTCGTTCACGCCGGACCAGCGGCAGGTGCTGTTCAGCTGCGACAAAGCCGGCGAGCCGGGCCTGTTCCTGGTGGACATCGGCGGATGACCGGCTGGCGCGCCCCGCTGCTGCTGGCCTGCCTGGCCAGCCTGGTGGGCTGCGCGTCGATGGTGCCTGAAGCGAGCGTCAACGCCAACCGACCGCAGCTGACCGATGCCCAGGCCCAGGCCTTCGGCCGCGTGCAGGTGCTGGCCGGCTGGGACCGCTGTCCGACGCCGACTTCGTCGCCGGGCGCGCGCCGGGTCTTCCACTACCGCGTCGATCCGGCTGGGCCGACGGCCAGCGCGTGTTCGCCACCTGCATGCAGGCCGCGGTGAACCGCGCGTATGCCGATGCGCGCTGGCGGGCTGGGCGCCGGCGCCACGGCTGGTGATCGGCATCGCCCGGCGCGCTACCCGGAACTGGTCTACCTGCCCGCCGGCGCGCCGATCACGCTGTGGGGCGAGGGGGGCCGATGCCTGGACGTCGCATCGAAGCCACGCTCGATGCCGGCGATGCCCGCGGCCGACTACATCGCGCAGCATGCGGCGGTGTTCAGTCACCCGCGCTGCATCCCGACATCGCCGCGATGGCCCGCAGCTGCGCGCGCGGGCTTACGCTCGGCACCGCCTGCCGCGGTGCTGTGGACCCGGCGTGCCGGCACCCAGCTGACCATGCTGACGGTGGCCAATGGCTACGACCAGCGCCGCGGCGGCGCGCCGCGCCAGTCCACTGGCCGGCACCAGGCGCTGGCGCTGAAGGCCGGGGCGCCGACCGGCTGCAGCTGGAGCAGGTGCAGCTGCTGGGCCACCAGGACACGCTGTACCTGGCCGGTGGCGCGACCGGCGAGCCCGCGCCGCGCGCCTTCATCCACCGCAGCCTGGTGGCCGGCGACATCGACTTCATCTTCGGCCCGGCCACCGCCTATTTCCTGCGCAGCGAGATCCGCTGGGTCGGGGCGCTGCGCAGCGCGAAGGCGGGCTATGTGGCGGCGCCGAACACCGCGCTGGGCACGCCGTATGGCTTCGTGTTCGAGGACTGCGATTTCACCGCGCTGCCGGGCACGCCGGCGGGCAGCGTCCACTTCGCGCGGCAGTGGTTCAACGGCGCGCGCTGCAGCCCGTACAGCCGCCGCGGCGGCCCTGCGTGCTAACGGGCAAGGACAGCGACAACAGCGCCACCCGCTTGAGCCGTGGCACGCTGGAAGGGGTGGGCAAGATGGTCGTGCTGCGCTCGCACCTGGGCGCGCACCTGCGGCACGACGCGCCCTGGTCGCCCTGGCAGTCCGACCCCGCGGCGCCGAACCACCGGCCGGTGCAGCGCGACAGCGAGGATTTCTGGCGCGCGCTGCAGGCCGCCGGCCAGGACCCGGCGGCGCTGGGCTACCGCCGGCCCGATCCCCCCGAGCCCTTCCTCGCCGAGTACCGCAACCGCGGGCCCGGTGCCGGATCGCCTCCACGCTGAATTTGCCGGTTTCAAGGCAGAATGCGGTTTTGAAACGCCATATCAAATCGGCCGAAACGATGATGGACGACGACGCGCTCGACTCGAAGCAGCCCGAATCGGTGGCCGCGGTGCTGAAGGTGTTCGCGATCCTGCAGGCGCTGGGCGAGCGCGACGAGACCGGCATCTCCGATCTCTCGATGCGCCTGGCCATGCCCAAGGCCACGATCTACCGCTTCCTGCAGACGATGAAGAGCCTGGGCTACGTGCGCCAGGAGGCCGACAGCGAACGCTACGGCCTGACCATGCGCATGTACGAACTCGGCACCAAGGCGCTGCAGTACCCGAACCTGATCGAGCTGGCCAAGGCCCACATGCAGACGCTGGCCGACCAGACCGGCGAGACGGTGCACCTGGGCACGCTGATCGACAGCGAGATCATCTACGTGCACAAGGTCGATTCGCGCCACATGCTGGGCATGTACTCGCGCGTCGGCCGCCGCGCGCCGCTGCACTGCACCGCCATCGGCAAGGTGCTGCTGGCCTGGGAAGACCCGGCGCGGGTCGATCGCATCCTCGAGGGCTGCGACTTCAAGCGCTACCGCGAGAAGACCATCACCAGCCGCAAGGCCTACCTCGAGGAACTGCAGCGCACGCGCACGCAGGGCTTCGGCCAGGACCGCGAGGAGTTCGACGACCACATCCGCTGCGTCGCCATTCCCATCTTCGACCGCCTGAACCAGCCGGTGGCCGGCCTCTCGGTCAGCTTCCCGACCTTCCGCTTCAACGAAGAGAAGGAGCCGGCGCTGGTGCAGATGCTGACGCAGGCCAGCCGCGTCATCTCGGGCCAGCTGGGCTGCACGCAGTTCCCGCTCGACCCGCCGCCGGCACCTGCGGCCAGGCGGCGCTAGGGCGGGCCGCCGCCGGCGGCCTCGCGCCGCGCGCGGTCAGCCGTGCAGCAGCTCGGCCAGCGCCTGCACCGTGCGCCAGTTGCGCGCGGTGGCCGGTGCGCCGACGCATTTGTCGATGTAGGCCGGCGTCAGCTTCGACTGGGCGACGCCGTCGGCGAAGTGCATCCAGATGGCATCGCCGCGCGCGATGACCGTTTCGCCCGGCGCGGCCCGCTCGCGCAGGCGCGCCTGCGCATCGGCGCCGGCGCCTGGTTGGCCAGCAGCAGCATCACGCGGTTGGGCGCTGCGGCTGCAGCCTCCGCCAGCGGGTTGTCGGCCAGGTAGGGCGCCCATTGCGCGGCGCTGCGCACGATCACGTCGCTGTGGAAACCGAAGTGCTCGGTGATGGCCTGCTCGAGCCGGCGCGCCGCCAAGCGGGCCTCGCCCTGGATGCGCGCGACCAGGTTGCCGCTGGCCAGGTAGGTGCGTGCCTCGGCCAGGTCCAGCTGTTCGGCCAGCGCGCGCAGCGCGGCCATCGGCAGCTGGCGCTGGCCGACGTTGATGGCGCGCAGCAGCAGCACGCTGCGCTCGGCGGAGACGGGTGGGGTGGCACTGGCGGCGCGGCGCGGCATCGGACGATGCTAACCGGGCCGCATCGGGTACAAAGCGGGCTCCTTCGATCATGGGGAGTGCGATGAACCAGGGCCTGGCCGCGCCGACCCTCCGCGAAGCCACGGCCGAGGACCTGCCGCGCATCGGCGAACTCGGTGAGGCCGTGAACCGGCTGCACCACGAGGCCTGGCCGGGCCTGTTCGTGCCCGAGGTGGCGCCCGAGCGGCGGCGCGCGCTGTGGTCCGCCAGCCTGCCGGCGGCGGGCGCGGCTGCGGCCTCGGGGTTGGCGACGATCCTCGTCGCCGAAGGGGCTGCAGGCGGGGAGGCCGACGAAGCGACCGCGGGCGTCATCGGCTTCGTCAGCATCGCGATCATCGACGAGCGCAGCCCGTTCTTCCGGCCGATGCGCTACGCCCGCATCGGCACCTTGGGGGTCGACGCGGCCCGCCGTGGCCAGGGCATCGGCCGGGCCTTGATGCAGGCGGCCGAAACCTGGGCCCTGGCGCGCGGCGCCGAGGAGCTGCATCTCAATGTCTGGGCCTTCAACCAGCGCGCACGGGCGTTCTACGACGAACTGGGCTATGCCGTCCGGGCCCAGACGATGGGCAAGCGGCTGGTCGACTTCCCTTCGGTGCCATGACCACACGCACCGCCTCCTGCCATTGCGGCCAGCGGCGCATCCAGGTGCAGGGTGAGCCGCGCAGCGTGGGCCTGTGCCACAGCCAGGTCTGCGGCACCTCGCTGTTCCACACCGAGGAGGGCTTCGAGCGCGATGGGGTCAGCGTCGCGATCGGTGCCTTTGCCGCCCCGGACTTTCCGCCGCTGCGCGTGTCGATCTACGACTGCCGGCGCCATGGCTGGGTGCAACTGCCGCCCGGCGTGACCGCCTACGACAAGGACCCCGCATGATGAAGCGCATCACCCCCTGGCTGGCGCTGGCCTGGCTGCTGGCCGCGGTGAGCGCGGTCGGCGCGCCTGCGCAGGCGCAGCTGCGCGTGCTGGCCTATGGCGACTCCAACACCTGGGGCTGGCGCGCGGTGGCCGATGGCAAGCCGGTGCCCCGCCATGGCGACGCGCAGCGCTGGGCCGGCGTGATGCAGCGGGCGCTGGGGCCGGGCTATGCGGTGCAGGTCAACGGCCTGATCGGCCGCACGCTGGACGCTGACCTGAGCGAAGGGGTCGGCCAGCTCGAAGGCCAGGACCACAACGGCCGGCGCCGGCTGGCACTGGCCCTGGCCGAGGCCGGCCCGGTGAACCTGCTGCTGCTGATGCTGGGCACCAACGACGTGATCGACGAGCTGCAGCGCAGCCCCGACGACATTGCCGCCAGCCTGTCCGCGCTGGCCACGATCGCGCGCGTGGGCACCGAGGCCGCCCCCGCCGCGCCGGCGCTGCCGCGGATGCTGATCGTCGTGCCGGTGCCGCTGGGCGACACCGGCCGCACGCCGTTCAAGGAATTGTTCGGACCGGGCGCGATCGAGAAGTCGCGCCAGCTCGCCGCCGCCTACCGCCGCGAAGCCGCGAAACTGGGCCTGCCGGTGTTCGACGCTGCCAGCGTGGTGCCGGTGGCCGATGGCATCGATGGCATCCACCTCAGTGCGGCCGCCCACCGGCGGATCGGCCGTGCGCTGGCGGCCGAGATCCAGCGCCTGGCCCGCGGCGCGGCGGCGGTCAGAACGGCTTGCGCTGCAGTTTCTCGTGCAGGCTGTTGACGGTCGTCAGCGCAGCGCTGCCGTAGTAGCGGTGGTACTCGGCCACCATCTCGCCCTTCATCACCACCGGGTCGGTGCCCACCAACTGCTTGGCGGACTCGATGTCGGGCACCGCCAGCACGAACAGGCCGCGCCAGCCGTCCACGCCATCGAGCGGCCCGGCCAGCGCCAGCTTGCCCTCGCCGGCCAGGCGCTTCATGTTCGCGAAGTGGCCCTTGAACATCTCGTCGCGCTCGGGGCCGGCCGCCAGCGGCGTGGGCCCGTTCTTCAGGATCACCAGCACGTAGCGCTTCATGCCGTAGTCGTCGGCGCCCAATGACTTCGCCAGCGCGGCGTCGAAGCCGGGCGGTGGCGGCGCCTCGGCCGCGGTCGGTGAGCCTTGCGCATGGGCCGCGCCGGCGAACAACGCCAGCGCCAGGCCGGTGGCCCGCAGCGCGAAGGACAGCGGAGAGGGCAGCGGGAGCGTGAACATCGGGCTCGACCTTTGAAGGGATGGGAGCCGCGATGCTACTGTGGGGCGCGGCGCTACGATGGGCGACGCTGATCGACAGGGGCCGCGCGCGATGCTCAAGCTGTACCGACTCGACAGGCCGCACAAGGCCTACTGGCAGACCTGGCAGGACGCCAGCGGCGAGCACATCGTGCACTGGGGCGAACTCGGCACGCTGGGCGATTCGAAGGCCTTCCACCCGCTGCACCCGAACCGCGACCCGCTGGCGCTGCAGGTGGAGATCGATGCGCAGCGCGCGGCGGGCTTCGCCGAGGTCGCATTCGACGAGATGGACCGCCTGCGCGTGCAGGGCCGCCCCGCCCCTGGCGCGGCGCCGCTGGCGGCCGAGCCCCTGCAGCGCACACTGCACGAGCTGGATCGCCGGCTCGGCGACACCGGGCTGGGGCAGTGCGAGACCGGCCCCGGGTCCGCCATCGCGGCGGCTTCGGACGGCGATGCCTGGACGTTCCACTGCCGCGTGGTCGACGCTGCGCTGGCGCGCAACTGCATCACGCAGGCGCTGAAGGCCTGGTTCGGCGGCGGGCTGTCGATCGAGCCGGTCGACGACGACGGGCGCGTGCTGGCGGGCTGACCAGGGCGTGTCGCGATGGATACTGCGCGCCTGCGGACCTGATCGAGGAGAACGGACGATGGTCGACGTGAGCTGGTGGCTGTTCATCGTGGCCTCGGTGCTGCTGATCGTCACGCCCGGGCAGGACATGATCCTGGTGATGTCGCGCTCGATCGCGCAGGGCCCGGGGGCGGGCGTGGCCACCGCGGCCGGCGTCAGCGTCGGGCTGGTTGGCCACACCGTGCTGGCCACCTTGGGGCTGGGCGCGATCCTGCGCACCTCCGAATGGCTGTTCCTGGTGCTGAGGCTGGTGGGCGCGGCCTACCTGGTGTACCTCGGCATCCAGCTGCTGCGCACGCGGCAGCAGGCACTCGCCGTCCATGCCGGCGCGCCGCGTTCGCTGGGGCGCCTGTTCTTCGACGGCGCGCTGTCCAACGTCTCGAACCCGAAGATCGCGGTGTTCTACTTCGCCTTCCTGCCGCAGTTCGTGCAGCCGGGCGCCGCGCATCCCACGCTGTCGGTGTTCGCGCTGGGGCTGGTGTTCGCGGCGCTCACCTTCGTCGTCAAGGGGCCGGTGGGGCTGGGCGCGGGGCTGCTGTCGGCCTGGCTGCGGGCGCGGCCGCGGGTGCTGACCGGGCTGTACCGCGGCAGCGGCGCGGTGCTGCTGGGCCTGGGGCTCAAGCTGGCGTTCGAGCGCCGGTCCTGATCGGCCCGCGAAGGCAAGGACCATGGACATTCCCGGCGGATGCCACTGCGGCAACATCCGTTTCACGCTGCGCTGGGCGCCCGAGCCGGCGGAGATTCCGGCGCGGGCCTGCACCTGCTCGTTCTGCGTCAAGCACGGGGGCGTGTGGACCTCCTGCCCCGGCGGCACGCTGGACGTGACGGTGCGCGATGACGCTCGCATCACGCGTTATGCCTTCGGCACCCGCACCGCGCAGTTCCACGTCTGCGCCGGCTGCGGTGTGGTGCCGCTGGTCACCAGCCGCATCGACGGGCGGCTGTACGCGGTGGTGAGCGTCAATGCGCTCGAAGGGGTCGACCCGGCGCTGCTGAAGCGCGCGCCGGCCTCGTTCGACGGCGAGGACGAGGCCGCGCGCCTGGCCCGCCGCGCGCGCCACTGGATCGCCGACGTGCGCTTCTCAATGGACCCCTACGGCCCTGCGGGCCGGTCCCCCAAGGGGATCAGCCTGACCGGGCAACCCGGATCAGGCTGAGCGCACCTTGGCTCAGGCCGGCACCAGCAACTGCACCGCGGCAGCGGTGTTCGAGATCGGGATGTGGTAGGTGCGGTGCAGTTGCTGCGCAGGATGCTCGCCCAGCGTGCCGCGCGCGGCCACCCAGTTCAGCAGCTCGATGCCCTGCGTGCCCACCTCGCGCACCAGCGCCTGGATGTCGAACTGCGTGGCCCAGGCGGGCTGGTCCACCAGGCTGTCGAGAAAGCGCTTGTCGAAGCCGGCATTGATGTGCCCGGCACGCTCGCCTTCGAGCTGGTGCGAGAGCCCGCCGGTGCCCAGCACCAGCACGCGCGCATCGTTCTCCCAGGCCGCGATGGCGCGACCCACCGCCTGGCCCAGTTGCCAGCAGCGGCGCGCCGAGGGCAGCGGGAACAGCACGGTGTTCAGGCAGATCGGCACCACCTTCACCGGCCAGGCCTGGTCGGGCCACAGCAGCTTCATCGGCAGGGTGAAGGCATGGTCCACCAGCATCTCCTGGCAGGTGACGATGTCGAAGTCCTCGGCCACCAGCGACTCGACCAGGTGCCACGACAGGTCCTCGGCGCCTTCGAAGGGCGCATACGGCGGCAGGCCCCAGCCTTCGTCGGCATTGCGGTAGGCCGGCGCCGCGCCCACCGCGAAGGTCGGCATCTTGTCGAGGAAGAAGTTCAGGCCGTGGTCGTTGTAGAACACCACCGCGATGTCCGGCTTGGTCTCGGCCACCCAGCGGCGCACCGGCGGGTAGGCGTCGAAGAAGGGCTTCCAGTAGGCTTCCTGCTCGCGGCCCTTGGCGATGGCGCCGCCGATGGCCGGCACGTGCGAGGTGAAGAGGTTGCCGATGATGCGGGCCATGTTCAGGCCTCCTTCGTGTTGCCTTGACCCGCGGCCACCAGCCGCGCCTGGAATTCGGACTTGCTGACGCCGGTCTGCTGCGCGCCGATGTCCTGCATGTCCAACCCGAAGATGCCGGCCAGCTTGGCCAGGTAGTAGGCATTGCCGCCGGCCTGCAGCATCTTCAGCACCTGCCGGCTGCGCACCGCCTCGCGCTGCTCGGGCGTGAGCTGGAAGCGCGCGCAGTAGCCGTCCTCGTCGGCCAGGAAGGCCGCGCGGTTGGCGGCCTCGTTGAACGAGAAGCACATCTTGTTCAGCGCATAGCCCTTGCGGGCGGCGCGCGAATCGAACAGCGGCGTGCCGGGAATGTCGGTGTGGATCTGGCGGGCGGCGGCCATGGCGAAGCCTTTCGGGCAGCGGGTGTGCGGGCAGTCTAGGAAGCGCCCGGCGGCCGACTTTGCGGCAGGTCAAGGCGCATCCGAGGCTGGCCATCGCAAGCCCGCATAGCTGAAGTACAGAACCGGCATGCGGCCGGTCCGGTGCCCGGGGCCCGCTGCTCAGCCGGCCTGCTGCAGCAGCTGCGCCACCACCGCGACGGCGATGACCTGCGGCTCCTTGCCGCGGATGCCGGGCACGCCGATCGGGCAGGTCAGGCGCGCCAGCGTCTCGAGCGCGATGCCGCGGGCTTCGAAGCGGTGCAGGAACTTCGCGCGCTTGGTGGCCGAGCCGATCAGGCCCAGGTAGCCGAAGTCGCCGCGCTGCAGGATGGCTTCGGTGATGCGCTGGTCCAGCGCATGGCTGTGCGTCAGCACCAGGTAGAACGCGCCGGGCGGCGCGGTGGCGACTTCGGCCTCCACCGGCTCGACGCACAAGCGCTCAATGTGAGCGGCCGCCGGCGTGGCGGGAAACTCGTCCTCGCGCTCGTCGATCCACTGCACGCGGCAGTGAATGCCTTCGAGCAGCTGCGCGATGGCGCGGCCGACATGGCCGGCGCCGTAGAGCTGCAGCGTGAACAGCGGCGGCTGCAGTGGCCAGCGGGCCAGCGTGCTGGCGTCGAAGCGTTCGAAGTGCAGCTGCAGCGCGCCGCCGCAACACTGGCCGAGCGTCGGGCCGAGTGCGATGGACTGCACCCGTGGCAGCCCTTGCCCATCGGCCAGCAGCGCGCGCGCGGTGGCGATGGCCTGCCATTCGAGATGCCCGCCGCCGATGGTGCCGAGCACCGCGCGCTCGCTCACCAGCATGCGCGTGCCGTCGCCGCGCGGCACCGAGCCGCGGCTGCGCTCGACCCGCACCTCGATGGCCGGCACGCGCTGCGCCAGCCACTGCGCGGCGCTGGCGCGCAGCGCGGTGTCGGTCGGGGCGACCCGAGACTCGGGCGGGGCCAGCTCAGCGTGGCGGATGGTCATGGTCGAATCCGTGCTGCGCGATCAACGGCCGCTCTCGGCCCGTTGCGGTCGTTGCTTGCATGTACCGAGCAGGCCAAGGCCACCGGGTGCTCGGTTCCGCTCATGTCCCCCCGGCCCAGGCTGCGCAA
This sequence comes from Rubrivivax sp., assembly GCA_044226255.1. Classification (GTDB taxonomy): domain Bacteria; phylum Pseudomonadota; class Gammaproteobacteria; order Burkholderiales; family Burkholderiaceae_C; genus Rubrivivax. The sequence continues at coordinate 9,543 of JBGAHJ010000049.1, forward strand.
CCTCCTCCTTTACTTCGCTCCACCGACACCCGGATGCCCTTGGCTCGCGCGGCGCTCTGGCAGGCGCATGCCAACAGTGGTTCGGATCAGGACGGTGGGGCGCTCCACGGAGCGAAGTAAAGGAGGAGGGGTGGGCGCAGCCCGCCCCGGGGGACATGAGCGGAGTGGAGTGCCCCGGCGGCCTGATCGCGCGCCAAGCTCCGCAGGCGAAGGGCAGCAATGGGCCGCAAGCGGTCACCCGCTCGAGTCGCCTTCGATTGCCAGGCCGTCGCTGCATGGCCTCACGCCCCCCTCACCGCATCCAGCGCATCGAGGATCGCCTCCGGCGTCGCCGGTGCGCGAAGCGGCGGATGGGTGCGATGGCCGCCCACAGCCGAGATCGCGTCGCGGATCGCGAAGAACACCGAGAACGGCAGCAGCAGCGGCGGCTCGCCGACGGCCTTGCTGCGGTGGATGGTGTCGGCAGGGTTCTGCGTGTCGTACAGCGCCACGCGGAAGTCGGCCGGGCAGTCGTTGGCGGTGGGGATCTTGTAGGTGCTGGGCGCGTGCGTCATCAGCTTGCCGCTTTGCGGATGCCAGTACAGCTCCTCCATCGTCAGCCAGCCCATGCCCTGGATGAAGGCGCCCTCGACCTGGCCGATGTCGATGGCCGGGTTCAAGGACTGGCCCACGTCGTGCAGCACGTCGGCGCGCGTGAGCTTCCACTCGCCGGTCAGCGTGTCCACCACCACCTCGGCGCAGGCCGCGCCATAGGCGAAGTAGAAGAACGGGTGGCCCTTCAGGTGCTCGCGGTCCCAATGCAGGCCGGGCGTGGCATAGAAGCCGTCGCTCCACAACTGCACGCGGGCGAAGTAGGCCTGCTGCACCAGTTCCTCGAAGGGCAGGGCCTGGCCGTTGACCAGCACGCGGTCGTTGCCGAAGCGCACCGCGTCGGCGCTGCCGCCGTACTTGGCCGCCGCGAAGGTGGCGAGGCGCTCGCGGATCTGCCGCGCCGCATCCTGCGCGGCCTTGCCATTGAGGTCCGATCCGGTCGAGGCCGCGGTGGCCGAGGTGTTGGCCACCTTCTGCGTGTCGGTGGCGGTGGCCCGCACGCGCGCGAGCGGCACGCCCAGCTCGTGCGCCACCACTTGCGCCACCTTGGTGTTCAGGCCCTGGCCCATCTCGGTGCCGCCATGGTTCACCAGGATCGAGCCGTCGGTGTAGACATGCACCTGGGCGCCGGCCTGGTTGAAGTGCGCCACGTTGAACGAGATGCCGAACTTCACCGGCGTCAACGCCAGGCCGCGCTTGAGCACCGGGCTCTCGTGGTTGAACTGGCGGATGGCTTCGCGCCGCGCGCGGTAGTCCGACGTGTGCTCGAGCCGCTCGACCAGCGGGGCGATGATGTTGTCGCGCACCGGCTGGCCATAGGGCGTCACGTTGTGCGTGTCGGTGCCGTAGAAGTTGGCGCGCCGCACGTCCAGCGGGTCGCGGCCCAGGCTGCGCGCGATGTCGTCGAGGATCATCTCGATCGCCAGCGCGCCCTGCGGGCCGCCGAAGCCGCGGAACGCGGTGTTGCTTTGCGTGTTGGTGCGCGCGCAGAAGCCGTGCATCGCCACGTCGGGCAGCCAGTAGGCATTGTCGAAGTGGCACAGCGCGCGCGTCATCACCGGCGGCGACAGGTCGGCCGAGAAGCCGGCATTGGCGACCATCTCGACCTCGACGCCGGTGATGCGGCCCTCGTCGTCATGGCCCGCGTCCCACTGGAACTCGAAGCCATGGCGGCGGCCGGTGACCAGCATGTCGTCGTCGCGGTCGGGCCGCAGCTTCACCGGCCGCTGCAGCCGTGCTGCGGCCACGGCGGCCACGCAGGCGAACAGCGCGCTCTGGCTTTCCTTGCCGCCGAAACCGCCCCCCATGCGCCGGCACTGCACCTGCACCTGGTGCGCGGCGCGGTGCAGCGCATGCGCCACCGCATGCTGCATCTCGCTGGGATGCTGGGTCGAGCAGTGCACCAGCATGCCGCCGTCTTCCTGCGGAATGGCGTAGGAGATCTGGCCTTCCAGGTAGAACTGCTCCTGGCCGCCCAGCGAGAAGCTGCTGCGCGTGCGCTGCGGCGCCGCGGCCAGCGCCGCATGCGCATCGCCGCGCGACAGGTGCATCGGCGGCACCACGTACTGCTGCTGCGCGTGCGCGTCCAGCGCGGTGAGGATCGGCGGCAGCGGCTCGGCGCGGATCACCTGCCTGGCCAACGCGGCGGCCCGGCGTGCGGCGTCGCGTGTGCGCGCGATCACCGCGAACACCGGCTGGCCCAGGTAGTGCAGCGTGCCGTCGGCCAGGATCGGGTCGTCGTGCACGATCGGGCCGCAGTCGTTGCTGCCGGGGATGTCGGCCGCGGTGATCACCGCCACGACGCCGGGCATCGCCTGCAACGTGGCGACATCGACGCCGAGCAGCCGGCCATGCGCCAGCGGTGACAGGCCCAGCGCGGCGTGCAAGGTGCCTGCCAGCTCGGGCAGGTCGTCGGTGTAGGGCGCGGCGCCGGCCACGTGCAGGTGCGCCGATTCATGCGGGCGCGACGAACCGACGACGGCGGGGGCTTCGTGGGGTGCGTTCATCTCAGTTCTCCATGGCGCCGAAACGGCACCCACGGCGAATGAACCGGTCTGGCCGAGCGCACGCCGCGGATCCGGCTCTGCCGGTCCGCTGGCGTGGCCCCCTGGAGGGGGAGGCGCCGAAGGCGCTACGGGGGTGGGTCATACCACGCTCCAGACCGACGTTAGGGACTGCGCCAGCGGCGCGGCGGGCCGCGTCTCCAGCCACAGCCGCTGCAGCAGGTTGCGCGCGGCGCGGCGGCGGTAGGCGGCGCTGGCGCGCAGGTCGGACAGCGGCGTGTAGTCGGCGTCCAGCGCGGCCATCGCCGCGCGCGCGGTGGCCTCGGTCCAGGGTTGGCCGACCACCGCGGCCTCGGCCTGCGCGGCCCGCTTGACGATGGCCGCCATGCCGCCGAACGCGAAGCGCGCGGCGCGCACCGTGTCGCCGTCCAGTTGCAGCCACAGGCCGGCGGCGAGGCCGGAGATGTCGCTGTCGTAGCGTTTGCTCAACTTGTAGGCGCGCAGTTGCTCGCCGGCCTGCGGCAGCGGCACGCGCAGCGCCTGCACGAACTCGCCGGGCTGCAGCTGGTTCTTCATGTAGTCGAGGTAGAAGTCCTGCAGCGGCATCTCGCGCTGCGCATCACCGTGGCGCAGCACGATGCGCGCGCCCAGCG
>JBGAHJ010000050.1:0-9489 GCA_044226255.1 Rubrivivax sp.
GCAGGCGCTGGCGCTGCTGCTGGACCGCGAGGCCCTGCTGGCGCCGACGGCCTGGCTCATCGAGTTCGGCGACGCCGGCGGGCCGCACGCCGCGTTGCGCCTGGTGCCGCGACTGCGCGGCCTGGTGCTGTGCAGCGCACGCGCGGCGCTGGCGCTGCCGGGCGACGCGCCGTGCTGGCACGTGGACCGCAGCGAGGCGCGCGAGCAGCGCCGGCTGTGGCGCCTGGCGCTGGGCGATGCGGCGCCGGCGCTGGCCGGCAGCGTGGACGCGGTGGCCGGCCAGTTCAGGCTCAGCGCGGCGCACATCGCGGCCGCCGGTGCCCGCGTGGCGCAGCAGCCGCCGGAGCGCGCCGAGGCGGCGCTGTGGCAGGCCTGCCGGGCCCGGGGCCGGCCGCCCGCGGACGGGCTGGCCACGCCGGTGCAGGCGCGCGCCGGATGGGACGACCTGGTGCTGCCCGAAGCCCACAAGGGCCAGCTGCGCCAGCTGGCGGCGCAGGTGCGGCACCGGCTGCGCGTCTGCGAGGACTGGGGCTTTGCCGGCAAGAGCGCGCGCGGCCTGGGCGTGGGCGCGCTGTTCGCCGGCGAAAGCGGCACCGGCAAGACCATGGCCGCCGAGGTGCTGGCGCGCGACCTGCGGCTGGAACTGCTGCGCATCGACCTCTCGGCCGTGGTCAGCAAGTACATCGGCGAGACCGAGAAGAACCTGCGCCAGGTGTTCGACGCCGCCGAGGAAGGCGGCAACCTGCTGCTGTTCGACGAGGCCGACGCGCTGTTCGGCAAGCGCAGCGACGTGAAGGACAGCCACGACCGCTACGCCAACATCGAGGTCAGCTACCTGCTGCAGCGCATGGAGGCCTTCAACGGGCTGGCCATCCTCACCAGCAACCTGAAGGGCGCGCTCGACCAGGCCTTCCAGCGCCGCCTGCGCTTCGTGCTGCACTTCCCCTTCCCCGACCAGGCGCAGCGCGAGGCCATCTGGCGCAGCGTGCTGCCCGCGCAGCTGCCGCGCGAGGGGCTGGACTTCGCGCGCCTGGCGCAGCTGCACATGGCCGGCGGCAGCATCCGCAACATCGCGCTCAACGCCGCCTACGCCGCCGCCGCGCGCGACGAGCCGCTGCGCATGGCGCACCTGCTGCAGGCCGCGCACGCCGAGGCTGGCAAGCGCGAGCGGCCGCTGGCCGAGGCCGAGACGCGGGGGTGGGCATGAAGCGGGTGCAGGTGCACATCGAACGGCTGGTGCTGCGCGGCGTGGGTGGCGCCACGCCCGCCGCCGTGGCCGCCGGCCTGCAGGCCGAGCTGCAGCGGGTGCTGGGCGAGACCGAAGCCCTCGCCGCGCTGGCGCAGGGCGGACATCTGGCGCGGCTGCGCGTGGCCAGTCTCGCGTTGGGTGCCGCCACCACGCCCGCCGACCTCGGCCGCCAGGCCGCGCGTGGCATCGGTGCCGGGCTGGCGCGCCAGGCTGCCCGGAGGCCCCGTGGCTGAGGCTGCCGCGTCCCGGCGCAGCGCCGACCCGGCGCGCGACGAAGCCACCCGGCGCGGTGCGGCGCCCGGGCGCTGCGCCTGTGCGGCGTCGCCGGCCAGCGCCTTCGCCTGCCCGCGTTGCCGCGCCCGCGCGCGCCTGAACCGCTTCGCCGCCGGCCCGGCACCGCAGCAGGTGCCGGCCATCGTGCACGAGGTGCTGGCCCGCGCCGGCACGCCGCTGGACCGCGAGCGCCGGACCGCGATGGAGCAGCGCTTCAGGCTCGACTTCGGCCAGGTGCGCGTGCACCAGGACGCGCAGGCGCAGGCCTCGGCGCGCGCGCTGCAGGCCCGCGCCTACACCGTCGGCTCGCACGTGGTCTTCGGCGCCGGCGCCTCCGACCGCGGCGACCCGGACCTGCTGGCCCACGAACTGGCGCACGTGGCGCAGCAGCGCGGCCGGCCGGTGCTGCCGGGCGAGCCGCTGCAGGTGGATGCCGCGGACTCGCCGGCCGAGCGCGAGGCCGAGCGCTGGGCCCGCGCATCCGCCGGCATCGACGGGCCGGGCCCCGCCGCAGCGCCGGGCCCGCGCCTGCAACGCCAGCCCGAGCCGGGTGCGGCGCCGGGCGAGATCGTGTTCGACACGCCCGAGCTGTGCGAAGGCCGGCAGGACGTGACCGACGAGTTCCGCCGCTTCACCGCCGATGCGCCGGACCTGATCGACGCGATGCCGAACCTGTCCGACGAACAGCGGCGCGGCCTGCGCGACATGGCCCGCCTGGTGCTGCACAGCGAAGGCGCCGCCGACATCGAGCACATGCAGATCAGCTCCTGCACCCGCATCAACTCCGACCTGGCCACCAGCCGCGAGGAGATCGAGGCCTTCGTGGACACCGGCCGCAACGAGGTGGCCATGCTCACCCGCATCGCCGGCCTGATGCAGCAGATCCGCACCAGCCCGACGCCGGAGGCCATGACCAGCTTCCTGCAGACCATCGCGCACGAGAAGCGGCACGTCACGCTGGGCGGCGCGGTGGACGTGGGCGCCGATGCGCTGCGCCCGGGCCGCTACGCCGACACCGCGCGGCTGGCCAGCTACCGCGCCGAGGAGATCCTGACCACGGCCGAGGAGATCGCGGTGGGCCGCATGGCGATGGGGCGCGACTTCATCGTCGAGCGGCCGGCGCAGGAGAAGCTCTACCGCCTGCGCAACATGATCCGCGGCTGGATCACCGAGGAGGCCTGGCTCGAACTGCGCGGCCGCATCATCACCCAGCTGCGCGACCGCTACGGCTTCGAGGGCGGCTGCGACAACGCGCTCACGCTGGGCGTGCTGTCGTCGATGGAACGCAACGAGTGGCACGCGTGCAACCGCGAGACCGGCGAGGTGGCCAGCCGCATCCCGGAGGGCCTGAACATCTGCACCGGCGACCACTCGCCGTGCCCGGTGCGGAGCCGCTGATGGACCGGGTGCATGCCGAAGCGCGGGCCGGCGACGGGGTGCCGCCGCGGGCCGTGGTCGAACAGGCGCTGGACCACGCGGGCGGCCGGCCGCTCGATGCCGACGTCGCCGCCGCGATGCGCACGCAGCTGGGCCACGACTTCGGCCGCGTGCGCGTGCACACCGACGGCGCCGCCGCCGGCCTGGCCGCGCGGCAGGGTGCGCGCGCGGTGACGCTGGGGCAGCACGTCGGCTTCGCCGCCGGCCGCTACGCCCCGCGCAGCGCCGCCGGGGCGCAGCTGCTGGCGCACGAGCTGGTGCACACGGTGCAGCAGCAGGGCAGCGGCGCGGCAGGCGGCGGCGCGCTGCAGCACGCCGAAGGCGAGGCGCGTGCCGCCGCATCCGCGGCCGCCGAGGGCCGGCGCGTGGCGCCGGTGGCGCCGCGCTTCGGCCCGCAGCCCCAGTTCGACCTCGAGAGCCCGGGCCGCCTGGAGCAGGTCTACCAGAACGTGTTCCCTGCGTCTGCGGCGGGCACGGGCGGCGGCGGCGGCTCCAGCGCGCTCGGCGGCAAGCCCTGGGTCGACAAGAGCAAAGCCGACGGCGGCACGGCCGAGGCCATCAAGGCCCAGGCACGCACCAAGGTGCTGAAGCTGAAGGACGACGAGCCGGGGAAGTTCGAGCCGCTGGGCACCAACACCACCGACAAGGACATCGACACCGACGTGCTCGCGGCCGACGCGCGGCTGCACAAGCGCTTCCCGCAGATCACCAAGACCGTCGATCCGAAGACCCTGCAGGACTCGGCCGATGTCTTCTCGGCCAAGGACATCGCGCCCAGCACGAACCCGGGCGAACTGAGCTTCTCGCAGGCCTGGCTCGCCAACAAGCTGGTGGGCTGGACGGACGTCGCCTCGTTCGCGATCAAGGAGACCGACTCCCGCTTCACGACCATGCTCGACGAACTCTTCGCCGACGCCGAGGTGGGGGACCTGCTCAAGGAGCTGGTGCTGCACCAGTCGGGGTTCACCGCCGAGAAGGGTGCCTCGCGCACGATCCGCATCAACAAGGCCGCGGGCGCGCTGCAGCGCTCGAGCACGCTGGTGCACGAGGTCACGCACTTCTACGCCCACGACCGCTACCGCGACTGGGTCGCGCAGACCGCCGATCCGCGCACCTACGGCGAGGGCCTGACCGACTGGCTGGCGCGCAAGGCCATGACCGCCGACGAGCGCGCCGCGGGCGGCGGCCCGGACTACGCGGCGCGCGTCAAGCGCGTGGAGAGCGAGATCGTCGCCCACGTGCCCGAGGACGACGTCGCGCGCGCCTACTTCCAGGGCGAGGTCTGGCGCCTGGAGGCGCGCTCCGACGTGGCGCAGAAGTCGTTCCAGGAGGCCAGCGGCATCAAGGCCGGCGCCAAGGAGAAGGACGAGATCGCGCAGTCGCGCACCGGCAAGGGCCTGAACGAGGAGGTGCAGGCCGACACGCACTACCGCTTCCTCAACCTCGGGCACGACCGGGCCGATCCGAAGCCCGAGCACGTGAGCTACTTCCGCGCCCTCAAGTCGCGCCTGCTCGACGCGCAGCCCTCGGTGTCGCTGAAGTTCGTCGGCCACGCGTCCACACCCGGCACCTGGGCCTACAACATCCAGCTGTCGCTGCAGCGGGCGCAGGCCTTCTACAAGATGGCGCGCGACCAGGGCGTCGATGCCAAGCGCCTGCCCGACGCCGCCGCGCCGGAGCACTTCGGCGAGCACCAGCCGACGCTGAACGAGGACAACGCGCAGACGCGCGCCTTCAACCGGCGCGTCGAGCTGTTCGTGATCGGCGCCGCCGCCCCCGTGGGCACCGGCAAGGCCGGCACGAAGGAGAGCGAGGAATGAGCAACGCCTCCTTCGTGCCGCGCCTGCTGAGCGCCGGCCTGGTGATCGTCGACGCCGCCAACGGCCGCGTGCTGCGCACCATCGCGCTGCAGTACAACCCCGACGCGCTGCAGCGCACGCTGCAGATCCAGGGCGCCGGCGACGGTGGCGACCGCCTGGAGGCGCTGCGCCTGAAGGGTCCGCCGGTGGAGACCCTGCGCATCGAGGCCGAGCTCGACGCCACCGACCAGCTCGAGTTCCCCGACCGCGCCGGCAGCAGCGTGGCGGTGGAGGTGGGCGTGGGCGCGCAGCTGGCCGCGCTGGAGGCGCTGCTGTACCCCAGCAGCGAGCAGCTGGCCGCCAACGACGCGCTGGCGGCGCGCGGCACGATCGAGATCCTGCCGGTGGCGGCGCCGCTGACGCTGTTCGTCTGGAGCAGCCAGCGCGTGCTGCCGGTGCGCGTCACCGAGTTCAGCATCAACGAAGAGGCCTTCGACCCGGCGCTGAACCCGATCCGCGCCAAGGTGACGCTGGGGCTGCGCGTGCTCAGCGTCAACGACGTGCCCTTCGATTCCACCGCCGGCGCGCTGTTCCGCGCCCACCAGCAGCGCAAGGAGGCGCTGGCCCAGCGCAGCGGCGGGGCCGGCCTGGATGCGCTGGGCATAGGAGGCCTGCTGTGAGCGAAGACCGCATCGCGCCGACCAGCCGCTACGCCGCGGTGGAGCGCACCGAGTTCGAGCTGCCCGACGGCACGCCGGCCCCCTGCCTGCGCCGCCGCTTCGTGCCGCGCGATGCCGGCGCCGTGGTGACGCGGCACGCGGTGGTGCAGGGCGATCGCCCCGACCTGCTGGCCGCGCGCTACTTCGGCGACCCCGAACAGTTCTGGCGCCTGGCCGATGCCAACGGCGTGCTGCACCCGGGCGAGCTCACCGACGAGGTGGGCGCGCGGCTGGACATCGCGCTGCCGGGAGCCGGCGGTGCTTGACAACCTGCGCCTGCAGCTCTACTTCGGCGCGGTGGTTCCGGCGCCGGCGCCCGCCGAGCTGATCCACGCGCTGGACTCGGTGCAGGTCAACGAAAGCGCCGACGGCCAGAGCGGCTTCCAGCTGACCTTCCACGTCTCGGGCCAGAGCCGCATCCAGCAGGAGTGGCTGCCCGGCGGCTTCTTCGACGCGCCGCGGCGCGTCGTCATCAGCGTCTGGAACGGCGGCCGGCAGGACGTGCTGGTGGACGGCGTGATCACGCGCCACGAGCTCACCGCCAGCAACGACCCCGGCAAGGCGCAGCTCACCGTCACCGGCACCGACCTCAGCCAGGTGATGGACCTGATCGACTTCAGCGGCTTCCCCTGGCCGGCGATGCCGTTCGAGGCGCGCGTGCTGGCGATGATCGCCAAGTACGCCGCCTACGGGCTGCTGCCGGTGGTGCTGCCCAGCGTGATGCTGACGGTGCGCAACCCGCTCAACGGCATCGACCAGCAGAGCGGCACCGACCTCGCCTACATCCGCCAGCTGGCGCAGTACGTGGGCTACACCTTCCACGTGCGGCCGGGTCCCGCGGTGGGCACGTCCATCGCCTACTGGGGCCCGCAGATCAAGGTGGGCGAGGTGCAGCCCGCGCTCACCGTCAACATGGACCACGCCAGCAACGTCGAGTCGCTGACGCTGGGCTTCGACGGCATCGGCAAGAAGCTGTTCTTCTTCTTCATCCAGGAGCCGAACTCGCGCGCGCCGATCCCGATCCCGCTGCCCGACATCACGCCGCTGAACCCGCCGCTGGGGCTGAAGCCGCCGTTCCCGCTGGGCTTCGAGCGCATCGACTACCGGATGAACGACGACGAGGACGTCGACCGCACCACCGCCAAGCTCGATGCCGCCGCGGCCGCGCTGCGCGGCCTGGCGCGCGCCACCGCGGCGGCCGACGTGGTGAGCGGCTCGGGCAGCCTGAAGGTGTCGCGCTACGGCCGCGTGCTGCGCCCGCGTTCGCTGGTGGGCGTGCGCGGCGCGGGGCTCACCTACGACGGGCACTACTACGTCAAGAGCGTCTCGCACTCCATCAAGGCGGGCGACTACACGCAGAGCTTCCAGCTCTCGCGCAACGCACTCGTTTCGCTGACGAAGCAGGTACCGGTATGAGTGGCCAGCAACGCTACTACGGCAAGTACCGCGGCGTGGTGATGAGCAACATCGACCCGCTGCAGCAGGGCCGCCTGCAGGTGCAGGTGCCCGACGTCACGGGCCTGAACTTCCTCAACTGGGCGTTGCCCTGCCTGCCGTTCGCGGGCCGCCAGATGGGCTTCTGGGCGCTGCCGCAGATCGGCGCCGGCGTGTGGGTGGAGTTCGAGCAGGGCAACCCGGATTTCCCGATCTGGACCGGCTGCTGGTACGGCAACGCCAGCGAGGTGCCGGCGCTGGCGCTGGCCGCCACGCCGGCCACGCCCAGCGTGGTGATGCAGACGCAGGGGCAGAACACCCTCATGTTGTCCGACATGCCGGGCGCGGTGGGCGGCATCCTGCTCAAGCACCGCACGGGCGCGATGATCAGCATCAGCGAGACCGGCATCGTCATCAGCAACGGCCAGGGCGCCACCATCACGATGACCGGGCCCACGGTCACCGTGAACGGCGGCGCGCTGATCGTCACCTGAGGCCGCAGCACCATGCCCGGGCCGCTCTACCACGTCGGTGCGCAAGGCATGTGCCCGCATGGCGCGCCGATGAGCACCATCTCCAGCAACACGCGCGTGCTGGTGGGCGGCCAGCCGGTGGCCACGCTGGCCGATGTGAGCACCGTGGCCGGCTGCCCGTTCCAGGTGCCGGCGGGGCCCGGCCCCAAGCCGCAGCCCTGCGTCAGCGTGAAGTGGCTGGTGCCGGCCACGCGCGTGCTGGTGGGCGGCCAGCCCGCGCTGCTGCAGACCAGCACCGGCCTGTGCCTCAGCGCCGAGCAGATCCCGCAAGGCCCGCCCACCGTGACGGTGAACCAGACCCGGGTGATCGCGACATGAACGCTGTGCAGCTGGCCTACCCCTACCGCATCGACGAACGCGGCCGCAGCGCGCTGGCCGACGAGGCGCGCCACGTGCGCGACCTGATCGAGCAGCTGCTGTTCACGAGCCCGGGCGAGCGTGTCAACCGGCCCACCTTCGGCAGCGGCCTGCTGCAGCTGGTGTTCGCGGCCGGCGGCGATGCGCTGGCCGCCACCGTGCAGGCCGGCGTGCTGGCCGCGCTGCAGCGCTGGCTGGGCGACCGCGTGCAGGTCGTCGACGTGCGCGCCGCCAGCGTCGACGCGCTGCTCACGGTGGAGGTGGACTACGTGGTCTCCGGCACCGGCGAGCGGCGCAGCGAACGCTTCGAGAGGGCCGTGTGATGGACGCCGTGCTGCACCTGGTCGACCGCGAGGAGCGCGTGCAGGCCGTGCGCGAGGCGCCCGGCCTCAACGGCATCGCGTTCATCGAGGTCACCTCGCCCGACCAGCGCCAGCTCACCCTGCACTTCCTGAAGCCGCTGCCGGGCCAGGGCGGGGGCGTGCCGGCGGCGCCGCTGCTGGCCGCGGCGAACCTGCGCATCGACGGCGGGGTGCGCGTCACCGGCGTGCGCGTGGCGGCGCCGCCGCTGGCCCATGCCGAGCGGCTGGTGGTGCAGGTGGACCGCGCCGGCGACTTCAGCAGCTACACGCTGCGCATCGTGACCTCGCCCACCGAGGACACGCCGCCCGACGGCTTCGACCCGGTGCTGTCGAGCATCGCGTTCTCGTTCAAGGTCGCCTGCCCGACGGTCTTCGACTGCGAGGCCGTGCCCCAGCGGCTCCCGCTGGCGCCGGCCCAGGCCAACGACTACCTCGCGAAGGACTACCACGGCTTCGTCGGCCTGATGCTCGATCGCCTGGCCCGCACCACGCCCGACTGGCGCGAGCGCAATGCCGCCGACCAGATGGTGATGCTGGTGGAGCTGCTGGCCTACGGCGCCGACCAGCTCAGCTACTACCAGGACGCGGTGGCCACCGAGGCCTACCTGGGCACGGCACGGCTGCGCCGTTCGCTGCGCCGCCACGCCCGCCTGCTGGACTACCGCGTGCACGACGGCTGCAACGCCCGCACCTGGCTGCACGTCTCGGTGGCGGCCGGCGGCGCGCTGGACGGGCTGGCGTTGCCCGCCGGCACGCCGGTGTACGCCGACGGCGGGCCCACGCCGCTGCTGGGCGCGGCCGAGGAGCAGGCCCTGCTCGTGCGCGGCGCCACCACCTTCGAGACGCTGCACGCGCAGACGCTGCGCGCGGCGCAGAACGACATCGCGTTCCACACCTGGAGCAACGCCGTCACCGTGCTGCCGCAGGGCGCCATCACGGCCACCGTGCAGGCGCCGCAGCCGCTGGGCCTGGCGGTCGGCGATGCGCTGCTGATCGAGGAGCTGCGCGACCCCGCCGCCACGGAGTTCGACCCGACGCTGCGGCGCTGGGTGGTGCGGCTGGCGGACATCGTGCCGGCAGCCGATCCGCTGAGCTCCACGCCGCTGCTGCAGCTGACGTGGCACGTGCAGGACGCGCTGCCCTTCGCCCTGTGCCTGGTGGCCGACGACGCCGGCGCCGGCGGCACGCTGCGCGCGCCGCGCGCCCGCGTGCGCGGCAACCTGGTGCTGGCCGACCATGGCGCCACCCGCGCCGACGCCGCGCTCGAGCCGGCGCAGGCGCCGGCCGATGCCGCCGAGCGCTACCAGCCGCGGCTGCGCCACCGCG
>JBGAHJ010000003.1:0-500338 GCA_044226255.1 Rubrivivax sp.
GGTCTCGGCGTTGAACAGCCGCATCTGTCGAGCACCTTCTGGTGCGAGTAGTCCGATCACAGTGGTTCGAGCGTCAGCGACCGATCACAGCGTGCCTGCAGAGAGTAGGCCAGGTGCTTTCTTTGCCTACTTTCTTTGCACCAGCAAAGAAAGTAGGTCGCCCGCCGGGGCGAGACCCGGCAATCCTCGAAGTCAGCCGATATACCGAACCAACCAAAGACTGATCGCCGGGAAGAACAGCAGCAGCAGCGTGCGCAGCGTGTCGCTCAGCAGAAACGGCATCACGCCACGGTAGCTCTCCGCAATCGGGATGTCCTTCGCCATCCCGTTGACGACGTAGACATTGAGCCCCACCGGCGGCGCCAGCATGCCGAAGCCCACCGTCATCAGCACCATGATGCCGAACCAGATCGCGACGCTCTCCTTCGGCATGCCGAAGTCGAGCCCCATGATCATCGGGAAGAAGATCGGGATGGTGAGCAGGATCATGCTGAGCTCGTCCATCACCGCGCCCAGCACCACGTAGAACAGCAGGATCGCGCCCACCACCGCCACCGGTGGCAGGCCCCAGCCCTGCACCACGCCGGCCAGTTGCCCGGGCACCTGCGTCAGCGCCAGCGCCGCGTTCATCAGGTCGGCGCCGAGGAAGATCAGGAAGATCATCGCCGACGACTCGGCGGTCGCGAGGAAGCAGGTCTTGAACCTGGGCCAGTCGATCTCGCGCTTGAGCAGCGCAGCGACGAAGGTGGCGGCGGCTCCGACCGCGGCGCCTTCGGTGGGCGTGAACTTGCCGGTGTAGATGCCACCGAAGACGATCAGGAACACCGCCGTGATCGGCGCGATGCCACTCAGCGCCTGCAGCGTGAGTTCCGGCGCCTCGTCGTGTTCCGGCGCATGGCCGGGCACGAGGCGCACGTAGACCGAGATCGCGATCATGTAGCCCAGCATCGCGAGCGCGCCGGGCACCATCGCCGCGGCGAACAGCTTGGCGATGTTCTGCTCGGTGAGGATGGCGTAGATCACCAGCGGCACGGACGGCGGGATCAGGATGCCGAGCGTGCCGCCCGCCGCCAGCGTGCCGGTGGCCAGGCGCCCCGAATAGCCGTGCGTGCGCATCTCGGGCAGCGCCACCTGCGTGATGGTGGCCGCGGTGGCCACGCTGGAGCCGCAGATCGCGCCGAAGGCCGCGCAGGCCATCACCGCGGCCATCGCCAGGCCGCCCTTGAAGCGGCCCATCGCCGCGGCCGCGAACTTGAACAGCGCACGCGAGATGCCGCCCTGCGTCGCGAAGTTGCCCATCAGGATGAACAGCGGGATCACGCTCAGGTCGTAGCTGGCGAAGCGCGCGAAGGCCTGGGTGTTGAGGAAGTTGGCCAGCGGCAGCCAGCCGGCCTGCAGCACGTAGCCCACCCCGCCGGCGACGAACATCGAGATCGCGATCGGCGTGCGGATCGCCATCAGCACCAGCATCACGCCGAAGATCAGCAGCGTCAGCGTGATCGGGGTCATGCCTGGCCCTCCGCGCTGTCGAAGCCCCGCAGCGCCTGCGCCAGCGCGATGACGGCGGTGAGCGCCAGCGGCGGCACCATGCCGACATAGACCACCCACTCGGGGAAGCCCAGCATCATCGAGCCGGCCTGGCTCTTCCAGGCGTTGATGCCGCCCAGGGTGGTGCGCCAGGTCATCAGCCCCATCGCCAGCGCCAGCAGCAGCGCGCCGAAGCGGTCGAGGCCACCCTGCACCGCGGTGGAGGCGCGGCTGGTGAAGAAGTCGACCATGATGTGGCCGCGCTTCCACTGGCACCAGGGCATGAAGAGCGCAATGGCGGCGCCGGCGGCCGAGCCCGAGAGCTCGAAGTCGCCGACGATGGTCCAGCCGGTGGTGTTGCGGCCGATCAGGCTCACGCAGGTCATCAGCGTGATCACGGTCAGCAGCACACCGGCGAGCACGGCGCACAGGCGTGCCAGGGCTTCGAGCAGTCTCATCGGAAGGCGGGGGCAGTCAGTATTGGGTGGGCGGCAGCGTGGCGCGCAGGCCGTCGAGCGCCGGCTCGAGCCGGATCTGGCACGACAGGCGGCTGCCCGGCTGGCGCGGGTGTGCGGTCATCTCGAGCATCGCGTCCTCGTCGGCGCTGCGCGGCGGCAGGCGGGCCAGCCAGTCGGGCTCGACGATCACATGGCAGGTGGCGCAGGTGAGGCTGCCGCCGCAGTCGGCCGCGATGCCGCCGATGCCCGCGTCCACCGCAGCCTGCATCAGGCTGCGGCCGCTGCGGCCGGGCACAGCGTGCGGCGTGCCGTCGGCGTCCTGCAGGTGCACGGTGACGAGCATGGCCATGTCAGTAGCGGCCGAAGTACTCGCGCCGCTCCCAGGCCGGCTTGTCCTCGGCCTGCGCATGGCGCGCCAGTTCCTGGCGCTTGATGGCGCGGTACAGCGCCACCATCGGCACGCCCAGGCCCTGCTGCAGCACGTTGTCGGCGGTCAGTGCATCCAGGGCGTCAGCCAGCTGCTGCGGCAGGGCCGGATGGCCGGGCGCATAGGGCGTCTCGGCCGCCGGCGGGGGCACCAGGCGCTGGCGCAGGCCGTGCAGGCCGGCATGGATCTGCGCGGCGATCGTCAGGTAGGGATTGGCCATCGGCTCGCCGATGCGGTTCTCGATGCGCGTGGCGGCGTCGCCCGGCCCGCCGATCACGCGCAGCATCGCGCCGCGGTTGTCGCGCGCCCACACGGCGGCCTGCGGCGCCATCACGCTGCCGCGGAAGCGGGCGTAGGCGGGAATGCTGGTGGCGCAGATCGCCGCCATGCCGCTGGCGTGCGCCAGCAGGCCGGCCAGCCAGTGCGCGCCCGCGTCGGACAGGATGGCCTGCGCGCCGCCGGCGCCGGCTTCGCCGCGCACCATCGCGTTGCCGCCGTCGCGGTCCACCAGCGACTGGTGCAGGTGCCAGCCGCTGGCCACCGAGCCCGGCAGCGGCGGCACGCACACGAAGCTGGCATGCCAGCCGGCGCGGCGCAGCGCCTGGCGCGTGGCGTTGCGGAACAGCGTCATCTGGTCGGCCGCGGTCAGCGCGTCGGTGGGCGCGAACACGGCTTCGACCTGGCTGGGCCCGAGCTCCACCTCCAGCGAACGCAGCGGCAGCCCCAGCGCCAGCGCGGTGCGGCGCACGATGGCCAGCGGCTCGGCCACGAGGTCGGCGTGTTCGTCGCTCAGCAGCCGGTAGCCGGGGTGGCCGTGGCGCACGCGCGGCGGCTCGGCCGGCCAGCCCATGCCCTCGGGAGCGAGGCCGTCGTCGACGATGCGGTGCAGGTGGAACTCCACCTCCAGCCCGCAGCGCAGTCCGTAGCCCTCGCGCGCGAGTTCGGCCAGCGCATGCTGCAGCACGCGGCGCGGGCACACCGCCACCGCGCCGCCATCGGCCCACCACGGCTCCGCGCGCAGCCAGGCCGTGCCGGGCGCCCAGGGCAGCATCAGCAGGCTGTGGGGATCGGGCCGCAGCAGCAGGTTGTTGGCGGAGCCGAAACCGGGCATGGCCGCCAGCGCGCCGGGTTCGAAGACGTTGAAGGCGGTGCGGTCCGATGCGTCCTTCAGCAGCACCGTGCTGACCATGCCGATGCCGTCCTGCAATGCGGCGTCCAGCGCCGGGCCGGGCCACACCAGCGTCTTGCCGCGCCAGCTGCCGTGCAGGTCGGCCCAGGCGATGCGCACCTGCTCGACGCCCGCGGCGTCGAGTCGCTCGGCGAGCGTCATGCGCCGGCCGCCGTGGTGGCGGCCGGTTGCGCGAGCCACGCCGCGCCGCGGCGCTTGGCGGCCGCCTGCTCCTGCCAGAAGGCCTGCCACTGCGCGGCCGGGGCGATGCAGTCGATGGTGTCCGGCCCCTGCAGCGCCGCGGCGGCGTCGGCCGACAGCACCATCGGCGGCACGCCGCCGGCCTGCACGGTCTCGATCGCCTTCAGCAGCGTGCGCCGGTTGGCCATGATCACCTTGTCGCTGGTGCCCAGGTGCTCGCGCGTGCGGTCCTGGATCGGGCCCATGCTCTCCACGGCCCACTGGTCGTGCAGGTTGATGTCGTCCTCGCCCATGCCCAGGTAGGTGCGGCTGCGCTGCTCGGCGGGGTTGTAGTTCCAGTGGTCGTGGCGGCCGTGGATGGGCACGTAGTCGGGCAGCGTCATGTGGGCCAGGCGCTGCCGGCGCATGGTCTCGCGGTCCAGCGGTTCGGCGAAGCTCGTGAAGAAGCTCCACCAGTAGGTGCGCTCGTCGTCCACCGGCACGTGCATCTGCGTGATGGTCATCGTCTCCGAGAGCGGGATCACGAAGGTGTGCGGGAAGGCCGCGTGCGTCACGCGCACGTGCGTGAGGGCCTCGTTGATGAGGCGCAGCGTGGTCAGCCGCACCAGGCCCGGCGCCACTTCGTCATGGCGGATCTCGGGGCTGCAGAACTCGCGCATCACGCGCGTCATCGGCCAGCGTTCGCCGCCGACCTGGCCGACGCTGGCGGCGCGGAACTGGCGTCCGTAGGTCTGCTCCAGACTTTCGTCCTGCAGGTAGCGGTGCAGGAACGACGGATGCGCCGGATCGATGCCGACCTCGAAGGCCTGCAGCCAGTTGCAGTGCCACAGGCCCTTGAACGCGAAGCTGTGGCTGGCCGGCGCACGAAAGGCGTCGAAGGCGGGCAGCTCCGGCGGCGCCACGTCCGCGGGGCCGAGGTAGGCGAACACCACGCCGCTCTGCACCTTCAGCGGATAGCTGCGCTGGCGCACGCGCTGGCACAGCGTGGAGCCCATCGGTTCGGCAGGTGTCTCCAGGCAGCGCCCGTCGGCCGCGAACTTCCAGCCGTGGAACGGGCAGCGGATGCCGTCGCCCTCGTGGCGCGCGAACGCCAGGTCGGCGCCCCGGTGCGGGCAGTCGCGGTCGAGCAGGCCGAAGCTGCCGTCGGCGTTGCGGAACAGCACGAGGTGCTGGCCCAGCAGCTGCACCGCCTTCAGCGGCCGCTCGGCCATGCGCGGGTCGAGCCGCGGATCGAATTCGTCCAGCAGCGCCAGCGGCTGCCAGTAGCGCCGCAGCAGCTCGCCGCAGGGCGTGCCGGGACCGACGCGGGTGATGAGCTGGTTCTGCGCGGCTTGCATCTCGGGGCCAGTCTAGGGGCCGGCCCCGGGGGCGACAAGCTGCGGCGAATACGGAGCCGCGCTACAGCTCGCGCAGGAAATCGAGGCTGGGCGAGAAGAAGTACTCGCCACCCTTCATCGTCACGAAGCCGGCGAAGTCGAACGGCACGACGTCGGACGCCGGTTCGTCCCAGCACGCACGCAGCGTCTGCTCCCCCTTCACCGGCTCGCCCTGGCCGATCACGGGGTCCAGCCCGTGCGGGCCGCGCGGCGCCGGCGGAACACGGGTGTCGTTCGCACCCTTCTGCATCGCGACGAACTGCCTGGCGATCACGGCGTTGTAGGCCATGAACAGCAGGCCCACGCCGCCGGTGGGCAGCAGGTCCTTCATGCGATCGTCGAACTGCTCCAGGTCCTCGACCTCGGGCAGTTCCTCCGGGTGCCTGGCGCGCCTCGTGTCCTCGTACGGGATGCCGCGACGCGGCATCTGGATGTCGCGTGCCGCCGCCGTGCGCGGGTTGGTCTTGCGGATGTGGGCGTGGTAGGGGCAGCGCGTGCCGGCATCGCCGCGGTAGTCGAAGTCGTTCGGCGGCACCTGGCCGCGTGCCTCGCTGGACAGCGTGACCGGCGTGCCGTCCTCGAAGCGCCCGACCAGCAGGGCGCCGGCCAGCTCGCGCGCTTCGGCCCCCTGCAGTCGCAGCGTGTCGGCGAGTTCCTGTTCGCGGCGCTTGAAGCCGTGCACGTTCTGCTCGAGCTTGCGGAAGACGAGGTAGCTGCCCCAGCTGCCCGTGCCGGGCTCGGCGACCAGCGCGATGCCGGGCCCGAAGGCCGCGTCCCAGCGCGACGTGCCCCCCTCGTCGTTCTCGGCCTCCACGTCCTCCGCCAGCATCAGCGGCTGGCTGCGGCCGTCGACGTAGCCGAAATGTTCGATGCCCACGCCTTCCGCGTTGAGGAGGCCCTCCCCGTGCTGGACCCGCACCAGCTGCAGCCCGGCCTCGGACGCCTGCTCGCGCAGCTCGCCGGTCAGCGCGGCGCACAGCGCGGCGCTGTCGTGGGCGGCGAGCACGACGCCGTGCAGCTCGGCCTGGAAGGGCTGCTCCCAGCGCTCGGTCGGCGGATCGGCCAGTGCCTGGACGCTGTCGGCATGCCGCATGCCGCGTGCGAACTCGGGATCGGCCGGCGTCCGCTCCGGCTCGACGCCGAGGGCCTGGTAGCCCGCATGCGACAGCGCCACATGCACGAACGGACCGGCGCTGGCGCGGGTGCGCCTGAAGCGCTCGCTGCCCAGCAGCTGCTGGTGCGCGTTGGTCACGTGGTGGTTGGCCAGGTGGCGCAGGAAACGCCGCGCCTCGAGCCGCCGCCCCGCGTCGAGCCTGAAGAACAGCAGGTCGACGAAGCGCCGCCCGTGCCCCTTCAGGATGTTGCCTTGCAAGGACTGCAGCAGGCGCAGCTGGCCGGCGTCGGCCTTCTTCCACGACAGCGGTTTGTCGGGCTCGAATGGTGGGCACATGGGCGCGCTCTCCGTCGTCCCGCGCGCACGGTGCACGCGGCAGGGCGCGAATACTGGAGGGCGATGCCGCACCCGGCATCCCTCATCATGACGACGCTCAGCCCGTCGCGTCGCCCACCGCCGCCACCGGCCGCGCCGGCACCCGCAGGTCCACCACCGCCGTGTGCGCCGCCTTGTCGTGCAGGCCCTGGCGGTTCGGGTCCCACAGGATCTGCAGGAAGCCGATGCCGCCGGTGGCCAGCCCGGCCGCGTAGCCGCCGTAGCGCTTGAGGTTGCGCATCACCGTCATCGGCTTGCCGGTGAGCTCCACCACGCGCAGGCGCAGCAGCTTCTTGCCCACCGTCTGCCCGCCCCACCAGGCCGGCAGCAGCGAGAAGTAGACGATGCCCCAGCCCAGGCCGGCGCCGATCTCGTCCAGGAAGCCCAGCAGCCGGTCCTTCAGGTGCAGCTTCTGCGGCTTGCGCGCTTCGACGAGTTCGGCTTCGAGCTGCCTGACGCGGCGCGCCAGGTCCACCGGCGGTGCCGATGCCGCCTGGCGCGCCGATGCAGCATCCGCGGCGGCCGACGCCGCCGAGGCCGCATACGCCAGCGCCCGCACCGCCACCGCCGGCGTCGGGGCGGGCAGTTCCACCGCGCGCAGCGCCTCGGCGGCCTCGGCCAGGTCCGCTGCGTCCTCGGTCGCGGCGGCCTTCGCGGCCGCTTCCGGATGGCGCCAGTCCTCCCAGCGCTGCTGCGCTTCCTGCACCGCCAGCAGCAGCACCAGTGCCGCGCCCACCCAGCCGACGATCGCCCGCCGCCCCGGCGGCGCCGAACGCTGGCGCGCACGCAGCTGCAGCAGCACCAGCCCCAGGCCCAGCCACAGCCAGAGGCCGCTCACGCCGGTGAGCAGGGCCACCACCAGCAGGTCCAGCGCCATCGCCAGCGCGCGCCGCACCGGCGCGGCCAGCGGTGCGCCCACCAGTTCGGGCGCCAGGTTCAGCGGCTCCGGGCTGATCCAGCGCTGCGCGTCGACCGCGGCGACCGCGCGCTTCACTCGCCCCCGCCCCCGCTGCAGCCGCCGCCGCTGCAGCCGCTGTCGCCACCGGCGCCGGCGTCGCTGCCGCCGGAGGCCGCGTCGCCGAAGCCGTCGGTGCCGCCGTCGTACGAGCCGTCGGCGAAGTCGCCGCCGCAGTAGATGGCGGCACCGCCGCCGGCCTGCTGCCGCTCCCTCGGCTGCGAACAGTCGGCCACGTAGTGGAAGCCGCCGGGAATCGCCAGCTTGGCGTCGATCGCGAACAGCAGCGGCAGCCGTGTCGGCTGGCGCGGGTTGATGTGCTCTTCGTGGCAGGCGTACCAGAAGCAGCGCCGCAGCCCGGCGTTGGCCGCGCGCGCGCCGCCGCTCAGCACCACGGCCGGGGTGTGATGCAGGAAGCGCCCGAAGGCCCGCCGGCAGAAGGCCTCGTAGTACTTCGTGTAGAGGATGAACTCGTGCCACAGGTCGTCCACCACCTGCGAGGGCATCGACACCGGCCGCCGGCCGCTCTTCAGGTAGGTCAGGAAGTACTGGCGCAGCGCGTGCGCCACCAGCTGGCAGTCCTTCGGACCCAGCGCGGGGTGGTGCCGGCGCAGGCGGTCGAACAGGCCGCGCGGCAGCTCGAAGCCGCGGATGTGCGCCTCGCGCTGCAGGTTGCGCTGGCGTTGCCACAGGGCCAGCGCGACGGCGCTGGGAACGAGCAGGGCGACGGCAAGGGCGAGGCTCACGCGTTCGAGGCTAGCACGCCCGCCGGCGCCCCCTGCCCGCAGGCGCCGGCCCCGCGGCCGACCGCCACGGTTGCGAATCATATTTATACAAATATAATTGCGCCGACCCTACGCTGATCACCGGAACACGCATGGAACGCTTCATCCTCGACGCCTTCGGACAGGCCGGCATCGCCGCGGTGGCGGCGCTGCGGGTCGGCCTGATCATCGCGGCCGCGGCCGTGGCGATCGCCATCAGCCAGCGCGCCATCCGCGCCTTCCGCATGCGCCTGGCGGCGCGCTTCGACGACCGCGAGGCGGTGCAGCGCGCCGAGACGCTCGGCCGCGCGGCGCGCTACCTGTCGGCGGTGGTGATCTCGCTCGTCGCGACCATGCTCGTGCTGGGGGAGATCGGCATCTCGCTGGCACCGATCCTCGGTGCCGCGGGGGTCGTCGGGCTGGCCGTGGGCTTCGGCGCGCAGAGCCTGGTGCGCGACTACTTCGTCGGCTTCTTCCTGCTGCTGGAGAACCAGATCCGCCAGGGCGACGTGGTGCGCCTGGACGGCCACGCCGGCCTGGTCGAGGAACTCACGCTGCGCTACGTGCGCCTGCGCGACTACGACGGCAACGTCCACTTCGTGCCCAACGGCGAGGTCAAGTCGGTCGTCAACATGAGCCGCGGATTCGCCCAGGCGGTGATCGACGTGGGGCTGGCCTACCGCGAGAGCGTCGACGAGGCCTTCGAGGTGATGCGCGAGGTCGGCGCGGGCCTGCGCGCCGACCCCGCGTTCGCGCCGCACCTGCTCGACGACCTGGAGATCGCCGGCGTCGAGAACTGGGCCGACTCGGCCGTGACGCTGCGCTGTCGATTCAAGTGCGCGCCGCTGCAGCAGTGGTCCGTGCGGCGCGAGTTCCTGCGCCGTCTCAAGCGCGCGTTCGACGAGCGGGGCATCGAGATCCCGTATCCGCACCTGACCGTCTATGCCGGCCGCGACAAGCAGGGGCATGCGCCGCCCTGGCCGCTGGAGATGCGGGCCGCGGTCGCCGGGGCGGAGCGCGCATGAACGGGCTGGTCCTGTGGGCATGGCCGCCGGCCGAAGGGCCCGCGCTGCTGCTCACCGCGGCGGCGGTGCTGGTGCTGGGCGCGCTGGGCGGCGAACTCGTCGCGCGCACGACGCGGCTGTCGCGCGTGGTCGGCTACACCGCGGTGGGCGCCGCGGCGGCGGCGCTGGGCCACGGCGTGGCGGTGCCCTGGCAGGGCGCGCCCACGATGGTTGCGGACGCCGCGCTCGGCCTGCTGCTGTTCGACATCGGCAGCCGCGTGCACCTGCGCTGGCTGGCGCGCAACCCGGGGCTGCTGGCCAGCAGCGTGGCCGAAGCCGCCCTTGCCGCCCTGGCGGTGGGCGGCGTGCTGCTGGCGCTGAATGTCCCGGCCGAGGTGGCGGCGGCCTGCGCGGTTCTCGCCGTGCCGGGGTCGGCGGCGGTGTCGGGGCGGGTGGCGCACGAGCTCGGCGCCGACGGCCAGGTCACGCGGCGCATCGCGCTGCTCACCGCGCTCAACACGCTGTACGCCGTGCTCGGCGTCACGCTGCTGCAGATCGTCTGGGCCGCCGGGCGCGCGCACGAGCCGCTGCCGGTGCTGGCCGGGCTCGCCCAGTCGTTCTTCGGCTCGCTGCTCATCGCCGCCGTCCTGGCGCTGGCGGTCGCCGTGGGCGCGCGCCGGCTCGACATGCGGCACGACAGCACCGTGCTGCTGCTGCTCGGGCTGGTGCTGGCGGCCATCGCGCTCGGCCGCGCCGTCGGGCTTTCCACGCTGCTGATCCCGCTGCTCGCCGGCGTGCTGCTGCGCAACGCGACCGAGCGCGCCTGGGTGTGGCCGCGCCAGTTCGGCACCGCGGGCGGCGCGCTGCTGCTGCTGCTGTTCGTGATGGTGGGCGCCTCGTGGTCGCCGCAGGCGCTGGCCGCCGGCGGTGCCGCCGCGCTGGCGCTGGTGGCCGCGCGCACGCTGGCCAAGAGCGTGGCGCTGATCGGCTGCGCGCCCTGGGCCCGGGCCAGCCTGCGCCAGGGCGTGGCGCTGTCGATCGCCTCGATGCCGCTGTCGGCGACCGCGCTGGTGCTGCTGGCGGCGCTCATGCAGGCGGCGCCGGAGCCCGCACGCGAGGCACTGCCGATCGTCGTGACCAGCGTCGCCGTGCTCGAGCTGCTCGGCCCGGTGGCCGCGCAGTGGGCGCTGCGCCTGGCCGGCGAACTCGACCAGAAGGCGCGCCCGGACGGAGGGACCCCGCGATGAGCCTGGAGCCCTTCGCCACCTCGGACGACCTGACGCTGGGCGTCGAGCTCGAGCTGCAGATCGTCGACGGCACCAGCTACGACCTGGCGCCGGCCGCCGCCGATCTGCTGCGTCTGCTGCGCAAGCGGCGCCTGCCGGGCGACGTGAAGCCGGAGATCACGAGCAGCATGATCGAGCTGTCGACCGGCGTCTGCCGCGACCACGCCCAGGTCATCGGCGAGCTGCGCGAGATCCGCGACGCGCTCGTCGAGGCCGCCGGGCGCCTGGACCTGGCGCTGTGCGGCGGCGGCACCCATCCGTTCCAGCAGTGGAGCCAGCGCCGCATCTACGAGACGCCGCGCTTCCACGAGATCTCCACGCTGTACGGCTACCTGTCCAAGCAGTTCACCGTGTTCGGGCAGCACGTGCACATCGGCTGCCCGAGCGCCGACGAGGCGCTGGTGCTGCTGCACGGCATGAGCCGCTTCGTGCCGCACCTGATCGCCCTGAGCGCCTCGTCGCCCTTCGTCCAGGGGGTCGACACCGGCTACCACTCGGCGCGCCTGAACTCGGTGTTCGCCTTCCCCTTGTCGGGGCGCGCGCCGTTCGTGCAGCGCTGGTCGGACTTCGAGCTCTTTTTCGGCAAGATGACCCGCACCGGGGTCGTCAAGGGCATGAAGGACTTCTACTGGGACATCCGTCCCAAGCCCGAGTTCGGAACCATCGAGGTGCGCGTGCTGGACACGCCGCTGACGATCGAGAAGGCCGCCGCGCTCGCGGCCTACATCCAGTGCCTGGCGCGCTGGCTGCGCGTGGAGCAGCCGCTGCGTCTGGACGAGGACGACTACCTGCCCTACACCTTCAACCGCTTCCAGGCCTGCCGCTTCGGGCTCGACGCCACCTATGTCGATCCATCGAGCGGCCACCACGCGGTGCTGCGCGACGAGATCGACGCGAGCTTCGACCGCCTGGCGCCGCACGCCGCCATGCTGAACGCCGAACCCGCGCTGCGCCTGCTGCGCCGCGAGGTGGCCGGCTCCGGCAACGACGCGACCTGGCTGCGCGAGACCGAGGCGCGCGACCACCTGCTGCCCGACGTCGTGCGCCGGGCCGCGCGGCGCTGGCACGGCGAAGGCTGACGCATCGCAAGCGGAAGAAAGGAGACTCTCATGTACCGACGCATCCTGATCGTCGTCGCCGTCCGGCCCGAGGCACGCACCGCCGTGCGCGAAGGCGTGGAACTGGCCCGCGTGCACGGGGCCGAGGTGCGCTTCGTCTGTATCGTGCCGCAGACCGTCGGCCCGGTGGTCGAGATGACCCCGCTGATGCCGATGGCGGCGGTCGAGGTCAGCGAGCAGGAGACGCGCCGCCTTGCCGAATCCGCCCTCGACGACGCGCGGGTGCAGGCCACGCGGGCCGGCGTGGCCTGCCAGACCGTGGCGACGCTGGACGGCGATGCCGTCCGGTTCATCACCACGGTGGCGCGCGAACAGCAGTGCGACCTGGTCGTCGCCACCGCCGAGCCCCGCAACGCGCTGCTGCGGTTGCTGTCGGGCAGCGTGGTCCCGGGCTTGATCACGCAGACCTCGGTGCCGGTGCTGGTGTGCCACGAGGCACCGCCGGAGGGCGGCACGGCCGCGTAGGCGCCGGTGCACGCCACGGGCGCTTGCGGCCCGTGGCGCAGCGCGCGACCATGCGCAACGGCGCGGGACGCGGGCGTCGGGAGGGGGGCGGCCCGGCCGGCCGGGCACGGTTTCAAGCCATGGAGCGGACACCCACGATGGACGGGCGGCGCTGGCCGGTGTGGCTGGCGGCGCTCTTCGTGCTGCTCGGCCTGGGCCTGGTGCGCGTGGCCACCGACGCCGAGTTCGTCTTCGTGTCGCTGAGCCTGCTGCCCGTGCTGTGCGGCGCCTGGTTCCTCGGGCGACGTGCCGGTCTCGGCCTGGCCGCTCTGGCGGCGGCGATGTGGCTGGTGGGCGACCTGGTGTCCTCGCGCGTGCCGGCCGCGGCCTGGACCCACGAGTTGAACGCGGCGATCCACCTGCTGACCTACGGTGTCGCGGCGGCGCTGGCGAGCGGCCTGCGCGAGCGCCTGGACCGGGCACGCGAGCACGCCTTCCGCGACGAACTGACGCGGCTGTTCAACCGGCGCGCGTTCCACGCGCTCGGCGAGCAGGCCCTGGAGCGCGCGCGGCGTGCCCGCACGGCGCTGACCATCGTCTTCGTCGACCTGGACAACTTCAAGCTCGTCAACGACCGCGACGGGCACGGCACCGGCGACGCCGCGCTGCGTGCAGCGGCACAGGCGCTGCACCAGGCGGCCCGCGACGGCGACCTGCTGGCCCGCATCGGCGGCGACGAGTTCGCCTTGCTGCTGACCGGCGTGGACCGGGCGGCCGCGGCACTCGCCGGCGACCGCCTGCTGGGTGCGGCGCGCGCCGCGCTGCAGGGGTTCGAGGGCCTGTCGGCGAGCGTGGGCGTGGCGTGGTTCGGGTGCGCCGACCGGCGCCTCGACGAACTGCTGGCCACGGCCGACGCGCTGATGCTGCGGGCCAAGCGCGGCGGCAAGGACGCCGTCGTCTTCGAGGCCTTCGCCGCCACGCAGGCCATGCCTGCGGCCGCACCGTAGCCGGCCGCCGTGCCGCGTTCCGCAACATCTTCTTGTTCTGGTTGAGAAAACACGGCTAACATGTTGCCCCTGCGAGTCTTTTCTCGCCCAGAGGTCTGGTGATGGCAGCACGCTCGATCGCTTCCCTGACGCTCGGCTTCGGCCTCGTGTCGATCCCGGTGAAGCTCTACTCGGCCACCGAATCGTCCAGCGCGGTGAAGTTCAACCTGCTCGCCAAGGACGGCTCGCGGCTCAAGCAGCAGTACGTGTCCGAGAAGGACCAGAGCGTGGTGGCGCGTGCCGACATGGTCAAGGGCTACGAGTTCGAGAAGGACCGCTTCGTGCTCTTCACGCCCGACGAACTCAAGGCGCTGGAGGAAGCCAGCAGCCCGACGATCGAGATCCTCTCGTTCATCCCCGAGAAGTCGGTCGACCCGCTGTACTACGACAAGGCCTACCTGATCGCGCCCGACAAGCGCGGCGGCAAGCCCTATGCGCTGCTGGCGGAAGCGATGCGCCAGAGCGGCCGCTGCGCGCTGGCGAAGTGGGCGTGGAAGTCCAAGCAGTACGTGGTGCAGGTGCGGCCGGTGGAAGACGGGCTGGTGCTGCAGCAGCTGCTGTATGCCGACGAGGTGCGCTCGCTGAAGGACCTGTCCATCGAACCCGTGGCCGTGACGCCGGCCGAACTGCAGCTGGCGCTGCAGCTGATCGACCAGATCTCGGAAGATGCCTACGACCCGGGCGAGTACGTCGACGAGGAGCGTCAGCGCATCCTGGCCGCCATCGACGCGAAGATCGCCGGCCAGCAGGTGGTGAGCTCGGCGCCGGCCGAAGAAGGCGTGGCCGGCACCGCGCAGGTGATCGACCTGATGGACGCGCTGCGCGCCAGCCTGGGCAAGCAGGCGGCCAAGGCCGCCGAGGCGGCGCCCGAGCCGAAGGAGCGCAAGGCCGCCAAGCGCGCCGAGGCGCCGCCCGCGGCCGCCGAGAGCGCGCCGGCGCGCAGCCGCGCCCGCAAGTAAGCCGTGCCCGGCGCCGCGGCCGACGACGAGCGCTCCACCTACTCGCTGAGCCGCGTGCAGGCGATGCTCGGCCTGTCGCGCCGCATCGTCACCGGGCTCATCGAACAGGGCTTCGTGAAGCCCACGCGCGGCCGCCGCAAGGAGTGGCGCTTCACGTTCCAGGACCTGATGCTGCTGCGCACCGCGCACACGCTGCAGGCCTCGGGCATTCCGCCGCGGCGCATCCTCACCTCGCTGGCGCGCCTGAAGGCCACGCTGCCGCGCGAGCTGCCGCTGACCGGGCTGCGCATCACCGCGATCGGCACCGACGTGGCGGTGCGCGACCGCGAGGGCCGCCTGCAGGCCGACAGCGGCCAGCTGCTGATGGACTTCGACGTCGCGCCGCTGGCCGGCAGCGTCGCCATCCTGGCGCGCGAGGCCGGCTCGGCCGAGGGGCCGTCGGCGCTGACCTGGTTCGAGCGCGGGCTGGCGCTCGAGGCCGCCGACCCCGCCGCCGCGGAGGCCGCCTACCGCGAGGCCCTGGCCCGCGCGCCCGTCATGGTGGAAGCGACGCTGAACCTGGGCGCGATGCTGGCCGAGGCCGGCCGCTACGGGGAGGTGGCCACGCTGTGCCAGCGGGCACTGGCCCACAGCCCCGGCGACGCGCTGCTGCACTTCAACCACGGCGTGGCGCTCGACCACCTCGAGCGCCTGCCCGAAGCCGCCGCCGCGTACGAACGCAGCCTGGCGCTCGACCCGGGCCTCGCCGACGCGCACTACAACCTGGGCCGGCTGCACGAGCAGATGGGTGACACCCGCGCCGCGCTGCGCCACTTCAGCGCGTACAAACGCTTGCAGCGTTAGTACGGCATCATGGCCACGCGCAAGCCGGCGCAGGACGCACTCGCCCGCTACTGGGCCAGGCGCGACTTCGGGCTCACCGGCGAACCGCGCGGCGAAGTGGGCCCGTCGGGCGCCGCGCTGTCGTTCGTGATCCAGAAGCACGCGGCCACGCGCCTGCACTACGACCTGCGCCTGGAGCTGGACGGCGTGCTGATGTCCTGGGCCGTGCCCAAGGGCCCCAGCTTCGACCCCACCGACAAGCGCATGGCCGTGCGCACCGAGGACCACCCGCTGGCCTACGGCGGCTTCGAAGGCACGATCCCGCCGAAGCAGTACGGCGCCGGCACTGTGATCGTCTGGGACCACGGCCACTGGGTGCCGGCGGCCGATCCGCACCAGGGCCTGAAGGACGGCAAGCTCGTCTTCACGCTGCAGGGCCACAAGCTGCAGGGCCTGTGGGAGCTGGTGCGCATCGCCAAGCCCGGCGAGCGCCAGGAAGGCTGGCTGCTGTTCAAGAAGCGCGACCGCTTCGCGCGGCCGCGCAGCCAGTACGACGTGCTGAGCGCGCTGCCCGACAGCGTGATCAGCAAGCCGCTGAAGGCCACGCTGCGCGCCGGCGAGCGGCCCGATGGCGCCGTGCAGGCGCCGATGCCGGCCACGCTGGGCCCGCAGCTGGCGAGCCTGGCGGCGGCCGCGCCGACCTCGGGCGCCTGGAGCTGGGAGATCAAGCTCGACGGCTACCGGCTGATGGCGCGCATCGAGAACGGCCAGGTGAAGCTGGTCACGCGCGGCGGCCACGACTGGGCGAAGAAGCTGCCCGGCCTGGCCCAGGCGCTCGCCGGCCTGGGCCTGTCGGCCACCTGGCTCGACGGCGAGATCGTCGTGCTCGGCAGGAACGGCACGCCCGAGTTCAACGCGCTGCAGAACGCCTTCGACCACCGGCGCACCGACAGCATCCGCTACTTCCTGTTCGACCTGCCCTACTTCGAGGGCTGGGACCTGCGCGCGGTGCCGCTGGTGCAGCGCCGGCAGCTGCTGAAGCAGCTGCTGGACGCGCACCCGCACGAGCGCCTGGCCTTCAGCGCCGACTTCGACGCCGACGTCGGCACGCTGCTCGAATCGGCACGGCGCATGGGGCTCGAGGGCGTGATCGCCAAGCGCAAGGACGCGCCCTACGAGTCGCGCCGCACCGAGACCTGGCTCAAGCTGAAGAACCGCATGCGCCAGGAGTTCGTGATCGCGGGCTACACCCACCGCGCCGGCAGCGGGGTCGAGATCGGTGCGCTGCAGCTGGGCGTGCACGGCGACGACGGCCGGCTGACGTTCGTGGGCAGCGTGGGGGCGGGCTGGGACGCACGCACCGCCGCCGCCCTGAAGCGGCAGCTGGCCCGCATCGAGCAGGAGAAGGCGCCCTTCGCGCTGCCCACCG
The DNA here is from genome assembly GCA_044226255.1 of Rubrivivax sp. GTDB lineage: Bacteria > Pseudomonadota > Gammaproteobacteria > Burkholderiales > Burkholderiaceae_C > Rubrivivax. Next base: position 16,474 of record JBGAHJ010000003.1, read on the forward strand.
GCCCCGGCCGCTGGAGCGCGCGCGAGCTGGCGGAGCAGCGCTTCGTGAAGCCGCAGCTGGTGGCCGAGGTGGAGTTCGCCGACTGGACCCCGGACGGCCACATCCGCCACGCGAAGTTCCTCGGCCTGCGCGCCGACAAGGCGGCGCAGGCGGTGCGGCGCGAGGGCGCGGTGATGCCGGCCGGGCCGGCGCTGCTGCGTGCCGAGGGTGGCAGCGTGGTGGCGGGGGTCAAGGTCTCGCACCCGGAACGCGTGATCGACGCCGGCACCGGCATCACCAAGCTGGAGCTGGTGCGCTACTACGACTCGGTGGCCGACTGGATGCTGCCGCACCTGAAGGGCCGCCCGTGTTCGCTGGTGCGCGGGCCCAACGGCGTGGGCGGCGAGCTGTTCTTCCAGAAGCACATGGAGTCGCTGCAGGGCCTGGGCCTGAAGGAGCTGGACGCCGCGCTCTGGCCCGATCACCTGCCGATGCTGGAGGTGCCGGGGCGGCGCGGCCTGGTGGCTGCCGCGCAGATGAACGTGATCGAGTTCCACACCTGGAACGCGAAGGTGCGCTCGATCGACAAGCCCGACCGCGTGATCTTCGACCTCGACCCCGGTGACGGCGAGCGCTGGGAACGCGTGCGCGAGGCCGCCTGGCTGGTGCGCGGCCTGCTGGAGGAGCTGAAGCTGAAGAGCTGGCTCAAGACCAGCGGCGGCAAGGGGCTGCACGTGGTGGTGCCGCTGGCGCCGCGCGACGACTGGGACACCGTGCGCGGCTTCGCGCAGGCCGCCGTGCAGCACCTGGCGCGCGTGATCCCGCAGCGCTTCGTCGCCAGGAGCGGCGCGGCCAACCGGGTGGGCCGCATCTTCGTCGACTACCTGCGCAACAACCATGGCGCCACCACCGCAGCGGCGTTCTCGGCGCGCGCGCGACCCGGGCTCGGCGTGTCGATGCCGATCGCCTGGGAGGCGCTGGATGCGCTCAGGCGCAGCGACCAGTGGAACGTGCGCACGGCACGCGAACACCTGTCGTTCGAGACCGCCGACCCCTGGCAGGGCTACACGGCCTGCCGGCAGACGCTGACGGCCGCCCTCAGGGTGCTGGAGCCGGCCCCGGCTGCAGCGCCTGCGCGTAGCCGGGCGCGGTCGGCTCGTGCATGAAGTAGGCGTAGACCTCGCGCCACGGCGTCGCCGCCAGGCGCGCGGCCCAGGCGGCCAGGTCCTCGGGTGCGTAGCTCTCCAGCCGCAGGCGCACGTAGCCCCAGTCGGCCGTGGGCACCAGCGGCGGCGGCGTGGCGTCCTCGCGCTCCGACAGGCACAGGCTGGCGCCGGCGTCGCGCAGCAGCGCGTACACCTCGTCGTCGAACCAGCTGTCGTGGCGGAACTCGAAGGTGGCGCGATGGCCTCCTTCGACGTCTGGCAGCAGCGCCAGGAAGCCCTGCAGCAGCGCGACGTTCTTCTTCAGGAACGGCGGCAGCTGGAACAGCACCGGCCCGCGCTTGTCGCCCAGCGCGCCGAGCACGCGGTAGAGGTAGGCCAGCGGCTCGGCCACCTTGTCCGCGGCCAGCCGGCCGTCGTGCGTGATGCGGCGCGAAGCCTTGATCGAGAAACGGAAATGCGGCGGCGTGGCCTCCGCCCAGCGCGCCAGCACGTCGGCCTTGGGCATCTGGTAGAAGCTGTTGTTGATCTCCACCGTCGGCAGCCGCGCCGCGTAGTACGCGAGCATGCCCTCGGGCTGGATGTCCGCGGGGTAGAACGGACCCTTCCATTCCTTGAAGGCGTAGCCGCTGGCGCCGGCCCACAGCCGCTGGGGCGAGGATGTCGCAGGCATCGCGCGGGCTCCATGGTCACCGGGATGCGGCCCATTGTGCCGGGCCACGCGCCAGCCACAGCAGGCAGGCCCCGATCAGCAGCAGCGGCACCAGCGAGCCCAGGTTGAGCAGGAACCAGCCCTGCGTGGTGACCAGCGCGCCCGACGCGAACGAGGTCAGCGCCATCGTCGCGAACACGCAGGTGTCCATCGCCCCTTGCGCCCGCATGCGTTCGTGCGGCTGGTAGGTGGTGGTGAGCAGCGTGGTGGCGCCGGTGAAGAGGAAGTTCCAGCCCACGCCCAGCAGCAGCAGCGCGGCCAGGAAACGTTCGAGCTCGAGCCCGCCGAGCGCCACCGCCACGCAGGCGACGTTCAGCAGCAGGCCCACCGCCATCACAGGCAGCGTGCCGAAGCGCTGGATCAGGTTGCCGGTGAAGAAGGCCGGCACGAACATGCCCAGCACGTGCCACTCGATCACCAGGGCCGCGTCGCTGAAGGGCAGGCCGCAGCGATCCATCGCCAGCGGCGTGGCGGCCATCAGCAGGTTCATCACGCCGTAGGCCAGCGCGCCGGCGGCCACCGCCACCACGAAGGCCGGCTGGCGCGCCAGCTCGCGCACCGGCCGGCCGGGGTCGCTGCCCGGCGCCGGCGCCGCATGCGGCGGGAAGCGGATCATCGACATCACCAGCAAGCCCAGCAGCGCCACGATCACCAGCGCCGCGTAGGCGCCGGCGAACGGCACCGGCAGCCAGTCGCGCGTGAGCCGGGCCAGGTTGGGGCCGATGAAGGCGCCGGCCACGCCGCCGGCCATCACCAGCGAGATGGCCTGCGCCTTGCGCTCGGGCGCCACCAGCTCGGGGCCGGCGAAGCGGTACAGCTGCGCGTTGGCGTTGTAGAAGCCGGCGATCACCGTGATGGCGACGATGCCCCAGAAGCTGCCCGCCGTGACCGCCAGCGCGCCGCCCACCGCCGACAGCGCCGCCACCACCAGCCCGGCCTGGAAGGTGCGCTGGCGGCCCCAGCGCTGCGGCGGCCGCGACACCGGCCCGGCCGCCAGCGCACCGCCGACCACGTAGCCCATCACGGGCAGCGTCGCCATCCAGCCCACCGGCGCCAGGCGCAGGCCGACCAAGCCGTTGATCGCGATGAAGGTGACGTTGTTGGTGAGGAACAGGGCCTGGCAGACGCCGAGCAGCAGGAGGGATCGGTTCAATGGAAGTCCAGGTCGTCGCCCAGCCGGTCCAGGCCGGCAAAGTCTACGCGGGCACTGTCGCGCCCCGTGATCGCGAGCACGCCGGCGCGCCGCAGCCGGCTCACCGAGCGGCTGCAGGTCTCCAACGACAGGCCCAGCATCTGGCCCATCAGCTCGCGGCCGGGCAGCCAGACGTCGCCCTCGTCGTCGTCGCGGTGGCGCCGCAGCTCCACCAGCAGCTGCGCCAGGCGCCGGTGCGCCGGGCCGCTGCGCAGCTCGATGGCCCACTGCCGCGCACGCTCGGCATCCCGTGCCCACTGCCGCAGCAGTTCGCCGCGCAGCGGCGCCTGCTGTTCCTGCAGGCGCTGCAGCGTCGGTGCCGGCACGCGCACGAGGTCGAGCGCGGTGCAGGCCACCGCATCGCAGCCGTAGGCCTGCGGCGGCACCAGGGCTTCCAGGCCGATGCAGTCGCCGGCCCCGGCCAGGCCGAACACCGTGGCGTCGCCGCTGCGCGAGGCCGCGCCCAGGCGCACGATGCCGCGCCGCAGGGCGTAGACATGGCCGGCCGCTTCGCCGCGCCCGAACAGCGGCGCGCCGGCCTCGACGACGAGCGCGACCGCCTGTTCGTCGAACACGTCGCGCGCAGCGGCATCGAGCGCCCGCGACAGCGCGTCGCGCGCCGGGGCGGCGCATGCCGGCAACGGCATGCGCCAGGGATCGACTCGCATCAGCATGGCGTCAACCTCCCGGGCCGCTCAGACCGCATCGATCGGGATCTTGATGTAGCGGGTGCCGTTGGACTCCGGCTCCGGCAGCTGCCCGGCGCGCATGTTGACCTGTACCGCCGGCAGCATCAAGGCCGGCAGGTCCAGCGTGGCGTCGCGGGCGCGCCGCATCATCACGAACGCCTCCTCGCCGATGCCGTCGCGCACGTGCACGTTGCGCTGGCGCTCGTCGGCCACCGTGGTGACGAACTGCACGTCGCGGCCGCCGGGCTGGTAGTCGTGGCACATGTGCAGCTGCGTGGCCGGCGGCAGGCTCAGCAGGCGGTTGATCGAGCGGTACAGCGTGCGGGCATCGCCACCGGGGAAGTCGCAGCGCGCGGTGCCGTGGTCGGGCATGAACAGCGTGTCGCCGACGAAGGCCGCGCACTGCCGGCCGTCGTCGACCACGTAGGTGACGCAGGCCGGCGTGTGCCCCGGCGTGTGCATCACGCGCGCGCGCAGCCCGCCGATCGAGAAGGTCTCGCCGTCGTCGAACAGGTGGTCGAACTGGCGGCCGTCGCGCGCGAAGCCGGGGCCCGCGTTGAAGAGTCGGCCGAACAGCTGCTGCACCTGCGTCACCTCGCGGCCGATGCCGGTGCGCCCACCCAGTTCGCGCTGCAGCCAGGGCGCCGCCGAGAGGTGGTCGGCGTGCACGTGCGTCTCCAGCACCCACTGCACGCGGGCCCCGAGCGCACGCACCCGCGCGGCCAGCCTCTGCGCACCCGCGGTCGAGGTGCGGCCGGAGCTCGCGTCGTAGTCCAGCACGCTGTCGATCAGCGCGCACTGCCGCGAACCGGCGTCCAGCACGAGATGGCTGATCGTCGATGTCGCGCGGTCGAAGAAGCCTTCGACCTGCAGCCGCGGCGACCCGGCGGCGGGCATGACCCTCAGCTGCGCAGCTTGCAGGTGTTGATGCCCAGCACGCTGTACAGCGGGCACAGCCCGACGGCGCCGGTCAGCAGCGGCACGATGCCGATGTAGCCCCAGACGCCCACCGTGCCGGTGGCGGCGAGGCCGATGAGGACGAGACCGGCGATGACGCGCAGCGCGCGGTCGAGATTGCCTTCGTTGCGGGACATGCTCACTCCTTGGTTGTTGGCAGGTGTCTATCTCAAGACCCGTGCCAGCCCGGCGCTGGGTGCGGCGACGTTGCGCAAGTGCCTGTGGCCGCAGCACTTTCCGCCGCGCACCCGGCGCCCGCGCCGGCTGCCGCGGACGTCGCTGGCGCGTTCTGGCAGCGGCAGTGGCAGCGCGGATGGCAGCGTTGGCAGTGGGCGGGCACAATCGCTCGCCGCCCACGACCGCCATGTCCGCGACACCGCTCCTGCCGTCCGACCCGGACCCCGCACCGCCGCCGGCGCCGGCGCCGGTGCAGGTGCAGGCGCTGGTGTCCTTCCTCGAGCACGAGGCGCAGCCGATGATCGTGCTCGACACCGAGTACCGCATCCTGGCCGCCAACACGGCGTACCGGCGCCAGTTCGCCACCGTCGACCGGCCCTACCTCGGCCACACCTGCTACCGCGTCTCGCACGGCTACGAGGTGCCGTGCGACCAGGCCGGCGAACACTGCCCGATGCGCCGCGCGCGCGAGATGAAGGGGCCCGACCGCGTGCTGCACGTGCACCACACGCCGCGCGGGCCCGAGCACGTGGACGTGGAGCTGCGGCCCATCCTCGACGCGCGGCACGAGGTGGTGGCGTACGTGGAGCGGCTGTCGGTGGTACGCAGCGTGTCGGCGCGCGCCAGCGCCGAAGGGCTGGTGGGGCGCTCGACGGTGTTCAACGATGCGCTCTCGGCCGTGCAGCGCGTGGCGCCCTCGATGCTGCCGGTGCTGCTGCTGGGCGAGTCGGGCACCGGCAAGGAGCTGTTCGCGCGCGCCGTGCACGAGGCCAGCCCGCGCGCACGTGGCCCCTTCGTCGTGGTCGACTGCTCGGGCCTGACCGAGACGCTGTTCGAGAGCGAGCTGTTCGGCTACGAGAAGGGCGCCTTCACCGGCGCGCAGACGCGCAAGCCCGGGCTGGTGGAGACCGCCCAGGGCGGCACGCTGTTCCTGGACGAGATCGGCGACGTGCCGCTGCCGATGCAGGTGAAGCTGCTGCGGCTGATCGAGTCGGGCACCTTCCGCCGCGTCGGCGGCCTCGAGGTGCAGCAGGCCGACTTCCGCCTGGTCGCCGCCACCCACCAGCCGCTGGCGCGCATGGTGGCCGAGGGCCGCTTCCGCCAGGACCTGTACTACCGCATCAGCGCCTTCCCGATCGAGCTGCCGCCGCTGCGCCAGCGGCTGGACGACATCCCGCTGCTGGTGGACTCGTTCCTGCAGCGCGGCGGCGCGCGCACGCGGCCCAGCGTGCAGCCCGACGCGATGCGCCGGCTCTGCGCGCACGACTGGCCGGGCAACCTGCGCGAGCTGCGCAACGTGCTGGACCGCGCGCGGCTGCTGGCCGACGACGGCGTGATCCGCGCCGCCCACCTGCCTGCGTGGCACGGCGCTGGCGCCGCCGCTGCCCCGGCCGCGCCACCCGGCGACCCTCTGAGCGACGCACGGCTGCGCGAACTGGCCGCCGCATTCGTCGGCACGCGCAAGGAACTGGCCGCGCAGGCGGGCCTGAGCGAACGCACGCTGTACCGGCGGCTGAAGGCCCTGGGCCTGGCCTGAGTGCGCCGGCGCAAACGCCTACAGGAAACGCGCGAACTGCTCGATGTCTTCCGGGAACAGCTGGCCCGACTCGGCCGCCAGCACGCGGCCGTCGCGCCCGCGCACCACCGTCACCGGCAGCCCCTTGGGCTTGGGCAGCACGCGCGCGATGGCCGGCGTGACCATCGCCGCCGGGAACACATAGCCGCGCTTGGCGAGGTAGGCGCTGGCGTCCTCGGGCTTGCGGTCGATCGTCAGGCCCACCAGGCGCAGCCCACGCTCGCGGTGCGTGCGCCAGAACTGGTCGATCAGCGGCGACTGCTGGGCGCAGAACGGGCACCAGCTGGCCCACCAGTACAGCAGCAGCACGTGCCCGCCGGCATCGGCCGCGCGCAGCGTGGAGCCGTCGAGCAGCGGGAAGTCGGGAAGCTTCAGCGGCGCGCCGACCGCCGGCAGCGCGGCCTCGCCGTCGGCCGCCTGGGCCCAGGCGCCGCCGGTGCAGGCCGCGCCAGCCCGGCCAGCGCGCGCCGCCGCGACCAGGGCGCTGCCGGGCGTGCCATCAGCGTCCCCGCGTCAGGCGCTCGGACGCCGGCATGTCGCCGCCCTCGTCCTGCTCCACCGCGATCTGCGTGCAGACGGCGCGGCACAGCACGGCCACGCGCTCGCTCTGCAGACGGTAGAAGATCTGCGTGCCCTCGCGCCGCTTGCTCAGCACGCCGGCGCGGTACAGCGTGGCCAGGTGCTGCGACATGTTGGGCTGGGTGGTCTCGATCTGCTCGAGCAGCTCGGACACGTTGCGTTCGCCGTTGCACACGGCGCTGATGATCTTCAGGCGCACGGGCGTCGAGAGCAGGCCGAACAGCTCGGCGGCGGACTCGAACACCCGGTCCTTCTCGGCGATGTCGGCCACGGGCGGCACCTCGGAAGCGGTGAGCATCAGTCTATCAGTGATGGCCGATGCTGCGGCGGCGGCGCGCCGGATCGCCGCACCGCGTCAGGGAATACGCTCAATCCGTATACACAAATATATGCCCACAATTTCCGCGTCCCCGCACCTGCACCAGTTGGAGAGGAGAGCCCGATGAAACGCCTGCTCGCCGCGGCCTGTGTCGCCGCCCTGAGCCCCCTGCCCGCGCTGGCACAGGACGCACTGCTCGCGCGCAACCTGGCTGCCACCTGCGCCAACTGCCACGGCACCAACGGCCAGGCCAGCGGCGAGATGAAGCAGCTGGCCGGGCAGTCGGCCGAGAAGATCATGGCCGCCATCGCCGACTACAAGAGCGGCGCCCAACCCGCGACGATCATGCACCAGATCGCCAAGGGCTACACCGACGAACAGATCCGGCTCATCGCAGGCTACTTCGCCGCGCAGCCGGCCAGGAAGTGAAGGGGCCCGCGATGTCCGCACCACGATTCGACGTCTCGCGCCGCCGCCTGCTGCAGGCCGGCGCGGCCTTCGGCACGCTGGCACTCGCCGGCTGCGCCAGCACCGCGCCTTCGGGCCCCTCGATCGGCCGCGTGGTCGTGGTCGGCGGCGGCTTCGGCGGCGCCACCGCGGCGCGCTACCTGCGCCTGTGGGGCGGCAACGTCGACGTCACGCTGGTCGAGCGCAACACCAGCTTCATCTCGTGCCCGATCTCCAACCTGGTGGTCGGCGGCTACAAGGAGATGGCCGACATCACGCGCGGCTACGACACGCTGAAGGCGCTGGGCGTGAAGGTCGTTCAGGGCGAGGTGAGCGCCATCGACGCGGCGGCGAAGAAGGTGCGCCTGGCCGGCGGCGGCGAGCTGCCGTACGACCGGCTCATCGTCTCGCCCGGCATCGACTTCATGAACGAGCAGGTGGGTGGCCTGGCCGCCGCCATCGACGCCGGCAGCGTGGTGCACGCCTGGAAGGCCGGCCCGCAGACGGTGGCGCTGCGCCAGCAGCTCACCGCGATGCGCGACGGCGGCGTCTACGCGATCAGCATCCCCAAGGTGCCCTACCGCTGCCCGCCCGGGCCCTACGAGCGCGCCTGCCTGGTGGCCAGCTACCTCAAGCAGGCGAAACCGCGCAGCAAGGTGCTGGTGCTGGACGCCAACGCCGAGATCCAGAGCAAGAAGGCGCTGTTCGAGCGCGCCTTCGCCCAGCACTACAAGGACATCCTCGAGTACCGGCCCAACGCCGAGCTGAAGGAAGTGGCCGGTGGTGTCGCGAAGCTGGAGTTCGAGGACGTCAAGGCCGACGTGCTCAACGTGGTGCCGCCGCAGCGCGCGGCGGATCTGGCGAAGAACGCCGGCCTCATCACCATCAACAACCGCTGGGTGGGCGTGAACTGGCTGACGATGGAAGCCACCGCCGCACCCGGCATCCACGTGCTGGGCGACGCCACCTTCCCGGCGCCGCTGATGCCCAAGTCGGGCCACATGGCCAACCAGCATGCGAAGGTGGCGGCCGCGGCCGTGATCCAGCTGCTCAAGGGCGAGCCGGTCAACGCCACGCCGGTGGTGATGAACACCTGCTACAGCTTCGTCACCGCGAAGGACGTGATCCACGTCGCGTCGGTGCACCAGTACGACGCGGCCGAGAAGATCTTCAAGACCGTGCCGGGCTCGGGCGGCGTGTCCGCCGGCGCCAACCAGGTGGAAGGGCGCTACGCGCTCAGCTGGGCCGACAACATCTGGGCCGACGCGCTGGGCGGTTGATCACTTCAGGCCGCTGAGGTAGGCGGCCACCGCCTTCGCTTCGAGTTCGCTCAGCTTCGCCGCGATGCCGTGCATCACGGCGTTGTCGTTGGTGCGCTCGCGGTTGTTGAACTGCTTGAGCTGGTTCTCGGTGTACTGCGCGTGCTGGCCGGCCAGGCGCGGCAGCGCCTCGGTGCCATGGCCCAGCGGGCCGTGACAGGTGGCGCAGGCCGGCACGCCGCTGTAGGGGTTGCCGCGCGCGTAGACGAAGCGGCCCACCTGCGCGAGCTCGGGGTCGGCCACCGTGTGCACGATGGTCGGCCGGCTCGCGAAGTAGCGGCCCAGGGCCTGGAAGTCGGCGGGCGACAGGTCTTCCACCATCGGCTGCATCGTGCTGCTCTTGCGCTTGCCGCTGCGGTAGTCGGCCAGCTGGCGCGCCACGTAGGCCGCGTTCTGCCCGGCCAGGCGCGGGAAGACCGGGCTCGAGCTCTCGCCGGCCACGCCGTGGCAGATGAAGCACTTGCCCTGCACGATCTCCTCGCCGCGTGCGTCGTCGGCGGCAAGGGCCGGCAGGGTCAGGAGCGCGAGTGCGGCGGCGGCAAGGAGGCGAAGGGCGTGCATGGCGGCTTCAGGCGTAGGTGCGCGAGGCGGTGGAGTCGGCGGGGCTGCCCGGCACGGCCTGGTCCAGCAGGCCCTGCGGGCGCTGGTCGACGAGGCGGTCGGTGAGCGCGGCGGCGGCCCACATCGTGCTGAGCGTGATCCAGGACGTGATGGTGAACACCGCGGCGCCCGACAGCCCCGCGCCCACCGCGCAGCCGCCGGCCAGCATGCCGCCGAAGCCCATGCACATCGCACCGGCGATGTAGCGGCGCATGCTGGCGCCGCCCTGGAAGCCTTCGAGCTTCAACTCCCCGAACAGGGCCGCGGCGATGAAGGAGCCGATGAACACGCCGGGCACCAGGCCGAGGTCGAAGGTGACCGGCTTGTCGGTGACGAAGAGCACGCGGCTCAGCACTTCGGACGAAGGGCCGGTGAAGCTCAGCGACTGGATCGGGTGCGGGTCGAACGCCACCTTCGACACCGCGTAGGTGAACCACCAGGCGCCCGCGATGGCCAGCCCGACGCCGATGGCGCCCGCCCAGCCCCAGGGCGGCACCCGCTGCCGCCGCGCCCAGACGATGGCCGCCGCCAGCCACAGCAGCGCGAACAGCAGTGCGCCGCCGTGGCCGATGCCGGTGCGGGCGATGAGGTCGCGCGCGCCGCCGCCGTCGATGGTCCACCACTCGGAGATGCCCTGGCGCAGCGGCGACAGCGCGCCGGTGAGCGCCGCCTGCGCCGTCACCGCGAAGATCAGCCCCGACAGCAGCGAGCGCAGGTTGCCCTGCGCGGCCAGCACCAGCAGCCGGCTCGAGCAGCCGCGCGCCAGGATCATGCCGATGCCGAACAGCGCGCCGCCGATGGCCGCACCCGACAGGCTGCCGCGCGCCGCGATCTGGCGTGCGTTGCCGGCGTCGAACCAGCCGGCGAGCGCCAGCGCCTGCGTCGCGCCCACCGCGGTGGCGAACGCGAACAGCCACACCGTGAGCTTGCCGCCGGTCTGGTTGCGCGCGAACTCGATCACCGCCGAGCGCAGGCAGAAGCGCGAGCGTTGCGCCATGAAGCCGAACAGCACGCCGATCAGCAGCCCGCCGGCGGCCAGCGCGCCGTTTTCGCCCAGGCGCTCGACGACGGCTTCCAGGTTCACGGCAGGGCCTGCCTTCGTGCCGTCAGAACTCGATCGTGTCGGCGATGGCCTTGATGCCGGCCGCGGCACAGGCGTCGTCGGCCTCGCCGCCGGGCGCACCCGAGACGCCGATCGCGCCCAGCACGGCTCCGCCGGCCTCGATGGTGAGCCCGCCGCCGATCGCCATCACCTGCTGCGCCGAGCGGATGCCGCTCATCGGGCGGCCGGCCTGCGTCTCGGCCGCCAGCGCGGTGGTGGACATGCGGAAGCTCGCCGCCGTCCAGGCCTTCTTCGGCGCGATCTCCAGCGTGTGCGCGCCGGCGTAGCGGTCGCGCAGCAGCACCTGCACGAGGCCGGCGCGGTCCACCACCGCCACCGCCACCTGCCAGCCCGACTTGCGGCAGTGTGCGATGGCCGCCTGCGCGGCAGCCAGCGCGGTCTCGGGCGTCAGCAGCTTGACGGCGTAGGTCGCCTCGGGCGCTGCCGACGCGGTGCCGCTGGCGAGCGCCGCGGCGGCGCACAGCGCGCGGACGAAGAGGGGCGGACGACGCTTCATGTTCAGGCCTTCGCAATGCCAGGGTTGCCCTGCGTGGACAGCAGCTTCGGGGTGTTGACGCGGCGCGCCTTCACGCGACCGCCCTGCGCCTTCAGCCAGGTCTCCACGTGCTCCCACACCGGCTTCACGCCGGGTGCGGACTTCGCCTCCTCGGCCACCGGCGCCCAGCCGGCGACCTTGTATCGCTTTGCCGCCTCGATCGGCTTGCCCGCGAGGCGCATCTCGGTGATGCGGCTGCCCGTCTTCGCGGCCGGGTCCATCGTGTACTGCAGCCCGCCCACGCGCACCATGTCGCCGCCCTGCTGGTAGTACGGGTCGGGGTTGAAGAGGTTGTCGGCCACGTCCTCGAGGATGGTCTTGATCGTCTCGCCGCTCATCTCGGTGAGCGTGGCGTAGGGGTAGGTGATGGCCAGCTGGTCCATCATCAGCTCGCGCGTGATGGTGTCGCCGGGCAGCAGGCTGGTGCCCCAGCGGAAGCCGGGCGAGAAGGCGATCTGTGCGCCCTGCACGTCCATCAGCGCGTCGCAGATCAGCTGGTCCCAGCTGCCGTTGAAGTTGCCGCGGCGGTACAGCAGGCCGTCGGTGGTGGCCAGCTTCTCGGCCAGCCTGGCCTCGTAGGGCGCGCGCACCTTGGTGATCAGCGCGTCCATCGCGGGGTCGGGCCGCAGCTGGTTCGCGAACACCGGCAGCAGGCGGTAGCGGAAGTCGGCGAGCTTGCCGTCCTTGACGTCGAAGTCGATCACGCCCAGGAACTTGCCGTTGCTGCCGGCGTTGGTGACCAGCGTGGTGCCGCCCGCGTTCTTCACCGGCACCGCCACCGGCACGCCGTCGTGCGTGTGGCCGCCGAGGATGGCGTCGACGCCGCGCACGCGGCTGGCCATCTTCAGGTCCACGTCCATGCCGTTGTGCGACAGCACCACCACCAGCTGCGCGCCCTTGGCGCGCGCTTCGTCCACCACCTTCTGCAGGTTCTCGTCCTGGATGCCGAAGCCCCAGTCGGCCACCAGGTAGCGCGGGTTGGCGATCGGCGTGTACGGGAAGGCCTGGCCGACGATGGCCACCGGGATGCCGTTGATCGTGCGCATCGTGTAGGGGCTGAACACCGGGTCGCCGAAGTCGTTGGTCTTGACGTTCTGCGCGACGAAGTCGATGGTTCCCTTGAAGTCCTTCTCGACGATCTCCTTGACCCGCTCCATCCCGTAGGTGAATTCCCAGTGGCCGGTCATCACGTCCACGCCCAGCAGCTTGCAGGCGTCGACCATGTCCTGGGCGTTGGTCCACAACGAGGTGGCGCTGCCCTGCCAGGTGTCGCCACCGTCCAGCAGCAGCGCGCCCGGGCGGCTGGCCTTCAGGCGCTTGACCAGCGTGGCCAGGTGCGCGAAGCCGCCGACGCGGCCGTAGCGGCGCGCGGCCTTCTCGAAGTCGAGGAAGGTGGTGGCGTGCGCCTGTGCGCTGCCGGGGCGGATGCCCGCGGCCTTCAGCAGATGCTCGCCCACCAGGTGCGGCAGCTGGCCCTGCATGCCGCCGATGCCCAGGTTCACGCTCGGCTCGCGGAAGTACACGGGCTTGAGCTGCGCATGGCAGTCGGTCATGTGCAGCAGCGACACGTTGCCGAACGGCGGCAGGTCGTACAGGCCCTGCTCGGCGGTGGCGGCGTCGGCCTCCGCCCAGCGGCCGAGCGCGAGGCCGGCCACGGAGGCGGACGCCATGACCTGCAGGAACTCGCGCTTCGAAATATTCATGGATGCTGAACCAACGATTCGAGAGTCGCAAAAGAGGCCCGCTCGATGGCGGGCCCCGTCTTGGCTACTGGTTGACCGGCGAACGCGGGTCGAGCAGCAGCCCCATCACGTGGCGGATCTGGTCTTCGGTGAGCAGCCCGGCATGGCCGAAGCGCGGCATGTTCGAGCAGGCCATGAAGGCCTTGCTGTTCCACAGCTTGCCCCAGGTGTACTTGACGATGGCTTCCGAGGCCGGATCGGCCGGGTCCTTCACGCCGCGGATCTTCCCGTAGTTCCACAGGCTCGGGCCGATGGTGCCGTAGGAGATCTCCTTCTTGTCCAGCTGGTGGCAGTTGTAGCACTGCGCCCCGCCGGCGCCGGGCGCGGCGCTGCTGTCGGTCCAGGTCATGCCGCGGCCGTTCTGGGCCAGCTTCTCGCCTTCGCGCCAGTCGCCGATGTAGCGGCCGTCGGCCGGCAGCCGGATCGACGCATAGGCATCGGCCTCGATCTGCTTGGCCACCGCCTCGGCGGGCGGCTTCGCGTCGGAGCAGGCGCGCTGCCCCAGGTCCTGCGCGATGCGGTCGAGCTTGGCGATGCCCTGCTCGCGGAACGAGGCCTTCATCATCGCCTGGGCCTGCTGGTCGAGCTCGGCGGGCGTGGGGCCGGGAGACGAGGCCGGGTCCGAAGCGCAGCCGACGACCACACCGGCCACCAGCGTGACGAGCCCGAGGATGAGTTTCTTGTGCATGGCTGCTCCGCGCTCAGCGCTTGATGGCGGGGGCGATGGACTCGGCGCCCTTCGCATTGACGCCCATGTAGACGCCGAGCGCGATCGTCACGTCCGAGGCGAAACCGGGATAGGGAAAGCGCTGCTGGCGGTAGCAGTCGTTGAGCCGCCGCTGCATGCTCCACATCTCGCCGCTGCTCACGCGGTACGCCGGCCAGGCCGCGAAGCCGATGCCGTCGCCCGGGTTCTTCGTGAGATTGGGCAGGTCCTGCAGGCGGATGCGCTTGCCGTCCTCGCCGTGGCAGCTGGCGCAGGAAAAGTCCATCGGCCCGCCGCGGAAGAAGAAGGCGCGCTTGCCCAGTTCGTAGAAGCGGCGCTCCTCGGCATGACCTTGCGGCAGCGCCATCTTCATGCCCTTGGACTCCGCCGAGATCCAGGCCGACAGCGCGGTCAGCGTGGCCTGCTCGCCGGTGTCGAAGCGCGCGGCGACGATGGGCGCCGGGTCGAAGCCCTGGATGCGCTCCATGCAGGTGAGCAGGCGCGATTCCAGGTCCTGCACGCGGCCGGTGTCGGCGAAGTAGCGCGGCAGCTGCACCCAGGCGCCCTTCACCACGCCGGGCCCGAGGCCCAGGTCACAGGTCTGCAGCGACACCTTCTTCGGTCCGCGCGGCGTCTTCCAGAGCGACTCGCCCTTGGCTTCGAACAGCTCGGCCGGGTTGCCGTCCTCCAGCATCTTGCGGTACTCGGCAATGCCGTCCGCGGCACTCTTCTGCGCCCACGAGGTGGAGACGAACGCCAGCAGCCCGGCGGCGGCGATCAAGGGCAGCGGCTTCATCATCAGGAGACCACGGCTTCGTCGGTGCGGCTCTCGCCCTTGTTGTCCTTCCAGGTCACGGCGATCTTGTCGCCGGCCTTGGCGCCCTTGACGTTGAACTGCAGGAAGGGGTTCTTCGAGATGGACGGCCCCCACTGCGCGCTGAGCACAGGCTTGCCGTTCAGCGTGGCGCTCACGTCCTGGATGAACCAGGCGGGGATCGTCTTGCCGGCCGGGTCCTTGCGCTGGCCGGTCTCCATCTCGTGGCTCATCAGCACACGAACGGTGGCCTTGTCGCCGGCCATCTGGGCGCGGATGCGCATCGGGTCTGCCATGGTCAATCTCCTTGCATCGATCGTGAGTGTGTTCTCAAGCAAACGCCACGGAACCGGCTCCGCCGGGCCGTCGGCGTTGCCCCCTTCGAGGGGGTGCGCCGCAGGCGCTACGGGGGTGGGCCCTCAGCCGCCGCAGCCGCCGAGGGTGACCTTGACTTCCTTCTGTGCGAAGAGGACCTTGCCATCGCCCGTCAGCGCCACCGCGTAGACGTTGGAGGACTGGCCCATCTTCACGCGCGACGAGAAGCTCGCGTCCACCGCGTCGCTGACGTCGAACATCGCCGACAGCACGCTGGGGTTCTTCTCCACCAGCACCAGCAGGCGCTTGACGCCCGGGGCGGTGCTGGCCACCGACACCGGCACCACGGCGCCGTTCTCGGCGATGTCGGGCGCGGTGATGGTGACGTCCTTGCTCTCGGTGGGCGTGCCGGTGCCCAGCACCTTCATCAGTTCCGCCATCGACTTCACCTCGAAGGCGGCGGCGTTGTAGGCGGCACGGGCCGCGGTGGGCAGCAGGCCGGCACCGGCCAGCAGGGCGGACACCTTGAGCGAATGCGACAGCAGGTCGCGGCGGTTCAGCATGATGGGCTCCTTCGTTCGAACAATACTAAAGCCTTGAACGTGACACGTCAGCGGGGGGCGCCACCTACCAGCCACTGCGCCAGCGCGGCGGCGTCGGCGTCGGACAGCGCCTGCGGCGGCATCGGGATCGCTCCCCACACGCCCTGGCCACCGGACCTGATCTTGCCGGCCAGGTAGGCCGCGGCATCGGCGCGCGTGGCGTAGCGCTGCGCGATCTCGCGGAAACCGGGGCCCACGATCTTGTTCTCGACGCCGTGGCAGGCGGTGCAGGTGTTCTTCTGCGCCAGCGCGAACGCGGCGTTGGCGGCAGGGTCGGGCTTGGGGCG
Source organism: Rubrivivax sp. (assembly GCA_044226255.1). Lineage (GTDB taxonomy): Bacteria > Pseudomonadota > Gammaproteobacteria > Burkholderiales > Burkholderiaceae_C > Rubrivivax. The sequence continues at coordinate 32,307 of JBGAHJ010000003.1, forward strand.
AGCGGCGGCGGCCGCGGGAGCCGCCGGCGCGCTGCCGGGTGGCCGCGTGGTGTCCACGCCGCGCTGCGGCCCCACCAGCCGCTGCTGCTCGGCGAGGTTGCCGTTGTTGTTGCGCGCGAAGTCGGGCAGGAACGAGGCCACCTTCGGCTCGGCGGCGCAGTTGCTCATGCAGGCCGCGGCCTTCACGTCGGGCTGGCCGCCGTTGCCCATGCCCTTGCCGGGCCACAGGCCGTGCGCCGTGGTCACGCCGTTGCGGTTGGGCAGCCGGCGCTGCGCCTCGGCGATGGTGGCGTCGGACAGCACGAAGTCGTCGGGCAGCGCACCGCCCATGTTCAGCAGGTAGGCGGTGACGGCGTAGACCTCGTCCACCGTCAGCGACTTCGGCGCCGTCCACGGCATCGCGCGGTTGATGTAGTCCCACAGCGTCGAGACGCTGGACACCTTCATCAGCGTGGTGCGGCCCGGGAAGGTGGTGTCGTTCAGGCGCGCGACACGGCCGCTGGCCACGTCCTCCTTCGACGTGCCGCCCACCAGCGGCGTGAAGACCTCGTTGCTCTCGCCGAACACGCCGTGGCACGAGGCGCACTTGGCCTCCCACACGTCCTGGCCCTTGGCCACCGTGCCCGAGCCCTTGGGCAGGCCCTTGAAGTCGGGGCGCACGTCGATGTCCCAGGCGCGGATCTCCTTGGCCGTGGCGGCGCGCCCCACGCCGGGGTAGCCGGTCTGCGCGCCCGCTGCGGTGGCGAGCAGCGCCGCCAGGCCTGCCAGAACGCCCGTCAGCAGACCCGTCAGCAGCTCACGACAGCTGGACATTCTTCACCTCGCCGCTTTCCTGCACCAGCCACGACTGGATCGAGTTGTTGTGATAGATCGAGCGTGTGCCGCGCACCGCGCGCAGCTGGCGGTAGCTGGGCTGCACGTAGCCGGTCTCGTCCATCGCGCGGCTCTGCACGACGGCGGGTTTGCCGTCCCACACCCAGTCGAGCGAGAAGCGCGTGAGGCACTTGCTCATCACCGGCTCCTGCAGGCGCGCGCTGCGCCAGTTGCGGCCGCCGTCCACCGAGACATCCACCCGCTTGACCTTGCCGCGGCCCGACCAGGCCAGCCCGCTGATCTGGTAGAAGCCCTTGTCCAGCAGCACCTGGCCGCCGGACGGCGTGGTGACCACGCTCTTGCACTCCTGCGTGCTGGTGTACTGGCGGTGCAACCCGCCAGGCAGCAGGTCCACGTAGTGGATGGTCTCGTCCTTGGTGCCGTAGGGCTGGTCGCCCACCTCCAGGCGGCGCAGGTACTTGACCCAGCTCACGCCCTGCACGCCCGGCACCACCAGGCGCAGCGGGTAGCCGTTCTCGGGCCGCAGCATCTCGCCGTTCTGGCCGTAGGCGACGAAGACCTCGCCGCTTTCCACCAGCTCCATCGGGATCGTGCGCGTCATCGACGAGCCGTCGGCGCCCTCGGCCAGCACATAGCGCCCGCGCTTGAAGTCGACACCGGCCATCTCGAACAGCGTCTTCAGCGGCACGCCGGTGAATTCGCTGCAGCTGATCATGCCGTGCGTGTACTGGCAGGTGGGCACGGCCACGTTGCCCCATTCCATGCCGGTGTTGGCGCCGCACTCGATGAAGTGGAAGCGGCTCACCGACGGCAGCCGCATGATCTCGTCGACCGTGAACACCATGGGCCTGGCGACGATGCGGTCGTCTGAACCGTTGACCATCAGCCGGTGCTTGGCCGGGTCCACGTCCCACCAGCCCTGGTGGTGGCGCTCGAAGTGCAGCCCGCTCGGCGTGACGATGCCGAACAGGCTCTGCAGCGGCGCGAACGACACCGAGGCCTGGGTGGTCTGCGTCAGCCCCGGGCTCGGGCGGCGCTGCACGTTGGCCTCGTACTTCGACGGCTTGCCGTAGCCGTCGGTGGCCACCGCCTGGCCCAGGCCCTTGCTGTGCGCGGGCAGCTCCAGGATGTTCGGGTCGCCGCCGTCGGCCGGCACCGGGTTGGCCTGGCTCAGCGCCGCCGGCGCGGCCGTGCCGGCCAGCGCGGCCGCGAAGGCCCGGCGCACGAAGTCGCGCCGGCCGGTCTTCGCCTCGGCGAAGACCTGGCGCACGCCCTCGCTGCCGATGAAGTTCTCGGGTGCCTTGGCCAAGCGCCCGGGGCGGGGATCGTCGAGGGGCATGAGGGTCTCGCGGTTCGCCGTTGATATGCGATTAGCTGGATATTATTGTTTACTGATGTTTGAAGGCCTAGGGTTTACGCGGGCGTGCAGCCTTCAGCAGCCGGCCTTCACGCCCAGCTTGCGCAGGATGATCTCCAGCGGGCACCAGCGCGTGAGCGCGCTCTGCAGCAGGTTCGCGCCGACGAAGGCGGTGAAGGCCAGCCACCAGGGGCTCAGGAAGAGCGGGCTGCCCGGCACGCCGAAGGCGAGCGACAGCAGGATGAAGCTGCCTGCGAACAGGCGGACGAGTTGCCAGGACGTCATGAACGTGCTCCTTGGTAGCTGACGTAGTACAGAAGCGGGATCACCACCAGCGTCAGCAGCGTGCTGACGAGGATGCCGAAGATCAGCGAGATCGCGAGCCCGTTGAAGATCGGGTCGTCGAGGATGAAGAAGGCGCCCAGCATCGCCGCCAGGCCGGTCAGCAGGATGGGCTGCGCGCGCGTGGCCGCCGAGTGCACCACGGCCCGCTCCAGCGCCACGCCCTGCCCCACCTGCAGCCGGATGAAGTCCACCAGCAGGATGGAGTTGCGCACGATGATGCCGGCCAGCGCGATCATCCCGATCATGCTGGTGGCCGTGAACGGCGCGCCCAGCAGCGCGTGGCCCGGCATCACGCCGACGATGGTGAGCGGGATCGGCGCCATGATGATCAGCGGCGTCAGGTAGCTGCCGAACTGCGCCACCACCAGCAGGTAGATCAGCACCAGGCCCACCGCGTAGGCAGCGCCCATGTCGCGGAAGGTCTCGTAGGTGATCTGCCACTCGCCGTCCCACTTGATCGCGTAGTCGCGCCAGGGGTCGGCCGGCTGGCGGATGAAGGTCTCGCCCAGCGTGCCGCCACCCGGCGTGGCAATGGCCCCGATGGCGCTGCGCATCTGGAACATGCCGTAGAGCGGGCTGTCGACGCGGCCGGCCATGTCGCCCACCACGACGTGCACCGGCAGCCCGTCCTTGTGGAACACCGGCTGCTCGCGCCGCGTGTCGCTCACCGTCACCAGCTCGCGGATCGGCACCAGCTGCCCCGCCGCGCCGCGCACGGCGAGCTGCAGCAACGCGCCCAGGTCGCCGTGCAGTTCGGCCGGCAGCTGGATCAGCGCCGCCGCGGGGTACTTGCTCTGGTCGTGCAGGTAGGTCGCCGCTTCGCCGGCCAGGCCGGCGCGCAGCGTGCCCACGATCGCCGCCTGCGGCACGCCCAGCAGCGCGGCCTTGCGGCGGTCCACCACCAGCAGCTGGCGCGGCGCGTCGGCGATGCCCGAATCGTCCACGTCCACCACGCCCGCGGTGCGCTCGAACACCTGGCGCACGGCGCGGGCCACCTCGCGCCGGCCAGCCGCCTCGGGCCCGTAGACCTCGGCGACGATGGGCGACAGCACCGGCGGCCCCGGCGGCACTTCCACCACCTTCACGTTGGCGCCGTGGCGGCGGCCGATGGCCTGCAGCTCGGGCCGCAGCCGCGTGGCGATGGCGTGGCTCTGCTCGTGGCGGTGGTGCTTGTCGACCAGGTTCACCTGCAGGTCGCCCACCTCGCCGCCGCTGCGCAGGTCGTACTGGCGCACCAGGCCGTTGAAGTTGATCGGCGCCGCGGTGCCGGCATAGGCCTGCAGGTCGGTCACCTCGGGCTGGCGCACCAGGTGCGCGCCCAGCTCGCGCAGCACGGCCGCGGTGCGCTCCACCGGCGTGCCGGCCGGCATGTCGACGACGACCTGGAACTCCGACTTGTTGTCGAAGGGCAGCATCTTCAGCATCACCAGGCCCAGCACCGGCAGCGCCAGCGACAGCGCGATCAGCCCGGCCACGCCCGCGCCCAGCAGGCGGCGGTTGCGGCGGCCGCGCGCCGGGTCCAGCAGCGGGCCGAAGACGCGCTCGAACAGCGGGCCGATGCGCGCGGCCAGGCCCGTGGGGGCCATGGGCGCAGCGGCGTCATGGTGCCCGGTGTGTTTCATCCACAGCCGCGCCAGCCACGGCGTGACGACGAAGGCGATGGCCAGCGACAGCAGCATGCCCATGCTGGCGTTGATGGGGATGGGCGCCATGTACGGCCCCATCAGCCCGGAGACGAAGGCCATCGGCAGCAGCGCGGCAATCACCGTCAGCGTGGCCAGGATGGTGGGCCCGCCGACCTCGTCGACCGCGCCGGGAATCAGCTCGGCGAGCGACTTCTGCGGATGCAGGGCCATGTGGCGGTGGATGTTCTCCACCACCACGATCGCATCGTCGACCAGGATGCCGATCGAGAAAATCAGCGCGAACAGCGACACGCGGTTGAGCGTGAAGCCCCAGGCCCAGGACGCGAACAGCGTCACCGTCAGCGTCAGGATCACCGCGCTGCCGACGATGGCCGCCTCGCGTCGCCCGAGCGCGAAGAACACCAGCGCCACCACCGACGCGGTGGCGAACAGCAGCTTCTGGATCAGCTTCATCGCCTTGTCGTTGGCGGTGCTGCCGTAGTTGCGCGTCTCCGCCACCTCCACGCCCTGCGGGATCAGCGTGTTGCGCGCGGCGTTCACGCGCTGCATCACCGCGTCGGCCACGGCGATGGCGTTTTCGCCCGGCTTCTTCGTGATCGCGATCGTCACCGCGGGCGCGTCGCCGTCCTTCGTGGCGTGCCAGACGTAGCGCTGCGGCGGCAGCGGGCCGTCGACCACGCGCGCCACGTCCTGCAGGAACACCGGGCGCCGGTTGCGCACGCCCACCACCAGCTCGGCCACCTCGCGCGCATCGGCCAGGTGCGGGCCGGCCTCCAGCGCCACCGCGCGGTCGCCGCCCAGCAGGTCACCCAGCGGCGCGCCGCCGTTGGCCGACTGCAGCGCCTGGCGCAGGTCGGCCACCGTGATGCCGGCGCCGGCCAGGCGGGCCGGGTCGATCTCGACGCGCACCGCGCGGCCCGGGCCGCCGATGGTGCGCACCTCGCGCGTGCCGGGCACGCGCTTGAGCTCGGCCTCCAGCGTGTGGGCCACGCGCTCGAGGTCGTAGGCGCCGGTCTGCGGGTCCTTCGCGTGCAGCGTCAGCGCGACGATGGGCACGTCGTCGATGCCCTTGGGCTTGACCAGCGGCTGGCCGGTGCCCAGGCCGGGCGGCAGCCAGTCCGCGTTGGCGTTCACCGTGTCGTACAGCCGCACCAGCGCCTCGGTGCGCGAGACGCCCACCTTGAACTGCACCGTCACCAGCGCCAGGCCGGGGCGCGAGACGCTCATCACGTGCTCGATGCCGGCGATCTGCGACAGCACCTGCTCGGCCGGCGTGGCCACCATCTGCTCCACGTCCTTCACGGCGGCGCCGGGGAACGGGATCAGCACGTTGGCCATCGTCACGTTGATCTGCGGCTCTTCCTCGCGCGGCGTCACCATCACCGCGAAGGCGCCCAGCAGCAGCGCCACCAGCGCCAGCAGCGGCGTGATCTGCGCGCTCTGGAAGTAGCGGGCGATGCGACCCGAGATGCCCATCAGCGCACCTTGGCCGCGGCCTGCGGGTCGAGCGCGACGCGCTCGCCGGCGGCCAGCCCGGCGAGCACCTCCACCTGGTCGCCGCTGGCGGCACCCAGGCGCACCTGGCGCAGCAGCGGCCTGCCGTCGGCGCCGACCACGTACACCGCCACCAGCTCGGCGCGCCGCAGCACGGCCCGCGCCGGCACCGCGAGCCGGCTGCCGGCCGCCGCGGCGCCGGGCAGCCAGGCGCGCGCGAACATGCCGGGCGCGGCGGCGGTGCCGGGCGGCAGGTCCAGCCGCAGCTGCAGGGTGTGCGTGGCCGGATCCAGCGCCGGCAGCAGCTGCCAGCGCAGCGGCTGGATGCGGCCGGCCGCCACGCCGGGCAGCTCGGCCTGCGGCGCGGCGGCGTCGGTTTTCGGGGCCGCGCTCTGCGGCACCGCGGCGGTGACGCGCAGGGCCGCCGGGTCGTACAGCGTGAGCAGCGGGCGGCCCGGCATCGCCAGGTCGCCCAGCACCACCGAGACCTCGGAGACGATGCCGTCGTACGGCGCCTTCACCGTGTAGAAGCCGGACTCGGTGCGCGCCGCGCCCGCCGCGGCCAGCTGCGCGGCGGCCTGCGCCTGCGCCGACTTGTGCTGCGCCTCGGCACGCTCCAGCGCCGCCTGGCTGATGAAACGGTCGCGGAACAGCTGCTGCTGGCGTTCGAACTCCTTCGTCGCGGCTTCCTGCGCGGCGCGCGCCGCCAGCACCTGCGCCGCGGCGGCGCTGGCCTGCTGCTCGGCAGCGCGCGCGTCCAGGCGCAGCAGCAGCTGGCCGGCCTTCACGCGGTCGCCCGCCTTCACCGGCAGCGCCACCACGGCGCCCGGCACCTGGGCGGCCACCACGGTCTGGCGCAGCGCCTCCACCACGCCGTCGAAGCCGGCGGCGCGGCCGTCGGTCGCGGCGGCCACCGGCACGCTGGCCAGCGGCACGGCCGCCTCGGCGGAACGCGCTGCCAGCGGCAGCACCACCAGGCCCGCGAGGCTGGCCATCAGGGCCCGCGTGATCCAGTTCGGCTTTTGATCCATGCAACGCTCGCCTTTTTGTCCTGCTTGATTTATTATTTAGCTATGCAGTTAAATAGTCAAGCAAGAGATTGCGAGATGAAGCAAGGAAGGCGGCGATGAGGCATCATCCGCGGACTGAAACCCCACCGGCTTGTTCCCGCATGCAAGGTCTGCCCGCCGAGGCGCTCACCCAGGTCGCCGCCTACTTCCAGGCGCTGTCGGAACCCACGCGGCTGCAGATCCTCAACCTGCTGCGCGAGGGCGAGCACAACGTGGGCGAACTGGCGCAGGCCTGCGGCTACACCTCGGCCAACATCTCGCGCCACCTGTCGCTGCTCACGCAGCACGGCCTGGTGGCGCGCGAGAGCCGCGGCACCGCGGTGTACTACCGCATCGCCGACGACTCCGTCTACGCGCTGTGCGACCTGGTCTGCGGCAGCATCGCGCGCCAGCTCGACCAGCGGGCGCAGGAACGCAAGGCCTTCGGCCGCGCCACCGCCGCCCCGGCCGCGCGGCGGCGCAGCTGAGCGCGGATCGTCGCTAGACTGCCGGGAACCGGCCCGCGAGCCGGCATGGACCGGACGGACGGAGACGATCGCAGATGAAGACCTTCAAGCAATGGGTGGCACGCGCCGCAGGGGTGGCCGCCCTGGTGACCGGCCTGGCAGCCTGCAGCACGGGCCCCACGACACCGGCCGCGCCGCCGGCGCCGCGCTGGCAGGGCGAGACCCCGGCCTCGCTGCTGTGGGTGGGCAACAGCTTCTTCTACTTCAACAACAGCATGCACGGCCACCTGGGCGGGCTGCTGAACGCCGCCGGCGTGCGCGGCGTGCGCCAGACCTCCGCCACGATCAGCGGCTCCGGGCTCGACTGGCACGACGTGGGTGCGCACCTGAGGCCCGGCAGCGGCATGGCGCGCTACAGCTTCACGCCCACCAACGACGTCAGCTTCAACCAGTTCGAGCGCGTATTCGACATGGTGCTGATGATGGACTGCAGCCAGTGCCCCATCCACCCGAAGCTGCAGCAGGCCTTCCACGACACCGCGAAGGCGCACGCCGCCACCGTGCGCCGGGCCGGTGCCGAGCCGGCGCTGTTCCTGAGCTGGGCCTACCAGGACCAGCCGCAGATGACCGAGCAGCTGGCCGCCGAGTACCTGAAGGCCGGCCGCGCCAACAACATGCGGGTCGTGCCGGCGGGCCCGGCCTTCGCGGCGTCCATCGCCAGGCGGCCCGACATCAACCTCTACGCGCCGGACAAGCGCCACCCGAGCCTGGCCGGCACCTACCTGGGCGCCGCGGTGACGATGGCCACGCTGTTCAAGAAGTCGCCGGTGGGGAACAGCTACACCGCCGGCCTGCCGGCCGACGTGGCGCAGCACCTGCAGCAGGTGGCCTGGGACACCGTGCAGGGCTTCAGGCAGCCCACGCCCTGAGCGGGCGGCAGGCGGCTAGCTAGCGCTCGTAGACGAAGCCCGGCGCCGGCACGGCGACCGGGGCGATGCGGGCGCTGGCCACCACACCGTTGACCAGCACGATGACGCTGCCGGCGGCGTGGAAGGTGCGCGTCCCTGCGGCGGCCGCGGCCTGCGAGACGGCGGCGGCGGCCGCACCCGCGGGCACCGGGGGCATCGCCCAGGCGGGCACAGCGGCCAGCAGGGCGATGGCGATCAGGACCGGATGGAGACGGCGCAGGTTCACGGGCACTCCGTTCGTGGGTACGGCCGTCCCGCGTGCATGCACATCGCGCGGCCTTGTTCCGTCCGATCGGCCGCCCGCGGCGGAACTTGAGCGCCGCCGGTCCGCGGCGCGCGGCGCGCCGTGCGGCATCTCACGCCGCAGGCTGTCCGCCCGCCGCGCCAGCGTGCGTGGTACAGCCATGGACCAGCACCCTGCCCGTCACTCCAGCCCCGGCCGCGCCTGGCGCCACCTCGTCTGCCTGCTGTGCAGCCTGGCCCTGCTCGGCTGTACCTCGCCGCGCCCGGTCGCGCCCCCCGCAGTGCCGGATCCAGCGCCCGAGGCCGGGCCCGCGCTGCGGCCCGGCGACGAGGTGCAGCTGCGGCGCAAGAACGGCACCGAGCTCCAGCTGACCGTGACCGCCTGGACCCCGGAGGCCCTGACCGGCAGCGACGGCACCCGCACGATCTCCGTACCTCGCACCGAGATCGACACGCTGACGCGGCGGGAGTTCGATGCGTTGAAGACCGTCGCGCTGGTGGCGGCCTGCCTGCTCTTCGTGCACCTGTCCGTGCAGGCGGTAGGCACCACGAAGATCTGGAACAGCGCGACGCCGCGCTAGCTACTTCCTGCTGCCCTTGGGCGACCGGTCGCGCTTGGACCAATACGCGAACTCGTCTTCATGCACCTCGAAGTCGAGCTCGCCGAGGCGCGCCTGCATGCGCTCCTGCGCGTCCGCGACACCCTTGTTGTAGACGCTCGGGGCTATCTCCTCGAGGAAGAAGCCGAGCAGCGCGCCTGCCGCGAGGTTGCCGATCTTCTCGCCCCGGTCCTCGAGGAAGTAGCGTTCGATCGAGGTGATGGCCTGCTGCCGGTCTTCCTTGCTGAGTTCGATCATGCGTGGGTGGCTTGCAATTGGATGGCAGCGCCGATGCTACGGGCGGCCGGCAGCCGCGTCAGACCTGGCCCAGCCGGCGATGCTACGGGCCCGTGACACCGGCCCGGCGGGCGGTTCGGGGTGCAGCTCGCGGGCATTCCCCGCCGGCCACGCGGGCGGCGGAACCTGGCCACAATGCGCCGGTGCACAACGAAGTACGGCGACGCCGGAAGTCTGCAGCGCGCTCCGCGGCCCTTCTGGCGGCGGCGCTGGGACTGCTGCCCGCCTGCACCACCACCGAGTGGAACCGCCCGCGCAACCGGCCGATGCTCGGCGAACCCACGCTGCGCGAACCGCAGGAGGTGTCGGGGCCGGTCACGGTGGCGCTGTCTTTCTCGGGCGGCGGGCTGCGCGCGGCCGCCTTCGCGCAGGGTGTGCTCGAAGGGCTGGCGCAGGCGCCGTCGCTCGGCGGCCGTTCGTTGCTGGACGAGGTCTCGTTCATCACCGCGGTCTCCGGCGGATCGCTGACGGCGGCCTACTACGGCCTCAACGGCCAGGCCGGCTTCGACGGCTTCCGCAACCGGGTGCTGGCCGGCGACGGCGAGTCGTCGCTGCTCACCAGCTTCTCGAACCCGCTGCACCTGCTGAAGGCGGTGACCGGCGGTCTCAACGACGGTTCGCGCCTCACGCAGTGGCTGGATCGCGAGGTCTTCGCCGGCGCCACCTTCGCTGACCTGTACCGCCGCGGGCGCCCGGCCGTGTGGATCAACGCCACCAACATCCAGCACCGCCTGGCCTTCCCGTTCCACGAGCGCGCCTTCGAGGCGATCTGCAGCGACCTGGCGAGCTTTCCCGTCAGCGAAGCGGTGGCGGCGTCGATGGCGGTGCCGGTGCTGTTCCCGCCGGTGGTGCTGGAGAAGTTCGCCGACCGCTGCACGCGGCCGCTGGCGGTGGGTGCCGACCTGCCCGACGACCCCGACCGCGACGACCAGCGCCGCCTGCGCCTGGCGCTGCAGCGCGCGCTCGCCGACTTCCGCAGCCCGTCCACCGGGCGCTACCTGAAGCTGGTGGACGGCGGCATCACCGACAACCTGGGCCTGGTCAGCATCCTGCAGAGCCGCGTGCTGCTGAACACGCCCTACGGCCCGATCAGCGCGCAGGACGCGCAGGTGATGCGGCGCGTGCTCTTCATCGTGGTGAACGCCGGCCAGGGGCCCAGCGGCGAATGGGGCCAGGCGCCGGAAGGCCCGACCGGTCTCGACGTGGCAGGTGCCGCCGTGGACACCGCGATCGACAGCGCGGCGCGCCTCAGCTACGGCGGCTTCCTGGCGATGATCCGCCACTGGGAGCGCGACATCGTGCGCTACCGCTGCGCGCTGCCGCCGGCCGAGCAGCAGGCGCTGCGTGCGCGGCTGCCCGGCTGGCGCTGCGACGACGTGCGCTTCTCGGTGACGCAGCTCGGCTTCTCGGACCTGCCGCCCGCCGAGAGCGCGGCGCTGAACGCGATCCCCACGCGGCTGAAGCTGCCGCCCGAGCAGGTGGCGCAGCTGCTGGCCGCCGGGCGCAGCGCGCTGGCGTCCGACCGCGTGCTGCAGGCCTTCCTGCGCGGGCTGCGCGACGAAAGGCCGTCACCACAACCCCAGGAGCGTCGATGAACATCGCCATGCGGGCACCTGACCGCGAGTCGCTGCTGCACATGCTGTACGAGGCCGCGGAGCTGGAGCACAACCTGATGTGCACCTACCTCTACGCGGCCTTCAGCCTGAAGGACCCGTCCGAGGGCCTGCTGCCGGCCGAGGCCGACGCGGTGCAGCGCTGGCGGCGCGAGATCGTGGGCGTGGCGGTGGAGGAGATGGGCCACCTGGTGGCGATGTGGAACCTGACCTCGGCGCTCGGCGGCAGCCCGCGCTTCGGGCGCGCGAACTTCCCGCTCGATGCGGGCTACCTGCCGGCGCGCATCGTCGTGAAACTCGCCCCCTTCGACGCGAAGACGCTGCAGCATTTCATCTTCCTCGAGCGCCCCGAAGGATCCACCGAGCCCGAGGGCCCCGGCTTCGCGCCCGAGCGCGACTTCCTGCGCGGCTCCACCGCCCCGCGCCTGACACCGATGGCGCTGGACTACGACACCGTGGGCGCCTTCTACGCCACGCTGGCGCAGGGCCTGGGCGCCTTCGTGGCCGCACACGGCGAAGCAGCCGCCTTCTGCGGCGACCCCGCGCTGCAGCTGGGCACGCAGCTGGTGGACCTGGCCGCCGCGCGCCCGGTGCGCTGCATGGCCACCGCGGGCGCGGCCATCGACGCCATCGTGCGCCAGGGCGAAGGCGCCGCGGCCGACACGCAGGGCTCGCACTTCCAGCGCTTCAGCGCGATCCGCGCCGAACACGCGGCGCTGCTGGCGTCGCGGCCCGCGTTCGCACCCGCCTTTCCGGCGGCCACCAACCCGGTGCTGCGCCGCCCGCCACGGCCCGAGGGCCGCGTCTGGCTGGAAGACCACGCGGCCATCGCCGTGGTGGACCTGGCCAACGCCACCTACCAGCTGATGCTGCGCCTGCTGGCGCTGACCTACGCGCTGCCCGCCACCGACCCCGAGAAGCCTGCGCTGGTGGACCTGGCGCTGGCCACGATGCGCGCGATGTCGCCGCTGGGCGAACAGGCCGCGCGGCTGCCGGCGGGCCCGTCGAACCCCGACTGCCACGCCGGCATGAGCTTCACCGCGCTGCGCGACGCCGGTGCGCTGCCGCCTGGTGCCGCCGGCCGCCGCTTCGTGAGCGAGCGCCTGGCCACGCTGGTGCAGGCGGCCGGGCAACTCGCCGCCGACCTGCCCACGCCGCGCACGCAGCGCGCGCTGCTGCTGCTGCGCGACGCCGCGGCGCGCTACGAGCGCAGTGCCGCGCGGGCTCCCGCACCGCGCGACACCGCACCCGCACCCGCGCCCGCACCCGCCGAAGCGTCCGCTCCACCCGCGCCGGCCAGCACCACCACCCCCGAGGGCGTGGAGGTCGTGCCAGGCCAGGCGCTGGATCTCCACTTCGAGACCCGCCGTTGCATCCACGCGCGCTTTTGCGTCACCGGCGCGCCGCGGGTGTTCCTGGCCAACGTGCAGGGCCCGTGGATCTTCCCCGACGCGATGCCGGCCGCGCGCGTGGTGGAGATCGCGCACGCCTGCCCGTCGGGCGCCATCCGCTACCAGCCGAAGCAGGGCCTGGCCGCCGAGGCCGCGCCGCCGGTGAACCTGGTCTCGGTGCGCGAGCACGGGCCCTACGCCTTCCGCGCCGAGCTCGTGCTCGACAGCCGGCCGGCAGGCTACCGTGCCACGCTGTGCCGCTGCGGCGCCAGCCGCAACAAGCCCTTCTGCGACGGCAGCCACCACGACGCGGGCTTCGACGCCAGCGGCGAACCGCCCACCGGCGTGGCCGGCAAACCGACCGAGATGCCGGCGGAGCGCGGCGGCGTGCTGGCCATCGACCCCGAGACCGACGGCCCGCTGGCCGTGCGCGGCCCGCTGGAAGTGCTGAGCGGGACCGGCCGCATGGTGTGCCGCGTGACACAGGCCCGCCTGTGCCGCTGCGGCGGCAGTGCGAGCAAGCCGTTCTGCGACGGCACGCACGCGACGATCGGGTTCAGGAGCCGCTGACGCACGGCCCGCGCGACTCTCACGGTTCGCGCCGGAACACCAGCGTCTGGCCGGCCTGGTGCAAGGAGAGCGCCGGCGGCACGCCTTCGGCCCCGTCGAACGTGATGCCGATCGGCGCCACGCGCGCGAAGAAGCTACGCGGCCCGCGGGCGAACAGCTCGAACTCGCCCTGGCCGGTGGCCTGCGCGAACAGGCGGCCGTCGCGCACGCGCAGCTCCAGCGCGAACTGCGGGTTGAGCCGGTAGCGGCCGGCCAGCGGTGCCATCACTTCGGGCGCCAGCTCGACGGCCGCCCCCTGCAGCGCACGTTCCTCGGCCGCGATGTCGCGCACCGGCACCGTGGGCTCCAGCAGGTGCAGCGCCAGGTCGTTCACGCTGCCGGCCCCGTTGGCGAGCACCAGCGCGGCCTGGCGTGCCGCAGGCTCCAGGCACAGCGAGCTGGCATGCCCCGCGGTGCCGCCGTCGTGCATGCGCAGTTCGCGCGTGCCCAGCGGCGCGCCCAGCCACGCCAGGCCGATGCGGTTGTGCGGCGCCGGCCCCACGGCGCGCAGGCTCAGCGCCAGCTGGAAGGCCGGTTGCAGCGGTGTGGCGACGAGCCCCAGCGCAGCCTGCGCGTAGCGCGCCAGCGCCCGCGCCGAACCCACCAGCGCGCCGGCGCCGGCCAGCGCGTCGAAGTGCCAGTCGGTTGCGGGCCGGCCTTGCGCGTCGTGGCCCGGCAGCAAGCCGGGCACGGGGCGGCGCGCCAGCTGCACGTCGGGCAGGCCCAGCGGGTCGAGCACCTGTTCGCGCAGCAGCGCATCGAACGGCTTGTTCGCGCGCCAGGCCAGCGCCTGGCCGAGCAGGCCGAAACCGAGGTTGCTGTACTCCCAGCGCGTGTCGCGCGCCTGGGCGGGTTTCCAGTCGCGCAGGAAGGCCTTCAGCTCGGCCTCGCCGTAGGCGGCGTAGGGGTCGGGCCGCGCCGGATCCAGGTTGCCCGGCAGGCGCGGCAGGCCGCTGCGGTGGGTGGCCAGGTCGGCCCAGGTGAGCGCCGCACCGACGCTGTCGCGCAGGCGCAGGCCGTCGGGCAGCGCGCGCTCCACCGCATCGTCCAGCGCCAGCTCGCCGCGCTGCACGTGCGCGGCCAGCAGCAGCGCGGTGAAGGTCTTCGTGATGGAGCCGTATTCGAAGCGGCTGTCGGCATCCACCGCCCGTGCGGCACCGGCCGCGGCCGGTGCGAACACGAAGCGCACGCCGTCGGCCGTGATGCGCGCGGCGGCCAGCGCCACGCCGGGCGGGCGCTGGCGCGCGCGCAGCGCGGCGCTGCCATCGGCGGCGGTCGGCTGCGCGAACGCGGGCGGGGCGCACAGGCCGGCGCCGGCCTGCAACAGGTGGCGGCGCTGCAACCCACGCGGGCCGGCCTTCAGAAGGCCGCTCCCCACCAGAACGTGTCGGTGAACTGCCGGATCGTCATGCGCAGCTTGCGCACGGTGAAGCCGCGGTAGTGGTAGCCATAGGCCTGGCCCCAGGTCACGCTCTGGTAGGACACCACGGTGAACCAGCCTTCGAGCGGCACGTACTCCTGCACGGTGAGCCGGATGGGCTTCTGCACGTCGATCTGGTCCAGTGGCGGCACCTGCTGCGGCTCGGTGTTGGGCGGCGTGCAGAACATCAGGCGCCCCGCCGAGCTGGAGCCCAGCGTGACGTTGGCGTCGCCCTGGTACCAGGAACCCGAGCCCCAGCCGTGATGGTCCCAGTACGAAGGCCAGCCACCGCCGCCGTCGGTCGGGTCGACGTAGTGCTCCCACAGGGGCAGCCAGTTGTTCAGGCACAGCGGGTCCCGGTACTCGGGCCCGCCGCTGTGCGCAACGCCCACCACGGCCGCCAGCTGGTTGCCGCGCGGCAGGCGCCGCGGCTGGGCCGGCACCAGGCGCGGTTCGCGCTGGGCCCGCAGGGCATGGTCCTGCAGCAGGGCGGTGGGCGCCGCCACGCCGGCCGGGGCCAGCGCCATGTGCATTTCCAGCGCGCTGGCGCGGAACACCTGGTCCAGCGCGTCCACCGTGCGCAGCAGCTTCGTGCCGGTGGCCGCGATGCCCACCGTGCCGTCGCGATGCAGCACGAACTCCAGCTGCCCGTCGGGCGTGACCAGCCGTGCCACCACCGGCAGCTGGGTGTTGACCGACGGCCCGGCCGGCACGTCGTCGTGCGCGAAGAGCTCGGGCATCGCGGTGCCAAGCACCTGGCCACCGGCTTCGGCGGTCACCAGCAGGGCGGCGCAGGCGCCGGCAAGGAAACGCTTCATGCGGGGCCTCCTTCGTGGACAGGGCGGCCACTCATCATAGGCGGCAGCGCGTGCGGGCGAGCCCCGTCCGCGGGCGCTGCGGGCCTGCGCTCTAGGGGGCTCGCCGTGCGGCAGTGCGCGCCATCGTTCTAGGGGCCGAGTTCGTCGTGCACCACCTTGCCGTTCACGATGGTCAGCACCGACCGGATGTCCATGATCTGTTCGTCTGAGACCGCGGATGGGTCGAAGTAGTCGGCGCTCAGTACCGCGAGGTCGGCCCACTTGCCCTTCTCGATCGTGCCGACCTTCTTCTCCCACGCCGGGCCGAGGAACCACGCGTTGTCCGCCGTATACAGGCGCAGCACCTGCTCGCGCGTGATGGTCTGCCCCGCGTTGACCAGCACGCCGCGGGCGTTCTTCCCGGTGACCGCGTAGTACATGCCGGTCCACGGGTCCATCACGGATATCTGCATGCCGTCGGAGCTCATGCCGGCGCGCGCGCCGAGATCGAGGATGGTGCGGAACGGGGGGCCGTTGGCGGTGGGCGTTCCGCTCAGCCAGCGCCACCCGCCCAGCACGCTCAGGCCCACGCCCAGCTGCTTCGACAGCTCGATGTAGGTCGGCGAGATGAACGGCACGTGGGCCAGCACCCAACGCATCTTCGTGATGCCGTCCGGGTTCACGACGTTCCTCTTCGTCGGATCGGGCGCAAAGGGCGTCTGCGGAATCCCGGTCGTCATCAGTTCGGTGTTCGTCTGGTTCCAGAAGTCCAGGATGACGGCGGGATCGCCGGCGCCGAGCGAGTGGTTCTCGTTGCGCCAGCCGCGCTGGGCCACCAGGCGCGTGGCATTCATCCAGGCCAGCGAGCCGAGGCCGCCGAAGGGCGACCCGCCGGTGAATTCGCCGATGCCGCCGTTCGACAGCCACTCGTCGCCCAGCAACTCGGTGGTGTTGTTCAAGCGCTGGGTGAGCTGCGGGGTCGCGGCGTCGGTCTCGATATGCAGGTAGTTGATCTGCACCCGCGCCGTCAGCTTGCCCTGGGCATGCAGCGCTTTCACCGAGTCGAACGCACGGTACTGGTCGAAGGACGCCAGGCTGTCGGCCGGCGTGCCGGTGTTGCCGTAGAACGAGTCGGCGAAGTGGAAGCTGCCCTGGTCGATGTGCGTCGTGAGCCCGACCGAGAGCCCGAATCCGAGGGCACTCGCCAGGCCGTTGGTCTGCGCCTGCAGGTTGTTGTGCTGCGGCAGGTTGCGCAGGGCCTGCAGCGCCTGCAGCGACGGCATGTTCGCCGGGATCGTGCCGTCACGGGCCACCGCGATGCCCTTGTTCCGGAAGAACGCACTGCCGATCGAATTGGTCTGGGCAGGGCCGGAGAAGCCTTCGAAGAGCAGGGTCGGGTGCGCCGGCAGCGCGGCGTCGAGCTCGGCGAGGTTCGGGAAGCGTGCCGTGGCCGGCGGCGGCACGAACTGGTTGCGATGGATGCCGCCCAGGGTCACCACCCACTCGCCCGCGGGCACGGTGGCCGCCTTGGCGGCGAGCAGTTCCTGCGCCTTGGCGATCGAACGGGCCTTGTCCAGGCGCACGTCGTGCCCGGGTCGCAGGCCCAGCAGGATGATGTGGTTGTGGTTGTCGATCAGCCCCGGCACGACCGTCCGGCCGTTGAGATCGATCACGCGCGTGCAGCCCGCCGGGCCCATGCCCACGCCCTTGTCGCCCACGGCCGCGAACTCGCCGTTCTCGATCAGCACCGAGGCCACGACGCGGTTCTGCGCGTCCATCGTGTGGATCTTGCCGTTCACGAGGCGGATCGCGACCTTGCCGCTGCAGCCCTGGCCTGTCTGCGCAGCCACCGACGTCACGCACAGGAACGCGGCGAGCAGTGCAACGGGTGCCCAGACGGCTCTGGAACGCGGGCGATCGTGCTTCATCATGGGTTCGCTCCTGGGTTGGTCCCGTCGGCGCGTGCCGGCGTCGCAGCGACCCGGCCTGGCTGCCGGCCGCTCTCGGCGCGCGAATCTAGCGCCGGGAGGCGCGACTGAACAATGAAGAGCTTCAACGCTCACCAGCGACGGCACCGATGCGAGTGCAGGGAAAGCACCGAGGGCGCGCTGGACGCCGCGCAGCGGGACCGACCCGGCCGTCGCGACACGGCCTCGTCTGCTCCAGGGCGACCGTTGCGCCCGCCGGGCACCCCTTGGAGTTCGTTAGTCCAGTTGCTGAACGATCGAATAGACGTTCATGCCTTCATGGGCCAGATACCGCACGACCTCGTTGGAGTCGAAGGTGGCGCTGCCCCGGGGCGGCAGTATGGCGTCGAAGGGAACGCCCTCCTTCGCGTCGACGACGACGAACTGCTTTCCCTTGCTGCTCACGACGTAGGACACCCTTTTGCCGTCCGGGCTGAAGGCCACCGAGCCCGCACGTATGTCGTCATAGGGCCTGCCGGGCTTGCCATCCACGACCAGGGTCCATGTCGTCACGCTGCCCTCCGTGATGGTCACGCCATTGCCGGACTTCTCGACCGACCGGAAAGGCTTCGCCGAGTGCGCCAGGTACGCCACGCGCTTGCCGTCGGGACTGAACACCAAGGTGCCCGGGACGTTGAGAGCCAGCACGCCGCCGGGGTGGGAGACCATCGGGGTTCCCAGGTCGAACTTCGTGCCTTCCTTGCCGTCCACCACGGGCACCCACTTCCGCCAGTCGTTCTTGTTGGACGCGATGTACCCCATCCGCTTTCCATCGGGACTGAAGCGAAGGGAGTTCCTCCAGACCCGCTTGTACGGCTTGCTCGGCCGTCCATTGGCGACGACGAACCAGTCGTCACCTCGCCTGGCGGTGTAGGCCAGCTGCTGACCGTCATCGCTGTAGACAACGTCCTCCACGTCGTCGTACTGCCCGAGTTCCTTCCCGTCGAGGAACACCAGCGCCTTGCCATCGACCTGGCCCTCGTACAGCATGTGCTGGCTGTCGGGGCTGAATCTGCAGCTCATGCTTTCGAACGTGCCTGGCTCTTCCTTCCCGTCCACGACGACGACGAACGCCTTCTTCTCGCGCCTGGCCAGGTAGGCGTAGCGCTTTCCGTCATTGCTGAAGATGGGGCGAAGGACCTCGTCGTAGGGCTTCTGGGCTTCACCGTCGACGACGACGTACGACGTGCGCGCCTTCCGGCTTTCCACGGTGATGGCCAGGCGCGAGCCATCCGGGTTGAGGGTGAGGGCTACCGGGGTCTCGGGACTCGGGCGTTCCGCGCCATCCAGGACAACGAGCCACCTGTTGGTTTCATGGCAGTTCGTCTGCTCGCAGGCGGCATAGACCAGGTGCTGCCCGTCCTGGCTGAAGGAGAGCGAGTTCCAGAGGACGATCCGGTAGGGCTTGCCCTCCTGCCCGTCGGCGACCACGCGCTCCGTTCCGCCGGCGCTCTTGATGTAGGCGACGTGTTTGCCGTCGCGGCTGAATGTGCATCCGCGCGGGCCCTTGTCGCAGACGAGCGATCTGACCGGGGATGTCTCGGCCGGCTTCTGCTGTGCAAATGCCAGTGGTGGACCGAGTCCAAGAGCGGACCAGACCAAGAGGGCGAAGTGCCTGTTCCGCATGGCAAGGTCTCCATGGCTCGCGCCAACCCCGCTACAACAAGACGATGTCGTACTGCTCCGGATTCATCCCCGGCTCCGCACTCAGCGAAATCGGTTTGCCGATGAACTCGCTCAGCCCCGCCAGGTGCACGCTCTCCTCGTCCAGCAGCATCTCCACCACCGCGGCGCTGGCCACCACGCGGAATTCCTTGGGGCTGAACTGGCGCGCCTCGCGCAGGATCTCGCGCAGGATGTCGTAGCAGACGCTGCGCGCCGTCTTCACCTGGCCGCGGCCCTCGCAGGTGGGGCAGGGTTCGCACAGCATGTGGGCCAGGCTCTCGCGCGTGCGCTTGCGCGTCATCTCCACCAGGCCCAGCTGGGTAAATCCGCTGACCGTGGTGCGCGTGCGGTCGCGCGCCAGCTGCTTGCGCAGTTCGGCCAGCACGGCCTGCTGGTGGTCCTCGCGCTGCATGTCGATGAAGTCGGCGATGATGATGCCGCCCAGGTTGCGCAGCCGCAGCTGGCGCGCGATGGAGCCGGCCGCCTCGAGGTTGGTCTTGAAGATCGTGTCCTCGAAGTTGCGCGCGCCGACGAAGCCGCCGGTGTTGACGTCGATGGTCGTCAGCGCCTCGGTCTGGTCGATGATGAGGTAGCCGCCGCTCTTGAGGTCCACGCGCCGCGCCAGCGCGCGCGCGATCTCCTCCTCGATGCCGAAGAGGTCGAAGATGGGCCGCTCGCCGCGGTAGTGCTCCAGCTTGGCCACCGCGCCGGGCATGTAGGTCTCGCCGAAGGCATGCAGCGCGTCGCACTGCAGCTTGCTGTCGATGCGGATGCCGTGCGTGGACTCGGTGGCCAGGTCGCGCAGCACGCGTTCGGCCAGGCTCAGGTCCTGGTGCAGCAGCGTGCCGGGCGGGCGGCTCTGCGCGCGCTCGCGGATCAGCGCCCAGGCGCGGCGCAGGTAGGCGATGTCCTCGGCCAGCTCGGTGTCGGTGGCTTCCTCGGCATTGGTGCGCAGGATGAAGCCGCCGGTGCCCTGCCCTTCGGTCAGCCCCGCGCTCGCCAGCGTGGTGACGCGCGCGCGCAGCTGCTCGCGCAGCTCGGGGCTGCCGATCTTCTGGCTGATGCCGATGTGGTTGTCGTGCGGCAGGTACACCAGCATGCGGCCGGCGATGCTCACCTGCGTGGACAGCCGCGCGCCCTTGGTGCCGATGGCGTCCTTGATCACCTGGACGGTGAGCGTCTGGCCTTCGAACACCTGGCGCTCGATGGGCTGCAGCGGCGCGTCGGGCCGCGCGCCGGTGCCGTTGCGCGGCACCGCGCCGCTCGGGTGCAGGTCGGCCACGTGCAGGAACGCGGCGCGCTCCAGGCCGATGTCGATGAACGCGCTCTGCATGCCCGGCAGCACCCGCACCACCTTGCCCAGGTAGACGTTGCCGACGAGCCCGCGCTCGAGCGTGCGCTCCACGTGCAGTTCCTGCACCGCACCGTTCTCGACGATGGCCACGCGCGTTTCCTGCGGCGACCAGTTGATGAGGATGTCCTGCGTCGGCATGGTGATGGTGTGTCCTGGTGCTACAGGTCCAGCCGCACGCGGGCGCGCGACAGCAGCGTGGTGGTCTCGTGCAGCGGCAGGCCCATGATGCCGCTGTAGCTGCCCTCGATGTGCTCGATCCAGGCCGCGATGCGGCCCTGGATCGCATAGGCGCCGGCCTTGCCCATCGGCTCGCCGCTGGCCACGTAGAAGTTGATGGTGCGCTCGGACAGGTCGGCAAAGCGCACGCGCGACTCGCTGACGTCCAGGATGGTCTGGCGGCCCGCGCTCACCGCCACGGCGGTCATCACCCGGTGCGTGCGGCCCGACAGCGCGCGCAGCATCTCCGCGGCATGTTCGGGGCTCTCGGGCTTGCCCAGGATGCGGCGGCCCAGCGCCACCGTGGTGTCGGCGCACAGGATGGGCGCGTCGGCCAGGCGGCGGCGCTTCAGCCGTGCGCGCGCCGCATTCATCTTGAGGATCGTGACGCGCCGCACGTATTCGTTCGGCGGCTCGTTGCTGCGCTCCTCCTCGAGCGCCTCCATGTCCTCGAACTTGTCCGGCGCCAGCGGCCGGTGCGCGACACCCAGTTGGTCCATCAGCTGGGCCCGGCGCGGGCTCTGCGACGCCAGGTAGACGAAAAGGTGGGTGGTCATGGGGGCATTGTCCACGCCGGGCATCCCTAGAAGCGATGGCCGGAAGGGGCGGGTTTTTACGGTTTAGAGGACACAGCCCTTTTGAAAGACATGCCATGAAGACCCGTCTCGTCGTTCTGATCGCACTCGCGCTGCCGCCGCTGCTGGCGGCCGCGGCACCCCCGGCAGCCAAGGTTCGCAAGGTTCACGCGGTGAGCCTGGCCACCGGCCCCGCGGCGGCCGCCTCCAGGCCGGCACAGAAGGTCCGGCCGGCGCAGCCACGCATGCCGCAGCAGGCGCCCGACCCCGTGGAGACGGTCTACGACTACGCCAGCTGCGGCTGCTTCTAGTGCCGGTGCACGGCCCGCCACCGCTCACTCGCGGTGGTAGGGGTGCCCGTCCAGCAGTGACCAGGCACGGTACAGCGCCTCGGCCAGCAGCACGCGCGCGAAGGCGTGCGGCAGCGTCAGGTCCGACAGGCGCAGCGTCTCGTCGGCCGTGGCCTTGAGCTTCGCATCGATGCCGTCGGGTCCGCCGATGAGCAGCGCCACGTCACGCCCCTCGCCGCGCCAGGCCTGCACGCGCTGCGCCAGCTGCGCGGTGGCAAGCCGCGTGCCGCGTTCGTCCAGCAGCACGCGGCGCGCACCCTTCGGGATGGCCGCCTCGAGGCGCAGCGCTTCGGCGGCCATGCACTGCTCGGCGGTCTTGCCACCCGAGCGCGGTTCGGTCTTCAGCGCCTTCAGCTCCAGCCGCATCTCGGGCGGGAAGCGCTTGGCGAAGTCGGCCCAGGCCTCGTCGGCCCAGCCCGGCTGGCGCTGGCCCACCGCCACCACCAGCAGCTTCATCAGGGCAGGCCCGCCGCGCGCGCCTCGGCCTGCAGCACGGCCCAGGCGGCGCGCGGCGTGCCGTCGGCCTGGCGCAGGCCCAGCGAGCAGAGGAAGTCGATGAAACTCTGCTGGCCGGCGGCGCCGTAGTAGACGCCGAAGTCGGCGCACATCTGCGGCGTGAAGTCGTGCAGCAGGAAGAAGTTCAGGAACGGGATGGGCGCCGCGCCCGGCTGGCGCCAGGCCGCGAACACCTGGCTCACGAAGGCCGACTGCAGCGCCTGCGAGCTGCCGTTGCCGGCGGCGGCCGGGAAGCCCACCTCCTGCAGCACCAGCGGCTTGCCGACGGCGAAGCCGCGCATGGCCGCGAAGTCGGCGGCCACCACCTGCTGCGGGTTGCGCACGGTCACGCCGCTGGCCGAGAAAGTGAGCGGGTAGTAGGTGAGGATCACCACGTCGGCCGCCGCGTTCAGCGCGCGCAGCTCGGCGGCCGACTGCACCAGCGCGGCGTCGGCCGTGCCGGTGACACCCACCTGGATGGCGGGGTCGAGCTGGTGCGCGTAGGCGACCATCGCGGCGAAGAAGCTGCGGTAGCGCGGCCACTGCGCCGGGTTGGCGCGCAGCCAGGCGTCGACCTCGTTGCCGATGGACAGGTAGCGGATGCGGCCGCGGTGCGGCGTGATCACGCGGTCCAGCAGCGCCTTGAAGCGGTTCTGCAGCACGCTGCCGTCGAAGGCGGTGTCGCTGAGCCCCGCGGGCAGTTCCAGCACCGAGGTGTTGATCAGCTGCAGCCCGACGTAGAGCACCAGGCCGCGGCTGGTGGCACCGGCCACCGCGGCGTCCAGTTCGGCGAGCTTCTGCGCGTCGTACTGGCCGGCGGTGGGCTCCAGGGCCTTCCAGGTCCAGGTGCTCATCTGGCCGCGCGCGCCGGCGTCCTGCACCAGCTGCGTGGCCTGGCTGGTGGCGTCCAGGTAGGCCTGCGGCGTGGCGGGCCAGGGCTCCAGCCGCGGCGAGGCCGAGATCGCCAGCACGCCCGGGCGCAGCGCCGGCGCGGGTTCGCTGCCGCCGCCGCCCCCGCCGCAGGCCAGCAGCAGCAGCGCGGCCAGCAAGGGGCCGAAGCGCCGCAGGGCCGGCACGGCGTTCAGCGCGCGATCTTGCGCGGCGCCGTCTTGGCCGCCACGGTCTTGCGCGCGGGAGGTGCCTTCTTCGCCGGGGCCTTCCTGGCGGCGGACTTCGCGGCCGGCACCCTGGCGGCCGGCTTCTTCGCGGCGGCCTTCTGCGCCGGCGCCTTCTTCGCCGCCGTCTTCTTCGCGGCCGTCTTCTTCGCCGCCGGCGCGTCGGGCTCGCTGGCCTTCACGAGCTTGGTCTCGGCCGCGCCGATCTTCATCTTCACCGACTTGCCGCCCCAGATCTCCTCCAGGTGGTAGTACTCGCGGATGGCGGGCTGCATGATGTGCGCCACCGCGGCACCGCAGTCGACGATGATCCACTCGCCGTTGTCCTCGCCCTCGGTGCTCATCACCTGCATGCCGCGGCTCTTGACGCTGTCGCGCACGCTGGCGGCCAGGGCCTTGGTCTGCCGGTTGCTGGTGCCCGAGGCGATGATCACGCGCTCGAACATCGAACTGAGGTGCTCGGTGTTGAAGACCGCGATGTGCTGGGCCTTCACGTCTTCCAGGCCATCGACGATGGCGCGCTGCAGCTTCTTGATGTCCAGGGTTCAGCTCCGGTAGAGGCGGCGCGTTTCAATATAGCGCGCCACTTGTGACGGCACCAGTTGCGAGATGTCAGCTCCGCGGGCCACGCGCTGGCGGATGTCGGTGGACGAGATGTCCAGCATCGGCAGCGGCAGCACGCGGTGCGGATGTTGCTGCACTGCGGCATCGGGTTCGCTGCGGGTGCCGGGACGCTGCGCCACGGCCAACGACACCAGGGCCAGCAGCTCGCGCCAGTCGCGCCAGGTGTGCAGGCCGGCGTACTGGTCGCCGCCGATCAGCAGCACCCACTCGGTGTCGGGCTCGGCCGCGGCGAGCTCGCGCACCGTGTCCAGCGTGAAGCTCGGGCCCTGGCGGTCGACCTCGATGCGGCTCAGCGTGAAGCGCGGCTCGCCTTCGATGGCCAGCGCCACCATCGCGGCGCGCTGTGTCGCGGGCGTGATGTCGCGGCCCTGCTGGCGCTTCTGCCAGGGCTGGCCGGTGGGGATCCAGCGCAGTTCGTCGAGCTGCAGCGCGTCCAGCGCGGCATGCGCCAGCGCCAGGTGCGCGTGGTGCACCGGGTCGAAGGTGCCGCCGAACAGCCCGACGCGTCGCATCGTCACTCGTTGAGCCAGTCGCGCGGGCGCAGGAAGTCGCTGTACAGCCGCGCTTCGGGCGTGCCGGGCTCGGGCTTCCAGTCGTAGCGCCACTTCACCACCGGCGGCATGCTCATCAGGATGCTCTCGGTGCGCCCGCCGCCGTGCAGGCCGAAGTGCGTGCCGCGGTCCCAGACGAGGTTGAACTCGACATAGCGGCCGCGCCGGTAGGCCTGGAAGTCGCGCTCGCGTTCGCCGTAGGGCGTGGCGCGGCGGCGCTGCGCGATCGGCAGGTAGGCGGGGATGAAGGCGTCGCCCACCGCGCGCAGCATCGCGAAGCCTTCCTCGAAGCTGCCTTCGTTGAAGTCGTCGAAGAACACGCCGCCCACGCCGCGCGGTTCGTTGCGGTGCTTGAGGAAGAAGTACTCGTCGCACCAGGCCTTGAAGCGCGGGTACTTGTCGGCGCCGAACGGCGCCAGCGCGTCGGCGTTGACGCGGTGGAAGTGGCGCGCGTCGTCTTCCTCGCCGTAGTAGGGCGTGAGGTCCATGCCACCGCCGAACCAGCTCACCGGTTCGCGGCCGGCGGGGAAGGCAGCCAGCAGGCGCACGTTCATGTGCACCGTGGGCACGTAGGGGTTGCGCGGGTGCATCACCAGCGAGACCCCCAAGGCCTCGAACGGCGCGCCCGCCAGTTCGCCGCGGTGCTGCGTGGCCGAAGGCGGCAGCGACGCGCCCTTCACGTGGCTGAAGTTGCAGCCGCCGCGCTCCAGCAAGTTGCCATCTTCCACCAGCTGCGAGAGCCCGTCGCCCTCCAGCTTGCCGCCGGCGGGGCGCTGCCAGCCGTCGCGGATGAAGGGCTTGCCGTCCTCGGCCTCGAAGGCCGAGACGATGCGGTTCTGCAGCCCGAGCAGGTAGTCGCGCATGCGCGAGGTGTCGGCCATCGTCGTCTCCCGTCGTCGTCGTTGTTCAGAGCCAGCGCACCGGCGCGGCCAGCGCGGGCCGGTGGCCGCGCGCGCCCTGCAGCGCGGCGGCCATCACCGCGAGGTCGGCCTCGGCGTCGCCGCCCAGCTGCCAGAAGTGCTCGACGCGCACCTCGCGGCGGCCGAAGTCCAGCGCCACCAGGCCCACCGGCACCCCGGCCTGCAGCGCCACGCGGTAGAAGCCCGAGCGCCAGCCCGCGGTGCGCGAACGCGTGCCTTCGGGCGACAGCCCCAGCCACATCGGCCGGCCTTGCGCGCGTGCCTCGCGCATCGATTCGACCATCTGCCCCACGGCCCCCTGCGGCGCGTGGCGCGCCACCGGCACGCCACCCAGCCAGCGCAGCCAGCGGCCGAAGAGCGGAATGCGGAACAGCGTGTCCTTGCCCCAGAAGCACACCTGCAGGCCGATCGCCCACTTGGCCAGCAACAGCACGATGAAGTCCCAGTTCGACGTGTGCGGCGCCACCGCGAGCACGCCCTGCGGGCCCGGCAGCCCGTGGAAAAGCACGCGCCAGCCGCCCAGGCGCAGCAGCGTGCGCGCCAGCGCGCTGCCACGCACCGGCAGGGGCTGCGGCTGCAGCGCCAGCGGCGCGGCGTGGTGACGGGCGTTCAATGACGGGCGTTCAATGCGAAGGCTTGATCGCGCGGTGGCCGATGTCGTTGCGCCACTGCGCGCCGTCGAACTGCACCTGCCCCACCGCGGCCAGCGCGCGCTGCTGGGCCAGGCGCACGCTGTCGCCCAGGGCGGTGACGCAGAGCACGCGGCCGCCGCTGGTGCGCAGCTGGCCGTCCTGCAGCGTGGTGCCGGCGTGGAACACCTGCAGGTCGGGCGTGCCGGGCGGCACGCCGGTGATGGCGTCGCCCTTGCGCGGCGCCGCCGGGTAGCCGTGCGCGGCCATCACCACGCCCAGCGCGACGCGGCGGTCCCACACCGGCTCCACCTTGTCGAGCGTGCCTTCGGCGGCGTGCAGCAGCAGCTCGAAGAGGTCGCTCTTCAGGCGCATCAGGATCACTTCGGCCTCGGGGTCGCCGAGGCGGCAGTTGAACTCCACGGTGCGCGGCTGGCCGTGCTCGTCGATCATCAGGCCGGCGTAGAGGAAGCCGGTGTAGGGCGTGCCGTCCTTGGCCATGCCGGCGATGGTGGGGTTGACGATCTCCTGCATCACCTTGGCATGCACGTTGGGCGTGACCACCGGCGCCGGCGAATAGGCGCCCATGCCGCCGGTGTTGGGGCCGGTGTCGCCTTCGCCGATGCGCTTGTGGTCCTGGCTGGTGGCCAGCGTGAGCACGTTCCTGCCGTCGCAGACGACGATGAAGCTCGCTTCCTCGCCGGCCATGAACTCCTCGATGACGACGCGCGCGCCGCCCGCGTTGTGCGCCACGCCCAGCGAGTTCGCGCCCAGCATGTCGTCGATGGCCGCGTGGGCCTCGGCCTCCGTCATCGCCACCACCACGCCCTTGCCTGCCGCCAGTCCGTCGGCCTTGATGACGATGGGCGCGCCGTGCTTGGCCACGTGGGCGTGCGCGGCGGTGGCGTCGGTGAAGCTGGCGTACAGCGCGGTGGGGATGCCGTGGCGCTGCATGAAGTCCTTGGCGTGGGCCTTGGAGCTTTCCAGCATCGCCGCCGCCTTGGTGGGGCCGAAGATGCGCAGGCCGCGGGCGCGGAAGAGATCCACCACGCCGGCGGCCAGCGGGGCCTCGGGGCCCACCACGGTGAGCGCGATCTTCTCGGCCGCGGCGAAGTCGGCCAGTTCCTCGGGCGTGGACAGCGGCACGTTCTTCAGCGCCGGGTCGGTGGCGGTGCCGCCGTTGCCGGGCGCCACGAACACGGTCTGCACGCGCTCGCTCTGCGCCAGCTTCCAGGCCAGCGCATGCTCGCGGCCGCCGCCGCCGATCACCAGGACCTTCATGCGCCGCTCATTCGCCGATGAGGGCGTTGTGATAGACGTCCTGGACGTCGTCGAGATCCTCGATGACGTCCAGCAGCTTCTGCATCCGCGCGGCCTCGTCGCCGGCGAGCTCGATCGGGTTCTCGGCGCGCCAGGTCACTTCGGCCACCTCGGGCTTCAGGCCCTTGGCCTCGAGCGCGGCCTTCACGGCCTCGAACTCGGTGGGGCCGGTCAGCACCTCGATGGCGCCGTCGTCGTCCGTGATCACGTCCTCGGCGCCGGCGTCCAGCGCCACTTCCATCACCGCGTCTTCGCTGGTGCCGGGCGCGAACACGAGCTGGCCGCAGTGCTTGAACTGGAAGGCCACGCTGCCTTCGGTGCCCATGTTGCCGCCGTGCTTGCTGAAGGCGTGGCGCACCTCGGCCACGGTGCGCACGCGGTTGTCGGTCATGCAGTCGACGATGATCGCGGCGCCGCCGATGCCGTAGCCCTCGTAGCGGATCTCCTCGTAGCTCACGCCCTCGAGGTTGCCGGTGGCCTTGTCGATGTTGCGCTTGACGGTGTCGACCGGCAGGTTGACGGCCTTGGCCTTGTCGATGGCCAGCCGCAGCCGCGGGTTGGCGGCCGGGTCACCGCCGCCCAGGCGGGCGGCCACCATGATCTCGCGGATCACCCGGGTCCAGGCCTTGCCGCGCTTCTCGTCCTGCCGGCCCTTGCGGTGCTGGATGTTGGCCCACTTGGAATGACCAGCCATGAATTGTTCTGACGCTCCGTTGCAAGGCCGGCGATTTTAGCCGCCGGCCTCGTGACGGTGACGCCGGGCTGTCAGAAGCGGCGGCCGAGCATCAGGCTGAAGACGTCGGGGTCGGCCTTCACGTCCACGCGGCGCGCCACCTCGCCCAGGCCGGGCGTGGTGGTGGTGATGGTGGCGGTGGTGCGGATCGCGTAGCGCGACCACGCCAGGTCGGCCACCCAGCCCGGCGCCAGCGGCAGCTCGGCACCGAGCTTGACCACCGCGCCCCAGGACGACTTCAGGTCGGCGCTGCTGGCGCTGCCGCCGAAGGCCTGGGTGTAGGCGTCGGTGACGCGGCGCTGCGTGTAGAAGGTGTGGTTCACGCCGAAAGCGCCATAGGTGGACACGGGGCCCAGCGTGACTATGTCGGCCTGCAGCAGCAGCGCCGGGAACCAGGCGCGTGCGCTGCCCACGGGGCCCAGCGCCGCCCCGGCGCCGGCGCCGTTGAACTTCACGGTGGGCGGCGTGCCGGCCTGGGCCAGCAGCGAGAAGCGGCCCGACAGCGGGTGCGTGTAGGTCACCGCCAGCGTGCCGGTGTTCACCAGCGCAGCCTGCACGCCGGGTGGCGTGGTGCCGGGCGCGCCCTGCAGGTCGCCCGATTCGCCGTTGAAGCGGATCGCGGCGTAGCCCAGCTTCAGCGTGGGCGCCGGGGCCACGCCCTGGGCGTGCAGCAGCGGGCAGGCCAGCGCCAGGGCGGCGGCCAGGGAGGTTCGGTGTCGCATGTTCATGTGTCGTCGCTTCGTTCAGAGAGAGGTTGAAGGCGGCGCACTGTCGGCTGCGTGGCCGTGGGCGTCAGCGGGCGGATGTCCCCGCTCGCGGCGCACGCCAGGCGCCGCGAAGGCCACCGCGGGACGACCGTCCCGGGCACGCCGGCCGCCCGGGACCGGGGTCCCCGCGCCATGCCCGATGGCCGCTGCGCACACGCTCGACAGGGACAGCGGGCCCACGACAGCGCGGCCCGCGCTGCGCAGACTGCATGGCATCGAGAACCACAGACCACAGATGCCATGGACAGCACCCTCGAGGCCGACTACGCCTTCATCAGAGACCCCTCGCGGCGCCGCCTCGCGCTGCACGCCTTCAAGCCGCAGCAGCCGCTGCCGGCCGGCGAGCGCCTGCCCGCCGCCGCGCCGGCGCGGGCGCTGGCGCAGACCCGGCGCATCCGCTTCTGGGACTTCCCGAGCTCGCCCTTCTGCATCAAGCTGCGCGCCATCCTGCGCTGGAAGGGGCTGCGCTTCGAGGCGCTGGACCCGCTGCAGCCGCGCCACTGGCTGGAGCTGCAGCGCCGCGGCACCGGCAAGGTGCCGGCGCTGGACATCGGCGGCGAGTTCGTCACCGACTCCACCGACATCGCCTGCCGCCTGGACGCGCTGTTCCCCGAACGGCCGGTGCTGCCGGCGCATCCGCGCGCCGCGGCGCTGTCGCACGCCATCGAGGAATGGGCCGACGAGTCGCTGTACTTCGTGGGCCTGCACTACCTGTGGCTGCACCCGCGCTCCCGCGCGCAGGTGCCGCCGCTGTTCGGCAGCAACCTGATCGGCCGCCTCACCTACCCGGCCTACCGCTGGCTGATCCGGCGCCAGGTGCGCGGCCAGGGCACCGGGCGCAAGAGCCCGGCGCGCATCGAGGCCGACCTGCTGCGCCACCTGGTGCATGCCGACGCGCTGCTGGCCGACGGCCCCTTCGTGCTGGGCCACACGCCCTGCCTGGCCGACTTCGCGCTGTTCGGCCAGCTCGCCTTCCTGCTGCGCGCCCAGGCCAGCCGCGGCTTCGTGCAGGCCCATCCGCGCCTGATGGTGTACGTGGAACGCATGCGCGCGCTGGCGCGCCCGGGGGACGCGCCATGAACGCGCCGCAGGCCTTCGAGGAAGCCGACTTCGTGATCGTCGGCGGCGGCAGCGCCGGTTGCGTGATGGCCGCGCGCCTGAGCGAAGACCCGCGCGTGCAGGTGCTGCTGGTGGAAGCCGGCGGCGGCGGGCGCGGGCCGCTGATCGACATCCCCGCTGCGCTGGTGGCGATGCTGCCGACCAGGCTCAACAACTGGGCCTTCCAGACCGAGCCGCAGCCCGGGCTGAACGGCCGCCGCGGCTACCAGCCGCGCGGTCGCGCACTCGGCGGCAGCTCGGCCATCAACGCGATGGTCTACATGCGCGGCCACCCGAGCGACTACGACGACTGGGCCGCCCTCGGCAACCGCGGCTGGGGCTGGGCCGACGTGCTGCCGGTCTTCAAGCGCGCCGAGAACAACGAGCAGTTCGACGACGAATGGCACGGCCGCGGCGGCCCGCTGAACGTGGCGCGGCTGCGCACCGACAACGCCTTCCACGCCCACTTCCTGGCCGCCGCGCGCCAGGCCGGCTACCCGCTCAACGCCGACTTCAACGGCGCCGAGCAGGAAGGCCTGGGGCTGCACCAGGTGACGCAGAAGGACGGCGAGCGCCACAGCGCCTACCGCGCCTACCTGGAGCCGGCGCTGAAGCGCCCCAACCTGCGCGTGCTGACGAACGCCCATGCGCAGCGGCTGCTCTTCGACGGGCGTCGCGCCTGTGGCGTGGACGTGCGGCGCGACGGCCGGCTGCTGTCGCTGCGCGCGCGGCGCGAGGTGATCGTGAGCGCCGGCGCGTTCCAGTCGCCGCAGCTGCTGATGGTCTCGGGCATCGGCGACCCCGCGGTGCTGGCCGCTCACGGCATCGCGGTGCGCCACGCGCTGCCCGGCGTGGGCCGCAACCTGCACGACCACGTCGACTTCATCTTCGGCCACCGCGCGAAGAGCACCGACCTGATGGGCGTCTCGCTCGGCGGCAGCCTGCGCATGCTGCGCGAGCTGATGCGCTGGCGCGGCCAGCGCCGCGGCATGCTCAGCAGCAACTTCGCCGAGGCCGGCGGCTTCCTGCGCAAGGACTCGCGCTCGTCCGCGCCGGACTTCCACCTGATGTTCGTCACCGCGATGGTCGACGACCACGCGCGCCGCCTGCACCTGGGCCACGGCTACTCGTGCCACACGGTGCTGCTGCGCCCGAAGAGCCGCGGCCGCGTCACGCTGCACGGCGCCACGATGGACCGGCCGCCGCGCATCGACCCCGCTTTCCTCAGCGCGCCCGAGGACCTGGAGGACATGGTGGCCGGCTTCAAGCTCGCGCGCCACCTGCTGCGCCAGCCGGCGCTGGCGCGCCACGCACGGCGCGACCTGTTCACCGAAGGCGTGGAAAGCGACGACCAGATCCGCGCCGTGCTGCGCGCGCGCTGCGACACCGTCTACCACCCGGTGGGCAGCTGCCGCATGGGCATTGACGACGGCGCCGTGGTCGACCCGGAGCTGCGCGTGCACGGCATCGGGGCCTTGCGCGTGGTGGACGCTTCCGTGATGCCGCGCATCGTGGGCGGCAACACCAACGCGCCGACGATGATGATCGCCGAGCGCGCGGCCGGCTTCATTCGCGCGGCTGCCTGAGCATCTGAGTGGACAGCCCGGCGGCAAGGTAGGTGGCCCGGATTGGTATCGGTGCTTTCCTTCACCCGGCTTGCGCGCCGGGTGGCGAAGCGGTAAACCCGCGGCCTCGGTGTTCCGCGGTCCGGCGGCGCCGGGCCACGAGAAACCCGAGGAGACGTCCATGACCCGCATGCCTTCCTTTGCGCCTTCTTCGCGCACCCTGCTGGCCGCGGCCGCGCTGGCGCTTGTCGCCGGCCCTGCCGCCGCGCAGGCCAACATCGACAAGCTCAAGCAGATGAAGGTCGCCACCACCGACCTGAACATCCCGGTGGTGCCGCAGACCGGCAGGAACGCCGACGCCATCCGCGCCAACCTGAAACGCGTGAAGCTGCCGCCCGGCTTCGCGATCGACCTCTACGCGGTGGTGCCCGACGCGCGCCACATGGCGGTGGCGCCCAGCACCAACATGCTGTTCGTCGGCACCCGCAAGACCACCGTCTGGGCCGTGACCGACCGCAACAGCGACGGCGTGGCCGACGAAGTGAAGAGCTTCGCGCCCAGCCTGAAGTTCAGCAACCCGAACGGCGTGTGCTGGACCAAGGACGGCTTCCTGATCGTCGCCGAGCACAACCGCGTGCTCAACTTCCCCGCCGCCGAGTTCTTCTACGAAGGCCCCGACGTCGCCGTGATCGAGGTGGTGGGCCAGGGCAAGCTGATCCCGCCCGAGGAAGAGAGCTACAACCACGGCGCGCGCACCTGCCGCGTCGGCCCCGACGGCAAGCTCTACATCACGCTGGGCCAGCCCTTCAACGTGCAGCCGCGCGACAAGCTCAAGCTCTACGAGCAGACCGGCATCGGCGGCATCGTGCGCATGAACGCCTTCGACGGCACCGGCCGCGAGGTGTACGCCACCGGCGTGCGCAACTCGGTGGGCCAGGACTTCAACCCCAAGGACGGCACGCTCTGGTTCACCGACAACCAGACCGACGGCATGGGCGACGACATCCCGGCCGGCGAGATCAACCGCGCCACCAAGGCCGGGCAGTTCTTCGGTTATCCGTGGCGCCAGGGCAAGACCCGCATCACCGAGCACGGCTACGACAAGGACCCGCTGCCGGCCAACATCACCGACCCGCAGGTCTACATGGACGCGCACGCCGCCGACCTGGGGCTGGTCTTCTACACCGGCAAGGCGTTCCCCGCGAAGTACCAGGGCGGCATCTTCTCGGCCCAGCACGGCTCGTGGAACCGCACCAAGCCGATCGGCGCGCGCATCATGTTCACGAGCCTGAAGGCCGACGGCACGGCCGACAAGACCGAGGTCTTCGCCGAGGGCTGGCTCGACGACACCGGCATCTACCGCGGCCGCCCGGTGGACGTGGCGGTGGCCAAGGACGGTTCGCTGCTGATCAGCGACGACTTCGCCGGCGCCATCTACCGCGTGACCTACACGGCACCGTGAGGGGCGGCGCGCTGCTGCTCGCTCTCGCCGCGGCCCTGCCGGCCGCGGCGCAGGACGCCGCCGCCGGCAAGGCCAAGGCCGCCGCCTGCGCGGTGTGCCACGGCCCGCTGGGCATGGGCGTCACGCCGGATGCGCCGCACCTGGCGGGCCAGCCGGCCGTCTACCTGGCCGCGCAGCTGCGCGCCTTCCGCAGCGGCGCGCGCAGGCACGAGGTGATGAACGTGATGGCCAGGCCGCTGACGGATGCCGACATCGCGAACCTGGCGGCCTGGTTCGCCTCGATCAAGGTCGAAGCGAAGGAGCCCTGATCAGGGCTGGCCCCACTCCTCGGCCGGCCGCGCGGCGTAGGCGGCGAGTGCCTCCATCACCACCTTCGCGCGCGCCGACAGCCGCGGCGCCGGCGGCGTCACCGCGAACAGCTCGAAGGGCACGCTGTGCCAGCCGGGCATCACCAGCTGCAGCCGGCCTTCGCGCAGGTCGTCCTGCACCGCGAACAGCGGCAGCACTGCGATGCCCATGCCCAGGCGCGCCAGCTCGCGCAGCACCTCGAAGCTGTTGACGCGCACGTGCTGCGGCGGCGGGGGCGCGTCGGCCGGGGTCCACAGGCCGCGCGCGCCGAGCTCGGTGTGGTCCAGCCCCACGTGCTGCGCCAGGTCGGCGGCCTCGCGCGGCACGCCGCGGCGCTGCAGGTAGGCGGGGCTGGCCACCATCTGGCCCTGCAGCATGGCCAGGCGGCGCGCGATGAAGCGCGAGTCGGGCAGCGGGCCCACGCGCACCGCCACCTCCACCGCGCCGGAGACGAGGTCGAGCTTGCGCTCGTCCAGCGCCAGGTCGAAGCGCAGCGCCGGGTGCGCCGCCATCAGCCGCGCCACCACCGGCGCCACCAGCGCGGTGCCCAGCAGCGACTGCGGCGCGGTGATGCGCACGCGGCCGCTCACGCCCTCGCCGTCGCCGCCCAGCTCGTCGCAGGCGGCGTCCAGTTCCTGCAGCAGCGCGCGGCAGCGCTCGTGGAAACGCTCGCCGGCCTCGGACAGCGACATGCCGCGCGTGGTGCGGTGGATCAGCAGCACCTGCAGTTCGGCTTCCAGGCGCGCGACGCGCCGGCTCACCATCGACGGCGAGATGCCGAGCCGGCGCGCGGCCTCCGCATAGCCGCCGCACTCGGCGACGGTGACGAAGGTCTGCAGCGCGGCGAGGTCGCGCGTCAAGACCGCGCCTGCCCGAGACCCAGTTCGCGCGCGGTGACGATGGCCATCGCGCGCGAGGCCACGCCCAGGCGGTCGAACAGCAGCGAGACCTGGTTGCGCACCGTCTTCTCCGACAGCCCCAGCACGGCCGCGATCTGCGCGTTGTCGCGCCCCTGCGCCAGCAGCTCCAGCAGCTCGCGGCCGCGCGGCGTCAGCGCCGCCAGCGGCCCGGGCGCAGGCGCGGCGCCGGCGGCGGGCAGGAACTGCTCGATGGCCTCGCGCGCACGCGCCCAGCCGGGTTCGTCCTCCAGCAGCAGGTGGTTGCGGCTGTCGATGGGCACCAGCGTCGCGCCCGGGATCTGCATGGCCAGCAGCCGGCCTTCCTCGAAGGGCACGCGCACGTCCTCGCGGCTGTGCAGCACGAGCGTGGGGCAGCGCACGCGCGGCAGCAGCGCCGTCACGTCGATGGTGTTGAACTCGCGCATGAAGCGCGCCGCGTTGGTGGGCGAGGTGGACACGCGCTCCAGCTCGTTGAACCAGGCGTGCTGCGCCGGCGTGCCGCCGGGGATGAACTGGGTGGTGAAGAACTGGCGGAACGAGGGGTCGGCCCGGCCCCAGCCGAGCTCGGCCAGGCGGCACATCATCTCGGCCTCCTCGGCCTGCTGGCGGGTGGCGCTGCGCACCAGCCGGCCGCGGGCATAACCGCCCTGCAGCACGAGGTGCGTCACGCGCTCGGGGTGCTTCACCGCGTAGGCGATGGCGATCGACGCACCCTGCGACACACCCAAGAGCGCGAAGCGCTCGCCGCCGGCCTCGTCGGCCACCGCTTCCAGGTCGCGCAGCCAGGCGTCGAAGCCGAGGTCCGCCACGTCCCAGTCCGACAGGCCGCAGCCGCGCTCGTCGTAGCGCAGCAGGCGGTGGCGCGACGAGAAGTGCTGCAGTACGTGGCGCCACACCGGGCTCTCGGCGTCGAACTCCAGGTGCGACAGCCAGGTGGCGGCCTTGATCACGGTCGGCCCCTGGCCGTGCGCGGCGTAGGCCAGCCGCGCGCCGTCGTGGCTGCGCAGGAAGCGGATCTTCTGCGTCGGCGGGGACATCCGGGGTCGGGCCTTGGGTGGCTGAAAGCCGCTGGATTCTGGCAGCGCGGGCCGCGTCGCGGGTCCATGCACGACTGTGATGCATGAAATGCAAAGCTCTGCGGCGCCCGGGACACGGGTCCCGGCGCGGCCGCCACAACGCACCGGCAGAGGCCGCCGGCGGGGCGGTGGTCACGCGACAGCCGCGCACCGGCCGGACACAGTGCCGGCATGCTTCAAGATGCCCACGACACCAGCGCAGCCGACGCCAGCGAGCGCCTCACCGGCTGGCTCTGCGCCAGCGCCGCCGGCGACGCCGCCGCCTTCCGGCGCCTGCACCGCGCCACCCACCAGCGCCTGCTGCGCGTGGCGCTGGAGGTGCTGCCGCAGCACGAACGCGCCGAAGAGGCGCTGCAGGAGGCCTACCTCAAGGCCTGGCGCCACGCGGGCAGCTTCGACCCGCGGCTGGCGCGCCCGATGACCTGGCTGATGCGCATCGTGCGCCACACCGCGATCGACCTCTGGCGCAGCAGCCACGGCGAGCGCGCGGCCACGGTGCCGCTGTCCGACGAACTGGCCGACACGCTGCGCGACCCGGCGGCGTCGCCCGAGCAGCACTGCGTGGACACGCGGCTGCGGCGCCAGGTGCATGCGGCGCTGGCGCGGCTGCCGCGGCTGGAGCGCCACGCCGCCAGCCTGGTGCTGCGCCACGGCGCCACCCCGGCCGAGGCGGCGCGCGCCAGCGGCCTGCCGGGCGACCAGGGCCGGCTGCCGCTGCGCCGCGCCATCACGCAGCTGCGGCGCCAGTTCCAGCCGGGCGCGGCGCTGGCGGCACCGGCGCCGTGAACCGGCGCCACGACCCGCTGGCCAGCGACCTGACGCCGCTGCACCACGCCTACTTCGCGGCGCTGGGCCTGCCCGCAGCGCTGCTCGGGCTGGCCGGCGTGGTGGAGCCGGCGCTGCTGGATCTGCCGCCCCTGCATGCGCGCTGCCTGGGCGCGATGCTGCTGGCGCAGGGGCTCGTCTGGCTGCTGGCGCTGCGCGAGCAGGACAGCGCCTGCGTGCGCATCCCGCTGGCGCAGGCGCTGGCGGCGGCGCTGGCCGGCGTACTGGCGCCGCTGGCGCGCGGCGTCGCACCCGGGCTGGCCGCCGGCAGCCTGGCCGCGGGCGTGGCCGCCGGCAGCGCGCTGCTGCTGTGGCACGACCGCACGCTGCAGGCGCCGGCCGAGCGCGCCGATCCCGCCCTGGCCGGCGTCGGCACCGTGCTGGCGCTGGGCGCCGCCTCGTTGGCGCTGGCGCCGGGCTGGGCGGCCGCGGCCTGGCCCTGGACGCTGCCGGCGCGCGCGGCATTGGCCTACGCCGTGGGCTTCGCCGGCTGGGGCACCGGCGCGGCGCTGCTGGCGCGCGAACGCCGGCGCGGTGCCCGCCGCCTCGCGCTGTGGGGGCTGGGCGCGCTGGGCCTGGGCGTGGCGGCGGTGTCGCTGCTGCACCTGCCCGCCTTCGCCAGCGCCGCCGGAGCCGCTGCGTGGATCGGCGCCTTCGCCGCGCTGGCCGGGCTGGCCGCATGGCGGCTGCGGCAGCGCCACTTCGCGCTGCATCCGCTGCAGCACTGAACTGCAGGGCGCCGTCGCGTCCGTGGCGGACGGGGCGGCCGTAGGTCCTCGCGAGACCCACCCCGGTGACGCCGCCTGCGCAGGCCGTGCCCGAGCCGGGCAGCGCTGCGCTGGCCGGCGTCGCGCTGCTGGCCGCCGCGGCGATGCGCCGGCGCCGCCCGGCCTGAAGCCGACCCGTTCGCCCTTTCGGGGCGGAAGCGGCGCGAGTCCAAACCGGTGCCGCATCCGTAGGTGGCTGCATCGTCGTTCCGGAGACCGCACCGATGCCGTCCGCCACCGCCGTCGCGCCCGCCCCCACCCGCCGCCTGGCGGACGTGCCCACGCCGCCCGGCCTGCCGCTGCTGGGGCAGGCGCTGTCGCTGCGCCCGCTGGGCATCGCGCGCCAGCTCGAGGACTGGGGCCGCGAGCTCGGCATGCCCTACCGGCTGAAGCTGGGGCCGCGCCAGCTCCTGATCTTCGACGACCCCGAGGCCATGCAGGGCCTGCTGCGCGGCCGGCCGCGCAGCGTGCGCCGCAACCGCATGTTCGAGCCGGTGTTCGCCGAGATGGGCATCGCCGGCGTGTTCTCGGTGGAAGGCGAGGCCTGGCACGAGCAGCGGCGCCTGGTGATGCAGGCGCTCAACCCGAGCCACTTCCGCGCCTTCCACCCCACGCTGCAGGCCATCACCGAACGGCTGCAGCGGCGCTGGGAAACTGCCGCCGACGAGGGCCGCACGCTGCAGATGACCGAGGAGCTGGTGCGCTACACGGTGGACGTCACCAGCGCGCTGGCCTTCGGCGAGGACCCCAACACGCTGGAGCGCGGCGATGACGTGATCCAGCAGCACCTGGCCGCCGTCTTCCCGATGATCATGAAGCGCGTGATGGCGCCCTGGCCCTACTGGCGGCACTTCAAGCTGCCGGCCGACCGCCGCCTGGAGCGCGACCTCGCCGCGGTGCACGCCTACGCGCACGGCACCATCGAGCGCGCGCGCCGGCGCCTGGCGATCGAGCAGCCCGCCGAGCCGCGCCACGCGCTGGAGGCGATGCTGATGATGGCCGACTCCTCCGAGGGCGGCTTCACCGACGCCACCATCGTGGCCAACGTGATCACGCTGCTGCTGGCGGGCGAGGACACCACCGCGCACAGCCTGGCCTGGACGATGTACTTCCTGGCCCAGGACGAGCGCCTGCAGGAACGCCTGCACGACGAGGCGCAGTCCGCGCTCGGCGACGCGCCCGGCTGCCCGCACCACGACGCGGTGCGGCGGCTCGACCTGTTCGAGGCGCTGGCGTCGGAGGCGCTGCGCCTGAAGCCCGTGATACCGGTGTTCGGCATGAGCCTGCTGGAGCCGGCGCAGATCGGCGATCTGGCGCTGCCGGCCGGCAGCGACGCGATGTACCTGGCGCGGCCGGCGCTCACCTCCGAGCGCCACTTCACGCACGCCGAGCGCTACGACCCCTGGCGCTGGCTGCGCGGTGCCGCCGACGGCAGCGTGCACGACACGCGCGCTTTCATGCAGTTCGGCGCCGGCCCGCGCGTCTGCCCGGGCCGCCACCTGGCCAGCGTGGAGTTACGGCTGGTGCTGTCGATGCTGCTGCGGCACTTCCGCGTCGAGCTGATGTGCCGGCCCGAGGAGGTGGAGGAAGTGACGGCGTTCACGATGATGCCGAGCCGCATCCCCGTGCGCCTGCACAGGCGACGCCAGGCACCCCGGTCCTAGCCTTTCGATTGATGACCGGCCCCATCCCCGCCGGCTATGTTCGCGCGCCGTTTGGAGCGGTGGCGTCGGAGGGGAGATGGAACAACAAGGATGCGGCCCGTCGGGCCAGCGCGTGCGGCGCGTGCTGCTGCAGGGCCTGGGCGCCGCGGCGCTGCTGGGCGCGGGCCGCCCGGCGCGGGCCGCCGAGGCGGGGGTCAGCGGCGACAGCCTGCTGATCGGCCAGAGCATCGCGCTGCAGGGCGGCAAGAACCTCTACGGCACCGAGGTGATGGCCGGCGTGCGTGCCTGCCTGGAGCACGCCAACCGCAACGGCGGCGTGAACGGCCGCAAGGTGCAGCTGCGCACGCTGGACGACGAGAACGACGCCACGCGCGCGGCCGCCAACGCCCGCACGCTGATCGACGGCGGCGCCTTCGTGCTGTTCGGCTCCATCGAAGGCGGCCCCAGCACCGCGGTGATGAAGGTGGCGGTGGACTCCGAGGTGCCCTTCCTCGGTCCGATGGCGGG
Source organism: Rubrivivax sp. (assembly GCA_044226255.1). Lineage (GTDB taxonomy): Bacteria > Pseudomonadota > Gammaproteobacteria > Burkholderiales > Burkholderiaceae_C > Rubrivivax. The sequence goes on from JBGAHJ010000003.1 coordinate 70,928, forward strand.
CTCGCCCGGGCTGCGCCGGCCGCACCAGCCGCTGGTGTTCCCGGTGCGCGCCGAACACCGCGAGGAGTTCCGCGTGCTGATCGAACACGGCAGGCGCATCGGCCTGTCGCGCGTGGCGCTGCTGCATGCCGACTCCACGGTGGGGCGCGAGCACCTGGCCAACGTCGAGAAGATGGCCGCCGGGGCCGGCATGGCCTTCGGCGACGGCCTGCCGTTCAAGCCCGACGTCACCGACGCGCAGCTCAGCGCACTGGTGCAGGAGCTGGACAAGCGCCGTGTCGACCTGGTGCTCAACCACGGCTCCTCGGGCATCTACCGCCGCTTCATCCGAATCGCGCGCGACGCCGGCTCGCGGGTCTCGATCTGGGGCGTGAACAGCGGCTCCACGCAGCTGGCCGAGGCCCTGGGCCCGCTGGCCCACGGCATGGTGTTCTCGCAGGTGGTGCCGAACCCGAACTCGGGCAAGAGCGCGCTGGTGCGCGAGTACCAGGCGCGCGTGCCGGCGCCGGCCGCGGGGCTGCGCAGCTACGGCAGCCTGGAGGGCTACATGACGGCCAAGTCGCTGCTGGCCGCGCTGCGCGCCGCCGGGCCTGCGCCGACGCGGGCCACGCTGCTGGCGGGCCTTGCGCGCTTCGACCTCGACCTGGGCGGCGTGCCGCTGCGCTGGCGCACCGGCGAGCACACCGGCAGCAGCTTCGTCGACCTGGCCCTGGTGGGCCGCGACGGCCGCTTCGTGCAGTAGGCGCCTAAGCGTCCGCGCGGCGCCGCCGCGCGGCCAGCAGCACGCCGGCCGCGCCCAGCGCCAGCAGCAGCGCGCTGGCCGGCTCGGGCACCGCGCCGATGAAGGTGGTGATGGCCGCGCCGCGCACGTTCTCGTAGGCGAAGGCGTTCAGCGTGATGCTGAAGTCGGTGTTCACCGTGATGTCGGCGAAGCCGTAGAAGACGTCGCTGCTGCTGGCGCCGGAGGCGTCGCGCAGCGTCAGCCCCAGGAAGCCGCGGCCGCCGGCGCCCCAGTTGCCGAACACCGGGCCGAGGTCCGGGAAGCCCGCGCCGGGGTTCTGCAGGCCGGTGCCGGGGCCGATCACGGTGCCGCTGCCGTAGCGCGCCGGGTTCAGGTTGGCGGGGTCGTAGATGACGCCGTTGCCGCGGCTGAAGAAGCCCTGCACGAAGACCATCGCCTCGGGCGTGGCCTGCGAGGTGTCGCGCAGCAGGAAGAACTTGCCGTCCTCGAACAGGGTGTCGGGGAAGAAGAAGCCGCGCACCTCCGCGTAGCCGGTCAGCGGGTTGAACCAGACGCCGGTGCCGTCGCTGCCGCCACCGCCGGTGTTGTTCGGCGTGCTGAGCGGCGCGGGCAGCGCGGTGTAGACCACTTCGGCCCGCGCCGGCGCCACCGCCGCGATCAGGCCGCACAAGGACAGGACGAGTGCCCCGAGACGCATGAAGATCCTCCCGATGGACAGGCGCCGCGCTCGGAAGGTCCCGGCGCGGCTTTCACCGACAGTTTGCCGGGGCCGCGGCCTTGGGGGCACCCCCGGGATCGTGTGGTCGACACCGATCCCGGGTGTGCTTCCGCCCGTGAAGGATCATTGGCCCCATGACGCCGCTTCCCGCCCTGCGCCTGCTCGGCCCGCCCGACTGGCGCCGGCCCGACGGCACCACCCACGGGCTGGGGCCGGAGCGGCGCCACCAGCTGCTGGCCCTGCTGGGCTACGAGGCCCGGTGGGTGGGGCGCGACCGGCTGGCGGCGCTGTTCTGGCCCGAGCGTCCCGAGCGTGCCGCGCGGGCCAACCTGCGCAAGGTGCTGCACGAGTTGCGCACCCTCGGCATCGAAGGCCTCGAGGAAGGCGCCGAAGGCCTGCGCTGGTGTCCTGCCAGCGACGTGGAAGCCTTCCGCCGCGCCTGGCAGCGGGCCGACTGGCCGCTTGCCGCCGAGGCAGGGGCCGGCTGCCTGATGCAGGGCCTGGACGACGGCCTGGGCGGCACCGCCTTCGGCGACTGGCTGCGCGACGAACGCCTGCGCTGGCATCGCGGCTGGCGCGAAGCGGCCCTGAAGGCCGCCGCCAGCGGCGACGCGGCGCAGGCCTTCGCGATGGCCCGTCGCCTGCTCGAGGCCGACGGCCTGGACGAAGCCGCGATGGCGCTCGCGCTGCAGGCTGCCGCGGCGCTGCGACGGCCGGAACTCGCCGCGCCGCTGTGGCAGGCCCACCGTCAGCGGCTGCACGACGAACTGGGCGCACCGCCGTCCCCGGCCCTGCAGGCGCTGGCGAACGCCGAGTCGGCTCCGGGGCTGGCGCCGCTGTCGCCGCTGATCGGGCGCGAGGCCGAGATGCAGACGCTGGCCGGGCACCTGGCGGCCGGCCGGCTGGTGACGCTGCGCGGCCCCGGTGGCGTGGGCAAGACGCACCTCGCCCGCCATGCCGCGGGCGAGCTGGCCGCGCGCTTCGCGCACGGGGTCGCGTTCGTGGCGCTGGAAGACGTCGGCACCCCGGCCGAGCTGCCCGCCTGCCTGGCCGCGGCGCTCGGCCTGCCCGATGCCGGTGCCGGCGACACCTGGGCGCGCCTGGCGCGCGAGCTGGCGCCGCAGTCGCGCCTGCTGGTGCTGGACGGGTTCGAGATGCTGATCGACGCCGGCCCGCAGCTGCTGCAGCTGCTGGCCGCCGCGCCGGGCCTGCGCCTGCTGCTGACCTCGCGCGAACGCCTGGGCCTGGAAGGCGAGTGGCTGCTGCCGCTGGCGGGCCTGCCGGTGCCCGGGCCGGCCGACGCGGGCGCGGCGGCGCTGGCCACGCCGGCCGCGCGGCTCTTCGTCCAGCGCGCCCAGGCGGTGCAGCCGGGCTTCGACGCGGCCGCCTGCTGGCGCGATGTCGCCGCCGTCTGTCGCCAGGTCGACGGGCTGCCGCTGGCGCTGCAGCTGGCGGCGGCCTGGGTGCGCGTGCTCCCGGCCTCGGCCGTCGCCGCCGAGCTGGAAGGCGACCTGGCGCTGCTCGACGCCGGCCATGAAGCCGACCTGGGCCGCGTGTTCACGCGCTCGTGGGCCCTGCTGGCGACGCCGGAGCGGCAGGCCCTGGCCCGCCTGGCGGTGTTCCACGGCGGCTTCACCCGCGCCGCCGCGTCCGAGGTGGCCGGCGTCGACCTGCCGCTGCTGGCGGCGCTGGTGGACAAGTCGATGCTGCTGCAGCCGGCGCCGGCGCGCTTCGCGCTGCCGGCCTGGGCGCGTCCCCGGGCCCTGCAGCAGCTGCTGGCGCTGCCCGACGCACCGCGGCTGCAGGCCGCGCACAGCCGCTGGTACCTGCAGCGGCTGCAGCCACCGGCGCATCCGTGGATCGACGACATCGACAACCTGCGCGCGGCCTGGCTGCATGCGGTGGCCGAGCGGGACGGCGCCGCCGTGGGAGCCGCGCTGCCGGTGCTGCCCTGGGCCGGCATGCTGCGCGGGCGGCTGGACGAGGCGAGCCGCCTGCTCGAGGAGGCGGGCCGTGCCTTCGCGGGCGACCCCTTGCGCGCCGCGCTGCTGGCGGCGCAGCGGGCGTGGATCCTGCTCTGGCAGGGACAGCGGGCCGCGGCGTCGACGCTGGCCAGCGCGGCGCTGGTGCCCTTGCGCGAAGCGGCCCATGCGGCGGGCGTCGTGATGGCCTTGCGCACGCTCGGCCACGCCGCGCGCCTGGAAGGCCGGCACGCGGAAGCGGCCGACCACCTGGCAGCCGCCGTGTCCGAAGCCCGGCGGGCCGGGCTCGCGCGGCTCGAGGCGACCATGCAGGACGGCCTGGCGATGGCCTTGAACATGCTGGGCCGCCACGACGAGGCGCGCCGGGCGCTGGCGGCCGCCGAGGCCCTGCACGGCGGCGCCGATGCCGTGCAGCAGGCCTACAACCACTTCAACCGTTCGCAGAGCCATTCGCTGGCCGGCGAGGCGGCGCTGGCGCTGCCCTGGGCCGAGCAGGCGCTGGCCATGAGCGCGCGCAGCGGGCATGTCGTCTTCATCCCGCATGCCCGACTCGAACTGGCCCGGGTGCTGCGCGCGCTGGGTCGCGAGGAACCTGCTCGGGCGCTGGCGCATGCGGCGCTGCAGGAATCGGCCGACCTGCAGGATCCGGCGATGCAGGCCGCCGCGCACGAGTTGCTGGCCCGCCTCGCCCAGGCCCGCAACGACGAGGCCGAGGCCCGGGCCCGTGTCCGCGACGCGCTTCGCCTGTGCCTGCAGCACGGGCAGGCCCCGGTGGGCGCCCAGGTGGCGGCGACGTCGCTGGCCCTGGCACCGGCGCCGCTGCGCGCACGCACCCTGGCCGCCCTGCGGCGGCTGCCGGAGGTGCAGGCCCCGGTCCGTGCCGACCTGCGCGAGGAAGGCGCCATCGCCGCTGCGCCCGCGCCGCCCAGCCTCCAGCACCTCCTGGCCGAGCTGCTGGCGGCACTCTGAACTGCCCGGCTCCTGCGTCGAAACGCGGTCGGAACGCGCGTCCGCGCACAGTGCGGCAACTCGCCGCCCACGGCCCAGGAGTTCCGCGCATGAGCCAGGTCTTCGATTTCAACGCCGTCGGCCGAGAGGCCCTGGACGTGCGCGAACTCGCGCAGTTTGCGCACCGCCTGAGGCGGGCCGGCTTCAGGATCGCGATCGCGCCGCTCGACGCCCGGCCCACCGAGTTGGCGCGGCTGCAGGCGGCCCTGCGCGGCGCCGGACTGAACACCTCGCCGCTGGCGGGCGACCCCAACGAACACAAAAGGTGGGTCGACCTCTTGTCCGGCGGCTAGCGTGGCTAGACTCCGCCTGGCGCCAGCCAGCCGCAGGAGATCCAGCCCATGTCCGACCCCATCGTCGTCGCCGAGCACGGCGACATCCGTTGCGAACTGCTGCCGGCACTGGCCAACCGCCACGGCCTGATCACCGGCGCCACGGGCACCGGCAAGACGATCACGCTGCAGACGCTGGCCGAGAACTTCAGCCGGCTCGGGGTGCCGGTGTTCATGGCCGACGTGAAGGGCGACCTCACCGGCGTCACGCAGCCCGGCACCGTGAGCCCGAAGCTGGCGGCCATCCTGAAGGAGCGTGGCCTCGCCGAGCCCGAATCCGTGACCTGCCCGGCGACGCTGTGGGACGTGTTCGGTGCGCAGGGCCACCCGGTGCGCGCCACCGTCAGCGACATGGGCCCGCTGCTGCTCACCCGCATGCTGGCGCTCAACGAGACCCAGGCCGGCGTGCTGAGCCTGGTGTTCAAGATCGCCGACGACAACGGCCTCCTGATCCTGGACATGAAGGACCTGCGCGCCGCGCTGCAGTACGTGGGCGAGAACGCGAGCCAGTTCCAGACCGAGTACGGCAACGTCAGCGCGGCCAGCATCGGCGCCATCCAGCGCGGGCTGATGCAGATCGAGGAACAGGGCGGCGACAGGTTCTTCGGCGAGCCGATGCTCGACATCAGCGACTTCATGCAGACCGTCGACGGCAAGGGGGTGATCAACATCCTCAGCGCCGACAAGCTGATGAACGCACCGCGGCTGTACGCCACCTTCCTGCTGTGGATGCTGTCGGAGCTGTTCGAACTGCTGCCCGAGGTGGGCGACCTGGAAAAGCCCAAGCTGGTGTTCTTCTTCGACGAGGCGCACCTGCTGTTCAAGGACGCGCCGGCGGCGCTGGTGGAGCGCATCGAGCTTGTGGTGCGGCTGGTGCGCAGCAAGGGCGTCGGCGTGTACTTCGTGACGCAGAACCCGCTCGACGTGCCCGACACCGTGCTGGCGCAGCTGGGCAACCGCGTGCAGCACGCCCTGCGCGCCTTCACGCCGCGCGACCAGAAGGCGGTGAAGGCAGCCGCCGAAACGATGCGCCCGAACCCGGCGCTGCCCGACCTGGCCGCGGCCATCACCGAACTCGCGGTGGGCGAGGCGCTGGTGAGCTTCCTCGACGCCAAGGGCCGGCCCAGCATCACGCAGCGCGTCTTCGTGCGCCCGCCGGGCAGCCAGATCGGGCCCATCACGCCCGAGCAGCGCAAGAAGCTGATCGACGGCTCGCTGGTGGCCGGCGTCTACGAGAAGGTGGTCGACCGCGAGTCGGCCTACGAGAAGCTCAAGGGCCGCGCCGCCGCCGCCACCGCGCCTGCCGGCACGCCGCCGGCCGCCGGCATGCCCACGCCGCCGCGCATGCCCATCGGCACCGCCGGCCCCGCCACCGTGCCGGCCGAGAGCGAAGGCGGCGGCCTGATGGACGGGCTGAAGGACGCCATCTTCGGCACCACCGGCCCGCGCGGCGGACGCCATCCGGGCCTGGCCGAGAAGGCGGCCTCGTCGGCGGTGCGCAGCATCGGCAGCGCGGTGGGGCGCGAGATCATCCGCGGCGTGCTGGGTTCGTTGCTGGGCGGCTCGCGCCGGCGTTGACCGGCCCGCGCGTCGGGTCAAGCTGCATCCGGCCGGGGCCGGGCGCCGTATGCCCGGCTGCATGATGCCGCTTGCCATTCCCATCCGTGCCCCTGGCCTGCTAATCTGGCGCCGCCCTGCCCCGCCGCGCCCGATGCCCGCCCAGGCCCGCCGTCCCGAACCCTCCGCCGCCGACGCGGCCCGCAGCGCGCGCGACCACGCGCTGGCGCAGGCGCTCGGCGCCGCCGCCGCTGGCGACGACGGCGCCTTCGAGCGTTTCTACGACGCCACCGCCGGTTATGCGCGCGCCCTGGCGCGCCGGCTGCTGGATGCATCGGAGATCGACGACCTGCTGGCCGAGGTCTACTTCGAAGCCTGGCGCGAGGCCGCACGCTTCGACCCCCGGCGCGGCAGCGCCGTCACCTGGCTGCTGATGCGCGTGCACAGCCGGGCCATGGACGTGCTGCGCAAGCGTGCGACGCAACCCAGCGTCGGCGGCGACGCGGCGCCGGCGCCGCAGGCGGCCGACGACGATCCCGCCGAGCACCTGTGGCGAGCCCAAACCGGCACCCGCCTGCACCGCGCGCTGCAGGCGCTGACCGCGCCCGAGCGCTGGGTGCTGGGCCTGGCCTATTTCCACGAGCTGACGCAGACCCAGATCGCCGGCTGCACCGGCATGCCGCTGGGCACCGTGAAGTCGCACCTGCTGCGCGCGCAGACGAAGCTGCGCGCCGCCCTGGACGAGAGCGCACGATGAAGCCCGAGATCAACCGCGAACCGGTGCTCGACGACGCACTCGTCGAGCAGCTCAACGAGGCGCTGGCGGACGACACCGAGCCGCTGGACCCCGCGACCCAGGCGCGCATCAAGCAGCGCGTGCTGCGCCGCATCGCCACCGAGAACACGCCGCGCCACGCCACGCGGCTGCCCGAGGACAGCTGGCAGCCTTTCGGCGCGGGCGTGCGCATCAAGGTGCTGCACGAGGCCGACGGGATCATGTCCTACCTGCTGCGCCTGGCGCCGGGTGCGGGCCTGCCGGCGCACCGCCACCCGGTCGACGAGGAGTGCGTGGTGCTGGAGGGCGAGGTGCAGATCGGCAGCCTGCGCGTGGCGGCGGGCGGCTTCCACCTCGGCCGCCGCGGCGTGCTGCACGACCGGCTGCAGAGCGAAGGCGGGGCGCTGATCTACCTGCGCGGCGCCATCCCCGAGGCGGTGCTGGCGCTCTGAGGGCGCCGTTTCGCGCCGCCGGGCGGCGCCCGGTCGCGCGCGCGCCGGCACCGGCGCGCGCAGCGGCGACACTCGCGTCCATGCCTGCTCCCGCCGCCGCCACATCCGCCACCGGCGCACTGCCCGTCGTCTGGGCACGGGCGCGCCGCCACACGCTGCGCGGGCTCGGCTTCCTGGCGGTGGTGTGCGTGGCGATCACCGCGGTGATCTATGGTTTCGATCCGCGCTTCCCGCTGCACAAGCTGGCGTATTCGTTCGCCATCGGGCTGTCGTGCATGGCGGTGGTCGACGTCGGCCGGCTGCTGCTCGCCGCGCTGCACGACGGCTGGCGCCGGCTGCGCGGCCTGGCGCCCAGCGACGGCGGCTTCGGCAGCGGCTGGCGCGGGCTCTTCTTCCTGCTGCCGGTGACCGTGCTGGCGGGCCCGCAGCTGGGGTCGGTGCTGGCCGACTGGGTGCTGGGCATGCGCACGCCCAGCCTGCTGAACTGGGGCAGCGCCAACACCCGCGTGACGCTGACGCTGGCGCTGGTGGGCACCGGCGCTTCCGTCTTCGTGCTCAGCACGATGGAGCGCCTGGCCAGCGCCCGCGCGCAGGCCGAGGCCGCGCAGCGCGCCGCGGCCGAGAACCAGCTGCGCCTGCTGCAGAGCCAGCTCGAGCCGCACATGCTGTTCAACACGCTGGCCAACCTGCGCGTGCTGATCGGGCTGGACCCGGCGCGGGCGCAGGGCATGCTGGACCGGCTGATCGCCTTCCTGCGCGCCACGCTCAACGCGTCGCGCCGCGAGTCGCAGCCGCTGGCCGAGGAGTTCCAGCACCTGGACGACTACCTCGCGCTGATGGCGGTGCGCATGGGTGCGCGCCTGGCGGTGTCGTTCACGCTGCCGCCCGAGCTGGCCGCGCACCCGGTGCCGCCACTGCTGCTGCAGCCGCTGGTGGAGAACGCCATCAAGCACGGCCTGGAGCCGAAGGTGGAAGGCGGCCGCATCGAGGTGGCGGCGCGGCGCGAGGGCGACACGCTGCACCTGAGCGTGCGCGACACCGGCGTGGGGCTGGGCAGCGCCGCGACGGCCGGCGGCACCGCCTTCGGGCTGGAGCAGGTGCGCCAGCGCCTGGCCACGCTCTACGGCGAGCGCGCCGCGCTGCAGCTGCAACCCGCCGCCGACGCCGACGGCGGCACGCTCGCCACCCTGCAACTGCCCTTCACGAGCCCCCCATGAACGCGCCCCGCTGCCTGATCGCCGAAGACGAACCGCTGCTGGCCGAGGGCCTGCGCGCCGACCTGGCCACGCTGTGGCCCGAGCTGCAGGTGGCCGCCGTGGTGGGTGACGGGCTGCGCGCGACCGAGCAGGCGCTGGCGCTGCGGCCGCAGGTGTGCTTCTTCGACATCCGCATGCCCGGCTGCACCGGGTTGGAAGCAGCGCAGGCCTTGGCCGAGGACTGGCCGGATGCCGTGCCGTTTCCGCTGATCGTGTTCGTCACCGCCTACGACGACTACGCGCTGCAGGCCTTCGATGCGCAGGCGGTGGACTACGTCGTGAAGCCCGTGGACCGGCCGCGCCTGGCGGCCTGCGTCGCCCGGCTGAAGGCGCGGCTGGCCGGCCGCGCCGCGCCGGCCGACGCGCTGCAGGCCACCGTCGAGCAGTTGCGCGGCCTGCTGGGCGCAGCGCCGGGGCTGGCGCCCGCGCCGCGGCTGGAGGTGATCCAGGCCCAGGTGGGCAGCCTGGTGCACTTCGTGCCGGTGAACGAGGTGCTGGTGTTCGAGGCCGCCGACAAGTACGTGCGCGTGCTCACTGCCGAGCGCGAGCACCTCATCCGCACCTCGCTGCGCGAGCTGCTGCCGCAGCTGGATCCGGCCGTGTTCTGGCAGGTGCATCGCGGCACCGTGGTGCAGGCGCGCGCCGTCGCCACGGCGCGGCGCGAGGAATCGGGCAAGGTCACGCTGACGCTGCGCGGGCGCCCCGAGAAGATCGCCGTCAGCCGGCTCTACGCGCACCTGTTCAAGGGCATGTAGGTGCTGCGCGCGCCGGCCCTTCAGCGCCGCTCGGGCACGCGCTGCGACGACTGCGCGAACACGTAGCTGAGCGCGAAGCCCACCGTCTCGTTGCGCGGCTGGCGCACCAGCGGGCTGGCGGCGAAGGCGGCACCGTCCACGCGGTCCAGGCGCCAGAAGGCGGCCAGCCACCAGTCGCCCAGGCGCCGCGTGGCACTCGCGCCGACACCCCAGCCGGCGTAGCCACCGGGCGCGCGGTAGGCCGGGCGGGTCGCGGTGGCGTCGGCCGCGGCCACGTCGTAGAAGAGGCCGTGGAAGCGCCGCGTCGCGGCCAGCGGGCCGCCGGTCAGGCCCAGGCTCCAGCCTTGCCAGCGCAGGTCCAGGTCGAGCTCGGGCGTGGCCGTCCAGCCCACGGCGCGTGGCTCGCGCTCGAGCGTGAAGGCCGCGCGCAGCGGCACGCGCAGGTGCAGCTGCCAGCCGGCGCCGCTGCCCAGCCGCACGTTCATGCGCGGCCCGAGCTCCAGCGTGGCGGGCAGGTCGCGCATGCCGGCGCGCGCGCGGCTGTCGCTGCTCTTCAGCGGCGGGCTGGCGTCGACGCCGAGGTCGAAGTCCAGCCGTTCGGTGTCCAGCAGCACGGCCCGGGTGCCGTCGCGGTCGGAGCGGAAGATCTCGCCGCGGAACACCAGGTAGGGGATGGGCAGCCACCAGTGGTGACGCTGCTCGGCGCCGCGGTAGTGCGGCACCGTCAGCGTGCCGACCCCGGCGCCCAGTTCCCACAACGGCTGCTCGGCGCGGGCGGCACCGGCCACGGCCAGCGCGACGGCGAGGGCGACAACGTGGGCGGTGCGGGTTCGCGTGGGCATCGGCGCCGCATGCTAGCGGAGGCCCTGCACGGAGCGCCCGACGGGGGTGCGCCGATAGAATCCCGGCCTCCTTTCGCCCCGGCGAGCGCATGGCTTCCGACCCCCACGCAACCACCCCTCCGCGGCCGAGCAACTTCCTGCGCGGCATCATCGAACGCGACCTGGAGAGCGGCGCCTGGGCGCAGCGCCGCTTCGGCGGCAGCCCCGGCGACGGCGCGCACCACCAGGCGGGGCCGGCCGACCCGGCGAAGATCCGCACCCGCTTCCCGCCCGAGCCCAACGGCTACCTGCACGTGGGCCACGCGAAGAGCATCTGCCTGAACTTCGGCCTGGCGCAGGACTACGGCGGCATCTGCCACCTGCGCTTCGACGACACGAATCCCGAGAAGGAAGAGCAGGAGTACGTCGACGCCATCGAGGAAGCGGTGCGCTGGCTGGGCTTCGACTGGAATGTCGGCGGCACCAGCCATCTGTACTACGCCAGCAACTACTTCGACTTCATGTACCGCGCCGCCGAGGCGCTGGTGACTGCAGGCCTGGCCTACGTCGACGAGCAGACGCCCGAGCAGATGCGCGAGACCCGCGGCGACTTCAACACGCCCGGCACCGACTCGCCCTTCCGCAGCCGCACGCCGCAGCAGAACCTGGAACGGCTGCGCGAGATGCGCGACGGCAAGCATGCCGACGGCGCGATGGTGCTGCGCGCGAAGATCGACATGAAGTCGCCCAACATCAACCTGCGCGACCCGGCCCTCTACCGCATCCGCCGCGCCACGCACCACAACACCGGCGACACCTGGTGCATCTACCCGATGTACACCTACGCGCACCCGATCGAGGACGCGCTGGAGAACATCACCCACAGCATCTGCACGCTCGAGTTCGAGGACCAGCGCCCGTTCTACGACTGGCTGCTGGAGAACCTGGCCGACCTGGGCCTGCTGGCGCGCCCGCTGCCCAGGCAGTACGAGTTCGGCCGGCTCAACCTCAGCTACGTGGTCACCAGCAAGCGCAAGCTGCGCCAGCTGGTGAGCGACAGGCACGTGAGCGGCTGGGACGACCCGCGCATGCCGACGATCTTCGGGATGCGCCGCCGCGGCTACACGCCGGCCAGCATCCGCGCCATGGCCGACGGCAGCGGCGCCAGCAAAACCAACATCTGGCTCGACTACGCCGTGCTCGACCAGTGCCTGCGCACCGACCTGGAAGGCCAGGCGCCGCGCGCGATGGCGGTGCTGGACCCGGTGAAGCTGGAGCTCACGAACTGGGCCGACATCTTCGGCAGCGACGCGCACGTCGAGCCTTGCCACGCGCCGGCGCATCCGCAGCGGCCCGAGCTGGGCGAGCGCCGCTTCGGGCTGGGCCGCGAGGTCTGGATCGAGCGCGACGATTTCGCGGAAGCGCCGCCCAAGGGCTTCTTCCGCCTCTTCCCCGGCAACAAGGTGCGGCTGAAGTACGGCCTCGTCGTCGAGTGCACCGGCTGCGAGAAGGACGCGGCCGGCCAGGTCACGAAGGTGCTGGCGACGGTAGTGCCGGACACGCGCAGCGGCACGCCGGGCGCGGACAAGGTGAAGGTCAAGGGCACGATCACCTGGGTGGGCGTGGCCGACGGCCTGCCGGCCACCGTGAACCTGTACGACCGGCTCTATGCCGAGGCGCAGCCGGAGGCCGGCGGGCGCGACCACATCGAGGCGCTGAACCCGCGCAGCAAGCAGGTGGTGCAGGGCTGGCTGGAGCCGTCGCTGGCCGGCGTGGCGGCCGAGAGCCGCTATCAGTTCGAGCGCCACGGCTATTTCATTTCGGACCGCATCGACCACCGGCCGGAAACACCGGTGTTCAATCGCATCACGACGCTCAAGGACAGCTGGGCGGCGTAGAGTGCAGGCTTCGAGCCCGCGCGGGCGGGTTCCCTGGGAGCACACGATGCGCAAGACCCTCGCCCTGTTGTCCTTCGGCCTGCTGGCCGCCGCGCCGTCGCTGCACGCGGCGGGCAGCGTCGAAGTCACCTACGTCGAACCCGAGAAGTTCATGGACATCGGCTTCGGCTCGGTGGACCGCAAGATCGCGCTCGACGAGATGAGCGCCATCCTCACGCGCCTGGGCGAGAAGCTGCCCGACGGCCAGACGCTGAAGTTCGAGGTCACCCAGATCAACCTGGCCGGCGAGGTGCGCCCCGGCGCCGGCCGCGACATTCGCGTGATGACCGGCACCGCCGACTGGCCCGAGGTGACGCTGCGCTACACGCTGCAGGCCGGCGGCCAGACGCTCAAGAGCGGCGAGGCGAAGGTCTACGACATCGCCTACCTGACGAACGCGACCTTCGTCGACCGCGTGGGCACCAACCTGCCCTACGAACGCCACATGCTGCGCAAGTGGTTCGCCGCCACCTTCGGCAACCCGCCGCAGCCCTGAACCGGATTCCAACGCCACGAGGAGACCTTGCCTTGCCGAACCGCTTCCCCCGCCTGACCGCAGCCGCCGTGGGCCTCGGCCTTGCCGCCGGCACCGTGCTGGCCCAGAACGACCCGCTCGCCAAGGCCGCGGCCGAAAAGGGCGCCGAAGTGACGCCCAGCGGCCTGGTGTTCCGCTCGCTGAAGGACGGCAGCGGCGCCAGCCCCGCCGCCACCGACGTCGTGAAGGTGCACTACCGCGGCACCTTCCCCGATGGCAAGGAGTTCGACAGCTCGCACAGCCGCGGCCAGCCCGCCACGTTCCCGCTCAACCGCGTGATCAAGTGCTGGACCGAGGGCGTGCAGAAGATCAAGGTCGGCGGCAAGGCCAAGCTCACCTGCCCGTCCACCATCGCCTACGGCGAGCGCGGCACACCTGGCGGCCCGATCCCGCCGAACGCGACGCTGCTGTTCGAGGTGGAACTGCTGGGGATCGAAGGCAAGTAGCCGCGCGACGCGGCATTCAGCGACGCAGCCGCTGGATGCCCGTCACCACCGCCAGCACCAGCGCGCCGGCCACCACGCCGAGCAGGCCGTCGATCAGCGGCGGCAGCACCGTCCGTGCCAGCCCGCCCAGCGGCTGCACGAGGTGCTCGATGGCGTGGTGCAGCGGCGGCACGCCGTGCACCAGGATGCCGCCGCCCACCAGGAACATCGCCGCGGTGCCGGCTACCGACAGCCCCTTCATCAGCCAGGGCGCCGCCTTCAGGATCGCCCGGCCGATGCCCTGCGCCGCGGCGCCGTCGCGCCGGCTCAGCCACAGCCCGAGGTCGTCCAGCTTCACGATGCCGGCAACCAGGCCGTAGACGCCTACCGTCATCAGCAGCGCCACGCCCGACAGCACCAGCACCTGCGTCGTGAAGGCTGCGCCGGCCACGGTGCCCAGCGTGATCGCGATGATCTCGGCCGACAGGATGAAGTCGGTGCGCACGGCGCCCTTGATCTTGTCGCGCTCCAGCGCCACCAGGTCGACCGCCGGGTCCTGCAGCGCCCGCGTCAGCTCGGCGTGGTGCGTGTCGTCTTCCTCGGCGCCGTGCAGGAAGCGGTGCGCGAGCTTCTCGAAACCCTCGAAGCAGAGGAAGGCGCCGCCGATCATCAGCAGCGGAACCACCGCCCAGGGCGCGAAGGCGCTGATGGCCAGCGCAGCGGGCACGAGGATGGCCTTGTTGAGCAGCGAGCCCTTGGCGACGGCCCAGACGACGGGCAGTTCGCGATCGGCGCTGACGCCGGTGACCTGCTGCGCGTTCAGCGCGAGGTCGTCGCCCAGCACACCCGCGGTCTTCTTCGCGGCGACCTTGCTGAGCAGCGCGACGTCGTCCAGGATGGTGGCGACGTCATCGATGAGGGCGAGCAGATTGGCGGCGGGCATGGCCGCCGATTCTGCCCGCAGGCCGCGCTAGCGCAGGCTGCCGGCCACCACGGCGGGCGTGGCGAACTCGCGGCCGACCACGGCGCGGGCGTAGAAGTAGTTCTTGCGGGCGCGTTCGCTCAGGGAATCGAGTTCGACGGCACCGTGCTGGTCGCACGGGAAGGTGAGGCCGCGACCGGGGTTGAACAGCGACTCGAAGCGCAGTTCGAAGCGCGAGGCAGACGGCACGATGATGAGACTGGCTGCTGACATGGCGTCGAAGGGAAGATGTCGGTACGCGAACATTAGGCGCTGGCGGGCCAGGCCGCCTGTGGCGCATCCCTCACCGGGAGGTCGGCCGACGGCGGGACCGTTTGTCGGTATCCGTCTGACAGGATCCCTACACTGCCCCGCCATGCGTGAACTGTTTCTCCTCGATCCCGACCTCGTGTTCCTGAACCACGGCAGCTACGGCGCCTGCCCGCGCGAGGTGTTCGACGACTTCCAGCGCTGGCAGCGCGAGATGGAGCGCAACCCGGTCGAGTTCCTGGGCCGGCGCTCGGCGGCGCTGCTGGGCGCGGCGCGCGAACGGCTGGCGGCTTGCGTCGGCGCGCGGCCGGACGACCTGGTGTTCGTGACCAACGCCACGACCGGCGTGAACGTGGTCGCGCAGTCGCTGGCGCTGCAGCCGGGCGACGAGGTGCTGGCCACCGACCACGAATACGGCGCCTGCGACGCCACCTGGCAGCAGGCCTGCGCGAAGGCAGGGGCGCACTACCGGCGCGTGGCGATTCCGCTGCCGTTCGAGCCGGCGCGCTTCGTCGAGACGTTGCTCGCCGCCGTGACGCCGCGCACGAAGCTGATCTTCGCGAGCCACATCACCTCGGTCACCGCGTTGCGCTTCCCGGTGGCGGAACTGTGCGCCGCCGCGCGCGCCCGCGGCATCGCCACGCTGGTGGACGGTGCGCACGCGCCGGGCCAGATCGAGCTCGACCTCGACGCGGTCGGCGCCGACTTCTACACCGGCAACTGCCACAAGTGGCTGTGTGCGCCCAAGGGCGCCGGCTTCCTGCACGTGCGCGCCGAACGCCAGGTCGAGGTGCACGCCCCGGTGGTGAGCTGGGGCTACGTCGCGGAGATGTCGGGCCACACCGGCTTCGACGCCTACGCCGGCCGCAGCGTGCTCGAGCGGCGCCTGCAATGGCAGGGCACGCGCGACATCGCGGCCTTCCTCGCGGTGCCGGCCGCGATCGCCTTCCAGGCCCGCCACGACTGGCCCGCGCAGCGCGCGCGCTGCCACGCGATGGCGCTGGACCTGCAGCGCCGCGTGGTGGCGCGCAACGGCCTCGCACCGGTGGCGCCCGACGAGGCCTACGCGCAGATGGTGACGATCCCCGTGCGCTGCGGCGACGGCGAGGCGCTGCGTCGCCGTCTCTTCGAGCAGCATCGCATCGAGGTACCGGTGACCTCGCACGCGGGGCACGTGTTCGTGCGCGTCTCGGTGCAGGCCTACACGACCGAGGCCGACCTGGCCGCGCTGGAGGGCGCGCTGGCCGAGGCCGGCGTCTAGGGCCTAGCCGCGGCGGCGGCGCGCAGCCAGCAGCGCCATCGCGCCGGTGGCCATCAACAGCCAGGTGGCGGGCTCGGGCACCGCGGCCAGGGCCGCCATGCCGATCAGCTGGTGCGCGCGCGCCGACGGGTGCAGCGCATCGGAGAAGGCCGAGATGCTGCACGAGATGCCGATCGAGCCCTGGAACGAACCGCAGGGTGTCTGCACGTTCAGGATGCCGTAGGTGGCGCCGGCGTTGTTCAGCGCGTCATTGCGGATCGCCGAGGCCACGCCGGCCATGTCCAGGAAGCTCATGGTGAGGCCCTGCGATGTGCCCCACCCCAGCAGGCCGTTGATCTGCAGGTTGAACTGCAGGCTGGCATCGCTGGACGGCGCCACCAGGCCCAGGCCCACGGCCTCCGGCGTGTTGCCGAGGTCGGGCAGGCTCGAGATCAGGATGTTGCGCGCGCCCTTGGCGGCGAGCTGAGTGATCGCCGTGCGCAGGTTGTTCGCCGCCGTGGTGGCCGCGGCCAGCCGGCCGGCGGCGCCGGCTGCATCCATCGTCGGGAACGCGCTGCGCGCGTCGCGCATGTCGTTGCCACCCGCCACCAGCACGTAGAGCGCGTTCGGATCCAGCGCCGGCAGCGCCCCGGCAAAACTGCCCACCTGCGACAGCACGCTCGGGATGCTGCCGCCCCCGGCGGTGCGGGCGCCGCCGAACGCGAAGTCGGTGCCGCCCAGCAGCGAGGCGCGGCCGCCGTTCGGCAGCCCCAGGCCCGCGGCCAGGTACTCGGCCCACACCGGGCCGTCGGAGAAGCGGCCGTTGAAGTAGGGCGACGCGGGGGTCGCGCCACCGGTTGCGGCGAAGATGTTGCCGGTGTCGGAGAGGCTGTCGCCGAAGATGAACAGGTTGCTGTAGGTGTTGGCGTGGGCCGCCAGGCCCGACCACAGCAGCACGAAGGCCGCCAGCAGGCGGCCGAGTCCCTTGCGCATGGTGTCGTCTCCTCGTGTTCTTTGCAGGGTGCCGCGCACGCTAGCACCTTGCGACGAGGACCGTGAGCGGGTCTGCCCCGAGAGTCAGCGCGGCTTCTTGCGCGGGGCGCGCTTCGGTGCGCCCTCCGGCGCGGCGCCGGTGACGCGCGGCGGCAGCCCGGTGTGCTGCGTCAGCACCCGCCCCTGCGTAACGACAGAAGTGCGTGTGCCTGGCGCGGTGCTGTTCTTGCGCCGCGCGCTGACGTAGCCTTCGCCGGCGGCAGGCTGGTAGTTCGGGATCAGGTGGTGCTTGCCATTGCCGATGAGGTCGGCCCGGCCCATGCCCTTCAGCGCCTCGCGCAGCAGCGGCCAGTTGGCCGGGTCGTGCCAGCGCAGGAAGGCCTTGTGCAGGCGGCGGCGCTTCTCGCCGCGCACGATGTCCACGCGTTCGACCCGCTTCGCGTCGCGGCTGATGCCCTTCAGCGGGTTCAGGTCGGTGTGGTACATCGCGGTCGCCGTGGCCATCGGGCTCGGGTAGAAGGTCTGCACCTGGTCGGCCTTGAAACCGTTGCGCTTGAGCCAGATCGCGAGGTTCATCATGTCCTCGTCGCTGGTGCCCGGGTGCGCGGCGATGAAGTACGGGATCAGGTACTGCTTCTTGCCCGCCTCGGCCGAGAACTTCTCGAACATCTGCTTGAAGCGGTCGTAGGCGCCGATGCCAGGCTTCATCATCTTCGACAGCGGCCCGCCTTCGGTGTGCTCGGGAGCGATCTTCAGATAGCCGCCGACGTGGTGCGTGACGAGTTCCTTCACGTATTCGGGGCTCTGCACCGCCAGGTCGTAGCGCAGGCCGCTGCCGATGAGGATCTTCTTCACGCCGCGCAGGGTGCGCGCGCGGCGGTACAGCTTCACCAGCGGGCCGTGGTCGGTGTCCAGGTTCGGGCAGATGCCGGGGTAGACGCAGCTCGGCTTGCGGCAGGCGGCTTCGATCTCGCGGCTCTTGCAGCCGATGCGGTACATGTTGGCCGTCGGCCCGCCGAGGTCGCTCACCACGCCGGTGAAGCCGCGGACCTTGTCGCGCATCTCCTCGATCTCGCGAATGATCGAGTCCTCGCTGCGGCTCTGGATGATGCGGCCCTCGTGCTCGGTGATCGAGCAGAAGGTGCAGCCGCCGAAGCAGCCGCGCATGATGTTGACGCTGAAGCGGATCATCTCCCACGCGGGGATCTTGGTCGCGCCTTCGTGGCTGCCGTTCTCGTCGGCGTAGCCCGGGTGCGGGCCGCGGGCATACGGCAGGTCGAAGACCTGGTCCATCTCGGGCGTGGACAGCGGGATCGGCGGCGGGTTGATCCACACGTCGCGCTCGGCGTGTCGCTGCACCAGCGCGCGCGCGTTGCCCGGGTTGGTCTCCAGGTGCAGCACGCGGTTGGCATGCGCGTAGAGCACCGCGTCGCTCTTCACCTGCTCGTAGGCCGGCAGGCGGATCACGGTCCTGTCGCGCGGCGGCATCGTCACGGCGCCGGTCTTGCGCGAGACGGGCATCGCCACCACCGTCGGCGCCGCCTGCCCTTCGTCCTTCGCGCAGCTCTGGCCCTGCGACGCCGCGGCCTCGCTCGTGGTCAGGTACGGGTTGATGTGCTCGTCGATGCGGCCCGGCCGGTCGACCTCGGTCGAGTCGATCTCCATGAAGCCCTGCGGCGCGTGGTCGGTGCGCACCACGAACGCGGTGCCGCGGATGTCGGTGAGGCTGGCCACCGGCTGGCGCTGGGCCAGGCGGTGCGCGATCTCGACGATGGCCCGCTCGGCGTTGCCGTAGACGAGCAGGTCGGCCTTCGCATCGACCAGGATGCTGCGCCGCACCTTGTCCTGCCAGTAGTCGTAGTGCGCGATGCGGCGCAGCGAAGCCTCGATGCCGCCGATCACCACCGGCACCTCGCTCCACGCCTCCTTGCAGCGCTGCGTGTAGACCAGCGTGGCGCGGTCGGGCCGCTTGCCACCCGCGCCGCCCGGCGTGTAGGCGTCGTCGCTGCGGATCTTCCGGTCCGCGGTGTAGCGGTTGATCATCGAATCCATGTTCCCGGCGGCGACGCCGAAGAATAGGTTCGGCTTGCCCAGCGCCTTGAACGGCTCGGCACTCTGCCAGTCGGGCTGCGCGATGATGCCGACGCGGAAGCCCTGCGCCTCCAGCACGCGGCCGATCACCGCCATGCCGAAGCTCGGATGGTCGACATAGGCGTCGCCGGTGACGATGACGATGTCGCAGCTGTCCCAGCCGAGTGCCTCCATCTCGGCGCGGCTCATCGGCAGGAAGGGCGCGGGGCCGAAGCGCTTGGCCCAGAACGGGCGCCAGCTGCCCAGCGGCCGGGCCGTGGGCAGGGTGGTTTCGGGACGCGGGGGGGCGACGGTGGACAAGGGCGTGCGGAGCAGGCGAAAGCGCGATTGTCGCGGCAGAGACCGGGCCGCGCGTGCGCAGGGTCACGATCGCCAGGGTCAACCCGGGAGCAGCGCTGTCGATATCCGCCGGATGGAAAGCCTGCTGTCTTGGATCGGCGTCTTCGGTGGCGCCCTGGTGGTGGTGGCGGTGGCCATCGCCTGGTGGGAACACCTGGAGCGCAATGCGCGTCCCCTGGCACCGCCGGCCGACCCGCAGCCGCTGCGCTCGGCGAAGGTGGACGTGTCGCTCGACGAGCTGGCAGCCGCCCCCGCCGGCGACCGCGTCGAGCGCGAAGTGGCACTGGACGCCGCGCTGGACCGGATGGCGCGCCCGAGCGCGGAGATCATCCGCGGCCCCTGGATCGACACGCGGCCGATGGTCCAGGGCGGGGCGACGACCGAGGAGTCGCCCCGCTCCTGAGCCGGACTCAGAGCGCCGGCACGCCCGCTCGCGGCGCCGGCGCGGCGGCGGCCTCGTCGTCGTCCAGGTCCTCGCCGAGGAAACCGCCGCTCTGGTGCGCCCACAACCGGGCGTAGATGCCGCCGGCCGCCAGCAGCGACTTGTGGTCGCCCGTCTCGACGATGCGGCCCTGGTCCATCACCACCAGCCGATCCATCGCGGCGATGGTGGACAGCCGGTGCGCGATCGCCACCACCGTCTTGCCCTCCATCAGCCGGTACAGGCTCTGCTGGATGGCGGCCTCGACCTCGCTGTCCAGCGCGCTGGTGGCCTCGTCCAGCAGCAGGATCGGCGCGTCCTTCAGCATCACGCGCGCGATCGCCACGCGCTGGCGCTGGCCGCCCGACAGCTTCACGCCCCGTTCGCCGACGTGCGCGTCGTAGCCGGTGCGGCCCTTGGGGTCGGTGAGGCCGACGATGAAATCGCCGGCCTCGGCGCGTTCCGCGGCGCGCTGCATATCGGCCTCGCTGGCATCCGGGCGGCCGTACACGATGTTGTCGCGCACCGAGCGGTGCAGCAGCGAGGTGTCCTGCGTGACCATGCCCACCTGGCGGCGCAGGCTCTGCTGCGTGACGCCGGCGATGTCCTGGCCGTCGATCAGGATGCGCCCCGATTCCACGTCGTACAGGCGCAGCAGCAGGTTCACCACCGTGCTCTTGCCGGCGCCCGAGCGGCCCACGAGGCCGATCTTCTCGCCGGGGCGGATGGTGAGGTTCAGGCCGTCGATCACGCGCTTCTTGCCGCCGTAGCCGAAGGTGACGTTCTCGAACTGCACCTCGCCGCGCGGCACCTCGAGCGTCTTCGCATCGGGCCGGTCGACCACGCTCTGCAGCTTGGCCAGCGTGCCGATGCCGTCCTGCACCGTGCCCACGTGCTCGAACAGCGAGGCCATCTCCCACATCACCCAGTGCGAGATGCCGTTGAGCCGGAACGCCATCGCGCTGGCTGCCGCCACCGCGCCCACGCCGATCGCCCCCTGTTGCCACAGCAGCAGGCTGACGGTCGCCACCGCGGCCACGAGCGCGACGTTGAGGACCTGGTTGACCGTCTCGAACGAGGTCACGAGCCGACCCTGGCCGTAGGCCGTGACCATGAACTCCTGCATCGCGCCGCGCGCGAACTGGGCCTCGCGGTTGGCGTGCGAGAACAGCTTGACGGTGGCGATGTTGGTGTACGCGTCGGTGACGCGGCCCGTCATCAGCGAACGCGCATCGGCCTGCGCCTTGGCCACCTTCGCCAGGCGCGGCACGAAGTAGCGCAGCGCCACGATGTAGATGCACAGCCAGCCCAGGAAGGGCAGCATCATGCGGGCGTCGAAGGCGCCCACCACGGCCACCAGGGTCACGAAGTAGATGACGACGTAGACGCCGATGTCGGCGACGGTCATCCAGGTTTCGCGCACCGCCAGCGACGTCTGCATCACCTTGGTGGCGATGCGGCCGGCGAACTCGTCCAGGTAGAAGGACATGCTCTGCTCTAGCATCAGCCGGTGGAAGTTCCAGCGCAGGCGCATCGGGAAGTTCGCGAACACGCCCTGGTACTTGAACAGCGCCTGGAAGCCGGCCAGCGCGATGCTGGACACCAGCACTAGAGTCAGCAGGCCCAGCGTGCCGCCGTACTCGGCCCACAGCGCCTCGGGCCTGATGCGGCCGAGCGCGTCCACCACGTGGGCCATCATGCTGAACAGCAGCGCCTCGAAGGCGCCGATGCCGGCGGTGAGCAGCGTCACCACCAGCAGCAAGGGACGCACGCCTTTGGAACACGCCCACATGAAGGCGAAGAAGCTCCGCGGCAACGCGGGCGGCGTGGCATCCGGGTAGGGATGCACCAGCCTTTCGAAGACACGGAACACGGTTCGCTCCAAGAAGGTTCTGCCTGGCCGCGCCGGGCGGCGGCTCGTGGCCGCGAACCGCGCATTATCGGCAGGCCACCCTGCGCGGCGCACCGCCGTGCGATCTAGGCCCTTCGGTCTAGAAGCTCCTTCTATGATGGTCCGCAGCAGACCCAGGATTCCAGAACCCCAGATGTTCGACTACATCGTGATCGGCGGCGGCTCCGCCGGCTCGGTGCTCGCCTCGAGGCTGAGCGAAGACCCATCGACGAGCGTGTGCCTGCTGGAGGCGGGCCCGGTCGACCGCAGCGTGCTGATCCACTGCCCCGCGGGCCTCGCGTTGCTGGCACAGAACGGGCAGGCCAACTGGGCCTTCCAGACCGTGCCGCAGCCCGGGCTCAACGGCCGCCGCGGCTACCAGCCTCGCGGCAAGGTGCTCGGCGGCTCGAGTTCGATCAACGCGATGATCTACCTGCGCGGCCAGCGCGAGGACTACGACGGCTGGGCCTCCGCCGGCAACCCCGGCTGGGGCTGGGATGACGTGCTGCCGTATTTCCTGAAGGCCGAGCACAACGAGCGTGGCGCCGACGCCTGGCACGCCACCGGCGGCCCGCTGAACGTGATGGACCTGCGCAGCCCCAGCCGCTACGGCCCGCTCTTCGTGCAGGCCGGGCGCGAGGCCGGCCATGCGGCGAACCCCGACTTCAACGGCGCGACCCAGGAAGGCGTGGGCCACTACCAGGTGACGCACCGCGGCGGCGAGCGCTTCAGCGCCGCCAAGGCGTATCTGACGCCGCACATCGGTCGCCGCGCCAACCTGCAGGTGCTGACCGACGTGCAGGCCACGCGCGTCATCGTCGAGCACGGCCGCGCCACCGGCGTCGAGATCCGGCAGGGTGGCGCCTTGCGCACGCTGCAGGCGCGCCGCGAGGTGCTGCTGAGCGCCGGCGCCCTGCAGTCGCCGCAGCTGCTGATGCTCTCGGGCATCGGCGACGCAGCCGAGCTGCAGCGCCACGGCATCGACGTGAAGCACCATCTCCCCGGGGTCGGCCGCCATCTGCACGACCACGTGGACGTGGTGCAGGTGGTCGACGCGCCGCGCCTCACCGATCTCTTCGGCTTGTCCCTCACCGGGGCGTGGAACGCCTTCAAGGGCATCCTCGAGTGGCGCAGACAACGCTCGGGCATGCTCACCACCAACTTCGCCGAAGCCGGCGGCTTCATCCGCAGCGGGCCCGACGCCGTCACGCCGGACCTGCAGCTGCACTTCGTGATCGGCAAGCTCGTCGACCACGGCCGCAAGACCGTGTTCGGGCACGGCTATTCGTGCCATGTCTGCCTGCTGCGGCCGAAGAGCCGCGGCCGCGTCTCGCTGGCCAGCGCCGACCCGCTCGCACCGCCGTCGATCGACCCCGCCTTCTTCGCCGAGGCGGACGACCTGCGCCGCATGGTGGCCGGCTTCAAGCTGATGCGCACGGTGCTCCGGCAGCCCGCGCTGGCCTCGCTGGGCGGGCGCGAGCTGCAGGCCTCGGCGGCGGCGCAGACCGATGCGCAGATCGAGGCCTTCATCCGCGAGCGCGCCGACACGATCTACCACCCCGTGGGAAGCTGCCGCATGGGCCCGGGCGAACACGACGTGGTGGACGCGCAGTTGCGTGTGCGCGGCGTGGCCGGGCTGCGGGTGGTGGACGCGTCGATCATGCCGAGCATCGTCTCGGGCAACACCAACGCGCCGGTGATCATGATCGCGGAAAAGGCGGCTGCGATGATCCGCACGGCGGCATGAGACTCTCGGTGCTCGACCAGTCGGTGGCCTGCGAGGGCCGCGACGAGGGCCATGCGCTGCGCGACACCGTCGAGCTGGCGCAGCACTGCGAGGCGCTGGGCTACGAGCGCTTCTGGGTCAGCGAGCACCATGGGCTGCCGACCATCGTCGGCAGTGCGCCCGAGGTGCTGATGGCGGCCATCGCGGCGCGCACCTCGCGCATCCGCGTCGGCAGCGCCGGGGTGATGCTGCCGCATTACGCAGCGCTGAAGGTGGCCGAGCAGTTCCGCGTGCTGGATGCGCTGGCGCCCGGGCGCATCGATCTCGGTGTGGGCCGAGCCCCGGGCGGCGACATGCGCACGGCCATGGCTCTGAACCCGAACGCCGCACATGCCGCGGACGAGTTCCCGCGTCAGGTGCAGGATCTCCAGGCCTGGACAGCCGGCCAGCGGCACGCCGGCATCAGCGCGCACCCTCTGCCGGCGTCAGGGGCATCGCCGCCGGAGATCTGGATCCTGGGCAGCTCCGACTACGGCGCGCAACTCGCGGCCCACCTGGGCCTGCCGTATGCGTTCGCTTACTTCTTCATGGACGGCCAGGGCGTCGAACAGGCGCTCGACCTCTACCGCCGGCTGTACCGCCCGAGCGAGCGCCACCCGACGCCGCAGGCGACGATCTGCGTCTGGGCTCTGGCGGCCGATACCGAAGCCGACGCGCGCTTCCACGCGCTGAGCCGCGAGCGCTGGCGTCTCGACCGCCAACGTGGAGTCCTGGGGCCGCTGCGGCGCCCCGATGCGGTGGCGGCGCAGGGCTTCGGCATCGACGAGCAGCAGCAGGTGGACGCTCTGCGGCGCAAGGCGCTGGTCGGCACCGCCGAGCAGGTGGCTTCCGGCATGCGGTCCCTGGCCGCGGGCCTTGGACTGTCGGAGCTCGTCGTCAACACCTGGGCCCACGATCCCCTCGCGCGGCGTCTTTCCTACGAGCTGCTGGCTCAGGCATTCGGGGCCCACAAAGCGAAACCCCTCTGAACCCGGAAGGCCAGAGGGGCGGGTGACCGAGGCCACCGATGAAGCTCCAGAGGAATGAGGTCCGGGGCTTCTGACGCGCTGGAATTGCGCCGTCGTGAGTACCTGCGTCAGCAGGCTAGCTCAGTATAGGCGACTAGGCCTTGCGCGCAAGGCGCAATCCGACGAGAGCCAGCCCGACCAGCGCCAGCGAGGTGGGCTCGGGAACAGGATCCGGATCGGGGTTCGGGTTGGGATCGGGAACCGTCAGATTGCCGAAGAAGATGTCGTCGTAGGCAATGCCATCCGCCGGCCCGCCGAACACGATCGAGTGGGCAATGCCCGAGAACTCCACCAGGCCGTTCTGCCAGCGGCAGAAGTCGCCGTTGGGGTCGCCCTGGCAGGTGGCGCCGGTCACCGCCAGGTCGATGCGACCCAGCAGATCACCCGTGCCGTCCAGACCGCTGTACACGAGCGCGAAACCCGGACGATCGATCGTGCTGTAGTCGAAGCCGAACGACTCGATGAAGCCACGCTCCACGTTCAGCGTCACCGAGTCACGCTTGAAGAACAACGCGGTCGGCGAACTCGGTTCGAACGCGAAGTTGCCGCAGCCCATGGTGCCAGCCGGCAGAGCGTCGCAATCGATCAGCGCAACCGCGTTGTTGAACGTGATCCCGTAGTTGGTGCCGACGCTGCCGAGGTTTCCGCTCGTCCCGCCATAAAACCCATTGACTGCTTCGTTGTTCTGCAGCCCCTCGAACGTGAGCGTCACGGTCGCCGCCGACGCCACCTGGACTGCGCACAACGCCGCTGCCGCAACGAGTACTTGCCTTGCCTTCTTCAACACGTCACTCTCCTTGAGTCCGCCGCACACCCGGGGTCGCTCGGCGGCATTTCCGATGCAGTCGCCTCATGCAATCGGCGAGCCATGCCGGCAATCATGAAGAATTTCTGGCCTCAATCAATCACTTAAGTGGGGGTCGCCCCCCTGAAAGCAGTAACCGAACGTCGGAAGTGTCAAGCCAACCGACACCTTCGACCAGGCCTCATGCCTTCGTGCCAGCCAGCAAGGAGGCGACCAACTGCTCGATTCGGGCGTCGGATGCGTCCTCCTGACGAATCGGCCGCCCCCACTCGCGCGCAGTTTCGCCAGCCCATTTGTGGGTGGCATCAAGGCCCATCTTCCCGCCCAGGCCGCTGACCGGCGAAGCGAAGTCGAGGTAGTCGATCGGCGTGTTCTCCACCAATGTCGTGTCACGGACCGGATCTGCCCGCGTGGTGATGGCCCAGATCACGTCGGACCAGCTGCGGATGTCCACGTCCTCGTCGGTGACGATGATGAACTTCGTGTACATGAACTGGCGCAGGAAGCTCCACAGGCCGAACATCAGGCGCTTGGCATGCCCGGGGTAGGCCTTGCGGATCGAGATCACAGCCAGCCGGTAGCTGCACCCCTCGGGCGGCAGGTAGAAGTCGACGATCTCCGGAAACTGCTTCTGGAGAATCGGCACGAACACCTCGTTGAGCGCCACCCCCAGCACTGCCGGCTCGTCGGGCGGCTTGCCGGTGTAGGTGGTGTGGTAGATCGGGTCGCGCCGGTGCGTGAGCCGGTCGAGGCGGAAGACCGGAAACCAGTCCTGCTCGTTGTAGTACCCGGTGTGGTCGCCGAACGGGCCTTCCAGCGCGTGCAGGTAACCTCCCTGCTCGCGCAGGCGCACGCCATGCTCCGACTCGCCAGCGAAGCCTGGCTCCGCCGCCGGGACATGTCCCTCCAGCACGAACTCGGCGCTCGCCGGCACCTGCAGGCGCAACGGCCCCTCCCCGACCCCGGAATCCACCAGTTCGGTGCGGCTGCCGCGCAGCAGACCCGCGAACTGGTACTCGGACAGCGAGTCGGGCACCGGCGTCACGGCACCCAGGATGGTGGCAGGGTCGGCGCCGAGTGCGACGGCGATCGGGAACGGACGGCCGGGGTTCGCCCGCGCAAACTCGCGGAAGTCCAGCGCCCCACCGCGATGGGCCAGCCAGCGCATGATGACGTCGCGCCGCCCGATCACCTGCTGGCGGTAGATGCCGAGGTTCTGGCGCGTACGGGGAGAAGCGATGCCCTGCGGGCCGCGCGTGATCACCAGGCCCCAGGTGATCAGCGGGCCGGCATCGCCAGGCCAGCAGGTCTGGACCGGCAAGGTGCCCAGGTCGATGTCCCGACCTTCCAGCACCACGTCCCGACAGGGTGCGCTGCGAAGCACGGCCGGCTTCATGTCCCACAAGGATTTGACCATCGAGAGCAGCCGGCCGGCATCCTTGAAGCCACGCGGCGGCTCGGGTTCCTTCAAGCCGGCGAGCACGCGGCCGACGTCGCGCAAGTCGGCGAGGGAGTCGGCGCCCATACCCAGGGCCACCCGACGTGGCGTGCCGAAAAGATTGATCAGCGCCGGAAATTTGTAACCGAGACAGTTGTCACACAGCACGGCCGGCCCTCCGGCACGCAGGAGCCGGTCGCCAATTGCCGTGAGTTCGAAGCGCGGCGAGACCGGTTCGGACAGTTTCTTCAGCTCTCCGATGGATTCAAGCTGCTGAAGAAAGTCCCGCAGGTCCCGGTATTTCATGTTTCGCGTTATTTAGAACTGATTTTATATTCTTGACCGCGTATGAAGGCGTTCCTAGAATCCGCCCGTTCCTGAAGTTTCAGGGTTTACCCGCGGCGCCGGCTCGTATCCCGCGCGCCCCGAGGTGACGAGTCCCGAGAGGTCTGCGACCCCAGCGTCGACCCGCCATTTGTAACAAGGCGGCCTTCGGTTGATTATCACTGCGGCCCCCGCATGCGCCCTGCCCAAGACCGGCGCGCCGTGGGTGCCAGGAGAGGCACGATGCAAGTCATCGCGATGCTGCGCCAAGCGCGGCGCGCCACCGTGCGGTCGGTGGCCGTGTTTGCCGGGGACGTGGGCCGCGGACTGCTGGAAGTGAGTCACAACACACTGGCCCTGGTCGGGCTGGCCGCCATCGCTTCGGCCGTGTTCCTGCTCGGGCGCGCTGACATCCGCGGCAAGGTCGAAGTGGCCGCCTTCGAATGGCTGCAGACGCGGCACGAGGCGCGCGAACTGGCATCGGCCGAAAACCGCATGCTGATCGAGGTGGCCGAGCCCGAGGGCGTCGCCCGCGCCACGGCCGCGGACCTGAAGGAACTCACGAAGGAACAGGCCCGGCTTGCGGTATGGATCTCGCGTCGCTACCGCGTGGCCCCCGAGCCGGTGGGTGCGCTGGTGCAGGAGGCCTGGTCGATCGGGCAACGTGCCGGGCTGGACCCGACGCTGATCCTGGCGATCATGGCCATCGAGTCCAGCTTCAACCCGTTCGCGCAGAGCGCCGTCGGCGCCCAGGGCCTGATGCAGGT
The DNA here is from genome assembly GCA_044226255.1 of Rubrivivax sp. Taxonomy (GTDB): domain Bacteria; phylum Pseudomonadota; class Gammaproteobacteria; order Burkholderiales; family Burkholderiaceae_C; genus Rubrivivax. The sequence continues at coordinate 98,556 of JBGAHJ010000003.1, forward strand.
GATGACCCGGGTGCACGACGACAAGTACGAATCGTTCGGCGGCAAGCACGCGGCCTTCGACCCCATCAGCAACGTGCGCGTCGGCGTGCTGGTGCTGAAGGAATGCATCACGCGCGCCGGCAGCCTGCAGGAAGGGCTGCGGCACTACGTGGGCGCCGCGCTGCTGGAAGGCGACGGCGGCTATGCGGCCCGCGTGATGGCGGAACAGGCGCTGATGCGCGGTGTCGCCGACGGGCGCAACGTGGCGGTGAACTCGCCCAACACCGCGCCGGCCACGGCCGCGCGCGAGGCCGACGCCGCGGCGTCGCGCCCGGCCACCGAGCCGCTGGTCAAGCCCGAGGCGCCCGACCGCGTCGCGATGCTGCGCTGAGGCTCCCGTCGTGGGCCGGACGGTACACTGACGGCCTGCGCGACTGGCGATAGGGAACGGCACCGCGGCCGGCCCGAGGTGGGACACCACCGGGAAGCGCAGGCTGCGGGCTCTTGCCCCGCGGTGCCCGCCGTTCGCCTGGGCAGCCCTCGACCGCGCACGCTGCGCGGACTCCGAAGGCCCTTCCACCGAAGAGGACTGCCATGTTCGACCGTTCCATGTCCACCATCGCCCGCGTCGACCCCGAGATCTGGGCCGCCGTGCAGGCGGAGAACCGCCGCCAGGAAGAGCACATCGAGCTCATCGCCAGCGAGAACTACACGTCGCCGGCGGTGATGGCGGCTCAGGGCTCGCAGCTGACGAACAAGTACGCCGAGGGATACCCCGGCAAGCGCTACTACGGCGGCTGCGAGAACGTCGACGTCGTCGAGCAACTGGCCATCGACCGGGCCTGCCAGCTCTTCGGCGCGAAGTTCGCCAACGTGCAGGCCAATTCAGGCTCGCAGGCCAACCAGGCCGTCTTCTTCGGCCTGCTGCAGCCGGGCGACACCATCATGGGCATGAGCCTGGCCGAAGGCGGCCACCTCACGCACGGCATGGCGCTCAACATGAGCGGCCGGTGGTTCAAGGTGGTGAGTTACGGGCTGGACGCGAACGAAGCCATCGACTACGACGCGATGGAACGCCTGGCGCACGAGCACAAGCCCAGGCTCATCATCGCCGGCGCCAGTGCCTACAGCCTGCGCATCGACTTCGAACGCTTCGCACGGGTGGCCAAGGCCATCGGCGCCTACTTCATGGTCGACGTGGCGCACTACGCCGGGCTCGTCGCCGCCGGCGTCTATCCGAACCCGGTGCCGCATGCCGACGTGGTGACCAGCACCACGCACAAGAGCCTGCGCGGCCCGCGTGGCGGCATCATCCTGATGAACGACGAGGCGATCGCGAAGAAGATCAACAGCGCGATCTTCCCAGGCATCCAGGGCGGGCCGCTGATGCATGTGATCGCGGGCAAGGCGGTGGCCTTCAAGGAAGCCCTGTCGCCCGAGTTCAAGGCCTACCAGCAGCAGGTGGTGGCCAATGCACGCGTGCTCGCCGACACGCTGATCCAGCGCGGCCTGCGCATCGTGAGCGGCGGCACGGAGAGCCACGTGATGCTGGTCGACCTGCGCCCCAAGGGCCTCACCGGCAAGGAGGCTGAAGCCATCCTGGGCGAAGCCCACATGACCTGCAACAAGAACGGCATCCCGAACGACCCGCAGAAGCCGATGATCACCAGCGGCATCCGCCTGGGCACCCCGGCGATGACGACGCGCGGCTTCAAGGAAGAGCAGGCGCGCCAGACTGCGCACCTGATCGCCGACGTGCTGGACAACCCGCGCGATGCCGCGAACATCGCTGCCGTGCGTGCCAAGGTGGCGGCACTGACGCGAGACTACCCCGTCTACGGCGGATAGAAACCGCGCGGCCGACGCATGCGCTGCCCGTTCTGTGCCCACGACGAGACGCAGGTCGTCGAGACCCGCGAGTCGGACGAGGGTGACGTCATCCGCCGTCGCCGCCGCTGCCTGCACTGCGAGAAGCGCTTCACCACTTATGAGCGCAGCGAGATCGCGCTGCCCGCCGTGGTGAAGAAGGACGGCTCGCGCGTCGAGTTCGACCGCACGAAACTGCGCGCCAGCATGATGCTGGCGCTGCGCAAGCGGCCGGTCAGCGTGGAGCAGGTCGACGCGGCGCTCGACCGCATCCAGGACAAGCTGCTGGCCAGCGCCGCGCGCGAGGTGGCCAGCTCGCGCCTGGGCGAGTTGCTGATGCGGGAGCTCAAGCGCATCGACAAGGTGGCCTACGTGCGCTTCGCGTCCGTCTACCGCGAGTTCGAGGACGTCGACGCGTTCAGGCAGTTGATCCGGGACATCTGAGGGGGTGTACCCCCGCCCGGGGGGTGGGGGAGCCGGCAGTCGGGGGCCCCCGCCAGAGCCGTGGTCCCAGCCCACTCCCTGGGGTCGCGCGACCGACGACCGGTTCCTACAGTGGCGGCATGCCTTCCCACTCAGGAGCCGCGATGAACACGAACCCGAAGCCCGCCTGCCCGAACCGCCAACGAGGCCTGTCGCTGGTCGAGTCCCTGATGGTGCTGTGCGTCGCCACCGTCTCGCTGGGTGCCGGGCTGCCGGCGTTCCAGCGGGCCGTCGAGAAGCGGCACTTCGACGGCGTCGTCGCCCAGCTCGAAACGGACCTTCAGCACGCCCGATCGCTGGCGGCACTGCAGAACCGGAACCTCCGGGTCAGCTTCTTCCGTGACGACACGGGCAGCTGCTACGTGGTCCACGACGGCCCGGCAGACGCCTGCCATTGCAGCGGCGGCGAAGCGGCGGTCTGCGCCGCACCCTACCGGGCGATGCACAGCGCCTCTCTCCTGGGCACCAGCCGCATCCGGCTGAGCAGCAATGTCGCTTCGATGGTGCTGGAGCCCACTCGAGGAACGGTCACCCCGACGGCCACCTTGAAGGTCGAGGGCGGTGACGGACGGGCCGTGCACGTGGTCATCAACCTGCTGGGCCGTGTGCGCAACTGTTCGCCGAATGCCAGCGTTCCCGGCTACAAGAGCTGTTGAGATCGCACGACGAGCGGCCAGTCGCGGCCGATGAACGGCGTTGGAATCGCCGGCGGGGCTCCCCACAATCGCGGCCATGAGTTCAGGTCAGCATTGCGCCGCACGCGGGCGACGAAGCCGAGCAGGCTTCACCATGGTCGAGTTGATGATCTCTCTCGTGGTCGTGACGATCATCCTGGCCATCGCGGTGCCGTCGTACCAGAATTCGGTGCGGAAGGGGCGTCGCAGCGATGCGGTGAACTCGCTGGCTTCGATTCAGCAGGCTCAGGAGCGCTCGCGCAGCAGTTTCTCGACCTATTGCACCGAGATTGCCAGCGGCCCGAGCGCCACCGCGTGCGGACTGGGCCTCGGATCGCTGACTTCCGTAGGTGGCCACTACGCCTTGAGTATCGAAGGAACGCCGACCGGCACTGCCTACGTGGCGGCTGCGGCCGCCTCGGGTGGGCAGGCGGCCGACACCGGATGTGCCGCGATGCTGGTCCGAATGGACCGCGGGACGATCAGCTACGGATCCGGTGCGGCGGTGGCGTCCGTCGATTGGTCGGATCCGAACCGCTGCTGGGCCAAATGATGGCGCCTCTCCATCCGTCGGCGGCGAAACGTGGCTTCACGCTCCTCGAGCTGATGATCGTGCTCGCCATCGCCGCTGTGGTTCTCGTCCTGGCGGCGCCTTCGTTCAGCCGCATGATCGAGATCCGGCGGCTGCGCGGCATCAGCGAACAATTCCAGACCGACGTCCAGTTCACCCGCTCGGAAGCCGTGAGCCGGCAGGAGCGCGTTGCGATCAGTTTCGGCAACGACGCCACGATGACCTGCTACACCATCCACACCTGCGGAACGGAAACTTCGACCGATTGCCGCTGCGAATGCACCGCGGCTGCCAGTGCGGGAGCGAGCGGGCGCTGCACGTCGACGTCTTCGATGCGCGAAATCCGTACGGTGCAGTTGCTCCGCAACTCAGGCGTGACCCTGGTGCCTGAACGTATCGGAGCTGCCGCCAACATCGCCAACCGGTTCGTGATCGACCCCACTTCCGGGGGCATGCTGACCTACCTACCCACGACCGTCAGCACCGGTCCGCCGACGCCGCCGAGTGAGTTCTGGGCGTCGACGGGTCTCACGTCTACTGCCGACCCCATCGGACTGCGCGCCCGCGTGAACGCGCTCGGCCGAACCGATGTCTGCGCATCCACGGGTAGTCTGTCAGGAGTGTCGCCATGCTGATGACGCTTCCGCCGCGGCGCCGAGCGAGCTTCTCTGCCGCAGCCCGGGACCAGCGGGGCTTGTCCCTGGTGGAAATGATGGTGGGTATTGCGATCGGCCTGTTCGTCGTGGCTGGCGCCACGGTGCTGGCCGGCACGCAGCTGGGCGAGAACCGGCGGCTGATCAGTGAGACCCAGTTGCAGCAGGACATGCGGGCGGCACTCGACATCATGACGCGCGAGGTGCGGCGATCGGGATCGAGTTCGACGCCTGATCGCCTGATGTGGTCGTCCGGATTGCCCAACCGCATGCCCGACCCCAATGTGTTCGTGCTGGACACGCTGGCCTTCAACTCGGGCGGGGACACCATCCGGTACAAGTACCTCCGATCGGGTGTACCGGTCCAGACCAGCCGCTTCCGGCTGAGCGACGGGAAGATCCAGCAGGCCATCGACCGGGCGAGCGGTACGACCATTCAGGACGTGACCGATCGGAACACGATGCTGGTCGAGTCGCTCGTCGTGACGCCCCAGTACGGTCCCGAGGTGCAACTGCCCTGCCCGAAGCTGTGCCCGGGCAACACTCAGGACTGCTGGCCCACGAGCCGCGTGATCGGCGTATCCATCTCGATGACGGCGATTCCCGGCAACGAGACGAGTGGCTCGGCGACGATCCGGCGGACGATGCAGAGTCAGGTGCGGCTCCGCAATGACGCAGTGACGTTCAACGCCGTCGATCCATCCGGCGCCGCCGCGGTGTGCCCCACATGAAGCACCATCACCATTCAGGCCCACGCCGCGGGCAACGCGGCATCGGTACCGTCATCGTCGTGATGGTTCTGTTCTTCGTGGTCTCGCTGGCCGCGGCCTATGCCAGCCGCAACATGATCTTCGAACAGAAGACGTCGGCCAACCAGGCCCGCAGCACCCTGGCCTTCGAGGCCGCCGAAGCGGGTGTCGAGTGGATGTTGACCCAGCTGAACGGCCGCACCATCAATGCCGACTGCGGCGATTCCGCGCCCACCAACAACTTCCAGCAGCGATACCTGTCGACGGCCGCCAACGGCAACGTGAGTCCGGCGCCGCGCAGCACGGATGCTGACCCCGGCTTCTGGCCCGCGTGTGTGCACGATGGCACTGGGGGCTGGACGTGCTCGTGCCCGACCGGCACCGCCGCCGCGCCCACGGCTCCCACCGGTGTGGCCGGTCCGCTGCCGGCCTTCCGCGTCTGGCCTGCCACGCCGGAGCCAACCGATCTGACGACGTCCCCCTGGTCAGGGTGGACCGCCACGCTGCCGGGGTTGTTCCCGGTCAACGCGGTGGGTTGCACGGCACTTCCTGCCTCGAGCGCCGATGAGTGCCTCAACTTCTATTCGCGTGCGCAGATGGGCGAAGGTTCCGCGTCGCTGCGCGTCTGGATTGCGCTGCGCAGTGGCGTGGCCGTACCGCCTTCCACGCCCGTTCTGGCGCGCCTGGGCGTCGTGCCCTCGACAGCTGGCGGCGTGAAGCTGCGGCTGGTCAATACCGACACGGCTGCCGGCGGCCTCGCGGTGAATGCCGGGCAGGCAGTCGATCGAACCGCGTTCGACGTGTCGACCTTGCCGGGCACACCGGCCAGCACGAGCTTCGTCGACAGCGACAGCCGCCTGGTCGAGGTCTCGCAGGAATCGGCTGCCACCGGCTCGTTGACGGCCGGGGAGCGCATGTTCGCGCTCGTTTTCGGCATGCGTCGCAGCACCTACAAGGACCAGCCGGGACTGCGCACCTGCGCCAGCCCCTGCACGGCTGCGGCCATCAACACGCTGCTGCAGACCAACCCCAACCGGCCGATCTGGGTGGACGGCGACCTCACGGTCGATGTCGACATCGGCACCTCGGCTGCGCCGGCTCTGCTGATTGTCGACGGCGACAACCTCACCCTGAACGCCGACCGGACCATCTATGGTCTGGTCTATCTCACGGGCGCCGGCGCCGCCGATTCGAACATCACGTTGCCCGCAGGTCCGACCAACATCCACGGCGCCGTGGTGGCCGAAGGTCGGCTCAACACCGTCTACGGCTCGACCCCTAGCGCGGGCCAGGAGTTGACGATCACCTTCGACCGGACGGTCCTCGACCGGCTGCGGAACACTTACGGCAGCTGGGTACGGGTGCCCGGCGGCTGGGCCGACTTCAAGGCGGTGCCATGAAGCTCATGCGAAAGAAACAGTCCGGCATCACGCTGATCGAAGCACTGGTGGCGCTGGCCGTGATGGCCATCGGCATGCTCGGCATCGTCGGCATTCAGGCAGCGCTGCGCGCCAACTCCGATGTTGCCAAGCAGCGCTCCGAAGCCGTGCGCCTGGCGCAGGAAAAGATCGAGGAGTTCCGCGGCTTCGCGCAACTGGCCACGGCCACCCCGGCTGCCCTCGGCTGGGCCGACTTCGCCAATGGCACGGGCACGATCACGGGCAACAATGCGCAGTACACGCGAACCTGGGCCTTCACGGCGATGGATGCCCCGCGCGACGGCACGACGCTGAAGGTGACGGTCAGCTGGGCGGACCGATCCAGCAGTGGTGGCGACAACCAGTCGGTGACCCTGACCACGGCCCTCGCCCGCATTGCTCCGGAACTGGCCACCACACTGGCGGTGCCCGGTGAAGGGGACACGCTGCGCCGCCCGATCGGCCGTCAACGCGGCATTCCGATGGCCGCGAAGGATCTGGGCAACGGCACCAGCGGCTTCCTGCCCCCGGGCGGTGGTTCCGGGGTCGTCTGGGTGTTCAACAACGCCACAGGGATGATCGCGATCTGCCCGACCACGGCCAGCGACTACTCGACCCTGACGGCGGCGAGCATCGATCTGACCAGTTGCACCACGGCCAAGGCCCAGCTCGTCTCCGGCTTCATCCGGTATTCGTTGAGCAACGCGGGGCCGTCGCCGACGGACCTCAACTGGGGACCGAACACGACTCTCGAAGTGAAGGTCCACCGTCTGGTTCCCACGCCGGCGACGGACATCAGCTGCTTTACCGATCCGCAGAGCTCGCCCGAGAAGTACACGGCCTATTTCTGCGCGGTTCCCGTGAGTGCATTGTCGTGGTCCGGCAACATCTTCTTCCGGCCCAACAGCCTGATATCCAGTTCCTTGGCCGACGACAACAATGGCCGCTACAAGGCGTGTCGATACAACGGTGTGGCCGCTGCCTACGTGAGCCAGAACACGCCCGCCACCAACCAGAACTTCCTGATGATCAAGGCCGGCAACGGCAGCCACACCGTCTTCTCCTGCCCTACCGGCACCACGGCGCACCAGCCCGACACCTGAGCGGCAGCGCCGGGCGCGCCCTAGACTCGCGGCATGCTGCCGCCGCTGGACCGCACCCGCCTGCTCGAAGCGCTGGCGCTGGCCGAGACCTCGTTCGGCCTGACCGAACCGAACCCGCGCGTCGGCTGCATCATCGGCACCGCCGACGGCCGCGTGTTCGGCCGCGGCGCCACGCAGCAGGCCGGCGGGCCGCATGCCGAGGTGATGGCCCTGCGCGATGCCGCGGCGCAGGGCCACCCGGTCCGGGGCGCCACGGCCTGGGTGACGCTGGAACCCTGCGCCCACCACGGCCGCACGCCGCCGTGCTGCGATGCGCTCGTCGAGGCCGGCATCGCGCGCGCGGTGGTCGCCATCGGCGATCCCTTCCCTCAGGTGGCCGGCGCCGGCATCGCGCGGCTGCGCGCGGCGGGCATCGAGGTCGTGATGGCCGACGCCGACCTCGCCGCCGCCGCGCGGGCGATCAACATCGGCTTCTTCTCGCGCGTGCAGCGCGGCCGGCCCTGGGTGCGGGTGAAGGTGGCCGCGTCGCTGGACGGCCGTACCGCGCTCGAGGACGGCACCAGCCAGTGGATCACCGGCGAAGCTGCCCGCGCCGACGGCCACGCCTGGCGCCGCCGCGCGTCGGCGGTGGTCACCGGGATCGGCACCGTGCTCGCCGACGATCCGCGCCTGGACGTGCGCGCCGTGCCCACCGTGCTGCAGCCCTTGCGCGTGGTGGTCGATTCGCAGCTGCGTATCCCGCCCGCGGCGCGCCTGCTCGACCCGCCCGGGCGCGGCGTCATCGTCGCGACGGCGGCCGACCACCCGCAACGCCGGGCCGCGCTCGAAGCGCGCGGCGCCGAGGTCTGGCTGCACGCGGGCACCGACGGCCGCGTCGCATTGCCCGCGCTGCTGGCCGCCCTGGCCGCACGGGGGGTCAACGAACTGCACGTCGAAAGTGGTCCGCGGCTCAACGCGGCACTGCTGGCCGAGGGCCTGGTCGACGAGTGGCTGGTCTACCTGGCGCCCAAGCTGATCGGCCCCGGCCGGGGCATGGCCGCGCTGCCGCCGCTGGCGGCGCTGGCCGACGCGCCCGCGCTGCGCTTCATCGACAGCACCATGGTCGGCAGCGACCTGCGCCTGCGCGCGCTTGGCGGGCCCGGCATCGCCTTCTGAGGCCGGCCGGCAGCGACCCGCCGCCTACAATGCGGCCATGTCGATTGCCCCCATTCCCGAGCTGGTGGCCGAACTCGCCGCCGGCCGCATGGTGATCCTGGTCGACGAGGAAGACCGCGAGAACGAAGGCGACCTGGTGCTCGCCGCCGAGCACGTCACGCCCGAGGCCGTGAACTTCATGGCCCGCTTCGCGCGCGGCCTGATCTGCCTCACGCTCACGCGCGAACGCTGCGAACGGCTGCAATTGCCGCCGATGGCCGCGCGCAACGGCACCAAGCATGGCACCGCGTTCACGGTCTCCATCGAAGCGGCCACCGGTGTCACCACCGGCATCTCCGCGGCCGACCGCGCGCGCACCATCCAGGTGGCGGTGGCGCGCGGCAGCCAGCCTTCGGACCTCGTCCAGCCCGGCCACGTGTTCCCGCTGCAGGCGCAGGACGGCGGCGTGCTGATGCGCGCCGGCCATACCGAAGCCGGCTGCGACCTGGCGGCGATGGCCGGCCTCACGCCGGCCGCCGTCATCTGCGAGATCATGAAGGACGACGGCACGATGGCGCGCCTGCCGGACCTGCAGGTCTTCGCGCGCGAGCACGGCCTGAAGATCGGCACCATCGCCGACCTCATCGGCTACCGCAGCCGCAACGAGACGCTGGTCGAACGCATCGGCGCGCGGCCGCTGGTCACGCCGCAGGGCGAATTCCAGTGCACGGCCTTCCACGACAGGAGCGGCGGCCTGCACCTGGCCCTGACCCATGGCCGCTGGCAGCCCGACGACGAGGTGCCGGTGCGCGTGCACGAGCCCTTCACCGCCTTCGACCTGCTCGACGCCGGCCACTGCGGGCATTCCTGGCCGCTGCCGGCGGCGCTGGCCGCGCTGCGCGCCTCGCCCTGTGGCGTGGCGGTGCTGCTGAACTGCAGCGGCGATGCGGCCGGGCTGATGCAGCAACTGCTGCCGGCGCGCGCCGACGCATCCGCGCCGCGGCCGCAGATGGACCTGCGCACCTACGGCGTCGGCGCGCAGATCCTGCGCAGCCTGGGCGTGCGCCGCATGCGGCTCCTGGGCAGCCCGCGCCGCATGCCCAGCATGGCCGGCTACGGCCTCGAGATAACCGGCTTCACCGCCGCCCCCGCCGCCTGACGCGAAGGAACCAGAAGATGAAGGATGCCGACCAGGGCAGCGCCGGCGAATTGATCGGCGAAGGGCTGCGCATCGCGATCGTGCGTGCGCGCTTCAACGACGCCATCACCGCCAGGCTGGCCCAGGCCTGCCTCACCGAGCTGGACCGGCTCGAGGTCGACGAGGCCGACATCCGTCACGTCACCGTGCCGGGCGCGCTGGAGATCCCGGTGGCGCTGAAGGCGCTGGCCGAGAGCGGCGACTACGACGCCCTGGTGGCTCTCGGCTGCGTGATCCGCGGCGAGACCTACCACTTCGAACTCGTCGCCAACGAAAGCGGTGCCGGTGTCACGCGCGTGGCGCTGGACCATGGCGTGCCCATCGCCAACGCCATCCTCACGGTGGAGAACGAAGCGCAGGCCTGGGCGCGCGCCGAGGACAAGGGCCGCGACGCCGCGCGCGTGGCGGTGGAGATGGCCAACCTGCTGGAAGACCTGTCGTGAGCGACGCGGCCGAGAGCACCAAGCCCGCGCCGAAAGCAGCGACGACGAGCGCGGCCAAGAAGCGCGCGGCGCCGAAATCGGCGCGCCGCCGCTCGCGCGAGTTCGCGCTGCAGGGCCTGTACCAGTGGCTGCTGGCCGGTGCCGACGTGGCCGGCATCGAGGCCACGCTGCGCGAGCTGGACGGCTTCGACAAGTGCGACCGCGCGCACTTCGACGCGCTGCTGCACGGCGGCATCGAAACCGCCGCCGCGCTCGACGAGGTGCTGGCGCGCCACGTCGACCGCAAGACCAGCCTGCTGTCGCCGGTGGAGCACGCGGTGCTGATGATCGGCGTCTACGAGCTCAAGCACTGCGTCGAGATCCCCTACCGCGTGGCCATCAACGAGGCGGTGGAGCTCGCCAAGAGCTTCGGCGGCACCGACGGCCACAAGTACGTCAACGGCGTGCTCGACAAGTGCGCGGCCGAGCTGCGGCCGGCCGAGGCGCAGCAGGCGCGGGCGGCGCGCCGGTGAGCATCCGCGTCTCGAGCCGGCTCGACCACATCGAGCCCTTCTACGTGATGGAGTGCGCCAAGGCGGCCGACGCCATCGCGCGCAGCCCGGCCTGCGACCCCGCGCAGGGCGGCGAGCCGATGATCTTCCTGAACATCGGCGAACCCGACTTCACCGCGGTGCCGTCGGTGCAGCGCGCGGCGGCGGCCTGCATCGAGGCCGGGCGAACGCAGTACACCCACGCCACCGGGCTGCCGAAGCTGCGCGAGCGCATTGCCGCCTGGTACGGCACGCGCTTCGGCGTGGCGGTCGATCCGGGCCGCATCGTCGTCACGGCCGGCGCGTCGGCGGCGCTGCAGCTCATCACCCTCGCGCTGTTCGAGCCGGGCGACGAGGTGCTGATGCCCGACCCCAGCTACCCCTGCAACCGCCATTTCGTCGCCGCCGCCGGGGCCACGCCGCGGCTGCTGGCCGAAGGGGCCGCAGCGCGCTTCCAGCTCGATGCCGCCTCGGTGGCCGCGAACTGGGGCCCGGCCACACGCGGCGTGCTGCTGGCGTCGCCCAGCAACCCCACCGGCACGTCCATCGCCGCCGGGGAGATGAAGGCCATCGCCGAGGTGGTGCGCCAGCGCGGCGGGGTCAGCATCGTCGACGAGATCTACCTCGGCCTCAGCTACGAGGAGGCCTTCGGCCACACCGCGCTGGCCCTGGGCGACGACATCATCAGCATCAACAGCTTCAGCAAGTACTTCGGCATGACCGGCTGGCGGCTGGGCTGGATGGTGCTGCCGCCCGAGCTGGTGGCGCCGGTCGAGAAGCTGGCCCAGAACCTCTACATCTGCGCCAGCAGCGTGGCCCAGCAGGCCGCCCTGGCCTGCTTCGAGCCCGAGAGCCTGGCCGAGTACGAGCGCCGCCGCGGCGAGTTCAGGCGCCGGCGCGACTTCATCGTCGGGGCGCTGAAGGACCTGGGGCTGGACGTGCCCGTGGTGCCCGACGGCGCCTTCTATGCCTGGTTCGACTGCAGCCGCTACAGCCCCGACAGCTGGAACTTCTGTTTCGACCTGATGCAACGTGCCCACGTCGCGCTCACGCCCGGTCGCGACTTCGGCCCGGCGCAGGCCAGCCGCTTCGTGCGCCTGTCGTTCGCGAACTCGATGCAGGAACTCGAGGCCGCCGCAGGCAGGCTGGCGCGCGAACTGAGGTGAACGAAAGAGCGGTGACAGCGGGTTAACGCCGCCCAAACCCGTTCCTTTTCGCAGTGCACCCCCTCACCCGGGGGGTTAAGCTCGCTGTCTGTGTCTTACAACCCCTTCCACCGGCGCTCCAAGGGCGATGCCTCCGAGTTCCCGGCCACGGTCGCCTCGCTGCCGGCCGAGCTGGACTCGCTGCCGGCGCCCGCCGATTCGGTGCCGGCGGTGTCCGACTCGCTGCCTTCCGACCTGAGCCCGGCTGGCATGGACGCGGCTCCCGACAGCGGCCAGGACTCGGTGCCGATGCCGGTGGAGCTGAGACCGACCATCGCCTTCGTCGGCCGCTACGCGCTCAAGGGCGTGCTCGGCACCGGCGGACTCGGCCAGGTGCACGAGGCCTGGGACCCGCTGCTGTCGCGCCCGGTGGCGGTGAAGACCCTGCAGTTCGACATCGACCCCGCCGACCGCGAGGCGCTGGACGAGCTCTTCATCAACGAAGCCCGCGCCTCGGCCGGGCTGTCGCACGCCCACATCGTCACCGTGCACGACGCCGGGCGTTCCGAGCACGGCGTCTACATCGCGATGGAACGCCTGCAGGGCAAGGACCTGCGCCAGCGCCTAGCCGAAGGCTGGCTGCCCACGCCGGCGCAGGCGGCGCAGCTGGTGCGGCGCGTGGCCGACGCACTCGCCTACGCGCACGCGCGCGGGGTGGTGCACTGCGACGTCAAGCCGGCCAACATCTTCCTCAACAAGCGCGACAAGCCCAAGGTGCTCGACTTCGGCATCGCCCGCGTCGCGCACAGCCGCGTGCTGCCCAAACTCGAGGGCATGGTGGCGGGCTCGCCGCACTACCTGGCGCCGGAACAGCTGCAGGGCGGCACGGTCGACGCACGCACCGACATCCATGCGCTCGGCGTCGTGTTCTACGAGCTGCTGACGCTGCGCAAGGCCTTCACGGGCGACACGGTCGAGCAGATCACCACCGCCGTGCTGACGAACCACCCGGCGCCGGCGCACGAGCTGCGCCCCGGCGTGCCGCGCACGCTGGCCGGCATCGCCGCCAAGGCGATGGCGCGCAACCCGGGCGACCGTTACGCCAGCGCGGCCGAGATGTCGGCCGACCTGCGGCGCTGGATCGAACGCAACGCCGCCCAGGAGATGCCGGCGGTGGTGGAAATGCCGGGCAGCGGCCCGGCATCGTCGCTGCCTGGCTCGCTGCCGCACATCCCGCAGCACCTGCGGCCGCGCAGCAAGCGGGCCCGCAAGGGCAGCCCGGTGGGCGCGGTGGTGGCGGTGGCCTCGCTGGTCGTCGGTGGCCTGGCGCTGCTGAGCACGCTGCGCAAGCCGCCGACGCCCGAACCGCTGCCCGAACTGAATGCGGCCGCCCCGGCGGCGCTGCCGGCTCCCGCGCCGGCACCGACGGCCGCGGCGCCGGCGTCCGCCGCCGCGCTGGCGGAAGCACCCGCTTCGGCGGTGGCCGCAGCGGCCAGCGCGCCGTCGGCCGAGGTGCTGGTGGCAGCCGCCGCCACGGTCCAGCCGCCCGCCGCCCAGGCGCCGGTCATCGCACCGCCGCCACCCGCCCCCGCAGCCCCGGCGCCGCGTCCCGTCGCCGCCAAGCCCAAGGCCGCGCCCCCGGCGCCGGTGCGCACCGTCACCGCTGCGGCGCCGGTGGCCGCCGCGCCGGCGGCGCAGGGCCAGCTGCAGCTCGCCATCACGCCCTGGGGCCAGGTGGAGATCAACGGCCAGCCGATGGGCACCACGCCCCCGCTCACGCGCCTGAGCCTGCCCGAGGGCAGCCACCAGATCACCGTGCGCAACGAGGACTTCCCGCCGTTCACCGCCACCGTGCAGGTGCTGGCCGACAAGCCGGTCACCGTACGCCACCGCTTCGGACAATGAGCAGGCACCAACTTCGCTGGATCGGTATCGCAGTGGCGGCCTTTGTCGCCGGATGTGCGTCCAAGGCGCCACCGCCCGCGCCGGCCCCGGCCACGGGCCTGGCCGAACTGATGGAGCGCCCGGCCGAGCGCGCGCTGATCGACGGCATCCGGGCCTACGACGACGGCCAGTACGTGCCCGCCGAAGCCGCGCTGCGCAAGGCGCTGGCTGCCGGCCTGCGCAGCCCGCGCGACCAGGCCAGCGCGCACAAGCTGCTGGCCTTCATCACCTGCACCAGCAACCGGCTCGCCGAATGCGAGGCGGCCTTCCGCGCCGCGCGCGCTGCCGACCCGTCCTTCGCCCTCAGCCGCTCCGAAGCCGGCCACCCCCAGTGGGGCCCGGTCTACAAGAAGGTCGTGCCCTGACCGGCTGAGGCGAAGCCGGCCGGGGCGGCCGGCATAATCCGCCGCTGATGTCCGACGCCGCCACGCCCGCCGCGACCTTCCGCCATCCGCTGCGCGTCTACTGGGAAGACACGGACGCCGGCGGCATCGTCTTCTACGCCAATTTCCTGAAGTTCTTCGAGCGCGCGCGCACCGAATGGCTGCGCTCGCTGGGCGTGGGCCAGCAGGCGCTGCGCGAGGCCACCGGCGCGATGTTCATCGTCACCGACACCACGGTGCACTACCGCGCCCCGGCGCGGCTGGACGATGCGCTCGACGTCACCGTGACGCTGCGCGAGCGCGGCCGCGCCTCGATGTTGATCGCGCAGCAGGCCTGGCGCGGCAGCACGCTGCTGGCCGAGGGCGACATCCGCATCGGCTGCGTGGACCACGGAACCTTCAAGCCACGCCGCATTCCGACCGAGATCACCGCCCGCCTATGAGCCAAGACCTTTCGATCACCGCCCTCATCCTGCATGCGAGCCTGGTGGTCCAGGTGGTGATGGCCGGCCTGGCCATCACCTCGCTGGTGAGCTGGACCGTCATCTTCGGCAAGCTGTTCGGCCTGAAGAAGGTGCGCGGCAGCAACGAGGAGTTCGAGCGCGAGTTCTGGTCGGGCCGCAGCCTCACCGAACTCAACACCGCCGTGGGCCAGAAGCCGAACACGGCGCCGATGGAACGCATCTTCGCCAGCGGCATGCGCGAGTTCCTGAAGCTGCGCGAGAAGCGGCTCGATGCCGGCGCCCAGCTCGACGGCGCCCGCCGCGCGATGCGCGCCAGCTTCCAGCGCGAGCTCGACGTGATCGAGAGCAACCTGAGCTTCCTGGCCAGCGTCGGCTCGGTGAGCCCGTACGTGGGCCTCTTCGGCACCGTGTGGGGGATCATGCATGCGTTCGTCGGCCTGTCGAACCTGCAGCAGGTGACGCTGGCCACCGTGGCGCCCGGCATCGCGGAAGCGCTGGTGGCCACCGCGATCGGCCTCTTCGCGGCGATTCCCGCGGTGGTGGCCTACAACCGCTTCGCGCGCGACATCGACCGCATCGCCATCACGCTGGAAACCTTCATCGAGGAGTTCAGCAACATCCTGCAGCGCAACGCGGGCCAGACGGTGATGCAGACCACCACGATGGGCCCGGGAGCGCGCTGACATGACGCCCCCAAGCTCGCATTCGCTCGCTGCCCCCCGAGGGGGCGCTCATCGCCTTCGGGCGGCCGGGCGGCGCTGAGATGCCGGGAGTTGTCGCCCGCAGCGGCGGCCGCCGCCGCTCGATGAACGAGATCAACATGGTCCCGTTCATCGACGTGATGCTGGTGCTGCTGATCATCTTCATGGTCACCGCGCCGCTGATCACCACCGGCGTGGTGGACCTGCCCAGCGTCGGCAAGAGCCAGCAGCGCCCCACCAGCGTCATCGAGGTGATCGTCGGCACCGACGAGAAGCTGCGCCTGAAGGTGGACAGCCAGGACGCGGTGAGCGTGGCGCTGCCGCAGCTGGCGCAGCGCGTGCGCGAGAAGCAGAACGGCAACGTCGACGTGCCGGTGGTCATCAGCGCCGACAAGAGCGTGCGCTACGAGAGCGTGGTGCGCGTGATGGACACCCTGCAGCGCGCCGGCGTGCGGCGCGTGGGCCTCTCGGTCAAGCAGGGCGCCTGACGTGGCTCACGCCGGCACGCTGCAGGACGGCAGCCTGCTGCCGCAGGCACCCGGTGGCAACGCCGCCGGCGCCGGGCTCGCGGTGCTGGTGCATGCCGGCCTGGTGGCGGCGCTGACGCTGTCGGTGGACTGGCGCACGCACGCACCCGACGTCGTCAGCGCCGAGCTCTGGGCGGCCGTGCCGCAGGTGGCCGCGCCGCGCGCGCCGGAACCGGTGCCGCAGCCCGTACCCGCCCCGCCGCCACCGGCCCCAGCCCCTGCCCCCCCGCCGCCGCAGCCCGTGCAGCAGCAGCGCGACGCCGACATCGCCATCGAGCGCGAGCAGCAGCGCAAGAAGGCCGAGGAAGACCGCAAGAAGGCCCAGGCCGAGGCCGAGCGCAAGAAGGCCGAGGACGAGAAGAAGCGCGAGCTGGCCCAGAAGGAGAAGGAACGCGACAAGAAGGAGCGCGAGCAGAAGGAACACGCCGCCCGCGAGGCGCAAGCCGCCGAGGAGCGGCTGGCCCAGCAGCGCGAGGAGAACCTGCGCCGCATGATGGGCCAGGCCGGCGGCTCCGGCGGCAGCGGCACGGCCGCGCGCGACGCGGCGCCCTCGGCCACCTACGCCGGCCGCGTGGTGGCCGCGGTGCGGCGCAACATCGTGTTCACCGGCGCGGTGGCCGACGAGGCGGTCACCGAGGTCGACGTGCGCACCGGCGCCGGCGGCACCATCATCTCGGCGCGCATGACGAAGTCCAGCGGCAACAGGGAATGGGACGACGCAGTGGTGCGTGCGATCGAGAAGACGGGCCGGCTGCCGGCCGACGTCGACGGCCGCGTGCCCTCTTCGCTGCAGCTCGTGTTCCGGCCGCGCGAGTGAGCCGCGCGGGCCGGGCCCGTCAGGGCTCGGCGCGCAGATCGGCCACGTGCGCCTGGCTCTGCTGCTGCGTGTTGTCGGCATCGGCGCCCACCAGCACGCCCGCCAGCGGCGGCGGCAGCTCGGCCTCGTCGCCGAAGGCGCGGCGGAAGTCGGCCGCCACGTCGCGCAGTTCCTCGTACCAGGTGTCGAGGTTGTCGGCCGCGTTGCGCAGCACGATGTAGCGCACGCGGCGGGTGAACGGGTTCTCGATCAGCGCTCCGCGCGGCTCGGTGCGGCCCCACACCCAGCACAGCGTGGCCGCCGGCAGCTGCTGGCCGGCGCCGGCGCGGTACAGACGCAGCAGCGTGCGCTCGCCGAGAGGCACCTGCTCGAGCGGCAAGTCGAAGCTGAGGCACACCTTGGCCGCGGTGTCGTCGCCGGCGCGGCGCCGCAGGTCGGTGCCGCTGTTGGGCACGTGCACGCGCCACGACCAGCGCAGGTGGCGCGGCGCCTCGGTGCCGGGTGGCATGTCCAGCGCCAGGTTGCCGTAGGACTCGGCCGCGTCCAGACGCAGCGCCGGGCGATCGCCGACGCGCTCGGCGACGAAGCGCGTCACGGGCTTGGTCTGGCCGGGCAGGGTCGCCACGCGCCAGCCCGCGCCGACTTGCGGCGCCTCGGCCGGACCCATGGTCAACGGCGCCAGCACCGCGGCCGCGGCGGCGATCAGCAAGGAGCTCGCGGGACCCGGCATGCCGGCATCGTAGCGGCCACGGGCTCAGAGCCGGTCCTGCGCCACCACGCCGATCGACAGCTCGTCCGGCGGCACCAGGTCGCGCCGCCCGCTGTCGTCGACGAAGCGCAGGCGCAGTCGGTAGCCGCCCGGGCCGAGGAACAGGTTCAGCTGCGTCGCGCCGTTGGCCAGGTCGTTGCTCTGCAGCGGGCTGCCGTCGGCGCGCAGCACGTCCAGGATGAAGTGGCCCAGGCCCTCGCCGCCCTGGCCGCGCGGCGCCACGCCGAAACCGTCCACCGCGAAGCGCACGTTGAAGGGGCTGGTGAGCGCCTCGCCGTCGCGCAGGTTGGCCACCAGCGCGCGCTTGCCTTCGGGCCGCGGGCGCGAGACCTCGTCGTCGTACCAGGCGCGGCAGCTGGCCTCGACGCTGGCGGGATCGATGCGCAGCGCCTGCTCGCTGCGCGGCCCGCTGACGCGGATCTTCAGCTCGGGGCTGAAGACGAAGTAGGGCTTGTGGTCGTGGTCGGCGAACAGCAGGCGCAGCGTGTGCACGCCCGGCGCCAGCGCGATCACCGTGCCGGTCTGGCCCTTGCCGAAGTGGCGGTGGAAATCGTTGAACGGGATCGGCGCCTGCGGGTTCATCGGCAGCGCGGTGTCCACCAGCATGTGGTGGTGCCCGGCCTTCGGATTCGGCTTGCCCGCCGGCACCACCCCCATGCCGCGGATCGCGAAGTCGACGCGGAAGGGCGAGCGCACGGTGTCGCCGTCGCGCAGGTTGGACACGTCCACCGCCGTCGGCTCGGTCAGCTTGACCGCCGTGCGCTCCTTCGTGTGGCGCAGCCAGCAGGCGCGCTCGGCGGGGTCGCGCGGCAGCGGCTCGGCGGCCTGTGCGGCCGCGGCGGCCAGCACCAGTGCCACCAGCATCGGCGCTTCCCTCCCGGGGCACGGGCAGGCTTTGATCCTCTTGTTGCCCATGGCCGGCGATTGTGCCCAGTCGCCCTGGCGCCGGGCTTGCGACCCGCGCCTCAAATCTCACGCCATCCTTCGCAGCAGCAGCGCATCGGCCGACCACCGCCCGGGCCCCCACAGCAGCAGGCCCAGCAGCAGGCAGCCCCACAGCTCGTGCTGGTGCAGCGCCGCCGGGGCGATTTCGGCCAGGCTCAGCACGGCCACGACGTTCACCACCGAGAGCCCCGCCGCCGCGAAGCGCCCGGCCAGGCCCAGCGCCAGCAGCACCGGCAGCACCAGCTCGCCGGCGGTGCCCAGCACCGCGGCCACCGGCGGCGCGAGCAGCGGCACGTGGTACTCCTCGGTGAACAGCGTCAGCGTGACGTCCCAGTCGCGCAGCTTCGTCAGGCCCGACTGGAAGAACACCTGCGCGACGAAGAGCCGCGCCAGCAGCTGCGCCGCGGGCTGCAGCGTCTCTAGCGCCGCGGTGGCGCGGCGCGACCAGGCCCACGCGGCGCGGGCGACGACACGGTTCATGCACGATCTCCCGATGGCGGCACGGCGGACACCCCGGCCAGCCACTGCCCTTGCAGCGCTGCGACCAGCCAGGCCCCGAAGTCGAAGGCCGCACCGGCTTGCGCCAGCGCGTCGCCCAGCGGCCGCGCCGCCAGCAGCGCCCCGGTGAAGCGCGCCTCGTCGCTGCCGATGGCAGCCACCGTGGCGCGCCAGCCTTCGCGCACCACGCGCACCGTCTCGCCGCGGCCGGCTGCAAAGGCCTCCCGCACCGGCGCGAAGCGATCGGGTGCGTCGCTGCGGTGGGCGTGCCAGATCGTCGCCACCGGGTGCGGCGACCCGACCAGCGCCGTGCCCGGCGCCAGCCGCAGCCACAGCGCGGCGGGGTCGTGGCCGTCCAGCCGTTCCAGGCCGGCCGGCGACGCCGCGTCGGCCGCGCGCTCGGCCTCGTGCACGGCCCATTCGAGCCGCGCCACGTCGGCCAGGTAGGGCTCCGGCGCCAGGTCCTCGTCGTCGGCGATGAAGTCGGCCAGTGCGCCGCCCCAGGTGGCGACGTCGCCGCGCTGCGGCGGCCGGGCGCGCCAGAAACTGCGTGCCAGGCCGGCGAACGACGCCTCGCCCAGCAGTTGCTGCACCGTGGGAAAGGCCGCAGCCAGCGCACGTTCGGCCAGTGCCCCTGCATTCGCCTGGTAGGCCGCCAGCCCACGTGCCGTGCCCGCGCCGTCGCGCAGCCAGCCGGCCACCACGCCGGGCCGGGCGTCGCCCAGCAGCGCGCGCAGCAGCATCTGCTGGCGCAGGGCCTCGCGTTCGGTGCTCATTGCTGCATGATGGCCGCGGCGCGCGCGGCCTCGTCCAGCAGCACCTCGGGTGCGGGCAGCTGCGTGTCCCACTCCACCAGCGTGGGGCGCGGGCCCAGGCGGGCCACCGCATGGCGGTAGACCGTCCACACCGGCGCGTGCACGCGGCTGCCGTGGTCGTCGATCACGAGGCCGTCGCCGGCGTGGTAGCCGGCGAGGTGGATCTCGCCGACGCTGGCGGCGTCCACCGCGTCCACCCAGCGGCAGGCCGCGGCGGCCGCAGCCGTCTCGTCCAGGCCCAGGTTGAGCGCGTTGACGACGAGGTTGTTGACGTCCAGCAGCAGACCGCAGCCGCTGCGCCGCGTGAGCTGGTTGAAGAACTCGGGCTCGGCCATCGAGTCGTCGGCCCAGTGCAGGTAGGCCGACAGGTTCTCCACCAGGATGGGGCGTTTCAGCCGGTCCTGGGTGCGCATCACGTTGCCGGCCAGGATCTCCAGCGCCGCCGGCGTGTGGGCGATCGGCAGCAGGTCGCTGCCATGCACCACCGGCCCGCCGTGGCGGCGCGGTGCCCGTGCGAACGAGGCATGGTCGCTCACGCGCACCGGCTCGATGCGCGCCACCAGCGCGGCCAGGCGGTCGAGGTGCCAGTCGTCCAGCCCGGCCGCCGAGCCCAGCGCCAGGCCCACGCCGTGCAGGCTGATGTCCCAGTGGCCGCGTGCGGCCTCCAGCACACCCAGGGCAGCGCCGCCCTCGGCGAAGAAATTCTCCGAATGGACCTCGACGAAGTCCAGCGGCGGCGGCGCTGCGAGCAGCGCCTCGTGGTGCGGCTGGCGCAAGCCGATGCCGGCGTGGCGCAGCGGCAGCATCGTGCGCCTCGGCCGGCCTTACTTCTTCAGCTTGGCCTTGGCCTCGGCTTCGCTCAGGCCCTTCATGTCCTTGCAGGTACCCTTGGCCACGTGCTTCCACTCGTCGGGGCTCATGTCGGCCTTGGACTGGCCGGCGCACGAGTGGCTGCCGCTCAGGTTGGCGCAGTCGTTCTGGCCCGCCTTGGCGATGCCGAAGCACTTCTCCTTGCCCTTGTCCTGGGCGGCGGCCTGGCCGACCAGCCCGAGGGCCATGGCCGAAGCGAGGGCGGAGGAGACGATGAGACGCTGGTTCATGGGCGATGCTCCTATGGGAAGACGGACCACGCGGTTCGCGGCCGGCAGCATAGTCGCTGGCGCCGCGAACTTCTTACAACGACCCTACCCGACCCGGCCGTAACCGCCGCCGCCCGGCGTCTCGACCACGAACTGGTCGCCCGGCGCCATCTCGGCCGAGCCGATGTGGCCCAGCAGTTCCACGCGGCCGTCCACGCGTTCGATGCGGTTGATGCCCAGGGCGCCCGGCTGCCCGCCGGCCATGCCGAAGGCCGGGACCGTGCGGCCGTTGGACAGGATCGACGCCGTCATCTTCTCCAGGAAGCGCACGCGCCGCACCCCGCCGTCGCCGCCCTTCCACTGCCCGGCACCGCCGCTGCCGGCGCGGATGGCATAACTCTCCAGCCGCACGGGGAAGCGGAACTCCAGCACCTCGGGGTCGGTCAGGCGCGAGTTGGTCATGTGCGTCTGCACCACGCTCGTGCCGTTGAAGCCGGGGCCGGCGCCGCTGCCGCCCGAGATCGTCTCGTAGTACTGGTGCGCGGCGTTGCCGAAGGTGAAGTTGTTCATCGTGCATTGCCCGGCCGCCATCACGCCGAGGGCGCCGTAGAGCGTGTTGGTGACGCAGGTGGAGGTCTCCACGTTGCCCGCCACCACCGCCGCCGGCGGGCGCGGGTTCAGCATGCAGCCCTCGGGCACGATCACGTGCAGCGGCTTCAGGCAGCCGGCGTTGAGCGGGATGTCGTCGTCCACCAGCGTGCGGAACACGTACAGCACCGCCGCCATCGTCACCGCCTTCGGGGCGTTGAAGTTGTTCGGCAGCTGCTCGCTGGTGCCGGTGAAGTCGATGGTGGCCTCGCGCCGGGCCGCGTGCACGGTGACCTTCACGGCGATCTTCGCGCCGTTGTCCAGCGGCAGCGTGTACGCCCCGTCCTTCAGCGCCGTGATCACGCGCCGCACGCTCTCTTCGGCGTTGTCCTGCACGTGCTTCATGTAGGCCGCGACGGTGGCGCGGCCGAACTGCGCCACCATCGCCTGCAGTTCCTGCACGCCCTTCTCGTTGGCGGCGATCTGCGCGCGCAG
This sequence comes from Rubrivivax sp., assembly GCA_044226255.1. GTDB lineage: Bacteria > Pseudomonadota > Gammaproteobacteria > Burkholderiales > Burkholderiaceae_C > Rubrivivax. Next base: position 120,527 of record JBGAHJ010000003.1, read on the forward strand.
GTCGGCCACGGTCTGCTGCGGGTTGCGCGCCGGGTAGCGGCCGCCGCCCAGCTGCGCGAACAGCTCGGCCTCGCGCAGCTGGCCGTTGCGAACGAGCAGGAAGTTGTCGAACAGCACGCCCTCTTCGTCGATGCTGGAGCTGAAGGGCGGCATCGAGCCCGGCGTGCTGCCGCCGATGTCGGCATGGTGGCCGCGCGAGGCCACGTAGAACGAAGGCTTCGCATCGCCGGCCTGCAGGTAGACCGGCGTCACCACCGTCACGTCCGGCAGATGCGTGCCGCCGTGGTACGGATCGTTCAGCACGTACACGTCGCCCGGCTGCATCGCCGGGTTGCGGTCGATCACCGTCTTGATGCTCTCGCTCATCGAGCCCAGGTGCACCGGCATGTGCGGCGCGTTGGCGATCAGATGGCCCTCGGCATCGAACAGCGCGCAGCTGAAGTCCAGCCGCTCCTTGATGTTCACCGAGTACGCGGTGTTCTGCAGCCGCAGCCCCATCTGCTCGGCGATGTTCATGAAGAGGTTGTTGAACACCTCCAGCATCACCGGGTCGGCATCGGTGCCGATGGCGTGCTGCGCGGCACGCGCGACGACGCGCTGCAGCTCGATCGGGCCGCTCCTGGTCAGCACCGCCTGCCAGCCCGGCTCCACCACCGTGGTGGCGTTCTTCTCGGCGATGATGGCCGGGCCGTTGATCGTCGCGCCGGCGTTCAGCGACTCGCGCACGAACAGCCCCGCGTCGAGCCACGCACCGCCGCTGTACATCCGCACCGCCGCGTCGGCCTTCGGCGCGTAGGCCACCGGCTCGGCGCCGGCCGCGCCTTCGTCGTAGCGCTCGCCGGCACCCACCGCTTCCACCGACACCGCCTCGATCACCAGCGCGCGATCCGGCATCAGGAAGGCGAAGCGCTGGCGGTAGCCGGCCTCGAAGTCGCGCGTGATCGCGGCAATGGTGCCGGCCGGCACCACCAGCGCGGTGTCGGTGCCCTGGTAGCGCACGTGCACGTTGCGGCGCAGCGTGATCGCGTCGCGCGCGACGCCCTGCCCTGCCACCTCGGCCGTGGCCGACTCGCCCAGCTCGGCGATGCGCGCCTCGGCCGCCTGCAGCCCGGCCGCATCGAGCGGCAGCTCGATGCTCGCCTCGCGCATCGCGATCTGGTCCGCCAGGCCCATGCCATACGCGCTCAGCACCCCCGCCAGCGGGTGCACGAACACGCGTTCCATCGCCAGCGCATCGGCCACCAGGCAGGCGTGCTGGCCGCCGGCACCGCCGAAGCACTGCAGCGTGTACTGCGTGACGTCGTAGCCGCGCGCCACCGAGATGCGCTTGATCGCGTTGGCCATGTTCTGCACCGCGATCTGCAGGAAGCCCTCGGCCAGGCTCTCCGCCGTTGCCGCGCGGCCGGTGCCTTCGCGCACCTGCGCGGCCATGGCCTCGAACTTCCGCACCACGCCATCGCGGTCCAGCGGCTCGTTCGCGCCCGGGCCGAAGACCTTCGGGAAATACGCCGGCTGGATCTTGCCCAGCAGCACGTTGGCATCCGTCGTCGCCAGCGGCCCGCCGCGGCGGTAGCTGGCGGGGCCGGGGTTGGCGCCGGCACTCTCGGGGCCCACGCGCAGGCGCGCGCCGTCGAACGCCAGGATCGAGCCGCCGCCGGCCGCCACCGTGTGGATGCTCATCATCGGCGCGCGCATGCGCACCCCGGCCACCTGCGTCTCGAAGGCGCGCTCGAACTCGCCGGCGAAGTGGCTCACGTCGGTGCTGGTGCCGCCCATGTCGAAGCCGATCACCTTGCGATGCCCGGCCGCGGTGGCCGTGCGCACCATGCCGACGATGCCGCCCGCGGGGCCCGAGAGGATGGCGTCCTTGCCCTGGAAGCGGTGGGCCTCGGTGAGGCCGCCGCTGCTCTGCATGAAGAACAGCCGCACGCCCGGCATCTGCGAGGCCACGCGGTCGACATAACGCCGCAGGATCGGCGACAGGTAGGCGTCCACCACCGTGGTGTCGCCACGCGACACCAGCTTCATCAGCGGGCTGACTTCGTGCGAGCTGCTCACCTGCGTGAAACCGAGCTCGCGCGCCAGCTGCGCGGCGGCCCGCTCGTGGACGGTGAAGCGGTAGCCGTGCATGAAGACGATCGCGCAGCCGCGGATGCCGGCGTCGAACGCGGCCTCCAGTTCGGTGCGCAGGTGCGCCAGGTCCAGCGGGCAGAGCACATCGCCGTGCGCGCCGACACGCTCCTTCGCCTCCACCACGCGCTCGTACAGCAGCTCCGGCAGCACGATGTGGCGGTCGAACAGGCGCGGCCGCGCCTGGTAGGCGATGCGCAGCGCGTCGCGGAAGCCCGTGGTGGTGACCAGCAGCGTGCGCTCGCCCTTGCGCTCCAGCAGCGCGTTGGTGGCGACGGTGGTGCCCATCTTCACGCAGTCCACGCGCTCGGCCGTGATGGCCTCGCCGGCCTTCAGGACCAGCAGCCGGCGGATGCCTTCCACCGCCGCGTCGGCGTACTGCTCGGGGTTCTCGGACAGGAGCTTCAGCGTGCGCAGCTCGCCTTCCGGCGTGCGGCCGACGATGTCGGTGAAGGTACCGCCACGGTCGATCCAGAACTGCCAGCGTTGTGGCTTGGTGGTCATCGAAGCATTCCTTGATCGCGGCCACCGGGTGGCCAGGGGGGCATTACATCAGGCCCGGCAGCCACAGCACGGCCTGGGGAAACACCCAGATCAGCGCCACGGCCAGCACCAGCAGGCCGAAGAAGGGCAGCGCCATGCGCGCCAGCTCGGGCAGCTCGCGCTGCGTCAGGCCCTGCAGCACGAAGAGGTTGAAACCCACCGGCGGCGTGATCTGCGCCATCTCCACCACCAGCACGATGTAGATGCCGAACCAGATCAGGTCGATGCCCGCGGCCTGCACCGTGGGCAGCAGCACCGCCATCGTCAGCACCACCATGCTGATGCCGTCGAGGAAGCAGCCGAGCACGATGAAGAAGAACATCAGCAGGGCCAGCAGCGCGAACGGCGGCAGGTGCAGGCCGCCGATGAAGGCAGCCACCTCGCGCGGCAGGCCGATGAAGCCCATCGCCAGGGTGAGGAAGCTGGCGCCGGCGAGGATCAGGCCGATCATGCAGTACACGCGGCAGGCGGCCGTGAGCCCTTCCCTGAACGCGGCCCAGCTCAGCGTGCCTTCCCAGCGGCTGAGCGCCAGCGAGCCCGCGACGCCGAGCGCGGCCGATTCGGTGGCGGTGGCGACGCCGCTGTAGATCGCGCCGATCACCAGCGCGATCAGCGACAGCACCGGCAGCAGGTGCCGCGCCGCGGCCAGCTTCTGCTGCAGCGTGGTGGCGGCGTCGGCCGGCGGCACCTGGCCCGGGTGGCGCAGCGCCCACAGCACCAGGTAGCCCGAGAACAGCGCCATCAGCAGCAGCCCGGGCACGATGCCCGCGACGAAGAGCTTGCTGATGCTCACGTCGGTGGCCACGCCGTAGACGATCATGATGATCGACGGCGGGATCATCAGCCCGAAGGTGCCGGCGCCAGCCAGGCTGCCGAGGCTGATGGCATCCGGGTAGCCGCGTGCTTTCAGCTCCGGCAGCGTGATCTTGCCGATCGTCGCGCAGGTGGCCGCGCTGCTGCCCGACACCGCCGCGAAGATGCCGCAGCCGATGACGTTGGCGTGCAGCAGCCGGCCCGGCACGCGGTCGAGCCAGGGCGCCAGGCCCTTGAACAGGTCGGCCGTGAGGCGCGAGCGGAACAGGATCTCGCCCATCCACAGGAACAGCGGCAGCGCGGTGAGCGTCCAGCTGCTGGTGCTGCCCCAGATCGTGAACACCATGCTGTCGCCCACCGGGCGGCTGGTGAAGACCTGCATCGCGAACACGGCCACGCCCAGCAGCGCCAGGCCGATCCAGACGCCGGAGGCCAGCACCGCGATCAGCAGCACGATCAGCAGGGCCGCGGTGACGATGTCCAAAGGGCTACTCCACGTGCGCCGTCTCGGCGCCGGCGTTCAACTCGAAGCGGATGCCGCTGGCGCGCGACAAGGCGGCGTCCAGCAACCCCACGGCCAGGCCGATGCAGCCGAGAGCCATCGCCAGCTGCGGAATCCACAGCGGCGTGGCGTCGCTGGCCGGCGAGACATCGTGCGTCAGCCACGACAGCCACACCAGCCGTGCCGCGTAGAAGGCCAGCATCACCGCCAGCCCCGAGCCGGCGAGCAGGCACCACCACGCCAGCGCCGCGCGCCAGGCCGCCGGCACGCGCTGCAGCAGCAGCGTCACGCGGATGTGCTCGCCCTTCTGCAGGGTGCCGGGCAGCGCCAGGAACAGCGCCGCGGCCACCGCGTAGCCGGCGTAGGCGTCCAGCCCGCGCAGGCCGAGTGCGAGCTGGCGGTCGGCGATGCCCAGCATCACGCAGGCGAAGGCGGCGGCCATCGCCGCGGCCGCCAGCGCCATCAGCAGGCCGTAGAAGCGGTCGAGCGCGCGGCGCATGTCCGGCTCACTTGCGATAGGCGGCGAGGATGGCCTCGCCGTCCGGCCCGGCCTGCTTCAACCATTCGGCGCTCATGCGCTCGCCGATGCTCTTCAGCTCGCGCTTGAGCTTCTCGCTGCTGCGGTCCACCACCATGCCGCGCGCGGCCAGCTCCTTCAGGTACTCGTCGTCCTTCTGGTCGCTGATCTTCCAGCCGCGTTCGCCGGCGGCCGCGGCCACCTTCAGCACGGCGGCCTGCGTGGCCGCGTCCAGCGCCTGGAAGGCCTTGACGTTCACCACCACCGCGTTGCGCGGCAGCCAGGCGTTCACGTCGTAGAAGTGCTTCACCTGCTCGTAGAGCTTGCTGTCCACGCCGCTGGCGCTGCTGGTGAGGAAGTTGTCCACCGTGCCGGTGGCCAGCGCCTGCGGCAGCTCGGCCAGCTGGATGGTCACCGGCTGCGCGCCGATCAGCTCGGCGATGCGCGTGGTGGCCGGGTTGTAGGCGCGCATCTTGGTGCCCTTCAGGTCCGCCAGGCTCGCCACCGGCTTCTTCGTGTACAGGCTCTGGCCCGGCCAGGGCACGGTGTAGAGCAGCTTCATGCCCTGCGCGGCGAGCAGCTTCTCGAGCACCGGCGTGCTGGCCGCGTCGAGCTTCTTCGCCTCGGCGTAGGTGGTGGCCAGGAAGGGGATGCTGTCGACGCCGAAGAGCGCGTTCTCGTTGGCCGAGCCGGAGAGGATGAACTCGCCGGCCTGCGTCTGCCCGCCCTGCACCGCGCGCTTGATCTCGTTGGCCTTGAACAGCGAGGCCCCCGGGTGCAGCGTGATCTTCAGCTTGCCGCCGCTGGCCTTGTCCACTTCGTCGGCGAACCATTGCAGGTTCTGCACCTGGAAGGTGTTGACGCCGTAGCCGGAAGGCAGATCCCACTTGGTCTGGGCAAAGGCGGGGCCGATGGCGCTGGCGGCGGCCAGCGCCATGAGGAACTTCTTCATGGCGGAACTCCTGGGTTGGCGGGCGGGGTCTAGAACGCGGCGAGCTGGTGGTTGAGGAGATCGGTCACCAGCATCGAACCCGGTGCGTGCGTGATGGCCAGCGGCAGCTGGGCCTGCACCAGGGCGGCCTGCGGGGTGACGCCGCAGGCCCAGAACACGGGCAGTTCGTCGGCGCGCACCTCGACGGCGTCGCCATAGTCGGGGTGCGCGAGATCGCGGATGCCGATCAGCGCCGGGTCGCCCAGGTGCACCGGCGCACCGTGCACCGCGGGGTAGCGCGAGGTGATCTGCACCGCGCGGATCGCGTCGGCCGCCTTCAGCGGACGCATCGTCACCACCAGCGGGCCACCGAAGCGGCCGGCCGGCACCGTGGGCATGCTCGTGCGGAACATCGCGACGTTGCGGCCCTGCTCCACGTGGCGCAGCCGGATGCCCTCGTCCATCAGCGCCTGCTCGAAGCTGAACGAGCAGCCGAGCACGATGCTGACGAGATCGTCGCGCCACAGCGTGGCCACCTCGGTGGGCTCGTCGGTGCATGCGCCATCGCGCCAGACGCGGTAGCGCGGCAGGTCGCGCCGGATGTCGATGTCGGCGCCGAGCGCCGGCAGCGCCGGATCGCCCGGCTCGCCCACCGCCAGCACCGGGCAGGGCTTCGGGTTGCGCTGGCAGAAGCGCAGGAAGTCGTCCGCGTCGGCACGCGGCAGGATCACCAGGTTGCCCTGCACGTGGCGCGGCACGAAGCCGCTGGTGTGGCCACTGAACTCACCGCTGCGGCAGGCGGCGCGCAGTTCGGCGGGGGTGGTGAACGGGTGCATGGGGCGCGATCTTCGCGATGCGTGCACGGCCCCGCAAACGGAAAATCTTTCTATGCCTTGATCGATTTTTTCGATGAGGCACGCGCCGCCTGGTGCGCCTTGCTGAAGGCCAGCACCGAGTCCACCACGCGGCCCGCCACCGGCGCCGCCGGGTCTTCGCGCCAGCTCAGGTGGATGGGCAGCGGCGCCAGCGCCGCGTCGCAGCGCACCGCGCACAGGGCCATCGAGTCCGCCAGCCGCGCCACCGCGGCCTGCGGCAGCGTGGCCACGCCGAAGCCCTGCTCCACCAGCTGCACCATCGCCGAGATCGACGAGATCGTGTGCACGCGCGGCGCGTCGATGCCTTCGCGGCGGCACAGGTCCAGGAGCGCCACGTGCGGTTGCGAGCCGCGCTGGAAGGTCAGCAGTTCGTCGCCTTCCAGCAATGCGCTCAGCGTGAAGCGGCGCCGGCCGTGGCGCGTCTTCTGGCCGGTGAAGACCATGGCCATCGAGGCCAGCGCGCGGCTGCGCACGCCGTCGCCGTCGGCCGGCAGCGCGGCCAGCACCAGGTCGACGGCGCCGCGGCGCATCTGGTCGATCAGCACCGGCGTGGTTTCCACCGTCAGCGCCAGCTCCAGCCCCGGGTGCTCGCGGCGCAGCGCCTGCACCCATTCGATCAGCCAGGAGTGCAGCACCGACTCGATGACGCCGATGCGCACCGCCATCGCGCGCTCGGCGGCGCCCGCACCGAGCTCGGCCTTGATCTCGCGCTGCAGGTTCAGCAGGCGCTCGGCCTGGCGCTGGAAGCGCGTGCCGGCGATGGTCAGGCGGAACTGCTTGTCGCGCCGGTCCAGCAGCAGCACGCCGAGCTCGTCTTCCAGCGCGGCGATGCGGCTGGACATCGCGCTCTGCGTGACGTGCAGCTTCTCGGCCGCGCGCGTGATGCTCTTGAGCGTGACGGCCCAGTAGAAGGCCTCGACGAAGCGCAGGTTCACAGCGCCGCCATCCGCGTGGCCAGCAGCGTGGTGACGTCGTGCACCGGCAGCGCGGTGGCCGCGCGCAGCGCCTCGGCATAGGGCGGCAGGTTGGTGCACTCGAGCACCAGCGTCGCCAGGCCGGGCTCGCGCGCCAGCAGCCTTTGGCCTGCCGCCACCACCTGCGCGGCGGCATCGGCGGCATCCAGTTCCGGAAGATCCTCCAGCAGCGTGCGGTGGAGCGCCGAGCCGGGCGTGATGCCTTCCACCGGCGTCGCCGGGTCGGCACCCACGGCCTCGAACTCGGGCGCGCCGAGCGATGCCGCCTCGATCGTGATCACCCCCGCGCGGCCGCGCAGTTCGGGCAGCACCAGCAGCGCGGAGGTCCACACGGGCACCGGCAGCGCGCTCTGCAGCTCGCGCTGCCAGCGGGCGAGGAAGCCGCAGCTGGTGGCGATGGCATCCACCCCCTCGTCCACCAGCTGTCGCGCGGCGGCGATGAAGGGCGCCAGCGCCGCCGGGTCGCGCCCGCGCACCACGCGGGCGGGTGTCGCGCCCTGCACCACCTGCCGGCGCACCGGGAACGCGAAGGTCTGCGGATGCCCGATGTCGCCGCGCGGCCGCGGGAAGCGGGTGTCCAGCATCAACAGGCCGAGGGTGGGCATGCGGTCGGGCAACTCCGGGGCGGAACGCGCTCCGGCACGCCCTATGCTAGCCACCTTGTGCCGACTCACCTCTCCATCACCATGCGCATGAACCGTCTCCTCGCCGGCGCCCTCGTCGCCGGTGCCGCCTTCGTGGCCCAGGCCCAGACCAAGTGGGACCTGCCCGCCGCCTACCCGGCCACGAACTTCCACAGCGAGAACCTGGTGCAGTTCGCCGCCGACGTCGACAAGGCCACCGGCGGCAAGCTCAAGATCACCGTGCACGCCAACGCGTCGCTGTTCAAGGCCAACGAGATCAAGCGCGCGGTGCAGGGCGGGCAGGCGCAGATCGGCGAGGTCCTGATCAGCAACTTCAGCAACGAGTGGGCACCCTTCGGCGCCGACGCGATGCCCTTCCTGGCCGACAGCTACGACGAGGCCGTGAAGCTGTGGAAGGTGCAGAAGCCGATGTTCGAGAAGAAGCTCGGCGAGCAGGGCCTGATCGCGCTGTACGCGGTGCCCTGGCCGCCGCAGGGCATCTACGCCAAGAAGCCGCTGGCCAGCGCGGCGGACCTGAAGGGCGTGAAGTGGCGCGCCTACAACCCGCAGACCTCGCGCATCGCCGAGCTGGTGGGCGCGCAGCCGGTCACGGTGCAGGCGGCCGAGCTCTCGCAGGCGCTGGCCACCGGGGTCGTCGAGTCCTACATGTCGTCCGGCTCCACCGGCTACGACACCAAGACCTACGAGCACCTCAAGTACTGGTACGACACCCAGGCCTGGCTGCCGAAGAACGTGGTGCTGGTGAACAAGGCCGCGTTCGCGGCGCTGGACAAGGCCACGCAGGACGCCGTGCTGAAGGCCGGCGCCGACGCCGAGGCGCGTGGCCTGGCGATGAGCAAGAAGGCCAACTCGGACACGCTCGACAAGCTGCGCGCCGCCGGCATGCAGATCCTGCCGCCGAGCCCGCAGCTGAAGGCCGAGATGAAGAAGGTGGGCGAGACGATGCTGAAGGAATGGCTCGATAAGGCCGGGCCCGAGGGCAAGCAGCTGGTCGACGCTTTCCAGAAATGACCCACCCCCGAAGCGCCTGCGGCGCTCCCCCTCGAGGGGGCGACGCTGGCGGCCCGGCGGAGCCGGTTCCGCGGCGTCCGCCGGGTCCAGTCGAGCGGCGGCCCACATGAGGCGTTGGCTCGACGGCCTCTACGACGGCGCGGCCTGGCTGGCCGCGCTGTGCCTGGTGGGGCTGCTGGCGATGGTGCTGCTGTCCATCGTCAGCCGCCAGCTGCACTTCCACGTGCCGGGCACCGACGCCTACGCCGGCTACCTGATGGCCGCGAGCGGCTTCCTCGCGATGGCGCACACGCTGAAGAAGGGCGAGCACATCCGCGTGACCTTGCTGCTGTCCGCGCTGAAGGGCCGCGCGCACAAGGCGATGGAGCTGTGGGCGCTGGCCGCGGCCACCGCGCTGGCGGGGCTGTCGGCCTTCTACAGCGCGCGGCTGGTGTGGCAGTCGCGCCTGTTCAACGACATCTCCACCAGCAACGACGCCACGCCGCTGTGGATCCCGCAGCTGTCGATGGCCATCGGCGCGGCCATCCTCTGCATCGCCTTCGTCGATGAGCTGGTGCTGGAGCTGCGCGGCCGACGCATGGCCGTGAGCAGCGAAGAGGCCCTGCACAACGAATGAGCGATCTCGCCATCACGGGGCTACTGATCGCGGCGCTGTTCCTCATCCTCGCCAGCGGCGTGTGGATCGGCCTCACGCTCTCGGGCGTGGCCTGGATCGGCATGCAGCTCTTCAGCAGCCGCCCCGCGGGCGACGCGATGGCGGTCACGATCTGGGGCAGCAGCAGCAGCTGGACGCTCACCGCGCTGCCCCTCTTCGTGTGGATGGGCGAGATCCTGTTCCGCACCCGGCTCTCGCAGGACATGTTCCGCGGCCTCGCGCCCTGGATGCAGGCGCTGCCGGGCCGGCTGCTGCACGTGAACGTGGTCGGCTGCGCGATCTTCGCCGCCGTCTCGGGCAGCAGCGCGGCCACCTGCGCCACCATCGGCAAGATGAGCCTGCCGGAGCTGAGAAGGCGCGGCTATCCGGACGACATCGCCATCGGCAGCCTGGCCGGCGCCGGCACGCTGGGGCTCCTGATCCCGCCCTCGATCATCATGATCGTCTACGGCGTCAGCGCCGAGGTCTCGATCGCGCAGCTCTTCATCGCCGGCGTGCTGCCGGGCATCCTGCTGGCGCTGCTGTTCTCGGGCTGGCTGGTGCTGTGGGCCTGGCGTCATCCGCAGCTGGTGCCCCGGGCCGATGCGAAGCTCACGTTCGCGGACAAGCTGCGCGAATCGCGCCACCTGATCCCGGTGGTGCTGCTGATCGCCGCGGTGCTGGGCAGCATCTACAGCGGCCTGGCCACCGCCACCGAGGCGGCCGCGGTGGGCGTGCTGGGCTCGCTGGTGATCTCGGCCGCGCAGGGCTCGCTGAGCTGGCAGACCTTCAGGGACAGCCTGCTCGGCGGCACGCGGCTGTACTGCATGATCGCGCTGATCCTCGCCGGCGCCGCCTTCCTCACCTTGAGCATGGGCTACATCGGCCTGCCGCGGCACCTGGCCGAGTGGATCGGCACGCTCGGCCTCACGCAGTGGCAGCTGCTGCTGGTGCTGATGGTGTTCTACGTCGTGCTCGGCTGCTTCCTGGACGGCATCAGCATGGTGGTGCTGACGATGGGCGTGATCCTGCCCACGGTGCAGAAGGCCGGCATCGACCTGCTCTGGTTCGGCATCTTCATCGTGCTGGTGGTGGAGATGGCGCAGATCACGCCGCCGGTCGGCTTCAACCTGTTCGTGCTGCAGGGCATGACCCGGCGCGAGATCGGCTGGATCGCCAGGGTCACGCTGCCCTTCTTTTTCCTGATGATCGCGGCCGTGGCGCTGATCTGGTTCGTGCCGGGCATCGTCACCTTCCTGCCGCAGCAGATGCGCGGTTGATCTGGCAGGCCGTTGCGGTGCTTTTCGGAGCACCGCGGCGGCGCGGGCTGCCTAGGATCGGCGCTGCCCCATCGAGGGCCCGCCATAACAACACCCGCGGCCATGTCCGACCTGTCCCGCCCACCGCTTGCCGCACTGCCGTTCGAGGCGGTGGGTTTCGCGTGGCCGACGCCCGAACTGCCGGGCTACCCGGCGCCCGCGGCGGCCCCGAAGCCGATGGCCTGCACGCTGGAGGGCCCCAACGGGCGCGCGATGGCCGGCTGGCTGGCCGAGTTCGATCCCGTGCGCGGCCGCCTGCAGCTGCGCACCAACGCACCGCGCCAGACCCTGCCCTTCAAGCTGGACCAGTTCCGGCGCCTGCAGCTGGCCGAGCCGCTGCGGCCCGAGGACAGCCGCTTCGACGGCAGCGACCTGCCGCGCGTGCCGTTCACGATCCAGTTCCGACAGGCGCCGGCCTGGAAGGGCGAGACGCTCGGGGTCCAGGAAGAGCCCTACGGCCTGTTCCTGTTCGAGCCGCTGGACCGCGCCGGCACCGTGCGGCGCTGGTTCGTGCCGCGCGTGGCCTACGCCTCGGCGCAGATCGGCATCCCGATCGGCGAGGCGCTGGTGCAGCAGCACTCGGCCACGCCGGAGCAGATCCAGCAGGCGCTGGCCGAGCAGGAAGGCCTGCGCGAGCAGCGCCTGGGCGACATCCTGGTGGTGCGCCAGATCATCACCGCCGACGAGCTGGCCGCCGCCATCGAGCGCCAGGCCAAGATGCCGATGGTGCGCATCGGCCAGGCGCTGACGGCCCTGGGCTTCGTCAGCGAGGCCCAGCTCGACGACGCGCTGGTGCAGCAGCGCGCCGACCGCACCGTGCCGCTGGGCGAGCTGCTGGTCAAGCGCGGGCTGGTCTCGCGCGCCGACCTGCAGACGGCGCTGGCCCGCAAGATGGGCTACCCGCTGGTGGACGTGCTGCAGTTCCCGGCCGACGCCGACGCGGTGGCACGCCTGCCGCAGGCGGTGGCGCTGCGCATCCCCGCGCTGCCGCTGATGCAGCGCGCCGGCCGCCTGGTGGTGGCGGTGGAGGATCCGTCGAACCGCGCGAAGATGGACCAGATCGAGTTCGCCGCGCAGTGCAAGATCGTGCCGGTGCTGGCACGCGCCGGCGTGCTGCAGGCCGCGGTGGAGCGCGCGTACGAGAAGGCGCACGCCGAGCCGGCGCTGCTGGCGGCCAACCCCGAGCCGCCGGCGCTGGAGATCGACGGGCCGGACGAAGCCAGGCCCGAAGCCGGCGACGACGACACGCTGGCCCAGCTGGTCAACAACCTGATCCGCGGGGCCCACCAGCAGGGCGCCAGCGACATCCACGTGGAGTGCCCGCCGGGGCAGGAGAAGGTGCGCATCCGGCTGCGCAAGGACGGCCTGCTGAGCCTGCTGGCCGAGCTGCCGGCCAACTTCCGCACGGCGCTGCTGGCGCGCCTGAAGCGCATGGCCGACCTGGACGTCGCCGAGCGCCGCCGCGCGCAGGAAGGCCGCATCCAGGCCGCGCGCTTCCTGCACGGGCTGGCGCTGGACCTGCGGCTGACGACCATCCCCACGCAGGACGGGCTGGAAGACGCGGTGCTGCACCTGCAGGTGCCGGCGCAGCCGCTGCCGCTGGAGAACCTGGGGCTGTCGGCCGTCAACCTCGAGCGCCTGCAGGCCGCCGCCGCGCGGCCCGCGGGCCTGCTGCTGTGCGTGGGCCCGAGCGGCTCGGGCCGCAGCACCACGCTGCACGCGCTGCTGGCGCAGCTGCACACGCCGGCGCGCAAGATCTGGACCGCGGAGGATCGCATCGAGGTCGTCCAGCCCGGGCTGCGGCAGGTGCAGGTGAATCCCGCCATCGGCTGGACCTACGCGAAGGCGCTGCGCAGCTTCCTGCAGGCCGATCCAGACGTGATCATGGTGGGCGCCCTGCGCGACGCCGAAACCGCGCAGGCAGCCATCGAGGCCGGCCTGACCGGCCACCTGGTGCTGAGCACGCTGCACACGCATGGCGCGCCGGAAACGGTGACGCGGCTGCTCGACATGGGCATGGACCCGTTCAACTGCGCCGACGTGCTGCTGGGCGTGCTGGCGCTGCGCGTGCTGCGCCGGCTGTGCAGCCACTGCCGGGTGGCGCGCGACGCCACGCCCGAGGAAGAGCACGAGTGGCTGCAGGACTGGCTGCAGCCGATGCAAGCGCTCGCCGAGCGGCCCGCGCCCGACGACGTGCTCGCCGGCTGGCGCGAACGCTTCGGCCAGGGTGGCCGGCTGCGCCACTACCACGCCCCCGGTTGCGACCACTGCGGCGGCAGCGGCTGGCAGGGACGCGCCGCGATCCACGAGCTGATGGTGCCCGGCCGCGAGCTGCGCCACCTGATCCAGACCCGCCAGCCCAGCGACGCGCTGCTGCGCCAGGCGCTGGCCGACGGCCTGCGCACGCTGCGCCAGGACGGCATCGGCAAGGTGCTGGCCGGCGTGACCACCATCGAGGAAGTGCGGGCCCACTCGTAGGCCGGTGGCGCCGCCGGCCGGCTGCCCTGACAATGTCTGTTCGCGGCCCGCCCGAAGGCCCGAAGGAGACAGACACGATGCGCGCGCCTCACCAAGGCCCGGCGGGCCGTGCCGCCGAGCGCCGCGGCAGCGAACGGGTCCGGCCCATCGCCGGCGAGCTGAAGCTGCCCGGCGCGCATGTCGAGGCCATCGAGCAGTCGCACGAGCGCTGCGTGGCGCTGGGCGTCTCGCGCATCGAGCAGCCCGACCTGTCGCTGGTGGGCCGCGCCGAGCTGGCCACGCGGCGTGAGCGCCACCACCGCCTGGTGGACCACGCCGCGCCGGTGATGGAGATGCTCTACGAGCAGATCGTCAACTCGCAGAGCATGGTGGTGCTGACCGACGCCGCCGGCGTCATCGTGCATTCCATCGGCGACGACGACTTCCTCGAGCGCGCCAGCAAGGTGGCGCTGCAGCCGGGCGCGGTGTGGAGCGAGACCGCCAAGGGCACCAACGCGATCGGCACCGCGCTGGTGGAGGAGGCGCCCACGCTCGTGCATGCCGACGAGCACTACATGCACGCCAACCAGTTCCTCACCTGCTCGGCCGCTCCCATCCTGGACCCGCGCGGCAACATGCTGGGCGTGCTGGACGTCTCGGGCGACCACCGCGGCTACCACCAGCACACGATGGCGCTGGTGAAGATGTCGGCGCGCATGATCGAGAACGGCTGGCTGTCCGACGACTACCGCCACGCGATGCGCCTGCACTTCCACAGCCGCGTCGAGTTCATCGGCACGCTGATGGAGGGCATCCTCGCGGTGGCGCCCGACGGCCGCATCGTCGGCGCCAACCGCGGCGCGCTGGAGCAGCTGGGCCTGTCGGGCGCGGCGCTGCGCATGCACTCGCTGACCACGCTGATGGGCACCAGCGTCAACGCGCTGGTCGACCGCTTCCGCTCGCCGCTGGCCACGCCGGCCGCCGTGCACCTGCCCAGCGGCCGCGAGCTGCACGTGCTGGCGCGCTTCAACTGGCCGGTGTGGGCCAGCCTGGCCGAGGCGGTGTCCACCGCGTCGCAGGTGCCGGCGCCGGCCGAGCCGGTGCGCATCGCGGCGGCGGCCCCGGCCGCACCCGCGGCGGGCGCGGCGCTGGCCGCGCTGCGCAGCGGCGACGCGCAGGTGGACGCGGTGGTGGACAAGCTGCAGCGCGTGATCGACCGCGACATCCCGGTGCTGATCCTCGGCGAGACCGGCACCGGCAAGGAACTGCTGGCGCGCGCCATCCACGCCGACTCGGCGCGCGCCACGCAGCCCTTCGTGGCGGTGAACTGCGCGTCGATCCCCGAGACGCTGATCGAGGCCGAGCTCTTCGGCTACGAGGAAGGCGCGTTCACCGGCGCGCGCCGCAAGGGCGCGGTGGGCAGGATCGTGCAGGCCTCGGGCGGCACGCTGTTCCTGGACGAGATCGGCGACATGCCGCTGGCGCTGCAGGCGCACCTGCTGCGCGTGCTGCAGGAGCGCCAGGTGACACCCCTGTCCAGCACCCGCAGCGTGCCGGTGGACGTGGCGATCGTCTGCGCCACGCACCGCAACCTGCGCGAGATGATCGTCCGCCAGGCCTTCCGCGAAGACCTGTTCTACCGCCTCAACGGACTGGCGGTGAAGCTGCCGCCGCTGCGCGAACGCAGCGACCTGGCGGTGCTGGTGCGCCGCATCCTCGACCGCCAGAGCTCCGGCCGCAGCATCGAGCTGACGTCCGAAGTGAGCGCCCTGTTCGCGCACTACCACTGGCCCGGCAACGTGCGCCAGCTCTTCAACGTGCTGCGCACGGCCTGCGTGATGGCGGGGCCGGGCCGGCTGATCACGCGCGAGCACCTGTCGGACGACTTCCTGGAGGACGCGCTGGCGCGCCTGCCGCAGGCGGAGGCCGCGGTGGCCGCGGCCCCTGCCGCCGATGCGGCGCCGCAGCGCCTGGAGGACGTCGAGAGCGACGCGATCCATCGCGCGCTGGAGCAGGCGGGCGGCAACATCTCCGAGGCGGCCAAGCGCCTGGGCGTCAGCCGCAACACCATCTACCGCAAGCTGCGGGCCGCGAGGCGCACCGACCTCCTGCCGGGAGAGTAGATCCGCCGCGCGGTGGCGGCGCTACATTGCCCGCACACCGACGAGGAGGGGATTCCGATGGCGACGATGATCGTGGCCCAGCGCCACCCGCGGGCGCTGGTGCGCCGCCTCCTGGCCGGCACCCTGCTCGCCGCCGCTGCCGCCGGGCCCCGCCCTGCCCTCGCCCAGAACGCCGCCGCGGCGATGGAGTGCGCCACGGTGCAGCGCCCGCGCCTGGCGGAACTGACCCAGGCCGCGGCGGCCGCCCGCAAGAGCAGCAACCTCGTGATGGCGGTGCGCCTGCGCCACCTGGAAACGCAGGTGATGGCCCAGGGGCCCGGGCTTGCCGCGGTTCAGAACGCCGGTGACTGCCAGCGCGTGGCGACACAGATCGACGGCCTGCGCGAGCAGCTGCTGCGCCTGTCTCCCGAGGCGCGGCCCTGGCTGGCCGGCGCGCCGGCACCGCAGCCCGCAGCCGCGGTGCCGCAGCCGGCCGGGGCCGCGGCACCTGCGGTGGCCGACGACACGCTCGGCTGCGTGCCGGGCGGCGACCCCACGCTGTGCAGCACCGACGAACAACGCCAGGCCGCGGAAACGACCGGCCAGCTGCTGCCGGCGTCGCCCCTGGCCCCGGCCGCGCCGGCGCCGGCCCGCGCCGCCCAGCCGGCGCCGGGCGCCACGCCCGACCACGCCGCGGCCGCCGAGTGCCAGCAGCGCAACCAGCGCGAACTGGCGGCACTGGAAAGCGAGGTCCACAGCCTGCAGGCCACCACGAACGCTTCGCCGAAGGCCGTGGCGGTGCAGAACCAGCAGCTCGCGGAGTGGCATGCGAAGGTCAACCAGCCGATGGCGGTCGGCCCCTGTGACCAGGTGGGTTACGCGCTGCGCCTGGCCCGCTCCAACGTCAGGCAGGGGATGCAGAACGCGCCGGCGAAGGCACAGGCCTGCGCCAAGGGCAAGGTGCAGAAGGGGTGTCCCGGGGCCTGAGCGCCTCGGGTAAGCCCTGTGCCGCCAGCGAACAGCCGGCGCATGCTCGCGTGACAGATTGACCCCCTGGCGGCCGCGCGCCGCCTCGCCGGGGCCCGACGCCGCCCGCGGCCGGGCGTGCGGCATGTGATTTGCAAAAGAAGGGCCGTTGGCCGGCTCGTGCGGCCGCCTCCGCCAGAATGGCGCGCCTGGCCGTCCAGGCGGCCGCGACGGCA
This sequence comes from Rubrivivax sp., assembly GCA_044226255.1. Lineage (GTDB taxonomy): Bacteria > Pseudomonadota > Gammaproteobacteria > Burkholderiales > Burkholderiaceae_C > Rubrivivax. The sequence goes on from JBGAHJ010000003.1 coordinate 137,181, forward strand.
TGCACCTTGAACTCTGAACACTTGGCTTCCGCCGGCGCGGCGATCGAACTGCAGGGGCTGGTCAAGCGCTACGGCGAACGCGTGGCGCTGGCCGGCCTCTCGGTGAGCCTGCCTCCCGGCCAATGGGTGGCGCTGCTGGGCCCCAACGGCGCCGGCAAGAGCACGCTGTTCCAGGTGCTGACCGGCCTGTTCGCCGCCGACGAGGGCGACGTCGCGGTGGCCGGCACCTCGCTGCGCCGCGCGCCGGTGGCCGCGCTGCGCCACATCGGCGTGGTGTTCCAGCAGATGTCGCTGGATCTCGACCTCAGCGTGCGCGCCAACCTGCGCTTCCATGCCGCGCTGCACGGGCTGCGCGGCGCGGTGGCCGACGAGCGCATCGCGAAGGACTGCGAAGCCGCCGGCCTGGCGCAGGACCTGCAGCGCCCGGTGCGCGAGCTTTCGGGCGGCAACCGCCGCAAGGTGGAGCTGGTGCGGGCGCTGCTGCACCGCCCGCAGGTGCTGCTGATGGACGAACCCACCGTGGGGCTGGACCCCAAGTCGCGCCGCGACCTGCTGGCCGCCATCCGCGCCGACGTGGCCACGCGCGGCAGCACCGTGCTGTGGGCCACGCACCTGGTGGAAGAAGCCGAGGCCGCCGACCGCGTGCTGGTGCTGCACAAGGGCCGCCTGCTCGCCGACGGAACCCCGGCCGCCGTCACCGCTCAACTGGGAGGAGACTCCCTCGAAGACGCCTTCCTGAAAGCCACTGCATGAAGCACCCGTTCGTCCTGCCGGTCGCCCTGCTCGCCGCGCTGCTGGCCGCACCCGCCTTCGCCCAAGGCGTCGCCTTCGTCTCCAGCGAGAAGGACCACGCCATCACCGTGCTCGACCTGAAGACCCAGGCCGTCACCGGCACCATCGCCACCTGCAAGCGCCCGCGCCACATGCAGATGCTGCCCGGCGGCACGCAGATGCTGGTGGCCTGCACCGAGTCGAACCAGGCCGACGTGATCGACGTGGCGACGAAGAAGTCGGTGCGCCGCCTGCCCTTCGCCGAGGAGCCCGAGGCCTTCGACCTTTCGCCCGACGGCAAGACCGCCTATGTCTCGCTGGAAGACGAGGGTGCCTTGGGCATCGTCGAACTCGCCACCGGCAAGCTGGTGAAAAGCATCGAGGTCGGCAAGGAGCCCGAAGGCGTGAAGGCCACGCCCGATGGCAAGACCGTCTACGTCACCAGTGAAGTGGCCAACCTGGTGCACGTGATCGACGTGGCCGCCGGCAAGGTGGTGAAGAACATCCAGGTCGGCAAACGCCCGCGCCGCTTCGCGCTCACGCCCGACGGCGCGCAGCTGTGGGTGACCAATGAACTCGACGCCAGCGTCAGCATCATCGCCACCAAGGACCACACGGTGATCGCCACGCTGAAGTTCGAGGTGCCCGGTGCGCGCAGCAGCGACATCACGCCGGTGGGCATCACGATGACACGCGACGGCAGGCGCGCCTTCGTGGCCTTGGGCAAGGCCAACCACGTGGCCTTCGTCGACGTGGCCACGCGCAAGACCGAGCAGCTGGTGCTGGTGGGCAAGCGCGTCTGGCAGGTGGCGCTGAACAAGGCCGAGAACCAGCTCTACGCCGTCAACGGGCTCAGCGACGACCTCACCATCGTCGACGTGCCCTCGGCCAAGGCGCTGAAGACGGTGCGCGTGGGCCGCGTGCCGTACATGGCGGTGGTTGTCGAATGACGAAGCTTGCGGCCTTGCTGGCACTGGCCGCGCTGCCCGCGGCCGCGGCCACCTTCAAGGTGACGCTGCTGGTGCCGGCCGACGACCCGCGGCTGGAACGCGCGAAGCTGGAGCAGCAGATCCTGGGCCACCCCGGCGGCCCGGCGAACGACGCGCTGCAGATCGCGCTGGCCGACGCGCGCTTCGAGCTCGACGCGGCCGGCGCGAAGATCGAGCTGCAGAGCGTGGCTGTGGCCGATGCCGCCGCCGCGCGCACGGCCGCCGCGGCGGCCGAGAAGGCCGGCGCCGCCGCGCTGCTGGCCGACCTGCCGGCCGCCTGGCTGCTGGCCGCGGCCGATGCAGCGCCGAAGCTGCCGCTGGTCAACATCAGCGCCACCAGCGACGCACTGCGCCAGGCCGATTGCCGGAAGAACGTCTTCCACGTCGCGCTCTCGGAGCGCATGCGCGCCGACGCGCTGGCTCAGACGCTCACCGCGCGCAAATGGTCGAACGTGCTGCTGCTCACCGGTCCGGCACCCGAGGACGCGGCGCGCGGCGCGGTGGCGCAGGCCGCCATCAAGCGCTACGGGCTCAAGCTCGCCGGCAGCAAGCCCTTCAAGCTCTCGGCCGACCCGCGCGAGCGCGACCTGGCCAACCCGCTGCTGCTCACGAGCGCCGTGCAAGGCAGCTACGACGTGGTGTGGGTGGTGGACAGCGACGGCGAGTTCGCGCAGACCCTGCCCTACCGCACCGCGCTGCCGCGACCCGTGGTGGGCGACGGCGGGCTGGTGCCGCTGGGCTGGTCAGACCGGTTCGAGCGTTATGGCGCGCCGCAGGTCTCGCGCCGCATGGTGAAGAACGCGAAGCGGCCGATGACGGCCAACGACTGGGCCGCGTGGATGGCCGGCAAGGCGGTGGTGGCCGCGGCGGTGGCAGCACCCAAGGGCCCCAACGCCGCGTTCGCGAAGGCGCTGGCCGAGGTCGACCTCGACGGCTCCAAGGGCGTGACGATGTCCTTCCGCCCCTGGGACGGCCAGCTGCGCCAGCCGGTGCTGCTGTCCGACGGCCAGAGCGTGATCTCGATGGCGCCCGTCGACGGGCTGCTGCACCCGAAGAACAACCTCGACACCCTGGGTGCCGACGCTCCGGAGAAGCTGTGCAAGGCCCGGCCCTGATCGACGATTCCGACCGCCGCGGCGGCATGGGCCATGCGCTCTTCGCGCTCGTGGCCATCGTGCAGCGCGAGCTCTTGAAGTTCAGCCGCCAGTACGGCCGCCTGGTCTCGGCGCTGGTGCGGCCGCTGCTGTGGCTGGCGGTGTTCGCCGCGGGTTTCCGGAACGTGTTCGGCGTGGCCATCGTCGAGCCCTACGACACCTACATCCCCTACGACGTCTACATCGCGCCCGGGCTGGTGGGCATGGTGCTGCTGTTCAACGGCATGCAGTCGAGCCTGGCGATGGTCTACGACCGCGAGATGGGGCTGATGCGCCTGCTGCTCACCGCGCCGCTGCCGCGGCCGTGGATCCTGTTCGCGAAGCTGCTGGCCACCGCGGTGCTGTCGCTGCTGCAGGCCGCGGCCTTCGTCGTCGTGGCCTGGCTGCTGGGCACGCAGCTGCCGGTGCTGGGGCCGCAGACACCCGCGGTGCTGGCCGCCGCGGTGGGCTCGGCGCTGATGCTGGGCGCCCTGGGCCTGCTGCTGAGCGTGCACATCAAGCAGCTCGAGAACTTCGCCGGCACGATGAACTTCGTGATCTTCCCGATGTACTTCATGTCCACCGCGCTCTACCCGCTGTGGAAGCTGGAGGAGTCGGGCGCGAACTGGGTCTACCAGATCGCGCGTTTCAACCCCTTCACGCACGCCGTCGAGTGGATGCGCTTCGCGCTCTACGGCAAGGACCCGGGCCTGTCGCCGTACATCGTGCTCGGCATGCTGCTGGTGTGCTTCGCGCTCGCCAGCTGGGGCTACGACCCGCAGCGCGGCTTCGGCGCCCTGGCCAGGCGGCCCGGCGGAGGTGCGCCATGAACCCGCGCCGCCGCAGGCTGCTGGCCGGCAGCGCCGCGCTGGCCTTCGGGCCCGCGTTCGGCATGGTGCAGGCGCACGCCGCCGAGCGCTTCCCCTCGCGCCCCGTGACGCTGTGGGTGCCCTGGCCGCCCGGCGGCGGCACCGACCTGCAGATGCGCCTGCTGGCCGAGCTGGCGGCGCGCCACCTGGGCCAGAAGGTGCTGGTGGAGAACCGCCCCGGCGCCGGCGGCACGCTGGCGATGCCGGTGCTGCAGCAGGCCGCGCCCGACGGCTACACCATCGCGCAGATGCCGCAGCCGGTGTTCCGCGCGCCGCTGCTGCAGAAGCTGCTCTGGGACCCGATCCGCGACACCACGCCCATCGTGCAGGTGAGCGGCGTCACCTTCGGCATGCTGGTGCCCACGAACAGCCCGTTCAGGACCGTGGAGGACGTGTTCGCGTTCGCGCGCAGCAAGCCCGAGGAGCTGACCGTCGCCACCAACGGCGTCGGCACCACGCCGCACATCGTGCTGGACGACCTGTTCGCGCGCCGCAACCTCACCTGGCTGCACGTGCCGTACAAGGGCACGGCCGAGCAGATGATCGCGGTGTCCTCGGGCCAGGTGATGGTGGGCGTGAACTCCAACGGCTTCGCGCCCTTCGTCGACAACGGCAAGCTGCGCCTCTTGGCCACGTTCGGCGAGCACCGCACCAGGCGCTACCCGAACGTGCCGACGCTGCACGAGCTGGGCTACGGCGTCGTCGCCACATCGCCCTACGGCCTGGCCGGTCCGCGCGGCGTGCCGCCCGAGATCGTGAAGGTGCTGCACGACGCCTTCCGGCTGGCGATGAACGAGCCGCAGCACCTGGCCGAGCTGGAGCGCTACGACCAGGAACTGGCCTACCTGAACACCGAGGACTACGGCCGCGCGATGCGCGAGGCCTACGCGTCGGAGAAGCGCATCGTCGAACGGCTGGGGCTGGTGCGCGGCAGCTGAAGCGCCGGCCTGTGGAACACTTGCCGGCATGCCGCTGCCTGCCGACATCGCCGCGTTCACGCTCGAGCTGATCACGAGCCGCCACTCGGTCTCGCCGAAGCGGCTGGTCGCGCCGGGCCCCACGGCCGACCAGCTGCGCGCCATCGTCGAAGCCGCCGGCTGCGCGCCCGACCACGAGCTGCTGCGCCCCTGGCACCTGGTGCGCATCGCGCCCGGCCAGCGCGAGCGGCTGGCCGATGTGTTCGAGCGGTCGCTGCTCGAGCGCATGCCCGAGGCCGACGCGCAGGCGCGCGGCCAGGCACGCGAGAAGGCCTTCCGCGCGCCCGAGCTGCTGCTGGCGGTGGCGCGGCTGCTGCCCGCGCATGCCGATGTGACCGACGCCGAACGCCATGTCGCGCTGGGCGCGGCGCTGCAGAACCTGCTGCTGGCCGCGCACGGGATGGGCTTCGCCGCGATGCTCACCAGCGGCCACGCGCTGCGCACCCGCCACTTCGCGCGGGCCTTCGGGCTGGGCGACGGCGAGCAGCCGCTGTGTTTCGTCTCCATCGGCACGCCGACCCAGGTGAAGGCCCGGCGCCGGCCGGCGGCCGACGCCCTGCTGTCCGACTGGCTCAGCCCGGCGGCCTGACCGGCAGCCCGTAGCGCCGCGCCAGCGCGCTGCGCGATTCGGCCAGCACGCGCGAGCGCGCAGCGGCGAGCGGGCCGCCGCCCACCGGCGGCAGGCTCACGACACCGCCCTGGCGCCCCTTGCGCATCTGCGCGGCCACGTCGGCCGCGCCGTCGGCGTCGCCCTGCCAGTGGCGCTGCTCCAGCTCCAGCCAGCCCGGCGGCTGCCGGCCCACCAGCGGCCGCAGCCACCAGGGCAGGCCGTCGGTGGCGCTGCGCGGCGGCGGCAGCAGCGGCGCCTGCGCACGCTGCCAGTCGCTGCGCCCCGCCACCTCGGCCAGTTGCAGGCCGTGGCGGCGCAGGCCCGCGAGTTCCTGCGCGTGCTCGGGCGGCAGCGCCTGCAGCCGCGGCAGCAGCGCGTCCAGCTGCCGCAGCGCGGCCGCCGGGCCCTCGAGCGCCAGCGCCACGTCCACCATCAGGCGCGCGGCCGGGATCGCCCACCCCGGTTCGGGCGCGGCGAGCGCGGCCTCGAACGCGGCCTGCGCCTCGCGGCGTGCGACTTCGCCCTCGCCCTGCGCCAGCCGCAGGTCGGCCTTCATCTCGTGCAGCGGCTGGCGCTCGTAGGCGGGCAGCGCGGCGCCCTGGGCCAGCGCGCGCTCGATCGCGCGCAGGCGCGCCGCCGGGTCCAGGCCGTCGGCCTCGGCCAGCCACTCCACGGTGGTGCGCAGCAGCAGCAGCTTGTCGGCCGGTGCGGTGGCCACGTCGTCGTAGCGCTCGACCAGCCCCTGCAGGCGCTGCAGGCGCGCCGCGTCGTCGGCCGTGGCGCGGGCCTGCCACAGCGCCAGCCGCGCCTGCGCCGAGGCTGCGTCGGGCTGCGCTGCGGCGAGCGGTCCGGCCTGGCGCAGCAGGGCCCCGGCGGCGGGCAGTTCGTCGGGTGACGTGCCGGCGAGCAGGCTCGCCTGCTCTTCGAACGACTCGACGAGCAGCGCCCAGCGCCGCGCGGGGTCGGGCTCGGCGTCGACGCGCGCCTGCAGTTCCACGAACTGCGCGTCGAGCGACGGACGCATCGCGGCCTCGGTCGATGCCGCCGGCGCGGTGACGACCCCGCGCATCGCGCTGCCGAAGGTCGCCATCACGGCCAGCACCGGCAGCAGCAGGAAGAAGGCGTAGACCAGCAGGCCGCCGGCACGCCCCGCGCGCGACAGCGGCGCGCGCGTCAGGGCCGGCAACAGCGCTTCGGCCAGCAGGCGCTGGTTCGGCCATGGCTTGTGCGACAGCCCGGCCTGGCGCATCGCGCCGAACACGGCCTGCAGGGCCGGCCCGCGCGCCTGTCCGCCGAGCGCACCGCGCGCGCGCAGCGCCGTGGCCAGCCGGGCCTCGTCGCGCTGGTGCGAAAGCCCCAGCAGCATCAGCGCCACCAGCGCCCACAGCACGCCGCGGCCGATGCTGCCATCGGTGGTGAGTGCAAACGCCGCGAAGGCCAGCACACCCAGCACGCGTCCGCCGAAGGCCAGCCAGGGCCAGCGGCCGAGCAGCAGGATCTCGAAGATCTTGCCGCCGTCCAGCGGATGGATGGGCAGCAGGTTGAAGGCGTTGATGGTCACCGCCAGCAGCGAGCAGGCGTGCCAGAAGTCGGCCAGCGGCAGGCCGGCCGGCAGGCCGACGGCCAGCGCCGCCAGCCCCAGCACCAGGCCCGGCACCGGCCCGGCGAACAGCACCACCAGCTCCTGCGTGGCGCTCGGGTGTTCGTGGCGTCCGCTGACCGCCGCGCCCAGGAAGGGCAGGAAGAACACCTTCAGGTCGCGGTAACCGGCCCAGCGCATCGCGGCGAAGTGGCCGAGCTCGTGAAACAGCAGCACCAGCACCAGCGCCGGCACCACCGCCAGGTCCAGGCTGAGCCCGAAGGAGGCCGCGGCCGCGGCGGCGGTGGCGAAGAACAGCAGCCACTTCGCGCGCCGCGACCAGCCGGCGCTGCTGCGACGCTGCGCGGCCTCGCGCTCGAAGGTGTCGACCTGGTGGTCCACCGCCGCGGGCGCGGCCGCGGCCGCCGGCCCGTCGCCCACCATGCCGCGCGACGAGGCGCGCAGGGTCAGCCAGGCGCGCGCCAGGATCGCCAGCGCGTAGCGCAGTGCGACGCGGAAGCTGCCGTCGCCGGCCGGCACGAAGTCGCCGCGCGCGACACGCGCCTCGAACGCCGCACGGTCGTGCGCAAGGCTGGCGGCGGCCCACTCGGCCGCCGGCAGGCGCTGCCAGCGCGCCGCGTCGGGCCGCATCGCGTCCATGCGGCGCTGGTGGGCCTGCCACACCGCGGGCCAGTCGCGCAGCCAGCAGTCCTGCGTGACGGTGTCCGGCAGCGGCACCGGCCCGACCACACCGAGGCGGTTGCGCGTGATCAGCACACGACCCGAGTGCGTACGGCTGACGAAGACGAGGGTCCAGTGGCGCCCGCGGTCGGCGGGCACGCTCTGAACCAGGCAGGCCGCCGCGGCGCGCTCGGCATGCACCAGCACCAGGCCGTGCTGCGGCAGGTCGGCGCCGGCCACGCGCTGCGCAGCGAGCCTCTGCGCCACCGGGTTGCCGAAGCCCAGGGCCTGCAGCTCGGCCAGCCCGGGCTGCAGCAGCGCCTGCACGTCGGCCGGCAGTTCGCCGTCGGGCAGCGGCTCGGCGCGCGGCGGCACGAAGCGCAGCTTGAAGGCCGCGGCCAGCACCAGCGCCGACAGCAGCACGACGACGAGCAGCAGGGCCACGCCCAGCGTGGCGAGGAAAGTGGTCATGCGGCGATTCTGGGCCTGCCGCGCGCCGCTTCGCGTGCGGCGCCGCGCGGATCAGGGCGGCGCGACGGACTTGGGCCCGCGCGACTGGATGCGCGCGATGCCCGATGTGCGGCGCTGCACCTGCGGTGCGCCCCAGTACTCCACCGTGCCCACGCCCGAGACCGCGAGACCCAGCCACTGCGTGGCCCACACCTGCACCTCGCCGATGCCGGTGAGCTGCACGCGCGCGCGCTCGCTCTTCAGGTTCTCGCCGCGGAACTCGCTGCGGCCCGAGACGTCGATGGTCAGCTCGCCGACGCTGCCGGCCATCTGGCCGTCGCCCGCGCCCGAGACCTGGAAGCGCACCGACTCGGCCTGCAGCTTGTCGAAGCGCGCCAGGCCGGCGCCGGCGATCTGCACGTCCAGGCGCTGGCATTGCACCGGCTGCGCGGCGATGAGGTCGGCGGCGCCCGTGATGGTGAGCCGGCGCAGCTCGCGCGCGGTGATGTCCAGCTGCGTGCGGCGCGAGCTCCAGAACTTCCAGGCGCCGCTGGGCCGCACGTAGAGCACGCCGCCGCGCACCTCCAGCTCCACGGCCTTCTGCGCTTCCTCGTCGCCTTCCACCGTCACCTGGTCCACAGCGCCCTGCGTGAAGCGCACGTTGGCTGAACCCGAGATCTCGATGCTGTCGAAGGTGCCCGGCCAGCACGGCTTGCACGACGGCGGCCCGGCCTGCACCGGGCCCGCCGCGAGCAGCGCCAGCAGCGGCGGCAGCAGCCGTCGAACGAGGAAGGCACGGCGGTTCATATCGAATCGGCCCTCAGCTGCTTGGACACCTCGCGGCTGGCCGTGACGCGCGTGCCGTCGCGCATCAGCACCACGAACTGGGAGCTCTCGTCGGGGGTCATCGCATCGACGAAGTCCAGGTTGACGATGCAGGAGCGGTTGACCTTCAGGAAGCGCGAGGCGTCCAGGCGCTTCTCGAAGCTGGTGATCGGCACGCGCACCAGGTAGCTGCGGCCCTTGCTGGTGATGGCCGTGTACTTGGTGTCGCTGCGCAGGTGCTCGATGGCGTCCACGTGCAGCGGGAAGATCTTGCCCTGGTCGCGCACCAGCACGCGCGACAGCGGCGCCAGCGATCCGCCCGCGCCCGCCAGCGCCGCGGCCTCCAGCGCCGGCAGCGCCTGCTCGTGGGCGGCCGCGCCGAAGGCCAGCGCGTGCTCCACCGCCTCGACGAAGCGCTCGTGCGCGAAGGGCTTGAGCAGGTAGTCCACCGCATGCAGCTCGAAGGCGGTGAGCGCGTGCTCGTCGAACGCGGTGGTGAAGATCACCGCCGGCGCCGGCTGCGGCCGTTCGGCGGCCAGCGCGCGCAGCACCTGCAATCCCGTCATGCCGGGCATCTGGATGTCCATCAGCACCAGCGCCGGCTGCTGCTCGCGGATGCCCGCCAGCGCCGCCGCGCCGTCGGCACAGGCCGCCACCAGCTCCAGCTGCGGCATCTGACGCACCCAGTCGGCCAGGCCCTCGCGGGCCAGCGGCTCGTCCTCGGCGATCAGCGTGCGGCAGCGGCTCATGCGGTTTCCAGAGCGGCTTCAGGCGAACAGCGCCGCCTGCGGGATCAGGATGTCGACCTGGAAGCCGGCGCCGGGTGCCGAGCGCACCGACATCTGCGCGCGGCCGCCGAAGTCGAGCTCGAAGCGGCGGCGCAGCGCGCTCAGGCCCACGCCGCTGCTGGCGCCGGTCGCGGCNAGGCGCAGCCGGCGCCGTCGTCGGAGACCCGCAGCGCCAGCGCCTCGCTCTCGGCCACGCGGCGGGTGCGGATCTGCACCGTGCCGCCTTCCAGACGCGGCGCGATGCCGTGCAGCACGCTGTTCTCCACCAGCGGCTGCAGCGTCAGCGGCGGGATCGGGTCGTTCACGGTCGCGGGGTCGATCTGCCAGTCGACCTTCAGCCGCGGCCCCAGCCGCAGCGCCTCGAGCTCGAGGTAGTCGCGCACGAAGTCGACCTCCTCCTGCAGCGTCACGCGGTCGCCGCTGCCGCGCGTGGTGTCGAGCACGTAGCGCATCATGCGCGAGAAGCGCAGCAGCGTCTGCTCGGCGGCCGCGGGGTCGCGCCGCGTCAGCATCAGCAGCGAGTTCAGCGTGTTGAACAGGAAGTGCGGGTTGAGCTTGCCGTTGATGGCGGCCAGTTCGGCCCGCACCAGCGCGGCTTCCGCGCGCGCGGCGCTCACCGCCACCTGGTTGGCCCGGCGCGCGTGCAGGGCGCCGCCGAAGCCCATCACCAGCGCGATGTAGACGAACACGCCCCACATCGCCTGCCACAGGATGCTCCGCTGCAGCATCGCCAGCGCGTGCTCCGACGAGAACAGCAGCGTGGCGGTGGCGAACTCGGCCAGCTGCCACATCGCGGCGAAGACGAAGGCGGCGGCCGCGTGCAGCGCCAGGCGCCGCGCCAGCGGCCGTTCGCGCCGGATCATCCAGCGCATCCACGGCAGCCCGGCGACGCCCAGCAGCATCGGCGGCCCCATGTTCCAGGTGGCGTTGTAGAGGCCCTTCCACACGTACAGCGCACCGCGCGACGCCTCGGTGCCGGCCATCACGTACAGCGCCCAGCACAGCAGGCACAGGCCCGCATAGGCCAGCCACAGGCCGCGGTTGGACGGCGCGGCAGGCGTGGCAGGGGCCGGTGAAGCTGTCATGGCGCCATGCTAGGCCCGCGGCCGGCGCCGCGGCGCACCGGGGTGACGAAGTGCGGGAGCGGGGCCGCCAAGTGCGACTGACGGCCGCTACCGGCACATGCACCGAGGAACTTTCCACGCCGCGCCGCATCGTCCGCGGCCCGGGTTTACCCGGCGGCGGCCAGCGGCAACGGCGCGCCACGTCCACCCACAATGGCGCGCGATGAAGTACCGCCCTCGCCGTCCCGATCCCGCTGCAGGCCCGACGTGTCGCTGGCCGACCTGAGCCGGCTGGACGCCGCGCTCCCGCACGCGCCGGCGGCGCTCGCCGGGCGCCTGGCGGAGGTCGGATTCCATCGCGGCTTCGTCCAGTCGCTCTCGGCCCAGTTGCCCGGCCTGCCGGGCCCGCTGTTCCCGCAGGGGCTGGCCTGGCTGACGCTGGACGACGACACGCCGGCCGCGCTGGCGCTGCGCCTGCTGGTGCTGAACGAGGACCTGGGCGAGGCCCAGCTGCTGCACCTGTTCGGCGCGACGCTGGCGGCCGAGCTGAAGGACGCCGGGCTGCTGGTGCCGCACCGCGCCGACTGGCGCTTCCCGCTGCGGCTGGAGCTGGTCAACCAGCTGATGATCGTCAGCGACCCGCAGGCGCGCGACCCGGCCACGGTGATGGCGGTGGGCGGCAGCACGCAGCTGCTGGCCGGTGCCTGCCACCCGCGCCAGGCCGTGGACCGCATCCTCGACCTGGGCTGCGGCAGCGGCACGCTGGCGCTGCTGATGGCCGCCGACTGCCGCGAGGTGGTGGCGGTCGACATCAATCCCCGCGCGCTGCAGCTGGCCCGGTTCAACGCCGCGCTCAACGGCGTGCGCAACATCGACTGGCGGCTGGGCCACCTGTTCGAACCGGTGGCCGGCGAGCGCTTCGACCTGATCGCCTCGCAGCCGCCCTTCCTGCCGCGGGCGCCCGGCACGCCGCAGGTGCTGTACCTGCACGGTGGCGCGCGCGGCGACGAGCTGGCGCTGGAACTGCTGGCGCAGGCCCCGGCGCACCTGGCGCCGCAGGGCCTGGCGATCGTGCTGAGCGACTTCCCGCTGCTCGACGAGCCGCTGCATCACCGGCTGCGCCGGACCGTGCCCGACCATGGCCTGATGCTGCTGCACGCCGAGCACGCCACCGCCGCGGCCACGCACGTCACGCTCTACGGCAGCGTGCGCAGCGCGAACGCGGCGCGCGACTCGCAGGCGATGCACCGGCACCTGCAGGGGCTGGGCGTGGCGCACATCGTGCAGGCGGTGGTGGTGCTGCACCCGGGAGCGGGCACGCTGACGGTGAGCATCGAGGACGCGCTGTGGGGGAAGCTGCAGCGCAGCGACATCGACCGGCTGCTGGCCGATTGCTCCAATCTGGAACAGGCCGCGGCGCCGGACGCAAGCTCCCAGGGTTAGGCCTAGGTGGTCGGCTGTGCGGCCTATGCAGATGATTGCATAGCCCCACTCCGCAGAGCCCACCGCCATGCAGAAGAGCCTCCACATCAACGCCGAGAAGTGCACCGGCTGTCTCCAGTGCGAGATGGCCTGTTCGTACGAGAACTACGGTGTCTTCGCACCCGCCCGGTCGCGCATCAAGGTGTTCGACTTCCACGAGACCGGCCGCAAGGTGCCCTACACCTGCACGCAGTGCGACGAGGCCTGGTGCCTGCACGCCTGCCCGGTGGAGGCCATCACGCTGGACAAGCTGACCGGCGCCAAGGTGGTCAACGAGAGCACCTGCGTGGGCTGCAAGGTCTGCACCATCAGCTGCCCGTTCGGCACCGTGAACTACGTGCAGGAAACCGGCAAGGTGCAGAAGTGCGACCTGTGCGGCGGCCAGCCCGCCTGCGCCGACGCCTGCCCCACCGGCGCCATCACGTATGTCGATGCCAACTGGACCGGCCTCGACAAGATGAAGGCCTGGGCCGACAAGCTGGGCAACCAGGCCGCGGCCTGAACAAGGAGGAAACGACATGTCCTGGGCAGGCAAGATCCTCCGCGTCGACCTCACGGCCGGCACCGTCAAGAGCGAACCGCTGAACATGGCCTGGGCGCGCGAGTACCTGGGCTCGCGCGGCCTGGCGTCGAAGTACCTCGTCGAGGAGATCGACGCGAAGGTCGACCCGCTGTCGCCGGCCAACAAGCTCATCTGGTCCACCGGCCCGCTCACCGGCACCATGGCCAGCACCGGCGGCCGCTACACCGTGGTCACCAAGGGCCCGCTCACCGGTGCCATCGCCTGCAGCAACAGCGGCGGCTACTGGGGCGCCGAGCTGAAGATGGCCGGCTGGGACATGGTGATCTTCGAAGGGGCGTCGGCCAAGCCGGTCTACCTGCAGATCGTCGACGACGTGGCCGAGCTGAAGGACGCCAGCGGCCTGTGGGGCAAGACGGTGTGGGAGACCGAGGCGGCGCTGAAGCAGTCGCTGCAGGACCCGCAGGCGCGGGTCTCCTGCATCGGCGGCGCGGGCGAGAACCAGGTGCTGTTCGCCGCCGTGGTGAACGACCTGCACCGCGCGGCCGGCCGCAGCGGCGTGGGCGCCGTGATGGGCAGCAAGAAGCTCAAGGCCGTGGTGGTGCGCGGCACCAAGGGCGTGGGAGGGCTGCACGACCCGAAGGGCTTCATGCAGGTCACCACCGAGAAGAAGAAGATCCTGCACGACAACGCCGTCACCGGCCAGGGCCTGCCGACCTACGGCACCCAGGTGCTGATGAACGTGATCAACGAGATCGGCGCGCTGCCCACGCGCAACCACCGCAACGTGCAGTTCGAAGGCGCCAAGGACATCAGCGCCGAAGCGATGGCCACGCCGCGCGCCACCGACGGCAAGAAGCACCTCGTCACCAACCAGGCCTGCTTCGGCTGCACCATCGCCTGCGGCCGCGTCAGCAAGATGGACAAGGGCCACTTCACGGTGGAGAACAAGCCGCAGTACTGGGGCGCCTCGGGCGGCCTGGAGTACGAGGCGGCCTGGGCCCTGGGCGCCGCGAACGGCGTCAACGACCTGGAAGCGCTGCAGTACGCCAACCTGTTGTGCAACGAGCACGGCATGGACCCCATCAGCTTCGGCGCCACCGTCGGCGCGGTGATGGAGCTCTACGAGATGGGCGTGCTGACGAAGGAGCAGCTCGGCATCGACGCCAAGTTCGGCAGCGCGCAGGCGCTCGCCCACTTCGCCGAGATCACCGCCAAGGGCGAGGGCTTCGGCAAGGAGATCGGCCAGGGCTCCAAGCGCCTGTGCGCGAAGTACGGCCACCCGGGCCTGAGCATGAGCGTGAAGGGCCAGGAGTTCCCGGCCTACGACAGCCGCGGCATCCAGGGCATGGGCCTGGCCTACGCCACCAGCAACCGCGGCGCCTGCCACCTGCGCGGCTACACGGTCGCGTCCGAGGTGCTGGGCATCCCGGTGAAGACCGATCCGCTCACCGCCGAGGGCAAGCCCGAGCTGGTGGTGGCCTTCCAGGACGCCACCGCCGCCTTCGACGCCGCCGGCATCTGCATCTTCACGAGCTTCGCCTGGGGCCTGGCCGACGTGGCGCCGCAGGTGGCCGCCGCCTGCGGGCCGGAGTTCACGCTCGAGAACCTGAGCAAGATCGGCGAGCGCATCTGGAACATGGAGCGCGACTTCAACAACCGCGCCGGCTTCACCGCCAAGGACGACACGCTGCCGCCACGCCTGCTGAAGGAACCGGCCCAGACCGGCCCCGCCAAGGGCCTGGTGAACAAGCTGCCCGAGATGCTGCCCAAGTACTACGCCGCGCGCGGCTGGGACGCCGACGGCCAGCTCAAGCCCGAGACTCGCAAGCGCCTGGGGCTGTAGAGGCCCGTCGATGAAGCACCTGATCCTGGGCGCCGGCCCGGCCGGCGTGATCGCGGCCGAGACGCTGCGCAAGCACGCGCCGGCCGACGAGATCACGCTCGTCGGCGACGAGCCCGAGGCGCCCTACTCGCGCATGGCGATTCCCTACCTGCTGATCGGCAACATCGGCGAGGACGGCACGCACCTGCGCCATGCGGCCGACCACTACCAGCGCCTGAACATCGGGCTGCGGCGCGGCCGCGCGGTGGGCCTGGACACGCAGGCCCGCACCGTGACGCTGGACGACGGCACGCAGCTGCCGTTCGACCGCCTGCTGATCGCCACCGGCAGCACGCCGGCCACGCCGCCCATTCCCGGCATCGCCGGCAGCGGCGTGCACAGCTGCTGGACGCTGGCCGATGCGCGGGCCATCATGGCCCTGGCCAGGCCGGGCGCGCGGGTGGTGCAGATGGGCGCCGGCTTCATCGGCTGCATCATCATGGAAGCCCTGGCCGCGCGTGGCGTGCAGCTGTCCGTCGTCGAGATGGGCGACCGCATGGTGCCGCGCATGATGGGCCCCACGGCCGGCGGCATGATCAAGCGCTGGTGCGAGGGCAAGGGCGTGGCGGTGCACACCGGTGCACGCGTGGACGCCATCGACCGCAGCGGCGCGGTGATGAAGGTGAAGCTGTCCAGCGGCGTGCAGCTGGACGCCGACCTCGTGATCACCGCCACCGGCGTCAAGCCCAACATCGGGTTCCTGCAGGGCAGCGACGTGAAGTGCCTGGTGGGCGTGCTCACCGACGAGCACCTGCAGACCAGCGTGCCCGGCATCTACGCAGCGGGCGACTGCGCCGAGGCCTTCGACAAGGTGAGCGGCAAGACGATCGTCAGCGCCATCCAGCCCAACGCCGCCGAGCAGGCGCGCGTGGCGGCGCTGAACATGGCCGGCCAGGCCACCGCGCTGCGCGGCGTCACGCAGATCAACGTGCTGGACACCCTGGGACTCATCTCGGCAAGCTTCGGCCTCTGGGACGGCGTGCCGGGCGGCCAGCACGTCGAACTCACCGACGCACCCGCCGGCCGCCACCTGAGCCTGCAGTTCAGCGGCGACCAGCTGGTGGGCTGCAACGCCATCGGCTGGACCGAGCACGTGGGCGTGATGCGCGGGCTGGTCGAAGGCCAGGTGCACCTGGGCGAGTGGAAAGACCGCCTGCTGGAAGACCCGACGCAGCTGATGCAGGCCTACCTCGCCAGCGCACAGGCGCAGGCGGCGTTCGCACACACGCGCTGACGGCTCCGCGCCGATGCGCATCACCTTCAAGCTCTACGCCAGCCTCGGCCAGCACCTGCCGCCCGAACACCGCAACGGCAACCAGATGGCGCTGGACGTCGCCGAGGCTGCCACCATCGCGCAGGTCATCGAGCCCTTCGGCCTGCCGATGAAGATGGTGCACCTGGTGCTGGTGAACGGCCGCTTCGTGCCGCCGCCGGAGCGCGCCACGCACGCGCTGGTGGAAGGCGACGTGCTCGCGATCTGGCCGCCGATCGCCGGCGGCTGACGCACGTGGGGCCGCCGGAGCGCTTCGAGCGCGACTACGGCTGCACCGAGGCCGAGTGGCTCGGCTGGCTGCCCGGCGCGGTGGAGCCGCACGCGCTGGCGCTGCAAGCGGGCGCTGCCGACGTGCCGATCGGCGCCGGCCGCCTGGTGCTGCGCTGGCATCCGCTGCCGGCGCGGCAGATCGCGCTGCTGCGCCTGCCGCGGCTGGCGGTGAGCTTCGCGTTCGACGCCGTCGACGACACGGCGCGCCGCGCGTTCATGCGCCGATTCGACCTGTTCATGCAGCGCGGCGGCGGCTGAAGCGCGGCGCTAGACGGCGCCCAGCAGCAGCAGCGCGAGCAGGATCACCAGCACGATGCCGATGCCGCCGCTGGGGTAGTAGCCCCAGGTGCGGCTGTGCGGCCAGGTGGGCATGGCGCCGATCAGCATCAGCAGCAGGACGATGAGCAGGATCGTCAACATCACGGGTTCTCGAAGTTGCACATGTGGGTGCATCGTTGGCTGCCTTGAGAGCCCGTTCCATCGGCGTGCGGCGCTTGTGTTCGTCGGCACCTGTCCGACGGCAGCGCCCGCCGTGTCCTACAAACCCGCCGCCAGCGCACCCAGCTGCTCGATGCAGATGCCCCAGCCTTCGTGGAAGCCCATCGCCTCGTGCTTGTCGCGCGTGGCGCGGTCGGGGTGCATCACGGTGGCGGTGTAGCGCACGCCGCCGGCCTCGTCGGCCATCGTGACGATCGCGGTGAACGGCATCCACGGCGTGTTCGGGCGCCAGCCGCCGACCAGCATCGAGGTGAACACGATGCGCTGCTGAGGCACCACCTCGAGGAAGCTGCCGGGGTTGTCGCTGGTGCCGCCATCGGGGCCGCTCATGAAGGTGTGGAAGTTCCCGCCCGGGCGCAGGTCGAAGGCGCGCACCTCGGTGGTCCAGGGCTTCGGGCACCACCATTCCTTCAGCAGCGCGGGGTCGGTCCAGGCCTGCCAGAGCCGGGCGCGCGGCGCCTTCACGAGCCGGGTGACGACGAGGTCGTTCGCCGGCTCAGCGGCGCCGACGGGATCTTGCAGATCGGGCTTGTTCACGTTCCAGTTCCTCCTGGTGAAGGCGTTCGACGAAGTGCGCCATGCGGTCGCTGCGCGCCTCCCACAGGGCGCGCTGCTGGGCCAGCCACTGCTCCGCCTCGCCGAGCGCGCGTGGCTGCAGTTCGCAGGTGCGCACGCGGCCGGCCTTGTCGGAGCGGATCAGCCCGCAGCGTTCCAGCACCGACAGGTGCTTCATGAACGATGGCAGCGCCATCGCGAACGGTGCGGCCAGCGCGGAGACCGTCTCGGGCCCGCGGCCCAGCGCGCTGACGATGGCGCGGCGCGTGGGGTCGGCCAGCGCGTAGAAGACGTCGGTCAGTGCGGGTGCGGCGGCGGCCATGTCAGTTAGCTGCTCGGCTAACTATAGATGCAGCCGCTGCCCGCGCGCAAGTCGCGGCCGGCGGGATGGAGGGTCTTGTCAGCGCGTCGCGCCGATGCGCAGCGCCAGCAGGAAGGCCCGGGGCGCACCGGTCTCGAAGAAGCGCCCGTTGGCGTCGTTGACGATCACGCTGCCGGCGTAGCGGCGGTCGAACAGGTTGTCCACGCGCAGCAGCACGTCCACGCGGGTGCCGTCGCGGTTCACGAGCACGTGGCTGAAACGCACGGCAGCCACCGCGTAGCCGCCGGCGAAGTCGCTGTTGGCGTCGTTCACGGCGGTGCGGCCCGAACCCCTCACTTCGGCGGCCAGCTCGCCATGACCCGCCTTGCGCCAGCCCAGCTCGGCATAACCGGCGCGGCGCTGCGTGCCGGCCACCCGGTTGCCGGCGGGCACGGCCAGCGTGGGCGCGGTGCAGGGGATGCCGGCGCAGGTGAGGAAGCTGTCCTCGTAGGTGGCGTTGAGCAGCGTGAGGCTGGCGCGCGCGCGCAGTCCGTCGGCCGGCAGCCAGCCGCCGGCCAGTTCGACGCCGCGGCGCAGCGTGCGGCCGACGTTCTGGAACGCCGAGCGCCCGCCGCTGTTGGTGGCGACGCCGATCTCGTCGGACACCTTGGCCTGGAACAGCGCGACGTCGGCTTCCCAGGCACCGCTGCGCCACTTGCTGCCGAGCTCGGCCTGGCGGCTCTTCTGCGGCTGCAGCGCGGTGTTGAGGCCCCCCGTGCCGTCGGCGCGGTAGGCCAGCTCGCCCAGCGTCGGCGACTCGAAGCCGCGCGCCACGCTGGCATGCAGCTGCCAGCCCGGCGCGGCCTGCCAGCGCAGGCCCAGCACCGGGTTGGTGTAGCTGAACGAGAGCGAGCCGGAGTCGTCGCCGTTGCCCAGGTAGTGGTCCTCGGCCGACAGCTCGACCTTGCCGCTGCGCACGCCCGCGCTGGCGGTGAGCCCGGCCCCCAGCGCCAGCTCGGCCTGCGCGAAGACGTCGTTCGAGCGCGCCTCGTTGGTCTCGTCGCGGCGCAGCGTGCCGATCAGGCCGTAGGTCGGCGCGGCCACGGTGCCGGTGTAGTTCTGGTAGCCGCGGCGTGCGTCGGTCTGGCGGTCGGCGGCGGCGCCGACCATCAGGTCCAGCCGCTCCCACGCGAAGCGCGCGCGCAGCTCCGCGCCCTGGAAGTCGCGGTCGAAGTCGACCACGCCGCCCCCGTGCCGCGCCGGCACCTGCGTCTGCGAGGTGATGGCCAGGAACTGCGTGACACTGCGCGTGCCGCGGTAGCCCATCAGCTGCACGTCGCGCAGCGCGCCGTCGGCGAAGCGGTGTTTCCAGCTCACGCCCAGCTGGTCCTGCGACGACTCCTTGCGCGTGTTGAACTGCGTGGCCTGCGCCGTGGTCTGCAGCGGATCGGCGTTGAACTGGTCGCGCGACAGGCCCAGCGGGTCCTGCGCCGGCTGGCGGTAGGCGCTGGCCAGCAGCGTGACGCTGTCGCTGTCGCCCTCGTAACCCAGCCTCACGTTGCCCAGCTCGCGCTGCGCCGCGCTGCGCGGACGGAAGCCGGTGATCTGCATCTCGCTGGCCGACACGCGCAGGCTGAAGCCCTTGCCCTGGTCCCCGCCGTTGCCGCCCAGCGGCAGGCCGACCGCGGCCCGCAGCTGGCGGAAGCCGAAGCTGCCGACGTCGATGCCGCCCTCCGCCTCCGCGCGCCGCACCGGCGCGGTCACCAGCGAGATCACGCCGCCCGAGCTGTTGCCGTAGAGCACCGAGAAGGGCCCGCGCAGCACCTCCACGCGCTCGGCGCCGGCCAGGTCGAACTGCGAGACCTGGCCCTGCCCGTCGGGGCCGCTGGCCGGAATGCCGTCGGCCAGCAACCGGATGCCGCGCACGCCGAAGCCGGCGCGCGCACCGAAGCCGCGCGAACTGATCTGCAGGTCCTGCGCGTAGTTGCTGCGGTTGGCCACCACCACCCCGGGCACGCGGGCCATCGCCTCGCTCAGGTTGACCAGTGCACCGGCGGACCTCAGCTCGTCGCGGTCGACCACGCTGATCGCGTAGGGTGCGTCGCCGACGACCCGGTCCTTCACCGACCCGGTGATGACGATGGACGGCACGGCGTTCTGCGCGGCCGCGCTGCAGGCGGCGCCGGCGGCCAGCGCCAGCAGCAGGGGCTTGGGAAGGTGGGAGATGGGGTTCTTCACAGGGTGTCATCACACCCGGCGCACCTGGCGCTTGCAAGGCGTGGCAACCCCAGCGGTGGCTCATGAGTTTCATGAGCCACGGCCGCCGGCGCTCAGTTGGCCGGCGCCACCGCGGTGACCTCGATCTCCACCAGCCAGCCCGGGTTGGGCAGCGCCGCCACCTGCACCGTGGTGCGCGCCGGCAGGTTGGGCTGCTCGGCGGTGCCGAAGAACCTGCGGTAGCCCTGCATGAAGCCGGCGAAGTCCATGCGGCCCTCCTTGGCCGGGTCGCCGACCAGGAAGACCTGCATCTTCACCACGTCCTTCATCTCCAGCTTCAGCAGCTTCAGGTTGGCCTGGATGGCCTCCAGCGTGCTGACTGCCTGCGTCGCGGTGTCGCCGTAGGCGGCAAAGCCCTTGGCGTTCTTGTCCACGACGCCGGGGCCGCTGCCGCTGACGAACACCAGCTTCTTGCCGGCGGGGATCTCCACCGCCATCGCGATCGGGAAGTCCGAGCCGGGGTACTTGTGGCGCACCACGTCCTGCTGCGCGCAGGCGGAGGCGGCGAACACGGCGGCCAGAACGGCGGGAAAGAGCGCCAGGCGGGCGAGCGGGTGCTGGGACATCGGGAGGTCTTTCGGTTCAACGAAGGGATTTCACGTCGGCCGCGGTGACGGCGTCGGCGTGGCGGTTGCCGGGCAGCCCGGCGCGGACGAAGTTGGTCACGGCGGCCACCTGCGCGTCGTCGAGCGCGAAGCCGAAGCCCGGCATGCCCTTGCGCCCGCGCAGCACGGTGACGACGGGATAGGCCGCCGACGCCAGCCGCGGGTTGCCGGCCAGCGCGGGGTAGCTGCCGGCGCCCACCGCCCCCTGCCCTTCGGGCATGTGGCAGCCGGCGCAGATGGCACGGTAGAGCGCCGCGCCGTCCTTCTGCGCGAAGCCGCCGTCGATGGAGAGGCCGTTGGCGTCCAGTTCGGCGGCACCGGCCGTGGCCGAGACCGCGAACAGCAGCGCTGTCAGTGCTTTTGGTGGGTTCGTCATGTCAGCTCGCCTTCAGCCGCGCGTGCAGCCGCTTCACCGCGTCCAGCGCCGACAGCACCGCGCCTTCCTGCCAGGCCGGCAGCAGCGACGCGTGTTCGCCGGCCAGCACCAGGCGGCCGTCCACCTGGCACAGGTTGCGGTAGTGGGTGCGCCGCGCCGCGTCGGACCAGCGCGCGAAGCAGCCGTGCGTCCAGGGCACGCGGTGCCAGCCGACCGCGACGCCGGTCTCGAACTCCCTGGCCATCTGCGGATGGATCTGCGCGCCGTACTGCAGCGCCAGCTGCACGCGCTCGGCCGGCGCGCGGGCGGTGAACTCGTAGGCGTTCGGGCCCCAGATGTAGGCGCCCAGCAGCACGCCCCTGCCGGCGCCGGCCAGCCCGTGCTGCGGGTAGCCGATCACGCCGTTCGGCAGGTCGGTGAAGCTGATGCCGCCGTAGATGGCCTCGTCCTCTTCCCAGAAGCGGCGCCGGAACTGCAGGCCCACCTTCACCGACGCCTCGTACGGCACGGCCGCGATCGCCTCGAGCAGGGTCGCCGACGCCTGCACGTCGATCTGGCTCAGTACCGACAGCGGGATCGTGCAGACGCAGGCGTCGGCGCGCGCCTGGCGCACGGCGCCGGTCGGCAGGTCGGTGTAGGTGACGCTGACGCCGCGTGCGTCCTGCGCGATGGCGGTGACGCGGGCGCCGAACTGCACGGCGTCGGCCACCTGCGCGTGCAGCGCGGCGGCGATGCGGTCCATGCCGCCCACCGGCTGCATCAGCGTGGTCTGGTACTCGTGCTCCTGGCCGATGGTGAGATAGCCCCAGAGGCCGGACTTCAGCAGCTCGTCCAGCGCCAGCGGCTGCGAGAACTCCGGCGCCGGCATCAGCCCGCCGCCCGGTTCCACCGCGTGGCCGCGGCGCAGGCTGCTGCCGAAGCCCTTGGCGTAGCGGCCGCTGCGGTCCAGCGCGCCCCAGTGGCGCAGCGCGTCGAGCAGGCGTTCCTTGTCCTCGGTGCTGACGGCACCGTCCAGCGCGCGCGCATCCACCGCCTTGGCCAGCAGCTCGGCCACGTGGCCGTGGAAGTCGGCCTGCACGTGGCGCAGGCGCTGCGGCTGGCCACCGAAGGCGCGCCGCGCATGCAGGTAGGCGTTGTGGTTGACCTGCGTGAACGGCTCCAGCGCCACGCCCAGGCGGCGCGCCAGGTCCAGCACGCCGTGGTGGTGGTAGGGGATGCGCCAGGGCCCGGGGTTGAAGTACTGGCCGGCTTCGAAGCCCACGCGCTGCGTGGCGCCGCCGAGTTCGGTGTAGCTGTCGCCGCCGCGCAGCGTCCAGCAGCGGCCGCCGGCGCGCGGGTTGTACTCCAGCACCGTCACCGCGTAGCCGGCCTTGCGCAGCTCCCAGGCCGCGAGCATCCCCGCCAGGCCCGCACCGAGCACCAGCACGCGGGTGCCGGGCGGCGCGCCCTGCAGGTCGGCCGGGCCGGCATAGCTGGATTCGGCGGTGACGCCCAGGGCCACCATCGCGCGCAGCAGCGCCGCGCTGCCGGCCATGCGGCCGATCTCGCCGAGCCAGGCGCGGCGGCTGGGAGGGGTGTGTGCCATCGGCTGAGAGAATAAGGCGTGGACACGCATCTCCCAACCGGCATCGACGACACCGCGGCGCGCCTGCTGGCGCTGGACTACGTGCCCGAGCGCGCGCTGGCCACCACGGTCTTCCTGGCGCTGAAGCTGCAGCGGCCGCTGTTCCTGGAGGGCGAGCCCGGCACCGGCAAGACCGAGATCGCGAAGACGCTGGCGACGATGCTCGGCCGCCCGCTGATCCGCCTGCAGTGCCACGAGGGCCTGGACCTCGCCGGCGCCGCCTACGAGTGGAACTACGCGCGCCAGATGCTGGAGATCCGCCTGGGCGAGGCCGAGGGCCCCAGGAGCGAGCGAACGCGCGACCAGCTGGCGCAGGAGCTCTTCGGCGACCGCTTCCTGATCCGCCGCGCGCTGCTGCAGGCGATCGACCCCGCGCAACCGGTGCCCCCGGTGCTGCTGATCGACGAACTCGACCGTGCCGACGAGCCTTTCGAGGCCTTCCTGCTGGAAGTGCTGTCCGACTTCCAGATCACGATCCCCGAGTACGGCACGGTGAAGGCCCTCACGCCCCCGGTGGTGGTGCTCACCAGCAACCGCACGCGCGAGATCCACGACGCGGTGAAGCGCCGCTGCCTGTACCACTGGGTCGGTTTCCCCGACGCGGCGCGCGAGGCGCAGATCCTGGCGCGGCGCGTGCCGGGCGCGCCGCAGAAGCTGTCGGCGCAGATCGTCGCCTTCGTGCAGCGGCTGCGCACGCTGGAGCTCTACAAGCAGCCGGGCATCGCCGAGACCATCGAGTGGACACGCGCGCTGATGGCGCTGGATGCCGTCGAACTCGACCCGGCGCTCGTCGGCGACACCCTGGGCGTGCTGCTGAAGTACCAGGACGACATCGGCCGCATGCAGGGCGCCGAGGCCGCGCGCCTGCTGGACGAGCTGCGGCGCGAAACCGCCGCGTAGTCGCGCGCGCGGCGCACGCACCGCTTACCGTTTGTGCGCAGCGGGCAGGAGCCCTTACCGCGGCTTACCCATTGCCACAAGCGCGCCGGAACCCGCGCCGAGCATGGAACTCCAGGCACCCCGAGTGCCGTGCCAAGAGGAGTTCCCATGCATCACACACACGTTCCGCGACCGCTGCGCAGGCCGCTGCTCGTCGCCGCGCTGGCGGCGGTGGCGGCCGGCGCCCACGCGCAGGCCGCCGAGAGCCGCTGGTATCTGCTGCCGCAGGTCACCGCGCTGGACCCCGACAAGGACTGGCGCGTCGACGACACGCACGCCGGCTTCGGCCTGCGCGCCGGCACCCGGCTCACGCCCGAGTGGGACCTGCAGTTCGGTGCCGCCCGCGCCCGCGTGCGCCAGGGCGACGACCGCTACACGCAGACGCTGCTGGGCGCCGACGGCCTGTACTTCTTCGGCCGCGAGCGCTGGCGCCCGTTCCTGCTGGCCGGCGGCGGCATCGAGCGCGACGCGCGCACGCTGGCGGGCAGCGGCGCCAGCCGCACCTCGCCCTACCTCAACGTCGGCGCCGGCCTGCAGTGGCAGTTCAGCCCCCGCTTCGGCCTGCAGGCCGACGTGCGGCGCGTCGAAGGCCTGATCCGCAACCGCGACACCTTCGGCTTCAAGCGCAGCGGCAACACCTGGTGGGGCCTGGGGCTGAGCTGGACCTTCGGCGACGGCGCGGAGCCGGCGCCACGCGTGGCCGCCGCGCCCCCACCGCCCCCGCGCCCCCCGCCCCCCGCCGCCGCCACCCCCACCGCCGCCCGAGGCGAAGGCCGCGCCGGTCACGCCGCCACCACCACCGCCGCCGCCGGCACCGCCGCCCGAGCGCGTCACCTTGAAGGCCAGCGAGCTGTTCGCGTTCGGCAGCGCCCGCCTGCAGCCGCCGCAGCCCGAGCTGGACCGCTACGCCGCCGCGCTCAAGCGCAGCCCGCAGGCCGGCGCGGTGGTCATCACCGGCCACACCGACCGGCTGGGCCCCGCGGCGGCCAACCAGCGCCTGTCGCTGGAGCGCGCCGAGAGCGTCAAGGCCTACCTGGTGACGCAGGGCGTGGACCCGGCGCGGCTGAAGACCCGGGGCGTGGGCGCGGCCGAGCCGGTGGTGAAGGACTGCCGCCAGGCGCAGCGCGCCGCACTGATCGCCTGCCTGGAGCCGAACCGGCGCGTGGAGCTGACGCCGATCACCGTCGACAAGCGCTGACGAAGGGGCACGGGGCGGGCACGGGGCCGCGCGGCGCCAGAATGCGCGCACGATGCCCCGCGCCCCCGACCCGCCGCCCGGCCACCTGGCGCACAACGTGATGCACTTCGCCCGCGTGCTGCGCACGGCCGGGTTGCCGCTGGCCAGCGACCGCATCCAGCTCGCGCTGCAGGCGCTGCAGGTGGGCGGGCTTCAGAGCCGGGGCGACTTCCGCGACACGCTGGCGGCCTGCCTGCTGGACCGCCACGAGCACCGCGAGCTGTTCGACCAGGCCTTCGAGCTGTTCTGGCGCGACCCCGACCTGGCCGGCCGCATGCGCGCGCTGCTGCTGCCCAAGGTGCGCACGCCGATCGAGCAGCCGCTGGTGGAGAACCGGCGCCTGGGCGAGGCGCTGTTCCCGCACCAGCCCGGCGCCCCGCCACCGCCACCACCGCCGCCGTCCGAAGCGCTGGAACTGGACGCCTCGCTGACCTGGAACCAGCGCGAGCTGCTGCGCAAGGCCGACTTCGACACGATGAGCGCCGACGAGTGGCGCGCCGCACAGCGCCTGCTGCAGCGGCTGCCGCTGCTGTTCGAGCCCATCGCCACGCGGCGCAGCGAACGGGCACCGCACCCCGGCCGTCCCGACGGCCGCGCCACGCTGCAGGCGCTGGCGCGCCACGGCGGCGAGCTGTGGCAGATGCGCTGGCGCCGCGCGCGCGAGCAGCCGGCGCCGCTGGTGGTGCTGGCCGACATCTCCGGCAGCATGAGCCGCTACTCGCGCATGCTGCTGCACTTCACGCACGCGTTAGGTCACGCCGACGCGCGCGTCGAGAGCTTCGTGTTCGGCACCCGGCTCACGCGCACCACGCGCGCCCTGCGCCAGCGCGACCCCGACATCGCCATCGCCCGCGTGGTGCGCGACGTGGCCGACTGGTCGGGCGGCACGCGCATCACGGCCTGCCTGCGCGAGTTCAACCAGCGCTGGGCGCGGCGCACCTTGAGCGGCCGCGCCACCGTGCTGCTGATCAGCGACGGCCTGGAGCACGGCACGCCCGACGACCCGCGCTGCGAAGGCCTGCGCTTCGAGATGGAACGGCTGCACAAGAGCTGCCGCCGGCTGCTGTGGCTGAACCCGCTGCTGCGCTTCGACGCCTTCCAGCCGCGCGCCAGCGGCATCCGCGCGATGCTGCCGAACGTCGACGCCTTCCTGCCGGTGCACAACCTCGACAGCCTGGCGCAGCTGGCCCGCGTGCTGGCCGCGCCGCTCCAGGCTGGCGCTCTTCAGCGCGGCGCGCCCTTGCGGCGCTGAAGCGCGGCTTCGTCGCCGGCGCCCGGCGCCGCCTGCGGCGAGATGCCCGACAGCGGCGCCACCTCGAAGTTGAGGTCGCTGCGGTTGCCGCTGAGCGTCACCACCGCCAGGTCGCGCCCCGGCGCCAGCACCGGGAAGGCACCGCAGGGTTCGCCGCGCTGGCAGATCAGGTCGTCGTTGTTGAGGTCGCCGCCGGCCGTGATCTGCACCTTGGCGAACGGCCACGCGGTGCTGGACCAGGTGTAGCCGCCGGCCACGCGCGTGGCCAGCACGGTGCGCACCACGTTGCCGGTGTCGGGGTTGATCAGCAGCACGTACAGCGGGCCGACGTCACCGGCGGATGCGCCGCCGCCGGTGGCGGGCTTGGTCACCGACAACTGCACCGTGAAGCTGCGCGCCGGCGACAGCGTCACCGTCAGGCGCGGGAAGCTGCCGCCGACGGGCAGCGCCGCGCGGTTCACCACCACCGTGTAGGTGCCCAGCCGCGTGATGTTGTCGATGGTGGCCGGTGTCACGGTCACCGCGGCGTTGTCGCTGGTGACCGAGGTGACGGTCTCGGTGCCGGCGGCGTTCAGGGCCAGCGTCAGCGTGGCGCTGGTCTGGAAGCTGCCGAAGTCGATGCTCGACGGCGTGGCCTGCACGCGGCCCGCCGGTGCGGGCGGCGGCGTGCCGGTGGCGCCGAGCGCGGCGTTCACCGCCTTCAGCGCGTTGACGACGCCGAAGCCGAAGTCGATGTCGCGCCCGGCCGCGCCGAGCTCGTCGCTCAGCGCGCCGGCGGCCAGCAGGTTGTCCACCTGCGTCACCGTGAGGTCCTTGTTGACGTAGCGCATCAGCGCCATCACGCCGGCCACGTGCGGGCTGGCCATCGAGGTGCCCTGCATCGCCCCGAACGAGGGCTGGCGCGTGCCGTTGGCGTCGAACGTGGCCAGCGCGCTGTACACGCCGTCGGGCGCGCCGTTGCCGGTGGTGCTGGCGCCGGTGTTGCCGCCGGGCGCGGCCAGCGCGATCTGCGCGCCGGTGTTGGAGTAGCGCGCCAGCTGGCGTTGCGCGTCCAGCGCGCTCACCGCCACCACGCCGGTGCAGTTGGCCGGTGAACCGACCGCGGCGCGCTGGCCGATGTCGTTGCGGCCCGAGTTGCCGGCCGCCGCCACCACGATGACACCGGCATTGCGCACGCGCGTCACCGCGTCCTGGTAGGCCGCGTCGCAGGGGCGGTCGCCACCCAGGCTGAGGTTGATGACGTCGGCGCGGCGCGCCGGCAGCGTGCCCGAGTTGTTGGCGATGCCGGCGGCGTAGAGCATCGCGTTGATCACGTCCACCTGCGCCGCGCCGCGGTCGGGCGGGAACACGCGCAGCGGCAGGATCAGCGCCATCGGCGCGGTGCCGGCGCCGCCGACGCCGTCGTAGGTGGCCGCACCCACCGTGCCCGAGACGTGCGTGCCGTGGAACACCGGCTCGTCGGCCGGGCGCGAGGGGTTGTCGCCGCTGGCGCTGTTGCCGTCGCCGGCGACCGTGTTGCTGATGAAGGAGCGGCCGGCGGAGAAGAGCTGCGGCGCCAGGTCGGGGTGGTCCAGCACCACGCCGTCGTCGATCACGGCCACCACGGGGCGCTGCACCGGCTGCGTGGCCAGCTGCGTGATGCGGCTCATCGCCGCCGGCAGGTTGATCTGCTCGTAGTGCCAGCGCTGGTAGCTGTAGCCGCGGTCGCTGGGCGGGAACTCGCCCACGGTGGCGAAGCGGTTCTCGATCCAGTTCGGCTGCACGTAGGCGAAGGCACCCTCGCCGCGCAGCCGCTTCGCGAGCTTCTGCAGCCGCACGGTCTCGGGCTCGGTGGGCGCGGCCGCGGCGGCCTCGGCCGCCCGCGCCGTGAGCGCCCGCGCCACGGGTTCGCCCGCCAGCAGCTGGCGGGCACGGGTCTGCAGCGCCGCGGCGCCGGGCAGCTGCAGCAGCTGCGGCAGCGCGGCGTCGGCGCCTTCGAGCTGCACGCCGCGCACGCCGGCCGCCTGCAGCCGGGCCACGCTGCGCGCGCGGGCCTGCGCGGTCAGCGGCCGAGCCTGCGCCAGCAGCTGCCCGCCGGCCGCCGCCAGCGGCGCGGTGACGTTGGCGCAGCTGCCTGCGCTGCCCGGCGCACCGATGCGCAGGTTGAACACCGACGCATTGCGGAAGGCGTAGACGTTGATGTAGTAGCGGCCCGAGGTGGTCACGCGCACGCACTCGTAGCGCGAGTCGACACCGTCCGACGCCCCGCCGATGGTGAAGGCGCCGTTGAACACGTAGAGGTCCACGTCGGCCTGCGCCGGATCGCTGGCGAATTCCAGTTCCACCACCTGTCCCGCCACCAGGTCGGCGATGAAGTAGTCGTCGGCATCGCCGGGCGCGAAGTTGCGTCCCGGCGGGCCGGTGTTGATCACGTTCACGGTGCCCACCAGCGTCACCGGCGCCGTCAGGGCCTGCGCACGCGCGAGGTCGTCGTTGATGACGTAGGGAGACTGGTTGACGTCGTTGGTGTCGCCGTCCACCGCGGCGGTGGGCGCCACGGCCAGCACGCCCGCCAGGTTGAACGTGGCCGGCGGCGGCGGTGGCGGCCGGGGCGGGTTGCCCCCGTCGCCGCCACCACCGCCTCCGCCGCAGGCGGCGAGGGCGACGGTGAGGAACAGGCTGGTGAGCGCGGTGCGCATATGGGTCTCCCTTGGCTTCGACCGGCATGCTGCCAGACGCCATGCTCCGTGGGAATGCGCGCACAACTCCTGTTACGCCACGGCGTCCTCTGGAAACGGGAGATCCGGCCCGACACCGGGCGGGGTGAATTCGCTCGATTGACAAGTGAACCCGTTTGAATACATTTGCGTTCAAGCATTCAGACCGGCAGAGGCAGGCATGGCATCCGCTCCCTTGACGATGGAACCGCTGTCCGCGCGCATCCCGGGTGATCTCTACCTCTGGCTGGCGCAGCTGCAGGTGGAGGGCGCCACCACCAACAGCGACAAGCTGCGCGTGCTGCTCGGGCAGCTCAAGCGCCAGCACGACGGCGCCTTCGACTACGTGGCCGCCCACGCCTGGGCGCGCGACATCACCGGCCGCCTGCGGCTGGCGCTGGTGCGCACCGAAGGCGAGAGCGGCCGCCACTCCGAGGTGCTGGGCTCGCTGCTCGAGCACCTGACCAGCAGCCTGGCGCTGATGGTCAGCCAGGCCCCGGCCGATGCCGCCGAAGCGGCGAAGCTGGAAGACGCCCTGGTGCGGCGCGCCTTCGCTCTGAGCGAGGCGCTGCTGCGCCAGGCCACCACCACGGCCGCCGCGGCCTACGACCCGGGGGTCGTGCGCCGGCACATGGCGGCTACCATCGAACTGGCTGCCCGCATCGGCGGCGTGCAAGGAGCCTGAGCATGGCTGAGACCCTGAAGACCCGCGTCGGCCGCGTCATCGCCGGCAGCGTGCATGCGCTGCTCGACCGCATCGAGGACCAGGCGCCCGAGGCGATGATGGAGCAGTCGCTGCGCGAGGCCGATGCCGTCATCGACGACGTGCGCCACGAACTCGGCGTGGTCAGCGCCAACCGCCACCTGGCGCAGCAGCAGCACGCGAGCCAGAACGCGCAGCACGAGAAGCTCTCGATCCAGGTGCAGGACGCGCTCGCGCAGCAGCGCGACGACCTGGCGCGCGCCGCCGTGGCGCGCCAGCTCGACATCGAGGCGCAGATTCCGGTGCTCGAGACGACGCTGGCCGACCTGGCCCGCCAGGAAGCCGACCTGCAGGGCTACACCGCGGCGCTGCTGGCCAAGAAGCGCGAGATGGAAGAAGCGCTCTCGGCCTTCCGCAGGAGCCGCGCCGCCGCGGCTGCCGCTTCGGCCGGTGCCGGCAGCCCGGCGGGCAGCAACGCCGAGCAACGCATGGGCCGCGTCACCGGCGCCTTCGACCGGCTCTACGAGCGGCAGACCGGCCTGTCCGGCACCGACCGCGGCAACAACCTGCAGCAGGCCGCGAAGCTGAAGGAACTGGACGAGCTGGTGCGCGAGAACAAGATCGCCGAGCGCATGGCGGCGCTGAAAGCAGGCCGCGCGTGAGCCTGTTCACCGCGCCCGAGACCTTGCCCTTCGGCGTCTCGCTGGCGCTCATCGTCGGCATCAGCCTGCTGGAAGGGCTGGGCATGATGCTGTCGCTGAGCCCCAGCCACTTCCTGGACGACCTGCTGCCCGACGTGGACGGCGACACCGGGCTCGACCGCGTGCTCGGCTGGCTGCACCTGGGGCGCGTACCTTCGCTGGTGCTGCTGGTGCTGTTCCTCACCGGCTACACGCTGTTCGGCTACACGCTGCAGATCGTGGTGCACGGGCTTTCGGGCCACTACCTGCCAGGCTGGCTGGCGGGGCTGCTGGCCGTGCCCTCGGGCCTGGTGACGGTGCGCAGCCTGGGTGCGCTCATCGCGCACATCATTCCGCGCGACGAAACCAGCGCGGTGAGCGAGATGTCGCTCGTGGGCCGCGGCGGCGTGGTGTCGGCCGGTTGCGCGCGGCGCGGCCTGGCGGCGCAGGCGCGCGTGCGCGACGCCCACGGCCGCACCCACTACCTGATGGTGGAGCCCGACCTGGACGACGAGATCTTCGACGAAGGCACGCAGGTGCTGATCGTGCGCAAGGTCGGCGCCTTCTACCGCTGCATCGCGAACCCGCACCCGACGCTGCTCTGAACCACAACCACAACCGAGGGAGACCCGCGACATGGGCAACCTGATCGAACTGGCCGGCCTGGCCGGCATCGCGCTGCTGGCGCTGCTGACCATCGGCATCATCTTCGCGCGCCTGTACAAGCGCTCCACCAAGGAGACCGCGTTCGTGCGCACGGGCCTGGGCGGGCAGAAGGTCATCATGGACGGCGGCGCCATCGTGCTGCCGGTGTTCCACGAGCGCGTGCTCGTGAACATGAACACGCTGAAGCTCGAGGTGCAGCGGCGCGAGCGCGAGAGCCTGATCACGCGCGACCGCATGCGCGTGGACGTGACGGCCGCCTTCTTCGTGCGCGTGAAGCAGACCGAGGAGGCGGTGAGCATCGCCGCGCAGACGCTGGGCGCCCGCACCATGAGCCCCGACGAGCTGAAGGCGCTGGTGGAGGACAAGTTCGTCGACTCGCTGCGCGCCACCGCCGCCACGATGAGCATCCAGGAGCTGCAGGACAAGCGGCGCGACTTCGTGCAGGCGGTGCAGAACGCCGTGGCCGAAGACCTGGAGAAGAACGGCCTGGAGCTGGAGTCGGTGTCGCTGACCAGCCTGGACCAGACCGACAAGCAGTTCTTCAACCCCAACAACGCCTTCGACGCCGAAGGCCTGACGCGGCTGACCGAGCAGACCGAGGCGCGCCGCAAGCAGCGCAACGACGTGGAGCAGGACACCGAGGTGCAGGTGCGCACCAAGAACCTCGACGCCACGCGCCAGAAGCTCACGATCGAGAAGGACCAGGAGTTCGCGTCGCTCTCGCAGAAGCGCGAGATCGAGACCACGCGCGCCGAGCAGGCCGCGCTCACCGCCACCCAGCAGGCCGAGCGCACACGCCAGGCCGAGGCCGCGAAGATCGAGGCCGAGCGGCTGGTGAGCCAGCAGCGCATCGAGGCCGAGCGCGAGATCCGGTCGGCCGAGATCGAGAAGAACCTGACGATCCAGTCGCGCGAGATCGAGCTCGAGCGCAAGACTGAAATGCTGCGGGCGGAGCAGCGCAAGCAGGTGGAGATCGCGCGCCAGGACACGCAGATCGCCATCAGCACCAAGTCGCGCGAGCAGTCGGTGGCCGACGCTGCCGCCAACCTGGCGCGCGCCGAGACGGTGAAGGCCGAGGAGGGCGTGAACACCGCGCGCCAGGTGGCGGTGGCGGAACGCGAGAAGAGCATCCAGCTGATCGAGGCCAGCAAGGAAGCCGAGCAGAACGCGATTGCGGTGAAGGTGTCCGCGTCCGCCGAGAAGGAAGCGGCGATGGACCGCGCCGAGGCGCTGACCATCGAGGCCAAGGCCAAGCAGGCCGCGGCGCTGGCCGAGGCCGAGGGCAAGCGCGCGATCAACGAGGCGCTGAACACGTTGTCGGCGGCGCAGATCGACCTGCAGGTGCGCACGCTGCTGCTGCAGCAGCTGCCCGGCATCCTGGAGCAGGCGGTGCGGCCGATGGAGAAGATCGACTCGATCCGCATCTTCCAGGTCAACGGCATGCCCGGTGCGGCAGCGGCCAACGAAGGTGGTGGCGGCGCGGCGGGCGCCACGTTTCCCGAGCAGGTGATGAACTCGGCGCTGCAGTACCAGCTGGCCAAGCCCATCGTCGATGCGGTGATGAAG
This sequence comes from Rubrivivax sp., assembly GCA_044226255.1. Lineage (GTDB taxonomy): Bacteria > Pseudomonadota > Gammaproteobacteria > Burkholderiales > Burkholderiaceae_C > Rubrivivax. The sequence continues at coordinate 169,322 of JBGAHJ010000003.1, forward strand.
GACGCGGGCCTTTCGAACGAAGGCATCACCGGCGTGGCCCAGGTGCTGGGCGGCATGCTGGCGAAGAAACCTGAGGGCGCCGCCGGCGGCTGAGTCGTGCACGCCGTGCAGCACTGAACTGCACGCGCGCCGCGTCCGCCGCGGCCCCGTAGGTGTGGGTGAGTTCCACCTCCCCACGCTGCCATGACTCTCCGCATTCCCGCCCGGCCGCCGCGCCGGGCCGTCGCCCTCGCCGCCGCCCTGGCGCTCGGCCTCGCCACCGCCGCGCAGGCCGCGGTCACCTTCCAGGTCACGCCCATCGCACCACCGCCCGGCTTCAGCCAGGCGGTGGGCTTCGGCCTCAACAACCGCGGCGACGTGGTGGGCGAGCTGCGCGGCAGCGGCGGCCTCACGCACGCCTTCGTCTGGCGCGACGGCGTGCTCACCGACCTGAGCAGCCCGTCCTTCGGCAACGGGCTCGGCTCGGCGCTGGCCATCAACGACGCCGGGCTCATCGCCGGCACCGCCCGCAACGCGGCCAACCTGCCGCTGCCGGCGCTTTGGCAGCCGGGCAGCAGCTCGCCGCAGATCCTGAGCACCTCGGCCGGCACGGCGAATGCGGTGAATGCCGCGGGCATCGCGCTCGTCACGCTCGAAGGCAGCAACGGCAGCGCCCCCACCCTCCTGCGCACGAACGTCGTCGGCGGCGGCCTGGTGCCGGTGCTGCCGGGCGCACGCGGGCGCGACATCAACGACGCCGGCACCACCACCGGCAGCACCGAACCCGCCGGCGGCGGTGGCGGCAGCGCCTTTCGCCTGGGCAGCGGTGGCGTGCTGCGGCTGCTGCCGGGCCTGTCGTCCGCGGCGGGCTCGGCCGGCCACGCCATCAACAACGCCAACCAGATCGCCGGGGTGAGCGTGAACGCAGCCGACGAACAGCGCGCCGTGCTGTGGAGCGCCACCAACCAGCTGCGCGACCTGGGCGTGCTGGGCGTCTTCTCGCCGCGCGGCGCACCGTCGGTGGCGCGCAGCCGCGCCGAGGCGATCAACGAGGCCGGCGTGGTGGTGGGCTCCAGCACCACGCTGCAGACCGCCAGCGCCGCCTTCTACTGGACCGAGCGCGCCGGCATGCAAACGCTGCCGTTGGCCACGGCCGGCGTGACCCTGCTCGACGCGCGTGCCGTCAACGAACTCGGCCAGGTGCTGGTGCAGACCACCCAGGGCGCGGCGCTGCTCACCCCCACCGGCCGCCTGTTCTGGGGCGGCGGCAGCGGCAGCTTCGCCGACGGCGCGCGCTGGAACCCCACCGCGCTGGGCGTGGCCGGCAACTTCGACCTCGGCCTCGCGCCCAACCGCTTCCTGGATGCCAGCATCCCGGCGCTGGCCATCGGCCAGTCGCCCGCCGTCAGCGTGGTGACGATGGACCGCAGCGCGCAGCTGCGCAGCATGAACCTGGGCGGCGGCGCCGGCAGCACCGGTTCCACCGTGGAACTGCGCCTGTCCAGCGCCGCCAACCCGCGCACCACGCTCGATGTGCCCGGCGGCCTGCTGGTGCAGGCCGGCGGCACACTCTCGGGCACCGGCACCGTGAACGGCGACGTCACGGTTTCGCGCAACACCAGCGGCGCCGGCCGCATCGCGCCGGTGGACCTGCGCATCAACGGCGTCTTCACCAACCGCGGCGATGTCGTCGGGGGCCCCTGCCCAACGCGCCCGGCGCGCTGTTCACCAACGTGGTCAACGAGGCCACGGGCCGCGTCACCGCCGGCGCCGACCGCGCACTGCAGGTCGCCGGCAGCGAGCACCGCAACCTGGGCGTGTTCGAAGCCAGCGGCGTGCGCTCGCAGCTGCGCGTGTTCGGCCACTTCGCGAACCTCGCCGGCGGCGTGGTGCAGGCGCGCGAAGGCACGGTGGAGATCAACGGCATCGTCACCAACGACGGCACGCTGCGCGCCGACCCGCGCGGCCAGCTGCGCCTGCGCAGCACGCTGGTGAACAACGGCACCGTGCTGGCCAGCGTGGCCGGCCGCGTGACGATGGAAGGCGTGGTCAGCGGCGCCGGCAGCTTCGGCGGGCCGGGCGACTTCGAGTTCCTGGGCGGCTTCGCACCGGGCAACTCGCCGGCGCATGTGTCGGTGGGCAACGCGCTGTTCGCCGGCGGCGACATCGTGCTGGACCTCGGCGGCAGCCAGCCCGGCGTGCAGCACGACCAGGTGCTGTTCACCGGCCACGTGGCCTTCGCGCCCGGCGTGGCGCTGCGGCTGGAGATGGGCGACTTCCAGGTGCACGAGGGCGACCGCTTCCAGTTGTTCGACTTCGCCGCAGGCAACGCCGGCGCGCTCGACTTCAGCCTGCTGCCGGTGCTGGGCAACGGCCTGCGCTGGGACACCGCCGACATGCTGGCCGGTGGCTGGCTGGGGGTCTCGGCGGTGCCTGAGCCGCAGGCCTGGCTGCTGGCACTGGCGGGGCTGCCGCTGCTGCTGCGGCGCCGGCTGCGCGGCGCCGGCGATCAGTAGCGCTCGATGACGCCGGTGGCCCGCGGCGGCGGTTCGTAGCGCTCGGGCCACCAGTCGGTGATCTGCGCGATGCGGCCGCCGCGCAGGTCGAAGAAGCTGAGGCCCGGCATCACCTGACCATCGACGCGAAAGTCGATCCACGACGCACCGTGGTCGCCGTCGCCCACGATGCGCAGCACCTCGGCGCGCCAGTGGCCGGGCCAGGTGCGGTTGAACTCCACGTAGTTCGCCAGGCCACGCACCCGCTCGCGCGTCTGCGGCACCTCGTAGACCACGTCCTCGGTGAAGAGGCTGCCGAAGTCGTCCCAGCGGCGCGCGTTGGCGTGGCGCCAGAAGGCCTCGATCAGGTCGCGCGCGTTCACGCGGGAATCGCCGGCGCCGGCGCGTAGCGACCCTGCAGCGCGCCCCACACCACCTCGGCGGTGAGCGGCATCTGCATCTGCTCGGCCTTGCGGCCCTGCCCGGCCTGCGCCACCGCGTCCACCACCGCGTTCACCACCGCCGGCGTGGCGCCGATGGTGCCGAGTTCGCCCACGCCCTTGCTGCCCAGCAGGTTGGTCAGGCAGGGGATGCTCTCGTCGAAGGCGGTCTGGAAGTCCAGGCAGCCGTCCACGCGCGGCAGCGCGTAGTCCATGTAGCTGCCCGACAGCAGCTGGCCCTGCTCGTCGTAGACGATGCGTTCGCTCAGTGCCTGGCCGATGCCCTGCACCGCGCCGCCTTCCACCTGGCCCTTCACGATCAGCGGGCTCACCACGCGGCCGATGTCGTTCACCGAGCGGTAGCTCAGCACCTGCACCTCGCCGGTGCCGGGGTCGACCTCGACCTCGGCGACGTGGCAGCCGTTGGGCCAGCTGGGCGCGCCCGCGGTGGCGCCGGCGCTGACGACGAAGCGCGCACCACTCTGTTTGCCGGCCAGCTCGAAGAGGCCGATGCCGAGGTCGGTGCCGACGACCTGGAAGCGCCCGGCGGCATACTCGATGTCGCCGGCCGCGGCCTCCAGCGCCTGCGCGGCGAGCTGCTTGCCCTCGTCCACGGTCTTCTGGCTGGCCACGCGCACCGCGGCGCCGCCGGTGAACAGGCTGCGGCTGCCGGCGCTGCCGAAGCCGTTGGCACGGTCGGTGTCGCCCTGCAGCACGCGGATGCGCTCCGGCGGCACGCCGAACACGTCGTGCGCCAGCTGCACGTAGCTGGTGGCGATGCCCTGGCCCATCGGCATCGTCGCGCTCGTGAGTTCGACGAAGCCGTCGCCCGTGACGGTGACGGTGACGTTCTCCTCCAGCGCGTTGCCGCCGGTCCATTCCAGGAAGGTGGCGATGCCGCGCCCGCGCAGCCGGCCGCGCGCTTTCGACGCCGCCACGCGCGCCGGGTAGCCGGCCCAGTCGGCCAGCGCCAGGCCCTGGTCGAGGATCTGCTCGAAGCGGCCGCTGTCGTACACCTGCGCCATCGGGCTGGTGTAGGGCATCTGCTCGGGGCGGATCATGTTGCGGCGGCGCAGCTCGGCGCCGTCGATGCCCATCTCGCGCGCGGCCGCGTCGAACAGGCGCTCGATGATGTAGATGGCCTCGGGCCGGCCGGCGCCGCGGTAGGCGCCGGTGGGCACGTTGTTGGTGAGCACCGCGCTGATCTTCAGGTCGATCAGCGGGATGTCGTAGATGCTGGTGCTGACCCAGGGGCCGATCAGCAGCGGGATGATGATGGACACCGCGCCCGGGCAGGCGCCGGTGCCGGCCAGCGTGCGCACGCGCAGCGCAAGGGCCTTGCCCTTGGCGTCCAGCGCCAGCTCCACGTGGCTCACCTGGTCGCGGCCGTGCGCGGCGGCCAGGAATTCCTCGTTGCGCTCGGCCTGCCACTTCACCGGGCGGCCGGTCTGCTGCGCGGCCCAGGCCAGCACGATGTCTTCCGGGTAGGCGCCGGTCTTCATGCCGAAGCCGCCGCCCACGTCGCCCACCACCACGCGCGTGTTCTGCTCGGTGCGGCCTGGGATGGTCTCGGCCAGCGTGGCGCGTACGCCGGTGGGCATCTGGCTGGACAGGCGCATCGTCAGGCGGCCGGCGTCCATCCAGGCCAGCACGCTGCGCGGCTCCATCGGGCTCGCCGACAGGCGCTGGTTCACGAGGTCCAGCGCGATGCGGTGCGTGGCCTTCGCGAAGGCGGCCGCGGTGGCCGCGGCGTCGCCGTGGCGCGCCTCGGCGGCGATGTTGTCGGGCAGCGCGTCCCACACGCGCGGCGCGCCGGGGCGGGTGGCGGCGAGCACGTCGCCCACGGCGGGCAGGTCGTCGTAGTCGACGACGATCGCGCTGGCCGCGGCGCGCGCCTGCTCGCGGCTGTCGGCCACCACCGCCACCAGCGCCTCGCCGACGAAGCGCGTCACCTCGTGCGCCAGTGCGCGCCGCGGCGGCACCGTGAAGCGGCCGCCGCCGGGCGGGCCGTAGGGCACGGCCACCGACATCGGCTTCACGCCGGCCGCGGCCAGTTCGGCGCCGGTGTAGATGGCGCGCACGCCGGGCATCTGCGCCGCGGCGCTGGTGTCGATGGCGACGATGCGTGCATGCGCGCGCTGGCTGCGGTGGAAGGCCAGCCAGGTCTGGCCCGGCAGCACGTGGTCGTCGGTGTAGCGGCCCTGGCCCTGCACCAGCGCCGCGTCTTCCACGCGGCGCACGGCCTGGCCGCTGCCGAACCGGCCGGCTTCGACGGGGGCGTTCATGCCTGCTTCTCCGTGGTCATCAGCTTCGACGCGTGCTTCACCGCCGCGACGATGTTCACGTAGCCGGTGCAGCGGCACAGGTTGCCTTCCAGCGCGTGCTGGATCTCGGCCTCGGTGGGCTTCGGGTTCTGGTTCAGCAGGCAGGTGGCCGACATCAGCATGCCCGGCGTGCAGTAGCCGCACTGCAGGCCGTGGCAGGCGATGAAGCCTTCCTGCACCGGGTGCAGCCGGCCATCCGGCCCGGCCAGGCCCTCGACGGTGGTGACGCTGCGCCCCTGCGCCTGCACCGCCAGCACGGTGCAGGACTTCACCGACTGCCCGTCCAGCAGCACCGTGCAGCAGCCGCACTGGCTGGTGTCGCAGCCCACGTGCGTGCCGGTGAGGCCGAGCGGCCCGCGCAGCAGCTCGACCAGCAGGGTCTGGGGTTCGGCGGTCGCCTGCGCCGGGCGGCCGTTGACGGTGAGCGAGATCGTGGTCATGAAGGCGTGACTCCTGGTGCAGGCCGCGATGATGCCTGCTGTCGCGGTCAGATGCGCCGCACGGGCAGCTGGCAGGCCAATTCGAAGTGCGTGTCGCCGTGCGCGAACGGCCGGCCGGCCCAGGCCTCGAAGGCCGGCTGGTCGTCGGGCACGTGGCCGCTGCGCGGCAGCCAGGTCCTGTAGAGCCAGTCGATGGCGCGCGCCTCCAGCGCGATGTCGCCGCGGATGGCGACCTCGGCCACGCGCATCGGCGGGAACTCGAAGCGGCCGATCTCGCCGTCCGGCTCGACCGCGTCCACCACCACCGCCACGTCGTAGCGGCAGTCGGCCAGCGCGACGATCTCGGGCTCGTCCCACATGTAGCCCAGCCAGGGGTTGTCGGCCAGGCCGCGCGCGTCGGCCCAGGCCAGCAGGCGCTCGCAGGCGGCCTGGGCGACGCCGGGGCGGTACGGGTCGAGCACGCGGATGTAGGCCACGGTGCGCGCCGGCAGGTCGCGCAGGCGCACCTCGAAGCCGTCGGGGTTCTCGCCCGGCGGCAGCTGCGTCACGAGCGGCGCGCCGCCGGCGCGGGCCATCAGCCCGTCGAAGGCCTCGCGGCGGCTCTGGCGGAAGGCCTGCAGGTCGAAGGCGCTGGGCGCGCTGCCGTAGCGCTGGCGGAAGCTGCGCGAGAAGTCCGACGACGACGCGAAGCCGCAGGCCAGCGCCACCTCGGTGAGCGAACGGCGCGGCGCGTGCGACATCAGGTACAGCGCGCGCTCCAGCCGCTGCCGCTTCACGAAAGTGTTCACCGTCTCGCCCAGCAGGGCCTTGAACACGCGGTGGAAGTGGAAGGGCGAGAAGCCCGCGGCGGCAGCCACCGCGTCCAGCCGCAGCGGCTGGTCGAGCCGGCGCACGATGTGGTCGATGGCGCGGTTGACACGGGCCACGTAGTCCGGCGGGGCGGCGTCGGTGGCTGCGGGGTCGTTTCGCAAGATCTGGCAAGCGGCGGTGGCGGCGGCGCGGCATCGTAGCGGTCGGCGAAACCCCGCCGGCACGAGACACCGACATGACGACACCCCGCATCGCCGCCGCCGCGCTGGCCCTGGCCGCTCTGGCGAGCCCCGCCGCGCGCGCTGCCCCACCCGACGGCGCCGGCCTGGAACTCGGCCTCTTCTCCGTGAGCCTCACCGTCAAGGACATCCGCGCCTCCAAGGCCTTCTACGAACAGCTGGACTTCAAGCAGGTGGGCGGCAAGCTGGAGCAGAACTGGGTCGTGCTGCAGAACGGCGAGGTGCGCATCGGCCTGTTCCAGGGCATGTTCGAGAAGAACCTGCTGACCTTCAACCCGGGCTGGAACAAGGACAAGCAGGCGCTGAAGGACTTCCAGGACGTGCGCCAGCTGCAGCGGCGGCTGCGCGAGAAGGGCATCCAGCCGGTGGCGCGGGCCGACGAGGCCGGCAGCGGCCCGGCCTACTTCACGATCACCGACCCCGACGGCAACACGCTGCTGTTCGACCAGCACGTGGCCAGCCCCGCGCGCTGAAGCGCGCGGCTACGGCGCGCAGCTGCGGAAGCCGCTGAACGGGCGGTCGTCGCCGGGCGGGTGGAAGCGCCGCGCCTTCGGGTGCTTGCAGCGCGCGCGCGTGGCCCACGAGCCGCCGCGCAGCACGCCCCAGCCGGTGGCGGAAGGCGGCAGCACGTCCAGCGTGCCGGGCGGCGCATCACCGGCGCCGGGCCAGGGGCGTGCGCTGCCGGCCACCCATTCGAAGACGTCGCCCCAGACGAAGCCGCGCCCGGCGCCGCGGCTGGCTGCCAGCTCCCACTCGGGCTCGGTGGGCAGGCGCCGGCCGGCCCAGCGGCACCAGGCCTCGGCCTCGTGGCGCGTGACGTGCACCGCCGGCTGCGCCGCGGCGGCGCGCTGCAGGCCGGCCGCCGGGCCGCGGCGCTCCACCAGCACGCCGCCCTGCAGCTGTTCCACGCCGCCCGGCGCGCGCCGGCCCTCGGCCTGCACCCAGGCCCAGCCGGCGTCGGACCACAGCTCGCGGCGGTCGTAGCCGCCGTCGTCGGCGAACTCGACATAACGCGCCCAGTTCACGGGCTGGGCGTCGATCTCGAACTCGGGCACCGCCACCTCGTGGGCCCAGCGCTCGTTGTGCGGCACGAAACCGCCGCGCTCGGAGCCCAGCCGCCAGCGCTGCGCCGGCTGCCACAGCGCGTCGCGCTCGGTGCGCGCCGGTGCGCTGCCCTGGCGCAGGTTCTCGGCCAGCGCCTCGGTGAGGCGGTCTTCGTGCAGCAGGCTGTTGCGGTAGACGTGCAGCAGCGCGTCGTCGGCGCTGGCGGCCGGCAGGCCGGCCAGCAGCTCCAGCGTGATCTCCAGCGACTCGGCCAGGTAGGCTCGCAGCGCGTCGGCCGGCGGCTCGGCGCGCGGCGACAGCCAGCCGTCGATGCGCGGCTCGATGCCGGCCAGCCGCGGCGCGTCGGCATCGCAGGCCTCGCCGCGCTGGCGCTGCACGTGGCGCGCGATCCAGTACTCCTGGAACCAGCCGGCGCGCGCGGCGATGCGCAGCGCCGCCGGCGTCTCGTCGTGCGCCAGCAGCCCCAGCAGCGCATTGCGGGCGTCGATCAGCGCCAGCGACAGCAGCTCCGGCCCGGCGCGGCGCATCGCCTGCGCGTCGTCCAGCGGCTGCAACGCGGTGCGCCCGTTCAGCAGGCCCTCACTCCCCGACCAGCCCGTTGCGGATGGCGTAGACCGTCAGCTCGGCGTTGTTGGCCAGGGCCAGCTTCTCGAGCACGCGCGAGCGGTAGACCGAGACGGTCTTGGGGCTCAGCATCAGCTCCTCGGCGATGTCGGCCAGGCGCTTGCCGCTGGCGATCATCACCAGCGTCTGCAGCTCGCGGTCGCTCAGCTTCTGGTGCGGGTTCTCGCTCACCGGCGTGGTGAGGCTTTCCACCAGCATCTGCGCGATCTCGGGCGTGACGTACTTGCGCCCCTGCGCCACCGTGCGCACGGCCTGCACCAGCACCTGCGGGTCGCCGCCCTTGTTGACGTAGCCGAAGGCGCCGGCGCGCAGGGCGCGGATCGCGTACTGGTCTTCCGGGTACATGCTGACCACCAGCACCTTGATCGGCGAGCCTTCGTCCTTCAGCGCGTGCAGCGCGTCCAGGCCGCTGCGGCCCGGCAGGTTGATGTCCAGCACCAGCACGTCGCAGGGCACGCCGCCGCGGCCGGGCTCCGCGGCCAGCGTGCGCATCAGGCTGCGCAGCTCGCCGTAGTCGCCGGCCTCGCCGACCACCTGGATGTCGGGTGCGTCGGACAGCGTGTCGCGGATGCCGCGCCGGATCAGCGCGTGGTCGTCGCAGAGGATGACTTTGATCATGCGGGTCGGCCCCCGATCACAGCGCGGTCCAGGCGGACGTTTCCTCGTCCATCGGCGTGTCGGGCGCGGCCGGCGTGCCGGGCCTCGGCCCCAGCGGCACCGACAGGATCAGCGTGGTGCCGCCCGGCCCGCTCGACAGGTCCACCCAGCCGCCCACCGTGGACGCGCGCTCGTGCAGCCCGCGGATGCCGAAGCTCTTGGCCTTGGCCAGGTCGTCCTGCGTCAGGCCGCGGCCGTTGTCGCTGACTTCGAGCGACAGCACGCCGCCGATCAGCGACAGGTCCACCACCACGCGGGTGGCCTGCGCGTGCTTGCTGACGTTGGTGAGCGCCTCCTGCGCGGTGCGGTAGGCCACCAGCGGCACGCCGCTGGGCAGCGCCAGCGGGCCGGCCAGCAGCTCGGCGCTGGCGCGGAACTCGCAGACCGTGCCGGTGCGCTTCTCGAAGCGGCTGGTCATCCACTGCAGCGCCGCCACCAGCCCCTGCTCCAGGATGGCTGGACGAAGGTTCTGCATGATGCGCTGGCTGGCCTCGATGGCATGCGTCACCGTCTCCAGCGCCGACAGCGCGCGCTGCTGCACGGCGGCCGAGCCGGCGTGGCGCCGGATCCAGTCGAGCTCGAACTTCAGCGCGGTGAGCGAACCGCCGACGTCGTCGTGGATCTCGCGCGCGATGGCCTGGCGCTCGGCCTCGACGCTGGTCTGCAGGTGCTGCGCCAGCTCGGACAGGCGCCTGCGCGAGGCCTGCAGCTCGCGGTCGGCGGCCAGGCGGGCGCGGTGCATGCGGGCTCCGGCCACCGCGTGTTCCACCGCCGGGGCCAGGCGCGCCAGGTTGTGCTTGAGCAGGTAGTCGGCGGCGCCGTTGCGCATGGCCTCCACCGCGGTGTCCTCGCCGATCTGCCCGGACACCAGGATGAAGGGCAGGTGCGCGGCATCGGGGCTCTCGCGCTCGCGCAGCATCTGCAGCGCGTCCAGGCCGGTGAAGCCCGGCAGGTGGTAGTCGGACAGCACCACGTCCCAGGGTTCGTCGAGCGCGGCCTGGAACTGCGCGCGGGTCTCGACACGCCGTGCGCGCACCCGCAGCCCGGCCCGCTGCAGCTGCAGCACGGCCAGCGCATGGTCGGGCTCGCAGTCCTCCAGGTGCAGCAGGCGCAGCGCCCGCGTGCGCGGCGCGGACGCGCCGGCCGGCGGGGTAGGCGATGCGGAGCTGCCTGGCATGCCCCGCAGTATCGCAAAGCCGCGGACGCGCCCGTCGAGTGCCGGAATTGGCATCCGTTCGCCCCGAACTTCCACTCAATGTTTCCGGGGGCGCTGCCGAAAATGCCTTCACAGCCTTCCGGCCCGCCCGCCCCTGCCCGCCCGGCAGCCGACGGATCGTGAAGAAAGTCCCAACCCAAGAAAAGCCCTCGGAGCCCGGATGTACGCAGAGGACGCGCCCCCGATGACCAGCGCCCCGCCGGATGGTCCACCCGGCAGCGGTGCCATTGGCCTTCTGGCTGCGGCCGAACTGCAGGACCACCTGATGGTGGCCGGCAACGACCTCGAGCGCTTGCAGCGGCTGTTGTCCGATGCCGGCGACTCGCTGATGGCCCACTTCTACGGCGCCAGCGCCGAGCTCAAGCGGCTGCTGCAGGCGGCCGCGGCGCATCCCGAGATCAGCGGCGACCAGCTGCACAGCGCGATGCAGCACATGGCCGGCGCGATCACCGCGATGCAGTTCCAGGACATGGCCTCGCAGCTGATCGCGCACACCGCGCGCCGGCTGCGCAACTGCGCCGACCGCATCGCCAGCGACGCCATGGGCGACGACGAGGACGGTGCCGCACTGGTGGAAGAGGCGCCGCTGCGCCCCAACCCCGTGACCCAGGACGAGATGGACGCCGGCTCCATCGAACTGTTCTAGCCGCCCTTCAAGCCCCAGTCATCCCGAGACGAACTCCGAACCCGAAAGAGCCACGACCATGCACTCGATCCTTGCCGTAGACGACAGCGCCTCGATGCGCCAGATGGTGTCCTTCACGCTGAAGAACGCCGGATTCAACGTGGTGGAGGCCGTGGACGGGCAGGACGCCTTCGAGAAGGCCAACAGCCGCGACTTCAACCTCGTGCTGACCGACCAGAACATGCCCCGCATGGACGGCATCAGCCTGACCAAGAAGCTGCGCGAGAACCCCAAGTTCAAGACCACGCCGATCCTGATCCTGACCACCGAGAGCAGCGACCAGATGAAGCAGGCCGGCCGCGCCGCAGGCGCCACCGGCTGGCTGGTGAAGCCCTTCGACCCGGCCAAGCTGGTCGAGGTGATCGGCAAGGTCATCCGCTGATTTCCACGCGGTCTTCGCGCACAACGAGCAGGAGTACCCGCGATGGGTGACTTGAACCAAGAAGCGGCCAACGCCGCGGCCGGGATCGACCTGAGCCAGTTCTTCCAGGTCTTCTTCGAGGAGGCCGGCGAGAACCTGGAAAGCATGGAGCAGCGGCTCCTCAACCTGGACATCGAGAATCCCGACGACGAGGAGCTCAACGCGATCTTCCGCTGCGCGCACTCGGTCAAGGGTGGCGCCGCCACCTTCGGCTTCTCCGACGTGGCCGAACTGACGCACCAGATGGAGACGCTGCTGGACAAGCTGCGCCGCCACGAGCTCGGGCTGACCCCGGCGATGGTCGACGTGCTGCTGGCCTCCGGCGATGCGCTGAAGGCCCAGCTCGCCCGCCACCAGGGCAACGGCGCCGACGCGCCCGACACCACCGAGCTGCTGTTCTCGATCCGCAACCTGGTCGAGGGTGGCGCGCCCGTCGCCGCCGTGGCCGCGCGCCCGGCCCCCGCGCCGGCGCCCAAGGTCGCCGCCGCGGCGCCCGCCGCCCCCGAGGCCCCGGCCAAGCCCGGCCTGCGGCTGCTGGAGCTGACGGTCGGCCCGATGGACGACGTGAGCCAGGCCGACAACCTGGTGGAGCTGTTCAAGGAGATCACCGACCTCGGCACCATCGAGCCGCTGGACGCCGGCAAGGCCGCCGACGGCATGCGCCGCTTCAAGGTGACCACCGGCTCGTCGGACAACGACCTCATCGACCTGTTCTCGTTCCACGTGGCACGCGAGCAGGTGCAGCTCAAGCCGCTCGGCCCCGGATACGGTTTCCACGAAGGCGCGCCCGGTGCGCCCAAGGCCGAGGCCGCCCCGACCGACCCCGGCTACGGCTTCTTCGACGACGCCCCCGGCGCGCCCTCCGGCGCGGCCGCGGCCGCTGCCGAGCCGGCCGCTGCGCCGGCCGCCGCCGCCCCGGTGGCTGCGGCGCCGAAGGCCGCCGCGCGCCCCGAGAAGGCCGCCGCCGCGGCCGAGTCGAGCACGCTGCGCGTCTCGGTCGACAAGGTCGACCAGCTCATCAATCTGGTGGGCGAGCTCGTGATCACGCAGGCCATGCTGGCGCAGAACAGCAAGGGCGTGGACGCCGCGCTGCACCAGCAGCTGGCCTCCGGCCTGGCCGACCTGGAACGCAACACGCGCGACCTGCAGGAAGCGGTGATGTCGATCCGCATGATCCCGATGTCGCTGGTGTTCAACCGCTTCCCGCGCATGCTGCGCGACCTGGCCGGCAAGCTCGGCAAGAAGGTCGAGCTGGTGCAGGTGGGCGAGGCCACCGAGCTCGACAAGGGCCTGGTGGAGAAGATCACCGACCCGCTGACCCACCTGGTGCGCAACAGCTGCGACCACGGCATCGAGCTGCCGGCGGACCGCGTCGCCAAGGGCAAGCCCGAGACCGGCACCATCACGCTGATCGCCAGCCACCAGGGCGGCTCGATCGTGATCGAGGTGCGCGACGACGGCCGCGGCCTGAACCGCGAGAAGCTGCTGAAGAAGGCCCGCGAGCGCGGCATCGACGCGCCCGACACGATGAGCGACCAGGAGGTCTACGGCCTCATCTTCGCGCCCGGCTTCAGCACCGCCGACGTGGTCACCGACGTGTCCGGCCGCGGCGTCGGCATGGACGTGGTGAAGAAGAACATCACCGCCCTGGGCGGCTCGGTGGAGATCGACTCCGCCGAGGGCTACGGCATGACGGTGCGCGTGCGCCTGCCGCTGACGCTGGCCATCATGGACGGCATGAGCGTGGGCGTGGGCGAGGAGTGCTACATCCTCCCGCTGTCCAGCGTGGTCGAGAGCTTCCAGGTGCAGCCGGGCCTGATCAAGACCATCGGCGGCAGCGGCCGCGTGGTGGAGGTGCGCGACGAGTACATGCCCGTCGTCGACCTCGAGAAGGTCTTCAACGTGCCGCGCTTCGACTTCGAGCACGTCTCCAACATCATGGTCGTGGTGGAGGCCGAGGGCGGCCGCGTCGCGCTGCTGGTGGACGAGCTGCTCGGCCAGCAGCAGGTGGTGGTGAAGAACCTCGAGAGCAACTACCGCCGCGTCGACGACGTGTCGGGCGCCACGATCATGGGCGACGGCCGCGTCGCGCTGATCCTGGACATCGGCTCGCTGGTGCGCCGTTCACGCCACTGAGTGACCCCGTCAAGAGAGGCCCCGGATGCTGAAGGCTCTGCTCCCCCTGCTCCGCTCGTTCACCATCCGGACCCGCATGTGGGGCGCCGTGGTGATGGTGCTGGCGATGTTCGCCGTGGTCGGCGCCGTCGGCCTCGTCGGCGGCTGGAAGATGAAGACGCTCACCGAGCAGGTGACGGCGCACTCCATCCACGAGATCGAGACCCTGGGCTCGATCCGCCAGCACCTGGCGCAGGTGCGCCTGCTCGAGAAGCAGATGGTCATCGACTACGAGAGCGGTGATCTCGTGGCCAAGCACCGGCAGACCTGGAACCTCGAGCTCGCGGCCACGCGCAAGGCGCTGGAGGCGATGCTCGAGGGCGAGGAGGACGAGGACAACCCGCTGGCGCGCGAGGCGATCGAGAAGCTCGCGAACTACGCCAAATCCAGCGACCCGGTGCTCAACAACATCCAGAACGGCGGCTACGACACCGCCCGCGTGGCCGACAAGATGCTCACGCGCGCCAAGGCCGAGGTGACCGAGGCCGAGCAACGCGTCGACCGCATCGCGAAGATCATCGACGCCGAGGCCGCCGCCACCCAGCAGGAGCTCAGCGCCACGCTGCGCCACGTGCTGCTGGCCTTCGTGGCCACGCTGGTCGTGGTGGTGCTGGTGGTGGCGCCGCTGACGCTGCTGAACTCGCACTCGATCACCAGCCCGATCGGCTATGCCGCCAGCGTGGCGGAGGCGATCGCCGGCGGCGACCTGACGCGCCCCATCCGGCTCGAGGGCCAGGACGAGGCGAGCCAGCTGCTCACCGCGCTGGAGCGCATGCAGACCAGCCTGCGCGACGTGGTGGGCCAGGTGCACGCCTCGTCGCAGAGCATCCAGCTCAGCAGCTCGGAAGTGGCCAGCGGCAACGGCGACCTGAGCCAGCGCACCGAGCAGGCCGCGGGTTCGCTGCAGCAGACCGCCAGCTCGATGGAGCAGCTCACCGGCACGGTGCGCCAGACCGCGGCCTCGGCCGGCCAGGCCAAGGCGCTGGCGGCCACCGCCGCCGGCGTGGCCCAGCGCGGCGGCGAGGTGGTGTCGCAGGTGGTCACCACGATGCAGGAGATCAACACCAGCTCGCGCCGCATCAACGACATCATCGGCACCATCGACGGCATCGCGTTCCAGACCAACATCCTGGCGCTCAACGCCGCCGTGGAAGCCGCGCGTGCCGGCGAGCAGGGCCGCGGCTTCGCGGTGGTGGCCGGCGAGGTGCGCAGCCTGGCGCAGCGCAGCGCCGAGGCGGCACGCGAGATCAAGACCCTCATCGGCGCCAGCGTCGAGCGCGTGGAGGCCGGCTCGCAGCTCGTCGCCAGCGCCGGCAGCACGATGACCGACATCGTCGCCAGCGTGCAGCGCGTGGCCGACATCATCGGCGAGATCAGTTCGGCCGCCGAGGAGCAGAGTGCCGGCATCGGCCAGGTCAACCGCGCCGTCACCGACCTCGACCACATGACGCAGCAGAACGCCGCGCTGGTGGAGCAGAGCGCCGCGGCCGCCGAATCGCTCAAGGAACAGGCCGGAACGCTGACGAGCCTGGTCGCGACCTTCCGCCTGCAGCCGGCCTGAACGCCTGCGCCGCGCACGTCCCCTCCCCTATCTGCCAGCTCGCCGTACCGGAGCCGCCATGTCCCGCTTCAACCTGCAATCCCTGCGCACCGGCCCGCGCCTGGCGGTGGCCTTCGGCGCCGTGGTGGCGCTGATGGTCCTGGTGGTGGCGATCGCGACCGTCGGGCTGCAGCGCCTAAAGGCCGACAACGCCGAGCTGCTGAGCCTGCAGCGCCGCGCCGCGCTGGCCGACCAGTGGCGCGCCCAGGTGCAGCTGAACGCCAGCCGCGCGCTGGCCATCGCCCAGGCGGCCGGCCTGCCCGAGGTGGAGCAGTTCTTCGCCCCGCAGATGAAGACCACCAGCGACGAGATCAGCGTCACGCAGAAGGAGCTGACCGAGCGCATCGTCAGCGCCCGCGGCAAGGAGCTGCTGCAGCTCATCGGCGAGCGCCGCGACGCCTACGTCGGCGTGCGCAAGGACGTGCTCGCGAAGTTCAAGGCCGGCGACAACGACGGCGGCCGCGCGCTGCTGCAGTCGAAGATGGTGCCGGCGGCCGCGGCCTACGTCGACGCGCTCGCCGAGCTGTCGCGCTTCCAGCAGACGCTGGTCGACCAGGGCACGCAGCACATGGAGGCCGACATCCGCGGCACGCTGCTGCAGCTGCTGGCCGTGCTGGCGGCCGCCGCGGCCGCGGCGGCCCTGGCCGGCTGGCGCGTGACGCGCAGCATCACGCAGCCGCTGGCGCGCACCGTGGCCGCCACCGGCCGCATCGCGCAGGGCGACCTGTCGGGCACCGTCGCCGCCGAGGGCCGCGACGAGATGGCCCAGATGCAGCGCTCGCTGGCCGAGATGCAGGGCTCGCTGGCGCGCCTGGTGACCGAGCTGCGCCAGGGCAGCGAGTCCATCGACAGCGCCAGCGCCGAGATCGCCAGCGGCGGGCAGGACCTGTCGGCGCGCACCGAACAGGCCGCCGGCCGCCTGCAGCAGGCCGCCAGCAGCCTGGAGCAGCTCACCGGCACGGTCGGCCAGACGGCCGATGCCGCGCGCTCGGCCACCCAGCTGGCCAGCGCCGCCAGCGCGGCGGCCGGGCACGGCGGCGAGGTGGTGGCCCAGGTGGTCGCGACGATGGCCGAGATCAAGACCAGCAGCCAGAAGATCGCCGACATCATCGGCACCATCGACGGCATCGCGTTCCAGACCAACATCCTGGCGCTCAACGCCGCCGTGGAGGCGGCGCGTGCCGGCGAGCAGGGCCGCGGCTTCGCGGTGGTGGCCGGCGAGGTGCGCGCGCTGGCCCAGCGCAGCGCCGCCGCCGCGCGCGAGATCAAGACCCTCATCGGCAGCAGCGTCGAGAGCGTGGACGCCGGCGCGCAGCTGGTGACGCAGGCCGGCGGGGCGATGGGCGACATCGTCGCCCGCGTGCAGCGCGTCAACGACATCATCGCCGAGATCAGCAGCGCCAGCAGCGAGCAGAGCAGCGGTCTCGGCCAGGTCAACGTCGCCGTCACCGAGCTCGATTCGATGACGCAGCAGAACGCCGCGCTGGTGGAGCAGAGCGCCGCGGCCGCCGAGTCGCTGCGCGAGCAGGCCGCCCGCCTGGCCGCCGCGGTCGACCGCTTCCGCCTCCAGCCCGCCTGAGCGGCCCGGCACCACCTTCCACTTCGAGTTCCCCGCAGGAGTCCGCATGCTTCGTCACCTCAGCACCCAACAACGCCTGGCCCTCGCGGTCGGCCTGATCGTCGCCGGCCAGGCCGCCACGGTCGGCGGCCCCGCGCTCGGCCTCGGCAGCGGCGTGGCGGCCGGCATCGGCATCGGCTGCGCCGCGGCTGCGATCGTCACGCTGGTGGTCAACGCGGCCCTGGTGCGCGCCTTCATCAGCCAGTTCGGCGTGCACGTGCAGCGCCTGTCGCAGGGCGACCTGACGCAGGACATCCGCAGCCACGGCGGCAGCCAGGACATCGCGGCGATGATGAACGCGCTGCAGGCGCTGCAGCTGTCGCTGCGCAGCACGCTGGGCAGCATCCGCGGCGGCGCCGACGGCGTCTCGCTGGCCGCGCAGGAGATCGCCCAGGGCAACACCGACCTCAGCGCGCGCACCGAGCAGACCGCCTCGAACCTGCAGGACGCGGCCAGCTCGATGTCGCGCCTGACGCAGACCGTCAACCAGACCGCCGATTCGGCGCGCACCGCCAACCAGCTGGCCAGCTCGGCCAGCGAGGTGGCCGCGCGCGGCGGCAGCGTGGTGGCGCAGGTGGTCTCGACGATGGAAGAGATCAACCACAGCAGCAAGAAGATCGCCGACATCATCGGCACCATCGACGGCATCGCGTTCCAGACCAACATCCTGGCGCTGAATGCCGCGGTGGAAGCGGCGCGCGCCGGCGAGCAGGGCCGCGGCTTCGCGGTGGTGGCCAGTGAAGTGCGCAGCCTCGCGCAGCGCAGCGCCGAGGCCGCGCGCGAGATCAAGACCCTGATCGGCAGCAGCGTGGAGCGGGTGGAGTCGGGCTCGCGCCTGGTGCAGGACGCCGGCACCACGATGGGCGAGATCGTCGCCAGCGTGCAGCGCGTGACCGACATCATCGGCGAGATCAGCGCCGCCGCCGCCGAGCAGAGCAGCGGCATCGGCCAGGTCAACGCCGCGGTGACGCAGCTGGACACGATGACGCAGCAGAACGCCGCGCTGGTGGAACAGAGCGCAGCCGCCGCCGAGTCGCTGAAGGACCAGTCGCGCCAGCTCGCCAATGCGCTGGGCAGCTTCCGCATCGCCGGCGGCGAAGCAGGCGCCAGCCCGAAGGCCGTGGCGGCGAAGGTGGTGAGCCAGGCGGCGGCCCAGGCGGCCGCCCAGGTGCGCGCCAGGCCCGTCGCCGACGCGCCGGCGGCCGCGGCCCCCAAGGCCAAGGCCGCGCCGAAGGTCGAGGCCAAGGCCGCCCCGAAGACCGAGCCGAAGGCCGAGGCCGCCAGGCCGGCGCCGGTGGCCGCTCCGGCGCCCGCCGCCAAGCCCGCGCCCGCCGGTGCGGACGATGAGTGGGAAACCTTCTGAGCCGGTCGCCCGGCCCTCAAGAACCGGCGCGCAACGGCCGATACAGCACGCAACCAGTCCCTGACGCAAGGAACCGACCATGGAGATGATCGCCGAAGCCACCCACGTGGCCCGCCACGAAGCCGCCCGCGCCGCGGGCCCCGGCGCTGCCGCCGGTGCGGCCAGCCGCACCTCGCAGGGCGGCGAGTTCCTGACCTTCCGTCTGGGCGCCGAGGAGTACGGCATCGACATCCTGCGCGTGCAGGAGATCCGCTCGTACGAGCAGCCCACCCGCATCGCCAACGCGCCCTCGTTCATCAAGGGCGTGGTCAACCTGCGCGGCGTGATCGTGCCGATCATCGACCTGCGCCTGAAGCTCAACTGCGAGACCGCCGAGTACAACACCTTCACCGTGGTGGTGGTGCTCAACGTGCGCGGCCGCGTGGTCGGCGCCGTGGTCGACTCGGTGTCCGACGTGCTGGAACTGCACAAGGAACAGATCAAGCCCGCGCCCGAGCTGAACTCGACGATCGACGCCTCCTACATCACGGGCATCGGCACCGTGAAGACGGGCCAGGGCGAGAACGAGAGCGAGCGCATGCTGATCCTGATGGACATCGAAGGCCTGATGAGCAGCGCCGACATGGGCCTGATCGGCCACTGAGCCGCGCCCTTCCCGAAACCGGAGACACACCCATGAAGACCGCCCTGATCGCCCCGCTGCTGCTGGCCCTGGCCGCCACGCCCGCCTTCTCCAGCAATGCCACCCGCGACGAAGCCAGCGCGATGGTCAAGAAGGGCATCGCCTTCATCAAGAGCAACGGCGTCGACAAGGGCTATGCCGAGATCAGCAACAAGGGCGGCCAGTTCATCGACCGCGACCTGTACCTCGTGGTCTACGGCCTCGACGGCAAGTGCCTGGCGCACGGCGCCAACCCGAAGCAGATCGGCAAGGACCTGATCGACCTGACCGACATCGACGGCAAGTACTTCGTGAAGGAGCGCGTCGAGCTGGCCAAGTCCAAGCCGAGCGGCTTCTGGCAGGAATACAAGTTCACCAACCCGGTGAGCAAGAAGGTCGAGCCCAAGGTGATGTACTGCGAGAAGCTCGGCGAGACCGCGGTCTGCGGCGGCGTCTACAAGTGACCCGGGCCGGGGCACCCGCATGAAGCTCGGCCTGAAGCTGCTGATTGCCCCGCTGATCACCGCCCTGGTGGCGCTGGCCGCGGGCGCGGGCTACGCGGTGCTGGACTGGCGCCAGGGTCGCGCCGCGAACGAGGCCAGCAGCGCCGACATCGAGAACCTGCGCACCATGGGCCAGGTGCAGGAGCAGCTGGCGCAGGTGCGCGGCCATGTGTTCCGCACGCTGACGCTGATCGCGTCGCTGGACGATGCCGCCGTGAAGGCCGCGCGCGACGACCTCGCCAAGGAGGTCAAGGGCGTGCAGCGCGTGGTGGCCGCCATGCCCGGCAACATCGGCGACGACGCCGCGGTGACCGAGCTCGCGAAGGCCGCCGATCCGCTGATCGAGCGCTTCCTGAAGCAGTGCGACAAGGCCATCGACCTCAGCGGCACGGACCCCAACGTCGGCATCGGCGCGATGCGCGCGGCCGAGAACACCTACGGCGAACTCGCCAAGACCCTGGGCGCACTGGTGGTGCGCCAGCAGGCCCTGCACGACGAGCGCACCGCCGCTGCCGACGCCCTCAAGCTGCGCACCCAGGCGCTGCTGTGCGTGCTGATGCTGGCGGCCACGGGCGGCGCGCTGTTCACCGCCTGGCGCCTGCAGGCCCGCGTGGTGCACGAACTGTCCGACGCGGTGGGCCTGGCCGGCCGCGTGGCCGACGGCGACCTGCAGGGCCACATCGCCAGCGAACGCGACGACGAGATCGGCGACCTGGTGCGCGCCCTCGGCCGCATGGTGGAACGGCTGCGCGACTCGCTGGCCACGGTGCGCCAGGCCAGCGACAGCATCGGCACCGCGGCGCAGGAAATCGCCAGCGGCAACACCGACCTGAGCCAGCGCACCGAGCAGGCCGCCGGCCGCGTGCAGCAGAGCGCCAGCTCGATCGAGCAGCTCACCGGCACCGTGCGCCAGACCGCCGACTCGGCCCGCACCGCGCAGCAGCTGGCCAGCTCGGCCAGCGAGGTGGCGCAGCGCGGCGGCGAGGTGGTGGCCCAGGTGGTCTCCACGATGGGCGAGATCAATGCCAGCTCGCGCAAGATCGGCGACATCATCGGCACCATCGACGGCATCGCGTTCCAGACCAACATCCTGGCGCTCAACGCCGCGGTGGAAGCCGCGCGGGCCGGCGAGCAGGGCCGCGGCTTCGCCGTGGTGGCCGCCGAGGTGCGCAGCCTCGCGCAGCGCAGCGCCACGGCGGCGCGCGAGATCAAGGGCCTGATCGGCGCCAGCCTGGAGCGCGTGGAAGCGGGTTCGCAGCTGGTCAGCAGCGCCGGCACCACGATGACCGACATCGTCGCCAGCGTGCAGCGCGTGGCCGACATCGTCGGCGAGATCAGCGCCGCGGCCGCCGAGCAGAGCGGCGGCATCGGGCAGGTCAACGTCGCGGTCTCGGACCTCGACCACATGACGCAGCAGAACGCCGCGCTGGTGGAACAGAGCGCCGCGGCGGCCGAGAGCCTGAGCGAGCAGGTGGGTCGCCTGACCCAGGTGCTCGGCAGCTTCAGGCTGCAGACGGCCTGAGGCCGGCGCGCGCCAGGTCCTCCGTCAGCCAGCTGCCGAACAGCGCCATCGCCGGCGTCGCCGGGCGCCCCGACGCGCGGCACAGCCAGTAGCCGCCCACGTCCACCTCCAGCACGAAGGGCTGCACCAGCCGGCCCTGCTGCAGCTCGCGCCTGAACATCGAAGGCGGCGCCAGCGCCACGCCTTCGCCCGCCAGCGCGGCCTGCACCATCAGCGCCGAGCTGTCGAACAGCGGGCCGCGCAGCGCCAGCGGCGGCAGGTTCGCGGCGCGCAGCCACGCCGGCCAGTCCTGGTCGCGGTAGGAGCGCAGCAGCGTCAGCTTCTTCAGGTCGTCGGGCTGGCGCAGCCGCGCCGCGTCGGCGGGGCTGCACAGCGGCGACAGCGGCGCGCGCAGCAGCAGCTCGGCCTGGCTGTTGCGCCAGGCGCCCTCGCCGAAGCGGATCGCCAGGTCCAGGCCCTCGGCCGCCAGGTCGACCTTGTTGTTGTGGGTGCGCAGGCGCAGGTCCACCTGCGGGTGGCGCGCACGGAAGTCCGCCAGCCGCGGCAGCAGCCAGCCGAGCGCGAAGGTGCCCACCACGCCCACGTTCAGCACCTGCTGCGGCCCACCCTGCTGCAACGCCTGCAGCAGGCCGCCGATGCGCTGCAGCGCGTCGGCCACCGTGGGGGCGAGCAGCGCGCCTTCGTCGGTGAGCTCCAGGCCCCGGGCGTGGCGGTGGAACAGCACCTGGCCCAGGTGGTCCTCGAGCGCCTTCACCTGGTGGCTCACGGCCGCCGGCGTCACGCAGAGCTCGTCGGCCGCGCGGGTGAAGTTGAGGTGGCGCGCGGCGGCTTCGAAGGCACGCAGGCCGTTCAGCGAATAGGCAGCCGGGATCATCCGAGCCTCAAGAAAAACTATGGTCTCATTCTAGAAACGATCGCTTCAGCCTCGTGAGCGCCCTGGGGAGAATGCGCCGCATCCACACCTCACCGATACCAGGATTCATGACTCAGAGCACAACGCCCGAAGCCCGGACCCGCCGCCAGCTGCTCACGCTGAGCGCCGCCTGCCTGCTGCCCGCGCCGACCCTGGCGCTGCCGAAGGCGGCCGCCGATCCACGGGCCGCACTGGCCGCGCTGGAGAAGCGCGCCGGCGGCCGGCTGGGCGTGGCGCTGCTGGACATCGCCAGCGGCCGCTGCACCGGCCACCGCATCGACGAGCGCTTCGGCATGTGCTCCACCTTCAAGCTGCCGCTGGCCGCGGTGGTGCTGCGCCGGATCGACCAGGGCCGGCTGCAGGCCGACCAGTGGGTGCCCTACACCGAGGCCGACCTCGCGGCCTACGCGCCGGTCGCGCGGGCCCAGGTGGGCCGCGGCGGCATGAGCGTGCTGGCGCTGGCCGAGGCCGCGCAGACCACCAGCGACAACACCGCGGCCAACCTGCTGCTGGGCCTGATCGGCGGTCCGGCGGGCTTCACCGCGGCGCTGCGCGAATGGGGCGACACCGTGACGCGGCTCGACCGCGTGGAGCCGCAGATGAACCTGGTGGTGCCGGGCGACGAGCGCGACACCACCACGCCGGCGGCGATGGCGCGCACCGCGGCGCTCTGCCTGACCGGCGACGTGCTGGTGCCGGCCTCGCGCGAGCGGCTGGTGGATTGGATGGTGGCCACGCGCACCGGCCAGCGCCGCCTGCGCGCCGGCCTGCCGCCGGCCTGGCGCGCCGGCGACAAGACCGGCACCGCGATGGCCGAGGGCATGATGGACAAGTACAACGACGTCGCGATCACCTGGCCCGCGGGCCGCGCGCCGGTGATGATCAGCGCCTACTACGAGACAGCGCGTGCGCACGGGCGCATGCGGCCGGAGGACGAAGCGGTGCTGGCGCAGGCGGCGCGGCTGGTGGCGCGCGCGCTCGCCTAGACCGCTCCGGCCCGCCGCAGCGTCTCCAGCACCGGCCGCCGCAGCACCTCGCGCAGCCCCCACCAGCCGGCGGCCAGCGCCAGCAGTGCGCCGGCGGCCATGCCGGCCAGCGGCACCCAGGGCGCGGGCGCCCAGGTGAACTCGAAGGCATAACGCGCCAGCAGCGCGCCCACCGCCACCGCGGCCAGCGAGGCCAGCAGCCCGGCCAGCGCGCCCACGCCCAGCAGTTCGGTGCGCTGCACCTGTGCGAGCAGGCGCGAGCCGGCGCCCATCGCGCGCATGATCGCGAACTCGCGCGAGCGCGCCTCGCGCGTGGCGCTGATGGCGGCGAACAGCACCACCAGGCCCGCCACCAGCGTGAAGCCGAACAGGAACTCCACCGCACGCACCACCTGGTCCAGCACGCGCTGCACCTGCGCGATGCTGGCCGAGACGTCGATGTTGGTGATGTTCGGGAAGTCGCGCGAGAGCCGGTTGTCGAAGCCGGGCGCTGTCGCGCCGTCAGGACCGGCGGGCGCGCGGAAGGCGCTGATGAAGCTGCGCGGCAGCTCGTCCATCGCCGGCACCGGGAACAGCACGAAGAAGTTGACGCGCATCGAACCCCAGTCCACCTTGCGCACCGAGGTGACCTTGCCTTCCTGCGGCTGGCCGCCGACGTCGAAGCGCAGCGTGTCGCCCAGCTTCAGGCCGAGTTCCTTCGCCAGGCCCTCCTCCACCGACAGCCCGCCCGCTTCGCCGTCGGTCCAGCGCCCGTCGACCACCGTGTTGTGCGCCGGCGCCTTCTCGCTGTAGCTGAGGTTGAACTCGCGCTCCACCAGCCGGCTGGCGCGGCCGCCGCCGAAGCTGTCGGGCGTGACGCTGCGGCCGTTGATCGCCACCAGGCGGCCGCGGATCATCGGGTACCAGTCGTAGCGCTGCACGCCGTCCTGCTTCAGCCGCTCGCGGAACGGCTCGGCCTGCTCGGGCTGGATGTTGATCACGAAGCGGTTCGGCGCGTCGGGCGGCGTGGCCTGGCGCCAGCTGCTGATGAGGTCGGTGCGCAGCAGCACCAGCAGCACCAGCGCCAGCATGCCCACGGCCAGCGCCGAGACCTGCAGCACCGCAAAGGCCGGCCGGGCGGCGATCTGGCGCGTGGCCAGCACCAGCCAGCGCGGTGCGCGTGCCTCGGGCACGGCACGCTTCAGCACGGTCACGGCCAGCCAGGCCAGCAGCGCGAACAGCGCCACCGCCGCCGCGAAGCCGCCCACCGCGATGAGACCCAGCGTGAGGTCCGAGGACACCGCCATCAAGAGCGCCACGAAGCCGCCCGCGCCGGCCGCCAGCACGCCGATGGACGAGGCGCGTGGCGCGCCCACGTCGCGCCGGATCACGCGCAGCGGCGGCACGCGCGCCAGCTGCAGCACCGGCGGCAGGCCGAAGCCCAGCAGCAGCGTCATGCCCACGCCCAGGCCGAAGAAGGCCGGCCACCAGCCCGGCGCGGGCAGCTCGGCGCTGACCAGCCCGGCCAGCAGCCAGACGAAGACGTTGTGCACCAGCAGGCCGATCAGCACGCCCAGCGAACTCGCCACCAGGCCCACCAGCCCGAACTCCAGCGCGTAGGCGCCGGCGATGCGCCGCTGCGACAGCCCCAGCACGCGCAGCATCGCGCAGTCGTCCAGGTGCCGCTGCGCGAAGTCGCGCGCCGCGATGCCCACCGCCACCGCGGCCAGCAGCGCCGCCAGCAGCGCCACCAGGTTCAGGAACTTCTCGGCGCGCGCCAGCGTCTGGCGCATCTCGGGCCGGCCGCTGTCCACGCTCTCCACGCGCAGCCCGCGCAGGCCGTCGGCCTTCACGCGGTCGTCGACCCAGCGCACGAAGGCGCGCACCACGGCGTCGTCGGTGCCCTTGGGCGCGGCCACCGCGAAGCGGTAGTTGATGCGGCTGCTGGGCTGCACCAGGCCGGTGGCGGCCAGGTCGCTCTCGGCCAGCATCACGCGCGGGGCGAAGCTGGAGAAGCCGGTGCCGCGGTCGGGCTCGATCACGATCAGGCGCGCGATCACCAGGCTGGTGTCGC
Organism: Rubrivivax sp.; assembly: GCA_044226255.1. Taxonomy (GTDB): domain Bacteria; phylum Pseudomonadota; class Gammaproteobacteria; order Burkholderiales; family Burkholderiaceae_C; genus Rubrivivax. The sequence goes on from JBGAHJ010000003.1 coordinate 194,111, forward strand.
CCAGCAGCAGCGGGTCGCCGACCTTCAGCTGCAGCGCGTCCAGCAGCGCCGCGTCCACCCACACGGTGCCGGGCTTGGGCGTCGAGGCCTCGGTGAGCACCGGGCCGTCGGGCCGGTCCTTCAGCTGCAGCTGGCCGCGCAGCGGGTAGCCGGGGGTCACCGCCTTGACCGAGACCAGGCGCGTCGCGCCGCCCTTGTCGTCGGGGGCGCGACCCATGCTCGGGAAGCTGGTGCTGGTGGCGCTGGCCAGGCCCAGCGCACGCGCCTGGGCCACCAGCTCGGGCGGCACCGGGCGGTCGCTGCCCACCACGGCGTCGCCGCCCAGCAGCTGGCGCGCATCGCGCTGCAGGCCGTTGTTCAGCCGGTCGGCGAAGAACGAGACCGCGGTCAGCGCGGCCACCGCCAGCGTGACGGCCAGCGCCAGCAGGCGCAGTTCGCCGGCGCGGAAGTCGCGCAGCGCCTGACGCCAGGCCAGCGTGCGGACGGAAGGAGGGGCGTGGACGTCGGGCATGGCGGCGGAACTTAACCGATCCGCGCGCCGGATGCCCGGCCGGCGCCGCCGAAACCCCGCCGCCGCGGCGGGGCGTGCGCGCTTGCGGTAGCCTGCCCGCCATGCTCTGGCTGATCTGGATCCTCACCGCCATCCTCTTCGCCACCTGGTCGCTCGGCGCCTGGGCGCTGCACACCGTGCTGGTGCACGGGCCGCAGCTGCTGGAGGCGCTGCCCGGGTGGATCCAGTCGCTGCCCTACCCGGCGGTGCTCGAGCAGTGGCTGCCGCAGTGGCAGGAATGGGCCGTGTGGGGCGCCACCCTCGCCGTGCATGGCCTCGGCTGGCTGGGTGCGGCCGGCGTGGTGATCGTCTGGGTGGTGTGGGCCTTCGGCGCCGTGCTGCTGTTGCTGCTGGCGGGGCTGCTGAGCCTTGCAGTGCGGCGCATCCCGAAGCCGAACCCACCAAGTCCCCGCCACGGAACCGGCTTTGCCGGGCCGTCGGCGGGCGGCCCCCTCGGGGGGTAGCGAGCGCTAGCGAGCTTGGGGGCTCCAGTCCCTCAGGCGAACATCGTGTCCAGCTGAGCGATCCAGGCCGCCTTCTGCTCGGCACTCGCGAAGCTGGCCTCGAAGCTGTTGCGCGCCAGCGTGTAGGCCTCGGCCGTGCCCAGCCGCGGCAGCGCCGCGAAGGTCTCGACGAAGTTCTGGTTCATGTAGCCGCCGAAGTAGGCCGGGTCGTCGCTGTTGACGGTGGCGCACAGGCCGGCCTTCAGCAGCACCGGCAGGTTGTGCTCGGCCATGGTCTTGAACACGCACAGCTTGACGTTGGACAGCGGGCACACGGTGAGCGGCATGCGCTCGGTCGCCAGGCGCCGCACCAGCGCCGGGCTCTCGACGCAGCGCACGCCGTGGTCGATGCGCTCGACCTTCAGCACGTCGAGCGCGCTCTCGATGTAGGCCGGCGGGCCTTCCTCGCCGGCATGCGCCACCACGTGCAGGCCGAGCTCGCGGCAGCGCGCGAAGACGCGCGCGAACTTCTCCGGCGGGTGGCCGCGCTCGCTGCTGTCCAGGCCCACGCCGATGAAGTGGTCGCGGAACGGCAGCGCCTGCTCCAGCGTCTGGAACGCCGCCTCCTCGCTGAGGTGGCGCAGGAAACACAGGATCAGCTTCGCGCTGATGCCGAGCTCGGCATGCGCGCGCCGGCAGGCGTGGGCCAGGCCGACGATCACCGTTTCCATCGGCACGCCGCGCTCGGTGTGCGTCTGCGGGTCGAAGAACAGTTCGGCGTGCACCACGTGGTCGGCCGCGGCGCGCTGGAAGTAGGCCCAGGCCATGTCGAAGAAGTCGGCCTCCTTCAGCAGCACGCTGGCGCCGGCGTAGTAGATGTCCAGGAAGCTCTGCAGGTCGGTGAAGGCGTAGGCGGCGCGCAGCGCCTCCACGCTGGGGTAGGCCAGCGCCACGCCGTTGCGCTGCGCGAGCTGGAAGATCAGCTCGGGCTCCAGCGAGCCTTCGATGTGGATATGCAGCTCGGCCTTGGGCATGCGCCTGAGCAGCGCGGGCAGTTCGGAGCGGGGAATGTCTTTCATGGCCTCAATGTAGCCGCAGCATGGCCGGCGAGAATGGCCGCATGAAAGTCTTCGGCATCGCCGGCCGCTCCGGCATGGGCAAGACCACGCTGCTGGAAAAGCTCATCCCCTGCCTGCGCGAGCGCGGGCTCACGGTCTCGCTGATCAAGCACTCGCACAAGGACATCCAGGTCGACCACCCGGCGAAGGACAGCTTCCGGCTGCGCGAGGCCGGCAGCCAGGAGGTGCTGCTGCTCGGCCGCACGCGCTGGGCGCTGATGCACGAGCTGCGCGGCGACCCCGAGCCGCCGCTGGACTACCTGCTGAGCCGCATCCAGCGCTGCGACATCGTGCTGGTGGAGGGCTTCAAGAGCGGCGACTTCCCGAAGCTGGAGGTCTTCCGCCCCGCGGTGGGCAAGCCGCCGTTGTGGCCCGAGTGGCCGGGCATCGTGGCGCTGGCCAGCGACGAGGCCGTGCCCGGCGCGCCGATGCCGGTGCTGGCGCTGACCGACATCGGCGCCATCGCCGATCTGATCCAGAGCCAGGCGGTGGCGCTGGCCGCGCCACCCGGCTGACGCTTCAGCGCGACGCGCCCGAGGCCGGCAGTTCCGCCGCGCCCGCCTTCGGCGCGCCGATGTGCTGCTCGATCGAGGGCAGCGTGTGCGCGATGCCCTTGTGGCAGTCGATGCAGGTCTGGCCCTCGTTGAACGCCGTCTGGTGCCGCGTGGCCGAGCGCCGGTTCTGCTCGGCGTAGTCCATGTAGGTGTAGTTGTGGCAGTTGCGGCATTCCTGGCTGTCGTTCTTCTTCATCCGGTCCCACTCGTGCCGGGCCAGCTCGGCGCGCTTGGCGTTGAACTTCTCCGGCGTGTCGATCGAGCCCAGCGCCTTGTGCAGCAGCTCGTTGCTCGCCTGGATCTTGCGGACGATCTTCGGGCCCCACTCCTTGGGCACGTGGCAGTCGGGGCAGGTGGCGCGCACGCCGGTGCGGTTCTGGTAGTGGATGGTGTTGCGGTACTCGACGAAGACGTTGTCCCGCATCTCGTGGCACGAGATGCAGAAGGCCTCGCGGTTGGTCCACTCCATCGCGGTGTTGAAGCCGCCCCAGAACAGGATGCCCAGCACGAAGAAGATCCCGGCCGTGCCGGTGGCCAGAGCCCAGGCCTTGCCGGCCCATGCGCGCGCGGTCACTGCAGCCCCCGGGCGCGCTTGAAGGTGTTCTCCACCAGCGGCTTGGCGTCGGTCTGCGCCACGTGGCACTGGGTGCAGAAGTAGCGCCGCGGGCTCACGTTGTCGAGCTCGCGCCCGTCGCGGGTGCGGAAGTGCGTGACACCCACCTTCGGCGCGCCGCTGGTGACGCTGCGCGACCAGCCGTGGCAGTCCATGCACTTGTTGAAGTTCTTCGTGATCTGGTAGCCGGCCGTGGTGTGCGGGATCAGCGGCGGCTGCTGCACGAAGTCGCGCGGCGCCGGGGCGCGGTCGCGCTCCTGGTGCGACGCGGTGGGCGGGTTGTCCTGCTGCAGCGGCGTGCCGTTGCGCAGCGAAGGCAGCTGCACCGGATCGGCGGCGAACGAGAGGCCGGCGGCCAGCGCCATCAGCAAGCTCAGGAGGGCACGGACCTTCATGGTCAGTCCTTTCGGGTGTCGAAACGGTGGGTGAAGGCGAAGACGCGTGGCGGGCACACGTCGATGCAGCGGCCGCACAGCGTGCAGTCGCGGTCGGTGATCACGGGGCCGGCGCCGCCCTTGGCCTTCAGCGCCGGCGTGATCACCTGCGGTTCGGGACAGACGGCGAAGCAGTCGCCGCAGTCGTCGCAGCGGCTGGCATGGCGGGCGGAGACGCGCACGAGGCTCTTCGCGCCGATCAGCGCGTAGGTGGCGCCGGCCGGGCAGACGTGGCCGCACCAGCCGCGCGGCGCGACGAACAGGTCGTACAGGAACACCGCCGCGGTCGCGCCCCAGGCCAGGCCGCCGCCGAACACCAGCGCGCGCTGCGTCAGCGACACCGGGTTCACGGTTTCCCACACCGCCTGCCCGGCCAGCGCGCTGGCCAGCAGCACGGCGGCCAGCAGCCACAGGCGCAGCGAACGGCTGGGCGCGCGGCCGTTGCTGCGCAGGCCCAGGCGGCGGCGCAGCGCCGCGGCGGCATCGGTGACCAGGTTCACCGGACACACCCAGGCGCAGAAGCCGCGCCCGCCCACCAGCGCGTAGAACGCGGCGACGATGGCCGCACCCAGCAGCGCGCTGGCCTCGGGCACGTGGCGCGCGGCGACGGTCTGCGCCAGCACGAAGGGATCGGTCATCGGCACGGTGCCCAGCAGCAGGCTGGACGACAGGTTGCCCTTGAGCACCCACACGCCGGCCAGCGGCCCCAGCAGGAACAGCACGATCACCGCCACCTGCGAGACGCGGCGCGCCAGCAGCCACTTCATCGCGCGGCTCCCGAGGCGGCGCCGGTGGGCCCGCCGTAGGGCGCGTGCCCGTCGCGCAGCGGCACCAGGTCGGGCTGCTCGGGCAGGCGCTGCACCGGCAGGTCGAACTGCGGGCGGCCGGTGCGGTTGGCCGGGTCCCAGCCCTTGCGGTAGTGCGCGCCGGCGTGGCCGCGCGCCAGCTTCGCCGGCAGCACCTTGATGGCGGCCTCGTCCAGCACGCAGCTCTTCTCGCACTTGCCGCAGCCGGTGCAGGCCTCGGCATGCACGGTGGGCAGCAGCATCGCGTGGCGGTCGCTGCGCGGGTTGCTCACCTTCTCGAGGGTGATGGCCTTGTCGATCACCGGGCACACGCGGTAGCAGACGTCGCAGCGCAGGCCCAGGAAGTTGAGGCAGTTCTCCTCGTCGACGAGCACCGCGGTGCCCATCTCGGCGTCCTCGATCTTCGTCAGCATCGGGTCCAGCGCGCCGGTGGGGCAGGCCTTCACGCAGGGCACGGCCTCGCACATCTCGCAGGGGATCTCGCGCGCCACGAAGTACGGCGTGCCCACCGCCACGCCGTCGCCGCCGCGGCTGAGCTTCAGGTTGTGCGGCGGGCAGTCGCGCACGCACAGGCCGCAGCGCACGCAGGCGGCGAGGAAACGTTCCTCGGCCAGCGCACCGGGCGGCCGCAGCGCCTGCGCAGGCCGCGCCGCGGCCGGCCGCGCCAGCAGCGCGGCGCCGCCGGCGAGCAGCGCGGCGCTGGTCGCGGTGGCGCTGGCCTGCAGCACGGAACGGCGGGACCAGTCCATCGCGGTCTCAGGCGCGCACGACCTTCACGGCGCACTTCTTGAAGTCGGTCTCCTTCGAGATCGGGCAGGTGGCATCCAGCGTCAGCTTGTTGACCAGCCGGCCCTCGTCGAAGAAGGGCACGAACACCAGGCCACGCGGCGGCTTGTTGCGGCCCTTGGTCTCCACCTGGGCCTGGATCTCGCCGCGGCGCGAACTCACCTTGATCGTCATGCCGCGCTGGATGCCGCGATCCTTGGCGTCGTCCGGGTGCATGAACACCACGGCTTCCGGCACCGCGCGGTGCAGCTCGGCCACGCGGCGCGTCATCGAGCCGGTGTGCCAGTGCTCCAGCACGCGGCCGGTGCACAGCCAGAGGTCGAACTCCTTGTCGGGCGACTCGGCGGCCGGCTGGTACGGCAGCGCGAAGACCACCGCCTTGCCGTCCTTGTGGCCGTAGAACTTCACGCCTTCGCCGGCCTTCACATACGGGTCGTAACCCTCGCGGAAGCGCCACAGCGTCTCCTTGCCGTCCACCACCGGCCAGCGCAGGCCGCGCACCTCGTGGTACGTGTCGAACGGCGCCAGGTCGTGGCCGTGGCCGCGGCCGAACTCGGCGTATTCCTCGAACAGGCCCTTGTGCAGGTAGAAGCCGAAGGCCTTGCTCTCGTCGTTGGCGTAGTCCTTGATGTACTTCGCGTTGACCTTCGTCAGGTCGGCCAGCGGGTACTTGTCGACCTTGCCGTTGCGGTAGAGCACGTCGTACAGCGTCTTGCCCTTCCACTGCGGCTTCTTCGCGATCAGCTCGGCCGGCCACACCTCTTCGACCTTGAAGCGCTTGCTGAACTCGACCATCTGCCACAGGTCGCTCTTCGCCTGGCCGGGCGCGCTCACCTGCTGGCGCCAGAACTGCGTGCGGCGCTCGGCGTTGCCGAAGGCACCTTCCTTCTCGACCCACATCGCCGCGGGCAGGATCAGGTCGGCGGCGATGGCGCTCACCGTGGGATAGGCGTCGCTCACCACCACGAAGGTGGCCGGGTTGCGCCAGCCGGGCAGGATCTCGCCGTTGATGTTCGGCCCGGCCTGCATGTTGTTGGTGGTGCTGGTCCAGTAGCACTTGAGCTTGCCGTCCTTCAGCGCGCGGCTCTGGGCCACCGCGTGCAGGCCGATCTTGTCGTTGATGGTGCCCTCGGGCAGCTGCCACAGCTCCTCGGTGTGCTTGCGGTGCTCGGGGTTGGTCACCACCATGTCCGCCGGCAGCCGGTGCGCGAAGGTGCCCACCTCGCGCGCGGTGCCGCAGGCGCTGGGCTGACCGGTCAGGCTGAACGGGCTGTTGCCCGGCTGGCTGATCTTGCCTGTGAGCAGGTGCAGGTTGTAGACCATGTTGTTGGCCCACGTGCCGCGCGTGTGCTGGTTGAAGCCCATGGTCCACAGGCTCATCACCTTGGTCTTCGGGTCACCGTAGATCTTCGCCAGCTCTTCCAGCTGCTTCACCGGCACACCCGAGAGCGCACTCACCTTCTCGGCCGTGTACTCGCTGACGAACTTCGCGAACTCGTCGAAGCCGATCGGCGTGGCGTCGTTCGGGTTGCCCTTCGGCTTGCCGTCGGCACCCGCATAGCCGTTGCTCTTCGCGTCCTTCTCGAGCGCATGCGCGGGCCGCAGGCCGTAGCCGATGTCGTCGGCGCCCTTCTTGAAGTTGACGTTCTTCTTCACGAACTCGGTGTTCACCTTCTTGTTGGTGATCAGCCAGTGCGCGATGAAGTTGAGGATCGCCAGGTCCGTCTGGGGCTTGAAGATCATCCCCTGGTCGGCCAGGTCGAAGCTGCGGTGCTCGAAGGTCGACAGCACCACCACCTTCACGTGCGGGTTCGACAGCCGGCGGTCGGTGATGCGGCTCCACAGTACCGGGTGCATCTCGGCCATGTTGCTGCCCCACAGCACGAAGGCGTCGGCCTGCTCGATGTCGTCGTAGCAGCCCATCGGCTCGTCGATGCCGAAGGTGCGCATGAACCCCGCGACGGCGCTGGCCATGCAGTGGCGGGCGTTGGGGTCGAGGTTGTTGGAACGGAAGCCGGCCTTCCACAGCTTGGCCGCGGCATAACCTTCGAAGATGGTCCACTGGCCGCTGCCGAACATGCCCACGCCGGCCGGGCCGTCGCTCTTCAGCGCTTCCTTCCACTTCGTGGCCATCAGGTCGAAGGCCTGGTCCCAGCTCACCGGCACGAAGTCGCCGTTCTTGTCGTACTGGCCGTTCTTCTGGCGCATCAGCGGGGTGCTGAGGCGGTCCTTGCCGTACATGATCTTGGACAGGAAGTAGCCCTTGATGCAGTTCAGGCCGCGGTTGACCGGCGCTTCCGGGTCGCCCTGGGTCGCGACGACGCGGCCGTCCTGCACGCCCACCATCACCGAGCAGCCGGTGCCGCAGAAGCGGCACGGCGCCTTGTCCCAGCGCACCGCGGCATCGTCGGGGGCGGCCGGGGCCGCCGCGGCCACCACCGGGATGCCGATGGCGCTGGCGGTGGCGGTCATGGCCTGCTGCTTCAGGAACTGTCGGCGTTGGTTGTCCATGCGAGGCTCTCTTGGTTCGGGCAAGGCTTGGCCGTCGCCGGTCGCTGGCGAGGTGCCGGCGGCCGGTGGCGGGTGGGTTGTCGGGGTGTCAGGCCGCGGCGCGCGTGTCCAGGCTGCCGCGCCAGGCGCGGTAGTCGGTACCGGTGTCCGGCGCCGGAGCGTCGGGGCCGGAGTACTCGTAGACCAGCGAGACGCTCAGCACCTCGGGCCGCAGCGCGATGGCGGCCAGCGCGGCCGCCGCGGGCTGCTCGGCGTCTTCGAGCACCAGCACCAGCCGGCCGTCGCCGGGGTTCAGTGCCACGTCAACGCCCGGCTGCGCCTGCAGGCTGCGCAGCAGCGGCTCCAGGTATTCAGGCCGCGCGCGCACGGCTGCGCCGAGCACGCTCATGCTTGTCTCCGCATCGTCTGGTTCATGCGGCGAACTGTCGCCGCCGGACGCCGGGCCTGCCTTGACCCGGATCAAGTGCATTGCGGATGTATCTTTTGGCGGCCGTGCCGCCATGCGCCCTAGCGCAGGAAGCGGCCGCCCTCGGTGATGATGGCCGAGTCGACGAAGTTCGAGCCGACGCGGTCGCCCGGCCCGTAGCGCACGCGAAACCCGCCGAGGTCGATCTCGCCCATGCCTTCCAGCGCCGCGATCAGCGAGCCCGGCAGCGGTTCGCGCCCGGCACGCGTGAGGCCCAGCGCCAGCAGCTTGGCCGACGCGAAGCCGTAGAGCCCCGCGTACGACAGCGGCAGCTTCTGCTTCGCGGCGGCATTGGCGTAGTCGCGCGCCAGCGGCGTGCCGCCCGAGAACGGCGATGGCAGCACCTGCATCACGATGGCGCCGCGCGCCTGGTTGCCCAGGCCCTGGATGTAGTCGTTGTTGCTGGTGTTGGACAGCGAGATGAAGGTGGCGCTGCCGCCCTGCGCGCGGTAGCGCTTCACGAAGTCGGACGCGGCCTTGCTGGAGACGATCAGCAGCACCACCTGCGGCGCCTTCGCGAGGATGGTGTTCACCGCCTCGGTGACGTCGGGCTTGCGGTTGTCGACCTTTGCCACCGCCAGCGGCGCGATCTTCAGGTCCTTGAAGGTGCGGTCGATGGCGATCATCGTGTCGGTGCCGAACACGTCGTCGGCCAGCAGCACGCCGAAGCGGGAGACGCCGATGCCGTGCTGCATGCGGATCGCGGTCTCGGCTTCCTTCTGGTAGCTGGCGCGGATGGTGAACACCTCGCGCCGCGGTGGGTTGTTGACGAAGCTGCCGCCGGTCTGCGGGCCGATCACCGGCACGCCGCTCTGCGCCACCGCGGGCAGGATGGCCTCCATCGACGGCGTGGTGCGCGTGAGCAGCAGCGCCAGCGGCCGCTTCTTGGCCAGCAGCTCGTCGAACAGCGCCTTCGTGCGCTTGGGATCCTGGCCGTCGTCCAGCGTCTCCAGCTTCACCGGCCGGCCCTGCACGCCGCCGCGTGCGTTGAAGCCGTCCAGGAACAGGTTGGCGCCCTCGATGGACTCCTTGTTCGACGCCGCGAGCACGCCGGTGAAGGGCCCGATGTGGTGGACCACGATGGGCTGCGCCACGGCCGCGCCGGCCCCTGCCCCGAGCAGCAGGCACAGGACCAGGCGGCGCAGCAGGTTCTTGGGCGACGGCAGCATGGCAGGCATCGTGTGTGGCATCCGCGGTGGACGGTAAACGCCCGACTCTGCGCCGCCCCCCAGGCAGGCGCAAGCGTGCGATCCCCGATCTGCGTGGGCCGCGCACGTGACTTCTTGCCGTGCGCGGCCTGCTCTAGGATGAGGCCTTCATCCATGCCAGCGGATGACCCAGCGCAAGGAGTGCCTTCGTGAGCGTGGAGAAGACGATTCCCGGGACCGACGGCCGGCCGCGCTGCCGCTGGTGCGCCGCCGCACCCGAGTTCGAGGCCTATCACGACCACGAATGGGGCTTCCCGGTCGGCGACGACATCCGGCTGTTCGAGAAGCTGTGCCTGGAGAGCTTCCAGTCGGGCTTGAGCTGGCGCACCATCCTCGCCAAGCGAGAGAACTTCCGGCGCGCCTTCGACGGCTTCGACTTCCACCGCATGGCCCGCTTCGGCGAGCGCCAGGTGGCGCGGCTGCTGCAGGACGAGGGCATCGTGCGCCACCGCGGCAAGATCGAGGCGGTGATCCACAACGCCGGCCGCGCGGTGGACCTGCAGGCCGAGCACGGCACGCTGGCCGCCTACTTCTGGCGCTACGAAGCCGGGCGGGCGGCGGATCCGCAGACCGCATCGACCTCGACGGAATCGGTCGCGCTGTCGAAGGACCTGAAGAAACGCGGCTGGAAGTTCGTCGGCCCGACGACCGTCTACGCCTTCATGCAGGCGATGGGCCTGGTGAACGACCACGCGCCCGGCTGCGTGGTGGCGGGCCGCGTCACGCAGGCCCGCAAGGCCTTCAAGGTGCCGGGCTGACCGCCTGAGGCGCGCCCACGCCGGCGGCGTGCGCCTGCTGGTCGGCGTGGTAGCTGCTGCGCACCATCGCGCCCACCGCGGCGTGGCTGAAGCCCATCGCCGCGGCCTCGCGCTCGAACATCCTGAAGGTGTCCGGGTGCACGTAGCGCCGCACCGGCAGGTGGTGGCCGCTGGGCGCCAGGTACTGGCCGATGGTGAGCATGTCGATGTCGTGCGCGCGCATGTCGCGCATCACCGCGAGGATCTCCTCGTCGGTCTCGCCCAGGCCCACCATCAGGCCGCTCTTGGTGGGCACGCCGGGCACCTGCTGCTTGAACTTCTTCAGCAGGTTGAGGCTGAAGGCGTAGTCCGAGCCCGGCCGCGCTTCCTTGTACAGGCGCGGGATGGTCTCGAGGTTGTGGTTCATCACGTCGGGCGGCGCCTCGCGCAGGATCGACAGCGCGCGGTCGTCGCGGCCGCGGAAGTCGGGCACCAGCACCTCGATCTGCGTGGCCGGCGACAGCTCGCGCGTCTTGCGGATGCACTCGACGAAGTGGCCGGCGCCGCCGTCGCGCAGGTCGTCGCGGTCGACGCTGGTGATCACCACGTACTGGAGCTTCAGCGCCGCGATGGTCTTGGCCAGGTTCAGCGGCTCCTCGGCGTCCAGCGGATCCGGGCGGCCGTGGCCCACGTCGCAGAACGGGCAGCGGCGCGTGCACTTGTCGCCCATGATCATGAAGGTGGCCGTGCCCTTGCCGAAGCATTCGCCGATGTTCGGGCAGCTGGCCTCCTCGCACACCGTGTGCAGCTTGTGCTCGCGCAGGATGTTCTTGATCTCGTAGAAGCGCGTGCTCGGCGAACCCGCCTTGACGCGGATCCACTCGGGCTTCTTCAGCACCTCGGCCGGCACCACCTTGATCGGAATGCGCGAGGTCTTGGCCTGCGACTTCTGCTTGGCCGTGGGGTCGTAGGCGGTGCCGGGCGGGGTGGTGCTCATGCCCCCGATTTTAGGGGCGACCCCTTCCGGCGGCTGACACCCAGGGCCAGCAGCCCGGCACCCAGCAGGGCGAGCGTGCCCGGGGTGGGCACCGCCGCGGGCACCGTGAAGTTCAGCAGGCCGGCCTCCGCGTAGTTGTCGAAGCTGCCGGCGGGGTCGAAGTCCAGGAACGACAGCCCGAAGCCGCTGGCGCCGAAGAAGCTGCCGGTGCCGCCGCCGATCAGGTAGTCGATCGAGAACTGCCCGCCGGCGTTGAGGATGTCGGCGTCGGCATAGCTGCCGCTGAGCGTGCCGTACAAGGTGGACGCCAGGTCGGCGGCGGAGGTGAACTCGAAGCTGCCGCTGAGCGTCTGCGTCGCGGCGTCGATCTGGAACAGCACCACCGACACCAGCGACAGCGGCGCGGGCACGTCCGGGGGCGGGGTCTGCTGGATGCTGCCCACCCAGCCGCCGCTGCCCGCCGCGGCGTCGAACACCGAGACGTTGCCGCTGCCGTTGAACGGCACGAAATAGGTGACGGGATCGGCAGCGGCGGCGAGCGGCACGGCGATGGCCAGCGCGGCAAGCAGCCGGCGTGCGGTGACGGCAAGGTTCATGTCGGGTCTCCTGGGGAAGGCGGTTGGGGTCTGCAGCGCTACGCGCGCCCCGGCCGATCGGATGCGTTCGCCGCCAAACCCGAGCGGCGCGCCGGGACACATCCATCGCCGGGGTCGGGGCGTAGAGGGGCCTGCGCCATCCGCCCTTGCCTTGGCCATCAACCCGACAGGAGAGACCCATGAAGCGTTCGAAGACCTTGTTCCGCTCCGCCCCGCTGGCCGCTGCCGCGGCCGCCACGCTGCTGGCGCTGGCCGCGGGCGGCAACGCCGTCGCGTCCAGCCACCGCGAGGCGCCGTTCATCACCACCAGCCCGAAGGTGGACGGCACCGACTTCTACATGTTCCGCAGCTACGAGACCGGCCGCGACGGCTACGTGACGCTGATCGCGAACTACCAGCCGCTGCAGGACGCCTACGGAGGCCCGAACTACTTCGCGATGGATCCGAACGCGCTGTACGAGATCCACGTCGACAACAACGGCGACGCGATGGAAGACCTGACCTTCCAGTTCCGCTTCAGCAACACGCTGAACAAGAACGGCATGGGCCAGACGGTGGACGTGGGCGGCATGACGCTCGCGAGCCCGCTGATCCTGGGCGGCCCGATCAGCCAGGTGAAGGACCCGGCCCTCAGCGTGGCCGAGCAGTTCACGCTGACGCTGGTGCGCGGCGACCGCCGCACCGGCACCGCGACCCCGGTGACGAACGCCAGCGGCGGCAGCGCCACCTTCGACAAGCCGGTGGACAACATCGGCACCAAGAGCATCCCCGACTACGCCACCTACGCCGGCAAGCACATCTACACGGTGAACATCCCCGGCTGCAGCATGCCGGCCAAGGTGTTCGTCGGCCAGCGCCAGGACGCCTTCGCGGTGAACCTGGGCACCATCTTCGACCTGGTGAACGCGCCGGTGAGCGTGCTCACCGACCGCACGCTGATCGGCGCCGCGCCCAACACCATCGGCGACAAGAACATCACCTCGCTGGCGCTGGAAGTGCACAAGGACTGCCTGAAGAGCAGCGCCAGCGGCGACGACGTGATCGGCGCCTGGACCACCGCCAGCCTGCGCCAGGCGCGCCTGCTGAACCCCACGCCGGCATCGGGCCACCAGGCCAGCGAAAAGCCGGGCGGCGCCTGGGTGCAGGTGTCGCGGCTGGGCATGCCGCTGGTCAACGAGGTGGTGATCGGCCTCAAGGACAAGGACAAGTTCAACGCCAGCTCGCCCAAGGGTGACGGTCAGTTCGCGAGCTATGTCACCAACCCGACGCTGCCGGCCCTGCTCTCGGCCGTGCTGAACATCCCGGGCACCGCGCCGACGAACTTCCCGCGCACCGACCTCGTCACCGCCTTCCTCACCGGCATCCCGAACGTGAACCAGCCGAAGAACGTGGTGGGCTCGGAGATGCTGCGGCTGAACACCGCGATCGCGCCGGTGCCCTTCGCGCAGCAGAACCGGCTCGGCATCGTCGGCAGCATCCGCGACGGCGGCAGCGACTTCGCGGGCTTCCCGAACGGGCGCCGGCCGAAGGACGACGTGGTCGACGTCTCGCTGGTGGCGGTGATGGGCGGCCTGTGCATCGCCAACGGCAACAACAACGCCTTCGGCTTCGGTGCCGCCTGCAAGCCGAGCGCGGTGCCGCTGGGTGCCACCTCGCTGGAACTGCACGACGCGGTGGACCAGGCCGTGGTGCCGCTGCTGCCGGACTTCCCGTACCTCAACACGCCGCTGCCGGGCAACCGCTGAGAAGGGGCCGCACGATGAAGACGATGCAAACCGCCTTCCTGGCCGCGGCCGCGGCGCTGGCACTCGCCGCCTGCGGCGACAACCCGGCCGACGCGCCGGAGCCGCCGCCCGCGCCGCCCGCCACCGAGGTGCCGGCCAGCGCGCTGACCTCGCCCGCGGCCTACGCGCAGTTCGCCGGCTCGCTGGCGCCGTCGGAAACGGCGAGTCCGCTCGACGTGAGCCGCGTCACCGCCGCGCCGACCAGCGAGACCGAGGCGCCGGTCAGCTTCTGAACCGGCGCCAGGCCGGGCGGGTCAGCGGCTCGCCCGGCTCCACGCGAAGGCGAAGATGTCGGCGTACTCCGACAGCCGCGCGTCCTCGCCCGAACCGATTCCATGGCCGGCGTCGGTCTCGGCGCGCAGCAGGATCGTGCGTCGCTCGCCGAAGCGGGCCTTCGCGCGCGCCGCCAGCTTGGCGCTCATCCACGGCGCCACGCGCTTGTCGTTCAGACCGACGGTCAGCAGCGTGTCGGGCAGGTCGGTCGCCGTGGCGCTCATCAGGTAGGCGTCCTGCGTGGCCAGCGCGGCCCAACCCTCGGCCGCGTTCGGGTCGCCCATCTCGTCGAACTGGTTCGCGCCGTTGGGCGCCGCCGCCAGGCGCGTGGGGTTCACGATGGCCACGCGCGCCACCAGGCCGGCAAAGAGGTCCGGCCGCTTCAGCGCCGCCGGCGGCACCAGCAGCCCGCCGGCGCTGGTGCCCATGACGACAGGCCCCGCCCCGCGCGCAAGGCCGGCCGTCTTCAGCGCCTCGGCGCAGGCGATCAGGTCGTCGTGCGCGTTGGGCTTGTGGGCGCCGCGACCGCCGTCGTGCCAGGCACGCCCGCGCTCGCCACCACCGCGCGTGCCGCAGTAGGCCGTCAGGCCGCCCTGCTGCACCCAGGCCATCGAGAAGCGGTCGTAGAACGGCGTGGTCATCGACGACCCGTAGCTGCCGTAGGCCTTGAGCAGCGCCGGATAGCCGCCGCGCGGCACCGGCCCGCGCGCGTGCACCACGACCATCGGCACCTGCGTGCCGTCGCGGCTGGTGGCCAGCAGGCGCCGCGCCGCGAACTTCGCGGCCCCGGGCCAGGTGTCCGATGCCAGCCCCAGCGGCTGCAGGCGTCCGCCCCGGGCCACGAAGTAGCGGGTGTTGGTGAGCCAGCCGACGAGGCCGACGGCCACCATGCGGCCGTCGCTGCTGGCCTCGAAGGTCTCGATCGAACCCTCGAACGGCAGCTTCAGCTCGCAGAACGGCGCCGTGCCGCCGGCGCTGTAGAAGAGCCGGCCGCGGCCGTCGGTCATGCCCTGCAGGTACACGCCGTCGGGCGTGGCCTCGAGGCCCTCGACGATCAGGCGCTCGCTGCCGTCGAGCATCACCACGTCGGCGGCGTCGGGGCGGTCGAGCGCGCGGCGCGTGACGCGGCCGTAGGGGTTGTCGCGCATCGACAGCATGAAGAGCCGCTCGCCGTCCAGCCCGAACGCGCGCAGCCGCTGGTCCAGCCCGGCGATGCGCCGCCACGGCGTGGGCTGCACGCCGATGGCGTCGCGCCGCACCAGCATCAGCTCGATGTCGGCGCGCGCCCCGGCGGCCAGCGCGGCGATCCAGGGGCTGGTGGGGCGGCTCACGACGACCGGCAGGTCCTTGGGCTGCAGGGCCACCGGCTGCGTGTCGGGACCGAGCAGCGCCAGCGCCGCGGTGCTGCCGTCGAGCGGGCGCACGAAGGCCGTCATGCCCTGCACCTGGTCCGCATAACGCCCCGGCTCGGCCATCCGCGTGTAGGCGATGGTCTTACCGTCGATCCAGCTCAGGCGGAACTCGCCCCAGATGGGCCCGATCGGCTCCCCCACGGGACGCCCGCTGGCCCTTTCGTAGACCGTGATGCTGCCGACCTCGGCGCCGCCGGCCGCGGTGTGCACGGCCACGTAGCGGCCGTCGGGCGACAGCGAGGCGTTGTTGATCGCCACCACCGATCCGCCGGCGGCCTGGTTCGGGTCCACCAGCACCCGTTCGCGGCCGCCCTCCTGCACCAGCAGGCGGGCGACGCGGTCGCCCGGCGCGGTGCGCTGGACCAGCCGCACACGCTCGTTGGCCAGCGCCACCGCATTCACGCGGGTCAGCGCGCCGCTGACGCCCTTGAGCGCGGTCGCGAAGGCGGGCCGCTCCGGCAGGGTCGCCAGCGCCTGCCGCGAGGCCTCGCTTTCCGCCAGCACCCAGTCGCGCAGGCCGGGAAAGCGGCCGGCATCCTCCATCCAGCGGTACTCGTCGGTCAGGGTGCGGCCGAACACCGTCTCGGTGACCGGTTCCGCCGGCGGCGGCGGCACGCCGGCGCCGTGCAGCGCCCCGTGCAGCACGCCGAGCAACAGCGCGCCCAGCCGGGCGCCCCTTCCCGCCGATGAGCCCATCGCAGCCCCTTTTGCTCCGGCCGAATCTAATGCCTGGCCGGCGCGCCGGCAAAGCTAGAGGCTTGCGGTGATCCCACCGTCGACGTACAGCACGTGCCCGGTGATGAAGCTGGCGGCGTCGGAGGCGAGGAAGACGACGGCGCCACCCAGCTCGTCGACCTCGCCCCAGCGCCCGGCCGGCGTGCGCTGCGCGAGCCAGGCGCTGAACGCGGCGTCGTTCACCAGCGCCTCGGTCAGCTCGGTCTTGAAGTAGCCGGGTCCGAGGCCGTTGACCTGGATGCCGTGCCTGCCGAGGTCGATGGCCATGCCCTTGGTGAGCATCTTCACCGCGCCCTTGGTGGCCGCGTAGGGCGCGATGTTCGGCCGGCCCAGTTCGCTCTGCACCGAGCAGACGTTGATGATGCGGCCGCGTTTCCTCGGGATCATGCGCTGCGCCACCGCGCGGCCGACGTAGAACACGCTGTCGATGTTGGTGGTGGTGATGCGCTGCCAGGCATCGTCCGGGAACTCGGCGAAGGCGCCGCGGTGCTGCATGCCGGCGTTGTTGACGAGGATCTCGATGGGGCCCACCTCGGCTTCGACGCGCGCGATGCCGGCGTCCACCGCGGCCGAGTCGGTCACGTCGAAGGGCGCGATGTGGCATTCGATGCCGAGCGCCTGCAGCGTGTCGCGCGCCCGCTCCAGCGCTTGTGCGCCGCGGGCGTTGAGCACCACGCGCGCGCCGGCCGCGCCCAGCGCGGTGGCCAGTGCATAGCCGATGCCCTTGCTGGCGCCGGTGATCAGCGCGGTGCGCCCGGTCAGGTCGAACAGCTTCACGGTGGTGTCTCCTCGAAGTGGTGACATTATCGGGACCACCTTTCGAGAACGACGGAGACGAGACCGATGCGCCTGCGCTGCCTGTGCCTGGTGATCCACGGCGCCCACGACCTGCAGCTGGCCGAGCAGGACGCCGGCGAGATGGGCCCGGGCCAGGTGCTGGTGAAGGTGGGCTACGGCGGCATCTGCGGCTCCGACCTGCACTACTTCCACGACGGCGGCTTCGGCACCGTGCGGCTGAAGGAACCGATGATCCTGGGCCACGAGGTGGCCGGCACCGTGGCCGCGGTGGCGCCCGACGTCACGGCGCTGAAGATCGGCGACCGCGTGGCGGTGAACCCGAGCCGGCCCTGCGGAGCCTGCAAGTTCTGCCTGGAAGGCCTGCCGAACCAGTGCCTGGAGATGCGCTTCTACGGCAGCGCGATGCGCATGCCGCACGTGCAGGGCGCGTTCCGCAACCTGCTGCTGTGCAACGCGAGCCAGTGCCATGCCATCGCCGAGGGCGTGCCCTTGCGCGAGGCCGCGCTGGCCGAGCCCTTCTCGGTGGGGCTGCACGGCGTCTCGCGCGCGGGGCCGCTGCTGGGCAGGCGCGTGCTGGTGAGCGGCTGCGGGCCCATCGGCGCGCTCGCCATCGCCGCCGCGCGCGTGCACGGCGCGGCCGAGATCGTGGCCACCGACATCGTCGACGAGCCGCTGGCCGCGGCGCGCGCGATGGGCGCCAGCCACACCATCAACGTCGCGTCCGACAAGGACTGGGTGCAGCGCTACAGCGCCGACAAGGGGACGTTCGACGTGCTGCTGGAATGCTCCGGCAACGGCCGCGCCTTCAACGACGGGCTGCAGGTGATGCGCCCGCGCGGCGTGGTGGTGCAGCTGGGCCTGGGTGGCGACGTGAGCCTGCCGCAGAACGTGGTGGTGGCCAAGGAGCTGGAGATCCGCGGCTCGTTCCGCTTCCACGCCGAGTTCGCGCTCGCGGTGCGGCTGATCAACGAACGCCGCGTCGATCTCTCGCCGCTGGTCACGCGCGCCTTCCCGCTGCAGCAGGCGCGCGAGGCCTTCGAGCTGGCCAGCGACCGCAAGCGGGCGATGAAGGTGCTGCTGGACTTCGAGGCGGCGGGCTGAACGCGCGTCAGGGCGCGAGGCGCACCGAAAGGCGCTGCGCCAGCGTCTGCGCCACGTCGCCCCAGGCGGCCTGCACGCCCAGGCTCGCCAGGTCCACGGTCTTCAGCCCCGCGTAGCCGCAAGGGTCGATGCGCGAGAAGGGCTCCAGGTCCATCGCGACGTTCAGCGCCACGCCGTGGTAGGTGCGGTGGTTGCTGACCTTGATGCCGAGTGCCGCGATCTTGCCGAGGCCCGCGAACGGGTCCAGGCCCGCGGTCTGCAGCATGGCGTGCGAGAAAGGATCGGCCAGCCGCACGTAGATGCCCGGCGCGCCGCGCACGCGGTGGCCCACCACGCCGTGGGCCCACAGCGTGTCGATCACCGCTTCCTCGATGCGGAACACGTATTCCTTGACGTAGATGCCGATGCGCCGCAGGTCCACCAGCGGATAGGCCACCACCTGGCCGGGGCCGTGGTAGGTGACCTGGCCGCCGCGGTCGGTGCGGTGCACGGGGATGTCGCCCGCGGCCAGCACGTGGCTGTCGCGGCCGGCGATGCCCTGGGTGAAGACCGGGTCGTGTTCGACGAGCCAGATCTCGTCTTCGGTGTCGGCGCTGCGCGCCGCGGTGAAGGCGCGCATCTGGCCCTCGATCTCGGCATAGGGCTTGCGGCCCAGCAGGACGGTGCGCATGGTGCGCCGAGTCTAGAAGCTCAGCGGCAGGCCAGCTTCTCGGTGTAGTCGATGACCTTGATGCGGCCCTCGACGATGCCCGCCCGCGCCTCTTCCACCTTCGCGCGCATGGCCGGCGTCACCAGCTTCGCGTTGTGCTCGTCGTAGGCCACGTCGAGCCCGCCTTCCTTCAGGCCCAGCGCGGTGACACCCGGCTTCACGCCCGCGAAGGCGCGCTCCACCGCGATGTCGGTGCGCTTGATCAGGCTCGTGAGGACGTGGCCCGGGTGCAGGCCGTTCTGGTTGCTGTCGACGCCGATGCCCAGCAGGCCGAGATCCTTCACCGCCTGCAGCACGCCCAGGCCCGTGGTGCCGGCCGCGGCCATGATCACGTCGGCGCCCTGCGCAGCCTGCGTGCGCGCGAGTTCGGCGCCGCGCGCCGGGTCGGTCCAGGCCGCGTTCGTGGTGCCGGTCATCGCCGAGACGAACTGCACCTTCGGGTTGGCCCACTTCGCGCCCTGCTCGTAGCCGCAGGCCACCTTGCGGATCAGCGGGATGTCCTGCCCGCCGACGAAGCCCAGCTTGCCGGTCTTGGTCGCCAGCCCGGCCAGCACGCCCACCAGGAAGCTGCCCTCGTGCTCGCGGAACACGAAGCTCTGCACGTTGGGCAGCGGCACCACCATGTCGACGATGGCGAACTGCAGCTTCGGGAAGTCGCGCGCCACCGCCTCGATGCTGCTGGCCTGCGGGAAGCCGACGCCCACGATGGGGCTCGCGCCGCGCTCGGCAAAACGCCGCGCCGCCTGCTCGCGCTGCGTGGCGTTGGCGATCTCGAAGTCGAGGTACGGCTTGCCGCTCGCCTTCTTCCAGCGCTCGGCCCCTTCCCAGGCGGCCTGGCCGAAGCTCTTGTCGTTCTTGCCGCCCAGCTCGAAGATGATCGCCGGCTGGGCCTGGGCCAGGCTCACCCAGGCCGCGGCCAGCGCGGCGACCACTGCATGCCGCATCGCCGTCAGAACGTGGCTTTGAAGCTCGCGCCGAAGGTGCGCGGTTCGTTGATGAAGCCGGTCAGGTTGTTGAAGTCGATGCCGCCCACCACGCGGATCTGGTTGGTGAGGTTGCGCACGAAGCCCGCCACCTCGTACTTGCCGTTGCCGAAGCTGTAGCCGGCGCGCAGGCCCAGTTCGGTGAGCGACTTGCCGGTGAACTCGGTGCTCTCGTAGAGGAAGAAGTTGATCTTGCTGCGGTGGTACACGTCGGCCAGCAGCGAGAAGTCGCCGCCCGCCACCGGCATCGTCCAGCGCGCGCTGGCGTTGAGCGTGGTCTTGGGCGCCTGCGGCAGCGGGTTGCCGTCGATCAGCGCCAGCGTGGCGCCGCCGCGCACGATGGTGGGGTCGGTCACGGTGCAGCCGCCGCCGCAGATGGCCACGTACTGGTCGGGCGCCTTGATCTTGGTGCTGTTGTAGCTGCCCGAGAGGCTCAGCATCAGGTTCTCGGTGGCCGCCAGCTGGCCGCTGAACTCGAAGCCGGAGCCCACCGACTTCGGCACGTTGATCAGCGTGTTGAAGTTGGTGTTGCCGCCCACCACGGTGAGCTGCTGGTCCTTCAGCGTGTAGCTGAAGGCGCTGACCGCCACACGCGCGCGCCGGTCCAGCAGGTCGGCCTTGTAGCCCACTTCGTAGGAGGTGACCTTCTCGCTGTTGGCCACCGAGAGCTGGTCGCCGAACAGCAGCCGGCCCTGGATCGACGGCGCCCTGAAACCGGTGGCCACGCGGCCGTAGATGCTGTTGTTCCTGTCGATCTTGAAGGTGGCCGCGAAGTCGCCGCTGGTGTTGCTGACGTCGGTGTTCGCGGTGCGGCGGCCGATGAAGGTGGGGCTGAACGGCGGCGCCTGGATGCGGTCGGCGAAGTAGTCCTTCTTGTCCTTCGTGTAGCGCAGGCCGGCGCGCAGCTGCACCGCCTCGGTCACGTCGAGGTTGATGTTGCCGAAGGCGGCGTAGGCCTTGTTCTTCTGGTCCTGCGTGGCGTAGCCGTTCTGCGGGTTGCCCGGCGCCAGGCTGTCGTAGTTGAAGCTGTCGATGCCCAGCTTCTCGTCGAAGTAGTACAGGCCCGCCAGCCACTTCAGCGCGCCGGCGCCGGTGCTTTCCAGGCGGAATTCCTGCGTGAACTGCTTGTGCTTGGGCAGCCCGTCGGCCGACTCGGCCGCGAACGGGATGTTGCCCGGCCCGAAGTTGCCCGCGCCCAGGAAGCTGGCGCCGAAGCCGCCGTCGATGTCGCCGCGGCTGAACGATTCCACCGTCTCGTAGCCGGTGATGGAGGTGAGCGCCATCTCGCCGAAGGCGTAGCGGACCTTGACGCTGCCGCCGGTGTTGGTGACGTCCTGGCTGTTGATGCCGTCGATCGAGACCTTGGTTTCGTCGAAGCCGTCGATCAGCTCGTTCGTGCCGGGTTTGATGATGTTGGCGCGGAACACGCGCGCCGAGCCGTCCATGCGGCGGTGGTGCACGTTCATCAGCACGCTCAGGTCCTTCATCGGCGTGAGCAGGCCCTGGATGCGCACCGCGGTGTCGTGGTAGCCCTCCAGGTCTTGCGTGGGACCGGCGGCATTGGTGTTCTTGACCCAGTCGCCGCGGTTCTGCGACTGCGCCGAGACGCGCAGCGAGAACGCTTCCGACATCGGCACGTTGACCGCGCCTTCCAGGTTCAGCGCGCTCCAGCGGCCGATGCCCACGCTGCCGTAGCCCTCGAACTTCTTGCCCGGCTTCACCGATTCGAACTTCACCACGCCGGCCGGCGAGTTGCGGCCGAACAGCGTGCCCTGCGGGCCGTTCAGCACTTCGATCTGTGCCATGTCGAAGACCGGAAAGCCCTTCAGGATGGGGTTCTCCTGCACCACGTCGTCATACACCAGGCTCACCGGCTGGCTGGCGTTGAGGTCGAAGTCGGTGTTGCCGATGCCGCGGATGTAGAAGCGCGGGAAGGCGCGGCCGAAGCTCGATTCGATGTTCAGGCTGGGCACGCGGCCGGCCAGCTGGCGGATGTCCTGGCCGCTGGAGTTCAGCACTTCCAGCATCTCGCCCTGCAGCGCGCTCACCGAGCTGGGCACGTCGCGGATGTTCTCCAGCCGGCGTTCGGCCGTCACGGTGATGGTCTGCAGCTGCCCGCCGGTGGCCTGCTGCGCCCACGCACCGGCTTGCAGCGTGGCCAGCGCGGCGGCGGCCAGCGCGTGGTGCAGGTGAGGACGGCGAACGGTGCGGCGGACGTGGGACATGGAGCCTCCTGGCGTTTGGTGTGGGGCAGTTCGTGCAAGCCCTGTGCCGGGACCCTGCCCCGGGCGCTTGGGCCGGCGATAGCATCGGATGATGCCGCCCGCATGGTCCGGTTTTGCTGAAACACCCGGGCCGCGGCACCACGGCGACGCCTATTTGCAACAGATGCTGAGCACCACCCAGACCGAACAATGGCAGCGCGACGGCTATGTCGTGCTGCCCGGCTTCAAGACGCCGGCCGAGACGGCGGAGGCCGTCGCCCGGGCGCGGGCGATCGTCGAGGCCTTCGAGCCCGGCGCGCAGACCAGCCGCTTCTCCACCAAGGACCGCAGCCTGGTGGCCGATGCCGCTTTGCTGGCCTCGGCCGAGGAGGTGCACTGCTTCTTCGAGGAAGAGGCGCTCGACGAGCAGGGCCGGCTGCGCGTGCCCAAGGCGCAGAGCATCAACAAGGTGGGCCACGCGCTGCACGACCGCGACGAGGTCTTCATGCGCTACTCGCACGGGCCGGCGCTGGCTGCGCTGGGCCGCGCGCTCGGACTCGAACGGGCGCAGGTGTGGCAGAGCCAGCTGATCTTCAAGCAGCCGCGCATCGGCGGCGAGGTGGGCTGGCACCAGGACGCGAGCTTCTTCGTCACCACGCCGCACACCGTCACCACCTTCTGGTTCGCGCTGGAAGATGCCACGCTGGACAACGGCTGCCTGTGGGTGCAGCCGGGCGGGCACCGGGGACCGCTGCGCGAGCAGTACGTGTGCGACCACGCGAAGGGCACGCTCGCGATGCAGCCGCTGGACCGCACGCCCTGGCCCACCACCGCGCAAGCCGTGGCGCTGCCGGTGGCCGCCGGCACGCTGGTGGCCTTCCACGGCCTGCTGCCGCACTACAGCGCACCCAACCGCAGCGCGCGCTCGCGGCTGGCCTACACGCTGCACGCCACCTGCGGCACCGCGGCCTACGCGCCACAGAACTGGCTGCAGCGCAGCGCAGGCTTCCCGGTGCGCGGCCTTGACTGAACCCGCCGCCATCGAACAGCCGCCGGTGGCGCTGCTGCTCACCGACCTGGTGGACAGCAGCGCGCTCGCCGCCGAACTCGGCGACGAGGTGATGAACGGCATCTGGACGGCGCACGACCGCATCGCGCGCGACCTGCTGCGCCAGTGGCGCGGCCACGAGATCGACAAGACCGACGGTTTCCTGCTGCTGTTCGCCGACGCCGCCGACGCGCTGGGCTACGCGTTGGCCTACCACCAGGCGCTGGCCCGGATGGCCGTGCCGCTGAAGGCGCGCGCCGGGCTGCACGTGGGCCACGTGACGATCCGCGAGACCCCGGCCGAAGACGTGGCCTTGGGCGCCAAGCCCTTCGAGGTGGACGGCGTCAGCAAGCCGATCGCCGCGCGCGTGATGTCCACCGCGCTCGGTGGCCAGACGCTGGTGACCCGCGCCGCGCTGGACGCCCTGGGCAAGCTGCCGCAGCGCGTGATGTCGCACGGACACTGGCGCGTGAAGGGCATCCCGGTGCCGCTGGAGCTCTTCGAGGTGGGCGACGAAGGCGCGCCCTTCACGCCGCCGCCCGATTCGGCCAAGGTGTTCCGCGTCGTCAGGCAGGACGACGACATCTGGCTGCCGGTACGCGAGCTGCGCCACAGCCTGCCGGCCGAGCGCGACGCCTTCGTCGGGCGCCGCAGCGCGCTGCAGGAGCTGTCGCGCCGCTTCGACGGCGGCGCGCGGCTGGTCTCGGTGCTGGGCATCGGCGGCGCCGGCAAGACGCGGCTGGCCACGCGCTTCGGCTGGGCCTGGCTGGGCGACTTCCCCGGTGGCGTGTGGTTCTGCGACCTGGCGCCGGCGCGCGGACTCGAAGGCCTGGTGAGCGCGGTGGCGCAGGGCCTGCAGCTGCCGCTGGGCAGCGACGACCCGGTGCCGCACATCGGCCAGGCCATCGCGGGGCGCGGGCATTGCCTGGTGATCCTGGACAACTTCGAGCACCTGGCGCGCCACGCCGAGGCGACGCTGGGCCGCTGGCTCGATCGCGCCGGGCAGGCGTGTTTCCTGGTCACCACGCGCGAGGTGCTGGGCATCGCCGGCGAAGAGACGCTGGCGCTGGCGCCGATGGGCGCGGCCGACGCGGAGCGGCTGTTCGAGCGCCGCGCCGCCGCGGCCAAGCGCGACTTCGCGCCGGGCGTCGACGACCGCGAGGCCATCGCCACGCTGGTGAAGCTGCTCGACGGGCTGCCGCTGGCCATCGAACTGGCCGCCGCGCGCGTGCGCACGCTGGCACCACGCGCGCTGCTGGCGCGCATGAGCGAACGCTTCAAGCTGCTGGCCAGCAGCGGCGGCCGCCAGGACCGCCAGGCCACGCTGCGCGCGGCCTTCGACTGGAGCTGGGACCTGCTGCCCAGCGCCGAGAAGATGGCGCTGGCGCAGCTGTCGGTGTTCGAAGGCGGCTTCACGCTGGAATCGGCCGAGGCGGTGCTGGACCTCTCGTCGCTGGCCGACCCGCCGTGGACGCTGGACGTGGTGCATGCGCTGGTGGACAAGAGCTTCGTGCGCCCGCTGGGCAACGAGCGCTTCGACCTGCTGGTGAGCGTGCAGGCCTATGCGGCGGAGCACCTGCAGACCGAGGGGCGTTATGCCGGCAGCGGGCCCGGGGCACTGGCCGCCGCGCTGGCGCGCCATGCGGCCTGGTTCGCCGCCCTGGGCGCGCGGCGCGCGGTGGAGAACGGCTGCGCCGAGCTCGACAACCTGGTCGCGGCCTGTCGGCGTTCGATCGTCCGGGGCGACAGCGAAGGCGCCACCGGCGCGCTGGAAGGGGCCTGGGCGGCGCTCAGCGTGCGCGGCCCGCTGAAGGTGGGCGTGGAGCTGGCCACCGCGGTCTGCGCGATGCCGGCGCTGCAGGTCGGCCAGGCCGGGCGGGTGCATGTCGTGCTGGGCTGGGCGCTCGAAGCGCTGGGCCAGCGCGGCCCGGCGGCGGAACACCTGGACAAGGCCCAGCACCTGGCTGCGGACGCGGGCGACCTGCGCTGCGAGGCCTGGGCCTGCAACCGCCTGGCCGGCCTGCAGGCCCGCAGCGGCGACACCGAGGCGGCGCGCCAGGTGGGCGACGAGACGATCGAGTGTGCGGCGCTCAACGGTCTCGGCACGGTCGACTTCGAACACGGCCGCATGGAACAGGCCCAGGTCCACTACGAGGCCGCGCTGGCGATCGCACGCCGCATCGGCGACCGCGCGCTGCAGGGCACGCTGCTCGGCAACCTGGGCAACCTGCACGCACATCTGGGCCGCATGGACCGCGCCCGGCTGGGCTGCGAGGAAGCGCTGCAGGTGGCGCGCAGCAACGGCGACCGGCGGCGCGAGGGCAGCGCGCTGTGCAACCTGGGCATGCTGCAGCACCTGCTGGGGCGCAACGAGGAGTCGCGCGCCACCAGCGTGACCGCGCTGCGCACGGCGCGCGAGCTCGGCTTCAGCCGGCTCGAGTGTTCGGCCCTGGGCAACCTGGGGCTCGCACTGGCCGCGCTGGGCCAGACCCCGGAGGCCACCGCGCACTACGAGGACGCGCTGGCCATCGCACGCAAGATGGGCGACGGCCGCATCGAGGGCTACTTCCTGGCCCACCTCGGGCTGGCGCAGGCGCGGCTGGGCAACCTGGACGCCGCGCGAGCGTCGCTCGAGGCCGGCCAGGCGCGGCTGGAAGCCGCCTCCGACACGCTGAGCCTCGCGCTGCTGCATTGCAACCGCGCAGAGTCCGAGTGGCTGGCCGGCGATGCGGCGGCGGCGGCGCGTGCCCACGACGCGGCCTGCGAACTGGCACGCGAGCACGCGCCGGCGGAGGAGTCCGAACTCGGGTTGGCGCTGCGGCGCGTGGCGGCCCGGATCGGGGCGCTCAGTCTTCCTGGATGAAGATGTTCGGTCCCTGCGAGGTGATCGGCGTGCCGCCGTTGGTCACCGTGACCGAGTAGTTGCTCTGGTTCGGCGTGCGCGTGTTGGACTGGCAGGTCCAGGTGCCGCCGGTGGCCGCCTGGCAGCTGAAGGTGCGCGAAGACGGCGTGACGGCCGTGATCGTGTAGCCACGGGTCGCCAGCGCCACCGTCACCGGGCCGGCCTGGCCCTTGAAGGTGTAGTCGGCCGGCGTCACCGTGACCACGCCGTCGTTCACGGTGACCGTGATCTGGCTCGGACCCTGCGCCGGCACGGCGCACGCCACGGTCAAGCCCAGGGTCACCAGGCCCCAACGAATCTTCATGTTTCCCTCCGGACTGGGCTTGTTATTGCATGTAACGCCGCCGGATTGTGGGCCACGATCGAGACCGGACAAGTGCAAATTCACACGGCACAAACCCGCGCGGACACGAAGCGCGGGGCGCTGCCCTTTCTGGCGTATCTTCCCGTCTTTGCCGCTTCGCCAACCTCCATGGACAGCCCCTCGCAAGCGCCTGCCGCCCGCCACATCCGGCTCACGTCGCATCCCGGACAGGGCGCCACCGGCGCACCCGCCATCCGCTGGGGCGACCCGGACCCGCTGCAGCGCGGCCCCATCGTCGGCAGCACCACCAACCGCAGCCAGCGCAACGTGGTGGGCACGCACAGCGGCAGCTACGGCGTCTACCGCGCGCTGGCGGTGGCCGCCGGCAACCTGACGCGCGGCCACCGCGCCGACCTCACGAACACCGCGCCCACCGACCTCGTCGGCCCGTACCCGCAGTGGGGCGAGCCCGACAGGATCGTCTCCATCGACCCCTGGGGCGCCAGCGTGCAGACGGTCTATGCCGAGATGCTGGCCGCGGGCTACGACATCCGCCCGACCATCGCCGTCACCAAGGCCCATGTGCACCTGCCCGAGATCAAGCAGGCGCTGGCCTTCCAGCGCCTGCAGGTGGACGGCAAGTTCCTGCTGGAAGACGCCAGCGCCAGCGTCACCAAGATCGCGGTCGAGCCCGTGTGGTGGCTGCCCGGCGTGGCCAGGCGCTTCAACGTCTCGGAAGCCGACCTGCGCCGCGCGCTGTTCGAAGAGACCGGCGGCATGTATCCCGAGCTGGTGACGCGCAGCGACATCGAGGTCTTCCTGCCGCCCATCGGCGGGCAGACGCTCTACGTCTTCGGCGACGTGCGCGACCTGGCGAACCCGGCCGTCACGCTCACCGCGCGCGTGCACGACGAGTGCAACGGCTCCGACGTGTTCGGCAGCGACATCTGCACCTGCCGCCCCTACCTCACGCACGCCATCGAGGAGTGCATCCGCGGCGCGCAGGCCGGTGGCGTGGGGCTCATCGCCTACAGCCGCAAGGAAGGCCGGGCCTTGGGCGAAGTCACCAAGTTCCTGGTCTACAACGCGCGCAAGCGCCAGGTGGGCGGCGACAGCGCCGACAAGTACTTCCTGCGCACCGAGTGCGTGGCCGGCGTGCAGGACATGCGCTTCCAGGAGCTGATGCCGGACGTGCTGCACTGGCTGGGCATCCGCAGGATCCACCGCCTGGTGAGCATGAGCAACGACAAGTACGACGCCATCACCGGCAGCGGCATCGAGGTGGGCGAGCGCGTGAAGATCCCGGACGAGCTGGTGCCCGCGGATGCGAAGGTGGAGATCGAAGCGAAGATCGCCGCCGGCTACTTCACCGAAGGCAAGGTGCCCACCGAAGCCGACCTGGCGCAGGTGAAGGGGCGCGGCCTGGAATGAACGACGTGCTACGCACCGCGCCCGACGCGCGCCATCCGCTCGAACGCCTGCGCCACCCCGGCACCGTGCGTGCGCGCTGCCAGGCCGTGCTGCGCGCGGCCGACAGCAACGTCAGCGAGTTCTTCCGCATCGACCGCAGCCGCCTGCCCGCGGTGGCCGAGCGCGTGGCGGCGCTCACGCTCAAGCGTTTCCCGGATCTGAAGATCCCGTACCACAGCCGCTGGCGCCACTTCGAGGCCGGCGGCGTGGACCGCAAGCCGGAACTCGAGCGCCGCCTCGAAGGCCGCAGCACGGCTGAGGCGGCGCGCGCGCGCTTCGACCTCACGGTGGTGAGCGTGCTGCTGGACGCCGGCGCCGGCGCCGCCTGGAGCTACACCGAGCCCGGCACCGGCCTTGCGCTCACGCGCTCCGAAGGCCTTGGCGTCGCCAGCTGGCATGCCTTCCTGCAGGGCACGTTCTCGTCGCACAGCGGCGACCCGCTGCGCGCCGATGCGGCGGCGCTGGAGCGCATCGACGCGGCGGCGCTGCGTGCGGTGTTCCAGTCGAGCCCCTCGAACCCCATCGTGGGGCTCGACGGCCGCGCCGGCCTGCTGCAGCGCCTGGGCGCCGCGCTGCGCGCCGAGGCGACGCGCGGCCCCGAGGTCGAGGCACGACCGGGCCTGCTGTTCGACCGCCTCACCGAAGGCGGCACGCGCGGCACCGTGACGGCGACGCAGGTGCTGCGCGAAGTGCTGCGCGTGCTGGGCCCGATCTGGACCAGCGGCAGCCGCGTGCAGGGCCTGCTGGCCGGCGACGTGTGGCCGCAGCGCTGGGCCGGCGCAGCCGCCGGTGACGGCAGCGACGACGCCACCACCGGCGGCTATGTGCCCTTCCACAAACTCAGCCAGTGGCTCAGCTACTCGCTGCTGGAACCGCTGCAGTGGGCCGGCGTCACCGTCACCGGTCTCGATGCGCTGACCGGCCTGCCCGAATACCGCAACGGCGGCCTGCTGCTGGACGCCGGCGTCATCGTGCCGCGCGACCCGCGGCTGATGAGCCGCAGCTGGAAGCCGCAGGACGACTTCATCGTCGAATGGCGCGCGCTCACGGTCGCGCTGCTCGACGAGGTGGCGGTGCGGGTGCGCGAGAAGCTCGGCGTCAGCGCCGAGCAGATGCCGCTGGCCTGCGTGCTGGAAGGCGGCACCTGGGCCGCGGGCCGCGAGATCGCGCGCGAGCTGCGGCCCGACGGCAGCCCGCCGCTCAAGATCGAGAGCGACGGCACGATCTTCTAGAAGCCCGGCACCGGCGATCCGGCCCGCGGGGACGCGGGTTTGTCCGAGATCGAAAATATATAGATTAGTTGCTAATCTATGTTTTCGATGAACAAACCCGTCGCTCCACCGCTGCTGCGCCTGGCCGGCATGCACAAGCGCTTCGGCACGGTGCCGGTGCTGCACGGCATCGACCTCGAGGTGGCCGAAGGCGACGTGGTGGCGCTGATCGGGCCGTCGGGCTCGGGCAAGTCCACGCTCGTGCGCTGCGTGCACCAGCTGCTGCCCATCGAGGCCGGCGCGATCTACGTGGACGGCGAGCTGCAGGGCTACCAACGCGTCGGCGGCCACCTGCGCGCGCTGAGCGAGCGCGCCGTCGCCCGCCAGCGCCAGCGCGTGGGCATGGTGTTCCAGCAGTTCAACCTGTTCCCGCACCTCACCGTTCTGGGCAACGTGATCGAAGGGCCGGTGCAGGTGCTGAAGGAACCCGTGGCCGAGGCCACCGCGCGCGCGGAGGCGCTGCTGGCGCGCGTGGGCCTGTCCGACAAGCGCGACGCATGGCCGCGCCAGCTCTCCGGCGGCCAGCAGCAGCGCGTGGCGATCGCGCGCGCGCTGGCGATGCGGCCGCGCGCGATGCTGTTCGACGAACCCACCAGCGCGCTGGACCCCGAGCTGGTGGGCGAGGTGCTGGCGGTGATGAAGGACCTGGCGAGGCAGGGCCTGACGATGCTGGTGGTCACGCACGAGATCGGCTTCGCGCGCGAGGTGGCCGACCGCGTGGTGTTCATGGAGGCCGGGCGCATCGTCGAGCAGGGGCCGGCGACCATCCTGAACGAACCGCAGACCGAGCGGCTGCGCGCCTTCCTCTCGAAGGGAGTGGCCAAGTGAGCGCGCGGGCCTTCGAGACGCTGGAAGCCGCCTACCGCGCGCGCGACGACGGCTGGCGCCGCTGGCGCACGGCCGGCCAGCCGGTGGTGGGCTACGTGGGCGACACGGTGCCGGTGGAAGCCATCACGGCCAGCGGCGCGCTGGCTTGGCGCGTGGCGCCGGTGGAAGGGGCCACCGCGGCGGCCGATCCGTGGATCGAGTCCTTCGCCGACCTCGACGCGCGCCTCGTCTTCGCGCGCTACGTCGAAGGCGTGTACGACGAGCTGGCGCTGCTGGTGGTGCCACGCTCCAGCGAGACGCAGCACAAGCTCTTCCTGGCGCTGCGCGAGGCGCAACGCGTGGGCCTGAAGCGCGGCGGGCCGGCGCTGTGGCTGCACGACGTGCTGCACACGCAGCGCGAGAGCAGCCGCGCCTACGGGCTGGCGCGCACGCGTGGGCTGCTGGCGCGGCTGGGGCCGGTGACCGGCCGGCTGGCCGACGACGCTGCCCTCGGCGCGGCCGTCGCCGCCACCAACGCGACGCGCCTGCTGCTGGCCGAGTTGCAGGCGCGGCGCCGCGCCGGGCGCGTGAGCGGGCGCGCGGCACACATCGCCACCGGTGCGCTCAGCTTCCTGCCGCCGAACACGGGCCACGCGGCACTGGCTGCGTGGCTCGCCGAACCGACCGAGATGCCCAGGCCGCCGGCCGGCCCGCGCCTGCTCGTGAAAGGCGTGCCGCTGGACCACGACCGCCTGCACGCGCTGGTGGAGACGCTGGGCGCGGACATCGTCGCCGAAGACGACTTCTGGGGTGCCCGCGCCGCCGAGCCCTTGGTCGCCGTGACGCCCTCGCCGCTGGAAGGCCTGTTCCTGCACAGCTGGCGCGAACGGCCCTGCCCGCGCCTGCACCCGCCACCGGCCGACGGCGGCTGGTTCGCGCGCATGCTGGCCGCCGGCGGATTCGACGGCGTGCTGTTCAACCACCCGCGCCCCGACGACACCGAAGGCTGGAGCTTCCCAGCCGATCGCGAGCGTGTGCGTGCCGCCGGCCTGCCCCTTCTGCAACTGCGCGACGACGTGCGCAGCGCTCCCGATGCCGCGCGCGCTGCGCTGGCGCCCTTCATCGCCGGCCTGCGCGCCTAGAGAGACAACCGATGTCCTCCGCCCCCGACAAGCAACTGGCCGCCACCGCGGCTGCCGGCGAGAAGCAGAAGAGCTGGTTCGCCGGCCTGCGCGCCGACGTGTTCGAGCACAAGCGGCCCTACGCCATCCTCAACGCCGACACGCCGCACGACCTGTTCCATGTGCTCGGCATCCCGGTGGTCACCAACCAGTGGTGGGCCGCGGTGATCGCGGCCAAGCGCCTGTCGGCCGACTACCTGGACGGCCTCAACGAACTCGGCTTCCACGAAGACCTGTGCCGCTACTGCAGCATCGGCCTGGCCAGTTCGCTGATCGACCTGAAGGAGCGCACGCCCTGGGGCGGCCTGCCGCGGCCTGCGCTGCTGTGCGCACGCCTCACCTGCGACTGCATGCAGCGTGTCTTCCAGACCTGGGCCGACCACCTGGGTGCGCCCTTCTTCGCGCTGGAAGCACCCGGCAGCCAGGTGCTGCCCGAGCGCTGGTGGGAACTGTCGCGCCACCGCTGGGCCGAGCTGTGCGAACCGGCGCGGCTGGACCTGTGCGTGACCGAGCTGCGCGAGCTGATCGGCGTGCTGGAGCCCATCGCCGGCAAGCGCTTCGACGACACCGAACTCGCCACCTTCCTGGACCGCGTGAACCGACAGGAGGAATACCTGGAAGAGGTGCGCACGTTGATCGCCACCGCGCCGAAGTGCCCGGTGCGCATCGGCGAGCAGATCACCAACGTGATGGCCACGCAGTGGCACCGCGGCAGCGACTGGGCGCTGGCCCATGCGCTGCGCTTCCGCAACGAGGTGAAGGCGCGCGTGGACGCCGGCATCGCGGCCTGCCCCACCGAGCGCAGGCGCCTGATGTGGGTGGGTGCCGGGCTCTGGCACAACACGGCCTTCTACCAGCAGTTCGAAGAGAGCCACGGCGCGGCCTTCGTCTGGAGCATGTACCTGCCCTTCGGGCCCGACTGGTACATCCGCTACGGGCTGGACGATCCGCTGCGCGCCTTGGCCAGCCGCGTGGTGACGATGAACGAGGTGCTGCACAACGCCCCGTACGCGCCGGCCTGGATCGTGCACGAGGCGCAGAAGAACCGCATCGACGGCGCCGTGGTGCTGATGCCCAAGGGCAGCCGCCCGTCCGCCGCGGGCACGCTGTTCATCACCCAGGCGCTGGAACGAGCCGGCATCCCCACGCTGCTGCTGGAGGCCGACATGGTCGACGGTCGCCGATGGGACGGCGCCGCGGTCGACGCGGCGATGGTCCGCTTCCTGGAAGAAAGAGTGCGATGAGCGCGACATTGCTGATGGTCGGCGACCTGATCCTCGACGAGCCCGACCCGGCCTCGTTCTTCGCGCCCAGCCGCGCGCTGCTGCGCAGTGCCGACCTCGCGATCGGCCACGTGGAGGTGCCGCACACGAACCGCGGCATGGAGCAGAGCACCGACATCCCCGCGCCGCCGGCCAACCCCGATCACCTCGCGGCACTGGTCGACGCCGGCTTCGGCGCCATCACGCTGGCCGGCAACCACATCGCCGACAGCGGCCCGCCGGGCATCGAGGACACCATCGCCACGCTGCGCGGCCACGGCATCCCGTGCACCGGCGCCGGCATGAACCTGGCCGCGGCACGCGAGCCGGTGATCGTCGAACGCCAGGGCCTGCGCATCGGGCTGCTCAGCTTCAACTGCGTGGGCCCGCGCGAAAGCTGGGCCACCTCGCGCAAGGCCGGCTGCGCCTACGTGAAGGTGCTCACGCACTACGAGCTGGACTACGCCGCGCCGGGCGGGCCGCCGCGCATCTACACCTTCTGCGCGCCCGAGAGCCTGGAGGCGATGGCGGCCGACATCCGGGCGCTGGCCGCGCGCGTGGACATCGTCGTCGTCGCCTTCCACAAGGGCCAGGGCCACGTGCCGGCGGTGGTGGAGCACTACGAGCGCGTGGTGGCGCGCGAGGCCATCGACGCCGGCGCGCACATCGTCGTCGGCCACCACGCGCACATCCTGCGCGGCATCGACTTCCACCGCGGCCGCCCCATCTTCCACGGCCTGGGCAACTTCGTCAGCGTGACACGGGCGCTCACCGGCCCGGCCGGCGACAGCCCCGAGCGCCAGGCCTGGGCGGCGCGGCGCCAGAAGCTGTTCGGCTTCGTGCCCGACCCGACGATGCCCGCCTACCCCTTCCACCCCGACAGCCGGCACACGATGGTGGCGCGCTGCGTGGTGCATGCCGATGGGCGCGTCGACGCCGGCTTCGTGCCGGCCTGGGTGGACCAGCAGGCGCGCCCGGTACCGCTGGCGCGCGACGAAGCCGGCGAGCGCTGCCGGGCCTACATCGAGGACATCAGCCAGCGCGCCGGCCTGAAGGCCCGCTTCGCCTGGGACCAGGGCTTCGTGGCGGTGACGCCGGCGGACACCGCACGATGAAGCAGAACGATCAGAACCTGCCACGCCCGCTGGCCGGCACCACGGTGCTGGACCTCACCACCGCGCTGGCCGGCCCCTACGCGTCGCTGCTGCTGGCCGGCCTGGGGGCGCGCGTGATCAAGGTGGAGAACCCGCGCCAGCCCGACACCGCACGCGCCAACGCGCCCTTCGTCGGCCGCGACGGCCTGGCGATGACGCGCCGGCATGCCGACGACCTGTCGCTGGCGATCATGGAGCGCGCGCGCAACAAGGAATCGATCACGCTGAACCTGAAGCACCCGCGCGGCAAGGTGATCTTCGAGCAGCTGGTGGTGAAGGCCGATGCGGTGGTGGAGAACTTCAGCGCTGGCACTACCGATCGCCTGGGCCTGGGGCCCGCGGCGCTGATGGCGCTGAACCCGCGCCTGGTCTACACCTCGATCAGCGGCTTCGGCGCCAACGTGCAGGGCGCGCAGAACCGCGCGATGGACACCGTGGTGCAGGCGCTGTCGGGCCTGATGATGACCTCGGGCAGCCGCGACGATCCGCCGGTGCGCGTGGGCGTGCCCTTCGGCGACCTGACCGCACCGCTGTTCGCGGTGATCGGCACGCTGGCGGCGCTGATGCAGGCGCGCAGCACCGGCCAGGGCCAGCATGTGGACGTGTCCCTGCTGGGCGCCATCACCGCGATGGTGGCGGCCGAGCCCTTCGAGGTGATGCGCCGGGTCGGCCAGGAGACCCGCACCGGCAACCTGATGCCGCGCCTGGCGCCCTTCGGCGTGTTCGCCACGCAGGACGGCCACATCGCGATCTGCGCACCCACCGACGACTTCAGCGCCACGCTGTTCGACGCGATGGGCCGGCCCGAGCTGCGCGAGGACCCGCGCTTCGCCAGCCGCGACCAGCGCGTGGTGAACCACCAGGCGCTGCACGCGCTGGTGGCCGGCTGGATGGCGGGCCTGTCCACCGACGTTGCGGTGCAGACGCTCGAACGGCACGGCGTGCCCTCGGGCCGCGTGCGCTCGCCCGGCGAAGCCACGCGCGACCCGCGCCTGCTGGCCCGCGGCGAGACCGAGCGGCTCGAACACCCGGTGTACGGCGCGGTGGAGGACATCGTCGTCGGCGGCCTGCCGATCCGCATGACCGGCAGCTTCACCGGCTTCGACCGGCCGGCGCCGGAACTGGGCGCACACAACGCCGCGGTCTACGGCGAGCTGCTCGGGCTTTCGGTGGCCGAACTCGCGGTGCTGAAGGCCGAAGGCGTCCTGTGATGCGGCGCCGCCTCTTCACCCTGGCGTTGCTCGGCGCAGCGCTGCCCGCCACCGCGGGCACGCTGTTCGAGCGCCTGCCGCCCGAGGTGAAGAAGGCCGGCGTGCTGCGTTTCGTGGGCGACTCGCACCCGCCCTACCGCATCCTCGACGACGAACGCCGCATCCGCGACGGGCTGGACGCCGACCTGGCGCGCGCGCTCGAACCGGTGCTGGGCATCCCCGTCCGCCACCACGTGGTGAACAGCCTCTCGGCCACGCTGGCCGGGCTGGAGTCGGGCCGCTACGACGTGGCGATGGGCCCGGCCTTGCCCACGCCCGAGCGGCTGCAGCGCTTCGACGCGGTGACCTGGCTGGTGACCTTCCCGAGCTTCGTCTACCCGCTGCAGCGCCCGCGCCGCTTCGTGCAGGTGCCGGACCTGTGCGGCGCCAAGGTCAGCTACGTGGCCGGCAGCGTCAGCGAACGCGTGACCGAGCGCGTGAACGTGCGCTGCCGCGCCCTGGGCCTGCCGCTGGCCACGCACGTGCCGCTGGTGGACACCAACATGACCTTGATCGCCACGCAGGCCGGCCGTGCCGACGTGGCGGCCATGACCTCGGCCGCCGCGCTGCACGCGGTGCACGAGGCGCCGCAGCTCTTCGGCAGCTTCCGCGACCCCGAGGACAAGCTGGGCGTCGACGTGCTGGGCCTGTTCGTCACGCGCCGCTCGGGCCTGGCGCCGGTGCTGCACGCGGCGATGCAGGAGCTGTTCCGCAACGGCGAGTACGCCCGCATCGTGAGCAAGTGGGGCGTCGAGAACACGGCGGTGCAGGCACCGCTGCTGAAGACGCTGGACACGCCGGCGGCGAAACCTTGAAGAAGGCGAGGCACGCATGAACGCTGCAACCGAGACGCCCGTCGACGACGTGGCCCACGCGCGAGCGCGCCCGCACTGGGGCCGGCGCGCGGCGCTCGCCGTGGGGCTGCTGTGCGCGCTGCAGCTGCTGTGGTTCCTGGTCAGCAACCCGCGCTTCGAGTGGGGCGTGGTGGCGCAGTACCTGACCGCGGCCAACGTGCTGAGGGGCCTGGGCGTGAGCGTGCTGCTCACCGCCATCGGCATGACGCTGGGCACCGTCATCGGCACCGGCGTGGCGCTGCTGAAGCTGAGCGACTTCGCCGCCGCGCGTGCCTTCGGCAACTTCTACACCTGGCTGTTCCGCGGCACGCCGGTGCTGATCCAGCTGCTGGCCTGGTACAACCTGGCGTACCTGCTGCCGGAGATCACGGTCTCGATCCCGTTCGGCCCCACGCTGCTGCGCTGGGACACCAACGAGCTGATCACGCCCTTCGTGGCCGCGGTGCTGGGCCTGGCGCTGAACGAAGCCGCCTACATGGCCGAGATCGTGCGCGCCGGCATCCTCAGCGTCGACGCCGGCCAGCGCGACGCCGCACGCGCCCTGGGCTTCACGCCGGCACGCGCCTTCTTCCGCATCGTGTTCCCGCAGGCCATGCGCGTGGTGCTGCCGCCGGCGGGCAGCCAGGTCATCGGCATGCTCAAGGGCACCTCGCTGGTCAGCGTGATCGCGATGACCGACCTACTGTTCTCGGTGCAGACGGTCTACAACCGCAACTTCAAGGTGGTGCCGCTGCTGCTGGTGGCGGTGATCTGGTACCTGGCGGTGTTCACGCTGCTCACGCTGGCGCAGGGCCGGCTGGAACGCCACTTCTCGCGCGGGCACGCAACGCCCGTCACCGCCAAGAGCCGGCCATGAGGACACCGCTCCTGAGCGGCCTGCTGGCCGCCGCCGCTGCATGCGCGCATGGCGCCGACGAGGCCCCGGTGTCCCGGCTCGGCGAGTACCGTGGCCACGCGCCGGTGCTCTATGCCGAGCAGCTGCGGCAGTCGATCTACCTGCGCCTGCGCGACGGCACGCGGCTGGCGATGGACATCCACCGCCCGGCGGCGGGCGGCCGGCCGGTGCAGACGCCGCACCCGGTGATCTGGCAGCACAGCCTGACGCGGCGCGCGCCGGCGGACCAGGGGGCGCAGTCGGTGACGCGCCAGATGCCGCAGCTCGTGAAGTACGGCTACGTGGTGGTGGAGGTGGAGCGCCGCGGCCTGGGCGCCTCGTTCGGCGCACGCCGCGGCTACAACGACCGCACCGAGGCGCGCGACGCCTACGAGGTGACCGAGTGGCTCGCGAAGCAGCCCTGGTCCACCGGCCAGGTGGGCGTGCAGGGCTGCTCGAACACCGGCGATGCGGCCATGCACGCGGCCAGCTACGCGCCGCCCAGCCTGAAGGCCGTGATGGCCGGCTGCTTCAGCTGGAGCAAGTACGACGGCTTCCTGCGCGGCGGCATCCTGGCGCAATGGGGCGTGGGCCCCGAGCGGCCGCTGGACGTGCAGCTGCGCGAAGCGCAACCGGTGGACGGCGACGAGAGCCGCACGCTGCTGGCCCAGGCCATCGAACAGCACCGCGACGCCACGCCGCTGGCCGAGATGTGGCGCGGCATGCCCTACCGCGACAGCTGGAGCGACCTCACCGCCAGCCGCTTCTGGCTCGAAGGCAGCGTGGCCACCCACCGCGACGCGCTGCGCCGCAGCGGCGCCGCGTTCTACATCTGGGGCGGCTGGCTGGACGAGTTCCGGCGCGAAGGGCTGGTCGCCTGGGCCAACCTGAAGGACCACGTGCCGGCGCGCGTGGTGATCGGCCCCTGGCTGCACTGCCGCCACCCCGGCTTCGACATGCTCGCGGAAGCCCACCGCTTCTTCGACCGCTGGCTCAAAGGCGTGGACAACGGCATCGACCGCGAGCCGCCGATCCACCTGCTGGCCGACGACCGCTGGCAGGCCCACGCCAGCTGGCCGCCCGCCGCGCCGCCGCTGCGGCAGGTGCTGGCGCTGGCACGGGGTGAACATGCACTGGCCGACCACCCGGGTGCCAACGTCCAGACATCACTGACCGTCAACGCACCCGCGCCCTGCCCCGAGAGCGGCCCGCTCACGCAACCCTGCTCGCAGGCGGCCAACGGCCTGCGCTTCACCGGCGCGCCGCTCGCCGCCGACACCACGCTCACCGGCCACCCGCTGGCGCAGGTGTGGATCGCCTCGCCGCAGCCCGACCAGAACGTCTTCGTCTACCTGGAAGACCTGGCGCCCGACGGCAGCAGCCGCGTGCTGACCGAAGGCCGGCTCAAGGCCAGCCTGCGTGCGCCGCACCGCGCGCCCTACGAGGTGCTGGGCCTGCCCTGGCCGCGCGCGCTGGAAGCCGACCACCAGCCGCTGGCCGCCGGCGAGCCGGTGCTGCTGCGGCTGGACCTGCTGCCGCTGTCGCACGTCTTCAAGGCCGGGCACCGCATCCGCGTGGTGCTGACCGGCAACGACCCGCGCGAGCGCGCGCCCACCGGCACCGGCCATGCGCTGACGCTGGTGAGCAGCGCGGCGCAGCCTTCCTTCGTCGAGCTGCCGGTCGCCACCGGCCCGCCAGCCAGACCCTGAGCCAGACCCGAGGCGCCGGTCGAGCGCCACAGCCCCAACGCAAGAACCACGGAGACAAGCCCATGAGACAGCAGCAGCACCCCGCGCGCAGCGCGATGGCCCTGGCCGCTTCGGCCGCACTCGTTGCGCTGGCCTTGCCCGCCGCCGCGCAGCAGGCCACGGCGGACAAGCCGGACGCCAAGCCGGAGGAGAGGGTCGAGAAGGTCGAGCAGATCACCGTCACCGGCAGCCGCATCCGCGGCATCGCGCCCATCGGCTCGGCGGTGGTGGGCGTGGACCGCAACAGCATCGAGACGGCCAACACGGCCAGCACCGCGCTGATGCTGCAGCAGGTGCCGCAGGTGTTCAACCTGGGCGTCTCGGAGAACTCGCGCGGCCAGGCCGGCGGCTCGGGCAACATCACCTACGGCTCGGCGATCAACCTGCGCGGCATCGGCCCCTTCGCGACGCTGGTGCTGGTGAACGGCCACCGCGTGGTGGGCCAGGGCACCACCGCGGCGGCGGTGGACCCGTCGATCATCCCGATGCTGATGCTCGAACGCGTGGAGATCGTGCCCGACGGGGCGTCGGCGATCTACGGCTCCGACGCGGTGGCCGGCGTGGCCAACCTGATCCTGCGCCGCCACGAGAAGACCGTGCAGGGCTTCGCCCGCATCGGCCGTGCCGACAGCTATGCCGAGCGCCAGCTGGGCGCGCTGTGGGCCACGCGCTGGGCCGGCGGCGGCCAGGCGACCATCGGCTTCGAGCACAGCTTCCGCAGCGCGCTGTCGGGCCGCGACCGCGACTTCTTCACCGGCGACCTGCGCGACCAGGGCGGCGGCGACTTCCGCGCCACGCAGTGCAGCCCGGGCAACATCGTGATCTCGGGCACCAGCTATGCCATCCCGGCAGGCGGCGTGACGTCCGCGAACGCGGCGGCGCTGACGGCGGGCACGCAGAACAAGTGCGACAACCTGAAGCTGCAGGACCTGATCCCGCGCCAGGAGCGCAACGGCCTGGGCTTCACGCTGAACCACGAGCTGGCCGGCGGCCTGTCGCTGTACGCCGACGGCTTCGTCACCGAGCGCCGCTACCGCTACCGGCCGGCGCCGCTCACCGCCAACCTCACGGTGCCGCAGGCCAACCCGTTCTACGTGCGCCCGCCCACCGCGCCGGCCGGCACGAACGAGACGGTGACCTACTCCTTCGTCAACGACCTGCCGGTGAACACCGCCAACGGCTTCTCCCGCACCTATGAAGCCACCGCGGGCGTCGACTACGCGCTGGGCCGCGACTGGAAGGCCGGCGCGCTGCTCACCTGGGGCTACAACGACGACCTGGCGGTGACGCTGAACGGCCTGAACAACGGCGCCATCGCCGCCGCGCTGGCCGACACCAACCCGGCCACCGCGCTCAACGTGTTCGGCTCGGGCCCCAACAACCCGGCCACGCTGGCGCGCATCGCCAACAGCGTCTCGTACGCACCCGGCACCACCAACTTCCAGAACCTGCTGCTGAAGGCCGACGGTGCGCTGTTCACGTTGCCCGGCGGCGCGGTGCGCATGGCCCTCGGCTACGAGCGCCAGAACATCAGGACCATCGGCGGCCAGACCACCGGGCCGGCCACCAACCCGACCACCGGCAGCGTGAAGCTGGAGCGCCACGTCGATTCGGGCTACGTGGAAGTGGCCGTGCCGGTGATCGGCCGCGACAACGCGATGACTGCCGTGCAGCGGCTGGACTTCACCGCCGCGGTGCGCCACGACCGCTACAGCGACGTGGGCTCCACCACCAACCCCAAGGTCGGCCTGACCTGGCAGCCCGTCGATTCGCTGCAGCTGCGCACCAGCTACGGCGAATCGTTCCGCGCGCCGGGCCTCACCCAGCTGCGCGGCTTCACCAACGGCGGCCGCGGCGGCCTGTTCGTGCAGAACTATTCCGACCCCACGATCAACGGCGCCCTGCGCGTCGGCGTGGCGCTGTCGGCCGCCAACCCCGACCTGCAGCCCGAGACCGCGAAGACCAAGTCCTTCGGCATCGACTGGGAGCCGGTGAAGGGCACCCGGCTGAGCCTCAACTTCTTCGACATCACCTACGACAACCAGATCACCGGCTACCTGTCGGACCTGACGGTGCTCAACCGCGAGGCCTCGTTCGCCGGCACCAGCATCATCCAGCGCAACCCTTCGCCGACGCTGCAGGCGCAGCTGCTGGCGCAGTACCCCATCAGCGGCGTGCCGCCGGCCAACTGGACGCTGTTCGTCGACGGGCGCAACTTCAACCTCGCCAAGTCGGTCTCGCGCGGCTTCGACTTCGAGGCCAGCACGAAGATCAGCACCGAGCACTGGGG
This sequence comes from Rubrivivax sp., assembly GCA_044226255.1. Classification (GTDB taxonomy): domain Bacteria; phylum Pseudomonadota; class Gammaproteobacteria; order Burkholderiales; family Burkholderiaceae_C; genus Rubrivivax. Next base: position 234,344 of record JBGAHJ010000003.1, read on the forward strand.
CCTCTTCCGCCTGGGCGCCAGCGGCACCGTGTTCACGAAGTACCAGGTGGCGCTCACGCCGGCCAGCGCGCCGGTGGACCAGCTCAACACGATCTTCAACCCGATGAAGTTCAAGGCGCGCCTGAACGCCAGCTGGAGCTACGGGCCCGCCTACACGAGCCTGTACCTGAACCACATCAACGCCTACGACAACAACCTCGCGAACCCGGTGCAGAAGGTGCGTGCCGCCAACACGCTGGACCTGCGCGTGGCGCTGGCGCTGGAAGACCTGGGCAGCGCCGCGCTGCTGAAGGACACCACGCTGGCCATCGGCGTGCAGAACCTGATGGACAAGAAGCCGCCGTTCGTGAACATCGCGCAGAGCACCAACGGCGGCGGCGGCTTCGACCCCACGCAGACGAGTCCCGTGGGGCGCCTGATCTCGCTCTCGCTCGACAAGCGGTTCTGACGATGCGCCGCGCGCTCCTGGCCGCTGCGGCCGCGGCCTTCGCGACGACCGTGCTCGCCGCCGAGCCACCGCCCTACGTGGCCCCCGACGTGCCGGCGGGTGGCGGCCCCTTCAAGGCCGTGATGCGCGTCGAACCGGGGCTGCCCACCCACACCGTCTACCGCCCGGCCGATCTCGCCGCGCTGGGCACGCGCAAGCTGCCCGTGCTGGCCTGGGGCAACGGCGCCTGCGTGGCGCTGGGCAACCGCTTCCGGCCTTTCCTCACCGAAATCGCGTCGCACGGCTTCGTCGCGATCGCGGTCGGGCCCATCGGCGACAAGGCCGTCGAGCAGGCCGCCAGCGGGCCGGCCACACGCGGTGCGCCGGCACCGGGCTCGCCGGCCGACTTCCTGCTCAAGGCCGGGCTGATCGACCTCGAGCGCCTGGCGCCCGGCGTGCTGCCGGCGCCCTTCAGCACCTCGGCCATGCTCACGCAGGCCATCGACTGGGCCAGCGCCGAGAACCGCCGCACGGCCAGCCCGCTGTTCGGCCGGCTCGACCTGGAGCGCGTGGCGGTGATGGGCCAGAGCTGCGGCGGCATCCAGGCCATCGCCGCGGCGCTGGACCCGCGGGTGAAGACGCTGGGTGTGTGGAACAGCGGCCTGTTCGACCACCCGACACGCGCCTTCGAGATCGCCGCCGCGCCGGTCGACAAGGCCAGCCTGAAGCTCATCAAGGTGCCCGCGATCTACATCAGCGGCGACGACAGCGACCAGGCCAAGAAGAACGCCGACGACGACGTCGAGCGGCTGGACCAGGCCCCGGTGTTCCGCGCCTGGCGCGAAGCCACCGGCCACGGCGGCACCTACCGCGAACCCGGCGGCGGCGCCTTCGGCCGCGTGGCCGTGGACTGGCTGCGCTGGCAGCTGCAGGGCGATGCCGAAGCCGCGAAGACCTTCACCGGCGCCGCCTGCCGGCTGTGCAGCGACCCCACCTGGCACGTGCGGCGCAAGAAGATCGAGTGAGACGCCTGCAGGGAAAAGCGGCTCCTTAGAATCCCACGCACATGCTGCGCGACAAGTCCGCCTCGCCCCACGCGCCCGCCGGTTTCGACGGCGCGACCACGCTGGCCGAGGTGGCCGCGACCAAGGTGCGCGAGGCGATCCTGTCCGGCGCCATCGCGCCCGGCTCCAAGCTGCACATCCAGCGCCTGTCCGACGAGTTCGGCCTGTCGGCCACGCCGATGCGCGAGGGCCTGGCGCGGCTGGTGGCCACCGGCCTCGTGGAGGCCCTGGGCCAGCGCGGCTTCCGCGCGCTGCCGATCTCGATGGAAGACCTGGCCGACATCCAGCGCATGCGCCACTGGGTGGAGGTGGAAGGCCTGAAGCTGTCGATCCAGCGCGGCGACCTGGCCTGGGAGCAGGGCATCGTGGCCGCGCTGCACCGGCTCAAGAGCCTGTCGGTGGTGCGCGACAACCCGATCGCCGGCAGCGGCCCGGCCGAGCCGCTGTTCGACCAGGCGCACAAGGCCTTCCACACCGCGCTGATCGCCGCCTGCGGCTCGCCGCGGCTGCTGGCCGCGCACAGCGACCTGCACGACCAGTTCTACCGCTACCGCCTGGTGCTGCGCCTGGTGCCGCGCAGCAAGGCCGCCACCGACCGCGACCACAGCGAGCTGGCCCAGCGCGCGATGACACGCGACTTCGACGCCGCGGCGCAGACGCTGCACGAGCACATCGACAAGCCCGCGCGCGCGCTGCAGAAGCTGCCCGACGGCGCGCTGCAGGCGGCGTTCGCGCCGGGCGTGCGTTGAGCGACGCGGCGGGCACCGGGGCGCCCTTCGGCGCGCAGCTGCGGCGCTGGCGCGGCCGCCGCGGGCTCAGCCAGCTGGCGCTGGCGCTGCAGGCCGAGGTCTCCACGCGCCACCTGAGCTGGCTCGAGACGGGCCGGGCCGCACCGAGCCGCGCGATGGTGCTGCGCCTGGCCGAGCGGCTGGAGCTGCCGCTGCGCGAGCGCAACGGGCTGCTCGCGGCCGCGGGCTTCGCGCCGCTGTACCGCGAACGCCCGCTCGCAGACGCGGCGCTGGCCCCCGCGCGCAGCGCGCTGCAGCGCCTGCTGGCCGCGCACGAACCCTGGCCGGCGCTGGCGGTGGACCGGCACTGGAACCTGGTGGCGCACAACCGCACCGTGCCGCTGCTGCTGCAGGTGCTGCCGCCGGCGCTGCTGGCGCCCCCGGTCAACGTGCTGCGCCTGTCGCTGCACCCGCAAGGGCTGGCGCCGATGATCGTGAACCTCGGCGCCTGGCGCGCGCACGTGCTGCAGCGGCTGGAACGCCAGCTGGGCGCGAACGGCGACGCCGGCCTGGCCGCGCTGCTGGCCGAGCTGAAGGCGCTGCCCGGCCCCGAACCCCGCGACGACGAGGACGTCGACGACGTGGTGGTGCCGCTGAGCCTGGAGACGCCCTTCGGCCGCCTCGACTTCATCACCACCGTTACCGTATTCGGCGCGGCGCACGAGGTGACGCTGGCCGAGATCGCGATCGAGACGCTGCTGCCGGCCGACGAGGCCACGGCCACGCGGCTGCGCGAGCTCGCGGCGCAGGCGGCCTAGGCGGCCTTGCGCCGCGCCAGCTCCTGCTTGTAGAGCTCGAACTCCTCGCCGATGGCACGCGCCACCGCGGGCCGCTGCGCCATGCGGCGGTGGTACGCGCGCAGCGCCGGGTAGGGCTTGAGGTCGACCTCGGCGTACGGTGCCCAGTTCAGGATCGTCGCGAGATAGCCGTCGGCCACGCTGAAGCGCGCGCCCACCAGGTACTCGCGCCCTTCCAGGTGGCGCTCCAGCAGCTGCAGCCGCAGCGCCGCCTTGTCGCCGGCGTAGGCCTTCACCTCGGGCGACGCCTTGGGATCGAGCCGCGGCACCATCACCGCCTTGTGCAGCTCGGTGCCGATGAAGCCGATCCACTGCCGCACGGCGTCGCGGCCGGCGGCGTCCGGCGGCAGCAGGCCGGCAGCAGGCAGCGCCTCGGCCACGTGCTGCAGCACCGCGGCGTTCTCGGTGAGCAGGCGGCCGTCGTCGGTGCGCAGCGTGGGCACCTGGCCCATCGGGTTCACGGCCCAGAAGTCGGCATCGCCATCGACGATGCGCTTGCTGGTGGTGTCCACTTCGGTGAAGCGCGCCGCCGCGCCGGCTTCGTAGAAGGCGATGCGCGTGGCCAGCGAGCAGGCCATCGGCGAAAAGTACAGTTCCATCGGGGTGTCTCCGTCGTCGCTTGATTTTTGTACTGTACGGAACACAATTCGGCGACGTCAAGGATTATTTGCAGCGTGGTACAAAAATCGAAACCCGATCCGGCAGACCGGTCCGACGTGCGCCGCGGACGCCCGCGCGCCTACGACCCCGACGCCGCGCTGGCCGCCGCCACCGCCGCCTTCTGGCGCGCCGGTTACGCCGGCACCTCGCTGGACGCGCTGAGCGAGGCCACCGGGATGAACCGGCCCAGCCTCTACGGCGCCTTCGGCGACAAGCGGGCGCTGTACCTCAAGGCGCTGGAGAACTACGTCGAGCAGGCCCGCACCGCGATGGACGCCGCGCTGGCCCCGCCACGCCCGCTGCACGAAGGCCTGAAGCGCGTGTTCGACCTGGCGCTCAAGCTCTACTACCCCGCCGACGCGGCGCCCCGGGGCTGCCTGCTGGTGGGCACCGCGGCCACCGAGAGCGTGCACGACGAAGGCATCCGCCAGCGGCTGCACGACGGCCTGCGCCGCTTCGAGGCGGCCTTCGAGCAGCGCTTCGAACGCGCCATCGCCGAAGGCGATCTGCCACCCGGCACCAACGCGGCGATGCACGCGCGCCTGGCCAGCGCGGTGCTGGAGAGCCTGGCGCTGCGCGCGCGTGCCGGCGCGAAGCGCAGCGAACTCGCGGCCACGGCCACGGCCGCCATCGCGCTGCTGTGTCCCGGCTGATCAGCCCTCGATCAAATCTTGAACGGGTTCGCGGTGGCGAACCACAGGCCGATGCCGGTGGCGATGATGAAGGCGCCGTCGAGCACGCCAACCAGCAGGAAGACTTTCGTCTGCAGCGCGTCCATCAGCTCGGGCTGGCGTGCGCTGGACTCCAGGTACTTCGACGCCATCAGGCCCACGCCCAGGCACGAGCCGATGGCTCCCAGGCCGATCATGTGGCCCACGGCCAGCGGGACGAGGTTGACGCCTTCCATCGTTTGCTCCTTCGGGTTGCTGTGGCACCATCGTCGCCACGCTGCGCGCGGCCGTCGATGACCTGCCAGGTCAAGCCGCGCGCCAACCCCGAAGCACCATGAGCAGCCCGCAAGTCCACGTCGTGAACCACCCGCTGGTGCAGCACAAGCTGACGCTGATGCGCGAGAAGGAGCGCAGCACCAACAGCTTCCGCCGCCTGCTGCACGAGATCAGCATGCTGATGGCCTACGAGGTCACGCGCGAGATGCCCACGCAGCTGGTGGAGATCGAGACGCCGCTCGAGAAGATGCAGGCGCCGATGATCGAAGGCCGCAAGACGGTGTTCGTGGTGATCATGCGCGCCGGCGCCGGCCTGCTGGACGGCATGCTCGAGGTGGTGCCCGGCGCGCGCGTCGGCCACGTGGGCCTGTACCGCGACCCGAAGACGCTGATCGCGGTGGAGTACTACTTCAAGATGCCGCACGGGATGAACGAACGCGACGCGATCGTGCTCGACCCCATGCTCGCCACCGGCAACTCGGCGGTGGCGGCGGTCGAGCGGCTGAAGGAGACTCGCCCCAAGTCGATCCGCTTCGTCAGCCTGCTGGCGGCGCCGGAAGGGCTGAAGAACTTCCACGCCCACCACCCCGACGTGCCCGTGTACACCGCCGCCATCGACCGCCAGCTCAACGAGCACGGCTACATCGTGCCGGGCCTGGGCGACGCCGGCGACCGGCTGTTCGGGACCAAGTAGCTACTGGTCGGCGATGGCCTCGACCTGGATGCGCAGGTCGATGTCCATCCTGAAGCCCCACTCCTTGCCGGCGGCCAGGCCGAAGTCCTCGCGGCTGAAGCTGCCCACCGCGTCGGCGCCGCAGTAGTCGCGCTTCAGAAGCGGGTGCGGCACGCACTTGAGGCTGTTGATCTTCAGGTTGAGCGGCTTGGTCACGCCATGCAGCGTGAGTTCGCCCGTCACCTGCGTCGGCACGCCGTTCACCGGCGCGTCCAGCCGGCCCTTGTAGACGGCGCGCGGGTGCTTCTTCACGTCGAAGAAGTCCTTGCCGCGGGCCCAGGTGTTGAGCTGCTCCAGGCCGAAGTCGATGCTGGCCAGCTCGGTGGTGATCTCCACCGTGCCGGTGCCGGCGGCCTTGTCGAAGACCAGCTTGCCGCTGTTCTTCTTCAGCTTGCCGCGCCACACCGACAGGCCCATGTGGTCGGCCTCGAAGCTCGGGTAGGTGTGGGTGGGGTCTATCGTGTAGGTGGCCGGGGCCGCGAGGGCCGCGCCGCAGGCGAGCGCGAGCACGGTGGTGGCAAGGTGCTTCATCCAGATTCTCCGCAGGTCCATGCCGGAACGACGGGCGAGCCGGCAGCGGATCGACAAGGGCTTCAGCGGCGCCGGTACGGATCGGGGAAACCGAGCCGCGCGAGCAGTTCGGTCTCGCGCGCTTCCATCACCCGCGCCTCGGCATCGCGCTCGTGGTCGTGGCCCTGCGCGTGCAGCGCGCCGTGCACCAGCAGGTGCGCGTAGTGGGCCTTCAGCGGCACGCGCAGCTCGCGCGCTTCCTTCGCGATCACGGGCGCGCAGAGGATCAGGTCGGCCACCACCTCCGGCTCGTGCTGGTAGTCGAAGGTCAGCACGTTGGTGGCGTAGTCCTTGCCGCGGAACTGCGCGTTCAGCGCGCGGCCTTCATCGGCATCGACGATGCGCACCGTGATCTGCCCCGGCGCGTCCAGCGCGTGGCGGAGCCAGCGTGCCACCGCGTGCCGCGGCAGCTGCGCCCGGTGGCGCGGGTCGGCGAACTGCAGCGAGAGCTGCAGTGGGGGCATGGACATCAGCGCTGCCCTTCGGACTCGGCCTGGCCGCGCGCCGCGTCATAGGCCTCGACGATGCGTGCGACCAGCGGGTGCCGCACCACGTCGGCCGCGGTGAAGTTCGTGAAGGCCACGCCGTTGATGCGGCGCAGGATCGTCGCCGCCTCCACCAGGCCGCTGGGCATGCCCTTGGGCAGGTCGATCTGGCTCACGTCGCCGGTCACCACGCAGCGGCTGCCGAAGCCGATGCGGGTGAGGAACATCTTCATCTGCTCGCGCGTGGTGTTCTGCGCCTCGTCCAGGATCACGAAGGCGTGGTTGAGCGTGCGGCCGCGCATGAAGGCCAGCGGCGCGATCTCGATCTGGCCCTTCTCGAAGGCCTTGGTCACGCGGTCGAAGCCCATCAGGTCGTAGAGCGCGTCGTAGAGCGGGCGCAGGTAGGGGTCGACCTTCTGCGCCAGGTCGCCGGGCAGGAAGCCCAGGCGCTCGCCGGCTTCCACCGCCGGGCGCGTGAGCACGATGCGCTGCACGCCGTGGCGCTCCAGCGCGTCCACCGCGCAGGCCACCGCGAGGAAGGTCTTGCCGGTGCCCGCGGGGCCGATGCCGAAGGTGATGTCGTGCGACAGGATCTGGCGCAGGTACTGCACCTGGTTGGGCGTGCGGCCGGACAGGTCCGCGTGGCGCGTGTGCAGCACGATCTCGGCCGGCGCCTCCCCCTCGGCCGGCGCCGCCGGCTCGGGCGGCGTGGCCATGAACTTCACCAGCGCGAGCTGCAGGGCGCGGTCGCCGATCGGGTGCTCGGCCTTCTCGTGCAGCACGTCCAGCAGGCGCACCGCGCGCTCCACGCCGTCGCGCGGGCCTTCGATGCGGAAGCTCGAATCGCGCCGCAGCAGCGTGACGCCGAGGGCGCTCTCGATGCGGCGCAGGTGCGCGTCCAGCGGGCCGCACAGGTGGGCCAGGCGGCGGTTGTCGGTGGGTTCGAGGCTGTGGCGGCGGATCACGGGCGCGCATTGTGGCAGCGGCGGGCGGCACAATCCGGCGCGCGATGAGGAAACCCTGGCTCCGGCTCCTTCTGGCCTGGATCGGCCCGCTGCTGCTGGCCGCGGCGGCACTGCCGGCCGCGGCACAGACGCTGCTGATCCGCGGCGCGCTCAGCGCGCCGGGCCACCTGCCGAGCTTCCCGGACCCGTCGTCGGCGGTGCCGGTGACGCTGCCGGACGAGTGGGTGCACCCGCGGCCCGGCTCCGAAAGCGCCGCCTGGTACCGCATCGAGTTCCCGCGCATGGCGCCGCCCGAGAGCGACGACCTGATGGCGCTGTACATCGAGCACGTCTGCGCCAACCTCGAGGTCTACCTGAACGGCAGCTTCGTGCACAGCGGCGGCCGCATGAGCCGCCCGCTGACGAACAACTGCAACCACCCGCAGCTGGTGCCGCTGCCTTCGGCGCTGCTGCGCGTGGAGGGCAACACGATCGACATCCGCGTGGCCGGCTTCCCGCTCGGCGAGGTGGGCTCGCGCCAGCGCGCCGGCGGGCTGTCGGCGCTGGTGATCGGCCCGCAGCAGGAGCTGGCCGCGCGCCACGCCCGCCGCACCGCGCTGCAGGTGTGGGTGCCGCAGGCCGTGAGCGCCACGCTGCTGCTGATGGGCGGCTTCATGTTCGTGCTGGGCTTCATCAACCGGCGCGAGAGCCACCTGGCCTACTTCGGCGCGCTCTCGGTGGGCTGGGCCATCGTCGACTCGCGGCTGTGGCTGCGCAACATCCCGCTCGGGCACTCGGGCGTGGAGTTCCTGCTGTGCGCGATGCTGGGCTTCATCACCTGGGCCGCGGTGCAGTTCCTGCTGCGCTACGGCGGCGTGCGCCTGCGCAAGGTGGACATGCTGCTGCCGATGCAGTGCGCGCTGCTGGCGATCAGCCTGGTGCTGGCCGGCCCGCAGCGGCTGCACGCGCTGGCGAACGTGTGGTACCTGGTGCTGGCGCTCGAAGTGGTGGCCGCATCGGCCTGGTACGTGCACCACCAGCGCAAGAGCCGCGCCGTGTGGCTGATGGCCGGACTGCTGTCGACGGTGACGCTGGCCGGCGCGATCGAGTTCTTCGCGCAGTGGACCGGCGCACGCCCGCTGGCGTCGCAGGTCGCGCTGCTGGTGGTGCCCATCATCTTCGTGCTGGTGGGGCTGCGCCTGGTGCAGCAGCACGGCCGCGCGCTGCACCACGCCGAGCAGGGCAAGGCGCAGCTGGAGCAGCGCGTGCGCGAGGCCACGGCCGAGATCGAGCGCAACTTCCGCCAGCTCTCCGAGCTGAAGGTCGAGCAGGTGACCGAACGCGAGCGCAAGCGCATCGCCGCCGACCTGCACGACGACCTGGGCGCCAAGCTGCTGACCATCGTGCACACCAGCGACAGCGAACGCATCAGCACGCTGGCGCGCGAGGCGCTGGAGGAGATGCGGCTGTCGGTGCGCGGCCTCACGGGGCGGCCGGTGCGCCTGACCGACGCCCTGGGCGACTGGCGCGCCGAGGTGGTGTCGCGGCTGGCGCAGGCCGGCATCGAGGGCGACTGGGAAGGCCCGGAAGACCTGCCGCAGACGCTGTCCGCCCGTGCCTACGTGCAGACCACGCGCATCCTGCGCGAGGCCACCAGCAACATCATCAAGCACAGCGGCGCCACGCACTGCTCGGTGGTGGCCAGCATCCACGACAACGACTTCCAGTTCGTGCTGCAGGACAACGGCGAAGGCATCAAGGTCGAGCTGGACGGCAAGATGGACCGTGGCCACGGCCTGGCCAGCATGAAGAACCGTGCCAAGCAGTTACAGGGGCAGTGCCTGGTGGAATCGGGGGCCGGGTATGGAACCGTGATACGTCTCACGGTTCCGCTCGATCGGGCGCTGCAGGCTCCGTGACGATCCCGGGTGGGTACCGATACCATCGGTCTTTGCCCGCATCCTGCCCCGCATGAAGACGATCCTGCTGCTGGAAGACCTGCCGGAAATTCGCGCCTGGATGCGCAAGCTCGTGCTGCAGGTGTTCCCCGGCGCCACCATCAGCGAGAGTGCCCGCGTGCACGACGCGATCGAACTGTGCGGGGCCGTCAAGTTCGACCTCGCCCTCATCGACCTCGGCCTGCCCGACGGCAGCGGCGTCGACGTGGTGACCAAGCTGCGCGACGTGCAGCCCGATGCGCAGAGCGTGGTCGTCACCATCCACGACGACGACGAGCACCTGTTCCCCGCCCTGCAGGCCGGCGCCTTCGGCTACATCCTGAAGGAACAGCCGCGCGAGCTGATCACCGAGCAGCTGCAGCGCATCAGCCAGGGCGAGCCGCCGCTGAGCCCTTCGATCGCGCGCCGCGTGATGGCGCACTTCAGCGCGAAGGCCAAGCCGCAGCCGCAGCAGAACATGATGCCCAACGTGAGCCTCACCGACCGCGAGAGCGAGGTGCTGCTGCGCGTGGCCAAGGGCTACACGCTGCCCGAGATCGGCGTGCAGCTGGGCCTGTCCCGCCACACCATCGCCGACTACGTGAAGCAGATCTACCGCAAGCTCAACGTGAGCTCGCGGGCCGAGGCCGCGCTCGAGGCGCAGCGCCTGGGCCTGTTCCGCTAGCCCCCTGCGCAGCGGGCGGCCGCTGCACCTCGGCCGCCGGCGCGCGCTCGCCGCGCCACCAGGCGTGCAACCGGCTGCCCAGCAGCAGCGCCAGCAGCAGCGTTTCGGGCCACGGCCATTCGGCGCCGGTCTTGGCCTGCCATCCGAAGTGAGCAAGACCCAGCGCCGCGGCCGCGTAGGCCAGCAGGTGCAGGCGGCGCCACCACACCCCCAGCGCGCGCATCGCCGCGTGGGTGGAGGTGGCGGCCAGCGGCAGCAGCAGCACGAGGCCGACCCAGCCGACGGCCACGAACCGACGTTCGAGGCCGTCCTCCCACACCGCGGCCCAGTTCGGGCCGACGTCGAGCGCGACGTAGATCGCCACGTGCAGCAGCGCGTAGGCGAAGGTGAACAGGCCCAGCTGCCGGCGCAGGCGGATCAGCCAGTTCCAGTCGGCCATGCGCTTGCCCAGGCGCGCGTGGACCGTGCGCGCCAGCCGCACCGACAGCTTGCGCAGCGGCGACACCGACAGCGTCAGCAACAGCAGCAGCAGTGCGCTGCGGCCGCTGAAGTGCAGCAGGCGGTCGAGCGGGTTCGGGCCGAGCGCGCCGCAGGCCCATTCGCCGGCCAGCCACAGCGCCGGAAGGCTGCACAGCATGAAGCACAGCTGCTGCGCCCGTCGCACGGTGGCCCCCATCGGCGCCCGTCGCTCAGAAGTGCAGCCGCAGATCCATGCCGGCGTACAGCGCCGCGACTTCCGCGCCGTAGCCGTTGAACGGCAGCGTCGGCCGTTTGGCGGTGTCGCCCAGGCGCAGCTCGCGCCGCTGGGACCAGCGCGGGTGCGCCACCTCGGGATTCACGTTGCCGTAGAAGCCGTACTCGGTGGGTGCGGCCTGGGTCCACGCGGTGGCCGGCTGCTCTTCCACGAGCCGGATGCGTGTCACGGCCTTGATGCTCTTGAAGCCGTACTTCCACGGCACCACCAGGCGCAGCGGGGCGCCGTTCTGCGTCGGCAGCGGCTGCCCGTAGGCGCCGCTCACCAGCAGCGCCAGCGGATGCATGGCCTCGTCGATGCGCAGCGCCTCGCCGTAGGGCCAGTTCAGCGTGGCACGACGCTGGCCCACCATCTCGGACGGGCGCAGCACCGATTCAAGGGCGACGTACTTCGCGCGCGACGTCGGCTGGCTCGCCGCCAGCAGCGCAGCCAGCGGAAAACCGCGCCAGGGCACCACCGCCGACCAGCCTTCCACGCAGCGCAGCCGGTAGATGCGGTCTTCCTGCGCATGGCGCCGCAGCAGATCGTCCAGCGCCCAGGTGCGCGGCTTCTCGCAGGCGCCTTCGACGCGCACGGTCCACGGCAACGGCTGGAACTCCTCGGCGAGCTTCCAGACCGCTTCCTTGTTGCTGGAGAACTCGTAGTAGTTGTTGTAGCGGCCCACCTCGTCGCGCGTGTTCGGCGCCTCGCCGGCGGGCTGCGCACGCGCGGCGCCGCCACCGGCCAGCAGCAGGCCGGCGGCCTGCTGCAGGAAGGCACGCCGGCCCTCCCACGTGGAGGCCGGGGTGATCTCGCTGGACCGGGGCGTCATGCGGCGGCGGGCTCGCCTGTCTTCAGCGCGGCAGTTCCGGCAGCGTCACCGGCTTCTGCGGGCTCGACAGCGCGTTCAGGAAGGCCACCAGCTGGCCCTTCTCCTCGGCGCTGAGGTTGAGTTCCTTCATGCTCGGCGAACGGTTCGTCTTCACCACGCCGCCCTTGGCGTAGAAGTCCACCAGCTCCTCCAGCGTGCGGGCCGAGCCGTCGTGGAAGTACGGCGCGGTGCGCGCGGCCTCACGCACGGTCGGGGTCTTGAAGGCACCCTTCATGCTGGCCACCGGGCGCTGCGCATAGCGGCCCACGTCCGGGTTCTCCTTGCCCCACGAAGCCAGGCCCAGGTTGTGGAAGCCGTTGTCGGTGAAGTTGGGGCCGGAGTGGCAGGCCGCGCAGTTGCCCTTCTTCGGATCGATGAAGATCGCGAAGCCCTTCTGCTGGTCGGCCGTCAGCGCGTTCCCGTCGCCGGCCACCCAGGCGTCGAAGGGCGAGCTGTTGCTGACCACCGTGCGCTCGAAGCTGGCGATCGCCTTCGACAGCGTGCCGGCGTCGACCGGCTCGCCGGGGTACGCGGCCGCAAAGGCCGCCTTGTAGCCGGCGTTGCCGTTGAGGAAGCCGAACAGGCGCGCGGTGTCCATGTTCATCTCGGCGGCCGCTTCCATCGGGCCCATCGCCTGGTCCTCGAGCGACTTCTTGCGCCCGTCCCACATCTGGATCGTGTTGTAGGCGGTGTTGAACACCGTCGGGCTGGCGCGGTCGAGCACCATGCTCTTGAAGCCCTTGCCGGTGCCCAGCGCGTCGGACCAGCCGAACAGCGGGCTGTGGCACGACGCGCAGCTCATGTTGCCGTCGCCGGACAGGCGCGGGTCGAAGAACAGCTTCTTGCCCAGTTCCACGCGCGCCGGCGTGGGCGCGTTGTCCTCGGGATGCGGCGGCGTGGCGGCCAGCTTCCACTTCTGCAGGCTGGCGTGGCCGGCTTCGAGCGTGATCACCTGGCCGTCGGTGTCCGTCACCTGCGTGGCGGCCGTGGCGGAGCCCGCGACGGCGAACGACAGCCCGATCAGCAGGGCCAGCTTGGAGTAGGAGTTCTTCATCGGGGTGCCTCGACGTTGGGTTGGGCCGCCCTCAGAGCTTGTTTGCGGCACAGGCCGCTATTCGTCAAGAAAGCCCGGCGCTTGAGCTCACTTTCGCGCTTCACGTGCCGAAGACCGTGAATACATTGACCTTGCTGTGCGCAGGGTCCCCGCACCTGAACCGAAGGAGAGTCCCGTGTCCTACGTCCTCAAGTCCCTGGCCCTGGCGGCAGTTCTGGCCGGGGCCGCGGCGCCCGCGGCCGCCGAAGAACACGTGGTGGCCCAGAAGAACAAGGCCTTCTCGGTCAAGAAGCTGACGCTCAAGGTCGGCGACAGCGTCAAGTTCGTCAACGAGGACAGCTTCGCGCACAACGTCTTCTCGCTGTCGGCCACCAAGAGCTTCGACACCGGCTCGTTCGGTTCGGGCGGTTCCAAGAGCGTCACCTTCGACAAGCCGGGCAAGGTCGAGGTGGAGTGCGCGGTGCACCCGGACATGCGCCTGGACATCGAGGTCAAGCCGTGAACGCCGCGCGCCGGGCCGCCGCGCTGCTGGCGCTGGTGGCCGCGACGGCCGGTGCCTGGGCCCAGGCCCCGGCCGCGGGCAAGGTGCCGCAGGGCGCGCTGCTGCCCAAGGACAGCGTCGACGCCGCCACCTTCCGCGGCGGCCTGGTGTTCGCGAACTACTGCGTCACCTGCCACGGCATCAACGCCGACGGCAACGGGCGCGCCGCGCGCCTGTACAACCCCCGCCCGGCCAACCTGCGCACCAGCGACAAGAACGACGCCTACTTCGGCCTGATCATCCGCAAGGGTGGCGCCGCGCTGGGGCGTTCGGAGTTCATGCCGACCTGGGAAGCCGAGCTCACCAACGAGCAGATCAGCGACCTGGTGGCCTATCTGCGTTCGATCAACAGCGTCAAGCCGCGCGAGTGATGGCCATGGGCGAGCTCTTCAAGCACCACGGCGCCTGGGGTCCGGGCGTGCGGCTGTTCCGCAACATGGCCTTCGTGAGCAAGGCCGCCGTGATCTCGGCGATCTTCCTGGCCGTGGTGGCGCAGCTCGCCTTCATCTACCTGCGCTCGAGCAGCCTCGCGATCGAGACCTCCGAGCTCGAGCTGCAGGGCATCGCGCAGGTCCGCACCGTGGCCGGGCTGCTGCACGATGCGCAGGCCGTGCGCCGCATCGCGCTGACCGGCAAGGGCAAGGCCGACCCCGCGCTGCAGCAGCAGCTGGCGCTGGTCGGCGAGAAGCTGGCCGCGGCCGAGAAGCTCGACAACCCGGCGCTGAACCTGGCCGAGGCCTACAAGTTCGCCCGCGACGCGTTCGCGCCGCTGAAGGACCTGCCGGCCGACCGCGAGGAGGCCTTCTCGCGCGCCGACGACTTCGTGCAGCAGCTGATGCGCCTGATGGCGACGCTGGCCGACAACTCGGCGCTCTCGCTCGACCCCGACCCGGACAGCTACCACCTGATGCTGGCCGCCACCGACGAGACGCTGGACATGCACCGGCGCCTGGGCCGGCTGCGCGACCTCGGCGCCGACGCCATCGCCACCGGCAAGCTCGACACCCTGCACACGCGCGTGCTGCAGGGCGACAGCTACGTGCTCTACAGCTCGCTCGAACAGCTGTTCGCGCGCTTCGAGCGCATCGTCAAGACCAACCCGTCGCTGGCCGAAGGCCTGGCGTTCGAGGAATCGTTCAAGCCGGTCAATGCCTTCATGCGCACGCTGCGCCGCGGCCCGCTGGCCGAGGGCGGCCCGAGCGGCGACGCCGCCGCCTTCGCGGCTGCCGGCCAGGCGGCGATGGACGCCGTGGCCGGCCTCAACGGCCGCTCGGTGCAGGCGCTGCAGGGGCTGATCCAGTTGCGCGTCGCCTCGCTGCAGCGCGCGCGCAACCTGCAGCTGGGCCTGGCCGCCATCGGCCTGCTGGTGGCCGCCTACTTCTTCTATTGCTTCTACCTCGTGACCCGCGGCGGCATGCGCGAGGTGACGCGGCACATCGAGGCGATGGCGCAGGGCGACCTGTCGGCCTCGCCGCAGCCCTGGGGCAAGGACGAGGCGGCGGCGCTGATGCTGTCGATCCGCCACATGCAGGACTCGATGCGCAGCCTGATCGGCGACGTGCGCGGCTGCGCCGACGCCATCGTCAGCAGCAGCTCGCAGGTGGCGGTGGGCGCCGAGGACCTCTCGGCGCGCACCGAGAAGTCGGCCGCCAGCCTGCAGCAGACGGCCTCGGCGATGGAGCAGATCGCCGGCACCGTGCGCAACACGGCGCAGCGCACCGACGAGTCGGCCGCGCTGGGGCGCGAGAATGCCCGCGTCGCCGGCGAAGGCGGCGAGGTGATCGGCCAGGTGATCACGACGATGCACAGCATCCAGGCGGCGTCGCGCAAGATCGCCGACATCACCGGCACCATCGACGCGATCGCCTTCCAGACCAACATCCTGGCGCTGAACGCCGCGGTGGAAGCCGCGCGCGCCGGCGAACAGGGCCGCGGCTTCGCGGTGGTGGCCGGCGAGGTGCGCAACCTGGCCCAGCGCTCGGCCGCGGCGGCGCGCGAGATCAAGGGCCTCGTGACCGCGAGCGCCGAGCAGACCGAGC
Organism: Rubrivivax sp.; assembly: GCA_044226255.1. GTDB lineage: Bacteria > Pseudomonadota > Gammaproteobacteria > Burkholderiales > Burkholderiaceae_C > Rubrivivax. The sequence goes on from JBGAHJ010000003.1 coordinate 249,619, forward strand.
AGGGCACCCGCATCGTCGGCTCGGCCGGCGAGACGATGGCACGGCTGGTCTCCAACGCGCAGGCGATGAGCAGCCTGCTGTCCGAAGTGAGTGGCGCGGCGGGCGAGCAGACTCGCGGCGTGGCCGAGGTCGGCCGCTCGGTGGCCGAGCTCGACCAGGCCACGCAGCGCAACGCCGCGCTGGTGGAGCAGACCACCGCCGCGGCGATGTCGATGCGCGCGCGCGCCGAGGAGCTGGCGCGCACCGCGGACCGCTTCGTGCTGCCGGAGCCGGCCGAACATGCGTGACCGCGCCGCGCTGACGCGGCGCCAGTGGCTGGGTGTCGCCACGCTCGCCGCCTGCGCCGCGCCGCGCGCGCACGCCGCGGCCGCCGAGCCGCCCACCGGCTGGGTGGACCCGCGCCTGCCGGCGCCGGGGCTGACGCTGCAGTGCGCCGACGGCCGCCAGCGGCCGCTGCGCGAACTGCTGGGCGGCCGCGTCACCGCGGTGCAGCTGATGTTCACCGGCTGCAACACCAGCTGCCCCGCGCAAGGCGCGCTGTTCGCGCAGGTGGCGGGCCACCTGCCGCCGCTGCCGCTGCAGCTGCTGTCGATCAGCATCGACGCGCTCGGCGACGACGCGAAGACGCTGGCCCAGTGGCAGGGCCGCTTCGGCGCGCACGGCGCCTGGGCCGCCGGCGTGCCGGGGGTGGCCGACGTCGATCCGCTAGCCGGCTTCCTGCGCGGCGTGCCGGCCAAGGCGGGCACGCACACGGCGCAGGTGTTCGCCTTCGACCGCCAGGCGCGCCTGGTCTACCGCACCGGCGACTCGCCGCGCGCCGGGCTGGTGGTGGACCTCCTGACGCACATCGCGCGCCAGGGCTGAGCCCGCCCGGCTGCCCATAATCCGGCCATCCGCATCAGCAGGGCGCGCCCACGCGCCCCGGGCGCCGTGAACTTCCAGCAGTTGCGTTCGGTCCGCGAGGCCGTGCGGCAGGGTTTCAACCTGACCGTGGTGGCCGAGGCCCTGCACACCTCGCAGCCCGGCGTGAGCCGCCAGATCCGCGAGCTGGAGGACGAGCTCGGCATCCAGCTCTTCGAACGCGCCGGCAAGCGCCTCACCGGCCTGACGCCGCCCGGCGCCACCGTGATGCCGATCATCGAGCGCCTGCTGCAGGAGGCCGAGAACCTGCGCCGTGCCGGCCAGGACTTCGCCAGCCAGGACCGCGGCACGCTCACCATCGCCGCCACGCACTCGCAGGCGCGCTACGCGCTGCCGCTGGCGGTGCGCGACTTCAGCCGCGCCCACCCGCAGGTGGCGCTGCACCTGCACCAGGGCACGCCGCAGCAGATCGCGCAGATGCTGCTGGACGGCACGGCCGACATCGGCATCGCCACCGAGGCGCTGGCCGACTACCCGGGCCTCGTCGCCCTGCCCTGCTACCAGTGGACGCACAGCGTGATCGTGCCGCCCGGCCACCCGCTGGCGGAAGACGCCGCGCGCGGCACGCCGCTCACGCTGGCGCGGCTGGCGCAGTTCCCCATCATCACCTACGAGGGCGGCTACACCGGCCGCGGCCACATCGACGCCGCCTTCGCGCGCCAGGGGCTGCCGCTGAACCTGGTGCTCTCGGCGATGGACGCCGACGTCATCAAGACCTACGTGGAGCTGGGCATGGGCGTGGGCATCATCGCCGCCATCGCCTACGACGAGCAGCGCGACAACGCGCTCGCCGCCATCGACGCGCGCCACCTGTTCGCCAGCAACATGACGCGGCTGGCGGTGCGCCGCGGCAGCTTCCTGCGCGGCTACGTCTACGCCTTCATCGGCGCGTTCGCGTCGCCGCTGACGCGCGAGGTGGTGGACCGCGCGATGGGCGAGGAGTCCGGCGCCGGCTTCGATATCTGACCACGCAGACAATGCCTTGACATTGTTTGCCTAGGCATCTATATTTCGCGGCATCGCCTCAGGAAGCCGCCGTGTCCCGCACCTCCGCCCCCCGCAGCCCCGCCCCCGCCTCGTTCTATGAAGCGGACAGCTACTGCGCGGAAGAGAGCGTGGGCTACCTGATGAAGCGCATCGGCCAGTCCATCGTGGCGCAGGTCGACAAGCGGCTGGACATCCACGGCCTCACCAGCGCGCAATGGGGCCCGCTGATGCGCCTGAGCAAGGCCGGCCCGCAGACCGTGGCCGACCTGGCACGCTGGCTGCAGCTGGACGCCGGCGCGATGACGCGCCTGCTCGACCGGCTGGAAACCAAGGGCCTGTGCAAGCGCGTGCGCTCCACGGAAGACCGGCGCGTCGTGGTCGTGGAGATCACGCCCGACGGCGATGCCGCCATCTCCGAGGTGCCGGCCGTGCTGGCCGAGGTGATGAACCTGCACCTGGCCGGCTTCTCGAAGACCGAATGGCAGGCGCTCAAGGGCTACCTGCAACGCATGCTCGCCACCGGCGAAGCGCTGCGCGACGCGCCCTGACGGGCGCCGCGCCGTCCCCACAACCTTGCTGCCGACTCGACTGTTCGCTGTCGACACAATATTTGCCTAAGCAAATGAAGCCACAACAACTAACCATGAGCTTCCCGCCCACTCTTTCGCTGCGCCGGCTGGCCGCCGGCTGGCAGGCCGCCTGGCCCACGCTGGCGCCCGCGGTCGTGGCGCTGGCGTCGGCCGCGGTGCTGGTGCTGACCGGCTGCGCCAGCAGCGCCGGCATCGAGTCGCGCGCGCAGGCTGTCCAGCCGGCGCAGCTGGGCCTGAGCGACAGCGCCGCCACCGCCGCCGTGGCGGCCGACTGGTGGAAGGCCTTCGGCGGCCGCCGCCTCGATGCGCTGGTGGAGCGGGCGCTTTCCGGCAACCCGAGCCTGAAGCTGGCGCAGGCGCGCGTGGCGCGCGCCGAGGCCGCGGTGGCCGGCCAGCAGGCCACCGAAGGCCTGCAGGTCAACGGCGACCTGAGCGCGACGCGCCAGCGCTTCTCGGCCACCAGCATCTACCCGCCGCCGCTGGGCGGCTCCATCCGCACGCTGGCCACCGCACAGGCCGGCGCCGCTTACGAGTTCGACTTCTTCGGCCGCAACCGCGCGGCCATCGAGGCCGCCGTCGGCACGCAGCGCGCGGCGCAGGCCGAAGCGCAGGCCGCGCGCGTGGCGCTGTCCAGCAGCGTGGTGCGCCAGTACGTGCAGCTGTCGCGCCTGCAGGCGCAGCGCGAAGTTGCGCAGCGCTCGCTGCAGCAGCGCGAGGAGACGCTGAAGCTGATCCGCCAGCGTGTGCAGGGCGGCCTGGACACCGCGGTGGAACTGCGCCAGGGCGAGGGCGCGCTGCCCGAGACGCGCCAGCAGATCGAGCAGCTCGACGAGCAGATCACGCTCGCGCGCCACGCGCTGGCGGCGCTGACGGCGCAGCCGCCCGAGGCGCTGGCGACGCTGGACGCACCGCTGCGCGAGGTGGCGCTGGCCCCGGTGCCCGCGGTGCTGCCGGCCGACCTGCTGGCGCAGCGCGCCGACATCGCGGCCGCGCGCTGGCGCGTGGAAGCGGCCGGCGCCGACATCCGCAGCGCGAAGGCGGCCTTCTATCCGAACATCAACCTCACCGCGTTCGCGGGGCTGTCCAGCATCGGGCTCGACCGGCTGGTGAAGGCCGACAGCGAGCAGTACGGCTTCGGCCCCGCCATCCACCTGCCGATCTTCGACAGCGGCCGCCTGCGCGCCAACCTGCGCGTGAAGACCGCGGACCTGGACGCCGCGGTCGAGAGCTACAACAACGCCGTCATCGAGGCCGTGCACGAGGCGGCCGACCCGATCAGCAGCCTGCAGGCCATCCAGCGCCAGCAGGCCGAGCAGACGCAGGCGCAGGGCGCCGCCGAAGCCGCCTACGACCTGGCGCTGCAGCGCTACCGCGCGGGCCTGTCCACCTACCTCACGGTGCTCAACGCCGAGTCCGGCGTGCTGAACCAGCGCCGCCAGGCCGTCGACCTGAAGGCCCGCGCGCTGGACAGCCAGGTCGCGCTGATCAAGGCCCTGGGCGGCGGCGCGCTGCGCTGAACCCGCCCGACACACACACCGAACGCACACGACGAAAGAACACTGCCATGTCGAACCCCACCGCTGACAACAAGCCCGTGGCCGCGGCCACGCCGGCCGGCAACCCGGCCCGCCGCAAGGCGCTCGGCGCCGTGGCTGCCGCCGTCGCGCTCGGCGCCATCGGCTACGGCGCCTACTGGGCGCTGGTGCTGAACCACCACGAGAGCACCGACAATGCCTACGTGCAGGGCAACGTGGTGCAGCTGACGCCGCAAGTGGGTGGCACGGTGGTCGCCATCAACGCCGACGACACCGACCACGTGAAGGCCGGCCAGCTGCTCGTGAAGCTGGACCCGGCCGATGCGCAGGTGGCGCTCGACCAGGCCGAGGCCCAGCTCGCGCAGACCGTGCGCGAGGTGCGCACGCTGTACGCGAACAACGGCACGCTGAAGGCGCAGATCGCGCTGCGCGAGGCCGACCTGGCGCGCGCGCAGAGCGAAGTGGCGCGTGCGCAGGACGACGTCGCGCGGCGCAGCCCGCTGCTGGCCACCGGCGCCGTCGGCAAGGAAGAGTTCAGCCACGCCACCGCGCAGCTCAGCGCCGCGAAGAGCAGCGCGGCCGCGGCCGAGTCGGCACTGGCCGCCGCGCGCGAGCAGCTGGGCGCGAACCAGGTGCTGACCGAGGGCACCTCGGTGGAGCAGCACCCGAACGTGCAGCGCGCCGCGGCGCGCGTGCGCGAGGCCTACCTGGCGCTCAAGCGCGCCGACCTGCTGGCGCCGGTGGACGGTTTCGTCGCCAAGCGCAGCGTGCAGCTGGGCCAGCGCGTGCAGGCGGGCGCGCCGCTGCTGTCGGTGATCTCGCTGAACCAGCTGTGGATCGAGGCCAACTTCAAGGAAAGCCAGTTGCGCAACCTGCGCATCGGCCAGCCGGTGGAACTGCTGGCCGACGTCTACGGCAAGAAGACCGTCTACCACGGCCGTGTCGAAGGCCTGGGCGCGGGCACCGGCGCCGCGTTTGCGCTGCTGCCGGCGCAGAACGCCACCGGCAACTGGATCAAGGTGGTGCAGCGCGTGCCGGTGCGCATCGCGCTCGATGCGAAGGAACTGGCCGCGCACCCGCTGCGCGTGGGCCTGTCGATGGACGCGAAGGTCGACGTCAGCAGGACCGACGGCCCGATGCTGGCCGACGGCTCGTTGCCTTCCAGCAAGGCCGAGACGCGCGTGTTCGACCAGCAGGCGCAGGCCGCCGACGGCGAGGTGCGCCGCATCATCGTGGCCAACGGCGGCAGCGTGTCGCGCGTGGCGCCCGCGCGCGGCGGGGTGAACGTCGCGAAGACGCCGGGTTCGCACGTGGCCGTCGCCGCGCTGAAGTAAGGCGGCGGCACCATGTCCTCCACCAGCGCCACGCTGCCGGCGGCCGGCGAGCCCGACGCCGCGCCGCCACCGCCCGCTCCCGCCGCGCCGGCACGCCCGGCGCCGGCCTACCCGCCGCTCGGCGGCAGCCAGCTCGTGCTGGGCACGGTCGCGCTGTCGCTGGCGACCTTCATGAACGTGCTCGACACGTCGATCGCCAACGTCTCCATCCCCGCCATCGCCGGCGACCTGGGCGTGAGCCCGTCGCAGGGCACCTGGGTCATCACCTCGTTCGCGGTGGCCAATGCGATCTCGGTGCCGCTCACCGGCTGGCTCACGCAGCGCTTCGGCCAGGTGCGGCTCTTCACCGCCAGCGTGCTGCTGTTCGTGATCGCCTCGTGGCTGTGCGGGCTGGCGCCGAACATCGAGTCGCTGATCGCCTTCCGCGTGCTGCAGGGTTTCGTGGCCGGGCCGATGATCCCGCTGTCGCAGACGCTGCTGCTGGCCAGCTACCCGGCCGCGAAGGCGGGTTCCGCGATGGCGATGTGGGCCATCACGGTGCTGGTGGCGCCGGTGGCCGGGCCGCTCTTGGGCGGCTGGATCACCGACAACATCGCCTGGCCCTGGATCTTCTACATCAACATCCCCGTGGGCCTGTTCGCCGCGGCGCTGACCTGGTCCATCTACAAGAAGCGCGACCCCGGGCCGCGCAAGGTGCCGCTCGACACGGTGGGCCTGGTGCTGCTGGTGCTGTTCGTCGGCGCGCTGCAGATCATGGTCGACAAGGGCAAGGAGCTCGACTGGTTCAACTCCAGCGAGATCGTCGTGCTCGGCACCGTCTCGGCGGTGGCCTTCCTGTTCTTCCTGGCCTGGGAGCTGACCGAGAAGCACCCCATCGTCGACCTGCGGCTCTTCGCACGGCGCAACTTCCTGGTCGGCTCGGTGGCGCTGGCCACGGCCTACGGGCTCTTCTTCGGCAACGTGGTGCTGCTGCCGCTGTGGCTGCAGCAGTACATGGGCTACACGGCCACCTGGGCCGGCCTGGCGACGGCACCGGTGGGGATACTCGCCATCGTGCTGTCGCCCTGGGTCGGCAAGAACGTGAGCCGCATCGACCCGCGGCGGTTGGCGACGGTGGCCTTCATCGGCTTCGGCGGCGTGCTGTGGATGCGCTCGCACTTCAACACCCAGGCCGACTTCACCACGGTGCTGATCCCCACCGTGCTGCAGGGCGCGGCGATGGCCTTCTTCTTCATCCCGCTGCAGGCCATCGCGTTCTCGGGCCTCACGCCCGACCGCATGCCCTCGGCCGCGGGCCTGTCGAACTTCGTGCGCATCACCTGCGGCGCCATCGGCACCTCGCTGTTCACCACGCTGTGGGACGACCGCGCCGCGCTGCACCACGCGCAACTGGCCGAGGCGGTGACGCGCAGCAACGACAGCGCCACGCAGGCGCTGGGCGGCCTGCAGGCCAGCGGGCTGAGCGCCGAGCAGGCACTGGCGATGGTGAACCGCCTGGCCGACCAGCAGGCCTACACGATGGCCGTCACCGACGTGTTCTACCTGTCGTCGGTGCTGTTCTTCGTGCTGGTGGGCATCGTGTGGCTGGCGCGGCCGAAGATGGGCGCGGCAGCCGGCGGCGGCGGCGCGCACTGAGCGCGCCCGAAGCGGGGCCGGCTCAGATGCCGGCGCCGGCCTCCAGCGGCGTCTGGTCGCCCGCCGGCAGCTGCGCGAAGCGCGTGATGCGCCGCGGCCGCAGGTGCACATGCGCACCGGGCTCCAGGTTCACGCGCTGGCGCAGCGCCTGGAATTCGCTGCGCGCCATCTCGACGTCGACGTAGGCGTCGCTTCCTTCTCGCTTGAACTCGATGCGCGTGTTCGGGCCCACCGTGAGCGTCTGGCTCAGCGTCACGGGCCAGGTGTCGGCAGCCGCTTCCGCGACGATCTCCAGCTCGTGCGGCCGCACGTAGCTCACGTCGGCCGGGCCGGCGCTGCCGAGTCGGCCGTGGAACAGGTTCACGTCGCCCAGGAACTGCAGCACGAAGGGCGTGGCGGGGCGGTCGTAGACCTCGTCGGGCGTGCCCTGCTGCTCGATGCGGCCCTGGTTCATCACCACCACGCGGTCGGCGACTTCCATCGCCTCTTCCTGGTCGTGCGTGACGAAGACACTGGTGACGTGCACTTCGTCGTGCAGGCGGCGCAGCCAGCGGCGCAGCTCCTTGCGCACCTTGGCGTCGAGCGCGCCGAAGGGCTCGTCGAGCAGCAGCACCTTGGGCTCCACCGCCAGCGCGCGCGCGAGCGCGATGCGCTGGCGCTGGCCGCCTGAGAGTTGATGCGGGTAGCGGTCGGCGATCCAGTCCAGCTGCACGAGCTTCAGCAGCTGCGTCACCTTGCTGCGGATCTCGGCTTCGCCCGGCCGCGTGCTCTTGGGCCGCACGCGCAGCCCGAACGCGACATTCTCGAAGATCGTCATGTGGCCGAACAGCGCGTAGTGCTGGAACACGAAACCGACGTTGCGGTCGCGCACGTCGGTGTTCGTCGCGTCCTCGCCGTGGAAGCGCACGCTGCCGCTGTCGGGCACTTCCAGGCCCGCGATGATGCGCAGGAGGCTCGTCTTGCCGGATCCCGAGGGCCCGAGCAGCGCGACCAGCTCGCCGGCCGGGATATCCAGGTTCAGGTTGTCGCAGACGACGGTCCTGCCGAACGCCTTGTTGAGGTTGCGGACTTCGATGCTCATCTTGCCCCCTACGCGCTGCGCGCGGTCCCCCCGAGGGGGAGTTTCGTCCTCGGCGGAGCCTGCGGACTCATTCGGCTCTCTCTCCAGCGGCCCGCTTCTGGCCCTTGACGCGCTGCTCCACCAGGTACTTCAGCACCAGGGTCACGAGCGCCAGCCCCGCCAGCAGCGAGGCCACCGCGAACGCGGCGGCGAACTGGTATTCGTTGTAGGCGATCTCGATGTGCAGCGGCATCGTGTTGGTCTGCCCGCGCACGTGGCCGCTGACCACGCTGACCGCGCCGAACTCGCCCATCGCCCGCGCGTTGCACAGGATCACGCCGTACAGCAGCGCCCACTTGATGTTGGGCAGCGTCACGCGCCAGAAGATCTGCCAGCCGCCGGCGCCCAGCACGCGCGCGGCTTCCTCCTGCTCGACGCCCTGCGCCTGCATCAGCGGGATCAGCTCGCGCGCGATGAAGGGGAAGGTCACGAACACGGTGGCCAGCACGATGCCGGGCACCGCGAAGATGATCTTGATGTCGTGGTCGCGCAGCCACTCGCCGAACCAGCCCTGCAGGCCGAACACCAGCACGTAGATGAGGCCGGCGATCACCGGGCTCACCGAGAACGGCAGGTCGATCAGCGTCAGCAGCAGGTTCTTGCCGCGGAAGTCGAACTTCGTGATGGCCCAGGCCGCGGCCACGCCGAACACCAGGTTCAGCGGCACGCTGATCAAGGTGGCGGTGAGCGTGAGCTGGATGGCCGCGAGCGCATCGGGCTCGGTGACGGCGGCGAGATAGACGCTCCAGCCCTTCTTCAGCGCCTCGTAGAACACGGTGGCCAGCGGCACGAAGAGGAACAGCGTCATGAACGCGAGCGCGGCGGCGATGAGGCTCAGGCGCACCCAGGCCGGTTCGTTCACCGCGTCGCGCACCAGGCGCGGCGAGGCTTCCACCACCTTCGTGGCCGCGGCCGGCGCCGCCACCGTGTTCACAGCCCGCCCTGGCGCCGCCGCGCCCAGGCCTGCAGCAGGTTGATCGTCAGCAGCAGCGCAAAAGACGCCACCAGCATCACCACCGCGATCGCGGTGGCACCGGCGTAGTCGTACTGCTCGAGCTTGGTGATGATCAGCAGCGGCGTGATCTCGCTCACCATCGGCATGTTGCCGGCGATGAAGATCACCGAGCCGTACTCGCCCAGGGCGCGCGCGAATGCGAGCGCGAAGCCGGTGAGCAGCGCCGGCATCAGGATCGGGAAGATCACGCGGCTGAAGGTCTGCCAGCGGCTGGCCCCCAGCGTGGCCGCGGCCTCCTCCAGCTCGCGGTTCACGTCCTCCAGCACCGGCTGCAGCGTGCGCACCACGAACGGCAGGCCGATGAAGACCAGCGCCACCCACACGCCCAGCGGCGTGTAGCTCACCTTGAACGGCAGGTGCTGGCCGATGATGCCGTTGCCGGCGTAGATGGCCGTCAGCGCAATGCCGGCCACCGCGGTGGGCAGCGCGAACGGCAGGTCCACCAGCGCGTCGACGAGGCGCTGGCCCGGGAAGCGGTAGCGCACCAGCACCCAGGCGATGACGAGGCCGAAGAAGGCGTTGAGCAGCGCCGCCGCGAAGCTGGCGCCGAAGGTGAGCCGGTAGCTCGCCAGCACGCGCGGCGTGGCGGTGGCGGCGACGAACTGGTCCCAGCTCAGCGTGAAGGTCTTCAGGAACGTGGCCGACAGCGGGATCAGCACCACCAGGCTCAGGTAGAGCAGCACGAAGCCGAGCGCCAGGTCGAAGCCGGGCAGCACCGAGTGGCGCCGCAGCAGCGTGCGCGACAGGAGCATCGGGATCAGCGGGCTTTTGCAGTCACGATCTGATCGTAAATGCCGCCGTCGTTGAAGTGCTCCTTCTGCGCCTTGCCCCAGCCGCCGAACACCTCATCCACGGTGAAGGTGTTGACTTTGGGGAAGGCCTTCGCGTATTTGGCCAGCACCTTCTCGTTGCGCGGCCGCAGGTGGTGCCTGGCCGCCACTTCCTGGCCGGCTTCGCTGTAGAGGTACTGCAGGTAGGCCTCGGCCAGCTTGCGCGTGCCGCGCTTGTCCACCACCTTGTCCACCACGCTGACCGGGTTCTCGGCCAGCAGAGTGCGCGACGGGTACACCACCTCGAAGCCGCCGCCGAACTCGCGCTCGATCAGCGGCGCCTCGCTCTCGAAGGTGACCAGCGCGTCGCCGATGCCGCGCTGCGCGAAGGTGGTGGTGGCGGCGCGGCCGCCGCCGTCCAGCACCGGCACGTTGGCGAAGATGCGCGCCAGCAGCGCCTTCGCGGCCTCGGGGCTGACGCCGTTCTTGATGGCCGCGCCCCAGGCCGACAGGTAGGTGGCGCGGCCGTTGCCGGTGATCTTGGGGTTCGGGATGATCACCCCGACACCCGGCTTGCCCAGATCGCTCCAGTCGCGGATGTTCTTCGGGTTGCCCTTGCGCACCAGGATGATCTGCACCGACGTGGTCGGCGCACTGCCGTTGGGCAGGCGCCTGGCCCAGTCGGCCGGCACGAAGCCGCCCTTCTCGGCCAGCACGTCGATGTCGATGGCCTGGTTCATCGTGATCACGTCGGCCTGCAGGCCTTCGATCACGCTGCGCGCCTGGCGGCTCGAGCCGCCATGGCTCTGGTTGAGCGTGAGGTCCTCGCCGGTGGTCTTCTTCCAGTGCGCGGCGAAGGTGGCGTTGTAGTCCTTGTAGAACTCGCGCGAGACGTCGTAGCTCACGTTGAGCAGCGTGGTGCCGGCGGCCAGCACCGGGGCGGGAAGGGCCAGGGCCAGCACGGCGGCGGCCACGAACGAACGGCGAGACATGGGATGCACGGATGAAGAGACAGGACGGCCATGCTAGGCAGGCCGCCCTGGAACCCGAACGAATCGTTTGTCCCTTGCTTATGCGGAAATCGCACTAAGCACAGGGCACCCGGCTACTTCCGCGTGTAGATCTGGTCGAACACGCCGCCGTCGTTGAAGTGCGTCTGCTGGGCCTTCGTCCAGCCGCCGAAGACCTCGTCGATGCTGAAGAGGTTCAGCTTCGGAAAGCGCCTGGCGTGCGCCGCGGCCACCTGGGCGTCGATGGGGCGGTAGAAATGGCGCGCGGCGATCTCCTGGCCTTGCGGGGTGTAGAGGTACTCCAGGTAGGCCTGCGCCACGGCGCGCGTGCCCTTGCGGTCGACGTTCCTGTCCACCACCGCCACCGGCGGCTCGGCCAGGATGCTCACCGGCGGGTAGACGATCTCGAACCTGTCGGCGCCGAATTCCTTCAGCGACAGCTGCGCCTCGTTCTCCCAGGCCAGCAGCACGTCGCCGATGTGGCGCTCGGCGAAGGTGACGGTGGAGCCGCGCGCGCCGCTGTCCAGCACCGGCACGTTGGCGAACAGCCTGGCGACGAAGTCCCTGGCTTTCGCGTCGTTGCCGCCGGGCGCCTTCAGCGCGTAGCCATAGGCCGCGAGATAGCCCCAGCGCGCGCCGCCGCTGGTCTTCGGGTTCGCGGTGACCACCGAGACGCCGGGCTTGACCAGGTCGTCCCAGTTCCGGATGCCCTTCGGGTTGCCCTTGCGCACCAGGAAGACGTAGGTGCTGGTGTAGGGCGCGCTGTTGTGCGGCAGGCGCTTCTGCCAGTCGGCCGGGATCAGCCTGGCCTTGGCCGCGAGTTCGTCCACGTCGTAGGCCAGCGCCAGCGTCACCACGTCGGCGTCCAGCCCGTCGATCACCGAGCGCGCCTGCTTGCCCGAGCCGCCGTGGCTCTGGCGGACGGTGACCGTGTCGCCGGTCTTCTGCTTCCAGTGCGCGGCGAAGGCCCTGTTGAAGTCGACGTAGAGCTCGCGCGTGGGGTCGTAGCTGACGTTGAGCAGCGCCACGTCCTTCGCGTGCGCGGCGCCGACGGCGAGCGCGGAGAGGGCCAGGGCGGCAAGCAGGTGGCGGCGGATCATCGGCATGCAGGTCCGGTTGGAACGAATGGGGCGATGCTAGGCGGCAGCCCGGACACCGGGAACGACCGAAAACGCCGATGCTTATGCGGTCGTCGTTGATGAAACCCTCGATGGCCGGGGGCCGGGCCCGCCGTGCGATGCTCCGCGCCATGATCCCCGCAGCCCCATCCGTGCTGCACGTGGCCTGCCTGTGCGCCGGCTGGTGCCGCACCTGCGACAGCTACCGCCCGGTGTTCGAGGAGGCCGTGGCGGCGCTGCGCGCCGGGCACCCGGCGCTGCGCGCGCACTGGATCGACATCGAGGACGAGGCCGAGCTCGTCGGCGACTACGACGTCGAGACCTTCCCTACGCTCGTGGTGGCCGACGCGCAGGCCGTGCGTTTCGCCGGCCCGCTGACACCGCAGCCCGAGACCTTGCAGCGCCTGCTGCGCGCGACGCTGGCCGATGCTGCGCCCTTCGTGTCCGATCCGGCCGCAATCGCCTTCGCCACGCGGCTGCGCGCGCGTGGCGGCGGAAACTGCGGGCCCGCCGCGGGCGCTGCGTCCATCCCCAAGGCAGGCCCGTAGGTGTCGGCTCGCCGCGGCCGCCGCGGCGACACAATCCGATCCACCGATGTCCGCGCTGACGCAACAGATCCGTTTCGCCCGCAGCCACGACGGCGTGCGGCTGGCCTACGCCGCCAGCGGCCGCGGCCTGCCGCTGGTCAAGGCTGCCACCTGGCTGTCGCACCTGGAGTACGACTGGGAAAGCCCGGTCTGGCGCCACGTGCTGCAGGCGCTGTCCGAGCGCTACCACCTGCTGCGCTACGACGAGCGCGGCTGCGGCCTTTCGGACTGGCGCGTGCCCGAACTCAGCTTCGAGAGCTGGCTGCGCGACCTGGAGACCGTGGTCGACGCCGCCGGCCACGAGCGCTTCGCGCTGCTGGGCATCTCGCAGGGCGCGTCGATCGCCATCGCCTACGCGGTGCGCCACCCGGAACGCGTGACGCACCTCGTGCTGCACGGCGGTTATGCGCGCGGCCGCCTGGTGCGCAGCCGCTCGGCGCAGGACGCCGAGGAGGCCGAGATGATGGCGCGCCTGGCCGAGATCGGCTGGGGCAAGACCGACCCTTCGTTCCGCCAGTTCTTCACCACCCAGTTCGTGCCCGGCGGCACGCCCGAGCAGCACGAGTGGTTCAACGAGCTGCAGCGCATCAGCTCCTCGCCCACCAATGCGGCGAACTTCATGCGCGCCTTCAACACCATCGACGTGACCGCCCTGCTGCCGCAGGTGCGCTGCCCGACGCTGGTGCTGCACTGCACGCACGACGCGCGCGTGCCGTTCGAGGAAGGCCGCCTGCTGGCGACGAACATCCCCGGTGCGCAGTTCGTGCCCATCGAGAGCCGCAACCACCTGCTGCTGGACGAACCCGGCTGGGAACGGGCGCTGGCCGCCATCGACGCCTTCCTGCCGCAGCCGCGTGCGCCCGAGGGCGCCGACGGCCGCATCGCGGCGCTGTCGCCGCGCCTGCTGGGCCTGCTGGACCTGATGGCGCAGGGGCGCGACAACGCGCAGATCGCCGCGGTGCTGGGGCTGTCGGAGAAGACCGTGCGCAACCACATCACGACGCTGTTCGACCGCCTGGAGGTCGACAACCGCGCCCAGGCCATCGTGCTCGCGCGCGAGAACGGCCTGGGCAAGCGCCCCGGCTGACCTACAGGTAGACCGTGCCGCCGCCCGTGGCGGCGCGGAAGCCCGCCGCGATGGGCGTGCGCTGCGAACGCACGAAGGCGCGCGGCGTCAGCCCCGTCAGCTCGCGCACCACGCGCGACATGTGCGCCTGGTCGGCGAAGCCCACGTCGGCGGCGATGTCCGCGAGCGAGGCCCCGGTCTGCGCGCGCCGCGACACCGCCTGCACCCGCGCCACCTGCGCCAGGTGGCGCGGCGAGGTGCCGATCCAGTGCGCGAAGTCGCGCTCCAGCTGGCGCCGCGACACGTGCTGTTCGCCGGCCAGCGTCTCGATGGCGGCCTGCGGCTCGCTGCACAGGCGCATCGCGGCGCGGCCGGCGCGCATCGCCGCGCGGCTGTGGGCGCGCCGGGCCACCGCGCGACTCTCGAGCCAGGCGCCGAAGGCCTCGAGCTTGGCGGCCAGGCCCTCGGCCAGCGCGATGTCCGACTCCAGCTCGCGCGTCAGCCGCGGGTCCAGCAGCTCGTGGACGCTGGCGCGTATGCGCGGCAGCGGGCGCAGCGGCTGGCTGTCCAGCAGCTCCACGCCGCCCAGCGGCGTCAGCAGCGCGAACAGGCTCACGCAGTTGCCGGCGCCGGTGAAGCTGCCGGTCCACTCGCGGATGCCGGTCAGGCGCGTGTTGTGGCCCGCTTCGGCGCCCTTCTCGTCCAGGCTGTAGCGCCCGCGCCCGAGCTGCACCGTGAGCATCAGCGTGTCGTGCGGCGCAATCGCCAGCGGCAGCGGGCCCGGGCCGTCGATCTCCACCGCCATCAGCGCGCGCACGTGGCGCTGCAGGTCGCCCGCGACGGGACGTTGCTGGACCAGGATGCGGGGTGCGGGTTCGACGGGTGACAAGGGCGGCTCCGGCGGCTGCACCATCGGCAACCGTGAGCCGGCATTGTTCGGATGGGCCGTCGCGGCGCGAGGGGCCTCGGCCCTGTCGGCCCCGGGTGTCCCGCGCCGTGCTGGGACCGCAGTCCCGCCCGCTCACACCCCGTTTCGAATCGGCACCCGCGACAGCACCGCCAGCCGCCGCATGGGGCGGCGGCGCAGCAGCGACCACAGCGCCACCGACTGCCCCATCGACCAGTTGAGCCGCACCGCCGCCGGCGCCCGCAGCGCCCACACCGGGTTGAAGCCCCAGCGCGCGAAGTGAGCGGCATGGCGCCGCTGCGTGATCATGTGCACCTCGCGGTCGACCCCGGCCAGCAGCGCGTCGATCAAGCGCCCTGCCAGGCCCTGGCCGCGCCAGGCCGGCGCCACCACCAGCGAGCCCAGCTCCTGCGAGCCGTCGCGGTGGCGGCGCAGCTGCACCGCACCGACGAGCCGGTCGCCGTCGCAGGCGACGACGAAGCGCGGCCAGTCGAGCCCGGTGGGGTTGAGCCGCTCGGCCCGCACCAGCGCACGGATGGCGTCCTGGTCCTGCGCCGCCGCGCGACGGATCCGGACACCCGCCGCGCAGTTCACGACCGCCGCCGGCGGCGCAGCGCCGCCAGGCCCGCGGCACCGGCCAGCCACAGCGCGGCGCTGGCGGGTTCGGGCACCGCGGCCAGCACCGGCGCCTGGCGCAGCGTGAAGCGGTTCTGGCCTTCGGGGTTCCAGAACGCGAGGCCGTCGGGCACGTCGATCGTCAGGCCCATCGGCAGCGGCGACGGCCCGTTCACGAGCCCGCCGCCGAACTGCAGCGTGTCGAAGTCCTGCGTCACCTGCGGGAACAGCGGCGAGCCGGCCGGCGGCGCCGGGCTCTCGAGGTCGAAGCCCAGGAAGTCGCCGGCGCCCGAACGCTGGAACGAAGCACCGACGCCGAAGCCGAGCTCGAAGCGGAAGCCGGACCAGCCCTGCCCGGTGAGATTGAACCAGGCCTCGTTGACCAGCACCTCGGTGACGCCGCCGGAATCGGCGACCTGGAACTCGATGTCCATCAGGCCGCTGCTGTTGGCGAACACCTGCACCGAGACCTTGTTCGGGCTGGGCGCACCGCTGCCGTCGTTGTTCGGCGCCGGGTTGCTGCCGAAGGGGCCGACCTGGCCGCTGGAGTTGGCGGGGAAGACGATGCGGCCTGGCGCCGCGATGGTGCCGGCGCGTGCCGGCAGCGCCAGCACGGCGGCACTGGCCGCGGCGAGCAGGCAGACGAGGGGATGGCGGGACAACAGGGGGCGCGACATGGCAGCTCCATCAGGACACGAGGGCCGCCATGGTCGGCACGCGTGCGCGCCGGGTCTTGTCGTTTCGCGACAGCTACCAGGTGTCGATGAAGCCGCGCCGCGGCGGCAGCGGCCGCGTGTCGGCCGAGGCCAGCACGCGCGCGAGCCAGGGCCGCGTCTCGGCGGGGTCGATCACGTCGTCGATCTCCAGGTGGCTGGCCATGTTCAGCGCCTCGCCGCGGGCGCGCGCCTGCGCCAGCAGGCGCTCGAACAGCGCACCGCGCTCGGCGGGCGGTGCCGCCTCCAGCTCCTTGCGGAAGCCCAGGCGCACCGCGCCCTCCAGCCCCATCGCGCCGAACTCGCCGCCGGGCCAGGCACAGGTGGCCACCGGCGCGTGGAAGTGGCCGGCGGTGAGCGCCATCGCGCCCAGCCCGTAGCCGCGCCGCAGCAGCACGCTGGCCACCGGCACGCGCAGCGCCGCGGCGCCGACGAACAGGCGCGCGGCGTGCCGCACCATCGCGGTCTTCTCCGAGTCGGGCCCGACCATGAAGCCCGGCGTGTCGACGAAGGTCACCAGCGGCAGCCCGTGCGCGTCGGCCAGCTGCATGAAGCGCGCGAGCTTGTCGCACGACGGCGCGTCGAGCGCGCCGCCCAGGTGGCGCGGCTGGCTGGCGGCCACCGCCAGCGCGCGGCCTTCCAGCCGTGCCAGCGCGGTGATCACGGCGGGGCCGAACTCGCGCCGCAGCTCGAGCACGCTGCCGCGGTCCATCACGGTCTCGACGATGGCGCGCGGGTCGTAGAGCGCGTTGCGGTTGGCCGGCAGCGCGCTGCGCAGCGAGGCCGCTGCGGCACCCGCCTCACCACCCGCGGTGCGCGGCTCGCGCAGCAGCGCGAGCACGTGCCTGGCCGCGGCCACCGCGGCGGCCTCGTCGGCCACGCGCAGGTCGATCACGCCGGCCGGCGCCAGCACGTCCACCGGCCCCACCGCATCGGCCTCCACGCGGCCCAGCCCGCCGCCCTCGATCATCGCCGGGCCGCCCATCCCGAGGCTGCTGCCTTCGGTGGCGATCACCAGGTCGCAGCAGCCCAGCAGCGCCGCGTTGCCGGCGAAGCAGCGCCCGGCCGCGATGCCCACCAGCGGCACCTGTCCGCTGAGGCGTGCGAAGCGCGCGAAGGTGGCGCAGTCCAGGCCCGCGACACCGAGCCAGTCGACGTCGCCGGGGCGCCCGCCACCACCCTCGGCGAACAGCACCAGCGGCAGCTGCAGCCGCTCCACCAGCTCCAGCAGCCGGTCGCTCTTGCGGTGGTTGAACACCCCCTGCGTGCCGGCGAGCACGGTGTAGTCGTAGGCCATCACGGCCACCGGCCGGCCCTGCACGGTGCCGGTGCCGGTGATCAGCCCGTCGGCCGGCGTCTGGCGCTGCAGCTCGTCGAGCGCGCGCCGGCTGCGCTGCGCCGCCACCGCGAAGGCGCCGTACTCGGTGAAGCTGCCGGGGTCCAGCAGGTCGGCGACGTTCTCGCGCGCGCTGCGCCGGCCGGCCGCGTGGCGACGCGCCATCGCCTCGGGCCGCGCGGCGTCGTCCAGCAGCGCGCGGCGCGCCTGCAGCCGGCGCAGGTCCTCGCGACCGGCATCGGGCGCCGCTGTCGGCGCCGGCGCCGCGGCGACCCCGCCGCGCGGCTCGAACTCCAGCAGGTCGGCGCCCTCGGGCAGCACGTCGCCCACGGCGGCCGCCACCGCGCGCACCACGCCCGCCGACGGCGCCACCAGCGGCACCTCCATCTTCATCGCTTCCTGCACCAGCAGCACCTGGCCGGCCGCGACCGCGTCGCCCGCCTGCACCTCGATGCCGATCACGGCGCCGTGCACCGCCGCCTTCAGCCACGCCACCGTCGAGCCCTCCGCTGCCTGCCGCATGGGCCATCATTGTCGCGATGCGCCGCCGCCCGCCGCCCGACGACGAAGACGAACCGCCGATCCCGCTGCGCGAGCGGCTGCTCGACGTGCCGTGGGACGTGCCGCGCGAGGTCTGGCTCGGCCGCGCCGCGCTGCTGCTGGCGATGGCCGTGTGGGGCGCGCGCGTGTGGCTGTCGCGCATGACCGATCCGCCGCAGGTGCTGCATCTCACCGTGATCCTGTTCCACGAAGCCGGCCATGTGCTCTTCGCGCCCTTCGGCGAGACGCTGCGCGTGGCCGGCGGCACGCTCGGCCAGCTGCTGATGCCGCTGGTCTGCGCGGTGGCGCTGTTCCGCCGCGGCGACAACTTCGGCGCCGCCATCGCGCTGGCCTGGATGGGCATGAGCGGGATGGACGCGGCGGTCTACGCCTACGACGCCGCCCAGCCGCTGCTGCCGCTGATCGGCGGCGGCACCGGCGAGGACAGCTTCCACGACTTCGTGTTCCTGTTCGAGCGCTTCGGCCAGCTGCACCACGCGCGCGGCTGGGCGCGCCTGATGCACGCGCTGGGGGCGCTGTGGATGTGGGCGGCGCTGGCCTGGGCCGCGCTGCTGCTGTGGCGGCAGAAGGAGAACCTGCGCTAGCGCGCCCGCAGTGGCGGCAGCAACTGCTCCAGCCGGCGCGGGTCCACCGGCTTGCGCAGGCAGTAGTCGAAGTGGTCGAACGCGGCCGAGGCGATCGGGTCCTCGGCGCCCCAGCCGGTCACCGCGATGATCACCAGGTCATCGGCCGCGCCGCGGCGCAGCGTCGCGGCCAGCTCCACGCCGCTCATGCCCGGCATGTCGATGTCCAGCATCAGGCACTGCGGGTCGAAGCCCGGCAGCAGCGCCAGCGCGTGCTGCGCGTCGGTGCACACCTGCACCGCATAGCCGTTGAGCGTCAGCAGCGCGGCCAGGCCGCCGGCCTCGTCGGGGTTGTCGTCCACCACCAGCACGCGCACCGAGTCGTCACGCTCAGCCACCGCCCGGCTCCGCCGCTGTGCGCCGGCACAGTTCGCCGATCGCGCGCACCAGCTGCAGCGGGCGCACGGGCTTGCTGCAGTGGAGGTCGAAGCCGGCGGCGATCGCGGAGCGGCGGTCCTGGGCCTGGGCGAAGGCGGTGAGCGCGATCGCCGGCAGCCGTGCGCCGCCGCCGGCCCGCTCGCGCCGGCGCACCTCGGCCACCAGGTCGTGGCCGTCCTTGCCCGGCAGGCCCACGTCGCTCAGCAGCAGGTCGGGCCTGAACCCGGGCAGCAGCGCCAGCGCCTCGTCGGCGTGGCGGGCGCTGGCGATCACCGCCCCGCGCTCGGCCAGGATGGCCTGCAGCATCGTCAGCGCCTCCATGTCGTCCTCGACCACCAGCACGCGCAGCCCCTGCAGCGGGGCGGCGAGCACGTTGTCGGCGGCCTCGGCCTCGGCCGTCGCGGCGTCGGAGGGCTGCCCGGCCGGCGTCGAGACCGGCAGCCAGACATCGAAGGTCGCCCCCTTGCCCGGCCCCGGGCTGGCGGCGGCCACATGGCCGCCGTGCGCCTGCACCAGCTGCTGCACGATCGAGAGCCCCAGGCCGAGGCCGCTGCGGTAGCGCCGGTCCGAGGTCTCACCCTGCGCGAAGCGGTCGAACACGCGCGGCAGGAACTCGGGCGCGATGCCGCGGCCGTGGTCGCGCACCGAGATCAGCACGCCGTCGCCGGCCTCGGCCACCACCACGTCGATGCGGCCGCCGTGCGGCGAGAACTTCACCGCATTGCTCAGCAGGTTCCACACCACCTGCTGCAGGCGCACGGCGTCGCCGAGGATGCGCACCGGCGCCGGCCCGGCATGCACCACGATCCGGTTCTCGTTGTCGCGCGCGGCCGACTCCAGCGAGGTCACCGCCGACTGCACCACCTCCAGCGGATCCACCGGCGCGCGGGCCAGCCGCATCTTGCCGACGTCCAGGCTGGACATGTCCAGCAGGTCCGAGATCAGCCGCGCCTGGGCCTGGCCGTTGCGCTGGATCGCCGCCAGGCCCTGCATCGTCTGCTCGTTGCCGCCGCGCCGCAGCAGCACGTGGGTCCAGCCCATGATCGCGTTGAGCGGGCTGCGCAGCTCGTGCGACAGCACGGCGATGAACCCGTCCTTCATGCGCCCCAGGTGCTCGGCGTTGGCGCGCGCGTCGCGCTCGCGCTCCAGCGACACCTGCTCCAGCTGCTCGCGCAGCTTGCGGCCGCTGATGTCGGTGACCTGGGCCAGCCAGACGCCGTCGGAGTGCATCGAGACGTGCCACTCCAGCGGCATCGGCACGCCGGCGGCGTCCAGCACCGGCAGCTCGTGGCCGCGCCGGCCGTCGAGCGCCGCGCGCACGATCTCGAGCGCCTGCGGCGCCAGCGGCGGCGGCACGAAGCGCGCCAGCGGCTGGCCCACGATCTCCTGCGGCGGGCGCTTCATCAGCGCCTGCATCGCGGGGTTCAGCTCGAGGAAGCGGCCTTCGGCGTCGAGCAGGCAGATGCCGTTGGGCGCGTTGTGGAAGATCGCGCGGAACTTCTCCTCGCTGCGCCGCATGGCCGTCTCGGCCATGCGCGTGCGCACCAGCGCCTGCACGGTGGCCACCAGCACGGCCGGCTCCACCGGGTGGGTCAGGTAGGCGTCGGCGCCGGCGTCGAGTCCGCGCACCTTGTCGTCGTCGGACAGGTAGGACGCGCTGAGGTGCAGGATCGGCACGCGGCCGATCGAGGGCCTGGCGCGCAGCTGCCGCGCCAGCTCGAAGCCGTCGAGGTCGGGCAGGTGCACGTCCAGCACGAAGGCCGAGAACGACTCGTCGGCCATCGCCAGCGCGGCCGCGCCGCTCGCGGCCTCGGCGGTGCGGAAGCCGGCCGAGGACAGGCGCCGCTGCGTCGCATAGCGGCTCGCGGTGTCGTCGTCGACGATCAGCAGCCGGTGCGCCGAGCGGTCGAGGGGCAGGAAGCCGGCGGGTGATGAACTCAAGGTGGGG
This sequence comes from Rubrivivax sp., assembly GCA_044226255.1. Lineage (GTDB taxonomy): Bacteria > Pseudomonadota > Gammaproteobacteria > Burkholderiales > Burkholderiaceae_C > Rubrivivax. The sequence goes on from JBGAHJ010000003.1 coordinate 270,388, forward strand.
TCTCCGGGGTCTGCGGCAGCCGGTCCGCGCGCCAGTGCAGCGGCAGCGTGACCCAGAACACCGAGCCGACGCCCGGCTCGCTGCTCATGCCCACGCCCCCGCCCAGCAGCTCGGCCAGGCGACGGCTGAGCGACAGGCCGAGGCCGGTGCCGCGCAGGCGTTTCTGGATCGGCGAATCGATCTGCGAGAAGTCATGGAAGATGGACGGGTGGTGCTCCAGGGCAATGCCGATGCCGGTGTCGGCCACCGCGAAGGTGACCGTGCCGTCGTCCTTCACCGAGGCCGTCACGCGCACCTCGCCGCGGGTGGTGAACTTGAGCGCGTTCGAGATGAAGTTGCGCAGGATCTGCGACAGCTTCTTGTTGTCGCTGAACAGCGCCGGCACGCCCTGCGGCTCCTCGAAGACCAGGCTCACGTCGGCGTTGGTCAGGATCGGCTTGAACATGCCGCGCAGCGCGGCGAACAGGTCGACCATCTGGAACCACTCGGGCGAGATCTCCACGCGCCCCGCCTCCACCTTCGCCAGGTCGAGCAGGTCGTCGATCAGCTCGGCGAACTCGGCGGCACTGCTGCGGATGTAGCGCACCTGCGATTCCTGGCCGGCCGTGAGCGGCCCGTCGACGCGGTCGATCAGCAGCTGCGCCAGGCTCAGGATCGCCAGCACCGGCGTGCGGAACTCGTGGCTCATGTAGGCCAGGAAGCGGCTCTTGGTCTCGGTGGCCTCGCGCAGCTGCGCGGCCTGCACGTCGAGCTCGGCGTACAGCGCCACCACGCCGCGGTTGGTCTCGTCCAGCTCGGCCTGCAGCGAGCGCAGCTGCTCGTGCAGGGCGCTGCGTTCGTCGGCGCCGTCGAGGTCCATCTCAGCACCGCCGCAGCACGACGACGGTGGCGTCGTCGCGCCCGCGCATGTGCATGTGCAGGATCCAGGCCGCCACCACCACGGCCGGGCAGCGCAGCAGCGCGGGCGTGTCGGCCAGCGTCCAGCGCGTGGCGATGCCGTCGGAGTGCACGATCACCAGCGCGTGTTCGCCCCACGCCTGCTGCTGCACCGGGGCGCGCCGGATCTGCAGCCCCACCGTGCCGTGCGGCGTCATCAGCGAGCGCTCCTCGGTGCCCGAGACCAGCCGCACCGCGATGTTGCCCGCGCCGTGCAGCGTCAGCTGGCCGTGCCCGGCGTCGCAGTCCAGCAGCACCACCGCGGCGCCGCGCAGGCCGCGCAGCGCGGCGTGGATGCGCTCGAGCAGCCCGGCGGGGTCGGCTTCGGGTGCACGCTCGAAGGTGTCGATCGCGGCGTCCGCGGCGCGGGCGGCGTCGCTGCCGTGGCCGAGCCCGTCGGCCATCACGAGATGGGCACGCGGGCCGTCGACGACCGCCGACCAGGCGTCGCCCGACACCGCCTCGCGCGGCGCCGCCAGGCACACGCCCGCCAGATCCAGGGCCGCCACCGCTGCGCGCCGGCCCGGCGACGAGCTGGCCGCCACGCGCGCCACCACCACGGTGCCCAGCCCGGGCTGGGAGAACAGCCCGAACTCGCTGGCCAGGCGCCGCACCGAACCGAGGCCGCCGCCCGGCGTGCCGCCGGTGCTGAAGCCGTCGCGCAGGCAGCGCTCGACGTCGGGCATGCCCGGCCCGCGGTCGAGCGCGATGACCTCGACGTAGGGCCCCTCGCCGCGGCGCGACGGCGCCAGCAGCATGCGGCCTTCGCGCGCATGGCGGACCAGGTTGGTGCCGAGTTCGGTGACCACCAGCGCCAGGCGTCCGGCCGCCACCTCGTCGAAGCCCATCTGCGCCGACAGGCCCGCGGCATGCCGCCGCGCCGCGCCGACCTGGCTGGATTCGTGGACGTGGATCTCGGCGTGCGGCACCATCGGGCGCTCACTTCCAGCGCGTGACGGTCACGCAGGTGCCTTCGCCGACCTTGGTGCGGATGTCGAACTCGTTGACCAGGCGGCGGCTGCCCGACAGGCCCACGCCGAGGCCGCTGCCGGAGGTCCAGCCGTCGGTGAGCGCGAGCTCCAGGTCGGGGATGCCGGGGCCGTGGTCCTCGAACCACAGCCGCAGGCCGTTGCGCGCGCCGTCGGACAGCGTCTGCCAGCGCATCTCGCCGCCGCGGCCGTAGACCACGGTGTTGCGCGACAGCTCGCTGGCGGCGGTGACCATCTTGGTCTGGTCGACGAGCGAGAAGCGCAGCGCCTGCGCCAGCTGGCGCACGGTCTGCCGGCTCATCACGATGTCGTGCTCCGACCGGAGCGGCATCGATCCGCTAGGCGCCGGTGCCAAGACCGCCCTTCCCGGCGGTCGCGGACCGCAGCAGTTCCATGCCGCGCTCCACGTCGAGCGCGGTTCGCACGCCCGGCAGCGAGAGGCCCAGTTCCACCAGCGTGATGGCCACCGCGGGCCGCATGCCCACCACCACGGTCGAGGCGCCCAGCAGCGTGGTGATGCCCGAGATGGCCGCGAACATGCGGCCGATGTAGGAGTCGACGATCTCCAGCGCCGAGATGTCGATCATCACGCCGCTGGCGCCGCTGGCCTGCACCTGGTGGGCCAGGTCCTCCTGCAGCTGCAGCGCGGTCTGGTCCTGCAGGTCGACCTGGATGGTCACGAGCAGGAAGCGCCCCATGCGCAGGATCGGGATTCTCTGCATGCGGTGCCCCGCTCAGGCCGCGGCCGCGAGGCGCGTCACCGTGTAGCCGGTGCGCGCCAGCGCCAGCGCCAGCGCGTCGGCCAGCGAGGCCTTGGTGGTGATGCCGTCGAGGTCGATGCCCAGGTGCACGATGGTCTGCGCGATCTGCGGGCGCACGCCGCTGATGATGCAGTCGGCCCCCATCAGGCGGATCGCGGTCACCGTCTTCAGCAGGTGCTGCGCGACCAGCGTGTCCACCGTCGGCACGCCGGTGATGTCCATGATCGCCAGCGCACTGCCGGTGTCGACGATCTTCTGCAGCAGCGACTCCATCACCAGCTGCGTGCGGCCGCTGTCCAGCGCGCCGATCATCGGCACCGCCAGCACGCCGTCCCACAGCTTGACCACCGGCGTCGACAGCTCCAGCAGCTCCTGCTGCTGGCGCAGGATGATCTGCTCGCGCGACTGCTGGTAGGTGGTGGCCGTGTGCTGGGCCATGCGGTCGACCAGGCTCGACACGGCCCAGATGGCGCCGGTCAGTTTTTCCGGGTCCCGGGAAAGGCGGCGCTGCAGACCGGCAAAAAGCGGTCGCTTGAGCGCCATCACGAAGCGGCTGGTCTCGCCGGCGCTGTCGCCCCGCGCCGCGCCGGAGCCCGACAGCCGCGCCAGCGCCTCGCGCAGGCGGTCCCACATCGGCGCGTCGAAGGATTCGGCGGTGCCGCCGCCGGCAAGTCCCTCGACGAACCCGTCCATCAGATCGGCGGCCTCGGCGCCGCTCACGCGGGCCGGCCCGCCACGCGCGCCGGCGGCATCGCCGAGCGCCTCGGCCAACCAGCCTTCCACCACCGCCGCGCGATCCTGCGCCAGCAGGGCCTGCACGACCTCGTTCTCGCCGCTCATCCGTCCTCCTCTGGCCAGCGCGCATGCCGTCCCGCGGCGGGCGCCGCAGTCCGTGACCGGGGAGGATGGCAAGCCGCGTGCCCGCGGCAGGGCGTTCAGCGCACGGCGGCGCTCAGCTTGTCCAGCGTGAACAGGTAGCTGACCTTGTCCTGCGGCTTGTGGCAGGCCAGGCACTCGGCCTGGTTGATGCCCGCCCGCTGCTGCCTGGCGGCGTTGAAGAGCGCGTAGCTCCAGTTCTCGTTGCGCAGCAGCTCGGGCACCGCGTCGCCCCAGCCGGCCTCGCGCGCCATCGCGGTGTAGCCGGTGACCTGGTCGGGCACCAGGTGGCCGTCGGCGCCGACGATGGGCTTCTTCTCGGCATCGAGCCTGGCGCTGTTGACCTCGACCAGGATCACCGAACCGTCGGGCAGCGGCCTGCCGGCCTTCGCGGCGGCCACGGCCACCGGGTTGGCCCAGGCGTAGCGCACCTGGCGGTTCTCGGGCATGTCCAGCGTCAGGTACTTCGTGAAGGTGCTGCGGTAGTTCTCGGGCACGCTCACCGGCGACTTCGCCAGCGCGGCCATGAACTCGCTCTTGGCAGCGCCACCGGCCGGCGGCAGCGACGCGAAGTACGCCGCCAGGTTGCCCATCTCGTCGCCCGAGAGCTGCGCGCCGATGGCGTTCATCACCGGGTTCTTGCGCGTGCCGCTCTTCCAGGCCTTGAGCTGGTTCTCCAGGTAGGCGCTGCGCTGGCCGGCCAGGTTCGGGATGCTGTCGCTGACGCTGACGCCGTTGGCGCCGTGGCAGGCCGCGCAGACGGCCTGCGCCTTGGCCTTGCCGGCCTCCAGGTCGGGGGCGGCGTGCAGCGGCGCGTGGGCGGCGGCGAGGGTGGCGATCAGGCTGGCGGCGAGCTTGCGGTCCATCGGGGCGACTCCTGGTGCTGGGACGTGAGGATGAGCACGGCGCGATGGTAGGCAACCGGGCGTTTCACCTACGCCGTTCCACGCAATTCCGGCACGAGGGCGGACTTCAGCGCCTCCACGAAAAGCCGCGTGCGCGCATTGAGCAGCCGCGCGCTCGGGTAGGTGACGTGCACCGGCCAGGGCTCGGTCTCGAACCCCGCCAGCACGATGCGCAGTTTCTTCGCCCGCAGCAGCGGCTCGGCCTGGTAGTGCAGGGCGCGCGCGAAACCGAGCCCGGCGGCGCAGGCATCGATCATCGGCGCCGACAGGTTGCTCTGCAGCGGGCCGCGCACCGCCACCATGAACGCGCGTTCGCCGTCGCTGAAGGGCCAGAGGTGGCCTTCGGGGCCGTTGTTGTGGATGCACGGTGCCTCGCGCAGCTCGTCCGGGTGCGCGGGCACGCCCAGGCGGCGCAGCAGCGCGGGGCTGGCCACCACCACGCGGCGCATGCGGCCCAGCTGCTGCGCCACCAGCGTGCTGTCGGCCAGCGGGCCGATGCGGATGCCGACGTCGAGCCCTTCCTCGACCAGGTTCACCACGCGGTCCAGCAGCATCAGGTTCACCCGCACCTGCGGATGGCGGCGCACGAAGTCCTGCACCACCGGCGCCACGTGCATCTGGCCGAACAGCACCGGCGCGGTGACCGCGATGCTGCCGGCCGGCGCCGCGTGCTGGGCACCAACCAGGCGGTCGGCCTCGTCGAGATCGGCGACGATGCGCCGCGCGCGCTCCAGGTACAGGCGCCCGTCCTCGGTGAGCGCCAGGCGCCGCGTGGTGCGCTGGAGCAGCCGCACGCCGAGTTCCTTCTCCAGCGCGGCCAGCGTGCGCACGGTGGCGGGCAGCGAGCTGCCGATGGCCTCGGCCGCGCGCGTGAGCGTGCCGTGGTCGACGATCGCGATGAAGGCCTGCAGGGCGCGCAGCTTGTCCATGGGGGGTGATTGTTGCGCCCCGCGCAGCAGTCAAATCCGCAGCAAGGGCTCGTTGCGCCGGACGGCGGCGGCGAAGATGCCGCACCCCCACGAGAGAACCGCCATGCCCACCGCCGCGCAGCCTGCCCGCCCGATCGTCCTCTACACCTTCACGCTGTCCGGCCACTGCCACCGCGTCGACCTGTTCCTGCGCCTGCTCGGCCTGCCGGTGCAGGTGGTGCCGGTGGACCTGCTGACCGGCGAGCAGCGCAAGCCCGAGTTCCTGCAGCTGAATCGCTTCAGCCAGGTGCCGGTGATCGACGACGACGGCACCGTGGTGGCCGACTCGAACGCCATCCTCACCTACCTGGCGCTGCGCTACGCGCCCGACAGCCCCTGGCTGCCGCGCGAACCGGCAGCGGCGGCGCGCGTGCAGCGCTGGCTGTCGCTGGCCGCCGGCCCGCTGGCGCGCAGCGCCGCCAGCGCGCGCGCCGCGAAGGTGTTCGGGCGCGATGCCGACATGAGCGCGCAGATCAAGGAGGCCGAACTCCTGTTCGCCCGCATGGACGCCGAGATCGCCGCCGCCGGCACGCCCTGGCTCGCCGGCGAGCAGCCGACGATCGCCGACCTCGCGATGTACGCCTACACGGCACACGCGCCCGAAGGCAACGTCTCGCTCGAACCGCATCCGGCCGTGCGTGCCTGGATCGCGCGCGTGGAGGCGCTGCCCGGCTTCGTCGGCATGCCGGTGTCGGCCGTGGGCCTGCGGGCGGCGTGATGAACGCGCCCGCTGCCCCGCTTCCCGGTTGGCCGCACGAGGCACCGCCCTGGCACGCCGGCGAGGTCGCGATGCAGCAACGCGCCGGCTCGGCCGAGGCGCTGGCCGAGGCCGGCCGCCGCGTGGTGCGTGCCGAGATGCCGCAGCAGCACCGCGACTTCTTCGCCCAGCTGCCGTTCATCGTGCTCGGCGCCGCGGACGCATCGGGGCAGCCCTGGGCCACGCTGCTCGCCGGCGAACCCGGCTTCGTCTGGCCGACCGCGGTCGACCGCCTGCAGCTGCGTGCGCTGCCCGGGCCGGGCGACCCGCTGCACGGCGCGCTGCACGAGGGCCAGCCGGTCGGCCTGCTCGGCATCCAGCCGCACACGCGGCGGCGCAACCGCGCCAACGGCGTGGTCGGCTCGCTTGGCGACTCGGGCTTCAGCCTGCAGGTGCGGCAGAGCTTCGGCAACTGCCCGCAGTACATCCAGAGCCGCACGTTCGAGCGCGTCGCGGACGATGCGGCGCCCGCGGAGGACGGCAGCACGCTGCACGGCCGCGCGGCGGAACTGGTGCGCGCTGCCGACACCTTCTTCATCGCGACCCAGGCGCTGACGGGCGACGTGAGTGGCGGCGCCGACGTCTCGCACCGCGGCGGCCGGCCGGGCTTCGTGCGCGTGGACGAAGGCGGCACGCGCCTGAGCTGGCCCGACTTCGCCGGCAACCGCTTCTTCAACACGCTCGGCAACCTGGCGCTGGACCCGCGCGCCGGCCTGGTGTTCGCCGACTTCGAGCGCGGCGACCTGCTGCACGTGGCCGGACGCGCCGAGATCGAGTGGGGCGGCGCCGAGCTGGCCGCGTTCGAAGGTGCGCAGCGGCTGGTGCGCCTGCGCATCGAGCGCTGGCGCCTGCGCCGCGGCGCGTTCCCGCTGCGCGGCGCGCTGCGCGAGGCCTCGCCGGTGCTGGCGCGCACCGGCGTCTGGCCGGACGCGCTGCCGGCCTAGGCGCAGCCTGCTAGATCGCCGCCAGGGCCTGCGCGAGGTCTTCGCGCAGGTCCTCCACGTCCTCCACGCCGACCGACAGCCGCACCAGCGCGTCGCCGATGCCCAGCGTCGCGCGCGTGGCGGCCGGGATCGTCGCGTGGGTCATGATGGCCGGGTGCTCGATCAGGCTCTCGACGCCGCCCAGGCTCTCGGCCAGCGCGAACACCTGCACCGCCTCCAGGAAGCGGCGCGAGCCGGCGAGATCGGTCTTCAGGTCCAGCGAGATCATCCCGCCGAAGCCGCCGGGCATCTGCCGCTTCGCCAGCTCGTGCTGCGGGTGCGAAGGCAGGCCGGGGTAGTGCACGCGCGCCACCTTCGGCTGGCCCTGCAGCCAGCGCGCCAGCTCCAGCGCGTTCGCGTTGTGGCGCTCGATGCGCAGCGCCAGCGTCTTCAGGCCGCGCAGCGCGAGGAAGCTGTCGAAGGGGCTCGCGATGGCGCCCACCGCGTTCTGCAGGAAGCCCAGGCGCTCGCGCACCGGCTGCAGGCGCGCGTCGGCGCCCACGATGGCCACGCCGCCGATCACGTCGGAGTGGCCGTTGAGGTATTTCGTGGCCGAGTGCACCACGATGTCGAAGCCCAGCTCCAGCGGGCGCTGGTTGAACGGGCTCGCGAAGGTGTTGTCGCACGCGGTGAGGATGCCGCGCGACTTCGCGATCTCGGCGATGGCGCGCAGGTCGGCCAGCTTCAGCAGCGGGTTGGTCGGCGTCTCGCACCACAGCAGCTTCGTCTCGGGCTGCAGCGCGGCCTGCAGGTTCTCGGGCTGCGTGAGATCGATGTAGCTGAAGCTGTGGCCGGCGCTGGCGCGGCGCACCTTGTCGAAGAGGCGGAAGGTGCCGCCGTAGACATCGTCGCCGCTGACCACGTGCGAGCCGGCGGGGATCAGTTCCAGCACGGTGCTGATCGCCGCCAGGCCCGACGCGAACGCGAAGGCCGCCGCGCCGCCCTCGAGGTCGGCCACGTTGCGCTCCCAGGCCCAGCGCGTGGGGTTGTGGCTGCGCCCGTAGTCCAGGCCCTTGTGCACGCCGGGGCTGCTCTGCACGTAGGTGGAGGTGGCGTAGATCGGCGGCATGATCGCGCCGGTGCTGGGGTCGGGGCTCTGCCCGGCGTGGATGGCGCGGGTGGCGAAGCGGTGCTTGGGGTTGTCTTGGCTCATCGCAGGGTCCGGCGCAGGTGGTTGAGCAGGTCGAAGCGGGTGATCAGCCCGTGGAAGCCGTGGCGGTCGGCGATGATGGCCACGAGGCCGCGGTCCAGCACGGACTGCAGCGTCTTCAGGCTGTCGGTGGGCAGCAGCGTCTGCGGCGCCTCGCTCATGGCGCTGGAGACGGGATCGCGGAAGTGCGTGGCGTCGCCGTCCCCGTGCACCTTCAGCAGCAGGTCGGACTCGTCGATCACGCCGACGAGCTTCTTGCCGTCGAGCACCGGCAGCTGCGACACGTCGGCCAGCCGCATGCGCTGGAACGCGGTGAGCAGCGTGTCGTCGGCGCCCACGCTGACCACGCCGCCGTCCTCGGCGCGGCGCGAGATGATGTCGCGCAGGTCGTTGTACTCGCGCCGCTTCAGCAGGCCCTGGTCCACCATCCAGTGGTCGTTGTAGACCTTGCTGAGGTAGCGCGTGCCGGTGTCGCAGACGAAGCTGACCACGCGCTTGGGCTCGGTCTGCTCGCGGCAGTAGCGCAGCGCCGCGGCCAGCAGCGTGCCGGTGGACGAGCCGGCCAGGATGCCCTCGCGCCGCAGCAGCTCGCGCGCGGTGCTGAAGCTCTCGGTGTCGCTGATCGAGTAGGCGTGCGTCACCACCGAGATGTCGGCGATGCTGGGGATGAAGTCCTCGCCGATGCCTTCCACCGCCCACGAGCCCAGCGCGCCGGGCTTGCCGGTCTTCACCTGGTCGCACAGGATCGAGCCCACCGGGTCGGCCAGCACGAAGTGGATCTCCGGCCGCACCCGCCTGAAGAAGCGCGACAGCCCGGTCAGCGTGCCGCCCGAGCCGACGCCGACCACGATGGCATCGACGTCGTGCCCGGTCTGGGCCCAGATCTCGGGCGCCGTGCCGGTCTCGTGCGCCAGCGGGTTGTCGGGGTTGTTGAACTGGTCGGCGAAGAAGGCGCCGGGTATCTCCTTGGCGAGGCGCGCGGCCACGTCCTGGTAGTACTCGGGGTGGCCTTTCGCGACGTCGCTGCGCGCGCTGTGCACCTCGGCGCCCAGCGCCTTCAGGTGCAGGATCTTCTCGGCCGACATCTTGTCGGGCACCACCAGCACCACGCGGTAGCCCTTGGCGCGCGCCACCAGCGCCAGGCCGAGGCCGGTGTTGCCGGCGGTGGCCTCCACCACCACGCCGCCGGGCTTGAGGCGCCCGTCGCGCTCGGCGGCCTCGATCATGGCCACGCCGATGCGGTCCTTGATCGATCCTCCGGGGTTCTGGGACTCCAGCTTGAGCAGCAGCTCGCAGGGGCCTGTGTCGAATCGCGAGACCTTCACCAGCGGGGTATTGCCGATGAGGTCCAGCACGGCGGGACGTTGTGGGTCGCTCATTCGACCCACTGTACGCCGCGCCGGCGCTTCAGACCTTGGGGGTTTCGACAGCCGCGATGTGTGCGACGCAGCGGCCCTGCTCGAACACACGCAGTTCGCCGGGCAGGAAGGACTGCCAGGGTTCGCCCTCGGTCAGCGGCGCGGTGGCCACGAGCACCATGCGGTCGCCGGGGGCATTGGCCTCGGCGAGGTCGATCTCGAGCTGGCGGTCCACCAGCTTCGCGCGCGCGAACGGGTGGCGGCGTTCCAGCCACGCCAGCTTGTTCGAGGCGTGCGCGTAGAGCGCGAAGCCGTCGCTCATCAGGATGTTGAAGCGGCCGTGGCGCGCGGCTTCCGCCACGTGCTCGGCCAGCACCGGCGCCAGCTCGGCCCAGCCGGGCGGCTTCGTGCGGCGCCGGAACGCGCGCCGCAGTTCCTGCAGCAGCCAGCAGAAGGCCCACTCGCTGTCGGTGCCGCCCACCGGCTGGAAGGGGCCGTCGAGCGCGGGCCTGAAGTCGCCCAGGTCGCCGTTGTGGCAGAACAGCCAATGGCGACCCAGCCACTGGCGCTGGAAGGGGTGGCAGTTGGCCAGCGCCACCGCGCCCTGCGTGGCCTTGCGCACGTGGGCGAGCACGGTGCGCGCGCGCAGCGGGTGGCGGCGCAGGAAGTCGGCCAGCGGGGCGTCGCAGGCGCGGCCGGCGTCGATGAAGAGGCGGCAGTCCAGCCCGTCGTGGAAGGCCATGCCCCAGCCGTCGGCGTGCTCGCCGGTGTCGCCGCCGCGCGCCGAGAAGCCGCTGAACGAGAACGTGGCGGCGGTGGGCGTGCTGGCGTTGAGGGCGAAGAGTTCGCACATGGCCGCCGATTGCACCCGATGCGCCCTCCGGCCCGGCGGCAAAAAACGGGGCTTGCACCCCGCAGACCTTCGGTTACCGGTGCGCCCGGTCGCGGCGGCGCAGCGCCCACAGCAGCGCGGCGCCACCGAGTGCCATCAGCAGTGCACCGGCCGGCTCGGGCACGGCGGCCGCACCCACCGTGAAGTTGTCCAGGTTCGCATAGCGCGCGGCGCCGGGCGGCACGATGGTCAGCGACGTGATGGTGACGCCGGAGGTGAAGCCGCGGTAGCTGTCGGCCAGCGTGGTGGGCGTGAAGGTGACGGTGGTGGCGTCGGACAGCGTCAGCGTGACCGACACGGCCTGGAACGCATCGGCGACGTCGGTGACGAAGAAGTTGCCGCCGATCGCGCTGACGTTGCCGCTCGTGAAGGTGATCGTCAGCGCCGTGTCGTCCAGGTTGGTGCCGATGAAGTCGAGGTCCGAGACATAGAGGCCGCCCGGCGCCGAGAGCGTGTAGGCGAATCCGCCGCCGGCGAACGAGGACGGCACCGACGGCAGGCTGGGCAGGTCGGTGAAGGCCTCGAAATAGGCGCCGGGCGCGACGTTGGACAGGAAGCCGGCCGGGGTGGTGTAGACCGTGGTGTCTGCCAGCGAGGACGCCGACAGTGCGGCGAGGCCGAGGCCGAGGGCGATGCGTCTGGCAGTCTGCATGGGGTGTTTTGCGGGCGTTGGTTGCGGGCAAGCCTAGCGCACCGGAGGCGGCGGCGACAGCACCAGCGTCGCGATGTAGTGCCGCGGCGGCAACTCCTGGCCGGCCACCGGCACCGGTTCCAGCCGTTCGAGCCGCAGGCCGGGATCCGGCCCCTCGCGCGTGCTGCCGGTGTTGCTGTGCAGGTCGCGCCACTCGCGCGCCGCGCTGCCGCGCTGCAGCCAGATGCGCACCGTGGCGTCGCCCGCCCACACGCACTGCACGTTGCGCGGGCAGCGCGAATCGGCGGTGACGGCCTCGAAGCCGAAGCGCAGGCTGCCGTCGGCGCTCTGCGCCGCCTCGCCCACCTTCAGGCTCACCGACTGCCCGGGCGCCACGCGCGGCAGCGGGGCCTCGCCGGGGCCGGCCATCGTGCAGGACGCCCACCCCATCGCCAGCAGGATCGCGCTCGCAGACCTTCGCATCTCGCCCGTCTCCGTAGAAGCCCGCCCCCGGAACAGGGGGGCCTTCGAAGCGTCCTGTCACATGGACGCCGCCCGAGGTCCGACTCTAGACTGCGCCGCACCTTCCACACCAAAAGGCGGCCTCCACGGCTGCCGCAGGAGTCCTCCATGCGTCGTCACAGCAGATGGCTGGTGCCATTCGCCGCCACCTCGATCGCCCTTGCCGCCCAGGCGCAAGGCCCCGCCGCCACGCTGGACCCGGAGGGCGTGGCCCGCCTGGTGGCCGACAGCGGCGGCACCACCGAGGTCAGCATCCACGGCGCCACCGGCGCGGCCCGCTTCGTGCGCACCGCGCCCGGCGGCCGCCTCGGTGGCCTGGTGTTCAGCCGCTCGTCCAGCGACGCCGCGAAGAAGACGCGCGCCGAGCAGTTCCTCAACCAGTACCGCGGCGTGTTCGGGCTGGACAGCGTGGGCGGCCAGCTCGCCGAGCCCCGGGTCGCCAAGGACAAGCAGGGCGGCACCCACCTCACGTACAAGCAGATGCACCAGGGCGTGCCGGTGTTCGGCGGCGAGCTGAAGGCGCACTTCAGCCCGGCCGGCGAGCTGACCGCCGTCAACGGCACCTTCGTGCCCGGCATCGACGTCGTCGCGGTGCCTTCGCGCAGCGCCGAGCAGGCCGGTGCCACCGCGATCGCCGCCGTCAAGGGCGACATCACCCGCTGGACGCTGCCGCTGACCGCCAGGAGCACGCTGGTGGTGTACCGCGAGAACCTCGCCAAGGGCGAGCCCGGCGCCAACCACCTGGCCTGGCAGGTGGAGGTGGGCAACAAGGCCGACGTGCGCGAGTTCGTGTTCGTCGACGCGCACAGCGGCAAGATCATCGACCGCATCGCCGGCATCCACACCGCGATGAACCGGCGCGCCTTCGACGGCCTGAACCAGACCGCCCCGGGCCCCAACTACCCGAACAACCCGTTCTGGGTGGAAGGCCAGGCCTTCCCCACCGGCCTGACCGAGGCCGACAACATGATCGCCGCCTCGTTCGACATCTACCAGCTGATGAAGAACGGCTTCGGCCGCGACTCCTTCGACGGTGCCGGCGCGACGATGGACTCCATCTTCAACCGCGGCAACGCCTGCCCGAACGCTTCGTGGGGCGGCCAGTTCATCTCGTTCTGCCCGGGCACCACCACCGACGACGTCACCGCGCACGAGTGGGGCCACGCCTACACCGAGTACACGCACGGGCTGATCTACGCCTGGCAGCCGGGCGCGCTGAACGAGGCCTACTCCGACATCTGGGGCGAGACGGTGGACCGCATCAACGGCCGCGGCACCGACCTGCCCGACGCCGGCCGCAACACCGGCGTGTGCACCGCCTTCACGCAGAACCCGCCCACCGTGAACATCACCGCGCCGGCGGCGCTGGCCGGCCCGCGCGGCGCCGGCAGCGCGTCGTTCGGCCCGCAGACCTTCTCGCTGGCCGGCGACGTGGTGGTGGTCGCCGACGGCACCGGCGTCGGCACCGACGGCTGCGAGACGCCGTTCGCCAACGCCGCCGCGGTGGCCGGCAAGATCGCGCTGGTCGACCGCGGCACCTGCAGCTTCGCGATCAAGACCAAGAACGCGCAGCTCAACGGCGCCGTCGGCGTGATCATCGGCAACAACGCGCCGGGCGGGGCGCCGGGCATGTCCGGCACCGACGCGACGATCACGATCCCGACGCTGTCGGTGTCGCAGGCCGACGCCACCGCGATCAAGGGCTCCGCCCTCACCGTCAGCGCCACGCTGCTGCGCGGCGGCAACGGCACCGACAACTCGGTGCGCTGGCTGATCGGCGAGGACTCCTCGGCCTTCGGCGGCGCGATCCGCGACATGTACAACCCCACCTGCTACGGCAACCCGGGCAAGGTGACCGACTCGCAGTACGCCTGCGCGGCCGCCGACAACGGCGGCGTGCACGGCAACTCGGGCGTGCCCAACCACGGCTACGCGCTGCTGGTGGACGGCGGCACCTACAACGGCCAGACCATCACCCCGATCGGCTTGACCAAGGCGGCGCACATCTACTTCCGCGCGATGACGGTCTACCAGGGCCCGGCCAGCGGCTTCGCCGACCACGCCGACGCGCTGCAGCAGTCCTGCACCGACCTCACCGGTGCCAACCTGGCCAGCCTCACCAACGGCACGCCCTCGGGCCAGGTGATCAACGCCGGCGACTGCGCGCAGGTGGCCAAGATGGCGCTGGCGGTGGAGCTGCGCACGCCGCCGACGCAGTGCGCGTTCACGCCGATCCTGGCGCAGAACCCGCCGGCGGCCTGCGACGCCGGCACCACCGCGGTGCCGCTGCTGAGCGACGGCTTCGACGGCGGCCGGCGCCTGGGCGCGAAGTGGGTGATGAGCCACTCCGGCACGGCCGACTTCACCAGCCGCGACTGGGGTGTGGCGAAGGCCCTGCCCGGCGGCCGGGTCAGCCACGCGATGTTCGCGCCCGACTTCACCGGCGGCACCTGCGCGCCGGGCGGCGACGAGTCCGGCGTGATGCACCTGGACAGCCCCGAGATCACGATCCCGGCCAGCGGCCCGACGCGGCTGTCGTTCGAGCACTGGATCGCCAGCGAGGCCGGCTTCGACGGCGGCAACGTGAAGATCAGCGTCAACGGCGGGGCCTGGACGCTGGTGAAGGGCACCGACTTCATCTACAACGCCTACAACGCCACGCTCACCAGCGCGGCCGGCGGCAACACGAACCCGATGGCCGGCGAAGGCGCGTTCTCGGGTTCCGACGGCGGCTCGGTGAACGGTTCGTGGGGCCGCTCGATCGTGAACCTGGCGCCCTACGCGGTGGCCGGCGACCGCATCAAGCTGCGCTTCGACTTCGGCAGCGACGGCTGCGGCGGCACCTTCGGCTGGTACCTGGACGACGTGAAGGTCTACAGCTGCCGTCCGTGACCCCGCGCGCTCGCTAGCGCGCCAGCGCGCGCGCGGCGAGCGCGTCCGGGTGCTCGTCGCCGAGCGTCGCCGCCAGGTGCGCGGCGGCCTCGCGCGCCGCGGCCCGCTGCGCCTCGGCGCGGCCGGCGGCGCGGTGCAGGCGCGCCAGGTGGAGCCAGGCGTCGCCGGTGAAGTTCGAGAAGCGCAGCTCGCCCTGCACCTGGCGCGCGATGTCGAGCGCGCGCTCGGCGTCCGACAGCGCGGCCTCGGGCCGCCCGGCAGCGGCCTGCACACGGCTGCGCAGCACCAGCGCGTTCGAGACACGGCCGATGCGCACGCCGTTCAGCGCCAGCGACTCGAGCACGCTGTCCACGCGCTCCAGGGCTTCGCCGGTGCGGCCGGCCAGCAGCGCCTGTTCGGCCAGCAGGCGCTGGTGCGTCAGCGCCGGCGGGTCGGTGGGCGGCATGTTGCGCGCGGCCAGCAGCACGGCGCCGGCGTCCAGGCGCTGGCGCGCCTCGGCCATGCGGCCGCCCTGAAGGGACAGCAGCGCCAGCCCGTTCAGCGCACCCAGTTCGGTGGATGGCGCGCCGCGCCGGCGCGCTTCCTCGCGCAGCGCCTCCAGCATCGCGCTCGCTTCGTCGTGGCGGTGCAGCAGGCCGAGCGCGTTGGCCAGGTTGAACTGCAGGTACTGCGGCACCGGGCCCGCCCCGTCGTCACTGCGTGCCAGCGTGCGCGCATGCTCGAAGCGCGACAGCGCGCCCAGCACGTCACCGGCGTAGAGCCGCGCGATGCCCCAGTTGTTGTGCAGGGACAGCGCCAGGCCGGTGTCGCCGCGGCCCGAGTGGTCCAGCACCTCCGTGGCCTGGCGGTACTGGCGCTCGGCCTCGGCCGTGCGGCCGCCCAGCGACAGCGCGTAGCCCATCTCGCCCAGCACCGACGCGCGCCGCGTCGCCGAGGGGTCGCCGCTGGCCTGCAGGTGGCGCACGGCCTCGGTGGCGAAGCGCAGCGCGCCGGCGGCGTCGTTGAGGTTGCGCGCGATGCGCGAGCGGCGCACCAGGCAGGCGGTGGCGGTGTGGTGGTCGGCCGGGTCCTCGGCCAGCGCGCGCTCCAGCATCTGCACGCCTTCGTCGACCCGCCCGCCGTCGGCCAGCACGCTGCCGCGCTTGCAGCGCAGCTCGGCCGGCACCTGCGCCGGCGGCAGCGCGCCCAGCAGGCGCTGGTACAGCGTGTCGGCGTCACGCGTGCGGCCCAGGTTGATGGCCCAGCTGATCAGCACGTCGGCGGCGACCGCGCGGTCGCGCGGCCGCGACAGCGGGATCGACTCGACCAGCTGCACGCGCCGTTCCTGCAGCTCGTCGGCGGTCAGGTGCTCGCCGGGGTTCGCGCCTTCGGTGAGCAGCTTGCCGGCCATCTCGAGCGCCGCCGCGCCGTCGGCGTAGCCTTGTTGCGCATAGGCGTTCTGCTGGCGCGCCTCGCGCGCCTGCCACAGCGCCACGCCCAGGCCGGCCAGCAGCGACGCGGTGGCCAGCGTGGCCGCGGCGATCGGCAGCCGGTGGCGGCGCAGGAACTTGCGCGCGCGGTAGCGGCGGCTCGGCCGCTGCGCCAGCACCGGCTCGCCGGCCAGGTGGCGGCGCAGGTCGTCCGCCAGCGCCTCCACGCTGCTGTAGCGGTGCGCAGGCGACTTGGCCATCGCCTTGGCGAGGATCACATCGATGTCGCCGCGCAGCTGGCGCGCCAGCGCGCGCCGGTCGCGCACCGCGGTGCTGGCCGGCAGCACGTCGGCGTGCAGGATGGCCTCTTCCAGCGCGCCGAAGCTGCTGCGCGCCACGCGGTAGGGCCGCATGCCGGTGAGCAGCTCGTAGAGCACGATGCCGAGCGAATAGACGTCGGTGGCCACCGTCACCGGCCGGTTGGCCACCTGCTCGGGTGCGGCGTAGTCGGGTGTCACCGCACGGCCCAGCAACTCGGTGAGCGCCGGGCTGCCGGGGCGCGCGGCCTCGTCCTCCAGCAGCTTGGCGACGCCGAAGTCGAGCAGCCGCGCCTCGCCATCGTCGGTGACGAGGATGTTGCTGGGCTTCAGGTCGCGGTGCACCACCAGCCGCGCGTGCGCATGCGCCACCGCCTCGGCCACCTGCAGGAAGAGGCGCAGGATCTGCGGCACGCCGAGCGCGCGCTCGCGGCAATGCTGGTCGATGGGGCGGCCGGCCACGCATTCCATCGCCAGCCAGGGTCGGCCGTCGGGCGTGATGCCGGCGTCGTAGAGCCGCGCGATGCGCGGGTGCTCCAGTGCCGCCAGGATGTCGCGCTCGCGCGCCATGCGCTGCGCCAGGCCCAGCGCCCAGCCGCTGCGCGGCAGCTTCAGCGCCACCTGGCGCTGCAGCCCGCCGTCGGCCCGTTCGGCCAGCCACACGGTGGCCATGCCGCCCTGCCCCAGCTCGCGCAGCAGCCGCCAGGGGCCGACGCGGTCGCCGGGGCGGTCGGGCTCGGGCTCGACGTAGGCCAGGTCCTGCGGCGACACCCGCAGCGGCGCACGCAGGAAGGTGTCGGTCTCCACCGCCGAGCGTTCCAGCAGGCCGGCCAGCACCGGTGCCAGCGCCTGGTCCTCGCCCGCCAGCGACTCCAGCCAGGCATCGCGCTGCGCGGGCGGCAGCGCCAGCGCTTCCTCGAGCAGCGCGTTGATGCGGTGAAGCCGGGGGCTGGCGGCAGGCAGTTCCATCGGTGGCGCGGCAAACAGGGGCAGACCCCTGTAGAAACGCAAACGGAGGCCCGCATCCGCCAGCGCTGTCCGGCGCTGCACGTTCAGCGTCCGAGCATGTCGGCCAGCAGGAGCCGGGCACGGTCCCAGTCGCGGCGCACGGTGCGGTCGGTGACGCCCAGGGCGGCGCCGATCTCGGCATCGGTGAGGCCGGCGAAGTAGCGCATCTCCACCACGCGCACCAGGCGCTGGTCGACCTGGGCCAGGATCTGCAGCGCCTCGTGCACGGCCAGGATCTCCTCGTCGCTGCCGCCCAGGGTGCCGGCGGCGCGCGTGTCCAGCGTGACGTGCTCGGCATCGCCGCCGCGGCGCTCGGCGCTGCGCCGGCGCACGAAGTCGATGATGATCGAGCGCATCGTCGTCGCCGCGTAGGCCATGAAATGCTCGCGGTCGTTGACGTTCACGCCGCCATCGCGCTGCATGCGCAGGAAGGCCTCGTGCACCAGGGCCGAGGTGTCCAGCAGCGTGTGGCGGCCGCCGCCGGCCAGGCGCGAGCGCGCCAGCCGCCGCAGCTCGTGGTACAGCGCCGGGAACAGCGCCCGCACCGACTCCGGCACCGGGCGCGCGCCGGCGTCGTCGGCGGGGGCGTTCATGCGGCCAGCATAACGGCCGTGCAGCGCGGCGGCCGGCGTGGGGAGAAGCGCGGCATTCACGGGGGCGGCCCTCACAGCAGGGGCTCCAGCGCCAGCTGGATGCGGCGCCGCTGCTCGGCGCCCGTCATCGAGCCCAGCACCTGCTGGAAGCGCGCATCCTGCGCGCCCGAGACGATGTACTGCCAGCGATAGGCCGCCAGCAGCGCGCCGCGCAGCCGGTCGTGCTGGCTGGTGTTGAGGCGGCGCACGCTACTGCGCGCGAAGTAGTCGGCGTCGGCCGCGGCCTGGGCCTGCAGGATGCCGTCCACCGCGTGCACGAGGCCGATGAACTCGTCGACGGCGCGGTCGCGCTGCGCGTCGGTGAGGCGCGCGTCCTCGCGCCGCCACTCCAGCTCGTCGAGGATCGCGTGCTGCGACTCCTCCTTCCAGTGGTACAGGAACACGTCCTTGTAGAGCTCGGACAGCGCCGCGTCGGGCTCGATGCTCTGGCGGTAGTGCACCTGCGTGAACAGCTCGATGTGGCAGGTGAGCGCCAGCACGGCCCAGTGGCCGGCGGCCAGCACCGCGTCGGCCACCGCATTCGGCGTCGGCACGAAGCGGTAGCCGGGCGGCATGCCCTCGGCGGCCAGCGCGTCGATGCGCCGGAACAGCGCCTGGTGCTTCAGCTCCTCGTCGGTGAAGCGCACCAGCGCCTCCAGCGCCAGCTGGTCGCCGAAGACATGGTCGCGGCCGATCTCCAGCATCTTCGCGGCGATGAAGCGCTCCACCAGGCCGAACATGTTGGCGTAGGTGCGGCCCTGGATCTGGTTGACGAAGCGCTGCTCGGGAAGGGTCAGGAAGTCCAGCGCCGCGGTACGCGCCAGGCCCTCGGGCAGGAAGCGCTTGTCGAAGTCGAGGCGGCGGCCGCGGATCACGTCGGCGTCGATGTCCCAGCGCGCGCGCTTGGAGGCCTCGATGCAGCGGGCGTAACGCGCGCTGTCCGTGTGGAGTGGTGCGGGATTGGCGAGCATGAAGTCTCCGTCCGATTGATCAAGCTTCCCGCCACGGAACCGGCTTTGCCGGGCCGTAGGCGGACGGCCCCCTCGGGGGGTAGCGAGCGCTAGCGAGCTTGGGGGCCCACGTCACGCGGCCTGCCGGCAGCCGGCGGCCTGCGCCAGCGAGCGGATCTGCGGCAGGCGCAGCCGCGTGGCCTGGCGCCCGGCTTCGTAGACCACCGGCAGCGCCTCGGTCTCCCACAGCCCCACGCGCTGCTGCAGGCCGAGCTCGATCAAGAGCACCTGCTGCCCCGCCGCGCGCGCGGCTTCCAGCCGCGCCTGCATCAGGTTGTTGATCAGCGCGGTGCTCACGCGCGCCACCAGGCGCGAGGCGCGGTCCACGCGGCGCGGCATGTCGCCGGGGAAGCTGAGCGCGATGACGACGTCGGCATCGGCCGCGGCGGCCACCGGCAGCGGGTCGGCGATGGCGCCGTCCATCAGCAGCCGGCCTTCCACCGGCACCGACGGGAAGATCAGCGGCAGCGCCATGCTGGCGCGCACGGCCTGCGCCAGCGGGCCCTGCTCCAGCACCACGCCGGCGCCGGTGGCGGCGTCGGTGGCGGCCACGCGCAGCGGGGTGGGCAGCGCCTCGATGCGGGCGTCGCCGAAGGCGCGTTCGACGGCGTTGGCGATCAAGCGGTCGTCGCGCAGCGCGAAGCCTTCGTCGAAGCCGGCCAGCTTCGGGCAGGCCAGCTGCAGCCAGGCGCGCTGGCGGCGCTGGCCGGTGAGCTCGGGGCGCCACATGCGCACGGCGGCGGCCAGCGCGTCGGCGGGCCGCATGCCCATCGCGATGGTGGCGCCGAACAGCGCGCCGGAGCTGCAGCCCACCACCACGTCGGGCGCCAGGCCATGCAGCGCCAGCTCCTCGGCGACACCGATGGCCGCAGCGCTGCGCACGCCGCCGCTGCCCAGCACCAGCGCAACGCGCGGGCGCCGCGGGGCGGCGGGGCGGACGGGGTGGGCGGGCTTGAGCGGGACGGTGTTCATGGCGGGCTCCTGGGCTTGGGCGATACGGGGTACCCGGTACCACGCAGTCGCGGCGCCCGCCCGGACACCCGCAGCCGTCTCCGCCTTGCCGACCCCTAACCCAGCCGCCCCGCGGGCAGCGCCGTCGGCGCCGCCACCACCTGCCGCCAGCCACGCCACCCCAGCCCCAGCGCCAGCACGAGGCTCGTCACGGCCGCGCCGCCCAGCGCTGCGGGTGCCACCGGCGCGCGCCAGCCGCCCAGCAGCGTGAGCAGCAGAGCGCTGCCGACGAGGATGGCCACCATCGGCAGCGCGTTGCGCAGCTTCGAAGCCTCGCCGCGCAGTGCCGGCGGCCGCAGCAGCCAGGCCACCAGCACCGGCAGCGCGACGAGGGCCACGCACAGCGCCAGCGCCGTGCCCGCCGCGGCGTGGATGGCCAGCGCCGGCAGTGCGATGCAGGCCCAGGCCACGCCGGCGTGGCGCAGCTGCAGGCGCGCCACCGCCGCATTGAGCCCGGCCCCGCGCGGCAGGCCCGGCAGCAGCAGCAGCAGTGCCTGCTCGCGCCGGCTGTCCCACAGCGCCCGCGGCAGCAGGCAGGGCAGGTTCAAGGCCAGGCTAGCCAGCGCCACCGCGATGCCCACCTGCCCCTTCCACCAGACCTGGTCCATCGAGATCCGTGCCGGATCCGGCAGCACGGTGAACCAGACGGTGGCGATCACCGCGGCCAGCACCAGCAGCACCGCGGTGACGCCCTGCAGGTGCCACATCCAGTGATGGCAGCCGTGCAGCACCAGCTCGGCCCGCGCCATCACGCTGCGCGGGCTGGGCGACGCGCGCCGCAGCAGGCGCGCCAGCCAGGCGTTGCCGACGGCAGCCAGCGGCCACGCCAGCCAGGCGAGCGCGCTCTCGCGCACGGCCGGGCCGCGAACCGGGACGGTGCCGGCCGGACGCGGTTCCAGCCAGCGCCACGCGCGCCGGCGTTCGAACGCGCGGGCGTGGCGCACGTCGCCGCGACCGAAGATCGCGGCCACCGACGCCGCCAGCAGCACCAGCACCGCGGCCGTGGAGACCGGCGCGTGCGCGCGCCACACCTCCAGCGCCTGCAGCCACGCCGCGTGCAGGCTCGCACCGCCGGACAGCACCGGCCACAGCCCGGGCAGCACGCTGAACACGAACCACAGCAGCGGCCAGCGCGCGCACCAGGCCAGCGCCGCGGCCACGGCAGCGGCCACGATCACGCAGGCCCACAGCTCGAAGGCCCCGCCCAGCGCCACCCAGGCGCCGGCCCCGAGCGCCAGCGCCAGCGCGGCCCACAGCGCCACCGCGACGTGGCGCAGCACGCGCACGTGGCCCGGCACCAGGCGCGCCAACTGGGGCTGGTTCTGTTCCAGCAGCCCGGCCACCTGGCCACCCCAGGCCAGCATCAGCACCGCCGCAAAGCCGCTGAACAGCACCGGCGCGGCATGGCGCCGGCCCACCAGCCACGCGATGGCGGCCGCCAGCCCCACGAAGAACAGCACCAGGCCGGCCCAGCCCCAGCGCGAGGCAACCGGCATCTGCTGCCAGCGCAGGCGCAGCGCGGCGCGCGCGGCCGGCAGCGGCACGCCCAGCAGGGCCTGCGCGACGACGCGGGTCGACGCGCTCATGGCAGCGTCAACTCCAGGAACAGGTCCTCGAGGTTCACCGGATCGGCCTGCAGGCCGGGCGACAGCGCGGGCTCGGCCGGCAGACGCACCAGCGCGCGTTCGCGTCCGGCGTCCAGCGGCGTGCGGCGCAGCGCGTCCACGCCCAGCCGGGCCAGCAGCGCCTGCACCTCGCTGCTGGGCCCGGTGAGCAGGCGCGTGTCTTCGAGCAGCTCGTCCAGCGGCGCCTGCAGCGCGATGCGGCCCGCGTGCAGGAAGGCCACGTTGAAGGCCACGCGCTGCAGGTCCGACAGGATGTGCGTGGAGAACAGCACCGTGGTGCCGCGGCCCAGCACCTGGCTCACCAGCTCGCGCAGGAAGTCGCGCCGGCCGGCGGGGTCCAGGCTGGCCACGGGCTCGTCCAGCACCAGCAGGTCGGGCTCGTGCGCCAGCGCACGCACGATGGCCAGCCGCTGCTGCTGCCCGCCCGAGAGCTTGCGGATCGGCAGATCGTGCGGGATGTCCCAGCGCGACATCAGGCCCACCACCTTGGCTTCGTTCCAGCGCGGGTAGAAGCTGCGGAAGTAGTCCAGCATCTGCTTCGCGGTGAAGGCTTCGAACAGCGCCGCCTGCTGCGGCACGTAGCCGATGCGAGCGCGCGTGGCATCGTCGATGGCGGCGGCGTCCTGGCCGAAGAGCTGCACCCTCCCCGCCTGCGTTTCGCGCAGGCCCAGCAGCGTTTCCAGCAGCGTGGTCTTGCCGGCGCCGTTGCGGCCCAGCAGGCCCACCACCTGGCCCGGTTGCAGCTGCCAGCTCAAGCCGTCGAGCACACGCGGGCCGTGGGCGTAGGCAACCGCAACGCCGTGCATCTCGGCGCTGCAGGGGGTGGGGGGCAGGACAGCGTTCATGGTGCGGGGTCTTCCTCGTCGAGCAAGGTCTTCAGCAGCGCCAGCACCTCGGCGCGCGGCAGCTGCAGCTGGCGCGCTTCCCGGGCGGCACGTTCGAGCGCGGGCCGCAGCAGCTCGATGCGCGAGGCCGCCGGCTGCGCGCGCCGGTGCTGCGCCGCCACCACCATCGACAGCCCGCGCCGACGTTCCAGCACGCCTTCGGCTTCCAGCATCGAATAGGCCTTGGAGATCGTCATCGGGTTCACGGCCAGGGCCTGCGCCAGCTCGCGCACCGAGGGGATCTCGTCGCCGGCGCGCATCTGCCCGGCGGCCACGCGCCGCTTCACCTGCTCGACGAGTTGGCGGTAGATGGGCTCGGGCGAGCCGGTGCTGATGCTGACGAAATGAGCGGGGTCCACGGTGACTGACTATGTGTACTAGTACAATAGTACACTTGAGCCGTCACCGTCAAGCCGGAGGAGGGTCCGCACGCAGCGTGTCGTCCACCGCCACGTAGAGGCGGCTGGCCATCTCCTGCTTCGAGAACTGCGCGCCGTCGTACCAGATGCACACCTCCACGCCCACGGTGTCGTGGTTGTAGGCGGTGAGCGCCACCTGCGGCGGTGGCTCGTCGTGGCCCTGCGCCACGCGCGCGGCGCGCAGCAGCTGCGCCTGCAGGCTGCGCACGTCCTGCGTGCGCGGCACCGTCAGCGGCACGCGCAGGCGGATCGAGCGGTCGAAGTAGACGTAGTTGGTGACGTTGTCGGTGATGAAGCGCTGGTTGGGCACCAGGATCGCGATGCGGTCCGGCGTCACCACCGTCGTGCGGCGCGCGCCGATGCTCTCGACGCGCCCTTCGACACCCGCGAGCTCGATGCGGTCGCCGACCTTGATCGGCTGCTCCAGCATGATGATGAGCCCGCTGATGAAGTTGCTGATGATGTTCTGCAGCCCGAAGCCGATGCCCACGCCCAGGGCGCTGGCGACGATGGCGAAGGCGGTCAGGTTGATGCCCGCGTTCTGCAGGATCAGCACCGCGCCGATCACCAGCACGGCGTAGTGCACGAGGCCCATCACCGCGGCCTGCTGGCCGGCCTGCATGCGTGTGTGGCGCAGCAGCTTCTCGAGCGTCCAGCGGCTGACGCGACCCGCCAGCAGGTAGAGCAGCGCGCCGAAGAGCAGCAGCTTCAGCAGCGAGGAGACGGTGACGACGGCGGTGCCGAGCGTGAAGAGCTGGGCGTCGAAGGCGTCCAGGCGGGCGCGCAGGGTCTGCAAGTCCATGGGCGCCGGCGGGGGCAAGCGGCGCGCCCGGCCCGCGCCTCAGCGTTCGCGGAAGGCTTCCTGCGACTTGGTCAGCGGCCGCAGCACGAACCCCAGCACGCTGCGCCGCCCGGTGCGGATCTCCACCTGCCCCGTCATGCCCGGCAGCACCGCCAGCGGCTTGCCGGCATTGGGCGCCAGTGTCGCCACGTCGGCCCGCACCAGCGCGCGGTACCAGGTTCCTTCGGGCAGCGCGGCGCGGTCCGGATCACCCATCGCGTCGGGGCTGATCGACACCACGGTGCCGTGCAGGCCACCGTAGATCGTGTAGTCGTAGGCGCTGAGCTTGATCTGCACGTCCTGGCCGGTGCGCACGAAGCCGATGTCGGCCGGCTTGATGCGCGCTTCCACCAGCACGCGCGGGCCCATCGGCAGCAGCTCCATCACCGGCGCGCCGGGGCCGATCACACCGCCGATGGTGTTGGCCTTGATGGACTTCACCACGCCCTTCACCGGCGATACCAGCGTCGTGCGGCGCAGCGCGTCGTCGCGCACCACCATCTGCTCTTCCAGCATCGCCAGTTCGGTGCGCACGCGCGTGAGTTCGGTCACCGCGTCCTGGCGGAAGCGGTTGATGCGCTCCTGCGTCTGCAGCTGCAGGTCGTTGAGCTGGCGGCGCACGCGCATCACCTCCACCTCGCTCATCAGGCCCTTGGCCGACATGGTCTCGGCCATGCCCAGCTCGCGCTGCAGCAGACCCGCGCTGCGGCGGTTGGTCTCCACCGCTTCCGTCAGCGCGCGCTGGCGGGCGTCGTAGTTCTCGGTCTCGGCGTCGGCGATGGGGTCCGGCAGGTCAGCCGGGAACTCCAGCGCCTTGCCGCCGGCCTCCGCCTGCAGCCGCGCCAGCTGGCCCTGCAGCGCCAGCCGGCGTGCGTTGCCTTCGGCCTGCTGCGCCTCTACGCGCGTGGGGTCCAGCAGCGCCAGCGCCTGGCCTTCGGTGACCTGCTGGCCTTCCTTCACGAGCAGCTCGCGCAGGATGCCGCCTTCCAGGCTGGCGATCACCTGCTCGCGCCCGTCGGGCACCACGCGGCCGTTGGCTTTCGCGACGATGTCCACCTGCGCCACCGCAGCCCAGACCACCGCGGCCGCCAGGCCCACCAGCAGCAGGTAGACGGCCCACATCGCGGCCGGTGCCGGCTCCAGCACCTGCGCGGCGTTGACGGGGCTGACGTAGGGCACGTCTTCGCTGCGCAGTTCGCGCGCGCGGCCGCGGCCGAAGAGCGACAGGCCCATGGTGCTAGATCGTCGCTTCGCGCTGCACCGGCTGCGCGCTCGGGTGCATGTGCACGTTGCCGGCCGGCGCGGTGGGCGCCGCGGCGGGGCGCTGGCCCGAGAGGGCGGCCAGCACCTGGTCCTTGGGGCCGTCCATCACGAGCTTGCCGCCGTCGACGACGACGACACGGTTCACCAGTTCCAGCACGGCGGGGCGGTGGGTCACCACCACCAGCGTGCAGCGGCCGCAGGCCTCCTTCAGCTGGCGAAGGAATGCGACCTCGCTCTGCGCGTCCATCGAGCTGGTGGGCTCGTCCATCAACAGGATCTGCGGCTGCGTGACCAGGCAGCGCGCCAGCGCCACCAGCTGGCGCTGGCCGCCCGACAGCAGCGTGCCGCCCTCGCCCACCGGCAGCTCCCAGCCCTTGGGGTGGCCCGCCACCAGGCGATCGAGGCCGGTGACCTTGGCCACGTCCACCAGCCGCGCCGCGTCGGCGGCGGGGCGGTCCAGCAGCACGTTGTCGCGCAGCGTGCCGTTGAAGAGGCGCGGGTCCTGCGCGACGAAGCCGACGCGCGCGCGGAAGTCGGCGGGATCGATCTGGCGCAGGTCGATGCCGTCCACTTCCACATGGCCTTCGCTGGGCTGGTACAGCCCCGCCATCAGGCGCAGCACGGTGCTCTTGCCGCTGCCGATGCGGCCGAGGATGGCCACGCGCTCGCCGGGTTCGAAGCGCAGCGTCACGCCCTTCAGGACACGGGGACCCTCGCCGCCTTTGACGGGGTAGGAGAAGCCGACATCCGCAAGACCCACCTTGCCCGTGAGCTCGCGCTTGGGCAGGTAGACCTTGCCCGGCTCGCGCTCCACCGGCTTCCTCATCACCTCGTCGAGCGCGCGCATCGCCGCGCGGGCGCCCTGGTAGCGCGTGGCCAGGCTGGTGACGCTGGCCAGCGGCGCCACCGCGCGGCTGGCGAACATCACGGCGCCGATCAGCGCGCCGCCGGTGATCACCTTCTCGTCGATCAGGTACACGCCCCACACCAGCATCGCCAGCGTCACCAGCTGCTGCGAGATGGACGACAGGTTCAGCGTCCACGAGGTGATGCTGCGCGAGCGCAGCATCGCGGTGGCGCCGGCCGCGGTGGCACTTTCATAGAGGCGCAGGAAGCGGCCCTGCGCGCCCGCGGCCTTCAGGTCTTCGAGCCCATCGACGGCTTCCACCAGCACGCCGTGCAGGTCGGCCTGCTGCGCCATGTGCGTGCTCATCGCGCGCCGCAGCGAGTTCTGGATGGCGGCCGAGAACACGATGAGCAGCGGGATCGCGGCGGCCAGCACGAAGCCGAGCGGCCCGCCCACCACGAAGGTCATGCCGACGAAGATGAGGATGAACGGCAGGTCGCTCACCGCCGACAGCGTGGCCGAGGCGAAGAAGTCGCGCACCTGCTCCACCTGCGCCAGGTGGTGCGAGTAGGCGCCGGCCGATTCCGGCCGGTGCTCCATGCGCATGGCCAGCGTCTGGCGGAACAGCATCGCGCCGACGATCAGGTCGGCCTTGCGGCCGGCCATGTCGATGAGATAGGCGCGCAGCTGGCGCGCCATCAGGTCGAAGCCCGCGGCCAGCGCGCCGGCAATGGCCAGCGCCCACAGCGTGACGTAGGCCTGGTGCGGGATCACCTTGTCGTAGATCACGCTGGTGGACATGCCGCCCACCAGCATCAGCACGTTGCTGAGCATCGCGGCCAGCAGCGCCGCGCGGTAGTAGGGGATGAAGCGGCGCATCGTGCCCCACAGCCAGTGCGAGCCGGCGTCGCGCGCGAACGAAGGCTCGGCGCTGCCGTGCGGGGCCGCGGGCTGCACCTGCGGCGTGGCCACCAGCGCCACGCCGGTGTACTCGGCCTCCAGCTCGTTTTCGCTGGCGATGCAGGCGCTGTGCTGGCGCCCGGGCATCACGATGTCGTAGCGGCCGTCGGGGCGGCGCGCCACGACGATGCAGCAGTCGGCATCGCGCAGCAGCAGCACCGCGGGCAGCAGCAGCTCGTGCAGCTCGGCCACGCGGCGCTGCAGCAGCCCGGCGCTGTAGCCGGCCTCGCGCAGCGCGCGCAGCGCTTCGTCGGGGCCGATGCGGCCGGCCTTGGCCGCCGAAGACGGCAGCGTGGACAGCAGCGACTCGGGCGTGCGCTCGGCGCCGTGGTGGCGCGTCAGCCACGACAGCGCATGCGCCAGCGCGTCGTGGTCGAGATCCCAGCCCGGCGCGGAAGCCGCCGCGGCTTGCAGGTTGGGATCGTCGCGCGCAGCCATGGTGGTTCAGGCGATCAGGCGCCCCGGGCGGCCAGCGCCAGCTTCTCGAACTCGGCCTCGATGTCGCGCACCAGGCGCGGCAGGTCGAACAGCGGCGAGCTGCGGCCGTGTTCGGTGAGGTAGCGCCGGTACGAGGCCGCGCGCATCGGCTGCTGGCCGATGGTGATGGCGAGCTTCTCGTAGTCGGCCAGGTCGTGCGTCACCAGGTCGGGCAGGCCCACCGCGTGCAGCAGGCTGCCGGCCATGCGGCTGATGTAGGTGCGGCCGGCGCGCGTGACGATGGGCAGGCCCATCCACAGCGCGTCGCTGGCGGTGGTGCCGGCGTTGAACGGGAAGGTGTCCAGCATCAGGTCGGCCAGCTGGAAGCGCGCCAGGTACTCGGCCGGGCTCACGCGCGGCGCGAACACCAGCCGCTCGGGCGCCACGCCGGCGGCCTGCGCGGCGGCCAGCAGGTTGCTGCGGCAGGTGTCGTTGTCGGCCAGCAGCCACAGCAGGCTGCCGGGCACGGCGGCCAGGATGCGCATCCACGAGCCGAACATCTCGGGCGTGAACTTGTGGTTGTTGTTGAAGCTGCAGAAGACGAAGGCGTCGTCGGGCAGGCCGTACTTCGAGCGTTCGGGCTTCGGCGCCACCTCGCGCTGGCGGTCGCTGACCTGGTAGCAGTGCGGCAGGTAGATGGGCTTCTCGGTGCAGTAGGGCAGCAGCTCGGGCGGCATCACGAAGCGGTCGGCCAGCATCCAGTCCACGCCCGGCAGCGCGCTGGTGCCGGGCAGGCCCAGGTAGCTCACCTGCACCGGCGCGGCGCGGTAGCCGAGGATGGACGGCCGCGCGCCGCTGGTCAGGCCCTGCAGGTCCACCAGCACGTCGATGCCGGCCTGCGCGATGAGCTTGGCGGCGGTGTGGTCGTCCACGCCGGCCAGCCGCACGTGGTGGTCCATCGCGTTCAGGATGCGCTGGCGCTGGCGGCGGAACTCGGGCTGCGGGTTGTCGGGTGTCCAGCAGAAGGCCGTCACCTCGAAGCGGCTGCGGTCGTGCAGCTCGAAGAGTTCGGGCGTGAGCAGGCCCACCGCGTGCATGTGCAGATCGCCCGAGAGATAGCCGATCTTGATGCGGCCGGTGCGCTTGGGTTGCTGCACGTACAGCGGCACCGGCGGTGCCTTGGGCACCTTCTCGTGCACGAAGCGCGTGGCGCTCAGCAGCTGCAGCGCGGGGTCGTCGGTGAGGCCCATGCTGGCCAGCAGCGACGTGCCCAGCAGCAGCTGGTTGGGCGTGACCTCGCCCACCGGCAGGTAGTGCGGCCAGGCGCACTGCTTCTGGCGGATGTGCACGTAGTGCTGGATCACGTCGCCCTGCTCGGCCTTCAGCTCCAGGCTGCGGCGCATCAGCTGCTCGGCCTTCGGGTAGTCGCGCTGCAGCTCCAAGAGCCGCGCGGCGTTGTTCAGCGCGTGCAGGCGGTGCTCCAGCGAGCTGTCGGCGGCGTCGTGCACCGCGGCCCAGTGGGCCAGGGCGCCGGCCACGTCGCCGCGGCGCTCGCGCAGGTGGCCCAGGTTCAGGTGCGCCGGCGCGAAGCCGGGCACGGCCTGGAGCGCGGCGCCGTAGGCGGCCTCGGCCTCGTCGTGGCGAGCCAGCTGGGACAGCACGGCACCCTGGTTGAAGGCGGCCACCTGGCGCAGCGGCGACGCGGCGTTGGCAGCCAGCCAGGCCTGGTAGAGCCGCGCCGCGGTCTCGGGCTGTCCGCCGGCCTGCAGGCGGTTGGCGCGGTCCAGCAGCTCGGGCAGCGCCATCGCACCGCTGGCGGCGGCGTTCAGCAGCGCGGCGGTGGCGGCGTCTTCGGCGGTGTTCTGCGGCGCAGGGGCGAGCGCGGAGTCCATACGGCTCCCGGATGGCAAGGATGACCTTGATCCTAGGCAGCCGGGCCCTGCGCCAGCGCCGCAAAAGCGGGGTGGAAACCGCCCTCTTCGTCAGCGTCCGATGGCGGAGAAGGCCTCCAGCAGGGCCGTTTCCACGGCGCGGTTGGTGAGGTCGTTGAAGTGGTCGCCGGCGGCGCCGGCCATGAACTTCACGTAGTCGGCCACCAGCTCGTCGGGCAGATCCTTGTAGATCAGCGCGGCATTGGCCAGCGCCAGGCCTTCGAAGGCACGCACCATCTGCGGGCGTTGGCCTTCCAGCTCGGCGCGCAGCTGGGCCTCGTTCATCGCCGCCGGCTTGCCGGTGAGGCGGGACATGCTGGAGGCCACCGCGAGGCCGAGGTTGATCACCACGTCGGTGGTGGCGCTGCCGGCGCGCGTGACTTCCACCACACGCTGCAGCACCTGGCGCCGCTCGGGCGTGGCGGCCTGCAGCACGGCGACGCCGGCGCGGGTGCGGGTTTCCTGGTCGGTGCGGGCGTCTTCCTCCGCGGCGCGCTCCTCGGCCTGCGTGACGCGCCGACCCTGCGCGCTCTCGTACCAGGCCAGCAGCTCGGGCACGTAGTTGGCGCGCACGCCTTCGGCCAGCGTCTTGCGCGCGCTGGCGCGCAGCCGCTCGGCGGTGAAGGTGCGCGCGGCCTCGGCCCTGGCTTTCTCGCGCACGCCGGGGGCGAGGTCCTTCTCGACCTTGGACAGTCCCTCGTCGAAGGATTCGCGCATCTGCGGCACCATCGAGCCGATCTGCGCCCAGCCGCCGGACAGCTTCATCAGCTGCTCGGCCTGCGCGGCGCTCAGCTGGGCGCGCACCCCGGTGGCGGCAAGCAATACGAAGAGGCCGATGGCGGCGCGGCGGATCATCTGGTGCATCTGGTTTCCCTGCGGATCGATCCCCGACTGTAGGCGCGTTCGGCCGCCGGATCAGCCGCTCATCAGCGCCTGCAGACCCTGCAGCGTGTCGGCCTCGTGCAGCGGCTTGTCGTGCCGGATGCGCAGCATGCGCGGAAAGCGCACCGCGATGCCGCTCTTGTGGCGCGGGCTCGCCGAGATGGCCTCGAAGCCGATCTCGAACACCAGGCTCGGCTTCACGCTGCGCACCGGGCCGAACTTGTCGATGGTGCTGGCGCGGATCACGCGGTCCACCGCGGCGAACTCCTCGTCCGACAGGCCCGAGTAGGCCTTCGCGAACGGCAGCAGCTGCAGCGTGCCCGAGTCCTTCGCCGGCGCCGGCTCGCGCCGCGCGATGGCCTCCACCACGCCCTGCGCCTCGCCGGCATCCACCGGCGCGCGGCTCCAGACCGCGAAGGTGTAGTCGGTGTAGACGCTCGCGCGGCGGCCATGGCCGGCCTGCGCGTAGACCAGCACCGCGTCCACCGCCAGCGGCTCGATCTTCCACTTCCACCAGGTGCCCTCGTTCTTCGTGCGGCCGCTGCCGTAGCGCGACTCGCGCTGCTTGAGCATGAAGCCTTCGACGCCGCGTTCGCGCGATTCGCGCCGCAGCTCGGCGAAGGCGGGCCAGTCGGCCGCCTGCACCAGCGGCGACAGGCGCAGGCCGTGGTGCGCGGCGAAGGCTTCGAGCCGCTCGCGCCGCGTCTGCTGCGGCTGGCCGCGGATGTCGATGCCGTTCTCTTCGAGAAGGTCGTACGCCAGCAGCGCCACCGGCGCTTCGGCCAGCAGCTTCTTCGGCAGCGTCTTGCGGCCGATGCGCTGCTGCAGCTGGTTGAACGAACCGGGCTGCGGCGCGTCGTCGGGCCACACCAGCAGCTCGCCGTCGACCACCGTGCCGTCGGGCCAGGCGGCGGCACGCTGCTGCACCTCGGGGAAGCGCTCGGTGACGAGCTCCTCGCCGCGCGACCAGATCCACACCTGGCCGTCGCGCTTGACCACCTGGGCGCGGATGCCGTCGTACTTCCACTCGACGAGCCAGTCGGCCACGTCGCCCAGCGTCTCCGGCCCGGCCTGCAGCGGGTGCGCCAGGAAGAAGGGGTACGGTTGGCCGCCCGTCGTGGTGGCGCCTTCGTGGGCCGGCGCGACGAGCGCGGCGTAGCGCGCGGCGCTGGGCGTGGCGCGGGCGTCGGTCCAGCCCACCAGGCGCTGGGCGACGAGCTTGGCGTCCAGCCCCGCCACCTCGGCCAGTGCGCGCTGCACCAGCAGCTTCGCGACGCCGACGCGAAACCCCCCGCCGATCAGCTTCACCAGCAGGAAGCGTCCGCTGGCGTCCAGTTCGCCGAAGGCCGCGGCCAGGCGCGCAGCCTGCTCGGCCGGCGCCAGGCCGCGCAGCGGCAGCAGGCGCTGCTCGATCCAGTGCGCCAGGCCCGCGTCGGCACCCGGCGTGCCCGGCGGCAGCACGTGCGCGATGGTCTCGGCCAGGTCGCCCACGGCCTGGTAGCACGCCTCGAACAGCCAGTCGTCGATGCCGGCCTCGCGGCAAGCCACCTCGCGCAGCACGGCGGTGGGCACCACCTGGCGCGGCTTGCCGCCGGCCAGGAAGTACACGGCCCAGGCCGCGTCCGCCGCCGGCGCGCTCTGGAAGTAGCGCACCAGCGCCCCCACCTTGTCCTGCGTGGAGGTGCTCGCGTCCAGAGCCTGGTATAGACCGGCGAAGGATTGCATGCCACGATGATGCCCGCAGCGCCCATATATTCCCGCAGAGAGGACTCACGATGAACCCGCGCCCCACCACCCTTCCCGCCAGCGTGCTGGCCGTCGCCATGGCGCTGGCCGCCGCGCTGCCCGCCGCCGCGGCGCCGGGCGACCAGCCCGTGAAGCCGGTACCCGCCGCCAAGCTGGGCGGGGACAAGTCCAAGGGGCGCACCGCGTCGCTGCCGGCCAAGGGCCTGTTCAAGGGCGACCAGCTCACCGACGAGGCCAAGTCCAAGCTGACCGACCTCATCATCGAGGCCCTGGGCCTGCGCGTGGAAGTGGCGCTGGTGATCCCCACCGGGCCGTGGCAGATCGACGGCAGCGGCGCCGGCGAGCGCGACCTGACGCCGGCGCGCCTGAACGCGGTGCGCAAGTTCCTCACCGAGCGCGGCATCGAGAGCGGCCGCATCTTCGTCGAGAGCCGCGTCGATGCGAAGGTCAAGGAGCCGCGGCTGGACGTGCAGCTGCTGGGCCAGACCGCGAACGACTGAGCTCGGCCGAGGGCTCAAGCCCCGGCGAGGCCCTCCACGACGAGCAGCCGGTCGGCCTGCGCGAAGCGCAGCAGCTCGTCGCTCCAGTCGCCGAACCAGCGGAACACCAGCTCCGCCGCTTCCATCGCGTGGGCCCGCTGTTCGGCCGTCAGCTCGATGGCCGCCAGCCGCCGGTGTTCCTCGGCCATCAGGTGGCCGGATTCGAGGCCGAGGTGGAAGTCGCCGCAGTAGCGCAGCTCCAGGCCGGTCTGCGCCTCGAACTCGCGCGCCAGCCTGGCGGTCAGTGTGAACAGCACCTGGCCGGTCTCCTCGATGGCCTCGACGATGGCCAGCCGCACCACCGGCGGCGCCTCCCAGGCCAGCCGCGCCAGGCGCGGCATCAGCAGCCGGTTCTGCGCCAGCGGCTCGCCGTACATGAAGTGCAGCCAGTCGCTGGGTGCCCGCGGCGCGTCGTGCCCGAGCTTGGCCAGGTCCTCCAGGTACCAGGGCCAGTGGTGATCGTCCTCGTGCGTGTGTTCGTTGATCAGCTGCTGGTGCGGGTCGCTGGTGGGTTCGTCGCGCAGCACGTGGCGGTTGAGGTCGCCGAAGGCCAGGATGAACGGCGCCATGCACGGGAAGAAGGCCAGGCGCTGGCGCGGCGTGAGCGACTCGTCGCGCAGGAAGGCGAAGAAGGGGCGTTGTTCGTAGCGGTGCTTGAGGCGCAGGATCTGTTGCAGGACGGGTTTCATCGGGTGTGGTCGTGGACGGAACACCCGTTCCACGCAAACCGATCCGTGCGCCGGACGCACCGCGGCTGATCAGGCCGCGGTCTCGTTGTCCTCGGTGCCGTATTCGGTGCTGAAGCTGCCGGCCTCCAGCCCCTGCTGCTGCAGCCAGCGCACCATCACCGCCTCGTAGCCGTGCGTGACGATCACGCGGCTGGCGCCGGTGGCGGCGATGGCGCGCTGCAGCCCGGGCCAGTCGGCGTGGTCGGACAGCACGAAGCCGCGGTCCACGCCCTGGCGCCGCCGCGCCCCGCGCAGCTGCATCCAGCCGCTGGCGAAGGCGTCGCTGGCGTCGCCGAAGCGGCGTGTCCACGCGCCGCCCAGCACCGACGGCGGCGCGACGACGAGGGCGCGTTTGAGCAGGGCCTTGTCGGTGACGGCCTCCACGCGCAGCGTCGGCGGAATCGCGACACCGGCGGCGCGGTAGGCCTCGTTCAGCGGCTCCACCGCGCCATGCACGACGATGGGGCCGATGGCCGCGTCCACGCCCGCCAGCAGGCGCTGCGCCTTGCCGAAGCTGTAGCCCAGCAGCAGGCTGGCCCGACCGGCTTCGGCATTGGCCGTCCACCAGGCGTTGATGTCGGCCATCACCTCGGCCTGGGGGCGCCAGCGGTAGATCGGCAGGCCGAAGGTGCTCTCGGTGATGAAGCAGTGGCAGCGCACCGGCTCGAAGGGCGCGCAGGTGGCGTTGACGTCGCCCTCGTGGCCGCTGGTGAAGTAGTCGCCCGAGGCCACCCACACCTGGCCCTGGTGTTCCACCCGCACCTGGGCCGAACCGAGCACGTGGCCGGCCGGGTGCAGGCTCAGCGTCACGCCGTTCAGGCTGACCGTTTCGCCGTAGGCCAGGGCCTGCAGCGTGATGTCCTGGCCCAGCCGGGCGCGCAGCACGCCTTCGCTGGCCGCGCTGGCCAGGTAGGCCCCGTGGCCGCGGCGCGCGTGGTCGGCGTGAGCGTGCGTGATCACCGCGCGCGCCACCGGGCGCCAGGGGTCGATGTGGAAGTCGCCCGCGGGGCAGTAGAGGCCCTCGGGGCGCTGGACGATCAGGTCAGGCGCCGCCATGCCCGAGTTCGTCGCGCGGGGCCAGGAAGGTCTTGCGCACGTCCAGCGTCGAGCGCACGCCCACGTGGCTGCGGTGCGCGGCCAGCCAGCGCGTGGCGGCCGTGCGGCCCAGCTCGAACAGCGCATCCAGGAAGCGTCGGTCGGTGTTGAGCTTGCTGGACGGGTGCAGCGGCGCCAGGCCTTCCTCGTCGGCCACCATGTGCAGCCGCAGGTGCTTGTACTCGCCGGGGTCCACGCGGCCCTGCTCCACCAGCCGCTGCACGAACGCGATCGCCCGCATCTCGCCGATCAGGCCGGCGTTGAAGGTGATCTCGTTGATGCGGTCGGCGATCTCCTCGGCGGTGTCGGGGACGTCGCCGCGAGCCAGCGGATTGATCTTCACCAGCAGCACGTCCAGCGCGCCGGTGCCGTAGATCAGCGGCCAGATCGCCGGGTTGCCGCTGTAGCCGCCGTCCCAGTAGGCCTGGCCGTCGATCTGCACGGCACGGAACAGCTGCGGCAGGCAGGCGCTGGCCAGCAGCGCGTCGATGCCGAGGTCCTTGCGCGTGAAGACACGCGGCTGCCCGGTGCGCACCGCCGTGGCGGTGATGTAGAGCGACAGCCCGCCCTTCTTCAGCGCGTCCAGCCGCACGTGGCGCTGCAGCACCTCGCGCAGCGGGTTGGTGCCCAGCGGGTTGAACTGGTAGGGGCTGAAGCTGCGCAGGAACTGCGAGCCCCAGGCATAGAGCGGATGCGCGTCGAGGTTGAACGCGCCCAGGCTGCTGCCGGGCGCCACCGGCCAGGCACCGAAGCAGGAGCCGTAGGGCGATTGCTGGCCGGCGATGTCGTGCCAGAACGCGGCCAGCGCGCGGCGCGCGCCATCGCGGCCGCCCTCGGCCAGGCCGGTGGCCAGCACCGCGGCGTTCAGTGCGCCGGCGCTGGTGCCCGAGACACCATCGAAGACCAGCGTGTCGTCCTCCAGCAGCCGGTCCAGCACGCCCCAGGTGAAGGCGCCGTGCGAACCGCCGCCCTGCAGCGCCAGGTCCAGCGGCACCGCCGGGGCCGGCTTCTTCGCGCGCTTGCGGACGGTGGCCATCGCGCTCAGTAGCGGCCGGTGATGCCGGCCACGCGCAGGTAGACGTTGGCCGCCCAGGCCACCAGGCCGCGGTGCAGCCAGCGTCGCCAGCCGGTGCGCACCGGCGCGCCACTCACTTCCACCGATACGTCGAAGGCCCGCTGCAGGCTGGCCGCGAGCGAGGCCGAGAAGTCCGGGTCGCGCACCACCACGTTGGCCTCCAGGTTCAGCAGCAGCGACAGCGGGTCGATGTTGCTGCTGCCGACCGTGGCCCAGTCGTCGTCCACCACCGCCACCTTGGCGTGCAGGAAGGCCGGCGTGTACTCGTAGATGCGCACGCCGTGGTGGCGCAGCTCGTCGTAGAGCGCGCGCGCGGCGAGCGCGGCGATGCGGTAGTCCACCTTGCCCTGCAGCAGCAACCGCACCTGCACGCCGCGCCCGGCGGCGTTGCGCAAGGCGCGGCGGAACATGCGGCCGGGGTAGAAGTAGGGCACGGCCAGGTCGACGCGCCGGCGCGCGTGCCGGATCGCCTCGACGTAGCTGCGCTCGATGGCGCGGCGCTGGCGCAGGTTGTCGCGCACCAGGAACGCGGCCCGCATCGGGCGCGGGTCCTGCCGCTGCTCGGCACGCAGGGCGCCGCGCAGGCGCCGCATCATCGCCAGCGCCTCGTTCACGGGCTGCGCGCTGCGCGCCAGCTGGCGCATCTCCTCGCGCCAGCCGCGCCACAGGTGCGCGCGCGCCCACATCGCACGCGCAGTGGCGTGCACCGCGGCGGCGAGCGGGCCGCGCACGGCCACCGCGTAGTCCAGCCGCGGCCGCTCGAACCAGCCGTGGTTCATGTCGTGGCGGTCGTCGATCAGGTTGATGCCGCCGACGAAGGCCAGTTCGCCGTCGCAGACGCACAGCTTCTGGTGCAGCCGGCGCAGCTGGCCGGGCTGCAGCCATGCGTACCAGCGGTCGAGCGGGCGGAACACCTCCAGCTTCACGGCGCTGCCCTCGAACAGCCGGCGCACGCGCGGCATCGTCGCGATGGAGCCGAAGCCGTCCACCACCACGTGCGTCTCGACACCGCGTGCCGCGGCGGCCCGCAGCGCCTCCGCGATGGTGGTCGCGGCCGGGTCGTCGTGGAAGATGTAGGTGGCCAGCCAGACCTCGCGCTGCGCGCCCGCGATGGCCGCGCACATGCGCGGGAACAGCTCGTCGCCGCCCTGCAGCAGCTCGACGTGGTTGCCGCCGACGAAGCGCGGCGCCGGTACCTGGGTCCAGGCCCGCAGGCGTCGGAGATCGTCGGCCGCCGTCACGTCGGTTCGAGCTCGGCCACCAGGGGCAGGTGATCGGACATGCGCGCCCAGGCGATGCCGCGCGGCACCATCGCCGAGCGGCAGGCCAGGCCGCGCAGGTAGAAGCGGTCGAGCGCGAACACCGGCGCCAGCGACGGGAAGGTCGCGTGCGCGCCGCGCGCCATGCCGGGTGCGGCGGCGCGCGCGAGGCCCAGGTCCTGCATCGGGCCGTCGAGGCGCTCGCCCCAGTCGTTGAAGTCGCCGGCGACCACCAGCATCGCGCCGGGCGGCACCTCGGCCTCGATGAACTTCGCCAGGCGCTCGACCTGGCGCACGCGGCTGCGGTGCACGAGGCCGAAGTGGACGACGATGGCGTGCACGGTCTCGCCGTTCCACGTCACCGGCACGTGCAGCAGGCCGCGCTGCTCGAAGCGGTGGTCGCTGACGTCGTGGTGCCCGATGTCGCCCAGCGGCCAGCGCGACAGCAGCGCGTTGCCGTGTTCGCCGTGGCGCGTGACCGCGTTGGTGCGGTAGGCCACGTCGTAGCCCTCGGGCGCCAGGTACTCGGCCTGGCCCTTGTCGGGCCAGCCGAAGCTGGTGCGGTCGAAGCGCCGCGCCTCGCGCGTGTGGAACAGGCGCACCTCCTGCAGGAACACCAGGTCGGCGTCGAGCGCTTCCACCGCGAGGCCCAGGTTGTGGATCTCCAGCCGCTTGCGCGGGCCCAGGCCGCGCACGCCCTTGTGGATGTTGTAGGTGGCCACGCGCATCGCCCCGTAGCCGGTGTAGGGCGGCATCAGCGTGGACTGCAGGGGGTTCAGGCGGGTCATGTCGAAAGCGGCGTGAAACGGGGCAGTTGCAGCACGGCCTCGGCGTTGCTGGGCGAGAAGCACAGGTCAGCCGCTTCGCGCCAGGGCAGCCAGCGCCACGCCAGGTGCTCGCGCGGGTTCAGCACCACCGGCATGCCAGCGGGCACGGTGAGGCCGAAGACATGTTCGGTGTTGTGCGTGACACCCGGCGCGTAGCGGTGGCGCCAGACCGGGTAGATCTCGTAGACGTTCTCGAGCTGCCAGTCGCGCAGCGCGCCGCCGGTGATGCCGGTCTCTTCCGCCACCTCGCGGCGGGCGGTGTCCTCGAGCACTTCGTCCTCGCGGTCCAGCGAGCCGGTGACGCTCTGCCAGTAGCCGGGCCTGTCGGCGCGCTCGATGAGCAGCACGTCCAGCGCCGGGGTGTGGATCACCACCAGCACGGACCTCGGGATCTTGTACGGCCGTGACATGGGTTCGGTCCAGTTTAGCCAAACGGCACCGCGGGCCGTCACGGGGCCGACATGCGCGCTCGCGAGCATCGCGCGTCCCCACCCACCTTCCACGAGGTACACGATGAAGAGAACCGCTCCCGCGCTGACCCTGCTGGCCGGCGCGCTGATCGCCGGCGGCGCCTGCGCCCAGGGCACCCTGTCCGGCTGGGCGCTGATGCCTGCGAACACCTTCTCCGACGGCCCCACCTCGGGGCAGTTCGCCGGCAGCGGCGCCGGCGGCAACCCGCTGCCGCTGATCGACCGGCAACCGGTGCAGGGCCTGTCGGCGGTGCTGCAGGGCCCCACCGCCGGCAGCTTCCTGGTGATGACCGACAACGGCTTCGGCGCCAAGACCAACTCGGCCGATGCGCTGCTGCGGATGTACGCGGTGCAGCCGGAGTGGCGCACGGCGGCGGGCGGCGCCGGCACGGTCACGCCGGTGGGCTTCAACGACGGCGCGGCGCAACCGGCCTTCAATGCCGCCTCGCGCATCACCCTCGCCGATCCCGACCACAGGCTCGGCTTCGCGATCCAGGCCGACCACACGAACTACTACAACAACGCCGCGAACCCGCTCGTCGACCCGGGCATCCGCGCCGGCCGCCTGCTGACCGGCGCCGACTTCGACACCGAGTCGGTGCGCAAGGACAAGAACGGCAACTTCTGGTTCGGCGACGAGTTCGGTCCCTTCCTGGTGAAGGCCGACGCCAGCGGCAAGGTGCTGAAGCAGGAGACCTCGCTGCCCGGCGTGATGTCGCCGCAGAACCCCTACCTCGGCGGCAGCACGCCGAACCTGCCGCAGTCCGGCGGCTTCGAGGGCATGGCGATCAACCCGGCCGGCGACCGCCTCTACACGCTGCTGGAAGGCAGCGTCACCGGCGACCCGGCGAAGACGCTGCGCATCAACGAGTTCAGCATCGACAGCGAGAGCTACACCGGCGCCAGCTGGCGCTACCAGCTGGAGGCCCAGGGCACCAACATCG
The DNA here is from genome assembly GCA_044226255.1 of Rubrivivax sp. GTDB lineage: Bacteria > Pseudomonadota > Gammaproteobacteria > Burkholderiales > Burkholderiaceae_C > Rubrivivax. The sequence continues at coordinate 309,147 of JBGAHJ010000003.1, forward strand.
GCGACATGACGGCCATCAACGACCACGAGTTCATCGTGATCGAGCGCAACGGCGCCACCGCCACCAACGGCGGCACGCCGTTCAAGAAGCTGTTCCGCATCGACATCCGCCAGACCGACGCCGCCGGCAACGTGCTGAAGACCGAGATCGTCGACCTGATGAACATCGCCGACCCGAACGACCTCAACGGCGACGGCAGCACCACCTTCACGTTCCCGTACGTGACGATCGAGGACGTGCTGGTGCTGGACTCGAACACGCTGCTGGTGATCAACGACAACAACTACCCCGGCACCGGCGGGCGCGACCTGAACTCGGATCCGACCGAGTTCCTGAGGATCACGCTGGCGAACCCGGTGCCGGAGCCGGGCACCTGGGCGTTGATGCTGGGTGGCGTGGCGGCACTCGGCCGCATCGTGCGGCGCCGCAAGGCCTGAAGAAAAAGGCCGCCCGACGAGGGCGGCCTTTGCATCAGGCGGCGGGTTGCGGGTTGCGCAGCCGGATGTGCAGCTCGCGCAGCTGCGCCTCGTCGACGTGGCTCGGCGCCCCGGTCAGCAGGCACTGCGCGCGCTGCGTCTTCGGGAACGCGATCACGTCGCGGATGCTCTCCGCACCGGTCATCAGCGTGGCGATGCGGTCCAGGCCGAAGGCCAGGCCGCCGTGCGGCGGCGCGCCGTACTGCAGCGCGTCGAGCAGGAAGCCGAACTTGATGCGCTGCTGCTCCGGCGTGATGGCCAGCGCCTCGAACACCTTGGCCTGCACCTCGGCGCGGTGGATGCGGATCGAGCCGCCGCCGATCTCCCAGCCGTTGAGCACCATGTCGTAGGCCTTCGCGATGCAGGCGCCGGGGTCGGTCTTCATGAGTTCCTCATGGCCGTCCTTCGGCGCGGTGAACGGATGGTGCACCGCGCTCCAGCGCTTGTTCTCGTCGTCGTACTCGAACATCGGGAAGTCCACCACCCACAGCGGCGCCCAGCGGTCCTCGAACAGCCCGTGCGTGCGGCCGAACTCGCTGTGGCCGATCTTGATGCGCAGCGCGCCCAGGGCGTCGTTGACGACCTTGGCCTTGTCGGCGCCGAAGAAGATCAGGTCGCCGTTGCGCGCGCCGGTGCGGGCGATGATCTCCGCAATGGCCGCGTCGTGCAGGTTCTTCACGATCGGGCTCTGCAGCCCGTCGCGGCCCTTGCCGGCGTCGTTGACCTTGATCCACGCCAGGCCCTTGGCGCCGTAGACCTTCACGAACTCGGTGTAGGCGTCGATCTCGCCGCGGCTCATCTCGCCGCCGCCGGGCACCTTCAGCGCCGCGACGCGGCCGCCGGGGTTGGTGGCCGGGCCCGAGAAGACCTTGAAGTCCACCGTCTTCATCACGTCGGTGAGTTCGGTGAACTCGAGCTTCACGCGCAGGTCGGGCTTGTCGCTGCCGTACTTGTGCATCGCCTCGGCATAGGTCATCTGCGCGTACACCGGCAGCTCCACGCCCATCGTCTTGCGGAAGACGGTGCGGATCATGGCCTCGGTGATGGCGCGGATCTCCTCCTCGCCCAGGAACGAGGTCTCGATGTCGATCTGCGTGAACTCGGGCTGGCGGTCGGCGCGCAGGTCCTCGTCGCGGAAGCACTTGGTGATCTGGTAGTAGCGGTCGAAGCCCGCCACCATCAGCAGCTGCTTGAAGAGCTGGGGCGACTGCGGCAACGCGAAGAACATGCCGTCGTGCACGCGCGAAGGAACGAGGTAGTCGCGCGCGCCTTCGGGCGTGCTCTTGGTCAGCATCGGCGTCTCGATGTCGATGAAGCCCTGCTCGTCGAGGAACTTGCGCACCTCGATGGCCACGCGGTAGCGCAGCATCAGGTTCTTCTGCATCTGCGGACGGCGCAGGTCCAGCACGCGGTGCGTCAGGCGCACGGTCTCGCTGAGGTTCTCGTCGTCGAGCGGGAACGGCGGCGTGACGCTGGCGTTGAGCACCTCCAGCTCGTGGCACAGCACCTCGACCTTGCCGGACACGAGGTTGGCGTTCTCGGTGCCGGCCGGGCGCGCGCGCACCTTGCCGACCACCTTCAGGCAGAACTCGTTGCGCACGCCCTCGGCGGTCCGAAAAGTCTCGGCGCGGTCGGGGTCGCAGACGATCTGCACCAGGCCTTCGCGGTCGCGCAGGTCGATGAAGATGACGCCGCCGTGATCGCGGCGGCGGTGGGCCCAGCCCATCAGCGTGACGGTCTGGTCGAGCAGTTTCTCGCTGACCAGGCCGCAGTACGTGGTTCTCATGGTGTCACTCCGTCTTCGGGGAGATTGTCGGGTTTCGCTCGGGGGTGGCGCTGGTGCGAGCCGGTGCCCGACGGCGGACATCGGGCGTGGGCGGGCTCGTCAGGGCTGGCGGGTTGCCGGGCCTGCCAGCCCGGTCAGTTTCGTGCCGCCGCCATCGCGGCGTCGGCCTCGGGCGTGCCCGGCGCCACCACGCCCATCGAGATGACGTACTTCAGCGCCTCGTCCACGCTCATCTTGAGCGGCAGCACGTCGGCGCGCGGCATCATCAGGAAGAAGCCCGAGGTCGGGTTCGGCGTGGTCGGCACGTAGACGCTGACGTGTTCGCCGTCCAGGTGCGACGCCACCTCGCCGCCCGGCTTGCCGGTGACGAAGGCGATGGTCCACGAACCCTGGCGCGGGTACTGCACCAGCACCGCCTCGCGGAAGGCGTTGCCGTTGCTGGAGAACAGCGTGTCGGAGACCTGCTTGACCGAGTTGTAGATGCTCTTGACGATGGGCGTCTTGCTCAGCACCAGGTCGGCCTGGCGCAGCCACCACTGGCCGAACATGTTGGCCGCGAACATGCCGGTGAGCAGCAGCGCCACCAGCATCACCACCACGCCCAGCCCGGGCACGTTGCGCAGCGATTCCAGGCCGGCATGCGCCGATTCGGGCAGCACCGCCTGCGTGGCCGACAGCAGCGCCTCGAAGACGCCGTTGAGCGAGCCCAGCACCCAGGAGAACACCCAGATGGTGATGGCCAGCGGAAGCCAGACCAGCAGCCCTGCGACGAGATACTTCTTCACGGCAGGTGGCGCAGCCGCTCAGCTGTCCGACGAAGGTGACGGGGCCGGCGCGGTGGGCGCGGCAGGCGCCGGCGCGGCAGCCGGCGACGCCGACTCGGCCGGCTTGGCCGCATCGGCCGCCGGCTTGCTGTCACCGCCCTCCGGCTTCGGCGCGGCGGCGCCGCCGCCGCTGCCGCCACGGAAGTCGGTCACGTACCAGCCCGAACCCTTGAGCTGGAAGCCGGCTGCGGTGACCTGCTTGGCGTAGGTGGCCGCGCCGCAGGCCGGGCACACGGTGAGCACCGGATCGGAGATCTTCTGCAGCACGTCCTGCGCGTGGCCGCAGGTCGTGCAGCGGTAGGCGTAGATGGGCATGGCTGCAGCGATTCGTGGTTGAACAGCGAAAAACCGCGAATTATAGGCTGCGGGCGCCGATTCAACCCCAGCCGTGCACGAAGAAGCGCGTGGCGACCAGCCCGGCGACGAATCCCGCCGCCGTCCACAGCAGCACCTGCAGCAGCCGGTTGGTGCGGCGCTGTTCGGCCAGCAGCGCGGCCAGCGCCGCGTCGTCGCGGCGGCGCGCCTGCTGCGCCAGCAGCGCGCCCTGCATCAGGCGCGGCAGCGCGGGCAGCACCTGGGCCAGGTGCGGCGCCTCGCGCCGCAGGCCGTCGACCAGGGCCCGCCAGCCGATCTGTTCGCTCATCCAGCGCTCCAGGAACGGGCGCGCCGTGGACCACAGGTCGAGATCGGGATCGAGTTCGCGGCCCAGGCCCTCGATGTTCAGCAGCGTCTTCTGCAGCAGCACCAGCTGCGGCTGGATCTCGACGTTGAAGCGGCGCGAGGCCTGGAACAGCCGCAGCAGCACCTGGCCGAACGAGATGTCCCTCAGCGGCCGGTCGATCTGCGGCTCCACCACGGCGCGGATCGCGCTTTCCAGTGCGTCGACGCGCGTCTCCGGCGGCACCCAGCCGCTTTCGATGTGCAGCTCGGCCACGCGCTTGTAGTCGCGCCGGAAGCAGGCCAGGAAGTTGTGCGCCAGGTACTGCTTGTCCGACTCGGTGAGCGTGCCGATGATCCCGAAGTCGAGCGCGATGTAGCGCCCGAAGGTGGCCGGGTCCAGGCTCACCTGGATGTTGCCGGGGTGCATGTCGGCGTGGAAGAAGCCGTCGCGGAACACCTGCGTGAAGAAGATCGTCACGCCGTCGCGCGCCAGCTGCTTGATGTCGACGCCGGCGGCGCGGATGCGCTCGAGCTGGCTGATCGGCACGCCGTGCATGCGCTGCATCACGATGACACCCGGCGTGCACAGGTCCCAGACCATCTCGGGCACCAGCACCAGGTTCAGGCCCTGCATGTTGCGCCGCAGCTGCGCGGCGTTGGCGGCCTCGCGCACCAGGTCCAGCTCGTCGTGCAGGTAGGCGTCGAACTCGGACACCACCTCGCGCGGCTTCAGGCGCCGGCCGTCGGCGGACAGGCGCTCGATCCAGCCGGCCAGCAGGTGCAGCAGGCGCAGATCCTGCTCGATGATGTCCAGCATGCCCGGCCGCAGCACCTTCACCGCCACCTCGCGCCCGTCCTTGAGCGCTGCGAAGTGCACCTGCGCGATCGACGCGCTGGCCACCGGCTGCTCGTCGAAGCGGGCGAAGATGTCCTCGATGCGGCTGCCGAAGGCCCTTTCCACCAGGGCGCGGCTCTGCGCGGCGGGGAACGGCGGCACGCGGTCCTGCAGGCGCGCCAGCTCGTCGGCCACGTCGCGCGGCACCAGGTCGCGGCGCGTCGACAGCAGCTGGCCGAACTTCACGAAGATCGGCCCCAGGCGCTCCAGTCCCATGCGCAGGCGCTGGCCGCGCGGGGCGTCGAGCCGGCGGCCCAGCGTGACCACACGCACCAGCACGCGCACCCAGCGCTGGCGGAAGGCCGACAGCGCGACCTCGTCGAGGCCGAATCGCAACACGGTGACCACAATGGTCACCAGGCGTCCGACGTGTTTCATCGGCTAGCGGGGACGCAGGCGCTCGGCCAGGCCCGAAGCGGCCTTGGCCGCGGCACGGATGCCGCCGGCCAGGCCCGAGCCCATGCGGTGCAGCTGCTGCGCCACCGCCGGGCCGAACAGGCGCTCGAGGTCGGCCGCCACGTCCCAGCGCAGGTTCTGCAGCAGCCAGTTCATCTCGCCGGCCAGCTGGGCGTCGCCGTCGATCTGCACCGCCGGCGGCGTGCCGCCCACCGCGCGCGCGAACGCCAGCGCGGGATTCGAGGCATCGACGCGCAACGAGAGGTCGGGCGTCGGTGCGCCCTCGGGGCCGCACCACTCCATCAGCCCCGCGGGGGTGATGCGCCAGGCCAGTGCCGGGGGCGGCGGCAGCAGGGTGGGCCACTGCTCGAGCGTGAGCGACACCGTGCGGCCGGCGTGCGGGCGCAGCCGCTCGGTGGCGGCGGGCTCGGCGGCGAGCACGTGGTTGATCACGAGCGTCAGGCGCTCGGCCAGGGCCGGCGTCAGGAGGGCCTGCAGACTGTGGAGCATTTTGCGATTGTAGGCAGCGCCCCCCGCCTGAGGGTCCGCGCGGCGGCCGGGGGCGGGCGATGAATTGGTACAGAATGACCCGAACGTCGCACCCCGTGCCTCGCACGCGCGCCGCCGCCCCGAGCCTTCCGGCGGCGGCCTGCCGTCCGTCGTCGGCAGCACCGCCCCACGCCATCCCCTGATGTTCGAAGACCGAGGCTACAAACGCACCTTCTACAGCGCGCCGCAGTCGGTGACCTCGCTGGTCGCGGCGTTCCTGGAGCCCACGCTCACGGTCGGCGTCTTCCTGGCCGTCTCGGCCTGGTTCGAGGAGCCGATCGGTCGCTCGGACCTCACGTTGTGCCTGCTGATCTTCGCGCTCACGTTCCCGGGTCGCAACCGCTTCTGGGACCGCCCGCTCAACGCCGCCGTCGACATCGGCACCTCGTGGCTGAGCCTGCTGCTGATCCTGGCCCTGTGCGGCTACGCCACGCGCAGCCTGCAGCTGTTCAGGCCCGACATCGTCTTCTGGTGGGCGGTGGGCACGCCGGTGCTGCAATGGCTGGCCTTCTTCACCGGCCGCAAGGCGCTGCTGCGGCTGGCCAGCCAGCCCCAGAACCGCCGCTCGGCGGTGGTGGTGGGCGCGGGCTCCCTGGGCGTGAAGGTGGCGCGCGCCTTCCAGGCCCGAGGCGACATCGGCCTGCTGTTCCTGGGCTACTTCGACGACCGCGCCGACGAACGCGTGGATGCCGACGCCCGCGGCCTGCGCCTGGGCAGCCTGAAGCAGCTGGCGCCGTTCATCCGCGAGCGCGCCGTCAACGAGGTCTACATCACGCTGCCGCTGGGCAGCCAGCCGCGCATCGTCGACCTGCTCGAGCAGGTGCAGGGCACCACCGCCAGCGTCTTCTTCGTGCCCGACGTGTTCGGCATCAGCATCATCCAGGGCCGTCTGCAGGACATGAACGGCGTGCCCGTGGTGGGGCTCTGCGAGACCCCGTTCACCGGCACCAACCGGCTCGTCAAGCGCCTGTCCGACCTGGTGCTGGCCAGCGCCATCCTGGTGCTGATCGCGCCGATCCTGGCCCTGATCGCCCTCGGCGTGAAGCTCAGCTCGCCCGGCCCGGCCATCTTCAAGCAGCGCCGCAACGGCCTCGACGGCGAGGAGATCGTCGTCTACAAGTTCCGCTCGATGCGCACGCAGGACAACGGCCCGGTGGTGCAGCAGGCGACCAAGGACGACCCGCGCATCACGCCCTTCGGTGCCTTCCTGCGCAAGAGCTCGCTGGACGAGCTGCCGCAGTTCATCAACGTGCTGCAGGGGCGCATGAGCATCGTCGGCCCGCGGCCGCACGCGGTGGCGCACAACGAGCAGTACCGCCAGCTGATCAAGGCCTACATGGTGCGTCACAAGGTCAAGCCCGGCATCACCGGCTGGGCGCAGATCCACGGTCACCGCGGCGAGACCGACACTATTGACAAGATGCAGGCGCGCGTCGAATACGATCTGGAATACCTGCGCAACTGGTCGCTGGGCCTCGATCTCCAGATCATCGCCCGCACGATCAAGTTGGTCTTCTTCGATCGCAACGCCTACTGATCCATGCCTCTGCGCCGCTGCGCTCTTTCGGGCTGCGCCGCAGCCTTCCTGTGGCTGCAGGCCGGTGTCGCGCTGGCCGAGACCAGCCCTTGGTACATCGCGGCCTCGCAGTCGTATTCGTACGAATCCAACCTGCTGCGGCTGGCCAACGGCCAGGCGGACCCGCCCGGCTACAGCCGCAACGACGACATCATCAGCACCTCGCTGCTGGCGGGGCTCGACCAGCCGATCGGGCGCCAGCGGCTGTTCGGCAACGTCACCGTGCGACAGAACCGCTACAGCGGCAACCCGCAGTTCAACAACACCAGCTACAACGGCAGCCTGGGCCTGGACTGGTCGACCATCGAGCGCATCTCCGGCAGCGTGAGCGCGAGCGCCACGCGCGCGCTGCAGAGCTTCTCCACCGACCTCTTCTCCACCGAGCGCCTCAACAACCTCGAGAGCACCGAGACGGTCAACGGCAACATCGCGATCGGCCTGGTGACGGAATACAGCCTGATGCTCAGCGGCGGCCACCGGCGCGTGCACAACTCGCTGGACGACCCGGGCATCCGCTCGCGCGAGTACTACCAGGACAACGCCGAGCTGCTGCTGCGCTGGGCGCCGAGCGGCATCGCCACCTTCGGCTTCGGCGCCGGCGTCACGCGCGGGCGCTACCCGAAGTTCGGCATCGCCGCCAACGGCGACTACAGCGCCGACCGCTTCAAGCGCAACGATGCCGTGCTCACCGCCACGCTCAAGCCCACGGGTTCCAGCACCTTCGACGTGCGGATCGCCAACGGAAACACGCGCTACGACCTGAACCAGCAGCGCAACTTCTCGGGCGTCACCGGCAGCGTGGTGTGGGGCTGGCAGATCACGGGCAAGCTGCGCATGGCGACGCAGATCAACCGCGACACCGGCCAGGACTCGTACGCCACGCGCACCTTCTTCACCAACCGGCCCACCACCGCCGACTACAGCCGCGTCACCGACCAGCTGCGCGTGCAGGCCTACTACGAGCTCTCGGCCAAGGTCGGCCTCAACGCCGGCGCCAGCTACGCGCACCGCGACCTGGTGCGCACGATCAACGACCCCGCGGTGCCCGCCGACGCCACCGGCAGCGACCGCACGAAGCTGATGTCCGTCGGCGGCCGCTGGGCGCCGCGGCGCTACGCGCTGCTCGGTTGCGACGTCAGCAGCGAGAAGCGCAAGGCCACCGGCAGCTCGCTGCTGTCGGCCGACATGAGTGCCAAGTCGCTCACCTGCTACGGGCAGTTCACGCTCCAATGAGCCATCGCATCCTGCTGACCGGCGCCACCGGCTACATCGGCTCGCACACCTGGCTGGCGCTGCAGCAGGCCGGCTACGAGGTCGTGGGCATCGACGACTTCTCCAACAGCTCGCCGGTGGTGCTGGAGCGGCTGCGCGAGCTGTCGGGCCAGGCGCCGGCGTTCGAGCGCGTCGACGTCACCGACGCCGCGGCGATGGAAGCGCTGTTCCGCCGCCACCGCTTCGACGCCGCCGTGCACTTCGCCGCCTTCAAGGCGGTGGGCGAGTCGGGCGCGAAGCCGCTGGCCTACTACGGCAACAACCTCGGCGGCCTGGTCACCACCTGCCGCACGATGCTGCAGCACGGCGTGACGCGCTTCGTCTTCAGCTCCAGCGCCACCGTCTACGGGCAACCCGAGCGGCTGCCGATCACCGAGGACGCGCCGCTCTCGGCCACCAACCCCTACGGCCAGACCAAGCTGATGGGCGAGCAGATCCTGAACGACCTCGGAGCGGCAGAGCCCAGCTGGCAGACCGCCAGCCTGCGCTACTTCAACCCGGTGGGCGCGCACGAAAGCGGCCGCATCGGCGAGGACCCGCGCGGCCTGCCGAACAACCTGATGCCCTTCGTCGCACAGGTGGCGGTGGGCCGGCGCGAGCGGCTGTCGGTGTTCGGCAACGACTACCCCACGCCCGACGGCACCGGGGTGCGCGACTACATCCACGTGGTGGACCTGGCCGAAGGGCATGTCGCGGCCGTGCGCCGCCTGCTCGGGCAGCCGGGTTCGTTCACCGTGAACCTGGGCACGGGAACCGGGCACAGCGTGCTGGAAGTGGTGGCGGCCTACGCCCGGGCGAGCGGGCGCGAGATACCCTACGCGGTGGTGCCGCGCCGGCCCGGCGACGTGGCCGCGGTCTATGCCGATCCGGCATTGGCCGAACGGCTGCTCGGCTGGCGCGCCCGGCACGGACTGGCCCGCATGTGCGAGGACAGCTGGCGCTGGCAATCGCTAAATCCCCGAGGGTTCGAGGCTTCATGACCGACAAGACCACGACGATCCAGCCCGTCATCATGGCCGGCGGCTCCGGCACGCGGCTGTGGCCGCTGTCGCGCTCCGGCTTCCCGAAGCAGTTCCTGGTGCTGTCGGGCACCACCAGCCTGTTCCAGCAGGCGGTTTCGCGGCTGAAGGGCCTGGGGCAGCCCGGGCAGACGGTGGCCGCGCCGCTGATCGTCGGCAACGAGGAGCATCGCTTCCTGGTGCTGGACCAGCTGCGCGAGCTGAAGGTGGAGCCCTCCGCGGTGCTGCTCGAGCCCGTGGGCCGCAACACCGCGCCCGCGGTGACGCTGGCCGCGCTGCAGGCCACGCAGGGCGGGGCCGACCCGGTGCTGGTGATCACCTCGGCCGACCAGACGGTGGCCGACGAACCCGCCTTCACGCAGGCCTTGCGCGGCGCGGTGGCGATGGCGGCCGACGGCGCGATCGTGGTGCTCGGCATCACCCCCGACCGGCCCGAGACCGGCTACGGCTACATCCGGGCCGACGGCGCGCGCGTGGCGCAGTTCGTCGAGAAGCCCGACCTCGCCACGGCGAAGAAGTACGTCGACAGCGGCGCCTACTTCTGGAACGCCGGCATGTTCGTGCTGAAGGCCTCGGTGTGGCTGGCCGCGCTGCAGCGCTTCAGGCCCGACATCGCCACCGCCTGCCGCGCCGCCTGGGACGGCAGCGCCAGCGACGCGCCCTTCGTGCGCCCGGCCAAGGACGCTTTCGCCGCCGTGCCCAGCGAGTCGGTGGACTACGCGGTGATGGAGAAGTGCCCCGGCACGCTGGACATCCGCATGCAGCCGCTGAACGCCGGCTGGAACGACCTCGGCGCCTGGGAAGCCGTGTGGCAGGTGGCGCCCAAGGACGAGGCCGGCAACGCGAGCATCGGCGACGCCATCGTCAAGGACAGCCGCAACACGCTGGTGCACGCCACCAGCCGCCTGGTGGGCGTGGTGGGCCTGCAGGACGTGGTGGTGGTGGAGACGCCGGACGCGGTCTTCGTCTCCAGCCGCGAGAAGAGCCAGGAGGTCAAGCAGATCGTCAACCAGCTCGGCCGCGAGCAGCGCGGCGAGCATGCGCTGCACCGCAAGGTGCACCGGCCCTGGGGCTGGTACGACAGCATCGACCACGGCCCGCGCCACCAGGTCAAGCGCATCATGGTCAAGCCTGGCGCGTCCCTGAGCCTGCAGATGCACCACCACCGCGCCGAACACTGGATCGTGGTGAGCGGCACCGCCGAAGTGACCAACGGCGACAAGGTCATCATGCTGACCGAGAACCAGAGCACCTACATCCCGCTCGGCCAGACCCACCGGCTGGCGAACCCGGGCAAGGTGCCGCTCGAGATCATCGAGGTGCAGTCGGGCAGCTACCTGGGCGAGGACGACATCGTCCGCTTCGAGGACACCTACGGCAGGAAATGAACCACCCCCGTAGCGCCTGCGGCGCTCCCCCTCGAGGGGGCGACGCTGGCGGACCGGCGGAGCCGGATCCGCGGCGTCTGCCGGGTGGCGATTTCGCTGCCTATACAGTTCGGGGATGAGCATCCTCGTCACCGGCGGCGCCGGCTTCATCGGCAGCAACTTCGTGCTGGACTGGCTGGAGCGGTGCGACGAGCCGGTGGTCAACCTGGACGCTCTGACCTACGCCGGCAACCTGCAGAACCTGGCCTCGCTGCAGGGCGACGCGCGGCATGTGTTCGTGCAGGGCGACATCGGCGACCGCGCGCTGGTCGACCGGCTGCTGGCCGAGCACCGCCCGCGCGCCGTGGTGCATTTCGCGGCCGAGAGCCACGTCGACCGCAGCATCCACGGCCCGGGTGCCTTCATCAAGACCAATATCGAAGGCACGTTCACGCTGCTGGAGGCGGCGCGCGCGCACTGGGCCGCGCTGGCCGACGACGCGAAGGCTGCCTTCCGCTTCCTGCACGTCAGCACCGACGAGGTCTACGGCAGCCTCGCGCCCGATGCGCCGGCCTTCACCGAGACCCATCCCTACGAACCGAACAGCCCGTACTCGGCCAGCAAGGCCGCCAGCGACCACCTCGTGCGCGCCTGGTTCCACACCTACGGGCTGCCGGTGCTCACCACCAACTGCAGCAACAACTACGGGCCCTATCACTTCCCCGAGAAGCTGATCCCGCTGATGATCGTCAACGCGCTGGCCGGCAAGCCGCTGCCGGTGTACGGCGACGGCCGCCAGATCCGCGACTGGCTCTACGTGCGCGATCACTGCGCCGGCATCCGTGCGGTGCTGGCGAACGGCCGTCCGGGCGAGACCTACAACATCGGCGGCTGGAACGAGAAGGCCAACATCGAGATCGTGCACACGGTCTGCGCATTGCTCGACGAGATGAAGCCCGACGCCGCCGGCCCGTACGCGCGGCTGATCACGCACGTGAAGGACCGCCCGGGGCACGACCGCCGCTACGCCATCGACGCGCGCAAGATCGAGCGGGAACTCGGCTGGCGGCCCGCCGAGACCTTCGACAGCGGCATCGAGAAGACGGTTCGCTGGTACCTGGACAACGCCGCCTGGGTGGCGAACGTGCAGAGCGGCGCCTACCGCGACTGGGTCAGCCGGCAATACGGGCCATGAAGATCCTGCTGCTGGGCAAGAACGGCCAGGTCGGCTGGGAGCTGCAGCGCGCCCTGGCGCCGCTGGGCGAACTGACCGCCTGCGACCTGGACTCGCCGGGTGCGCTGAAGGCCGACTTCTCGCGGCCCGAGACGCTGGTGCCGCTCATCCGCGCGGTGGCGCCGGACCTGATCGTCAACGCCGCCGCGCACACCGCGGTCGACAAGGCCGAGTCCGAGCCCGAGTTCGCGCGCACGCTCAACGCCACCGCGCCCGGCGTGGTCGCGCGCGAGGCCGAGGCACGCGGTGCCCTGCTCGTGCACTACAGCACCGACTACGTGTTCGACGGCAGCGGCAGCGCGCCGCGCGACGAGGACGCCGCCCCCGGCCCCTTGAGCGTCTATGGCCGCACCAAGCTCGAAGGCGAACAGCTGATCCGCGAGAGCGGCTGCCGGCACCTGATCCTGCGCACCAGCTGGGTCTACGCGGCGCGCGGCGGCAACTTCGCGCGCACGATGCTGAAGCTGGCGGCGGAGCGCGACGCGCTCAAGGTCATCGCGGACCAGATCGGAGCGCCCACCGGGGCCGATCTGCTGGCCGACGTCACCGCCCACGCCGCGCGCCGCGTGCTCGACACGCCCGACCTCGCCGGCACCTACCACTGCGTGGCCGCGGGCGAGACCAGCTGGTTCGACTACGCACGCTTCGTCATCGAGTGGGCCCGCGCACGCGGCCAGGCGATCCGGGTGGCGCCCGGCGCGATCCAGGCCATCCCGACCCGCGAGTACCCCACGCCGGCACAGCGGCCGCTGAACTCGCGCCTTTCGACGGCCCGGCTGCGGCAGACCTTCGGCCTGCAGCTGCCGCACTGGCAGGCGGGCGTGGAGCGCATGCTCGAGGAAATCCTGCCGCGCACGGCCTGAGAGGGACACGACACATGCAACGCAAGGGCATCATCCTGGCCGGCGGCTCGGGCACCCGGCTGCACCCGGCGACGCTGGCGATCAGCAAGCAGCTGCTGCCGGTGTACGACAAGCCGATGGTGTACTACCCGCTGTCCACGCTGATGCTGGCCGGCATGCGCGACGTGCTCGTGATCAGCACGCCGCAGGACACGCCACGCTTCCAGGCCCTGCTGGGCGACGGCAGCCGCTGGGGCATGAACCTCAGCTACTGCGTGCAGCCCAGCCCCGACGGGCTGGCGCAGGCCTTCATCCTGGGCAGGAACTTCGTCGGCGGCGGGCCCAGCGCGCTGGTGCTGGGCGACAACATCTTCTACGGCCACGACTTCGCCGGCCTGCTGCAACGCGCGAACGCGCGCACCAGCGGCGCCACCGTCTTCGCCTACCACGTGCAGGACCCCGAACGCTACGGCGTGGTCGAGTTCGACGCGCAGCGCCGCGCGCTCAGCATCGAGGAAAAGCCCAAGGCGCCCAAGAGCAACTACGCGGTGACCGGGCTCTACTTCTACGACGCACAGGTGTGCGACATCGCCGCGTCCATCAAGCCCAGCGCACGCGGCGAACTCGAGATCACCACCGTCAACGCCACCTACCTGCAGCAGCAGCAGCTGGACGTGGAGATCATGGGCCGCGGCTACGCCTGGCTGGACACCGGCACTCACGACAGCCTGATGGAGGCCGGCCAGTTCATCGCCACGCTCGAGAAGCGCCAGGGCCTGAAGGTGGCCTGCCCGGAGGAGATCGCGTTCCGCTCGGGCTGGATCGACGCCGCGCAGCTGGAGGCGCTGGCCGCGCCGATGCTCAAGAACAGCTACGGCCAGTACCTGATGCAGGTGCTGCGCGAACGGGTGTTCTGATGCGGTTGCTGCCGACCGATCACCTGCCGGATGTCGTGATCGTCGAACCCGCCGTCTTCGGCGACGAGCGCGGCTGGTTCAGCGAGAGCTACAACGAGGCGCGCTTCAACGCCGCGCTCGAAGCGCTGGGGCTGCCGCCGACACGCCGCTTCGTGCAGGACAACCACTCCTGCAGCAAGGCCGGCGTGCTGCGCGGGCTGCACTACCAGCTGCCGCCGCATGCGCAGGGCAAGCTGGTGCGCGTGGTGCAGGGCGCGGCCTGGGACGTGGCGGTCGACATCCGCCCGGGCTCGCCGACCTTCGGCCGCTGGGCCGGCGTCGAGCTGAGCGCCGAGAACCGCCGCCAGCTGTGGATCCCCGAGGGCTTCGCGCACGCCTTCCTGGCGCTGCACGACGACACCCACTTCCTCTACAAGACCACCGACTTCTACGCCAAGGACTGCGAGCGCAGCATCCGCTGGGACGACCCGGCGATCGGCATCCGCTGGCCGCTGCCGGCGGGGCTGGCGGCACCGCTGGTGGCCGCCAAGGACGCCGCCGCGCCCGTCCTTTCCGCCGCCGAACTACCGGCCGGCTGAACCCGCGCCGCGGCCGATGCCGTGGTGCTCGATGCCGTGCAGCTTCATCAGCGCCGGCTCGTAGATGTTGCGGCCGTCGAAGATCACCGGCTGCTTCAGCGCCGCCTTGATGCGGTCGAAGTCGGGGTTGCGGAATTCCTTCCACTCGGTGACCAGCAGCAGCGCGTCGGCGCCGGCCAGTGCCTCGTCCTGCGAGCCCACGAAGGCCAGGCCCGCCGTGCCCTCGAGCACGCGCGCCGCTTCTTCCATCGCCACCGGGTCGTAGGCCTGGATGGCGGCACCGCGGCGCACCAGCTCGGCCACGATGACGCGGCTGGGCGCCTCGCGCATGTCGTCGGTGTTGGGCTTGAACGCCAGGCCCCAGAGCGCGAAGCGGCGGCCCGACAGGTCCTCGCCGAAGCGGCGGACGATCTTCTCGACCAGCACCTGCTTCTGGCGCTCGTTCGCGTCCTCCACCGCCTGCAGCACCCCGAGCGCGACGCCGTGGTCCTGGCCGGTGCGGATCAGCGCCTTCACGTCCTTCGGGAAGCAGCTGCCGCCGTAGCCGGTGCCCGGGTACAGGAAGTGCGTGCCGATGCGCGGGTCGCTGCCGATGCCCTTGCGCACCATCTCGATGTCGGCGCCCACGGCGTCGGCCAGCCGCGCCAGCTCGTTCATGAAGCTGATGCGCGTGGCCAGCATCGCGTTGGCGGCGTACTTGGTGAACTCCGCGCTGCGCACGTCCATCAGCTGCAGCCGGTCGTGGTTGCGCATGAAGGGGGTGTAGAGCGCACGCATCAGCAGGATGGCGCGTTCGTCGTCGGCGCCGAGCACGATGCGGTCGGGCCGCATGCAGTCCTCGACCGCGGCGCCCTCCTTCAGGAACTCGGGATTGGAGACCACCGCGAAGCCCATCTCGCCGACGCCGCGCGCCACCAGGGCTGCCTGGATCGCGGCGCGCACCTTGTCGGCGGTGCCCACCGGCACCGTGCTCTTGTCGACGATGACCTTGTAGTCCGTCATGTGGCGGCCGATGTTGGTGGCCGCGGCCAGCACGTACTGCAGGTCGGCCGAACCATCCTCGTCGGGCGGGGTGCCGACGCCGATGAACTGGATGGTGCCGTGCGCGACCGCCTGCTCGATGTCGGTGGTGAACTGCAGGCGCCCGGCAGCCGCATTGCGCTGGACGATGGGTTCCAGGCCCGGCTCGTGGATCGGCACGCGCCCCTCGCGCAACATGCGGATCTTGCGCTCGTCGATGTCCAGGCACATCACGTGATTGCCCATCTCGGCCAGGCAGGCCCCGGTCACCAGGCCCACGTAGCCGGTTCCGACAACGGTCACTTTCATGGATCGACGGCGTGGCGCACCCAGCGGTGGGCACACCCTTCAGGATTGCAGTGCAGGGATTATGTCCGGCACGGGTCTGCCAGAATCCCGGGATGACAAGGACCGCACTCATCACCGGCGTCACCGGCCAGGATGGCGCCTACCTCGCCGAACTTCTGCTCGGCAAGGGCTACGTCGTGCACGGCATCAAGCGCCGCTCGTCGTCGTTCAACACCGACCGCATCGACCACCTGTACCAGGACCCGCACGTCACCGACGCGCGCTTCAAGCTGCACTACGGCGACCTCACCGACAGCACGAACCTGCTGCGCATCGTGCAGCAGGTGCAGCCCGACGAGATCTACAACCTCGGCGCGATGAGCCACGTCGCGGTGAGCTTCGAGCAACCCGAGTACGCGGCCGACGCCGACGGCATCGGCACGCTGCGGCTGCTGGAGGCCATCCGCATCCTCGGCCTCGAGAAGAAGACGCGCTTCTACCAGGCCAGCACCAGCGAGCTGTACGGCCTGGTGCAGGAGATCCCGCAGAAGGAGACGACACCCTTCTACCCGCGCAGCCCCTACGCGGTGGCCAAGCTCTACGCCTACTGGATCACGGTCAACTACCGCGAGGCCTACGGCATCTACGCCTGCAACGGGATCCTGTTCAACCACGAGAGCCCGATCCGCGGCGAGACCTTCGTCACGCGCAAGATCACGCGCGCCATCGCCCGCATCGCGCTCGGGCTGCAGGACACCCTGCACCTGGGCAACCTCTCCGCTCTGCGCGACTGGGGCCATGCGCGCGACTACGTGCAGATGCAATGGCTCATGCTGCAGCAGAGCCAGCCCGAGGACTTCGTCATCGCCACCGGCCAGCAGCACAGCGTGCGCGAATTCGTGCAGCGCTCGGCCACCGAGCTCGGCATCGAGGTGGCCTTCGAGGGCGAAGGCGAGAAGGAGATCGGCATCGTGAAGGCGGTGCACAAGGTCGGCGGCGAGCTGCGCGCGAAGTGCAAGCCCGGCGACGTGATCGTGCGCGTGGACCCGCGCTACTTCCGCCCCACCGAGGTCGAGACGCTGCTGGGCGATCCATCCAAGGCCAAGACCAAGCTCGGCTGGGAGCCGACCACGAGCTTCGAGACGCTGGTCAAGGAGATGGTCGAGAGCGACTACACCAGCGCCAAGCGCGACAGCCTGATCCGACTGGCCGGCTTCCAGGCCTACGACCGGCACGAGTGAACCCGCGGCGATGAAAGAGGACGCCCGGATCTACATCGCCGGACACCGTGGCCTGGTGGGCAGCGCGATCGTGCGCCGGCTGCAGGCCGATGGCCACACGCGGCTGCTGCTGCGCACGCACGCCGAACTCGACCTCACCGACGAGCACGCCACGCGTGCCTTCTTCGAGGCCGAGCAGCCCGAGTACGTGTTCCTGGCCGCGGCGAAGGTGGGTGGCATCGTCGCCAACAACACGCTGCCCGGCGCCTTCATCCGCGACAACCTGGCGATCCAGAACAGCGTCATCCACGCCGCCTACCTGAGCGGCGCGAAGCGCCTGCTGTTCCTGGGCAGCAGCTGCATCTACCCGAAGCTCGCACCGCAGCCGATGCGCGAGCGCGACCTGCTCACCGGCCCGCTCGAGCCGACGAACCGGCCCTACGCGCTGGCCAAGATCGCCGGCATCGAGATGTGCTGGTCGTACAACCGCCAGTACGGCACGCAGTACCTGGCGGCCATGCCCACCAACCTGTACGGGCCCGGCGACAACTACCACCCGACGCTGAGCCACGTCATCCCCGCGCTGCTGCGCAAGTTCCACGAAGCCAAGGCGGCGGGGCGCGACACGGTGGAGGTGTGGGGCACCGGCACGCCGCGGCGCGAGTTCCTGTTCAGCGACGACATGGCCGACGCCTGCGTCTTCCTGATGAACCTGCCCGACGAGCGCTTCCGCGCGCTGCTGGGCAGCGACGAAAGCGTCAGCGGTCGCTTCGAGCCGCCGCTCGTGAACATCGGCGTCGGCGAGGACGTGACCATCGCCGAGCTGGCTGCGCGCGTGGCGCGCGTGGTGGGCTTCCAGGGCCGCATCGTCTACGACACCAGCAAGCCCGACGGCACGCCGCGCAAGCTGATGGACGTGAGCCTCCTGGCGGCGGCCGGCTGGAAGGCCCGCACCGGTCTGGACGAAGGCCTGGCGCTGGCCTACGCGGAGTTCTGCGCCAGCCTCGCAAGCTGACGCCGCCGGTACTTTTTCACGCACGCTCGCCCTGTGCTTTGGCAGGGCAACACGCCGTTGCAGAAGAGCGGCGCCGGCGCCTTCCCGGCTCGGGCGGGGTTCCGAAAATCCGCCATCGTCCCGGCCTGCCGCCCTTGCGCCTCTCATGACCTTGCCTGCCTCCCTGTCGCGCCGCCAGCGCCTGCGCGCGACCACCCTCCTGGTCACCGTGCTCGCGGCCTGCGGCGGCGGCGGTGGGGGTGGCGACGGTGGCGCCCGCAGCGAGGGGCCCGCGCCCCCGGGGCCCACCGCACCGGCCGAGCCCAGCCCCAGCAGCGTCAGCAACGCCGACACGGTCGGCCGGGCGCGCGCGCTCAGCACGCTGTCCAGCCTGGCGCTGGACGGCGTGCCCGAACTGCCCGGTGACGCGTCCGCGCTGGCCGCCGGCAGCGGCCGCACCTTCCACGTCGACAGCCGCACCGGCGACGACGGCCACGA
Organism: Rubrivivax sp.; assembly: GCA_044226255.1. GTDB lineage: Bacteria > Pseudomonadota > Gammaproteobacteria > Burkholderiales > Burkholderiaceae_C > Rubrivivax. Next base: position 327,558 of record JBGAHJ010000003.1, read on the forward strand.
CGGCCTCGCCGCCACCGCCGACGGCAGCACGCGCGGGCCGTGGCGCACGCTGGCCCGGCTGGCGAGCGCGGGCCTCGCCGCGGGCGACAGCGTGCAGCTGGCCTGTGGCAGCGAGTGGAACGAGACCCTGCGCCTGCCGGCATCCGGCAGCGCCGGCCAGCCCATCGTCGTGCGGGCGCCGGCTGCGGGTTGCGGCGGCAGTTCGCGCCCGGCCATCGACGGCAGCGTCGCGCTGCCGGCCACGGCCTGGAGCCTGCACCAGGGCGCGGTCTACAAGGCGGCGGTGGCCGGCACCGTGCTTCAGCTCACGGCAGCCGGGGCCACCGTGTGGGCCGAGGCGCACCACCCGAACCGCGGCTTCAAGCCGGCCGACCCGGGCTCGCTCTACCTCACCGCCGCGGCCGCCAGCAGCGGCACCGGCATCAGCGCCGGCGCCGACCTGCAGCTGCCGGCCGGCGCCACGCTGGGCGCAGGCACGCGCGTGCGCGTGCGCAACTACGCCTGGACGATGCAGGAGCTGCCGGTGGCATCCCTCAACGGCCGCCAGATCACGCTGGCGCAGCCGATGAACTACCCGCTCGGCGCCGGCTGGGGCTATTTCCTGCTGGGCCAGCGCTGGATGGTCGACAGCGCCGGCGAGTGGTTCCACGACGCCGCCGCGGGGCAGCTCTACGCGCAGATGCCCGACGGCGGGGTGCCGGCATCGCTGCGCGCCACGGTGCTGGCCACCGGCATCGACCTGCGCGGCCTGAGCCACGTCGTCGTCGACGGCATTGCGGTGCGGCGCGTCGGCCTCGGTGCCGACCTGCGCGGCGCCCGCAGCGCCACGCTGCGCAACCTGCGCCTGGAAGACCTGGCCGACCGCGGCATCGACGCCACCTCCACCGTCAACGCGGTCGTCGAGTCGAGCGCGTTCACGCGCACCGGGGCCGAGGCGGTCTCGGGCTGGCGCCACGACTTCGGCCCGAGCAGCGGGCTGGTGGTGCGCAACAACGTGATCCGCGACAGCGGCGTGCGCATGAACGGCGAGGAGGTTCTGAGCGTGCCGCGCTACTCGTATGCCGCGATCTACGGCGGCACCGGGTCCACCGTCACCGGCAACACCGTGATCAACACCGGCTACATCGGCATCCAGGTGATGGGTTCGAGCACGGTGGAGAAGAACTTCGTGTTCGGCGCCTGCTCGGTGTTCGACGACGGCGCCGGCATCTACACGCAGACCTCGTCGGGCAGCACCATCCGCGGCAACACCGTCGTGCATTCGCGCGGCGCGCTCGCCGGCAAGGCCACCACCTACACGCAGGCGCAGGGCATCTACCTCGACGAGTCGATCAGCCAGGCGCTGGTCGAGGACAACACCGTGATCGACGCCGACAACGGCATCCAGGTGCACGACTCGGCGCACAACATCGTGCGCAACAACCGCCTGCTGGGCAACCGCCGCAGCCAGATCTGGCTGCAGGAGACGCGCAACCAGGACAACGCCGCCGGCGACCTGTTCGACAACCAGGTCACCGGCAACCAGGTGGCCGCGGTGGCCGGCACCTCGGTGGGCATCTGGGTCGACACCATCATGGCCAGCAGCGCCCACGTCGGCACCATCGACGGCAACCGCTACTTCGACCGCGCGTCGCCGGTGGCCGTGCGCGAGAGCCGCGCCGCCGGCACGCGCGACTTCACGCTGGCGCAGTGGCGCGCCAGCACCGACCCCAGCCTGCCCGCCGGCCGCGACGCCAGCGGCAGCGCCACCAGCGACACCGGCTACGCGGCCTTCGGCGTGGCCGGCTCGAACCTGGTGCCGAACGCCGGCCTGCTGGCCGACAGCGCCGGCTGGACGCACTGGAACCAGACCGCGCCGATCGGCCAGCTGATCCGCGAGACCTGCCCGGCCGGCATCTGCCTGCGCTACGTGGCCGGCGGCTCGCCGGGGCTGGTGTCGACGCCCAACTTCTCGGTCGTGAAGGACCAGTGGTACCGCATGAGCGTGGACCTCGCCACCGAAACCGACGCGCAGACGGTGCGCATCGTGCTGCGCCGCGGCGGCGGCGGCAGCAACGGCTACGAGAGCCTGAGCGACCGCGAGCTGTCGATCAACGCCGGCCGCAGCTGGCGTCGTTTCAGCATCGTGTTCCAGGCCACCGCGACGGTGAACGCCCGCGACCCGCTGACCGGCGACCTGGGCGCGCGCATCGACGTCGACGGCATCGCCGCCGGCCGCTCGGTGTCGCTGGCCAACCTGGAGGTGGTGGCGGTGACGCGCGACGGCGTGGCCGGCCTCACCAGCACGCTCGTCAACGTGGGCAGCGCCGGCTTCAGCCGCGACTGCCCGCTCGGCGCCACGCAGGCCGCCGGCTGCAGCCGGCTGGTGCGCCTGGCCGACAACCAGGCCGTCGCCTGGCCGCTCACGGTTCCGGCGTTCGGCACCGTGATCGCGCTGGCGCAGGAGCCGACGCTGCGCGACAGCGACGGCGACGGCATCGCCGACGCGCAGGACGCCTGCGCGGGCACCCCGTCCGGCAGCGACGTCGACGCCAGGGGCTGTCCGCTCGTGCTGCGCTGAGCCCCGGGCACAATGCCCGGGCGCGATGACCGAGCCCGAGACCCCGCCCAAACACGACTTCGTCGATGCCCTGCGCGGCATCGCGGTGCTGCTGGTCATGCTCACCCACACGGCGCAGCCGGTCGAGGGCCTGTCCGGCGCGCTCGACGCGCTGGCCAAGTACGGCCAGACCGGCGTGCAGCTGTTCTTCGTCGCGTCGGCGTACACGCTGTGCCTGTCGCACATGCGGCGCGCGCACGAGCCGCGGCCGGTGGCCAGCTTCTACCTGCGGCGCCTGTTCCGCATCGCGCCGCTGTACATCGTCGGCATCGCCACCTACTTCGGCCTGCACCTGCTGCGCCAGGGCGCGGGCCCGTGGGTGCTGGAGCCCTACACCCCGGCCCATGTCGCCGCCAACCTGTTCTTCGTGCACGGCTTCGTGCCGGCCGCCAACAACAACATCGTGCCGGGCGGCTGGTCGATCGGCACCGAGATGGCCTTCTACGCGCTGTTCCCGCTGCTGTTCGCAGGTGCGGCGCGGCTGGCGGCGTGGCGCAGCGGCGCTCTGGCCGCGGGGGTGATCGGCGTCGCGCTGCTGCACACGCTGCTGCAGGCGATGTGGCTGCAGGGCACGCCGCTGGCGGTGGCCGGCAACAACTTCGCCTACTTCAACCTCGTCACGCAGCTGCCGGTGTTCGGGCTCGGGCTGCTGGCCTGGTTCGCGCAGGAGGACGACCGGGCGACGCCGTGGCCGACCTGGGCGAGGGCGGCGCTGCTGGTCGGCGGCACGCTGCTGACGCTGCTGCTGTGGCGCACGCGGCAGCCGTGGCTGTTCGCGCTGATCCCGGTCACCGCGGCCCTCGCCTTCCTGGCGCTGCTGCAGCTGCTGCGCGGCGCAGCGCACCTGCCGCGGTGGTTGTGTCGCGTGGGCAGCGTCTCGTACTCGATGTACGTCTTCCACTTCGTCTTCGCGTGGACGGTGGTGCCGATGCTGCTGCACGACCGCTTCGACGATCTGGGCCCGGCCGCGACGCTGGTGCTGTCGTTCGCGCTGGTGCTGGCCGGCACGTTCGCGACCGCGGTGCTCAGCGAGCGCTTCATCGAGGCGCGCGGCATCGCGTGGGGCCGGCACCTGATCCGGCGCCTGCAGTCCGCCCGCGCCGGCGCGCCACGCCCGCTCGGCGATGCCCGCTGAAGCCACCGGGGCAGCGCCGCTGCGGCTGGCGCTGGTGACCAACATCCCGGCGCCCTATCGCGTGCCGGTGCTCAACCGCGTGGCGGCCCTGCCCGGCGTGACGCTGCGCGTGTTCTACGCCGCGCGGAGCGAACCCGACCGCCGGTGGGACCTGCCCGCCTTCGCGCACGACCACGAGTTCCTGCCCGGCCGCATGACCGAGCGCAAGGGCCGCTACATCCACCACAACCCGGCGGTGTGGGGCGCGCTGTCGCGCTTCGGGCCGGACGTGGTGGTGACCACCGGCTACAACCCGCTGCACCTGACGGCCTGGGCCTGGGCGCTGCTGCACCGCCGCCGCCACGTGGTGATGACCGACGGCACCGACGTCTCCGAGGCCGGCATCAGCCTCGTGCACCGCACGGTGCGGCGGCTCGTGTTCGCGAGTTCGGGCGCCTTCGTGGTGGCGGCCGACGGAGGCGAACGCCTGCTGCGCGGCTACGGCGTGGACCCGGCCCGCATCCACCGCTCGCCGCTGTGCGCGAACACCGCGGTCGACTGGCGCGCCGCGCCCGACACGCCGCGCGACATCGACCTGCTGTTCTCGGGCCGCCTGGTGGCGGTGAAGAACGCCGACTTCGCGCTGCGCGTGGCGCAGGGCGTCGCGCAGCGGCTCGGGCGGCGCGTGCGCCTGGCGCTGCTGGGCAGCGGGCCGCTCGAAGCCGCGCTGCGCGAGCAGGCGGCGACGCTGGCCGACGTGGACGTGCAGTTCGCCGGCCATGTCTCGCAGGCGGAGATTCCGCGCTGGTTCCTGCGGTCGCGGCTGTTCCTGTTCCCCACCCGCTGGGACCCCTGGGGCGTGGTGGCCAACGAGGCCTGCATGGCCGGCGTGCCGGTGCTGGTGACGCCGCATGCCGGCGTGGCCGGCGAACTGGTGAAGGACGGCGAGGCCGGCCGCGTGCTGCCGCTGGACGAGGCGGCGTGGATCGACGCCGCGGCCGCGCTGCTCGGCGATGCCGTGCTGCACGAACGCCAGGCCGCCGCGGCCCGCCAGGCGGTGGCGCCCTACAACTTCGACCGGGCGGCCGCCGGCATCGTGGGCGCGGCGCGCCAGGCGCTCTAGCGCCCGAGCAGCTGGCGTACGGCGGAGAACACGAACAGCGTGTTCGTCACCAGGTAGCGCTTCCACAGGCGCCGTGGCTCGCTCAGCAGCCGGTGCAGCCATTCGAGCCCGGCGCGCTGCGCCCACACGGGCGCGCGCCGGATCGTGCCGGCGTGGTAGTCGAAGGCCGCGCCCACGCCCAGCATCACCGCCTGCACGCGGCCGCGGTGCGCCTGCATCCACAGCTCCTGCTTCGGGCAGCCCAGGCTCACCCACACGGTGCCGGCCCCGGAAGCGTTGATGGCCGCCACCGCGGCCGCGTCCTCCTCGGGCTGCAGCGCGCGGAACGGCGGCGACTGCGCGCCGGCGATGCGCAGGCCCGGGAAGGCCGCGAGCAGCCTCTGCTGCAGCAAGTGCAGCGTCGCCTCGGTGCCGCCGTACAGGTAGATCGACTCCCCGGCGGCGGCCGCGCGCTCGCAGTAGCGCCACATCAGGTCGGGGCCGTTGATGCGCGGCTGGTCGGCGTGGCCCTGGCGGCGCAGCATCCAGGCCACCGGCGCGCCGTCGGGCGTGCACAGCTCGGCCTCGCGCAGCACCGCGGCGAAGGCCGGGTCCCGGCGCGCCGTCACCACCGAGTGCACGTTGCAGATGCAGACCACGCGGCTGCGGCGTTCGCGCGACCAGGCGAGCAGGCGCTGCAGCGCCTCGTCCCAGCCCAGCACGTCGATGGCCGAGCCGATCACGTCGCCGGTGCGGCGGGCGGTCATCGCACGCCCTCGCGGCGGCGCTCGGCGATGGCCTCGTCGTAGATCGCCCGCAGCATCCGGTGGTTGGCCTCGGCGGTGTACTCGCGCTCGTACAGCGTGCGCGCGGTCTCGCCCATCGCGGCCAGGCCTGCGGCGTCGTCGAGCGCGCCGCGCAGCGCCTGCGCCCAGGCCGCCGCATCGCCCGGCTCGACCAGCCACCCGGTGCGCCCGTGCTCGACCAGCGACGCCAGCGCACCCAGCCGGCTGGCCAGCACCGGCAGGCCGCAGGCGAAGGCCTCCACCAGCGTGCGCGGGAAGTTCTCGTACCACAGGCTCGGCATCACCAGCGCGGCGGCGCGCGCCATCTCGTCGGCCACCTGCGCGCCGTTCAGCGCGCCCAGCAGCGTCACCGCGGGCAGGCCCCGCAGGTGCTGCAGCTCCGGCCCGGTGCCGGCGATGCGCAGGCTGCCCGGCGGCAGGTTCGCCGCGGCCTGCGCCAGCGTCGCGATGCCCTTCTCTGGCGCCAGGCGCCCCACGTACAGCAGGCCCCGGCGCGGCTGCGGCGGCGGCCGCGGCAGGTCGACGAAGTTCGGCTTGATCGCGATGCGCGCCGCCGGCAGGCCGCCTTCGACGAACTTGTCGCGGCAGAAGGCGTTGAGCGCGATGTAGCGCGACACCTTCGTCTGCCAGGTGCCCAGCGCGCGGTGCAGCACCAGCATGCCGGCCAGCACGCCGCTCTGCGCACGCGAGCCGCGGTAGCAGCCGTGGCGCACGCCGGGCAGCGGCGCGCGGCCGACGCAGTCCTCGCAGACGCGGCCCTCGCGCAGCAGCATCGCCTGCGGGCACAGCAGGCGGAAGTTGTGCAGCGTCTGCACCACCGGCACGCCGGCGTCGTGCGCGGCGGCGTGCATCGACGGCGAGATCAGCGGGAAGCTGTTGTGCACGTGGACCACGTCGGGCCGCTGCTCGGCGATCAGCGCGCGCACCTCGCGCGCCGTGCGGCGCGACCACAGCGTGCCGGCGGCCGCCTCGAGCCGGCCCATCTGCGCCAGCTCGTCGTTGTGCCGGGTGTACAGCAGCACCTCGTGGCCGTGCGCGCGCAGCAGCCCGGCCTCGGCCTCGGCCACCACGTCCTCGCCCCCACGCTGCTGGTAGGCGTTGTGCGCGACGAGGACCTTCATCCGGCGAGCTTGCGCAGGCAGAAGGCGGCCTGGTCGCCCTGCCGCGCGGCGTTCAGCTCGGCGCTGCGCTGCTCCCAGGCCGCGATCTGCTCGGCGCCGAACAGGGTGCCGGCGCCGCGTGCGTACGAACGCGGGTCCTGCAGCGGGATGCCCATCCGGTACTGTTCGCTGCCCCAGAACTGGAACGCGGTGCTGTCGTAGCGCGTGTCCTCGAGCTCGAAGCCATGGGCCTGCGCGAGGTGGCGGATGCTCTCCTGCGCGAACAGGTACAGGTGGCGCGGCGCGTCGAGCTGCACCCAGTCGATGCCGTACTCGCGCCACGCCAGCGAACCGACCACGGGCACGCGCAGCAGGCAGCGGCCGCCCGGCACCAGCCGCTCGGCCACCTGGCGCAGCACCGCATGCGGGTCGGGCAGGTGCTCGAACGAGTGGTGGAACATGATCGCGTCCCAGCCCCCTTCGGTCTGCTCCAGCGTCTGCCGCTTCACCTGCACGCCGTTGTCGTAGACGATGGGCTCGGGCACGAAGGGGTCGATCCCCATCGCGTGCCGCATGCCGAGCTCGCCCAAGGCGAAGGCGAGGTAGCCGGCGCCGCAACCGACATCGAGCACGCGGCTGTCGGGCCGCAGCCGCAGCGGCCTCAGCGCCCGCAGCTCGATCAGCGGTGCGCGCCGGTAGAGCCGCTCGCCGACGACGCCGCCGCCGAACACGGCCCAGCGGTCGCGCGCGCGCGTGGTCCAGCGCTTGAGCGGGTTGCGCTGGCGCGTGGCGAGCTGGTAGGAGTAGTAGCCGCCGGCGTAGTGGCGCGCCAGGTCGGCCGGGATCTCGTCGATCTGCAGGCACTCGCAGTCGGCACACTGGAAGTAGCCGAAGGTTTCGCGGCTGCCGGTCATCATCTCGCGCGCGGCGTGATGGCCGCGCACGCGGCTGCTGCCGCAGACGCGGCAGCTCATCGCCCGCCCCCCGCCTGCAGCTGCACCCACACCGAATCGCCCAGCGGCCGGCCGGCGGCCTTGAACCAGCCCGGCACGCGCGCCGGCGCGCCGGCCAGCGCGGCCGCGCCTTCCAGCGCCACGCGCAACGCGCTGCGGCGCCGGCCGCGGATGCGGTTCGCGAGCGACCCGCTGCGCTGCGCCCGCCGCATGTGCGAGTAGACGAGGTCCTGCTTCACGAAGTCGCGCCAGCGCTGCGGCTCGACGCGGAAGTCCACCAGCGTCCAGCCCGCGCGCGCCGCGAAGGCCTCGAAGGACCGGCGCGTCCAGCGGCTGATGTGGTTGGGCGGCATGTCCAGCAGCGAGCCGTGGCTTTCGTTGTAGGCGATGCGGGCTATGTTGGGCACCGCGATGAAGATCCGCGCACCGGGCATCAGCAGCTCGTTGAAGCGCTGCAGCAGCGCGTCCAGGCCGTCCATGTGCTCGAGCACCTGGAACAGGCACAGCACCGCCACCTGGCCGCGCCAGGCCGCGAACGCCGGCTCGCGCACGTCGATGCCGAAGGCCTCGAAGCCCATCGCCGACAGGCGCGCCCGCGCGGCGTCGTTGTATTCGATCGCCAGCACGCGGCCGGGCGCCACCAGGCGCGGCGACACCTGGCGCAGGAAGTGGCCGAAGCCGGAACCGATCTCGAGCAGGCGCCCTTGCGGCGGCAGCGGCTGCGCCGCCAGCGCCTCGACCGTCTGCACGAACTCCCAGCGTTGCTCCGGGTAGTCGGAGTACGGGTAGGCCAGGTTGTAGAAGCGGCCGTCGCCGGCGACGAAGGGCCATGCGAACTGCAGGCCGCAGCTCGGGCAGCCCTGCAAGGCGCAACGGTCGCCGCCCCACAGCGCGCGGATGTGCGGCACCAGCTCGGCGTGCTGCGCGGGGAACTCCTCGCGCAGCACGAAATGCGGGGCCGCCTCGGCCGCGTCGAACTCGCGCAGCGGCCCGCCGCCGCAGGCGGCGCCGCAGGCGGGGCAGTGGATGGGTGCGGAGGGGGATGCCATCGATCGTCAGTGGTAGGCCGCGTGCAGCGCCTGCACGGTGGCCGGCCATTCGTAGGCACGGCCGATCTCGCGGATGCGCGCCCGCGCCAGTTCCTTGCGACGCGCGTGCCAGCGCAGCAGCGCCTCGCGCAGCGGCGCGGCGGCGCCGGGCTCGGCCAGCTCGCCCACCTCGGCCGTCACGTAGTGCTCGAACTGGCCCACGCGCGTGGCCAGCACCGGCGTGCCGAAGCGCAGCGCCTGGAACAGCACGCCGCTCTGGTCGATGTAGCGGTAGGGCAGCACCAGCAGCGCGGCGTCGCGGAACAGCTGCTCCATCTCGGCCTCGGGCACGAAGCCGTCGCGCCACTCGACGCCCTCGCGCTGCGGATGCGCGGCCAGCAGCGCGCGCAGGCGCTGGCGGTAGGCCTCGTCGGGGCCGTGGCCGGCGATCACGAGGCGGAACGCGAACGGGATGTCGCGCAGCGCCTCCAGCAGCAGGTCGATGCCCTTGCGCGGCACCACGATGCCGAAGGCCAGCAGCAGCGGCGGCCCGGCATCGGCCGCGGCTTCGCCTTCGACGGCGGTGGGGCGTCCCGGCTCGATGCCGTGCTCCATCACCACCACGCGGTCGGGCAGCAGGCCGAACTCGTCGACGAGGCGTTGCTTCATGCGCGTGGTGTGCACCACCACGCGCTGCGGCAAGCGGTAGGCCCAGGCGCAGATGCGGCGGCTGTAGGCGGTGTGCTGCTCGTGCGGCAGCACGTCGTGCACGGTGAGCACGTAGCGGCGGCAGACCAGCCGGAACCACAGCCCCTGCACCACGCCGCACCAGAACAGGGGCGCCAGCAGCCCCATCACGTGCAGCGTGGCACCGCGGTGCAGAAGCGCGTGGCCCATCAGCGCCGCGTGGTAGCGCAGCAGGTTCAGCGCCTTGGCCAGGCGCGGGCGGTTCTCTTCCTGGCTGCCGCGCAGGTTGACCGCACGCACGCCGCGGTGCAGGCCCGCGGTGTCGCTGCGGTCGGAGCTGATCAGCGTCACCGCCACGCCGCGCGCCGCCAGCCCGTTGCAGAAGCCGCGCTCGTAGTTGGTCTGGAAGCCGTGCGAGACGCAGATCACCGGCGTCGGCGACAGCGCGCCGTCGTCCGCGCGCGGTGCCTGCGGCAAAGCCCGGGCGCTCACGCGGCCTCCGTCAGCAGCGTAACAGCGGCGCCCAGCTCCAGCTGCGCCGGCGCCGCGCGCCAGTCGGCGCTGCCGTCCAGCAGCAGGCTGCGCCGCGCGCCGGCCAGCGGCGTGGGCACGCGCAGCGTCTCGACGCCGGCCGTGGCGTCCAGCCACAGCGCCAGCATCGGTGCGCCGTCGGCCGTTCGCAGCTGGGCGGTCCAGACGCCGCTGGCCGCGCGCGTGCAGCGCTGCAGCGTGGTGCCGGCCAGCGCACGGATGCACTGCCGGTAGGCCAGCGCCGGCGGGCGCAGCCGCTTCGTCAGCGGGCTGATCAGCCCCATCTTGCTGCCGTCCCAGGCGTACCAGAAGAAGCGTTCGACGCCCAGCGCGCGTGCCAGGATCAGGTCGCGCGGCAGGTACGCGGCGGCGAGTTCCTCGGTGATCATGTTGCGGCGCTCGTCGGGCGACCACTCGACCATCACGTTGGGCATCCAGTAGCCCGACTCGGTGTTCCACAGCGGCAGCTGGCCGAGCCCCGCCGCAGCCTGCGCGGCACGCAGCCGCTGCACCGGCGCGATCATCGACTCGGGCGGGTGCCCGCTGTGGTACAGGTGGAAGGCCACCGCATCCACCGCCTTCGCGGTGACGTGGGCGCTGTCCTGGCGCAGCAGCCGCGAAGGCCACAGCACGCGGTCGTCCAGCCCCACGGCCGAAGGCGCGACGAGCCTGGCGCCGGCGTCCACGCGCCGCACCTCCTCGGCCGCCGCCACCATCAGCTGCGCCAGCGCCGCCGGCGTGCCGGAGAAGAAGATGCGCTCGTTGGCCTCGTTCCACACCTGGTACGCGGCGACGCGGCCCTTCGCGTGCGTGGCCACCGCGCGCACGTAGCGCCGCCAGCTGTCGATGTCCGCCGGCTCGGCCGCGGTGCCCTTGCCGTAGGCGCCGTCCTCCTGCGGCCGTGCCGAGGCCCAGGGCGGCGTCACGCCCAGCGGCAGCAGCACCTCGACGCCGCGCGCCTTGGCCCAGTCGAGGTACTCGTCCAGGCGCCGGAAGTCGAAGCGGCCCTGCACGCGTTCCAGGTAGGCCCAGCTGACGTCGGCGTCCCACAGCCGCAGCGCGCCGATGCCGATCTCGGGCCAGTTCCGCGTGCTGCCTTCGTTGTGCACGTGCAGGCCGAAGTAGGCACGCTCGAAGACCGCATCGCCGCCGGGCGGCAGCAGCGTGAGCGGCGCGGCGGCGTCCGCCGTGCCACTCAGCATCGGCGTCAGCCCTGCGGCCAGCAGGTCGCGCCGGCGCATCAGGCGGCCCCTTCCGCGCGCGCGATCACGAGCGGGATGCCGCGCCACTCGGCCGCGGTGTCGGTGAACGAGCTCCAGTAGCTGCCGATCAGGCGCCGGCAGGCGGCGAGCGCGGTCAGGTCCACCAGAGCGTCGACGATGGCCTGCGGGTCGTTGCGCGCGTAGGCGCGCTTCGGGTACTCCCAGACGGCGTCGCCGAACTGCGCCTGCAGCTCGCGCAGCACCTGCGGCTCGTCGGTGGCGACGAAGAACGAGAGCCCCGGCTCCCGCACCGCGTGCATGCGCTCCACGAAGTGGGCCAGCGTGCTGACGGCGGCGGCCTTCGTGTTGTCGGTGCGGCGCACGTGCACGCCCACGCTGTGCGCCAGCCGCTGGCGCAGCGGCAGCAGCCGCGCCGCCGCCTCGCCGGCCGGACGGAACACGTCGAACATGCCCGGCGCGAAGGCCAGGCGCGAGTTGGTGTGCACGAACACGTCGCGGCCGCGCAGCGCCGGCAGCGCGCGTTCGAGCTCGAAGCGGCCGGGCTCGGTGGCCGCCTCGCCGAGCACCTGCGTGCCCAGCAGGCGCACCCACCACTCGCGCGAGCGGGCCAGGGCGCGCAGCGGCCGGTTCATCGTCGCGCCCTCGCGCACGGCGAACGGCAGGCCCTGGGTCTCGAACAGCGCGTCGAAGCGGGCGTTGAAGTCGGGCGCACGGTTCCACAGCACCGTCATCGGCTGGCCCGCGCGCTGCGCCAGCAGCCAGCTCGACGCCACCACGCGCAGCCGGTTGCAGAGCCCGCCTTCGGGCAGCACGGTGATCACGCGCGCTGCCCCGCGGGCGGCGCCGACGCGGCCAGCGCGCGCGCATCGGCCAGCGTGCGCGCCACCAGCTTCGCCGGCATCCAGCGGCCCTTCAGCACGTGGCGCAGCAGCTCGAACGCGAGCGAGCGCTTCAGCGCCGGCAGCCGCTCGGGCAGGAAGCGGCTGGCGAAGCGCACCTGGTTGCGGTAGAGCAGGTTGAGCGAGAACTCGCTCACCGTCTGCGAACTGCTCGCACCCACCTTGTGGAACACGCGGCTGCCGGGCGCGTAGCCCAGCGTCCAGCGCGGGCGGCCGCGGAAGGCCCAGTCGAGCTCCTCGAAGTAGAGGAAGTAGTCCTCGCACATCGGGCCCACGTCGCGGATGAAGTCGCGCTTGACCAGCATCGACGCGCCCACGACGTAGGCGGTCTGCGCCTCCACGGCCTGCACGTCCGCGGCGCTGCGCGGCACCTCGGCGGCACGGCGCCGCTCGCCGATGTGCGACATGCGCATCGCCTCGCGGTCGAACCAGCCGCCGCCCAGGGCCTGCACCACGTCGGGCTCGCCGTAGTGCAGCAGCGTGGAGCCGACGATGCCGCAGTGCGGCGCGGCCTCGGCGCGCGCCAGCAGTGCGGTCAGCGCATCGGCGGCCATCACGGTGTCGTTGTTCAGCAGCCAGAAGTGGCTGTAGCGGTCCAGCCCCGCGGCGGTGATGCCGACGTTGTTGCCGCCTGCGAAGCCGAGGTTGCCGCCCGAGTGCACGAGGTTGACCTGCACGCCGGGAAAGCGCGGGGCGGGCTGGCCGTCGGCATGCCACACCTGGCAGGGGATGGGCACGCCCGCCGGGGCGTGCCGGACGCCGTCGAAGGAACGCCAGCCGGCGCCGGGCTCCGGCCGGCCGCACCAGGCCTCGATCTGCGCGACGGAGCCGTCGCCCGAGGCGTTGTCCACCAGCCAGACGTCCGCGCCGGCCAGCGCCCCGCTGCCGACGATGGAGCTGATGCACTCGATGCTGTCGCGCCAGCCCTTCCAGTTGACCAGCACGATGGCGACGCGTGTCGCCGGCGCCGCGGTCATGGCCGTGCGGGCGCCGCCTCGCCGGCGGAAGCCGGCTGCACGGCGCCGAAGCGGCGGTACAGCAGCGCCAGGCCGCAGAAGATCGCGAAGGCCGCGATGCCGCGCGGGTCGGCCCACTCCGGCTGCGTGTACGAGGCGACGCAGGGCACCGCGAAGGCACCGGCCAGTGCCGCGACCAGGCCGGGATCGGGATCGACGGCGTGGCGCTGCACACCCTGGCGCAGCACGCGGGCGAAGGCGATCATGAAGGCGAACGGGATGAAGGCCGCGATCAGGCCCATCTTGAGCGGGAAGAACAGGTAGCCGTTGTGGATGTAGGTGCCCTCGATGCCGAAGTGGCCCTCGGAGCTGGCGGTCTGCTTGTACTGGCCGCCCAGGCCCACGCCGAACAACGGGTTGTGCTCGATGCGGTCGAGCGCGGCCTGGTTCTCCATGCGGCGCCAGTTGAACGAGCCGCCGGTCTGGATCTCGCTGCCGATGCCCACCGCGCGCTCGATCACCGCCTCGGCCAGGCGCGGCTTGAACACCGCGGCCCCGCTCAGCATCAGCGCCACCGTCACCGCGCCGGCCGCCAGCACCTTCAGCACGCCCGAGAAGCCGCGGAACAGCGCCGCCGAGACCAGCAGCCCGGCCGCGGTGGACAGCCAGACGCCGCGCCCGAACTGCACCGCGATGCCGAACACCAGCAGCAGCGCCGCCGGCACCGCCCACCACCAGCCGACCTGGCGCTGCAGCACGCGGTTGATCAGCAGGAACAGCGAGAACACGATCAGGTAGACGCCGCCGCCGGCGATGCTGCGCACCACGTCGTTGTTGAGGTCCTTGTCGAGCAGTTCGACGCGGGCGCCGGTCATGATGCGCACCTCGAACAGCGACTGGATCGACACGTACAGCGCGATCACGATGCCCATCGCGAGCACCCAGCGCAGCATCCAGCGCCAGGCCTGCGGCGTCTTCACCGACAGCACCATGATGGGCACGATGAGCCAGCCGATGATCACGCGCGCTTCGCCCAGGGCCAGCGTGTTGGGGGCGAAGTAGCGCACGTAGACCAGCGAGATGAACACGCAGGCGCCCAGGTAGTACAGCGGCCAGCGCACCGGGCCCATCTGGTGCAGCGGCCGCTCGCGCGCCACCCAGCCCTGCACCACCACCACCAGCGCCAGCAGCATCAGCAGCAGGTCGTAGGCCTGCAGGCGCCCGCCGCCCACCGGCAGGCGCGGCTGGAAGGCCGAGGGCACGACCTCGAAGATCAGCATCACCGTGACGATGAGGCCGGTCATCGGCATGCGCACCGAGAACACCAGCACCGCGGGCAGCAGGATCGTCGCCGCGGCGATCAGCCACGGCAGGTAGGCGGTGAGCCACGCCGGGCCCAGGCCCTTGGCCTGCTCGAAGCCGGACAGGCGCATCGGCATCGTCGCCGCCACCTCGCCCAGGAAGGCCGCGAGCAGCAGCGCGCCGATGACGATCAGCACCGCCGGGATGTCGATGCGGCGGCGCCGCCACGACAGCAGCGGCCGCGGCCGGAACCAGCGTGCGCGCAGCGCGGCGATCATGCGCGCCCCTTCGTCAGCAGGCCCTGCAGCCGGCGCCGTTCGTCGGCGCGCAGCAGGCGGTGCCAGGCGAACAGGCCGAAGGCCGGCAGGCCGACGGCCAGCAGCGCCAGCGCCTCGGCGCCGCTGCGCGGCCACAGCCCGGCAGCCAGCATCAGCAGGGCCATCCCTGCCGGCAGCAGCGCAGCGCGCCACGGCAGCGCGCCGGGGGCCACGCCGCGCCGCGCCAGGGCCAGCACGGCCAGGCCGTCGAGCCCGCTGCGCAGCGCCGCGGCCAGCGCGGTGCCCAGGATGCCGAGGTGGCGCGTCAGCAGGTACAGCACGGCGATGAAGATCGGCAGTTCCACCAGGTGCAGCAGCGCCATCGAGCGCGGCTGGCCCGCGGCCTGGATCAGCGTGGCCGGGGCCTGCGCCAGCGTGTTCAGCAGGATGCTCACCGCCAGCACCTGCAGCACCGGCGCGGCGTGTTCGGCGAACTCGTCGCCCAGCCACAGGCGCAGCCCCGGGCGCGCCAGCGTGATCACCGCAAAGACCACCGGCACGATGGTGACGAAGAGCAGCCGCGAGGCGTCCAGCAGGGTGCGGCGCGCCGCCTCGCTGCCGCGCTCGATGGCGGCCACGCTCGGGAACATCGCGGACATCAGCGCGTTGGGCAGGATCAGCGCACGGCTCACCAGGTCGAAGGGCGTGGCGTAGAAGGCCACCCAGCGCACCGGCACCAGCGCCCCGAGCAGCAGGCGGTCCAGGTACGACAGCAGCGGGCTCACGAGGTTGGACACGCTGACCCAGCCGCCCAGGGCCAGCAGCTCGCGCGAGGTGGCCGCGTCGGGCCGCACCGGCACGAACACGAAGCCGCAGCCGCGCCGGGCGAGCGCCGCGTGCGCCAGCGTCGCCGCCGCGCGCATCGCCAGCGTGAAGGCCACCAACGCGTCGAGCCGGTTGATCCACAGCGCCACCCCCAGCGGCCCGGCGTACGACGCGATGCCCATCACTGCACGGAGCAGGTTGAGGCCGCGGAACTGCTGGTGCGCACTCAGCACGCCGCTGTAGCCGCCGGTGAGCATCACGAAGGGCAGCGAGGCGGCGAGCAGCCACATCGCGTTCGCCGCCTCGTCCAGCAGCGCCGGCGGCAGCTTGAAGACGTGGTCGACGAGCCAGCCGCTGGCCAGCGCGAACGCGCCCCCGACGATCAGCCCGAACAGCAGCAGGTAGCTCAGGCCGACGCGCGCCACGTGCTGCGCGCCCGCGTCGTCGCCGCGCGCGACGCGCTGGGCCACCACGCGGATCAGCACGCGGCCGATGCCGAAGTCGAAGATGCTGGCGTAGCCCACCAGCACCCACACCAGCGTGAGGAAGCCGTAGCGGTCCAGGCCCAGCAGCCGGATGAGCAGCGGCAGCACCGCCAGCCCCACCAGCAGCGGCACCACCTGCCCGGCGAGGTTCCAGCCCGTGTTCGCCAGCAGGCCCGGGCGCGCCGGAACGGGCGGCGGAGCCTGCACGGGAACGGGTGGGTTCATGCTGGCCATGAAGCGCATCCGGCGGCGCCCGCTCAGGCCGGCGGCAGGCCGACGATGCGGGTGCGGAAGGCCGGGTCCAGCGCCTGCGCGAGTTCGCGGGAGAAGCGGTCCTGGATCTCGTAGGCGCGCTTCGTCTCGGGGTCGATGCTGGACACGCGCACCAGCATGCCGTCGGGGATCTTGCCGCGCATCGTGTACTGCAGCTGCACCAGGCGCGCGCCGAAGCCGGGGCGGATGACCTGGTCGCCGTTGATGATCCAGTAGGTGAGCGGCTCGATGCGCGGGCCCAGTCGCGTGGTGGCACGCGTGACCGGGATGCGGCGGTCGGCGAGCTGGACCTCGTCGTTCCAGACGCGCTGCACCTCGAAGCCCTGCGCCGGGTAGCAGACCTCGGGCCGGTGCACCTGCATGCCGTCGGACTGGTCGCCGCCGTAGGCCACCGACAGCATGATGCGGTAGCCCTGCTTGTTGACGTAGGTGCGCGCCAGCACCTGGTTGTAGACCTTGTTCAGGTTGGCCTGCACGTCGGGCGCAGGCAGCACCACGGGCACCGAGCGGTCTTCCGCCCATTCGCCGAAGCGGGCGGGCACCAGGTCGGCGAGCGGCGTCTTCGGCCGCGTGTCGGCCACGCGCTCGGTGGGCACCAGCGCGCCGGCGACGGCCGCGGTGCCGACCGCCGTGGCCAGCACGATCACCGCCTGGCGACGCGCCGGGCTGAAGCCGCCGTCGCCGCTCATGCCGGCTTCCCGCGCCAGCGCAGGATCAGCGCGAACAGGTTGTCGAGCGCGATCGTCAGCGTCAGCGCCACCAGGAACAGCACCATGCCGGCGAAGCCGTGCACGAAACCCTGGCCGGCCTCGTCGCCGAAGTAGTAGGTGACGAGCACGAGGATCACCACCCGCACCACGTTGGCCGCGAACGAGATGGGAATCGCCGACAGCGCCAGCAGCACGTTGCGCGTGGCGTTCTTGTAGCCCATCAGGTTGATGTACAGCAGCACCAGCGCTTCCAGCGTGAACATCGAGTTCAGGCCGGCGCAGGCGTCGGCCACCAGCAGCTGGTAGGGGCCGATCGTGAGGATCACGCCCGAGCGCCCGATCGGGAAGCCCAGGGCGTGCATCAGCGAGCTGGCCACCGCGCTCACCGCGCTCTTCAGCGGCGTGGTCACGGCCGCCACCAGCGGGCCGGGCAGCGGCACCATGAAGATCAGGAAGAACAGCGGGAACCAGCACAGGCGCAAGCCCGCCGCGCCCTTGAACAGCACCAGCAGCCCCGCGAGCACGAGGATCTGCGAGCCGACCTCGATGATCACGATGGCCTGCGAGTGCCCGAACGCGAAGCACAGCAGGCCGAAGCCCAGCAGCAGCCAGCCCGGCCAGCGCGCCGTGGCGGCCGGCAGCGCGGCCAGGGCCTCGCGGCGCTGGTACAGCAGCCAGGCCGAGGCGCCCAGGATGATGGGCCCGTGGCCCTGTTCGTCGCTGGCCCAGATGGTCCTGGCCAGCTGCGCGTAGGTGGGCACGAACAGCACCAGGAAGGCCGCGGCGACCAGGCCCAGCACCACCAGGTCGGTGGACGCGGGCAACCAGCTCCGGGCGGGCGTCGGCGCGGCGCCGGGCGCGGTGGCGCTCATGCGCGGCCCCTCAATGTTCGTTCATCACCGCGCCCACCAGGCGCGCGGGGCTGCCGGCCAGCGAGGCCACCAGCTCGTTGAGCGCGGACACGCGCGCCACGTTGCGCCGGGCGATGACCACCGCCGCGCCGCAGCGGGCGGCGATCACGCTGGCATCGGCGCCCTGCGAGGCGGCCGGCGTGTCCACAACCACGTGGTCGAACTTGGACATCAGCTCGCGCATCAGCAGCCCGAAGGCCTGGCGCTCGACCAGTTCCAGCGGGTTGGGCGGGGTGGTGCCCACCGGCAGCACGAACAGGCTGGCGATGCCGGGCACCTGCTGGATCACCTGCTTGTCGGCGCGGCCCGAGAGGATGCCCGACAGGCCCGACGGGTTGGGCAGGCGGAACAGCTCGTGCAGGCGCGGGCTGCGCATGTCGGCGTCCACCAGCAGCGTGCGGCCGCCCAGCTGCGCCAGCGTGACGGCCAGGTTGGCCGCGCAGTAGGTGCGGCCGTCGCCGGCGTCGGGGCTGATCACCGCCACCGCCGGGTGCGCCTCGCCCTCGGCGAACACGCGCATCATCAGCTGGCTGCGCAGCGCGCGGAAGCTCTCGGCGCGCGGCGAGAAGGGCTCGTTCAGCGCCACCAGCTCGGGGCTGGCCTTGCGCTGCTCTTCCGGCGCGTAGGGGTAGTGGAACTGCTGCGACAGCGCGAACAGCACGTCCTCGCGGCTCGCGAGGCCGAGCGCAACGGCCGACTCGCCGAAGCGCAGCCCGTTGCTGCGCTGGTGCGCCAGCACCCTCTCCACCTGCTCGGCGTTGAGGTGGCGCAGCTCGGCGATGATGTCGCCGATGCTGCGCTCCTGCTGCACGGTGTCCTGGGCCTCGGCCATGCCGGGCCTGGCGTGCACCGGCTCGGGGTCGAGCACGCTCGGATCGGGCGCGGAATCTCTGAACTTGGCCATCACGCCCCCTTGCCGGCCTGGGACAGGGGTGCCAGCAGCCGTTGTTGCATGTCGGTGGTCTTGCGCGCGCCCAGCGGCATGCGCATCCCGGGCTTCGGCATCTGGCCGATCACCGGCAGCTTGATCGCGCCGGTGAGGTCTTCGGCGCTGCGCACGCGGCGGTCGCGCAGTTCCAGCGCCAGCACCGTGCCCACCGCGAGCAGGCTGCCGACGAAGAAGGCGAGGATGGTGTTGAGGCCGACCTTGGGCGTGCTGTGCTCCACCGGCGGCGAGGCCAGCGTCAGCACGTTGACGTTGCTCTGCGTGGCCTGGCCCTCGAGGTTGGTCTGCGTGTAGCGCTGCTGGATCGCGTCGTAGGCGCGCTGCGCGTTCTCGACGTCGCGGATGATCACGAGGCCTTCGTCGCGCACCGCCTTCAGCTTCAGCACCTTGGCGCGCTGCGCTTCCAGCGAGTTGCGGATCTCGGCTTCGCGCTGGCGGTTGATGGTGTTGCTGACGCCCACGCTGCCGGTGACCTTGCGCGTCTCGGCGTCCAGCCGCGAACGCAGTTCGCCCAGGTTGGCCTTGGCCTCCTGCACCTGCGGGTGCGCCTCGCCGTAGCGCGTGGACAGCTCCTGCAGCTTGGCCTCGCCGCGCGAGATGTCGCTCTTCAGGCCGGCCACGAGCGGATTGTTCAGCACCTCGGCGAGCCGGTCGCCCTGCGCGCTGTTGGCCTGCGCCTGGCGGCTGGCCGACTCGGCGGCGATGGCCTGCAGCGTGGTGAGCTGGCTCGACAGCTCGTTGAGCCGTGCGTTCTCGACGTCGAGCCGCTCGTCGCTGGCGATGATGCCGTTGTTCTTCTGGAACGTGGACAGGCGCGACTGCGCGGCTTCGAAGGTCTCGCGCGCCTCCTTGGCGCGGGTCTCGAAGAAGCTGCTGTACTGGCGCGCCGGGCCGGTGCGCAGCTCGAGCGTGGTGTCCACGTAGGCCTGCACGAAGGCGTTGGCCAGCGCCGCGGCGAGCTTCGGGTCGGGGTGGCGGTAGCCGATGGTGATGACGCTGCTCTCGCGCGAGGGCACCACGTCCATCTGGCGGCCGAAGGTGGCGACGATCCAGCCTTCGAGCGTGCCGGCGCCGTTGGTCTCGTCCATCCACTGCTGGCGCAGGGCCGGGATCTCGTTGAGCTTCAGGTTGCGCATCACGCGCTGGCCGACACGCTCGCTCTGGATGATGTCGACCTGCGTGGCCATGAAGGCCGGCGTGGCCATGCCGCCGAAGATCACCGCCGACACGGGGTCGGGCTTGAAGTCGACCACCACGCTGGCCTGCGCGCGGTACTGCTTGGTGAGGCTCAGGCTGATCACGAGCGTGGTCAGCACGGTCACCAGCAGCACGATCAGCGCCACCAGCCAGCGGGCCCGCACGATGGCGAGGAACTGCCCGAAAGTCATTGCAAAGCTCTCCTTGCCGTCGGGCTCAGGATCAGAACAGGCTCTCGCGCACGAAGACGACATCGCCTTCGCGCAGCTTCTCCGACATCGTCACGCCTTCGACCACCTTCGTGCTGCCGTCGGCCTCGCGCCGGTGCACCTTGATGCCGCGCTCGGTGCCGCGGGGCGTCAGCCCGCCGCCGGTGGCCAGCACCTGCAGCAGCGTCATGTCGCGCTCCAGCCGCATCGCGCCGGGGCGCTGCACCTCGCCGTAGATGTAGACCAGCGGCTGGCGGTCGACCCAGACGGTGTCGCCGTTGAGGATGATCACGTCCTTGTCGCGGCCGCTGGCGGCGAACAGCGTGGGCAGGTCGACTTCGCTGCGGAAGGGCTTGCCGTCGCGCGTGCCGACCACCACCACCACGTCGGCACCGCCGAGCGCGATGCCGCCGGCCGTGGCGATCAGGTCCGACAGCCGCATGTCGGCCATCTCGAGCGGGTAGCGGCCCGGCCGGTTCACCAGGCCCAGCACGCTGGCCTGGTTGCCGCGCACCTGCAGCACCACCATCGACACCTGCGGCTGCTTCAGGAAGTTGCCGTTGCGCAGGCCGTCGGCCACCAGCTTCTCGGCCGCGGTGACGGTCAGGCCACCCAGGCGGATGTTGCCCAGCAGCGGGTAGTTGATGACGCCGGCCTCGGTGACGCGCGTCTCCATCGTGAGGTCGGGGCTCTGGAACACCGTGATGCGGATCACGTCGCCAGGGCCGATGCGGTATTCGGCCGGTGCCGCGGCGGCCGGCGCCGCCGGAGCGGCCGGTTGCGCGTGCACCGAGCCGCCGAACAGGCACGCGGCGAGAAGGGCGTGCAGCAGGGATCGCATCAGTGGGTGCATCACTTGAGCTTGGTGATGTCGGCGGCGCTGCCGCCGGGGGCCGGCGCGGTCGGCGCCGTCGAAGCCGCGGGTGCCGACGCGGCGCCTTCGGCGAACTTGCCGACGTACTCGATCTTGGCCGCGCTGCGCAGCGCCTTGATGTCTTCCTCGGCCAGCTTGCGCTTGCGGTCGTTGAGCAGGTACTGCTCGATGATCGGCCGCGCCTGGTCCTCGGTCAGCGGCTGGCTGCGCGTGCCGGCCACCACCACGACCTGGAAGCCGTTCGGGTTGGGCAGCAGCATCGCCTGGCCGTCCTTCATGCGCGCGAAGCCGTCCAGGCTGGCCAGCGGCAGCTGCTCGGCGGCGCGCACGGCCTGGTTGCCGGCGAACTTGAAGTCCTTGGCCTTCAGGTACTCGACGAACTCGTTGATGTTCTTCGCCGCCGACAGCTGCTCGCGCAGCTCGTTCGCCTGCTCGGGCCTGGCCTCGACGATGATTTCCTGCAGGTTGTAGATGCGGCGCTGGCTGAACAGCGCCGGCTTCTCGTCGTAGTACTTCTTGATCTCTTCGGGCGTGGGCTTGGCCGCGGCCTCGCCGACCTTCTCGACGTAGGCGCGCGCCAGGATCTCGCGCCGGGCGGCCTCGAGCTGCTGCACCACGCGCGGGTCGCGGTCGAGCTTCTGGTCGTCGGCCTTCTGCAGGGCGAGCTGCTGGTCGATCAGGCGCTCGAGGATCTGCTTGCTGGCCGCTTCGGCCTGCTCGGGGCGCAGGCCGCGCTGCTGCTGCAGCACGAAGTTGATCTGGTGGACGGTGATCTCGTCCTTGTTGACCTTGGCCGCCGTCTGACTCGCGCCCTTGTCCTTCTTCTCGCCGCAGCCGGCCAGCAGCGCGGCGGCGCAGAACACGGCCAGCGCGGCCAGGGGCCAGCGGCGTGCTCTGTGGAAGGTGTCGGGCATCGTCGCGTTCATCGGGCAGTCCTTGGGGTTAATCGGCTCGTCACATACGTCGCGGCAAGCACGTTCGACGCCAGCCCGCCGCAGCATCGAGCCCTAGGCGCTTGAAGCGGACGAGTGTAACGCCTGCCTCCTGAACCATCGCCCTGCGGCCGCCCCTCAGCCCGGGGTCCGTCAGCGGCACAAGTTCACGAGGAAAACGGACCCAGGGAACGGTCCGGCAAGCCGCGCTCCCGGCCGGCGCCGGCGCGGCGTTCGCTACGACAGCGACTGCACGCGCGCGAGCTTCCAGCCGCAGCCCGCGGCCTTGATGTTGGCCAGCAGCCAGAGCTCGCGGAACGGTGCGGCGGCGCGGTCTTCGCGCTCGCGGATCAGGCCGCTGAACTCGACGCTGGCGACGTAGGCCTCGCGCAGTTCCTCCAGGCCCAGGAGGCGGGCATCGAGGTGGACCACCTCGGTGCAGTTGGGGCCCGGGCCGCGCAGTTCGAGCTGGTGGCGCAGGTCCTCCAGCAGCGGTGCGGTGGCCAGGTCGGACAGCGCGCCCAGATCGGCGCGGTCCCACGCGGCCTGCACGCGCACGAAGCTCTGGCGCGCCAGCGTCAGCAGTTCGTCGGTGTCACCGGACTGCGGGCGCAGCGCCAGCCCCAGGTGGCGCCGCAGCGTGCGGCGCGCCAGCTGGCGCAGGCCGCGCAGCGGATTCAGCACTTGATCCCCACGTGCAGCGCGACGATGCCGGCGGCGAGGTTGTGCACGTCCACGTGGCCGAAGCCGCTGCCCTTCATCATCTGCGCCAGCGTGGCCTGGTCGGGGTGCATGCGGATGCTCTCGGCGAGGTAGCGGTAGCTGTCGGCGTCCTTCGCGATCAGCCTGCCCAGCAGCGGCATCAGCTTGAACGAGTAGAAGTCGTAGGGCTTCTGCAGCGGCGCCGCGGGCCTCGAGAACTCCAGCACCAGCAGGCGGCCACCGGGCTTGAGCACACGCGCCATCTCGGCCAGCGCGGCTTCCTTG
This sequence comes from Rubrivivax sp., assembly GCA_044226255.1. Taxonomy (GTDB): domain Bacteria; phylum Pseudomonadota; class Gammaproteobacteria; order Burkholderiales; family Burkholderiaceae_C; genus Rubrivivax. The sequence goes on from JBGAHJ010000003.1 coordinate 350,464, forward strand.
TGCGTCATGTTGCGCAGCCCGAAGGCGACGCTGACGAGGTCGAAGCTCGCATCCGCGAACGGCAGCTTCTCGGCGTCGCAGGCGGCGGTGGGCAGCACCAGGCCCTCGTCGAGCAGCCGGTCGCGGCCGACACGCAGCATCGCCTCGTTGATGTCGGTCAGCACCACGCGGCCGCGCTCGCCGGCCTGGCGTGCGAAGGCGCGCGCCAGGTCGCCGGTGCCGCCGGCGATGTCCAGCACCTTCCAGCCGGGCTGCACGGCGGCCACCGCCACCGCGTAGGCCTTCCAGGCGCGGTGCAGGCCGAACGACAGCACGTCGTTCATCACGTCGTAGTGCTCGGCGACCGAGTCGAACACGCCGCGCACGCGGCGCGCCTTGTCGCTGTCGTCGACGGTCTCGTAGCCGAAGTGGGTCTGCGCCATCGCGGAGCCTGCGCCTTCAGTGGTGGTGGCCGCAGGAGCCGCCGTGGCCTTGCGCCGCGGCGGACGCCATCGGCGCGTCGCGGTCGACGCCGGCGTCCTTCAGCCGCTCTTCGTAGCGCTGCCACAGCACATCGGCCTGCGAGCCCAGGTGGTAGAGGTAGTCCCAGCTGAAGATGCCGCTCTCGTGCCCGTCGGAGAAGCGCGGCTGCACCGCGTAGCGCCCCACGGCCTGGATCTCGACGATGCCGACCTCGCGCTTGCCGGTCTGCAGCACCTCCTGCCCCGGGCCGTGGCCCTGGACCTCGGCGGACGGCGAATAGACCCGCATCAGTTCGAACGGTATGCGGAAGCTGCGCCCGTCGTCGAAGGCCACCTCCAGCACCCGGGAGGCCTGGTGCACCGTCAACGCGGTGGGTTGCGGGGTGTCGCGTTCCAGGCCGGCCATGTGATAAGTAAGGTCTTCAGCGAAATATGACGCGGCAGTGTATCGCCGGGCCCGAGCGCGCCGTGTTGATCGAGGTCACGCGGCCTTGTTGCCGCAGGGGGTGAAGGCCCGCGCCGGCGGGCCGTTCAGACCAGCACGCGCTCGATGCCGCCGGCATTGGCCTTCGCGACGTAGGCCGGCAGCCAGTCCTCGCCCAGCAGCACGCGGGCCATCTCGACGACGATGTAGTCGGCTTCGAGCAGGCCGTTGTCGAGGTCATCGCCGTAGCGCGACAGGCCCTGCAGGCAGCTCGGGCAGCTGGTGAGCACCTTGGTCGGCGTGCCGGGCGCCGCGCCGGTGAGGGCCTGCAGCGCGGCGCCGTTCTTCTTCAGCTCCTCTTCCTTGCGGAAGCGCACCTGGGTGCTGATGTCGGGCCGCGTGACGCCCAGCGTGCCGCTCTCGCCGCAGCAGCGTTCGGTCTTCAGCACGTTGGGGCCGACCAGCGCCTTCACGGTCTTCATCGGCTCCTGCTGCTTCATCGGCGTGTGGCAGGGGTCGTGGTAGAGGTAGCCCTTGTCGTGGCCGGGCAGCGTGATGCCCTTCTCGAGCAGGAACTCGTGGATGTCGACGATGCGGCAGCCGGGGAAGATCTCCTCGAACTTGTAGCCCTGCAGCTGGTCGTGGCAGGTGCCGCAGCTGACGACCACGGTCTTGATGTCCAGGTAGTTCAGCGTGTTGGCCACGCGGTGGAACAGCACCCGGTTGTCGGTGATGATCTTCTCGGCCTTGTCGAACTGGCCGCTGCCGCGCTGCGGGTAGCCGCAGCAGAGATAACCCGGCGGCAGCACGGTCTGCACGCCGCTCCGCCAGAGCATCGCCTGCGTCGCCAGGCCCACCTGGCTGAAGAGACGCTCCGAGCCGCAGCCCGGAAAGTAGAACACCGCCTCGGTCTCGGCGCTGGTGGCGGCCGGGTCGCGGATGATCGGCACGTAGGCCTTGTCCTCGATGTCCAGCAGCGCGCGCGCGGTGCGCTTGGGCAGGCCGCCCGGCAGCTTCTTGTTGATGAAGTGGATCACCTGCTCCTTGACCGGCGCGGTGCCGACGGTGGCAGGCGGGCGGCCGGTCTGGCGGCGCGCCGCCAGCTTCAGCATGCGGTTCATGAAGCGCTGGGCCTTGAAGCCCACGTCGACCATGCCGCGGCGCAAGAGCCGGATGCTCTGCGGGTTGGTCGCGTTGAGGAACAGCATGGCCGCCGCGTTGCCGGGACGGAAGCTCTTCTGCCCCATCTTGCGCAGCAGGTTGCGCATGTTCATCGTGACGTCGCCGAAGTCGATCTTCACCGGGCACGGCGACTCGCACTTGTGGCACACCGTGCAGTGGTCGGCCACGTCCTCGAAGTCGCCCCAGTGCTGCAGGCTGATGCCGCGGCGCGTCTGCTCCTCGTAGAGGAAGGCCTCGATCAGCAGCGAGGTGGCGAGGATCTTGTTGCGCGGGCTGTAGAGCAGGTTGGCGCGCGGCACGTGGGTGGCGCACACCGGCTTGCACTTGCCGCAGCGCAGGCAGTCCTTGATGCTGTCGCTGATGGCGCCGATGTCGCTCTGCTGCATGATCAGCGACTCGTGCCCCATCAGCCCGAAGCTGGGCGTGTAGGCGGCGCGCAGGTCCGACGGACGCGCATCGGGCGCCGAGTTTCGGATCAGCTTGCCCTTGTTGAAGCGGCCTTCGGGGTCGACGCGCTGCTTGTAGTCGGCGAAGTTCTGCAACTCGTCGTCGCTCAGGTATTCGAGCTTCGTGATGCCGATGCCGTGCTCGCCGCTGATCACGCCGTCCAGCCGCCGCGCCAGGGCCATGATGCGCGCCACGGCCTCGTGCGCCGTCTGCAGCATCGCGTAGTTGTCGCTGTTGACGGGGATGTTGGTGTGCACGTTGCCGTCGCCGGCGTGCATGTGCAGCGCCACCCAGACGCGCCCGCGCAGCACGTCCTTGTGAATGCGGCGGCACTCGTCCAGCAGCGGCGTGAACGCACTGCCGGCGAACAGCGCCTGCAGGGGCTTGAGGATCTGCGCCTTCCACGACGCGCGCCAGCGCCAGTCCTGCAGCATCGCGAAGCAGGTTTCGCCGCTTTCCGGCTGCACCACGTCGAGCCCGTCCAGCCAGTGCTGCCACAGCGCCCGCACCTCGGCCAGCAGCGCCAGCGCCTGCTGCACGCGGTCTTCCAGGATCTCGGCGGTGGGGATCTCGCCGGCGTCGTCGGTCTTGCCCAGCGGCAGCCGGCCCTTCGTGAAGAACGCGCTCAGGGCGTCGGCCAGCTCCAGCTTGTTGCGCAGGCTCAGCTCGACGTTGATGCGCTCGATGCCCTCGGTGTACTCGCCCATGCGCGGCAGCGGGATCACCACGTCTTCGTTGATCTTGAAGGCGTTGGTGTGCCTGGCGATCGCGGCGGTGCGCTTGCGGTCGAGCCAGAACTTCTTGCGCGCGTCGGCGCTGACGGCCACGAAGCCTTCGCCGCCGCGCGAGTTCGCGATGCGCACCACCTCGCTGGTGGCGCGCGCCACGGCGGCCTCGTCGTCGCCGACGATGTCGCCCAGCAGCACCATCTTCGGCAGCCCCGAGCTGTTGGCGGCCAGCGCGCGCCTGCTCTTGGTCGCGTAGCCCACCGCCTTCAGGTAGCGGTCGTCCAGGTGCTCCAGGCCGGCGAGCAACACCCCCTGGGCGTTGAGACTGAACAGGTAGTCCTTGATCTCGACGATGCTCGGCACCGCGTCCTTCGCGTTGCCGAAGAACTCCAGACATACGGTGCGGGTGTGCGCCGGCATCCGGTGCACCACCCAGCGCGCGCTGGTGACGAGGCCGTCGCAGCCTTCCTTCTGGATGCCGGGCAGGCCGGCCAGGAACTTGTCGGTGACGTCCTTGCCCAGGCCTTCCTTGCGGAACACGCGGCCGGGGATCTCCAGCACCTCGGTGCGCTCCAGCTTCGTGCCCGCGGCGTTGAAGTACTTCAGCTCGAAGCGGGCCAGCTCCACGTCGTGGATCTTGCCGAGGTTGTGGTCCAGGCGCCGCACCTCGAGCCACTTCGCGTCGGGCGTGACCATCTTCCACCACGCCAGGTTGTCGAGCGCGGTGCCCCACAGCACGGCCTTCTTGCCGCCGGCGTTCATCGCGATGTTGCCGCCGATGCAGCTGGCCTCGGCGCTGGTGGGGTCCACCGCGAACACGTAGCCGGCGCGCTCGGCGGTGTCGGCCACGCGCTGCGTCACGACACCGGCGTGCGTGAAGACCGTCGGCACCTTGTGGTCGACGCCCGGCAGCGTGACCATCTCCACCTCGCTCATGAACTCGAGCTTCTCGGTGTTGATGACCGCGCTCTTCCAGGTGAGCGGCACCGCGCTCCCGGTGTAGCCGGTGCCGCCGCCGCGCGGGATGATCGTCAGGCCCAGCTCGATGCAGCCGGCCACCAGCTCGGCCATCTCGCTCTCGCTGTCGGGCGTGAGCACGACGAAGGGGTACTCGACACGCCAGTCGGTGGCGTCGGTCACGTGCGAGACGCGGGAGAGCCCGTCGAACTTCAGGTTGTCCTTCGCGGTCACGCGGCCGAGCACCTTGCGCGTGGCCTTGCGCAGATCCCACACCTCGCGGAAGTGCGCGGCGAAGGCGTCGACCGCGGCGCGCGCCGCGGTCAGCAGTTCGCCCACCAGCGCGTCGCGCTGGGCGTCGCCCGCCGGGTCGCGCCGCTTGGCCACCTCGTTGAGCCGGTGGTGCAGCGCGTCGATCAGCATGGCGCGCCGCTTCGGGTTGTCGAGCAGGTCGTCTTCGAGGTAGGGGTTGCGCTGCACCACCCAGATGTCGCCCAGCACCTCGTAGAGCATGCGCGCCGAGCGCCCGGTGCGGCGCTCCTGGCGCAGCTGGTTCAGCAGCTCCCAGGCGCGGGGCCCCAGCAGCCGGATCACGATCTCGCGGTCGGAGAGCGAGGTGTAGTTGTACGGAATCTCGCGCAGCCGCACGCCCTCGCTGCCGTCGTCGTCCGCGGGGCCGACGGCGGGGGTCGGCACGGTGTTGTTCAGAGGCAGCGGCGCGTTCATAGGGTTTGCCCGCAATGCTACCGGAGCGCCCTGGGGTGGCCCTCGCGGCGGGTTATCCCGCTTGTCCGTGGCAACCCGCGATGTCACAAACCCCGCCGATACTCGCAGGTTTGATCTGCATGCCCGGAGACTCCATGAAGATGCGCCGCCTTTCCCTGCTGGCCCCGGCCGTGGCCGCCCTGTTCACCGCCCTTCCCGCCCAAGCGCAGGTGGAAGTGGTGTGGTGGCACGCGATGAGCGGCGCCCTGGGCGAATGGGTCAACGACCTGGCCAAGGACTTCAACAGCCGCCAGAAGGACTACAAGGTCACGCCCGTGTTCAAGGGCACCTACGACGAGAGCATGACGGCGGCCATCGCCGCCTTCCGCGCCGGCAACGCGCCGCACATCCTGCAGGTGTTCGAGGTCGGCACCGCGACGATGATGGCCAGCAAGGGCGCCATCAAGCCGGTGGCGGTGCTGATGAAGGAGGCGGGCGCGAAGTTCGACCCGGCCGTCTACATCCCCGCCGTCTCGGGCTACTACACGGCCAGCAACGGCCAGATGCTGAGCTTCCCGTTCAACAGCAGCACCACCGTCTTCCACTACAACAAGGACGCCTTCAAGGCCGCCGGCCTCGACCCCGAGAAGCCGCCGCTCACCTGGCCCGAGGTGGCGCTGGCCGCCGCGAAGCTGAAGGCCGCCGGCCACAAGTGCCCGTTCACCACCACCTGGCAGAGCTGGACCCAGCTGGAAAGCTTCAGCGCCTGGCACAACGTGGAGTTCGCCACCAAGCGCAACGGCTTCAACGGCCTGGACACGCGGCTGGCCTTCAACACGCCGCTGCACGTGCGCCACATCGAGAACCTGGCCAACATGGCCAAGCAGGGCCTGTTCGTCTACAAGGGCCGCAACAACAGCGCCGACGCCACCTTCGTGAGCGGCGAATGCGCGATGTACACCGGCTCCTCGGGCGCCTACGGCGGCATCAAGCGCAACGCCAAGTTCGCCGCCGGCATCAGCACCCTGCCCTACTACCCCGACGTGCCGGGCTCGCCGCAGAACACCGTGATCGGCGGCGCCAGCCTGTGGGTGATGAGCGGCAAGAAGGCCGACGAGTACAAGGGCGTGGCCGCCTTCTTCAACTACCTGTCCGACGCCAAGGTGCAGGCCGCCTCGCACCAGCGCACCGGCTACCTGCCCATCACCACCGAGGCCTTCAAGCTCACCGAGCAGTCGGGCTTCTACAAGCAGAACCCCGGCACCGACGTGGCGGTGACGCAGATGGTGCGCAAGGTCACCGACAAGTCGCGCGGCGTGCGGCTGGGCAACTTCGTGCAGATCCGCACCATCGTCGACGAGGAGCTCGAGCAGGTGTGGGCCGGCAAGAAGACCGCGAAGGAAGGCCTGGACGCGGCGAAGAAGCGCGGCGACGAGCTGCTCGAGCGCTTCGAGAAGCAGAACAAGTAGGCGCCGCGCCCGTCGTCGCCGATGTCGGTCGAGAAGCGCGTCCGTTTCCGGAGCTGGTGGCTGCCCTGGGTGCTCGTGGCACCCCAGGTGGTCATCGTCACCGTGTTCTTCTTCTGGCCGGCGGGCCAGGCGCTCTACAACAGCGTGCTGCAGCAGGACGCATTCGGCACCAGCCGCGTGTTCGTGGGCCTGGAGAACTTCCAGCGCCTGTGGGCGGACGACAGCTACCTGGCCTCGTTCAAGACCACCGCGATCTTCTCGGTGCTGGTGGCCGGGCTGGGCCTGCTGATCTCGATGATGCTGGCGGTGATGGCCGACCGCGTGGTGCGCGGCGCCGCGCTCTACAAGACGCTGCTGATCTGGCCCTACGCCGTGGCACCGGCGGTGGCCGGCGTGCTGTGGCTCTTCATGTTCGCGCCGTCGATCGGCATCGTCAGCTACTGGCTGCGCGCCGCCGGCATCGACTGGAACCACCTGCTCAACAGCACGCATGCGATGACGCTGATCGTGCTGGCCGCCGTGTGGAAGCAGGTGTCCTACAACTTCCTGTTCTTCCTGGCCGGGCTGCAGAGCATCCCGAAGAGCCTGATCGAGGCCGCCGCGATCGACGGCGCCGGCCCCTGGCGCCGCTTCTGGACGGTGCAGTTCCCGCTGCTCACGCCCACCACCTTCTTCCTGCTGGTGATCAACGTCGTCTACGCCTTCTTCGAGACCTTCGCGATCGTCGACGCCGCCACCCACGGCGGGCCCGGCAAGGACACCGCGATCCTGGTCTACAAGGTCTACTACGACGGCTTCAAGGCGCTGGACCTGGGCGGCTCGGCGGCGCAGAGCGTCGTGCTCATGTTCATCGTGATCGTGCTGACGGTGATCCAGTTCCGCTACGTCGAGAAGAAAGTGAACTACTGAGATGGTCGAGAACCGACCGGTTGCCACCACGCTGTCGCACCTGGTGCTCGTGCTCGGCGTGCTGATCGTCGCCTTCCCGGTCTACATCACCTTCATCGCCAGCACGCAGACCGCCGAGCAGATCGTGCAGAACGTGCCGATGTCGCTGCTGCCGGGCAGCAACATCGTCAACAGCTACAAGCTGGCGTTGATGGGCGGCGCCACCGAGTACGGCAGCCGGATCCCGCCGGTGGGGCCGATGCTGTTCGTGAGCCTGGTGATGGCGGTGACCATCGCCGTCGGCAAGATCGCGATCAGCCTGCTGTCGGCGTTCGCGATCGTCTACTTCCGCTTCCCGTTCAGGAACGTCATCTTCTGGATGATCTTCGTGACGCTGATGCTGCCGGTGGAGGTGCGCATCGGGCCGACCTACGAGGTGGTGTCCGACCTCGGCATGCTCAACAGCTACGCCGGGCTCACCGTGCCGCTGATCGCCAGCGCCACCGCCACCTTCCTGTTCCGCCAGTTCTTCCTGACCGTGCCCGACGAGCTGGTGGAGGCGGCGCGCATCGACGGCGCCGGCCCCTTGCGCTTCTTCAAGGACGTGCTGCTGCCGCTGTCGGCCACCAGCATCGCCGCCCTCTTCGTGATCCAGTTCATCTACGGCTGGAACCAGTACCTGTGGCCGCTGCTGGTGACGACCACGGAGAACATGTACCCCGTGGTGATGGGCATCAAGAGCATGATCAGCGGCGGCGACGCGGCCACCGAATGGAATGCGGTGATGGCCACCGCGATCCTGGCGATGCTGCCGCCGGCGGCCGTCGTCATCCTGATGCAGAAGTGGTTCGTCAAGGGCCTCGTCGACACCGAAAAGTAGAAAGCGGACATGGGAGCCATCGCACTTCGCAACGTCGAGAAGACCTACGGCGGCGGCCCCAAGGCCGTGAAGGTGATCCACGGCGTGAACGCCGAGATCGCCGACGGCGAGTTCATCGTCATCGTGGGCCCCAGCGGCTGCGGCAAGAGCACGCTGCTGCGCATGGTGGCGGGGCTGGAGGAGATCACCGGCGGCGAGATCCACATCGGCGGCCGCATCGTGAACCGGCTGGAGCCGGCCGAGCGCGACATCGCGATGGTGTTCCAGAACTACGCGCTGTACCCGCACATGAGCGTGTACGACAACATGGCCTACGGCCTGAAGATCGCGAAGGTGCCCAAGGCCGAGATCGACGTGCGCGTGCAGAAGGCCGCCAGGATCCTGGAACTCGGCCACCTGCTCGACCGCAAGCCGCGCCAGCTCTCCGGCGGCCAGCGCCAGCGCGTGGCGATGGGCCGCGCCATCGTGCGCCAGCCGGCCGTGTTCCTGTTCGACGAGCCGCTGTCGAACCTGGACGCGAAGCTGCGCGCCGCCACCCGGCTGGAGATCCAGAAGCTGCACCAGGAACTCGGCGTCACCTCGCTCTTCGTCACGCACGACCAGGTGGAGGCGATGACGCTGGCGCAGCGCATGATCGTGATGAACGCGGGCCGCATCGAGCAGATCGGCACGCCCGAGCAGGTGTACGGCAAGCCGGCCTCCACCTTCGTCGCCGGCTTCATCGGCAGCCCGCCGATGAACCTGCTCACCGGCCAGGCCGACGGCTCGCGCTTCAGCGTCGGCGGCGAGACGCTGGCGCTGCCCGCCGCGGCGCCGCGCGCCGGCGCGCTGACGCTGGGGCTCAGGCCCGAACACGCCGAGTTGTCGGCGCACGGCGCCTGGCCGATGAAGGTGGAGATGATCGAGATGCTGGGTGCCGAGCGCCTGGTCTACGGCCGGCTGGGCGATGCCGCCTTCACGCTGCGCATCGACGCCACGCGCGCCGCGCCGCGCCTGGGCGAGACGGTGGGCCTCAACGTGCCGGGCGAGCACCTGCACTGGTTCGACGCCGGCAGCGGGCAGCGCGTGGGATGAACACGGCCTGGCCGCTGCCGCTGTGGATCGCGCACCGCGGCGCGGGCAAGCTGGCGCCCGAGAACACGCTGGCGGCCTTCCGCGTCGGCGCCGCGCACGGCTACCGGGCCTTCGAATGCGACGTGAAGCTCAGCGCCGACGGCCAGCCCTTCCTGCTGCACGACGCCACGCTGGACCGCACCACGCCCGAGCAGGGTACGGCCGGCGAGCGCAGCTGGAGCGAGCTGTCGCGCATCGATGCCGGCGGCTGGCACTCGCGGGCCTATGCCGGCGAGCCGCTGCCGAGCCTGGAGTCGATCGCCTGCTACGTGCAGCGCAACGGCTTCGCGCTGAACATCGAGATCAAGCCGACGCCCGACCACGAGGCCCGCACCGGGCAGGTGGTCGCCGAGGCCTGCACCCGCCTGTGGGCCCATGCCGGCACGCCGCTGCTGTTCAGCAGCTTCAAGCCCGAGGCCTTGCAGGCGGCGCAGGCCGCCGCCCCGCACATCCCGCGCGCCCTGCTGCTGGACACGCTGTCGCCGGGCTGGCTCGAGTGCGCGCGCTCGCTCGCGGCCGTGGCGGTGGTGACGAACTTCAGGCTGATGGACGCGGCGCTGCTCGCGCAGCTGCACGAGGCCGGGATGCGCGGCCTCTGCTACACGGTGAACGAGCCCACCGAGGCGCGGCGCCTGCTGGCGCTGGGCATCGACGGCATCATCACCGACGCGGTGGATCGCTTCTCGCCGCACGCCAGCGCGGTGTTCGACTGAGGCACGCTCAGACGACCGTCGGCCGCACGTCGGCCTCCAGCCCCAGCCATTCCGATTCGCGCTCCGGCTCCGGCAGGCGGCGCAGTTCGCGGATCAGCGGCAGCCGCCAGGCCACGATCACCAGCAGCATCGAGACACCGCCCGCGAAAGCCAGCGAGGCGCGCAGGCCGACGTGTTCGCCCAGCCAGCCACCCAGCAGCGCGCCCGGTGCCGCGGCCAGCAGCGTGAGCCAGCGCATCGTGCTGGTCATGCGGCCCAGCAGCGCCGGCGGCGTCACGGCCTGGCGCAGAGCCAGGAAGTTGATGAAGATGAAGACGGCGCCGGTGGAAAAGGCCATCAGCGTCAACGCGAAGGCCGCGACGCCGAAGCCGCTGGCCGGTGCCGAGGCCAGCAGCAGCCAGCCGGCGCCGCACACCGCGTAGCCCACCACCAGGCAGGGCCCCGGGCCGATGCGGTGGCTGATGCGCCGGCCGAGCATGCTGCCGGTGATGCTGCCGATGCCCATGCCCATGTAGCACAGGCCCACCGTGTGCTCGCTCAGGCCCAGCGTGCGCGTGGCAAACAGGATCTGCACCGTCATCGCGGCGTGGTGGCACATCTGCCAGATGCCCATCAGCGTGGCCAGCGTCACCAGCAGCTTCTGCCCGACGACGAAGCGCAGGCCCACGCGCAGCGACAGCCAGAACGGCGCGGCCGGCCGCGGGTCGTGGCGTTCGCTGATGGGAATGCCACGCAGGATCAGCGCCGAGCTCATCAGCAGCGCGGCGTTGAACAGCAGCGCCAGCGGCGCGCCCAGCAGCTTGATCAGGCCGCCGGCGATGCCCGGCCCCAGCACCTCGGCGCCGGAGCCGGCGAGCGCGTTCTTCGCGTGCGCTTCCACCAGCCGCTCGCGCGCCACCACCTGCGTCAGCACCACCTGGGCCGCGGTGCCGGCCACCGTGTGCACGAGGCCGAGCATGAAGCCCACCACGTAGAGCCAGTGCATGGTGAGGAAGCCCAGCCACCAGGCCAGCGGCACGCTGGCCGCCGCCACCGCGATGGCCGACTCGCCCACCACGTAGACCGGCAGCTTGCGCACCCGGTCCAGCCACACGCCGGCAGGCAGCGACACCAGCAGGAAGGGCGCCAGCTCCATCGCGGTGAGCAGGCCCATCTGCGTGGGCGTGGCCTGCAGCAGCACCGCCGCGGTGAGCGGCAGCGCCAGCATCATCACCTGGTTGCCGAACGAGCTGGTGAGGATGGACGTCCACAGCCGGCGGTACGCCGGGTCGCGCAGCAGGTCGTCGGCAGCGAGTCGGGGCAGCAGCTGCCTCAACTTCAGGACCGATAGTCGGCGTTGATGCTCACGTAGTCGTGCGACAGGTCGCAGGTCCAGACCGTCGCTTCGGCGTCGCCGCGGTGCAGGTGCACGCGGATCGTGATCTCGCTCTGCTTCATCACGCGCTGGCCGTCGGCCTCCTGGTACGCCGGGTGGCGACCACCTTCGCGCACCACGTGCACGTCGTCGAGGAAGAGGTCGATCAGGCCCTGGTCGAGGTCGCCGATGCCGGCGTAGCCCACCGCGGCCAGGATGCGGCCGAGGTTGGGGTCGCTGGCGAAGAACGCGGTCTTCACCAGCGGTGAGTGGGCGATCGCATAGGCTGCGAGCCGGCACTCGTCGACCGTACGGCCACCCTGCACGGTGACGGTGATGAATTTCGTCGCGCCTTCGCCGTCGCGCACGATGGCCTGTGCGAGCTGCTGCGAGACGGCAACCACCGCGTCGCGCAAGGCGCGGCCCTCGGTGCTGGTGAGCGAGGTGATGGGCGCGTTCCCGGCCTTGCCGGTGGCGACCAGCACAAAGCTGTCGTTGGTGGACGTGTCGCCGTCGATCGTGATGCGGTTGAAGCTCAGGTCGGCGGCTTCCTTCACCAGCGGCTGCAGCAGCGCGGCATCGACGGCCGCATCGGTGGCGACGAAGCCCAGCATCGTGGCCATGTTCGGGCGGATCATCCCGGCGCCCTTGCTGATGCCGGTGACGGTGACGGTGCGCCCGCCGATGGACACCTGGCGCGACGCGGCCTTGGGCAGCGTGTCCGTGGTCATGATGCCGGTGGCGGCTTCGCCCCAGTTCGCCGGCTGCAGGGCCGCGATCGCGGCGGGCAGGCCAGCCTCGATGCGCTCCACCGGCAGCGTCTCCATGATCACGCCGGTGGAGAACGGCAGCACCTGCTGCGGCTTCAGCCCCATCAGGCCCGCCAGCGCGGCGCAGGTGCGGCGCGCGCGGGCCAGCCCGTCGGCGCCGGTGCCGGCGTTGGCATTGCCGGTGTTGATCACGATCGCGCGTGCCGCCGGGCTGGCCGCCAGGTGTTCGCGGCACACCTGCACCGGGGCGGCACAGAAGCGGTTCTGCGTGAAGACGCCGGCCACCACGCTGCCCTCGTCGAGCGCGAACACCACCAGGTCGCGCCGGTTGGCCTTGCGCACGCCGGCCATCGCGACACCGATGCGCACGCCGGGCACGGGATGGAGTTGCTGGGGATCGGGTGCGCTCAGGTTGACGGGCATGGCGGTGCGGCGGACGGTGGCGGCAGGGAGCCCGTCATTGTAGGTACCGCACCAAGCACAAGGGGCGCAGCCCGCAGGCTGCGCCCCTTGTTTGAACCTAGGCCGGAAGGCTTACCAGCCGATGTCCTGGAACAGACGGAAGGTCAGGTCCTGCGGCGGCAGCACCGACTGCGTCAGGTCGCCGTTGATCGCCGGCTCCATCAGCTGGTTGCGGAAGGCCGAGACGTCGTAGTGCGACACCGAAGAACCGCTCTGGAACGGGTTCGGCGCGTACATCAGGATGCGACCCAGCGGATCCGCACCGGCGTACTGGCTGCCCACCGCGGTGAGCGTGCCCACCACGCCCGTGAGCGTGCGCGAGCGAGTCTGCAGCGCGGCCTTGATCTTGTTGCCGTCGTCCAGCGTCACGCGCACGGCCGGGATGGTGATCGTCGGGTCGCTGCCGCCCAGGCCCGGCGGGGGCGAGCCGGCGGCGTTGTCCGCGATGATCACGCCGATGGCGCCCGCGTTCTGCGCGTTCTTCACCTTGATGGCGAAGCCGCACACGCCACGGTCGATCAGCGCGATGCGGCCGCTCACCGCCTTGGTGTTGGCGTTGTTGAACGCTTCGCAGCCAGCACCGGCGCCGGTGGTCTGAACGGCCACCAGGTTGATCTGGCCCGTGACCGGCGTGTTGGCGTTGAGCGGCTGGCCGAACGAGGCTTCGCCCACCACGTACTGGCCGGCCGCCGCGCCCGCGGTGGGGCCACTGACGATCAGCGCCGCCTGGCCCTGGCGCAGCACGCTGGGCACCGCGGCGGTGACCAGCGGGCCGGTCCAGACGAGGCCGTTGACGCTGATGGCCGAGGCCACGCGCTCGGCCGCGGTGGCGTCCTTCCAGCTCTTGCCGGCGGCCGTGGAGAACAGGTAGTGGTCCCAGATGGCCGGGAAGCCGCCGTTGAAGGCGCCGGTGGTGCCGTTGGTGAAGGTCTGGAAGCCCAGGCCGTGGCCCATCTCGTGCTGCAGCACCGCCACGAAGTCGGTGTTGGCGCCGTGGTTGCCGTCCAGGCCCAGGTAGAAGAACGTGCCGGTCAGGCAGCCCGTCTGGCCGAGGTTGGAGTTGAAGTTGGCGTTGATCTGCGGACCCGGGCTGGTGTCGACGTCCGCGCCGGCCAGCTTGTTGGCCAGGGCGTACGAGTACCAGGTGTCGGCGATGGGCGCGTTCGGGAAGTTGCGGTAGATGCGCGTCGCGCCGGCGCTGCCCAGCACAGCCGAGGTGGCGGTGCAGGTGAGCGCGCTGAACTGCGCGTTGATCACGATCGGCACGTTGCTCGTGAGCGTGGCGCCCCAGAGGTTGGCCGCGTAGGTGAACGCGATCAGGCGCTGCTCGCCCAGCGTGGTGCCGGTGTTGCCGCCGATCGGCGCGGCCGGGGTCGGGTCGTTGAAGCCGACGCCCGGGCCGTTGATGTTGTTGATGATGATGGTGGCGGCCGCCTGCGCGCCGCCGGCGGCCAGCAGGGACGCGGCCAGCGCGGCCGCCAGGGCCAGGCGCTTACTTGACTTCATATGCGCGCTCCTTGCCGGCCTTGGCGAACGAGAGGGTCTTCGAGGGCTTGGCCTTCACCAGGCGCTGCGCGGCTTCGTCGCCGGTCACGCAGTACTGGCTGACGGTGCCGTCGGCGTTCTTGCGGGCGACCGAGTACATCATCGTGTCGGTGGTCAGTTCCTGCGCCACGGCGCCGCTGGGCAGGCGTTGCGGCTGCGGATCGGCCTTGCCGCTCAGGATGCCGACCGGGGCGGCCGCGCGCTTGCCGGTGCTGGCGTCCATGGCCTTCACTTCGTCGGCGGTGGGCGCACGCAGTTCACCGGTGACGCTGTCCTTGGTGACACGCTGGGCCTGCGCAGAGGCGGCCAGGCCCAGGGCCAGCGCGGCCAGGGCGAACAACTTGAGTTGGGACATCTTCGACTGCTCCTTCAGGCGCCCATGCGGCGGCGCAGCACGAGGCCGGCCACGCCGAGGGCCATCAACAGGTAGGTGGCGGGTTCGGGCACGGCGGCGGTGACGCTGACGCTGTCGATGCCGATGTAGTTGCCCGCGCTGGAGACGTCGCCCACGACGTAGCGGAACGCCAGGCGGCCGGTGGTGGGCGCCGACAGGCCCCACAGGCCGTAGCTCAGGGCTTCCCAGCCGTTGGCGGTGTTGCCGCTGTAGGTGCCCAGCAGGATGCCGAAGTCACCCACGCTGGTGCTGGTGGTGCCGACATTGGTGCTGCTGCCGTTCGGGCTGAAGCGCACTTCCAGCGTGTCGAGGAAGCCCTCGCCGCCGATGCGGACCATGAAGGACAGCACGCTGCTGCTGTCCAGCGTGAGCGCCGGCATGATCAGCCAGTTGCTGATCGCGCCGGTGGCGCTGCCGGTGGCCGCGAAGTTGGCGGCCGCATACGAGTTGTCGGCGCCGCTGAACGCGGTGAAGACACCCGTGTTGCCCTGGAACCAGCCCGTGCCGGCCGGCGCGGTGCTGTTGTTGACCTGCACCCATCCCGACGCGGGGAGGTTGCTCACGTTGTCAAAGCCCTCGGAGAGGACCGTGACGGCCTGGGAACTGCCCGCCGCAGCCAGCAGCGCGAGCCCGGCCAGAACCGGTTTCATCGTCAATTCACACCTCGTGACGGAAAGGTAATGAACGACGATATGCACGCCCCGGGCCCGCTGCAACCCGCGGCTGCGGGGGGAGTGCTAACCCGCAGGAATGAAGGCCCGGCGCAGGGCGTAGCGCCGGGTCAGGTCAGCTTGCCGTGGCAGTTCTTGTACTTGCGGCCGCTGCCGCAGGGGCAGGGGTCGTTGCGGCCGACCTTGGGCACCTCGGCCGACAGGTCCGGCGGCGGCCCGGACTCCTGCGAGACGCTGCCGTCCTCGTTCGGGTGCGTGTAGGTGACGTTGGTGACGTGGCCGGCCTGCTGCTCGATGGCTTCCGCAGCCTCGGCCACCTGCTCCTGCGACTGGATGCGCACCGTCATCAGGATGCGCGTCACTTCCATCTTCACCACATCCAGCAGCTGGCTGAAGAGCTCGAAAGCCTCGCGCTTGTATTCCTGCTTCGGGTTCTTCTGGGCGTAGCCGCGCAGGTGGATGCCCTGGCGCAGGTAGTCCAGCGCCGCCAGGTGCTCGCGCCAGTGGCTGTCGATGCTCTGCAGCAGCACCATGCGCATGAACGGGGTGAACTGCTCGATGCCGACCTGGTCGAGCTTGGCCTTGAACATCGCGTCGGCCGCGGCCACCACCTTCTCGACGATGTCCTCGTCGGTGACGCTGTCGCTGCCGGCGACCTGGCCCTTCAGGTCGACCTCGAGCTGCCACTCCTCGCGCAGGGTCTTCTCCAGCGCGTCCAGGTCCCACTGCTCCTCGAGCGTGCCCTCGGCGACGTAGGTGCGCACCACGTCGGTCATGCTGCTCTTGCGCAGGTTGGCGATCTGCTCGTCGAGGCTCTCGGCCTCCAGGATCTCGTTGCGCTGCTGGTAGATGACCTTGCGCTGGTCGTTGCTGACGTCGTCGTACTCGAGCAGCTGCTTGCGGATGTCGAAGTTGCGCGCCTCCACCTTGCGCTGCGCGCTCTCGATCGAGCGGTTGACGATGCCGGCCTCGATGGCCTCGCCCTCGGGCATCTTCAGCCGGTCCATGATGGCGCGCACGCGGTCGCCCGCGAAGATGCGCATCAGCGGGTCGTCCAGGCTCAGGTAGAAGCGGCTCTGGCCGGGGTCGCCCTGGCGGCCGGAGCGGCCGCGCAGCTGGTTGTCGATGCGCCGGCTCTCGTGGCGCTCGGTGGCCACGATGCGCAGGCCGCCGGCGGCCTTCACCTTCTCGTGCAGGCTCTGCCACTCGTCCTTGAGCTGCTTCGCGCGCGCCGCGCGCTCCTCGGGCGACAGCGACTCGTCGGCCTCCAGGAACTGCGTCTGCTTCTCGACGTTGCCGCCCAGCACGATGTCGGTGCCGCGGCCGGCCATGTTGGTGGCGATCGTGATCACGCCGGGGCGCCCGGCCTGGGCCACGATCTCGGCTTCCTTCGCGTGCTGCTTGGCGTTGAGCACCTGGTGCGGCAGCCGGGCCTGCTGCAGCAGGCCCGAGATCAGCTCGGAGTTCTCGATGCTGGTGGTGCCCACCAGCACCGGCTGGCCGCGCTCGTGGCAGTCGCGGATGTCCTTGGTGACGGCGTCGTACTTCTCCTTAGCCGTCTTGTAGATCAGGTCGTTCTCGTCCTTGCGGATCGTCGGCTTGTTGGGCGGGATCACCACCGTCTCCAGGCCGTAGATCTCCTGGAACTCGTAGGCCTCGGTGTCGGCCGTGCCGGTCATGCCCGACAGCTTGCCGTACATGCGGAAGTAGTTCTGGAAGGTGACCGAGGCGAGCGTCTGGTTCTCGCTCTGGATCTGCACGCCTTCCTTGGCTTCCACCGCCTGGTGCAGGCCGTCGCTCCAGCGCCGGCCCGTCATCAGGCGGCCGGTGAACTCGTCGACGATGACCACCTCGCCGTTCTGCACCACGTAGTGCTGGTCGCGGTGGTACAGGTGGTTGGCCCTGAGCGCCGCATACACGTGGTGCATCAGCGCGATGTTCGACGGGTCGTACAGGCTCGCGCCGGCCTGGAGCAGGCCGGCCGCCGACAGCAGCTCCTCGGCCTTCTCGTGCCCGCTCTCGGTGAGGAACACCTGGTGCGACTTCTCGTCGAGCGTGAAGTCGCCGGCCTCGATCACGCCTTCGCCGGTGCGCAGGTCTTCCTCGCCGATCTGCTTCTTGAGCTTGGGCACGATGGCGTTGATGCGCACGTACAGCTCGGTGTGGTCCTCGGCCTGGCCGCTGATGATCAGCGGCGTGCGCGCCTCGTCGATCAGGATCGAGTCGACCTCGTCGACGATGGCGTAGGCCAGGCCGCGCGCGACGCGGTCGCGCACGTCCAGCACCATGTTGTCGCGCAGGTAGTCGAAGCCGAACTCGTTGTTGGTGCCGTAGGTGACGTCGGCCCCGTAGGCGGCCTGCTTCTCCTCGCGGCCCATGCCCGGCACGTTGACACCCACCGTGAGGCCCAGGAACGAATACAGGCGGCCCATCCACTCGGCGTCGCGGCGCGCCAGGTAGTCGTTCACCGTCACCACGTGCACGCCCTTGGCGGCCAGCGCGTTCAGGTACACCGGCAGCGTGGCCATCAGGGTCTTGCCCTCGCCGGTGCGCATCTCGGCGATCTTGCCCTGGTGCAGGGCCATGCCGCCGATCAGCTGCACGTCGAAGTGGCGCATCTTCAGCGTGCGCTTGCCGGCCTCGCGCACCGCGGCGAAGGCCTCGGGCAGCAGGTCGTCGAGCGTGCTGCCGCTGTCCAGGCGCTGGCGGAACTCGGCCGTCTTGCCGCGCAGGGCTTCGTCGGTCAGCTTGCCGAACTGCGCCTCGAGCGCGTTGACCTGGTCCACCACGCGGCGGTAGCCCTTCAGCAGACGGTCGTTGCGGCTGCCGAATATCTGGGTCAGGATCTTGGGAAGCATGCGGCGGCAGACTTGAAGTGATTCGGGCGGCGCTCAGGCACGCGGCAGCCCGTGAAGATGGGGGCGCCTGATCGCGCTACAAGGCGCAGCAGGGCGCGCGCTTGTCGCGGGGCAGCGCTGGCGCAAAGCGGGCGAGTCTATCACCCGCCCCCTGCGCGGCCCGGCGCCTGCACAGGGTCAGCGCCGCCGCGCGCGGCCGGGCGCCGCCGCGCGGGTTTCGGCGCCGGCCAGGCCCGGCGGCGCGCCTGCAAGGAAGCGGGCTGGGTTCTGCGGCACGCCGTCCACCAGCACCTCGAAATGCAGGTGCGACCCCGTCGAGCGGCCCGAACTGCCGACCTTGGCGACCAGCTGGCCGCGCTTGACCAGCGATCCGATGCCGACCTCGAACGACGAGCAGTGCGCATAGCGCGTCGACAGGCCGTTGCCGTGGTCGATCTCGAGCACACGACCGTACTCGGGATGCCACTCGGCCGTGCGCACGAGCCCGCCGGCCGCAGCGTGGATGGGTGCGCCCACTTCGGCTGGAAAGTCCAGCCCCGTGTGCAGCGCGGAGCGGCCGTTGAAGGGGTCCGGGCGGAAGCCGAAGCCCGAGCCGATGGGGCCGTCGACCGGCTTGGCGCTGGGAATCATCAGCGCCTGCAGGCGGGTCTCGAGCAGGCGCGACTCGATCAGCGTGAACACGTCGGTGTGGAAGTCGGTCAGCTCGTCGAGCCCGCTGACCAGCGACTGCAGCTGCTCCAGGCTCGGGCTCTGCACCGGGACGAAGGGCCCGCCGCGACCGCCCGCCGCCGAGGCCGCCGCGGCGGGCGGCCGCAGCTCATCGGCCTTCACGCCGGCCAGCGTCTGCACGCGCTCGCCCATCGCCTCGAGCTTCACCAGCTTGGCCTGCATCTCGCCCACGCGGCGTGCCATCGCGTCCAGGTTGTCGCGCATGAAGCGGTCGCGCTGCGCGATCTCGTCGCGCACGATCAGCTTGACCAGCGGGCTCACCAGCGGCCAGCCCTCGCGCGCCGCCTTCAGGAACACGAAGTGATAGACCGCGCCGGAGGTCAGCATCAGGGCGAACACGAGCAGAAGCAGCACCAGCACCGCCTGCCAGCGGTGGAAGTTCAGCACGCGCGAACGCGCCATGCTGCCGTGGGTGATGAGCAGTTGCATCGCTAGACTCTCTTCCGGTATGCCGACACCCGCGCCCACGGGCCACACGCTGGCCGCCGCCATCAGCGACAGCGAAGCGCTGGCCGGTCTGCTGGCACGCGTGCGCGAGTCGCAGGCCCGGCTGGCGGTGGTGGCCGAGCTGCTGCCCGCGGGCCTGCGCGGCGACGTGCGTGCCGGGCCCCTGGACGATACCGCGTGGGTGCTGCTCGTGGACCATGCATCCGCGGCAGCGAAGTTGCGACAGTTGTTGCCGAAACTCCAGCGGGCGCTGGCGGAGAGCGGGCGCGAAGGGCCGCCGCTGAAGATCCGGGTGGCGCCGCGCGCCTAGGTCGTGGTGCCGGCTTTCGGAATCGAACCGAAGACCTTCCGCTTACAAGGCGGGTGCTCTACCAACTGAGCTAAGCCGGCCGGGGCGCCGATTCTAGGTGGCGACCCTGATCCGCGCGGCGGCGGCCTACTTGATGCGCTTGAGCGCGGGCCGGCCACCGGGGCCGGCCGGGTCGGGCGGCGGTGGCTCCTCGCCTGCCGCGTCCGGCGCGTCGTCGGTGTCGCCGGTCTCGGAGGCCGGCTCGCTGCTGGCCAGCCGGAGACCGCGCACGGGCGCGGCGGGCGCCGCAGCGGCGCCGGCCGACGCCGCCGGCTCGGCGCCGGGCGTCGGCACCGGGAAGGCCATGCCCTGCCCGTTCTCGCGCGCGTAGATCGCCACCACGTGGTCCACCGGCACGCGGATCTCGCGCGAAACGCCGCCGAAGCGCGCCTTGAACTCGATCTGCTCGTTGCCCATCTGCAGGCCCGAGGTGGCCTCGAAGCCGATGTTGAGCACGATCTCGTTGTTCTTCACGTACTCCATCGGCACCTGCACCGTCGGGCCGACGTGCACCGCGATGTAGGGCGTGAAGCCGTTGTCGGTGCACCAGTCGTGCAACGCCCGCAGCAGGTAGGGGCGCGTCGACGTGCCCTGGTTCTCGGCGGGACCGTTGGCCATCGCGTGTGCCCTACCTGCGCATCACTTGCGCATCACCTTTTCCGAGGGCGTCAGCGCCTCGATGTAGGCGGGTCGCGAGAAGATGCGCTCGGCGTACTTCAGCAGCGGCACCGCGTTCTTGCTGAGGTCGATGCCGTAGTAGTCCAGGCGCCACAGCAGCGGCGCGATCGCCACGTCGAGCATGCTGAAGTCGTCGCCCAGCATGTACTTGTTCTTCAGGAAGATGGGCGCCAGCTGCGTGAGGCGGTCGCGGATCTGGTCGCGCGCCTTCTCCAGCTGCTTCTCGGTGGCCTTCACGCCGCGGCCTTCGAGCAGGTTGACGTTGCTGAACAGCTCCTTCTCGAAGTTGAACAGGAACAGCCGCACGCGCGCGCGCGCCACCGGGTCGCCCGGCATCAGCTGCGGGTGCGGGAAGCGCTCGTCGATGTACTCGTTGATGATGTGGCTCTCGTACAGGATGAGGTCGCGCTCCACCAGGATGGGCACCTCGTTGTACGGGTTCATCAATGCGATGTCTTCGGGCTTCGCGAAGATGTCCACGTCGCGGATCTCGAAGTCCATGCCCTTCTCGAACAGCACGAAGCGGCAGCGGTGCGAGTAGGGGCAGGTGGTTCCGGAGTACAGCACCATCATGGCGTGGGGCCTTTCTTCAACACTTCTTCAAAAGACAAAACGCAGTGAGGTCCGAGAACCCCACTGCGCGGCAGGCCCTGCCAGGTGACAGGGCCGGCGGACGTTTACTTGATGTCCTTCCAGAACGCGGCGTTCAGGCGCCAGGCGATCACGGTGAACAGCGCCAGGAACAGCATCACCCAGACACCCAGGCGCACGCGCTGGCCCTGCACCGGCTCGCCCATCCACTGCAGGAAGGCGACGAGGTCGGCCACGGCGTTGTTGTACTCGGCGGGACTCAGCGTGCCCGGGGTCAGCGGCTCGAAGCCCTTGAAGACATGCTGCATCTTCTTCGGGTCGTGCGCATCGGGCACTTCCTCGTAGACCGCCTTCTGCTGGCCCTGCAGTTCCCACAGCACGTTCGGCATGCCGACATCGGGGAACACGGTGTTGTTCCAGCCCGTGGCCTTGCTGCTGTCGCGGTAGTAGCTGCGCAGGTAGGTGTAGACGTAGTCGGCGCCGCTGCCCTTGGCGCCGTCGGCGCGCGAGCGCGCGATCAGCGACAGGTCGGGCGGCACGCCGCCGAACCACTCCTTGGCTTCCTTGGCGTCCAGGCCGGTCTTCATCACCTCGCCGACCTTGACGCCGGTGAAGATCAGGTTGCCCTTGATCTGCTCCTCGGTGAGACCGATGTCGCGCAGCCGGTTGTAGCGCACGTAGGCCGCCTGGTGGCAGTTCAGGCAGTAGTTGGCGAACAGCTTGGCGCCGTTCTGCAGCGCCGCCAGGTCGGTGACGCGCTGGGTCGGGAAGCGGTCCCAGGCGGGCCCTTCGCTGCTGGCCTGCGCGGCGCCGGCGAGGTTCAGCGCTGCGAGCAGCGCGAGGATCAGTTTCTTCATGGGGTTCAACTCCGGCGCGTGCTCAATGGGCCTCGAACCGGACCCGGTCGGGCACGGCCCTGAATTCGCCCAGCCGGCTCCACCAGGGCATCAGCAGGAAGAAGCCGAAGTAGAACAGCGTGCCGATCTGCGAGATCACGGTGCCCACCGGGGACGGCGGCTTCACGCCCAGGTAGCCGAGCACGACGAACACGAGCACGAAGAGGGCGTAGAACCAGAGGTTCCAGCGCGGGCGGAAGCGGATGCTCTTCACCGGGCTGCGATCCAGCCAGGGCAGCGCGAACAGGATCATCACCGCCAGGCCCATCACCACCACGCCCCAGAACTTGGCGTCGAAGGTCTTCAGCAGCCCGGCGATGACCACCGCGGCCGCCAGCGGCACGAACTTCCAGCCGCCCTTCAGGCCGGCGCCGAAGAACCCGGCGATGCCGGCCACGAAGACGATGCCCACCAGCACGGTGACCATGTCGTCGGTGACGGCGCGCAGCATCGAGTAGTACGGCGTGAAGTACCAGACCGGCGCGATGTGCGGCGGCGTCTTCAGCGGGTCGGCCGGGATGAAGTTGTTGTACTCGAGGAAGTAGCCGCCGCCTTCCGGCGCCAGGAACACCACGGCGCTGAACAGAAACAGGAACACGCCCACGCCGATCAGGTCGTGCACCGTGTAGTACGGGTGGAACGGGATGCCGTCGAGCGGGATGCCGGTCTTCGGGTCCTTCTTGGCCTTGATCTCGACGCCGTCCGGGTTGTTCGAACCCACGTCGTGCAGCGCCAGCAGGTGCGCCACCACCAGGCCCAGCAGCACCAGCGGCACCGCGATCACGTGGAAGCTGAAGAAGCGGTTCAGCGTCGCGTCGCCCACCACGTAGTCGCCGCGGATCAGCAGCGACAGATCGGGGCCGATGAAGGGGATGGCCGAGAACAGGTTGATGATCACCTGCGCGCCCCAGTACGACATCTGGCCCCAGGGCAGCAGGTAGCCCATGAAGGCCTCGGCCATCAGGCACAGGAAGATCGCGCAGCCGAAGATCCACACCAGTTCGCGCGGCTTCTTGTAGCTGCCGTAGATCAGCCCGCGGAACATGTGCAGGTAGACGCAGATGAAGAACGCGCTGGCGCCGGTGCTGTGCATGTAGCGCACCAGCCAGCCCCAGGGCACGTCGCGCATGATGTACTCGACCGACTCGAACGCCTTGGCGGCGTCGGGCTTGTAGTGCATCACGAGGAAGATGCCGGTGACGATCTGGATCACCAGCACCAGCAGCGACAGCGAGCCGAAGAAGTACAGCCAGTTGAAGTTCTTCGGCGCGTAGTACTCGGACAGGTGCTTCTTGTATTCGGCGAACGCGGTCGGGAACCGGTTCTCGAGCCACGTGGTGGCCTGCACGAGCACAGGCGAGCCGGGCGGCGCTTCCTTGAAATCAGCCATGAGGTCCTCGGTCGAATGCGGCGGGGGCGGGCGGGGCCTTGCGGTCAGGCCTTCTTGTCTTCACCGATCAGCAGCACGGTGTCCGACAGGTACATGTGCGGCGGCACCTCCAGGTTGTCCGGCGCGGGCTTGTTCTTGAAGACGCGGCCGGCCAGGTCGAAGGTGGAACCGTGGCAGGGACACAGGAAGCCGCCCTGCCAGTCGTCGGGCAGCGAGGGCTGCGGACCCGGGGTGAACTTGTCGCTGGGCGAGCAGCCCAGGTGCGAGCAGATGCCGACGCCGACGAAGAACTCCGGCTTCAGCGAGCGTGCCTCGTTGCGGGCGTACTCGGGCGTGAGCTCGTCGGGCTTGCGCAGGGACTTCGGGTCGGCCAGTTCCTTGTCGAGCTTGGGCAGCGCCGCCACCTGCTCGGCCGTGCGGCGCACGATCCACACCGGCTTGCCGCGCCATTCCACCGTGAGCTTCTCGCCGGGCTTGATGCCGCTGATGTCCACCTGCACCGGAGCGCCGGCGGCGCGTGCGCGCTCCGACGGCGCGAAGGTGCTGACGAAGGGCACCGCGGCGGCGACGCCGCCCACGGCGCCGGCGCCGCAGGTGATCGCGATCCAGGTACGCCGGCTGCTGTCCATGGGGGCTTGCACGGTCTTGTCGCCAGGGGCGTCGCTCATGAAGGTCCTCGAAGGCGTGCTGAGTTCGGGTTAACTCCGAATTCTAGCCGAGGCGTCCTGCAGGCCCAGGCGCGCCGTGCACGGCGCGCGACGGCACCCCAACCCTTGGGACATTGACGCCTCCGCGGCCCTTCACTACCGTGCCGCCGGCAACTTTTCCACCGTGCCAGGAGAACATCGATGAGTTTCACTTCCGAGTTCAAGGAGTTCGCGCTCAAGGGCAACGTGATGGATCTCGCCGTCGGCGTGATCATCGGCGGCGCCTTCGGCAAGATCGTCGACTCGATCGTCGGCGACCTCATCATGCCGGTGGTCGGCAAGCTGCTCGGCGGCCTGGACTTCAACAACTACTTCATCCAGCTCTCGGGCGCGCCGGCGGCGACGCTCGTCGAGGCCAAGAAGGCCGGCGCGGTGTTCGCATACGGCAGCTTCATCACCATCGTCATCAACTTCGTGATCCTGGCCTTCATCATCTTCATGATGGTCAAGCAGATGAACCGCCTGAAGCGCGAAGCGCCGCCGGCGCCGCCGGCCCCGCCCGCGCCGACGCCGGAAGACGTGCTGCTGCTGCGCGAGATCCGCGACGCGCTGAAGAAGTAACGAGCGGCAACCAGCACCGCAGGCGGTCGCTGGAAACATGGGGCGAGAGCGGCGGACTTCGATCCAAAGCCGTTGCGGGGGATGCCGCATACTTGGCGGTCACCCATGAAGCCGAACCCCCTTCACCGCCTGCCCGCGCCGCTGGAGGCGGCCGTGCAGCGCCTGAAGATGACGGCGCGCGAGGCCGCCGAGCGCAGCATCGAGAGCCTGGGCCTGGCCGCGCTGGCGGCCACCAACGCCTACCAGCGCGACGGCCTGCTGGGCGCGCAGTTCGAGCTCAACCGCAAGTCGGCGGTGTTCGCGCTGACGTTCAACGACGCACTCGACGAGCGCGTGCTGCGCGAACTGGGCCCGCGCGTCGCGGCGCCGGGTGCGCCCGACAGCGCCTTCGCGCCTTCGCGGGCGGCCACGCTGACCGACTGGGCCACGCTGAGCCTGGTGGAGGACAAGGAGGTCGAGGCGCAGATCTCGGCCGACCGCTTCGGCCTCGAGATCGCGCATGCCTGCGAGTGGGAGTTGCGTGAGCTCGACGGGTATGTCGGTTCCTTGCTGAGCGAGGCCGCCGGCCCCGCCAGCGGGCTGGGCGACCGCAACCCGCTGCGGCCCGACCTCGTGGGCCACGCGATGATCAAGGGCATCGAGGCCATCTCCGACCGGCCCGACATCCGCAAGGTGCTGTCCAGCGAGCTCAGCCGCTCGCTCGGCGGCCTGCTGCGCAACGCCTACGGCGACATCGTCAACGGCCTGCGCAACGCCGGCGTGCAGCCGCAGGGCCTGACCGTCCGCAACCGCTCGCCGCGCGCGGGCGGCGGGATGGGCCACGGCGCCGACGACCACAGCCCGTCGTCGTTCAACAACCTCGGCCGCGCCGGCGACGAACGCAACACCACGCGCTCGGGCTACACCAGCATGCACGGCGGGCCCGGCGGCTACGCGGGGCCCGGCGGCGGGTACGGGCCGGGAGTCTCCGGCGGTGCGTCGGGCCGCAGCGGCCCGGGCGGCTTCGGTCCGTCCACGCGCACCGGCGCCGCGATGGGCCGCTCCTTCGGTTCCGTCGACCCGGCGCTGATGACGCTGATCCGGCGCCTGAACGTCACCGGCGTGCCCGAGAACAGCGGCTACGGCACCGCCTTCGCCGACGATGCCGGCGAACCGATGGGCGCGCCGCTGCCGCCCAACCTGATCCGCGTGCACCGCGAGGAGCTGCGCCAGGCCAGCAGCGGGGCGCTCGATCACATGGTGATCGACGTCATCGGCTTCATGTTCGACCAGATCCTGGCCGACCCGAAGGTACCGCCGCAGATGGCGCGCCAGATCGCCCGACTGCAGCTGCCGGTGCTGCGCGCGGCCCTGGGCGACGGCACGTTCTTCTCGTCGCGCCGCCACCCGGTGCGGCGCTTCATCAACCGCATCGCGTCGCTGGGTTCGGCCTTCGAGGACTTCGGCGAGGAAGGCGCGAAGGCGTTCCTGGCGAAGGTGAAGGCGCTGGTGCACGAGGTCGTCGACGGCGACTTCGAGCACATCGACGTCTACGAACAGAAGCTGGCGGCGCTGGAGGCCTTCACGGCCGAGCTGGCCGCGCGCGACACCTCCGAAGCGGGCGACGCCGCGAGCCTGCTGTCCGAGAAGGAAGACCAGGCGCGGCTGCGCCAGCTCTACGCGCTGCGGCTGTCGGGCGAGCTGAAGGATCTCTCGGCACCGCCCTTCCTGCGCGACTTCATCAGCACGGTCTGGAGCCAGGCCCTGCTGCGCGCCGCCGAGCAGAACGGCCCGGACGGCCCGCTGACGCAGCGCCTGCGCACGGTGGCGCGCGACCTGTTCATGAGCGTGCAGCCCAAGGCCACGCCGGCCCACCGCAAGGCCTTCCTGGCCGAGCTGCCCAAGCTCATGCAGGACCTGACCGAGGGCATGAACCTGATCGGCTGGCCCGAGCAGCAGCGGCGCGCCTTCTTCGGCCAGCTGATGCCGGCCCATGCCGAGGCGCTGAAGAGCCCGCTGGCGCGCCAGCTCGACATCAACCTGATGGCCAAGCAGGTCGACGGTGCGCTGCAGCGGCCGCTGCCGGTGCGTGCCGACCTGAAGACCGCGCCCAACCTGCCGGTGCTGACCGAGGAGCTGGCGGTCCCGCAGTTCACGCCCGACGAGGCGAAGCGCGTGGGCCTGGTGCCCGAGTCGTCGGTGGACTGGGACGGCAAGGTCGACATCGACCTCGGCGCCGAGCCCGACCTGCCGCCCGACCCGGGGCCGTCGGTGCCCGGCCTGCCGCCGGTGGCCGAGCCGGCCGAGCCGGTGGAAGGCCGCAACCTGGCCGAGAGCGTGCAGATCGGCTTCGCCTACCGCATGCACCTGGACGACGAGTGGCAGAAGGTGCGCCTCACGCACATCAGCCCGGGCCGCGGCTTCTTCATCTTCAAGCACGGCGGCAAGGGCCGCAAGACGGTGTCGCTGACGCAGCGCATGCTCGTGCGCCTGTGCGAGACCGGCCGCTTCAAGGCCTTCGAGAGCGCCTACCTGGTGGAGCGCGCCACGGCGCGGGCACGGCGCCAGCTGGCGGGCCTGGCGGCGGCGGCCGCGGGCAACAGCACCACCTCTCAGCCGGCCGGCATCTGACCGGCCAGGCGGCGCGCGCAGCGCAGCGCCGCCACGAGGCTCGACGCATCGGCCGCGCCCTGGCCGGCGATGTCGAACGCGGTGCCGTGGTCGGGGCTGGTGCGCACGAAGGGCAGGCCGAGCGTGACGTTGACGCCCTGTTCCACCCCGAGGTACTTCACCGCGATCAGGCCATGGTCGTGGACCATCGAGACCACGAAGTCGAAGGCACCGCGGCGCGCGCGCATGAACACCGTGTCGGGTGCGTGCGGACCGCTGGCGTCGATGCCCTCGGCACGCGCCGCAGCCACCGCCGGCGCGATGACGCGCAGTTCCTCGTCGCCGAACAGCCCGCCCTCGCCCGCGTGCGGGTTGAGCCCCGCCACCGCGATGCGCGGCGCCACCAGGCCCCAGGCCGCCGCGCTGCGCTGCGTGATGCGCAGCGTGTCCAGCACGGCGTCGACGCTCAGCATCTCGATGGCCCGCCGCAGCGAGACGTGGATCGTCACCAGCACCACGCGCAGTTCGTCGTTGGCCAGCATCATGCGCACCGGCGGCGGCGTGGCGCCGGGCGGTGCGGACAGCGCCTGCAGCATCTCGGTGTGGCCGGGATGGGGCACGCCCGCGGCCGACAGCGCTTCCTTGTGAATGGGTGCGGTGACGATCGCGCGGCCCGCACCCGCGCCGACCAGGTGCACCGCATGTTCGATGCAGCGCGCCGCGGCCGCACCGTTGCGGCCGTCGACCTGCCCGCGCGGCAGCGCCGCCAGGCCCGGCGGCAGCCCCGGCGGCGGCAGCACCGGCAGGCAGCCGGGCGGCACGGCCGCCAGGTCGGCCGGCGCGTCGATCACCGCCACCATCGCGCCACCCTCGCGGCGCAGCACGGCCGGGTCGCCCAGCACCACCGCGTCGGTCAGTTCGCCCGCGGCGAAGGCCTTCACGATGATCTCGGGCCCGATGCCGGCCGCGTCGCCCATCGTCACCAGCACGGGTTTCATGCGGGGTTGTCCACCTCGATGAAGCGGTGCTCCAGCCCGAAAGCCGATGCCACCTGCGCCGCCACCGCGGGCGCGCCGTAGCGCTCGGTGGCGTGGTGGCCGCAGGCCAGGAACGCGACACCGGTCTCGCGCGCCAGGTGGGCCTGCGGCTCGGAGACCTCGCCGGTGAGGAAGGCGTCGGCGCCGGCCGCGATGGCGGCCTCGAAGTAACCCTGCGCGCCGCCGGTGCACCAGGCCACGCGGCGCAACGGGCGGCCGTCGCCGGGCAGCACCAGCGGGGCGCGCCCGAGCTGGCGTTGCACCGCCTGCGCCAGCGCAGCCAGCGTGGTGTCGGCCGCGCCGGCGAAGCCGAGCTGCTGCTCGCCGAAGCGCGCATCGGCCACCAGCCCGAGCCGGCGGCCGAGCTGCGCGTTGTTGCCGAGCTCGGCATGCGCGTCCAGCGGCAGGTGGAAGGCGAACAGGTTCGCGTCGGCCGCCATCAGCCGCCGCACGCGCTCGGCCAGCCAGCCGGTGAGGCGGCCGTCCTGCCCGCGCCAGAACAGGCCGTGGTGCACGAGCAGCGTGTCGGCGCCGGCGGCCAGCGCAGCGTCGATGAAGGCCAGGCTCGCGGTGACCCCCGAGGCGATGTGCCTCACCTCGCGCCGGCCCTCGACCTGCAGGCCGTTCGGCCCATAATCCTTGAAAGCCCCGGGCTGCAGCAGCATCTCCAGGTGCGCTTCGATCGCTGAACGCTCGGCCATGCGCCGATTCTGGATCACCCGGCCCATCTCCTTCCCCTTCCCGCATGTGGCGTAGAACCTGGCTCGTCTTCTCGCAGGCCGTCACGGTGGGCGTGGCGATGCTGTTCGTGGTCGTCACGCTCAAGCCCGACTGGCTGCCCGGCAGCACGAGGGGCGTGGGCGTGACCGGCCTGCTGCCGGCGCCCACGCTGCTGCAGGTGGCGCCCGCCGCCGGGCCGGCGGCCAGCGGCGCCTCGGGCTTCGCGCTGGCGGCGCGGCGCGCGGCGCCGGCGGTCGTCAGCGTCACCGCCACCAAGATGGCGGCGCGCAAGAACCCGCACACCGACGACCCGCGTTTCCGCTTCTTCTTCGGCGAGACGCCCGACACGCGCCAGGTGGGCCTGGGCTCCGGCGTCATCGTCGCCCCCGAGGGCTACCTGCTGACCAACCACCACGTGGTGGAGGACGCCACCGAGATCGAGGTCCAGCTGGCCGACGGACGCAGCACGCGCGCGCGCCTGGTGGGCAGCGACACCGAGACCGACATCGCGGTGCTCAAGGTCGAACTCGACCGGCTCCCGGTGGTGACGCTGGGCGACGTGCGGGCGCTGCAGGTGGGCGACGCCGTGCTGGCGATCGGCAACCCCTTCAACGTCGGCCAGACCGTGACGGCCGGCATCGTCAGCGCCCTCGACCGCAAGCAGGCCAGCACGCCGTTCCAGAACTTCATCCAGACCGACGCGGCGATCAACCCGGGCAACTCGGGCGGCGCGCTGGTCGATGCCGGCGGCGCGCTGGTGGGCATCAACACGGCCATCTTCAGCCGCAGCGGCGGCAGCATGGGCATCGGCTTCGCGGTGCCGGTGGACACCGCGCGCGAGGTGATGGAGGCCATCGTGCGCGGCGGCAAGGTCAGCCGCGGCTGGATCGGCGTGGAGCCGCGCGACCTGAGCGCCGAGCTGGCCGAGAGCCTGAAGCTGCCGGTGAAGGACGGCGTGCTGATCGCCGGCGTGCTGCAGGACGGCCCGGCCGCCAAGGGCGGCGTGATGCCCGGTGACGTGGTGGTGAAGGTGGCGGACAGGGCCGTGCGCAACACCACCGAGCTCTTTGCCGCCGTGGCCGCGCTGCCGCCGGGCCAGCCGGCGCAGCTGACGCTGCAGCGCGGCGCCAAGGCGTTGACCGTGGACGTGCAGGTGGGCGACCGCTCCAAGGCGCCGCTGCCGCGGCGCTGAACGCGCGTCTAGAGCATCAGCGCCAGGCGCTCGAGGATCAGTACCGCGAAGAAGCCGAAGGCGGCGACCATCGTCCACTTGACGATCACGATCCCGCGCCGCCGCCACACCGCCTGCCCGGTGCCGATGTAGGTGGCGAAGCACAGCAGGCCGCTCACGAGCAGCAGGCCGAAGACGAGGCGGAAGATCGTCACGGCCTCACCAGGCCGGCGCCAGGTCGGCGAAGCCGAGCGGCGCCTCGGCCTCGTTCTGGAAGGTGACGACGTCGTAGGCCGAGCTGTCGGCCAGCAGCTTGCGCAGCAGCCGGTTGTTCAGCGCATGGCCGCTCTTGTAGGCCACGTAGCTGGCCAGCAGCGGCCTGCCGGCGATGTGCAGGTCGCCGATGGCGTCGAGGATCTTGTGCTTCACGAACTCGTCGTCGTAGCGCAGCCCGTCGCTGTTGAGCACGCGGTAGTCGTCGACCACGATCACGTTGTCCATGCTGCCGCCCAGGCCCAGGCCGCGCGTGCGCATCATCTCCACGTCCTTCGTGAAGCCGAAGGTGCGGGCGCGCGCGATGTCGCGCTTGTACTGGCCGCTGCCGAAGTCGAACTCGACGCGGCGGCCGGTGGCGTCCACCGCGGGGTGGTTGAACTCGATCTCGAAGCTCAGCTTGTAGCCGTGGAAGGGTTCCAGCCGCGCCCACTTGAGCGTCGGGCCCTCGCCTTCGCGGATCTCCACCGTCTTCTTCACGCGCAGGAAACGCTTGGGCGCGTTCTGCAGCTCGATGCCGGCGCTCTGCAGCAGGAACACGAAGCTGGCCGCGCTGCCGTCGAGGATGGGCACCTCCTCGGCGGTGATGTCGACGATCAGGTTGTCGAGCCCCAGGCCGGCGCAGGCCGACATCAGGTGCTCGATGGTCTGCACCTTGGGCGCGCCGGGATCGCCGCCCGGGCTGATGGTGCTGGCCATGCGGGTGTCCGAGACGGCCAGCGCGGACACCGGGATGTCCACCGGTTCGGGCAGGTCGGTGCGCCGGAACAGGATGCCGTGGTCGGGCGGCGCGGGGCGCAGCGTGAGCTCGACCTTCTGGCCGCTGTGCACGCCCACGCCGACGGCGCGGGTGATGGACTTCAGCGTGCGTTGCTGGATCATCGCGCGATTGTCCCGCAAGGTCCGGCCGGCTCGGCCAGCGCAGGGCTATCGCTGCGATCCTTCAGCACGATCCCCGTGGCCCCCAGGCGGCGCGCCTCGACCAGCAGCCAGGCGATCCTGCGCGCCGCCTCGGCGACGACGAGCCCCTCCGGGCGGATGTTGGAGACGCAGTTGCGCTGCGAGTCCGCCAGGCCCGGTGCCGGCGCCCAGCTGAGGTAGGCGCCGAGGCTGTCGGGCGACGAGAGCCCCGGCCGCTCGCCCAGCAGCACCAGCACCGCGCGGGCCCTGAGCGCTGCGCCGACCTCGTCGCCCAGCGCCACGCGGCACTGGCGGGCAACGGCCACGGGGCCGACGGCCAGGCCGGCCGCCTCCAGCCGCGGCCGCAGTTCCAGCAGCAGCGGCAGCGCGTGCCGCTCGGCCGCGACCGCCGACAGGCCGTCGCCGACCACCACCGCCAGGTCGCAGGCCGCCGCAGTCAGCGCGGCCAGCCGCGCCGCGTCGGGCGGCGAGAGGCGCCGGCCGAGGTCGGGGCGGCGCAGGAAGGTGGCGCGGTCCGGGGCCGCGCTCTGCACGGGCAAGGCGTCGAAGGCATGCGACACCAGCCGGGCGGCCAGCGCCCCGGTGTCGAACGGCGCGTGCACCGCGTCGCGCGCCAGCGCGTGCGCCACGCCGAAGCGCAGCCACTCGCCGGTCGGCAGGCTGGCGCCGGCACGGCCCAGCGCGATGCGCGCCGCGGTGTGGCGGCGCAGGTGCTCCCAGGGGTCGGCGGCGCCCATCGGTTCAGCGCGAGAGGTCCGCCAGCAGCGGGTGCGTGGCCGGCGGCGGCAGCAGCCGGCCATCCTCGGCGGTGATGCCGACCCGCGCCAGCCAGGCCTCGAACTCCGGCGCGCGCTTCAGGCCGAGCAGCTGGCGCAGCACCGCGGCGTCGTGGAAGCTCGTGCTCTGGTAGTTCAGCATGATGTCGTCGGCCCCCGGCACGCCCATGATGAAGGTGACGCCGGCGGCGCCCAGCAGCGTCATCAGCGTGTCCATGTCGTCGCTGTCGGCCTCGGCATGGTTGGTGTAGCAGATGTCGCAGCCCAGCGGCAGCCCGAGCAGCTTGCCGCAGAAGTGGTCCTCGAGGCCGGCGCGGATGATCTGCTTGCCGTCGTAGAGGTACTCGGGGCCGATGAAGCCGACCACCGTGTTGACGAGCAGCGGCCGGAACGCACGCGCCACGCCGTAGGCGCGCGCCTCCATCGTCTGCTGGTCCACGCCGTGGTGTGCGCCGGCCGAGAGCGCCGAACCCTGGCCGGTCTCGAAGTACATGACGTGCTCGCCCACCG
The DNA here is from genome assembly GCA_044226255.1 of Rubrivivax sp. Classification (GTDB taxonomy): domain Bacteria; phylum Pseudomonadota; class Gammaproteobacteria; order Burkholderiales; family Burkholderiaceae_C; genus Rubrivivax. The sequence continues at coordinate 382,830 of JBGAHJ010000003.1, forward strand.
TGCCGCGCTTGAGCGACAGCGCGGCGTCGCGCGCCTCGCGCAGCAGGCCGAGCGTGATGCCGAAGCCGGCATTGGCCTTCTCGCTGCCGGCGACCGACTGGAACACCAGGTCGACCGGCAGGCCGTCCTCGATCAGCCGCAGCGTGTTGGTCACGTGCGTCAGCACGCAGCCCTGGGTGGGAATGGCATGGCGCTGGATCACCTCGTCCAGCAGCCGCAGCAGCCCGCCGATCAGCGCCAGGCTGTCGCTGGCCGGGTTGATGCCGATCACCGCGTCGCCGCAGCCGTACATCAGCCCGTCGAGCATCGAGGCGGCAATGCCCCGGAGGTCGTCGGTCGGGTGGTTCGGCTGCAGGCGCACCGCCAGGCGGCCGGGCAGGCCGATGGTGTTGCGGAACGCGGTGACCACGCGGCACTTCTTCGCCACCCACAGCAGGTCCTGGTGGCGCATCAGCTTGCTCACGGCGGCGGCCATCTCGGGCGTGAGGCCGGGAGCCAGTGCCGCCAGCGCGGCGCCGTCGGCGGCGTCGGACAGCAGCCAGTCGCGAAAAGCCCCGACCGTGAGGTGCGCCACCGGCGCGAAGGCCGCCGCGTCGTGCGTGTCGACGATCAGCCGCGTCACCTCGTCGGCCTCGTAGGGCACGACGGTCTCGTTCAGGAAGTGCGCCAGCGGCAGGTCGGCCAGCGCCAGCCGGGCCGCCATGCGCTCGGCGGCGCTGTCGGCCGCGACACCGGCGAGCGTGTCGCCCGAGCGCGGCGGTGTGGCCCGCGCCAGCAGCGTCTTCAGATCGGCGAACTGCCAGACGCGGCCGGCCAGCGTGTGCGCGTGCATGGGCACATTGTCGGCCCGCGCTGCGCGCACGCGGCGTCAGGGGTCGATCAGCGCGCGGCGGTCGGCGCGGCGGCGGTCTGGCGCACCTCGCGATGGTCGAAATCGCCGCAGGCCCGCGCGTACTCGGCGGCCATCTGCTCGACGCTCTCCGGCCGCGTGCCGCGCAGCGGCGCGTTGCGGATGGTGTCGCCCAGCCGCGTGCAGGCCAGGCTGCTGCGCACGCGCCCGTCGATGCCGCGCGGCGTCGCGCCTTCGGACGCGCAGGGCCGGTCGCTCAGCACGACATGGCCCTTGGCGTCGGTGCAGCGGTTCACGACGCGCTGCGCCGACGCCGGGGTGCCGGCGATGCACAGCAGCAGCGCCGCGACCGACAGCGCAGCCGTTCTCGAGAAGATGGACAAGGGCGTTCCCCGCCAGCTGAAGTGCCGGCCCACGCCGTAGGGATCGGCCGTTGCCCGCGCCGCTTGAGACCGGCGCCTGCCGACGAAGTCACGCTTGCCTACCGCGCGTCGGCCCCGTCGTGCGCCTGCGCCAGCAGCCAGTTCACCAGCGCCTGCACCGCCGGCTTGCGCGAGGCCGCCGGTTCGACCATCACGGTGTAGCCGTGCGCCGAGGCCTTCGCGCCCTTGATCGGCGCCACCAGCGCGTGCTGGTGCAGCAGCGCGTCCACCAGCGGCCGGCGGCCCAGCGCCACGCCCTGCCCCGCCACCGCGGCGGCCACCGCGGCGTCGTAGTTCGTGAAGCTCAGCGTGGCCGCGGGCGCCACCGGCCCCAGGCCCATCGCGCGGAACCAGTTCTGCCATTCGAGCGGCGGGCCCTTGCCGGGCAGGCTGTCCATCTGCAGCAGCGTGTGGCGCGCCAGGTCGGCCGGCGTCTTCAGCGGCGGGCCGGTGCGCAGCAGCCGCGGCGAACACACCGGCAGGATCTGCTCGCCGAACAGCGGCAGCCCGCTCGCCGCCTCCAGCGTGGTGTAGCGGATGGCGATGTCGAAGCCGTCGCCGGCCAGCGAGCGGGGCTGGTAGCTGGCGTCGATGCGCACGTCCACGCCCGGGTGGCGCGCGACGAAATCGGCCAGGCGCGGGATCAGCCACAGCGACGCGAGCCCGGGCGTGGTCGTCAGCGCCAGCACCTCGCGACGGTCGGGCGCGCGGATGGCGGCCAGCGCGTCGCGCACGGTGCCGATCGCGCGGGCCACCGCCTCGGCCAGCAGCCGGCCGTCGTCGGTGAGCTCCAGCGCGCGGTGGCGGCGGCGGAACAGCGCCACGCCCAGCTCCTCCTCCAGCGCGGCCACCTGGCGGCTGACGGCGCTCTGCGTCAGGAAGCGCTCGGCCGCGGCCCTGGTGAACGAAAGATGGCGCGCGGCGGCGTCGAAGACGGCCAGGCGGTCCAGCGGGGGCAGGCGGGGGCTGTCGTTTGCCATGCGTTCCAGGAATGCGAAGGCTTCCGAATGATCGTTTGAAGACCAGCGCGCTGCGGCGCACCATGCATGAACCTGGAGCATGCCATGACCACCCGTCCGCACACCACCACCCTGCCGCTGCGCCGGCGCCTGCGGCCCGACGACTTCGTGCACTTCCGGCAGCCCCCGCTGCTGCGCCTGCAGGCCGAGGCCGGCACGCTGTGGGTGACGGTGGACGGCGAGCCCGACGACATCCAGATCGAAGCCGGCCAGAGCCGCGTGCTGGGCGGCGGCGCGCCGCTGACGGTGGGCTCGCTGGGCGGCGACGCGGTGCTCAGCGCCAGCACGCTGGCGCCGGCGCCCGGGGCGCGCGCGTGGTGGCTGGAACTCGGAGCCTGGCTGCACCTGCCGGTGGCGGGAGGGACGGCACGATGAACCACGCCGCCTTGGCACCGGCACGCGCGGCGACCGTCGACGCCGCGCTGCCCTACGGGTCCGACTGCGTACGGGCCCTGGCCGGGCGCCCCTACCGCGAGGCGCTGCGGCTGCGCGACGGCCGCCAGGTGACGCTGCGCCCGGCCCACCACAGCGACGTGGCCGCGCTGCGCCAGTTCTTCTTCGGCGGCCTGTCGCCGCGCGCGCGCCTGCTGCGCTTCCACGGCGCCGTCAACGCGCTGCCCGAGAGTGCCCTGCGCGCGATGACGACCCAGGTGCCGCAGCGGCACCTGGCGCTGGTGGCCACCGCCACCACCGACGACGGCCTGCGCCAGCTGCTGGCCGAGGCGCGCTACGTGGTGGAGGAAGGCACCGACACGGCCGAGTTCGCGGTCGCGGTGGCCGACGCGTGGCAGGGCCAGGGCCTGGCGCGGGCGCTGCTGCAGCGGCTGGCGGCGCACGCGCGCTCGCAGGGGCTGGCGGCGCTGCACGGCGGCGTGGTGCCGGGCAACGAGCCGATGCTGCGCCTGATGCAGAAGCTGGGCGCGACGCTGCACGGCCACGCGCCCGAGGTGCGGGTGCATCTCCCGTTGTAGCCGCGGCCGCACCACAATCGCCGGCCATATGACCGGCGCCGTGCAGACCGTCGACGTGCTGATCCTCGGGGCCGGCATGTCGGGCCTGTGCATGGGCATCGCGCTGAAGCGCGCCGGGCGCGAACGCTTCGTGATCCTGGAGCAGTCGCCCGGCCTCGGCGGCACCTGGTGGGACAACCGCTACCCGGGCGCGCACGTCGACGTGCCGGCGCCGCTGTACAGCTTCAGCTTCGAGCCCAACCCGCGCTGGCGCCAGCGCTTCGCCGCGGCGCCCGAGATCCAGGCCTACATGGCGCACGGCGCCGAGAAACACGGCCTGGCGCCGCACCTGCAGTTCGATGAAGCGGTGACCGCCGCGCGCTTCGACGAGGCCGAAGGCCGTTGGCAGATCGACACCTCGAAAGGCCGCCGCTTCGCGGCGCGCCACTTCGTCTGCAGCACCGGGCCGCTGAGCCGGCTGCGCTGGCCGGCGATCGACGGGCTGGCGCGCTTTGGCGGCGCGCGGCTGCACTCGGCGCGCTGGGACCCGGACGTCGAGCTCGCCGGCCGCCGGATCGGCGTGATCGGCACCGGCTCCACCGCGTCGCAGCTGGTGCCGCCGCTGGCACGGCAGGCGGCGCGGCTGCACCTGTTCCAGCGCACCGCGAACTGGGTGCTGCCGCGCATCGACCGGCCCTACGGCCGCATCGACCGGCTGCTGGCCCGCCTGCCGCCCTACAACGCCGCGGTGCGCACGTTCTGGCTGTGGGCGCTGGAACTCGGCCGCCGCGGCTTCGACGAAGGCAGCTTCATGCGCCGCCTGATGCTGCGCCAGGCCGAGGCGCACCTGCGGCGCGGCACGGGTGGCGACGCGGCGCTGGCCGCGAAGCTGCGGCCGACCTACCCGCTGGGCTGCAAGCGGATCATCTATTCGAACGACTACTACCCGGCGCTCACACGGCCGCAGGTGGAGCTCGTCACCGACGGCATCGCGCGCATCACCGAACGCGGCATCGTCACCGCCGACGGACGCGAGCGCGAACTCGACGTGCTGGTGTGCGCGACCGGCTTCGACGTCGAGCACGCGATCCAGGTGCCCGTCACCGGCCGCGGCGGCCTCACGCTGCAGGACGCCTGGCGCGACGGGCCGCAGGCGCAGCTGGGGTTGACCGTCGCCGGCTTCCCGAACTTCTGGCTGATGCTGGGGCCGAACACGGCCACCGGGCACACCTCCACGCTGCTCTTCATCGAGCCCGGCGTGCAATGGGTGCTGCGCGCGATGGCGGAGACCGAGCGCCGCGGCGCGCGCTCCATCGAGCTGAAGCCTGCCGCGATGCAGGCCTTCAACGACGCGCTGCAGGGCCGGCTGCAGGGCTCCGTCTGGAGCCAGTGCCGCAGCTGGTACCGCGCCGACAGCGGCCGCAACATCGCGCTGTGGCCGGGCTTCACGCGCGAGTACGTGCGGGCGGTGCAACGGCAGCCGTTCGGGGACTTCAGCTTCGGCTGAGCAACTGTGGCCTAATTGCGGGTTCGTCCGAACCCAAAGCCGCACATCATGGCCCAGAAGATCCGTACCGAAGCCGACGCCCGCGCCACGCCGCGTCCGCCAGCGCCCAAGGGCGTGACCATCACCATCAGCCGCGGCCAGAAGCGCAGCCTGGAGCGCGGCAGCCACACCCGCAGCAAGAAGAACCCGGGCAAGCGGCCGAAGTCCGGCGGCTGAGCAGCCGCCCGCTGCCTGCGGTGAGCGCCCGATGCTGCGCATCACCGAACTCCGCCTACCGCTAGACCACCCCGAAGACGCGCTGCGCGCCGCCGTGCGCCAGCGCCTGGGCGTGGCCGACGCGGCGCTCAGGCACATCCACGTCTTCCGCCGCGCCTGGGATGCGCGGCGCAAGACCGCCATCGTGCTCAGCTACACGCTGGACGTCGAAGTCGACGACGAAGCGGCCGTGCTCGCGCGCCATGCCGGCGATGCGCACATCCGGCCCGCGCCCGACACGAGCTACCGCTTCGTCGGCCACGCGCCGGCCGACTTCCACGCCGGCGGGCGCCCGCGGCCGGTGGTCATCGGCTTCGGCCCCTGCGGCATCTTCGCCGCGCTGATCCTGGCCCAGATGGGGCTGCGCCCCATCGTGCTGGAGCGCGGCAAGATCGTGCGCGAACGCACCCAGGACACCTGGGGCCTGTGGCGCAGGAGCGTGCTGAACCCGGAGTCGAACGTGCAGTTCGGCGAAGGCGGCGCCGGCACCTTCAGCGACGGCAAGCTGTGGAGCCAGATCAGCGACCCGCGCCACCTCACGCGCAAGGTGCTGACCGAGTTCGTGAAGGCGGGCGCGCCGGAGGAAATCCTCTACGTCGCCAAGCCCCACATCGGCACCTTCCGGCTCGTCAGCATGGTGGAGAAGCTGCGCGCCGACATCGAGGCCCTGGGCGGCGAGATCCGCTTCCGGCAGCACGTGACGGACCTGCAGATCGAGGCCGGCGCCGTCCGCGGCGTCGTGCTCGCCGACGGCACGCAGATCCGCACCGACCACGTGGTGCTCGCGCTGGGGCACAGCGCGCGCGACACCTTCGCGATGCTGCAGCGGCGCGGCGTGTTCCTCGAAGCGAAACCCTTCTCGGTGGGCTTCCGCATCGAGCATCCGCAAGGGGTCATCGACCGCGCGCGCTTCGGGCCCAGCGCCGGCCACCCGATCCTCGGCGCCGCCGACTACAAGCTCGTGCACCACGCCAGCAACGGCCGCGGCGTCTACAGCTTCTGCATGTGCCCGGGCGGCACCGTGGTGGCCGCCACCTCGGAAGAGAACCGGGTGGTCACCAACGGCATGAGCCAGTACTCGCGCAACGAGCGCAACGCCAACGCCGGCATCGTGGTGGGCATCGACCCGCAGGACTACCGCCAGGACGGGAAGGCAGAGGGCCCCGTGAACCCGCTGGACGGCGTGGCCTTCCAGCGCATCTGGGAAAGCCGCGCCTACGAACTGGGCGGCGGCCACTACCTGGCGCCGGGCCAGCTGGTGGGCGACTTCCTGAAGCGCCAGCCCAGCAAGGTGCTGGGCCATGTGGAGCCTTCGTACAAGCCCGGTGTGCAGCTCACGAACCTGGCCGACCCGAAGAACCCGAGCCTGCCGCCGTATGTGCTGGACGCGATCCGCGAGGCGCTGCCCGCCTTCGAGCGCCAGATCAAGGGCTTCGCCATGCCCGACGCGGTGCTCACCGGGGTGGAGACGCGCACCTCGTCGCCGCTGCGCATCACGCGCGGCCGCGACCACCAGAGCCTGAACGTGAAGGGCCTGTACCCGGCCGGAGAAGGTGCGGGTTACGCGGGCGGCATCATGTCCGCGGGCGTCGACGGCATCGAGGTGGCCGAAGCCGTGGGCCGCAGCCTGCTCGCGATTCAGTCGTGAACCGCTTCGCTCTCGTGCCAGCCGCCGAGAGCCCGGCGTGACAGCCACGCCATCAGCCCGAACAGCCCCACGCCGGTGACCGTGATCAGCAGCAGCGCCGCGAACATGCGCGGGATGTTGAGCTGGTAGCCGGCCTGCTGGATCTCGTAGGCCAGGCCGCTGCTGGTGCCGCCGGTGCCGGCCACGAACTCGGCCACCACCGCGCCGATCAGCGCGAGGCCGCTGCTGATGCGCAGCCCGCCGAAGAAATACGGCAGCGCCGACGGGATGCGCAGCCGCACCAGCGTCTGCCAGCGGGTGGCGCGCTGCAGCCTGAAGTAGCTCAGCAGGCCGGGGTTCACGCTGCGCAGGCCCAGCGTGGTGTTCGCGATGACCGGGAACAGCGCCACCAGCGTCGCGCAGATCACCAGCGACACGGTCGGGTCCTTGACCCAGATGATGATCAGCGGCGCGATCGCGACGATGGGCGTCACCTGCAGCAGGACCGCGTAGGGAAACAGCGCGGTCTCGATCCAGCGGCTCTGCACGAACAGGAAGGCGATGGACACGCCCACCACCACCGCCGCCACGAACGACAGCGCGGTGATCCACAGCGTGTTGGCCAGCGCGCGCAGCAACTGCGGCGCATCCGCCACCAGCGTCTGCCCCACCTTCAGCGGCGACGGCACCAGGAACGGCGGGATCTCGAAGGCCACCACCAGGCCCTGCCACAACGCCAGCAGCACCAGCGCCACGGCCACCGGGTAGACCACGCGCTCGGCCTCGGGCTTCACGCGTCCACCTCGCCGCCGCTGGCGCGCAGCAGGCTGTCCTGCAGCCGCCGTGCATGGGCGCTGAACGTGGTGGAGACGCGGAACTCGGGGCGGCGCGGATAGGGCTCGGCGATCAGCACCTCGTCCACCACGCGGCCCGGCCGCGCGGCCATCACCAGCACGCGCTGCGACAGGAACACGGCCTCGTGGATCGAGTGCGTGACGAACAGCACCGTCAGGCCCTGGGCCTGCCACAGCTCTAGCAGCTCGCCGTCGAGCCGGTTGCGCGTGATCTCGTCCAGCGCGCCGAAGGGCTCGTCCATCAGCAGCACTTCAGGCTGCGTGACCAGGGCGCGCGCGATCGACACCCGCATCTGCATGCCGCCGCTCAGTTCGCGCGGCAGGTGGCCGGCGAAGGCCTCCAGGCCCACGAGCTTCAGCGCGTCGTGCACACGTGCGTCAGCCCGTGCACGCGGCACGCCGGCCAGGTCCAGCGGCAGGCGCACGTTGGCGCCCACGCGGGCCCAGGGCATCAGTGTGGCCTCCTGGAACACGAAGGCCAGCCGTTCACTGCGCGCCTGCACGCGCCCGGCACTCGGGGCCAGCAGGCCGGCGACCATCTTCAGCAGCGTGCTCTTGCCACAGCCGCTGGGCCCCAGCAGCGTGACGAACTCGCCCGACCGCACGCACAGGCTCACCGGCTGCAGCGCCTGCGTGCCGTTCGGGTAGGTCTTCTCGGCCGCCTCGATCTCGACCGCGGGTGCGCCCTCGCCGGTCACGAAGCCACCGTGGTGCGGCGGTACATCTCGGCCAGGTGCTCGCCGGCGGTGATGGCCCCGTATCGCGCCGGGTTCGCGGCATCGACGCAGGACGGCAGCGGCACGATGGCCGCCTCGGCATCGAGATCGAAGAAATAGGCGATCGACCAGCGGTCGCGTCCCGAGCGCCTGTTGATCACCCGGTGCATCGTCGAACGCCAGCGGTCGTTGGTCCAGCGCTGCGTCATGTCGCCGACGTTGACGACCAGCACACCGGGGGTCGGCGGCACGTCGATCCAGCCCGCCCGTGTCTGCACCTGCAACCCGCCGGCGTCGTCCTGCGCCAGCAGCGTCAGCGCACCCCAGTCGGTGTGCGCGCCGCAGCCGATCTGGCCCGGCGCCGCCACGGCCGGCTGCGGCGGGTAGTGCAGCAAGCGGGTCGTGCAGGTCGGATGGCGCATGAAGGCGTCGAAGTGGCCTCTCGGCAGCGCGAGCGCGATCTCGAACAGCCCCATCAGACGCCGCGCGAGCGCCTCCATCGCCGCCGCATAGCTCTCGACCGCGGCGCGGAAGCCCGGCAGCAGCGCGTCGTCGGGCCACTGGTTGGGGCCGATGGCTTCGACGCCCGTGTAGAAGCTCTCCTTCAGGTCCGGCGGCTGCGTCGGGTCGAGCGCCTGCCAGCCGATCGGATCGAAGCCGCGGCGCAACGGCCAGCGGTCGATGTGCCAGCGCTGCTTGGTGTCCTCGGGCAACGCGAAGAAGCGATGGCCCGCGTCGAATGCGGCGGTGGCCACCGCGGCGGGCACACCGTGGTTCGTCACCGCGAAGAAGCCGGTTTCGCGCAGCGCGACGTCGATGCGGCGCGCCTGCGCCTCGGGTGCGTCGGCCTGAAGGTCAACCAGCGGAAGACTCACGGCAGGATCTTCAGGTCCTTCACGAACTGGGTCGTGTAGGTGCGCTTCAGCTCCACCTTCGCCGGGTCCAGCAGCTTCATCGCCACCAGCATGTCGTAGGTGGCCTTCATGCGCTCGTCGGTGACGATGCCCACGCCCAGCTTCGCCGCGTCGCCGCCGAACACCATGCCGCTTTCGTTGAGCAGCCTGATGCCCACCGCGATGCGGTCGTCGGTCATCGCCGGGTTGTCCTTCTTGATCAGCGCGTTGGCGGCGCGTGCGTCGCCCTTCAGGTAGTCCTTCCAGCCCTGCATGCTGGCCTTCACGAAGGCCGCCACGGCCTTCGGGCGCTCCCTCAGCGTCTTCTCCATGCAGACGATGGTGGTGCTGTAGGGCGGCCAGCCGTAGTCGGACAGCAGGAAGGTCGTCGGCTTGAACTTGGCCTCCTTCTCGATCGCGTAGGGCTCGCTCGAGAGGTAGCCCTGCTGCACCACGTTCCTGTCGGCGATGAAGGGCTGGATGTTGAAGGTGTAGGGCCGCTTCTGCGCGTCGTCGAGCTTGTACTTGTCCTTCAGCCACGGCCAGTAGGTGGTGTTGGCGGCGGCCGAGATCAGGATGGTCTTGCCCTTCAGGTCTTCCAGCCTGTTGAGGTGGCCGGGGTGGCCGATCAGCACCTGCGGGTCCTTCTGGAACGCGGCGGCCACGGTCACGCTGTGGATGCCCTGCTCCCAGCCGCTGAAGGTCTGCATGTCGTAGCCCATCACGCAGTCGGTCTGGCCGGCGGCCAGCAGCTGCATGATGTTGACCTGCGGGCCACCCATCTTGAGCGTCACGTCCAGGCCTTCGCGCTTGTACAGGCCGGCGGCCTGCGCCTGGTAGAAGCCGCCGTGTTCGGCCTGCGCGTACCAGTTGGTGGTGAAGCTGAACTTCTCGGCCGCGGGCGCGGTGGCGGCGAAGCCGAGCAGGAACGACAGGAACGTGAGGGCGCGGACGCTGCGCATAAGGGAAAACTCCTGGGTCAGGCGGTTGCCTGCGCACGGGGCGGGGTGGCGTCGATGGTAGCGACGGCCTGCCTGCGCAGGTAGCCGGGCTAACGCAAGTGACGTGCCACGCGCCGGTGCGCGGCCCCGGGAGTTCTCGAAGCGCGGCGGCTGCCGCGCCGCGGCTACTTGGCGTGCCGCTCGGCCTGCAGCGCCGCCTGCACCGCCGGCCGGGCCGCCACGCGCTGCAGGTAGGCCTGCAGCTTCGGGTACTCGGCCAGCGACAGGTGCAGGAACTTGGTCCAGTTCAGGATGGTGAAGGCGTACATGTCGGCGATGCTGTAGTCGCCGGCGATCCAGTCCTGCTTCGCGAACAGCGCATCCAGTTCCTTGAAGCGCAGCGCGAGCTTGTCCTTCACCGCCTGGCGCGTCGAATCGGCGGTTTCCTTGTGCCAGAGCCAGGGGCTGAACACCTTGTGCAGCTCGGTGCCGACGAAGGTGACGGCCTCCACCACGGCCAGGCGGCGTGCGCTGCCCGGCGCGCCGATCAGCGCCTGCGACGGGTCCAGGTCGGCCAGGTACTGCAGCAGCGAGCCGGCCTCGGTGTGGCGGCTGCCGTCGTCCAGCTCCAGCAGCGGCACGTAGCCGCGCGGCGAGATCGCGTAGTAGTCGCCGCCGTCGGCGGTGCGGTGCTGCGTCAGGTCGACGGCCACGGCGTCGAAGTGGCGACCGGTCTCGTGCAGCGCGATGTGGACGGCCAGCGAGCAGGCACCGGGGGAGTAGTAGAGCTTCATGGGTTCTCCGCAGGAGGGGTTGGGTGGTGGCGGAACTGTAGGAAGCGCCGGCCGCCGGCGAAAGAGCGATGGCGGCAATGCCGGCTTGCACCGGCGCAAAGCCCACAATGGGCCATGCAAGCGCGCATCGCCTGGGACGACCTGCGCACCCTGCTGGCCGTGGCCGAGCAGGGTTCGCTGGCCGGCGCCGCACGCGTGCTGGGCGTCAACCCGTCGACCGTGTTCCGCCGCGTCAAGGAGTTCGAGGACGCGCACGGCCTGCGCCTGTTCGACCGCCTGCCCGGCGGCTACCAGCTGACGCCCGGCGGAGAGGAACTGCTGGCCGCCGCGCGCGAGATGAAGGCGGTGGTGGACGAACTCGAGCGTCGCCTCGCCGGACAGGACCTGCGCCCCGAGGGCGAGCTGCGTCTGACCACCACCGACACCCTGCTGCACATGGTGCTGCCGGACCTGCTGCGGGGCTTCCGCGACGCCTTCCCGGGCATCGTGCTCTCGGTCTCGGGCGCCAACACGATGGCCAACCTGGCCGAACGCGACGCCGACGTGGCGCTGCGCCCCACGCAGCAGCCGCCCGAGAGCCTGGTCGGGCGGCGCCTGTGCGCCATCGCCTACGGGCTCTACGGCGCACCGGGCGCCACCCGCGACGGGCCCTGGGTCGGCCCCGACACCAGCCTGGCGGGGTCCAGCGTCGGGCGCTGGATGCAGGCCCACGTGGCGCCCGAGCGGGTGGCGCTGCGCACCGACTCGCTGCTGTCGCTGCGCCAGGCGGCGCGCACCGGCATCGGCTGCGCGGTGCTGCCGTGTTACGTGGGCGACCGCACCGCGGGGCTGCGACGCCTGGAGCCGCAGCCGATCCCGGGTCTCGAGACCTCGTTGTGGCTGCTGACGCACCCCGACCTGCGCCGCTCGGCGCGCGTGCGCCGCTTCACCGCGTTCATGGCCGATGCACTGCAGCCGCAGGTGCCGCTGCTGGAAGGGCGCTCGCCGGCCGCGTGTTGACGAGCAGGCCCAGCCCCGCGGTCACCAGCGCCAGCGCCGCCTGCAGCGCGTACACGGCGCCGAAGTCGGCGCGCGCCACGGCGCCGCGGCCCAGCAGCAGCACCGTGAGGGCCACGCCGATCACCGCGCCGATCTGGCGCGTGGCCTGGTTCACCGCGCTGCCGACGGCGTAGTGCGCGGCCGGCAGCCGGCTGACCGCGGCGCCCGACAGCGAAGGCAGCACCATGCCGACGCTGGTGCCGCTGAGCAGCAGGCCGGGCAGCCAGTGCGTCAGGTAGGCCGGCTCGGTGCCGGGTACGAGCATGAACCACAGGCCCGCCAGCGCGTACAGCAGCGAGCCGCCGACCAAGAACGGCCGATGCCCGTGGCGGCCGGCCAGCCGGCCGGTGACCATCGCCACCGGCACCACGGTGAGCGGGCCGGGCGCGATGGCCAGCCCGGCGAGGGCCTGGCTGTAGTGCCAGATCCCGCCCATGTAGAAGAAGAAGGTGAAGAACATCATCGCGAAGGCGATGCCGAAGCTCAGCGTGGCCGCGTTCACCGCGCTGTAGGTGCGGTTGCGGAACAGGCCCAGGTCCACGAGCGGCGCGCTCGCCGTGTCGGCCCAGATCACGAAGCCCACGCCGGCGATCACGCCGGCGCCCGCCACCGCCGCCAGTTGCGCCGCGCTCCAGGCCGCCGACTCCAGTTCCACGATCGCCAGCGCGATGGCGCCCACCGCGACGATCAGCAGCACCATGCCCACGCCATCGATGCGGCGGCGCGCGCCGGAGCCGCCGCCGTCCTGCAGCCGCGCGGCGCCGAACCACAGCGACAGCGCGCCGATCGGTGCGTTGATGTAGAAGGCCCACGGCCAGCCCGCCGTCTGCACGACGAGGGAACCCAGGCTCGGCCCCACCGCGGCCGCGAAGCCGGCCACCGCGCCCCACAGGCTCACGGTGAGCGCGCGCCGCTCCTGCGGGAAGGCGGCCAGCACGATCGACAGCGAGGCCGGCGTCAGCAGCGCGGCACCCACGGCCTGCAGCACGCGCGCGGCGATCAGCGCACCCACGCTGCCCGCCAGGCCGCAGGCCGCCGAGGCGGCGATGAAGACCGTCACGCCGAACAGGAACACGCGCTTGCGGCCGTAGGTGTCGGCCAGGCCGCCGGCCGGGATCAGCATCGCGGCGTAGACCACCGTGTAGGCGTTCAGCGCCCATGACAGCTCCGCCGCCGAGGCCTGCGGGAAGCCCGCGCGCAGCGCGCCGAACGCGGCGTAGAGCATGGTGCTGTCCAGCGACACCAGGAAGGCGGCGGCGCTTGCGATCCAGAACACCGGCCAGGGCGAGCGGGCGGACACGGCTCAGGCCAGCTGCGGCAGGTAGCTCGGGCGCGCCGCCACCAGGCCCTGCTTGACCTGGCGCGTCGGCTCGTCGGCCAGCACCTCGTCCAGCCCCGCGGCCAGGCCGTCGAGCGCGAGGCGCACGATCTCGGCGGGCGGGGTCTTCGGGGCGTCGATGGCGCGCACCAGGTCGGTGTCGACGAAGCCCATGTGCAGCGCCAGCACCTGGGTCCGCTGCGCCGCCAGCTCGTGGCGCAGCGCGTTGGTCAGCGACCAGGCGGCCGACTTGCTGGCCGCGTAGGCGGCGAGCATGCCGCCGTTGACCCACGAGACGATCGACAGCACGTTGATCAGCGCGCCGCCGCCCTGCGCCGCCAGCACCGGCGCGAAGGCCTTGCTGGTGCGCAGCACGCCGTAGAAGTTGGTCTCGAACTGGCGCCGCGCGGCGTCCTCGCTGTCCTCGGCCAGGAAGCCCCCGACGTGGCCGACGCCGGCGTTGTTGACGAGCAGGTTGACGTCGCGCGCCTGCGCGACGGCGGCGGCCACTTCGTCGGCGCGCGTGACGTCGAGCCGGATCGGCTCGACGCCGGGCAGGCGCGGCACGCTGGCCGGGTCGCGCGCCGCGGCGTAGACCTTGCGCGCGCCACGCGCCAGCAGCGCCTGCGTGAAAGCGAGCCCGATGCCGCGGTTGGCACCGGTGACGAGGGCGACGGTCTGGGAATCGATCTTCATGGTGGGTCCTTGGGTGGGTCGGATGAATATGACAACCGTCATATTAGAGGTCGTGCGAACGGGGTGTTGGGCCTTGGCCTCGCAGGAGAAGGTGGCTTCAGTGGGCGCCGGGCGGCGCCCCGTCGTGCTGCTGGATCAGTTGCCGCCGCGCAGCGGCCAGCAGCGCCCGGCCCTCGGCGTTGTCGCCCAGCGCCCGCGCCAGCTGCAGCGTGCCCACCATCGTGGCGGCCACCACGCCGGCAGCCGCGCGCGTCAGGTCCGGCAGCTGCGCCCGCACGGCGGCGATCAGGCGCTGCACGCGCTCGGCCGAGGCCTCGCGCACCGCCTCGGACTGGCGCGGCATGTCGCTGCCGAGCGCCGCCACCGGGCAACCGCTGTCCATCGACGCCAGGTGGTGGTCGGCCAGGTAGGTCTCCACCAGCGAACGCCAAGCGCTGACACCCTTGCGGGCCTGCACCTCGGCGGCACGCGTGACGGCGTCGAAGCTCTCGCGGCCGGCACGCTCCAGCGCCTCCACCAGCAGCGCGTCGCGCGACTCGAAGTGCGCGTAGAAGCCGCCGTGCGTGAGGCCCGCCTCCTTCATCACGTCGGCCACGCCGACGCCTGCATAGCCGTGCCGGCGGATCGCCCGCGCGGCGGCTTCCACGATGCGCTCGTGGGTCTCTTCCTTGCGGGTGTTGGCTTTGCGGCTCATGGCTAATATGACTCTCATCATATTCATTCGAGACCCGCGCGTCAAGCGCGCTCCGCGACCGGCCGGCGGGCGCCCGGGGTCGGCCGCGCGCACCCGGCCGCCAGGCCGGACTTCCGCCGCGCCCGTGCCGCTGCTAACGTGGCCGCACAACCCACACCCCGGAGCGAGGACCGCGATGACCCACCGTACCCTGCACACCCTGGCCGCCGCCGCGGCGCTGCTGCTGGCCGCCGCGGCCGCGCGCGCCGACGCGCCGAGCTACGCCATCGTCGACCTCGGCGTGGTCGGCAGCGGCACCGCCTCGCAGGCCAACGGCATCTCGCCCGACGGGCGCATCGTGGTCGGCCGCTCGCTCGGCACCGGCTTCACGGCGTACACCTGGACCGCCGCCGGCGGCATGGTCGGCCTGCCGAACCTGGCGGGCCGCAACTTCGCGGTGGCCAACGACGTGAACGACGCCGGGCTCGTGGTGGGCACCTCGTCGACCACCTCGTTCGGCAGCAGCCCGCTGCCGGTGACGTGGAGCAACGGCGTCGTCACCGCGCTGACGATCCCGGCCGGCTTCACCGTCGGCCAGGCCAACGGCGTGAACGCGTCGGGCGTGATCGCCGGCGCGGTGGGCTCGGGCATCTCGCAGCGCGCGGCGCTGTTCGTCGGCGGCGTGGGGTCGCTGATCACCGCCACCACCGCCAACGGCAGCTTCATGACGGTGGCCTTCGGCATCAACGACGCCGGCCTGGTGGTGGGCAGCGGCATCGACCCGAACAACGCCGCCGTCAACGTCGGCATGGTGTACGACTCGACGACCGGCGTGATGAGCACCGTGGGCGCGCTGCCGGGCGCCAACGGCGCGCTCAACTTCGGCGTCGGCAACGGTGGCCATGTCGTCGGCTCCAGCATGCTGAACCAGGGCTCGGGGCAGCCGTTCGTCTGGTCGGCCGCCGGCGGCATGACCGCGATCGGCCTGCCGCCCGCCACCAGCCAGGGCAGCGCGCGCGGCGTCAACGACCAGGGCTGGGCCGTGGGCATCGCCGGCGGCGCGTTCGCGGTGCCCTTCCTCTACGCCGACGGCACCACCTACGCGCTGCAGAGCCTGCTGGCACCCGGCTCGGGCTGGGACCTCGGCACCAACACCAGCTCGTCGGCGCTGGCCATCACCAACGACGGCACCATCGTCGGCACCGGCGTGCACGACGGCCTGACGCATGCCTACGCGATGCGGCTGCTGCCGGCGGTGCCGGAGCCCGCCAGCTGGGCGCTGCTGCTCGCCGGCCTGGGGCTGGGTGCGCTGCAGGCCCGGCGGCGCCGCACCGGCGCCTGACCCCATCGTCCGGCGAAGGCCGGCGCCGGCGCCGCGCGGCCGGCGTGCGCCTTGATGGGTTCTTGATGCGCGCCCCGTCAATCTATACGTCGCCTTGACGCGACCGGGCCCACCATCGCTTCGCCCTGAACGGAGGACGAAATGAATGGCTGGGACATCGCCGGCGGCCTGATCGCCGCCGGCCTGCTGGTCTACCTGCTGGCAGCGCTGCTGCGGCCGGAGGACTTCTCGTGAGCGCCCAGGCCTGGATGCAGCTGGCCACGTACCTCGCGTTCCTGCTGCTGCTGGCCTGGCCGCTGGCGCGCGCGATCGAGGCGGTGATGCAGGGGCGCTTCGGCTGGGGCCGGCGCATCGAGGCGCCGCTGTACCGCCTGGCCGGCGTGGACCCCGAGCGCGAGCAGGGCTGGCGGGCCTACACCCTCGGCCTGCTGGTGTTCAACGGGCTGGGTGTGCTGGCGGTGTATGCGCTGCAGCGCCTGCAGCAGCACCTGCCGCTGAACCCGCAGGCCCTGCCCGCGGTGGCGCCCGACTCGGCCTTCAACACCGCCGTCAGCTTCGTCACCAACACCAACTGGCAGGGCTACGCGGGCGAGGCGACGATGAGCTACCTGACGCAGATGCTCGCGCTGACGGTGCAGAACTTCCTGTCTGCCGCCACCGGCATCGTCGTCGCGGTGGCGCTGATGCGCGGCTTCGCGCGCCACGCCGCGCAGGCCGTGGGCAACGTCTGGGTCGACCTGACGCGTGCCACGCTGTGGCTGCTGCTGCCGCTGTCGTTCGTGTTCGCGCTGGTGCTGGCGGCGCAGGGCGTGATCCAGAACCTGGCGCCCTACCGCGAGCTGCAGACGCTGGAAGGCGCCGGGCAGACGCTGGCGATGGGCCCGGTGGCCTCGCAGCTGGCGATCAAGCTGCTGGGCACCAACGGCGGCGGCTTCTTCAACGCCAACTCGGCGCACCCGTTCGAGAACCCCACGGCGCTGGTGAACTTCCTGCAGATGCTGTCGATCCTGGCGATCCCCGCCGCGCTGTGCTTCGTGTTCGGCCGCATCCTCGGCGACCTGCGCCAGGGCTGGGCCGTGCTGGCGGCGATGACGCTGGTGTTCGTGGTCGCGGTGGTCGCGGTCACCGCGGCCGAGCAGCAGGGCAACCCGGTGCTGGCCGCGCTGGGTGCCGACCCCGCGGGCGGCAACCTGGAAGGCAAGGAGGTCCGCTTCGGCATCAGCGCCTCGGCGCTGTTCGCCGCCATCACCACCGCCGCCAGCTGCGGCGCGGTGAACGCGATGCACGACAGCTTCACGCCGCTGGGCGGCGCGGTGCCGCTGGTGCTGATCCAGCTCGGCGAGGTGATCTTCGGCGGCGTCGGATCGGGCCTGTACGGCATGCTGGTGTTCGCCGTGCTGGCGGTCTTCATCGCCGGGCTGATGATCGGCCGCACGCCGGAGTACCTGGGCAAGAAGATCGAGGCGCACGAGATGAAGATGGTCTCGATCGCGATCCTGGTGACGCCGCTGCTGGTGCTGCTGGGCACCGCGGTGGCGGTGACGGGCGAGGCCGGCCGCGCCGGCATCGCCAACCCCGGGCCGCACGGCTACTCGGAGATCCTCTACGCGCTCTCGTCGGCGGCCAACAACAACGGCAGCGCGTTCGCCGGCCTGGCGGCCAGCACGCCCTTCTACAACGGCCTGCTGGCGCTGGTGATGGCGCTCGGCCGATTCGCGGTGATCGTGCCGGTGCTCGCCGTCGCCGGCTCGCTGGCCGCCAAGAAGCGGCTCGTCGCCACCGAGGGCACGCTGCCCACGCACGGGCCGCTGTTCGTGCTGCTGCTGATCGGCGCCGTGCTGCTGGTCGGCCTGCTGAACTACGTGCCGGCGCTGGCCCTGGGGCCGGTGGTCGAGCACCTGATGCTGCACCCCCGCTGAAGGACGCCATGAACCGCCCCACCCTGACCCTGCTGGACCCGGCGCTGGTGAAGCCCGCCGCGGTCGACGCGCTGCGCAAGCTGCACCCGCGCGTGCAGTGGCGCAACCCCGTGATGTTCGTCGTCTATGTCGGCAGCGCCTTCACGAGCGCGCTGGCGTTCGCCCACCCCGAGGGGTTCACGATCGCCGTCGCGCTGTGGCTGTGGTTCACCGTGCTGTTCGCCAACTTCGCCGAGGCGCTGGCCGAAGGCCGCAGCAAGGCGCAGGCGGCGTCGCTGCGCGGCCTGAAGAAGCAGACCTGGGCCAAGCGCCTGGAGCTCGCCGACGGTGCCGCCTACCCCGGCGGCGTGGCGCGCGACACGATGAAGTGGCACCCGCTGGAAGCCGCCAGCCTGCGCAAGGGCGACGTGGTGCTGGTGGAGGCCGGCGACACGATCCCGGCCGACGGCGAGGTCATCGACGGCGTGGCCTCGGTCGACGAGAGCGCGATCACCGGCGAATCGGCGCCGGTGATCCGGGAGTCGGGCGGCGACTTCTCCGCCGTCACCGGCGGCACGCGCGTGCTGTCGGACTGGATCGTGGTGCGCGTCGCGGTGAACCCCGGCGAGACCTTCGTCGACCGCATGATCGCGATGGTCGAGAACGCCAAGCGCCACAAGACGCCCAACGAGATCGCGCTGACCATCCTGCTGGTGGCGCTGACGATCGTGTTCCTCGGCGTCGTGGTCACGCTGCTGCCGTTCTCGGCCTTCGGGGTGCAGGCGGCCGGCGCGGGGCAGCCGGTCAGCCTGGTGATCCTGGTGGCGCTGCTGGTGTGCCTGATCCCCACCACCATCGCGGGCCTGCTGTCGGCCATCGGCGTGGCCGGCATGAGCCGCATGCTGCAGGCCAACGTGATCGCCACCTCGGGCCGCGCGGTGGAGGCGGCCGGCGACGTCGACGTGCTGCTGCTGGACAAGACCGGCACCATCACGCTCGGCAACCGCCAGGCCAGCGCCTTCATCGCCGCCGCCGGCGTGAAGGAGGCCGAGCTGGCCGACGCCGCGCAGCTGGCCTCGCTGGCCGACGAGACCCCCGAGGGCCGCAGCATCGTCGTGCTGGCCAAGCAGCGGTTCCAGCTGCGCGAACGCGAGCTGGCCGCGCTGGGCGCGACCTTCGTGCCCTTCACCGCGCAGACGCGCATGAGCGGCGCCGACCTGCCCGGCAGCGACGGCGCGCTGCGCCCGCTGCGCAAGGGCGCGGCGGACGCGATCCGCCGCCACGTCGAGGCGCTCGGCGGCCGCTTCCCGGCCACGCTGCAGGCGACGGTGGACGAGGTGGCGCGCCGCGGCAGCACGCCGCTGGTGGTGGCCGACGGCACGCGCGTGCTGGGCGTCGTCGAGCTCAAGGACGTCGTCAAGGGCGGCATCCGCGAGCGCTTCGCCGAGCTGCGCCGCATGGGCATCCGGACCGTGATGGTGACCGGCGACAACCGCCTCACCGCGGCCGCGATCGCCGCCGAGGCCGGCGTCGACGACTTCCTGGCCGAAGCCACGCCCGAGGCCAAGCTGCAGCTGATCCGCGAGCAGCAGGCCGCGGGCCGCCTGGTGGCGATGACGGGCGACGGCACCAACGACGCGCCGGCGCTGGCGCAGGCCGACGTGGCGGTGGCGATGAACACCGGCACCCAGGCCGCGAAGGAGGCCGGCAACATGGTCGACCTCGACAGCAACCCGACCAAGCTGATCGAGATCGTCGAGACCGGCAAGCAGATGCTGATGACGCGCGGCTCGCTCACCACCTTCAGCATCGCCAACGACCTGGCGAAGTACTTCGCGATCATCCCGGCCGCCTTCGTCGCCACCTACCCGCAGCTGGGCGCGCTGAACGTGATGCGGCTCGCGAGCCCGAACTCGGCCATCCTGTCCGCGGTGATCTTCAACGCGCTGATCATCGTCGCGCTGATCCCGCTGGCGCTCAAGGGCGTGCCCTACCGCGCCGTGGGCGCGGCGGCGCTGCTGCGGCGCAACCTGCTCGTCTACGGGCTGGGCGGCGTGATCGTGCCGTTCGCCGGCATCAAGCTCATCGACCTGGCCCTGGCCGCCGCGGGCCTGGCCTGAACGAGGAACCTCCATGAAGCTGCAGCTGCGCCCCGCGCTCACCCTCTTCGCCGTGCTCTCGGTGCTGACCGGCCTGGTCTACCCGCTGGCGGTCACCGCCGTCGCGCAGGCGGCCTTTCCGGCCGCGGCGCAAGGCAGCCTGGTCGAGCGCGACGGCCGTGTCGTCGGCTCGGCGCTGGTCGGGCAGGCGTTCGCCGACCCGGGCCACTTCTGGAGCCGCCCGTCGGCCACCACGCCCGCGCCGTACAACGCCGCGAACTCGGGCGGCTCCAACCTCGGGCCGTCGAACCCGGCGCTGACCGACGCGGTGAAGGCGCGCATCGCGGCGCTGCGCGCGGCCGACCCCGGCAACACCGCCGCGGTGCCGGTGGACCTGGTCACCGCATCGGCCAGCGGCCTGGACCCGCACATCAGCCGCGCCGCCGCCGACTACCAGGCCGACCGCGTCGCGCGCGCCCGGGCGCTGCCCGAGAGCCGCGTGCGCGAGCTGGTGGCGCAGCACACCGAGGGTGCGCTGCTGGGCTTCATCGGCGAGCCGCGCGTGAACGTGCTGCGGCTGAACCTGGCGCTGGACGCCGCCGCCCGCTGAGGGCCGTGCATCATCGGCGCGATGGCCGAGCCGCAACGCCCCGATCCCGACCGCCTGCTGCAGCAGGTGCAGCAGGACGAGGCGCGCGCGCGCCGCGGCCGGCTGAAGATCTTCTTCGGCGCCTCGGCCGGTGTCGGCAAGACCTACGCGATGCTGGGCGCCGCACGCGCCGCGCAGGCGCAGGGTGCGGCGCTGGTCGTCGGGCTGGTGGAGACCCACGGCCGCGCCGACACCGAGGCGATGGCGCGCGACCTGCCGCGCCTGCCGCTGAAGGCCATGCCGCACCGCGAGCGCGTGCTGCACGAGTTCGACCTCGACGCCGCGCTGGCCTGGGCACGGGCCCGGCCCGAGCCGCTGGTGCTGCTGGACGAACTGGCGCACAGCAACGCACCGGGCTCGCGCCACCCCAAGCGCTGGCAGGACGTGGAAGAGCTGCTGGCGGCCGGCATCGACGTCTGGTCGACGATGAACGTGCAGCACCTGGAGAGCCTGAACGACATCGTCAGCGGCATCACCGGCATCCGGGTCTGGGAGACCGTGCCCGACCGGCTGTTCGACCAGGCCGACGAGGTGGTGGTGGTCGACCTGCCGCCCGACGAGCTGCTGCAGCGGCTGAAGGCCGGCAAGGTGTACCTGCCGCAGCAGGCCGAGCGTGCGGCCTCGAACTTCTTCCGCAAGGGCAACCTGCTGGCGCTGCGCGAGCTGGCGCTGCGCCGCACCGCCGACCGCGTCGACGACGAGATGCAGGCCTGGCGGCGGCGCAACTCGGTGCAGCCGGTGTGGCCGAACCGCGAGGCGCTGCTCGCCTGCGTGGGCGGCGGCGCCAGCGGCGAGAAGGTGGTGCGCGCCTGCGCGCGGCTGGCGGCGCAGCTCGATGTGCCCTGGCATGCGGTGCAGGTGGAGACGCCGGCGCTGCACCGCCTGCCCGAGGCGCGGCGCGAGCAGGCGCTGCGCGCGCTGAAGCTGGCGCAGGAACTGGGCGCCACGGTGGCCACGCCGTCTGCGCCGGCGGCGGCACCGGCGCTGGTGCGCTACGCGCGCGAGCACAACCTGGCGCGGCTGGTGATCGGCCGTTCGCGCCGGCGCTGGCCCTGGCAGGTCTCCACCGCCGAGCGCATCGCCGAGACGGCCGACGACCTGGACGTGGTGCAGGTGGCTCTTCCGCCTGCGGTGCGCGAACCGCGCGGCGCGGCCGCCGGTCCGGCCGTTGCCGGCGAGTTCGCCTGGCGCGGCTATGCCGCCGCGGTGGGCGCCTGCGTGGCCACCGCCATCGCCGCGACGCCGCTGCTGGAGCTGTTCGACCTGAGCAACATCGTGATGGTGTTCCTGCTCGCCGTGGTGGGCGTGGGCTGGTTCCACGGCCGCGGGCCGGCGGTGCTGGCGGCCTTCCTCGGCGTGGGCCTGTTCGACTTCTTCTTCGTCCCGCCGCGCTTCTCGTTCGCCGTCAGCGACGTGCAGTACCTGGTGACCTTCGGCGTGATGCTGGTGGTGGCGCTGGCGATCGGCCAGCTCACCGCCGGGCTCAAGGTGCAGGCCGAGGCGGCCACGCGGCGCGAGCACCGCATGCGCGGACTCTACGAGATGTCGCGCGACCTGTCGGCCGCGCTGCTGCCGCAGCAGGTGGCCGAGATCGGCGCGCGTTTTCTGGCCGCCGAGTTCCGCGCCCGCTCCGCGCTGCTGGCGGCCGACGAGAACGGGCGCCTGCAGGCCCTGCCCGGCGGCAGCGCCGCGGTGGACGACGCCGTGGCCCAATGGGCCTACGACCGCGGCGAGGCGGCCGGCTTCGGCACCCACACGCTGCCCGCCAGCGCCTGCCTGGTGCTGCCGCTGAAGGCCCCGATGCGGCTGCGCGGCGTGCTCGCGGTGCAGCCGGCCGACCGCGCCTCGCTGGGCCCCGACGCGCGCCGGCTGCTGGACACCTGCGCGTCGCTGCTGGCGATCTCGCTGGAGCGCATCCACTACATCGACGTGGCGCAGAGGAGCACGGTGCAGATCGAGTCGGAGCGGCTGCGCAATTCGCTGCTGTCGGCGATCTCGCACGACCTGCGCACGCCGCTGGCGGCGCTGGTGGGCCTGGCCGACACGCTGGTGATGACGCAGCCGGCGCAGGGCGAGCTGGCGCTGGCCATCCGCAGCTCGGCGCTGCGCATGAACGCGATGGTGGCCAACCTGCTGGACATGGCGCGCCTGGAGGCCGGCGCGGTGAAGCTGCGGCTGGAGTGGCAGCCGCTGGAGGAGGTGGTGGGCAGCGCGCTCGCGGCCTGCGCGCCGGCGCTCGACGGGCGGCCGGTGCGCGTGCTGCTGCCCGACGGGCTGCCGCTGCTGCAGCTGGACGCGGTGCTGTTCGAGCGCGTGCTCGTGAACCTGCTCGAGAACGCCGCCAAGTACACGCCCGCCGGCAGCGCCATCGAGCTGACGGCGTCGGCTTCGTCGACGGCGGTCACGATCCACGTCGACGATCACGGGCCCGGCCTGCCGCCGGGCCGCGAGGAAGCGCTGTTCGACAAGTTCGAGCGCGGCAGCAAGGAGGACGCGACACCCGGCGTGGGCCTGGGCCTGGCGATCTGCCGCGCCATCGTGCAGGCGCACGGGGGCACGATCCGCGCCGGCAACCGCTTGGGCCCGGCCGGCGTGGCGGGCGCGCGCTTCACGATCGAGCTGCCGCGCGGCGAGCCGCCGGCCGACGACGGCAGCGCCAGCGCCGCCGCCGCGGACTAGCATCCCCGCCATGGAACTGCGCGCCCGCATCCTGGTGGTGGAGGACGAGCCCGACATCCGCCGCTTCCTGCGCCTGACGCTGCAGTCCGAGGGCCACGAGGTGCACGAGGCCGCCACGCTGCAGCGCGGGCTCATCGAGGCCGGCAGCCGGCGCCCGGAGCTGGCGATCGTCGACCTCGGCCTGCCCGACGGCGACGGCATCGGGCTGATCCGCGAGCTGCGCGGCTGGTCGGCGGCGCCGGTGATCGTGCTGTCGGCGCGCGGCGGCGAACACGACAAGGTGGCCGCGCTGGACGCCGGCGCCGACGACTACCTCGTCAAGCCCTTCGGTGCCGCCGAGCTGCTGGCGCGCGTGCGCGCGCAGCTGCGCCGCCAGGCGCTGCCGGCGGCCTCCGCCGACCCGGTGCTGCGCTTCGGGCGCGTCAGCGTGGACCTGTCGCGCCGGGTGGTGGAACGCGACGGCGCGCCGCTGCACCTGACGCCCATCGAATACCGGCTGCTCACGCACCTGGCCGCGCAGCCCGACCGCGTGGTCACGCACCAGCAGCTGCTGAAGGCGGTGTGGGGCCCCGGCCACACCGAGGACACGCACTACGTGCGCGTGCACATGGCCAACCTGCGCAAGAAGGTGGAGGACGGGCCCTCGATGCCGCGCCACCTGCTCACCGAGGCCGGCATCGGCTACCGCTTCCGGCCCTGATCCGGGCCATTCTTGAACCGCTTCAAGGAAAGCCGCGCCGCCAGTCCCTAACCTGCTGCCACCTTTCAATCCCAGCAGGAGGCGCCATGGGCAAGGGCTTCAGCAGCCAGGCCGCGCGCAACATCTTCTACGGCGGCACGCTGTTCTTCGTGCTGCTCTTCGCCGTGCTGATCTTCGACACCGAGACGCGGGTGCCCAGCCGCTCGCGCTCGGCCGAGATCACGCCGGCGGTGGTGCGCGGCAAGCACGTGTGGGAGACGCGCAACTGCATCGGCTGCCACACGCTGCTGGGCGAGGGCGCGTACTTCGCGCCCGAGCTGGGCAACGTCATCGACCGCCGCGGGCCCGACTTCGTCAAGGCCTGGATCAAGTCGCAGCCCACCGGTGTGCCGGGGCGTCGCCAGATGCCGCAGTTCCACCTCACCGAGCAGCAGCTGGACGACCTGGTGGAGTTCCTGAAGTGGACCAACCGCGTCGACACCAACAAGTGGCCGCCCAACCGCGAAGGCTGACCCCATGAGTACCCCCTTGCTGAAGTTCCGCTCGCAGTCGGTCGCCCGGCTGTATTTCACCGGTGCCATCGCGCTGTTCGTCGGCCAGATCGTGTTCGGCCTGACGCTGGGCCTGCAGTACCTGATCGGCGACCTGATGTTCCCGGCGATCCCGTTCAACATCGCCCGCATGGTGCATACCAACCTGCTCATCGTGTGGCTGCTGATGGGCTTCATGGGCTCGGCCTACTACCTGGTGCCCGAGGAGGCCGAGACCGAGCTGCACAGCCCGAAGCTGGCGGTGGTGCTGTTCTGGGTCTTCCTGGTGGCCGGCGCGCTGACGATCCTGGGCTACCTGCTGGTGCCGTATGCCACGCTGGCCGCAGCCACCGGCAACGACCTTTTGGCCACGATGGGGCGTGAATTCCTGGAGCAGCCATTGCCCACCAAGCTGGGCATCGTGGTGGTGGCGCTGGGCTTCCTGTTCAACATCAGCATGACGGTGCTCAAGGGCCGAAAGACTGCTATCAGCCTGGTGCTGCTGATGGGCCTGTGGGGCCTGGCGCTGATGTTCCTGTTCAGCTTCGTGAACCCGAGCAACCTGGTGCGCGACAAGATGTACTGGTGGTTCGTGGTGCACCTGTGGGTGGAAGGCGTGTGGGAGCTGATCCTGGGCGCGTTGCTGGCCTTCCTGCTGGTGAAGACCACCGGCGTGGACCGCGAGGTGATCGACAAGTGGCTCTACCTGATCATCACCTTCGCGCTCGTCACCGGCATCCTGGGCACCGGGCACCACTTCTACTTCATCGGCCTGCCCGACTACTGGCAGTGGGTGGGCAGCGTGTTCAGCGCGCTGGAGCCGATCCCGTTCTTCGCGATGACGCTGTTCGCCTTCAACATGGTGCAGCGCCGCCGGCGCGACCACCCGAACCAGGCCGCGGTGCTGTGGACCGTGGGCTGCGCGGTGATGGGCTTCCTGGGCGCCGGGCTGTGGGGCTTCATCCACACGCTGTCGCCGGTGAACTACTACACCCACGGCAGCCAGATCACCGCGGCGCACGGCCACCTGGCCTTCTACGGCGCCTACGTGATGGTGGTGATCGCGATGATCAGCTACGCGATGCCGATCCTGCGCGGCCGCGAGGCCAACAACCTGCGCGCCCAGCGCATCGAGATGTGGAGCTTCTGGCTGATGACGCTCAGCATGGGCGTGATGGTGCTGGCGCTCACCGGTGCCGGCATCCTGCAGGTGTGGCTGCAGCGCATCCCCACCGAGGGCGCACAGCCCTTCATGGCGGTGCAGGACCAGCTGCGCTTCTTCTACTGGATCCGCGTCGGCGGCGGCGTGGGCTTCCTGGGCGGCCTGCTGGTGTGGCTGTGGAGCTTCGTGGCCGCGCCCGCGGTGGACGAGCCGGCCACCGCCGCGGCGCCGGTGCTGCGCGAGGCCTGAGGCGATGGACCTGGCCGCGGAACGCTTCCTTCGCGATGTGCCGCACTACGCCGCGCAAGCCGGCGAGTGCGAGCTCTTCGAGCAGACGCACCGCGCCCGCCTGCCGCTGCTGCTGAAGGGCCCCACCGGCTGCGGCAAGACGCGGCTGGTGGAGCACATGGCGGCGCGCCTGGGCCGGCCGCTGGTGACGGTGAGCGGCCACGACGACCTGGGCGCGGCCGACCTCACCGGCCGCCACCTGGTGGCCGGCGGCGACACGCGCTGGTGCGACGGCCCGCTGACACGCGCGGTGCGCGAAGGCGCGATCTTCTACCTGGACGAGGTGGTGGAGGCGCGCAAGGACATCACCGTCGTGCTGCATCCGCTGGCCGACGACCGTCGCGTGCTGCCGCTGGAACGCACCGGCGAACTCATCGACGCGGCCCCCGGCTTCATGCTGGTGGTGAGCTACAACCCCGGCTACCAGAACCTGATGAAGGGGCTCAAACCCAGCACGCGCCAGCGCTTCGTGGCGCTGACGCTGGACTACCCGGCGCCGGCGCTGGAAGAGCGCATCGTGGCGCTGGAAGGCGGCTGCAGCCCGGCCGCGGCCGCGGCGCTGGTGCGCCTGGGCCAGGCGCTGCGCCGGCTGACCGAACACGACCTCGAGGAGACCGCCAGCACCCGGCTGCTGGTGATGGCGGCGCGCCTGCATGCCGACGGCCTGCCGCTGGCGCGCGCCTGCGAACACGCGGTGCTGCATGCACTGACCGACGATGGTGCCACTCTCGCCGCCCTGGGCGACGTGCAGCGTGCCGTGCTCGGCGCCGGCGCTTAAGCTGCAGCGGCGCCGGCGCGTCACGCAGGCGGCGTTCTTCGCGCTGTTCCTGGCCGCGCCCGCGCTGGACCTGCTGCGCTTCGACCTGCACGAGGCCCAGCTGTGGTTCCTGGGCGCACGCTGGACCCTGGGCATCGCCGAAGGCGGCAGCGCGGCGGCGCGCGGCATCCTGCTGCGCGGCATAGCGCCTGCGCTGCTGCTGGCCGGCGGCTTCCTGTTCGTGGCCTACCGCTACGGCCGCCTCTACTGCGGCTGGTTGTGCCCGCACTTCTCGCTGGTCGAACTGCTCAACCGGCTGTGCCTGCGCGCCACGGGCCGCTTCAGCCTGTGGGAACGGCCACAGGCCGGCGCGCGCCGCAGCCTGCTGCATGGCGCGCTCTTCGTCGGCGCCGCCTTCGGCTTCGGCGCGCTGTGGGCCATCACGCTGCTGAGCTACCTGCTGCCGCCGGCCGAGGTGTGGGGCGGGCTGCTGCACGGCACGTCCACGCCCAACCAGCTGCGCTTCCTCGCCATCGCCACGCTGCTGATCGGCGCCGAGCTGCTGCTCGCGCGCCACCTGTTCTGCCGCTTCGGCTGCGCGGTGGGCTTCTTCCAGAGCCTGGCCTGGATGGCGAACCCGAAGGCGCTGGTGATGTCCTTCGCGCGCGACCGCGCCGCGCAGTGCCGCGACTGCAGCACCGCCGCCGCGCCGCAGGGCGAGGCCTGCGAGCAGGCCTGCCCGATGCGCCTGCAGCCGCGGCGCGAGAAGCGCTGGATGTTCTCGTGCGTGCAGTGCGGGCGCTGCACGCAGGCCTGCGCCGAGTCGCAGGCGGCGCAGGGCCGTGGGCCGAGCCTGGAATGGCGGGTGGACGTAGCCGCGCTGCGCGAAACCCTCCGCCGGAAAGACTGAGATGGAAGAGTGGATCGGCGAACACTGGCACCGCTTCGTGACGCGGCAGGCGCAACCACTCTCGCCGCATGCCGTGCCACTGGCCGAGGTGCGCCGCGCCGTGACGCTGCTGCTGCATGCCGGCGGCGCGCGCCAGCGCGTGGCGGCGGCGCGGCCGCTGCCGGTGGGTGGCGAACGCGGCTTCTGGCAGCGCCTGGCCGGCAGCGGGCTGCGGCAGCCGCTGGCACAGTTGGACGATGAGGTGCTGGCGCTGCCGGACCCGATCGCCGTGTTCGACGACGCCGCGCTCAACCGCGCGCTGGCGCTGTGGTGGGCCGCGCTCGCTTCGGGCCTGGACACGCGCCTGCCCTGGGTGGTGGCGAACACGGCGGCGACGGCCGCCGCGCTGCAGCGCTTCCCGGGGCTGCGCGAACCGTGGCAGGCGCTGCGCGCCGCCGAGGCGCGCGAGCTGCCGGCCGATGCGGCGGCGCGCGTGGCCGAGCTCGCGCCGGTGTGGAGCTGGATCGTCCCGATGCCGGCAGCCGTGCCACTCAGTTCCGAAGGTGCACCGGGCAGCGCCGGCACCGGCTCGCGCATCGAAGGCCGCCGCCGCGCGCAGCGCCGCGAGGCGGCGCCGAAGCGCGCGCCGCTGCTGCTGGCGCCCAAGGGCGAATCGCTGCAGACCTTCGCCGACGCGCTGCGCCTGGACCGCGGCAGCGACGACAGCGACGACGGCTCGGCCGCCACCGCCGCCGACGAGATCGACGTGCTGAGCCTGGAGCGCGGCAGCGCCGGCGCCTCGCGCGTGCGCTTCGACCTCGACCTGCCCAGCGCCGCTGCCGACGACCGCCCCGTGGGCCCGGGCGAACGCCTGCCCGAGTGGAACCCGCGCACGCAGCGCCTGGACGCCGACCGCGTGCTGGCCCGGCCCTACGCGGCGCGCGCGCCGCAGCCCTGGCAGCCGACACCCGCGCTGCGCGCCGCCGCCGCGCGCGTGCGCCGCCAGCTCGAACGCCAGCGCGCCGCGCCGCGCTGGCAGGGCGGCGTGAGCGACGGCGAGGAGATCGACCTCGACGCCTGGGTGCGCGGCCGCGCCGAGCCCGACGGCGACGACGCGGTGCACCGCCGCCGCGTGCGCGCGCAGCGCGAGCTGGCCACGCTGCTGCTGGCCGACCTGTCGCTGTCCACCGACGCGCATGTCAACAACCAGCAGCGCGTGATCGAGGTCATCCGCGATGCGCTCTTCGTGTTCGGCAGCGCACTCGCGGCCGGCGGCGATGCCTTCGCGATCTGGGGCTTCAGCTCGCTGCGCCGCACGCTGCGGCTGCACGAGCTGCAGGGCTTCGGCCAGCGCTGGGGCGACGCGTCGCTGGCGCGCGTGGGCGCGATCAAGCCCGGCTACTACACGCGGCTGGGGGCCGCGCTGCGCGCCGGCACGCGCCGCCTGGCCGGTCGCCCCGAGCGCCAGCGCCTGCTGCTGGTGCTGACCGACGGCAAGCCGCACGACCTGGACGGCTACGACGGCCGACTGGGCCTGGAGGACACGCGCCAGGCCGTGCTGGAAGCGCGCCGCGCCGGCGTGCTGCCGTTTGCCATCGCCATCGACGCCGAGGCCGGCGAGGTGCTGCCGGCGCTGTTCGGCCGCAAGGGCCACGCCTGGGTGCGGCGGCCCGAGACGTTGCCCGAGCGGCTGACGGGCCTCTACGCCAGCCTGACGCGTTAGTTCGGCTCCACCAGCCGCCAGCGGCGCGTGTCGATCAGCGCCGTGCCGGCCGCGGTGGGCACGCGCCAGCGGCCTTGCGCGTCCAGCGTCGCGCCCGCGAGATCGGCGCCCGGCAGATCGAACTCGGCGATCAGGCGCCGCACGTCCAGGTGCACCACGGCCACGCGGCCGGCGCGCAGCGCGCCCACCCAGGCCACGCGCCCGTCGACGAAGGCCGCGCGCGGCCACGCGCCGGGCAGCGGAATGCGGCGCGGCGCCAGGTAACCCGGGCGCGCGATGGCCTCGCCCATGCGGTGGTCGTGCACGTAGCCTTCGTACAGCGGCGGGGCCTGCGGGTCCAGCGCCACCTCCCACCACTCGGCCAGCGCGGGCCAGGCGGCCAGCAGGCTGCGCCGCTGCGGCAGGAAGTGCAGCGACTCGGCGTCGCCGCGCAGGCGGCCGGCCAGGTCGGTGCCGGGCAGCGTGGCGTGGTCGCCGCTGAGGCGGTCGTGCAGGCGCAGGGCGCCGTCGGCGGCGATGGCGGTCCAGCGGCCGTCGCTGGCCTCCAGCGCGCGTGCGGCAGGTGCCAGCGCAGCCAGTGCCGCCAGCAGCGCGCGCCGCCTCACGGCGCGAACAGGCGCGGGCCGTGGCGCCAGCGCGTGCGGCGCAGCGCGAACGCGGCACCGGCGCGCAGGCCGCAGGGCGAGCGCCCGCGCCAGCAGCGCCGGCGCCTCAGGCGCGCAGCCTTCGGCGACGAGCACCGCGCGGCCGTCGGGCAGCCGCAGCAGGTCGCTCACGCCGGCCTGCGCGCGCAGCGCCGCGGCGGCGCCACCGGCGCCCGCGCCGTCGCACCAGCGCGCGGTGCAGGCGCGCCTGCGGCGCATGCGCCAGCGCGAGGCCGATGCGCGCCACTTGGCCCTGCCGCTGCCAGCGGCGCAGCGTGGCCAGCACCTCGCGCTCGGGGCGCGCGCTGGCGTCGGCCAGCGGCCGGTACGGGTGCGTGCACAACGGCAGCGGGCCCGCCTCGCAGGCCGCGGCCAGCGCCGGTTTGGTGCAGGGGCCGTGGCAGGCTACGGGGTCGCAGCGCGGGCGTTCGCTGCGCTGCCACTGCAGCGCGGCGGCCACGGGTTGCAGCCGCTCCGCCTGCTCGGCCGCACGCTCGGGCGAGCGCGCGACGAGGTCGAACCACAGCGCAGGCTCGCGCTCGTCCACCTCGTCGCAGCCGATGACGCCCGGCAGCCCGGGCAAGGCGCTGCGCACCGCGGCCACCGCGGCGCCCGATGCCAGCCCGCGCCAGCGCACGTTGGGCAGCGTCGCAGACCACTCCACCTGCACGCCGTCGAGCACGCCTTCGCGCGCCAGCGTGCGGCAGTAGGCGCCCAGCTCGCGCACCGTGGCGCCGAGCTCGCGCGCCAGCGGGCGCAGCGGCGTGGGGTCCAGCGCCAGCGGCGCGCCGCCACCGCGCAGCAGCGCGGCGCGCAGCCCGCCGCAGGGCGAACGGGCTACTGCTGCAGGATCCACTCGACGGCCGCCTTCAGGTCGGCGTCGGAGATCTTGTCCGGCGGGTTCGGCGACATCGGGATCGGGCCCCACACGCCCTTGCCGCCGGCACGCACCTTCGCGCTCAACACGCTCACGGCATCGGCCTGGCCCTTGTACTTGGCGGCGATGTCCTTGAACGAAGGACCGACCAGCTTCTTGTCCTTCGTGTGGCAGGCCGTGCAACCGGCCTTGCCCATCGCGGCCTCGGGGTTCGCGAGCGCAGGGCCGGCCACGAGGGCCAGCGCCGCGGCGGTGGTCGTCAACAAACGCATGGCGGTGTCCTCAGTAGATGTCGTGCTGGGTGTTGTAGACGTTGAAGTGGCCGGTCGGCGTGATGAGCCTCGGGTCCTTGATCACGGCCTTCAGCTTCAGCGTCTTGTCGTCCACGACCACCAGCGCGCTCTGCTTGTTCTTGGCCGACCACACCGAGAACCAGACCTCGTCGCCGGCCTTGTTGTATTCGGGCTGCACCACGCGCTTGGCGCCGTCGTCGTTCAGGCCCGCCCACTCGGCGATCGGCAGCACGGTGAAGCCCTTGGCCAGGTTCTTCACGTCGTACACGGCCACCGACTGGCTCAGCTTCGGGTCGGGGTTGAGCGGCGTGTCCACGTAGAGGTGGTTGCTCTTCGGGTGGCTCTTCAGGAACAGGTTGCCGCCGCCCTGGCCCTTGATCTGCAGCACTTCCTTGAACGCGTACTGCGCGTGCTTCACGGGGTCGGTGCCGATCAGCGAGATCGCCTCGTCGCCCAGGTGGCCGGTGCTCCACACGGGGCCGAACTGCGGATGCACGAAGTTCGCGCCGCGGCCCGGGTGCGGGATCTTGCTGACGTCGATCAGCTTGACCAGCTTGCCTTCCTTGGCGTCCACCGCGGCGATCTTGTTGCTCTGGTTGGCCGCCACCATGAAGTAGCGCTTGGTGCTGTCCCAGCCGCCGTCGTGCAGGAAGCGCGCGGTGCCGATCTCGGTGACCTTGAGCGCGTCGACGTTGGAGTAGTCCACCATCAGCGTCTTGCCGGTCTCCTTCACGTTGACCACGAACTCGGGCTTGAAGTGGCTGGCCACGATGCTGGCCACGCGCGGCTCGGGGTGGTATTCCTGCTTGTCGACCGTCATGCCGCGGGTGGCCACCACCTTCAGCGGCTCCAGCGTGTCGCCCTTCATGATGGTGTACTGCGGCGGCCAGTAGCTGCCGGCGATGGCGAACTTGTCCTCGTAGCCCTTGTACTTGCTGGTGTCGACCGAACGCGCCTCCAGGCCGACGCGGATCTCGGCCACGTTGTCGGGCTTCTCCATCCACAGGTCGATCATGTTGATCTTGGCGTCGCGCCCGATCACGAAGAGATAGCGACCCGAGGCCGACACGCGCGAGATGTGCACCGCGTAGCCGGTCTTGACGATGTTGATGATCTGCTTGGTGTCGCCGTCGATCAGCGCCACCTCGCCGCTGTCGCGCAGCGTCGTCGAGAAGATGTTCTCGATGTTGTAGCTGTTCATCTTCTTCTTCGGCCGCTGCTCCGGCGGCACGATGACCTTCCAGGTCTTCTTCATGTCGTCCAGGCCGAACTCGGGCGGGGTCGGGGGGTCGTGCTGGATGTAGCGCGCCATGATGTCCACGTCCTGCTCGCTCATCTCGCCGCTGGTCTGCCAGTTCGGCATGCCGGCCGGCGAACCGTAGGCGATGAAGACCTTGAGGTAGTCGGTGCCCTTGCCGAGCGTGATGTCCGGCGTCAGCGGCTTGCCGGTGGCGCCCTTGCGCAGCACGCCGTGGCAGCCGGCGCAGCGCTCGAAGTAGATCTGGCGCGCCTTGTCGTATTCCGCCTGCGTCATCGGCGGCGCCTTCGGGTTGCGGCTCTCGACCATCGGCACGCCGCTCAGCGCCGACGGCGCGGCGTGGTACTTCACGTCGCCCGGATCCTTCTTCTCCTGGGCGGTGGCCGGCAGCAGCAGGGCCAGGGCGATGGCCGCCAGCGCGACGGCGGTCGGGGGCTTGATGGTGAACCTGGGGGCCTTCATGGCAGCTCCTCGTTGGGGGATGTCGTGAAGGCCATCCTGGTCCGGCTTCGCGCACGCCGCCTTGAACTGGTTTCAGGAAAAGCGAGGTCGCGCGAGGTCTTGATCCGGATCAAACGGCCTGCACGCGCGTCCGCAAACCCGAACCAGTTCAAGGCCGCGCCGCGCCCGCCGCCCGATGCTGGCCCCATGAACACCCCGATGCCCTTCTCCCGCGCCGCGCTGGCGCTGGCCGCCACGCTGGCCGCAGGCCCGGCGGCGGCCGAAGAAGCCGACACGCAGGTCGTCGTCGTCACCGCGTCGCGCCACGCGATGCTCGCCACCCAGGCGCCGGCGTCGCTGGCCGTGGTGACGCGCGAGGCCATCGCCGCGCGCGGCGCCGACCAGCTGCTGGACGCGCTGCGCGCCGAACCCGGCGTCACGCTGCAGGGCCGTGCGATCGGCGGCCGCAAGGGCCTTGCGCTGCGCGGCATGGACCCGCGCCACACGCTGTTCCTGGTGGACGGGCGGCGCGTCAACGCCAGCGACGGCGTGATCGGCAACTCCGACTTCCAGTACGACTGGGCCGCGGTGGAGGACATCGAGCGCATCGAGGTCGTGCGCGGGCCGCTGTCGGTGCTGTACGGCTCCGACGCGCTGGGCGGCGTGGTCAACGTGATCACGCGCCCGGCCGGCGAGCGCTGGCGCTTCGGTGCGCTGGGCGAGGCCTCGCACGCCGAAGGCGGCCGTGGCGGCAGCGGGCACCGCCTGGCGCTGAGTGCCGCCGGGCCGCTGGGCGGCGGCCTGACGCTGCGCGCCGGCGCCGCCGAGACCTTCATCGACCCCGTGGCCTCGCCGGCCGATGCGCGCATCTCCGAACTCGAGGGGCGGCTGAAGCAGGACGGCTGGGTCGGCGTGGCCTGGCGCGGCGCCGTGCACAGCGTCGAGGCCGAACACCGCGAGGGCGACGAGGAACGCCGCGCCGACGCGCGCGAGCGCAGCGGCGCACGCCGCTACCACGTGACGGTCAACGACGTCGAGCGGCGCCTGGACACGCTGGCCTGGGAGACCGCCACCGAGGCGCTGTCGACACGCCTGCGCGCCTACCGCAGCGAGATCACCGTGAGCAACAGCCGCAGCGCGGGGGTCGCGATCAACGTGCCGCAGGCGCAGCAGGACGACGTGCTGGAAGGCCAGCTGCGCGTCGGCTTCGGCGCGCAGGCGCTGACCGCGGGCTTCGAGTCGCGCAACGAACGGCTGGAAGACCCCGGCCTGCCGGGCGGCGCGTCGCTGGCCGAGCACCGCGGCGTGTTCGTGCAGGACGAGATCGAACTCGGCCGCGCGGCCACCCTCACCGCCGGCCTGCGCCGCGACGCCCATTCGCTCTACGGCGACCACTGGAGCCCGCGCCTGTATGGCGTGTGGCGCGTGGCGCCGCAGTGGACGCTGAAGGCCGGCGCCAGCCACGGCTTCAAGGCGCCGAACCTCAAGCAGATCGTGCCCGGCTCGCGCGCCGAGGGCCCCAACACCTTCATCGGCAACGCCGACCTCACGCCCGAGCGCAGCCGCGCGGTGGAGGCCGGCGTCACCTGGGCCGCCGGTGCGTCGCAGGCCCAGGCGGTGGTGTTCGAGCAGCGGGTGCACGACCTGATCGAGATCGTGCAGCTCGCTGCCGGCAACGTGCCGGGCACCGGCACCTACACCTACCGCAACCTGTCGGAAGCGCGCGTGCGCGGGCTCGAACTCTCGCTCGCGCAGCCGCTGGGCGCCGGCTTCACGGCGGCGGCGAACGCCGGCTACCTGGACGCGCGCGACGGCAACGGCCGTCGACTGGACCGCCGCCCGCGCGTGACGCTGGCCGCGCGGCTGGACTGGAGCGCCGGCCCCTGGCGCGCCGGCCTGCAGGCCGACCACAGCGGCTCGCAGCTGATGCCGGCCGCCACCGCGGGTGCGCCCTCGCAGCCGGTGCCCGCGTACACGCTGTGGGGCGCGCAGGTCGCGCGCGACCTGCCGCACGGGTTGCAGCTGTCCTTCGGCGGCAGCAACCTGGGCAACCGCCGGCTGCAGGACCTGAGCCCGCTCTTCACGCAGGTGGAAGCGCCGCGCACCTGGCGGCTGGCGCTGCGCGGGCGCTGGTGACGGCGGCGCTTCGGAGCCGTTTTTCTCGTACGGTTTCACGACGCGCGCGCGGCCCCGGTTCCTAGAATCCAGGCCTTCGACGGAGGCACTCGGAGGGACCTGGATGACCACCGCATCGCGCGCTGCGCCCCTGGCGCTCGCGCTGGCCTTGGGCTTGGCCGGCGCACCGGCGCAGGCCCAGCTGATCAAGGACACCGAGGCGCGCAAGGCCATCGCCGACCTGGAGGCGCGCTTCAAGGCCAGTGCCGCGGCGCAGGACGCACAACTCGTCGCGCGCAAGACCGAAGCCGATCAGCTGGCCGAACAGCTCGTGCTGCTTCGCAAGTCGATCACCGACATGGGCGCCGAGCTGACGAAGATGCAGGAGGAAGCCTCGCGCCTGCGCGCCAGCCGCAGCGAGACCGCCACGCAGCTGGCCGAGCTGCGGCGCCAGCTCGACGACGACGGCAAGACCATCCAGGCGCGCATGCAGGCGCTGGAGCCGGTGGCCGTGAGCACCGACGCCGGCACCTTTCAGCTGCCGGTGGACGAGGCGCGCCAGCACGACGAGGCGATGAAGCTGATGAAGGCGGCCGACTACGAACGCGCCGCGCCGGCGCTGGCCGCCTTCGTCAAGCGCTACCCCACGAGCCCGGTGCTGCCCTCGGTGCGCTTCTGGCTCGGCAACGCGCACTACGCGCAGAAGAACTACGCCGAGGCGCTGGCGCAGTTCCGCGCGATGGTGGCCGCGGCACCGGAACACCCGCGCTCGCCGGCGGCCTGGCTGGCCATCGCCAACTGCCACCTCGAGCTCAAGAACGTGGCGGCGGCGCGCAAGGCGCTGGAAGACGCGCTGCGCCTGTACCCCAACCACGAGACCGCCGCCACCGCGAAGGAGCGGTTGGCGCTGCTGCGCGGCTGAACGCGAAAGGCCATCGATGAAGCCGACTCTCGCAAGCACCGCCCTGGCGACACTGGCCGCGCTGCTGGCCGCCGCGAGTGGGCCCGCCGCGGCGCAGGACGCCATCGCCACCGACCTGCCGCCGGCGCTGAAGGAACGCCAGGAACGCGCGCGTGCCGCGGCCGAGGCCAAGGCCCGCAAGGAGGCGGAACGCGCGGCCACGCGGCGTGCTGCGGCCGCACCGGCCGCGTCCGCCGCGGCGGTGACGCCCCCTGCGGCAGCCGCGCCGGCCAAGCCGGGTGTGATCACCGTGGCGCCGCTGGCGGTGTCCGACGGCGCATCGGGCGAACCGGTGGTGGCCACCACGAAGGTGGAGAAGTGCGCCGACTGCAGCACGCGCGCGCTGCGCCGGCTGGCGCTGCTGCCGCTGCGCGTGGGCGCGGTGGCACCCGACGCGGGGCTGGCACCCGAGGCACTCGGCCAGACCGCAGCCACGAAGCTGCAGGCCACGCTGGCGGCCAAGGGCACGGTGGCGCTGCTGAGCCCCGAGGTGGTGGCCGCCGCCGCACCGAACGCCGACTACGCGGCGCTGCTGGAACCGGCGCGGGCGCGCCAGCTGCCGGGCGAACTGGTGCTGCAGCTGAGCGTGGAGCGCGTCGAGCTGCAGCACCAGGCCTCCACCGCGCCCAGCGGCGAAGCCCAGGCCGCGATGCAGCGCGCCGAGCGCCTGGAAACCGAAGCCCAGGCCGCGCAGGAAGCCGCCGTGCAGCGCGACAACGACGCCCAGGAAGCGCTGCGCTCGGCCGAGCAGCTGCGGCGCCAGAACGAGCAGACGCAGGCCCAGATGCGCCAGCAGCAGCAGACCCGCGGCTCGCTCAACCTGGGCCTGCTGGCCACCTTCGTCGGCACCTACGGCGAGGCCGCCAGCACGCAGGAGGCCCAGCGCGCCGCGCAGGACGCGCGCAACCGCCGCGCGGAAGCCGACCGCAAGTTCCAGCAGTCGATGATGCTGCGCGAGCAGGCCTCGCGAGCGCTGCTGACCGACCTGATCGAGACCACCCGCACCAGCACCGCGGTGGCGCTGAGCTGGAAGCTCGTCGACACGCTCAGCGGCGAAGCGGTGGCAGCCGACACGCTGCGCCTGGCCGACGCCGGCAACGACCAGCGCCGCGTGGGCAGCGCCTACGGCAACGGCATCAACCCGGCGGCCACCGCGCGGGCGCGCGGCAGCATCGAGAAGCTGCTCGACCAGGCCGTGGCCCAGGCCGCCGAGCGCCTGGCCGGCAGCGCCGCGCCGGTGCCGCTGCGCACCCGCATCACGCGCGTGGACCGCGCCGCGGTGCTCATCGCCGGTGGCCGCAACCTCGGGCTGGACGTGGGCGACACGTTCGCGCTGCGCCGTGGCGAACGCGGCGCGCCCGAGGGCCTGCTGCGCGTGGTGGAAGTGGGCGACGACGGTGCCAAGGCCGTGGTGCAGCAGGCCGCCGGCAAGCTCAACCGCGGCGACCTGCTGGAGTGGGTGGGCGTCTACAAGCCCGTGCCCTGAACGGCCGCCTGCGCGGCGGCGCGCGCGGCCTCGAAGCGCAGCATCTGTGCGACCAGCGGCGCGGCATCGCAGGCCGGGCATAGCCGGCGCATCGGCTTGCCCGCCGTGAACACCTGGGCACGCTGTTGGCACTTCGGGCAGCGGAAGTTGCCGGCGTGCTGCCGCGCGTAGGGTTGGAACCAGCTGCAGCGCGTGTGCGGCAGCTGCGCCGCCAGGCTTGCGAACTCCTCCACCTCGAACCAGTTCGGCAGCCCCAGGTACTGCAGCTGCCGCAGCGCGGCCAGCGGCTGCAGGCCATCGGCCGCCGTGCGCAACGCGCCCAGCTGCAGCCAGCTCAGCCCTTGCAGCTGCGCCAGCGGTTTCAAGGTCGGCACCACCAGGGCCTTGCTTCCGCTGCCGGCAACGAAGAGTCCTTCCAGTCCGCGCAGCATGGCCAACGGATCGAGGCCGGGGATCTTCGCCATGCCGTCCAGCCACAGCCACTGCAGCTGCGGCAGCGCCACCAGCGGTTGCAGCGACGCCAGGCGCGCCGACTCGCCAAGGTGGAAGCGCAGCAGCCCGCGCAGGCCGGCCACGGCATCCAGCGTGGTGATGCCGCTCCACTTGATCCACAGGTCGGTGAGACCCGGCATGCGGCAGGCGGCGTCGAACAGCTCCTGCGGCACGCGCGAGCTGAACCACAGCCGCTGCACGCCGTGCAGCGTGGGCAGCACCTCCACCCATTGCGCCACCAGCCGGCGTTGCTGGCTGGCCGGCATCTCCAGCTGCGTGCAGGCGATCGCCAGGTCGGCGCCGCCGGTGTATTCGTCGGGCGCGCGCACGTCACGCGGGCGCTGCGCGTGGTGCAGGTTCCAGTAATGCGGCTGGTAGTCCGACTCGCCTGCGGCCAGCCAGCCGGTCTCGTGCTGCAGGACGTCGAGCGCGGCGTTGCGGTCCATGCTTCTCCCGGGGTGACGGGCGATTGTCAGGGGGCCGGCGACAGGCCCTGCTCGCGCGTTTTCCACAGCGACACCAACACACCACCGGCGATCAGCCCGAAGGTGACGCTGAGCGAGATCACGGCCGGCACCTTGCCGATGATGCCCACCAGGAAGATCTTGCTGCCGATGAACACCAGCACCAGCGCCAGCGCGTACTTCAGGTACTTGAAGCGGTGGATCATCGCGGCCAGCGCGAAGTACAGCGCGCGCAGGCCCAGGATGGCGAAGATGTTGCTGGTGTAGACGATGAAGGGGTCGGTGGTGATGGCGAAGATGGCCGGCACCGAGTCCACCGCGAACACCAGGTCGACGAACTCCACCAGCACCAGCGCCAGCAGCAGCGGCGTCGCGTAGCGTTCCAGGCGGCCGGTGGCGGGGTCGGCCTCGCGCACCCAGAACGCGTTGCCGCGCAGCCCGTCGGTGACGCGCATGTGGCGCTTCAGGAACTTCAGCAGCGGGTTGTTCGCGATGTCGGGCTGGTGGTCGGCGATGAACCACATCTTGATGCCGGTGACCACCAGGAAGGCGCCGAACAGGTACAGCACCCAGCTGAACTGGCTCACCAGCGTGGCGCCCAGGCCGATCATCAGCGCGCGCAGCACGATCACGCCCAGGATGCCCCAGAACAGCACCCGGTGCTGGTACTGCCGCGGGATGGCGAAGAAGCCGAAGATCAGCGCGATCACGAACACGTTGTCCATCGACAGCGACTTCTCGATCATGAAGCCGGTGTAGTAGTCCATGCCGCTCTGCGCGCCCAGGTACCACCAGACCCAGGCACCGAACAGCAGCGCCGCGCCGATGTAGCCGGCCGACAGCAGCAGGCTCTCGCGCACGCCGATCTCGTGGTCGTCCTTGTGCAGCACACCCAGGTCGAAGGCCAGCAGCGCGACGACGATGCCGACGAAGCTGAGCCAGACCCAGGCCGGCTTGCCCATGAAGTCGGCGGTGAGGAAGGGCATCAGTACGGAAGCGTCCATGCGGATTCGTTCGGGGGATGGAAGTGGCCGGCAGTCTGCCTGCCGGGGTCATTCGGAAGAACCAGGTGCTTGCGCACCTAGGATTCGGTTTTTCCGAACCTGAAGGGACGCCCGTGCTGAACTACCGCCACCTGCACTACTTCTGGGTCGTCACCAAGGAAGGCGGCTTCGCGCGCGCCGCCGAGCGGCTGCAGATGGCGGTGCAGACCGTCAGCGCCCAGGTGCGCGAGCTGGAGAAGGCGCTGGGCCACCAGCTGCTGAAGCCGGCCGGCCGCGGCGTGGCGCTCACCGAGGCCGGACAGGCGGCGTTTGCGCGCGCCGAGGAGATCTTCCGCCTCGGCCAGGGCCTGGCCGAGGAGGTGCGGCACGCCGGCAGCGGGCGCGTGGTGAGGCTGGCGGTGGGGCTTTCGGACGGCCTGTCCAAGCTGGCCGCGCACGCGCTGCTGCAGCCGGTGCTGGCCACGCCGCAGCTGCGACTGGTGTGCCACGAAGGCGAGTTCGACCAGCTGCTGGCCGAGCTGGCGCTGCACCACCTGGACCTGGTGCTGGCCGGCCAGGCGGCGCCGCGCAACCCGCACCTGCGCCTGGGCCAGGAGCGGCTGGTGGCGTCGCCGGTGGAGTGGCACGGCCCAGCCGCGCTGGTGAGCCGGGCCCGGCGCGAGCACTTCCCGCAGTGCCTCAATGAACTGCCGGTGCTGCTGCCCACCGGCCATTCGGCGCTGCGCACCACGCTGGACCACTGGTTCGAGGCCGAGGGCCTGCGGCCGCGTATCGTCGGCGAGTTCGAGGACAGCGCGCTGCTGGCGGTGTTCGCGGCCCGCGGCCTGGGTGTGTTCCCGCTCAGCCGGCTGGGCGCTGACGACCTGGGCCTGCTGCGCGGCCTGCGCCTGCTGGGCCACTGCGACGGCGTGTTCGAGGAGATCCACGCCATCCGCTCGCGCCGCGGGCAGCACCATCCGCTGGTGCAGCAGGTGGTGGCCGCGGCCACCGCGCGCGCGGGCGGCTGAACGCCGATGTCGAAAAGAGGTGGCACCGTTCGTCGGCAGAACACACAACCCCAAGGAGTTTCCGGATGGCCGAACCGACGACGGCGGGCACGCTGTATTTCTCGCGCAACCCCAACCCGCGGCTGGCCGTGGCGGTGGCACGCCACCTGGCGGCACCGGTGCACCTTGAATGGGCCGCGCCGCTGGCGCCGGGCCAGGCCGAGCGCTTCCGGCCGCTGAACCCGTCGCTGCGCCTGCCCATCCTGGCCGAGCCCGGCGGCTCGCTGTGGGAGGCCGATGCCATCGCCTGCCGGCTGTCGCAGCTGACCGGCTCGGACT
Source organism: Rubrivivax sp. (assembly GCA_044226255.1). GTDB lineage: Bacteria > Pseudomonadota > Gammaproteobacteria > Burkholderiales > Burkholderiaceae_C > Rubrivivax. Next base: position 423,459 of record JBGAHJ010000003.1, read on the forward strand.
TCTGGCGCAGCGGCGCCGAACAGCCGGACCTGGTGCGCTGGATCAGCTGGTCGCGCGACCACTTCATGCGCGGCTGCGACATGGTGCACTTCGAACGCGGCACCAAGCTGCGCTACGGTCTGGGTGTGCTCGACGAGCGCGCGCTGGCCGAGGGCCTGGAGGTCTTCCACCGCAGCGCCGCGGTGCTGAACGCGCAGCTCGCGCAGCGCGACTGGCTGCTGCCCGACGGGCTCAGCTATGCCGACTTCCGCATGGCCACCTTCCTGCCCTACAACGACGTGGCGCGGCTGCCGCTGGCCGACTACCCGGCGCTGGCGGCCTGGAACGCCCGCCTGCTGGCGCTGCCGGCGTGGGCCGACCCCTTCGACGGCCTGGACGCGCCGGCACTGCCGCCGCTACCCGCCTGAGGCCTCCGGCACGAAGCGCGCGCTGGCCGCCAGCACCGCCGCGGCCACGACCACCACCACCAGCGCCGCCGTCAGCGAACTGGCGGTGGCGATGCTGCCCACCACCGGCGGCCCCACCATCAGGCCGCCGTAGCCGATGGACGTGACCGAGGCGATGGCCGCCGCCCGGCTGGCGCCGGGCACGCGCGTCGATGCGTTGAAGAGGATGGGCGCCACCGGTGCCAGCCCCGCGCCCACCAGCGCGAAGCCGACCAGCGCCACCGCCTCGTGGCGTGCCAGCAGCACCACCGCCATCGCGCCGGCCGCCAGCGCCGCGCTGGATCGCAGCAGGGTGCGCTCCGAGAAACGCGCGCGCAGCGCATCGCCGCCGAAGCGCGCCAGCGCCATCGCGGCGGCGAACACCGCGTAGCCGATCGCGGCGCGCGCCTGCGGCACGCCCAGCTCCTGCTGCATGTAGAGCACGCACCAGTCGTACATCACGCCTTCGGCCGTCATGCCGGCGAAGATCAAGAGGCCGATCACCAGCAGCGTGCCGCGCGGCCAGACGAAGTGTGCCGGCCGCTCGTCGCCGGCCGGCGCGGCGTGCGTCTGCAGCATGCCGCGCGAGGCCAGCAGCGCCACCAGCGCGGTGCAGGCCGCCACCGCCACCAGCTGCACGCCGGGTGCCACGCCGACGCCGAACAGGGCCGCCGCCAGCCCCGCGCCCAGCATGCCGCCGACGCTGAACATCGCGTGCAGGTTGCTCATCACCGCCTGGCCGCCGATCGCCTCGAGCTCCGAGCCTTCGGTGTTGACGGCGACGTCGAAGAGGCTGCTCGCGGCGCCGAAGCACAGCATCGCCGGCACCAGCACCCAGAAGCTGCCGAGCTGCAGCACCACGGCCAGCATCGTGCATGCGGCCACGGCCGCCAGCGCCGCACCGCGCCGCGCGCCCAGGCGCGCGACGAAGCGGCCGGCGACGAACAGCGAGGCCACCGCGCCCACCGCCGCGGCCAGCAGCGCCACCGACAGCGCCGCTTCGCTGAGCGCATAACGCGCCTTCACCGACGCGACGTGCGCGCCCCAGGTGCCGGCCAGCACGCCGAGGGCGAGGAACTGCGTGCGGGTGGCGTGGCGCGCGAGGGCCAGCGTGCGCGGGTCGGGCTGGTGCACGGCGCCTAGATCAGCGCCGTCGTCCAGGCGATGCGCTGCAGGAAGGCCGCGTCACTGGCCGACACGCCACTCGGCACGTAGGTCGCGCCCTCGGGCGTCTCCTCGAAGATCCTGGCGTACATGACGCAGGCCGCGAGGTACATGCCGGCCAGCGAGGGGTGCTCGTCGTCGACGTCCAGCATGTTCAGCGCCGGGCGCTCCGCACGCGCCGCGTCGAAGGCCAGGCCCACCGGCGCCACCGGCACGCCCAGCTCGCCACCGATCTCGCGGTGGGCTTGCGCGATGGTCGCCATCGAGACCCAGGGCAGGCGGGCGTAGGCCCAGGCCATGTAGAGCAACGGCCGGCCCGCGTTGGCGCGGATCTCGGACACGAACCAGCGCACGTGGTCCTTGAAGGGCAGCACCGAGTGCTGCGTGTACTCGGGGATGTCGTCCTGAATCACGATGACGTCGTGGCCACCGGCGCGTATGGCCTGCTGCACCGCCGGCACGTCGCGCAGGAACTCCAGCGTGGCGCCGCCCACGATGATGCGCTGCACGGTGACGCTGCGCGGCCGCGGCATCGACGCCGCGATGGACTTGAAGTGCTGGTCGATCCCACCGTGGAAGTCGGTGAAGCTGTTGCCGATGAAGAGAACGGTGCGCACCGCGGGTGATGGCGTCGGCGCGGGGGTGGGCGCCGGCGTCGGCGCGGGGGTCGGCGCCTGGGTCGGCGCGGGTGTGGGTGCCGGTGTCGGCGCAGGCGTGGGCGGCTGGGTCGGCGCGGGCGTGGGCGCCTGCGTCGGCGCGGGCGTGGGCCTGGGCGTCGGGGCCGGCGTCGGGCCGGCCGTCGGAGCCGGAGTGGGTACGGGCGTGGGCCCCGGCGTTGGCACGGTGGTCGGGGCCGGTGTCGGCGCGGGCGTCGGGGCCGGGGTGGGTACCGCCGTCGGCGCTGGCGTGGGCGCCGTGGTGGGCGCGGGCGTCGGGGCCGGCGTCGGCACGGGTGCCGGCGCGCCGGGGCCATCGTCGCCGCCGCCGCCGCAGGCCGTGGCAACGGCCGAGGCCATCAGCGCGGTGCCGGTGGTCAGCAGGCGGCGGCGCAGGGGGTCGGTGCCGTCCGGCGGCACCCGCGTGTTCGAGGGCGGTTTCGTCATTGCGCGATGCTAGCCGCGGAACCGAGCGCATCCGGCCCCGTACGGCGTCCATCCCCCAAGTGAGCAGGCGCCGCCGACCACCATTCGATACGATGGTCTTGCACGTTGCCGGGAGAACGTCGATGAAGCCCCACGCCCGCCCCCTGCTCCTGCGCCTGCGCATGGCTGCCGCTGCCGCGGCCCTGCTCGCCGGCTGCGCGGGCACGCCCGACGGCAAGCCGGGCGTCATCGTCGTGCGCGACGGCGCGCGCACGGTGTGGATGACGCAGGAGGCCGCCGACGCCGCCAAGGCGGCCGAGGCCGAGGCCGACGCGCGCCGGGCCGCCGCACGGGCCGGCGCCGCGGCTTCCGCGCCCACCTCGGCGCGTCCGGTGGTGGCGGCCGTCGAGGCACCCGCCAGCGCGCCGCCCGAGGCGCCGCCGGCCGAGTTTCCGGCCGAGCGCAGCATCCCGTTCGAGTTCGACCGCTACGAGGTCCAGCAGCCGTACTGGGCGCTGGTGGAACGCCACGCCCGCTGGCTGGTGGCCGACCGCACGCGGCGCATCGCGATCGAAGGCCACGCCGACGAGCGCGGCGGCGCCGAATACAACCTCGCGCTCGGGCAGCGCCGCGCCGAGGCGGTGCGCCAGATGCTGGAGATCCTGGGCGTCACGCCCGCCCAGGCGGAGGCGGTGAGCTTCGGCGACACCCGCCCGCTCGACCGCTCGCGCACCGAGGAGGCCTTCGCACGCAACCGGCGCGTGGAGCTGCGGCCGCTCTGAGCGGGCCGCGTCAGCGCGAGGGGCGCGGCGCGGGTTCCAGCCAAGGCCGCCAGTTGCCACACTGTTGCGATGTTAGCAGGTCGGCGACGATGCGCTGCGTGTTCTTCCACAGCCGCTGGTCTTCGTTGAGGCCGCTGCGGTTGCTGCCGGTGGCGAGGTCGACGTCGATGCCCGAGCCGCGCCGAGCCAGAAGCCCACGGCCAGCGCCGAGCGTTGCAGCGCCCGGCGTGTCGGCCAGGAACGCCAGGTCCTGCGGGCCGTAGTCCACGCGGTAGCGCTCCTCGTTGACGCTGCGCCGGCCGCACGGCACCCGGCAGCGCGGCAAGCAGGGCGGCGAGCAGGCGAGCGCGGAACGGGTGCGATGGCATGCGCGGCGGGCCGGTCCGGCCGGTGGTTGCGAAAGAGGGGACGGGGTTCGTGCTCAACGCGCGACCCACTGCCAGCCCGGCGTCTCGAAGTCGCCCTGGCCGATCACCTGCGTCTCGCCGAGGCTCTTCTCGAGCGTGAGCGAGCGGCAGCCCTGCTCCTCCACCGCCTGGATCAGCCGGCGCGCATGCGAGACCACGAACACCTGCGAGTTCGCGGCCGCGCGCGCGATGAGCCGGCCCAGCGCCGGCAGCAGGTCCGGGTGCAGGCTGGTCTCGGGTTCGTTGAGCACCAGCAGTTCGGGCGGCCGCGGCGACAGCAGCGCCGCCACCCACAGCAGGTAGCGCAGCGTGCCGTCGGACAGCTCCACCGCCTTCAGCGGCCGCAGCAGGCCCGGCTGCTGCATCGTGGTCTCGAAGCGGCCGTCGACGCTCTCCACCGCCACGCGGGCGCCGGGGAAGGCATCGTCGACCGAGGCGTCCAGCGCCTCGGCATCGCCGATCTCGCGGATGGTCTGCAGCGCCGCGGCCAGGTCGGCGCCGTCGTGGCCCAGCGCCGGCGTGTGGGTGCCGATCTGCGGCGCGCGCGCCGGCGCAAGCGCGTCGGTGCGGAAATGGTCGTAGAAGCGCCACGAGCGGATCTGCTCGCGCAGGGCCAGCACCTCGGGCGTGCGGCGCGGGTCGGCCAGGTGCGACAGCATGCTGTCGAAGCCCGACAGCCGCTGGTGCACCTCGTGCCACTCGCCGGCGTCGTCGCGCGCGCGCACCAGCGGCCCGCGGCGCTCCACCAGCATCGCCGAAGGCCGCGGCTTCGGGCCGGACCAGACGAACTCGGTCTTGATCACGGGGTCCCGCGAGAAGGCCGATGCACTCGGCGTCGGCACGCCCAGGTCGATGGCATAGCTGAAGGTCTCGCCCTCGAAACCGAGGCCCAGCGTCACCGGCCTGCTGCGGCTCGTGCCCTGCACCGGCACGTCGCCGCGGCGCATCGCGCGCGACAGCGTCTCGGGGCCCGCCCACAGCGTGGACGACAGGCCGCCCTCGCGCGCCAGCGCCCCCACCACCCCGCCCTGCGCGGTGTTGGCCAGCAGTCGCAGCGCCTTGTAGACGTTGGACTTGCCGCTGCCGTTGGCGCCGGTGATGAGGTTCAGCGGCTCCAGCGGGATCACGAAGTCGCGCAGCGTGCGGTAGTTGCGGACGGCCAGGGTCTTCAGCATGGTCGCGCCGATTCTCCGGCCATCAGGCCGTGGCGCGCGCGCCGAACGGCCGGCGCAGCCAGCCGAGCCACAGCGGGCGGGCCGGCCGCGGCGCGGCCAGCGCACGCTGCCAGCGCTGCACGCCGGCTTCCAGGCCCGGTGCCGGTTCGAAGCCCTCGCGCCGCATGAAGCCGGCCATGCGCACGTTGTGCGCCAGCACGTCGCCTGCCACGGCGTCGAAGCCGGACTCGGCGGCGGCAGCCAGCAGCGTGCGCAACAGCCGGCCGGCCAGGCCGCGGCCCTGCCATGCGTCCGCCACCGCGATCGCCAGTTCGGCCGGCTCGCCGTCGGCACCGCGCACCACGCGCGCCTCGCCCACGATCAGCTCGCCGTCGTCGCAGGGCAGCACGGCCACATAGGCGATGTGACGCCGGCCGTCGGCCTGCGTCAGGTGCGCCAGCAGGCGGGGGGAGTCGGGCTTCACGCCGCCGTGGAAGCGCAGCGCGCGGCTGCCGGCGGCCAGCCCCTGGACGAAGCGGCGCATGGCCGGCAGGTCGTCGGCGCGCACCGGGCGCAGGGCGGGTTGCGGCTGGGCTTCGAAGGCGGCGGGGTTCTGCATCGCGGCTCCTGCGCCGCGGGCATCGCGGCTGGCAGCCAGTCTTCGAGAACACCCCCGGCGCCGTCTTCAAGCCGGCGCAAATCGATTCCAAAACCGCCTTTGCCGACGTTTTGGATTCCTTTAAAGACCGCCTCGCCCCCGCGCCCCGACAGTGCGGCCACCGAGACGCCAGGGGAGCCGAGCACCATGATCCTCACCGCCACCGCCGCCACCGCGGCCCTGCTGCTGGCCAGCTACACCGGCGTCGCCGGGCTGGTGGCGCAGCGCTTCACCTCGGCGCAGCGCAAGGCGCCGGGCCCGATCGACGCCCAGCAGCTGCGCCAGGTGCGCTTCGCGGCGCGCGACGGGCTGGCGACCATCGCCGCGTCGTACCTGCCGGTGCCAAGGTCGGCCGGCCCGACGAAGGGCGCCGTGGTCTTCGTGCACGGCAAGGACTCGTGCCGCGGCGACGAGCTCAAGGGCAACACGGCCGAGCTGGCGGCGCGCTTCAACGAGGCCGGCCTCGCGGTGCTGATGATCGACCTGCGCGGCCACGGCCACAGCAGCCGGGCCCGCCTCACCTACGGCCAGCGCGAGCGCTTCGACGTGCTGGGCGCGGTGGACTGGCTGCGGGCGCAGGGCCACACGCGCCTCGGCGTGCTGGGCGCGTCGATGGGCGCCGCCAGCACGCTGCTGGCGGCCGCGGACGAACCGGCGATCCGGGCCGTGGTGGCCGACAGCGCGTTCTGCGACTTCGGCCAGATGATCGAGCGCCAGTACCGCCGCCTGTCGCACCTGCCCGGCTTCGTGCTGCCCGGCGCGCTGGCGATCGGCCGCGCGCTCACCGGCGTGGCGCTGCGGCGCGTGCGCCCGCTGGACGCCGCCGCGCGGCTGGCGGGCCGGCCCTGCCTGCTGATCCACAGCGCCGGCGACCGCTTCATCCCGGCCGTCGACGCCGAACGCCTGGCGGCGGCCTCGCGCGGCGAACTGTGGATCACGCCCAGCCAGGGCCACATCGGCTCCTACCGCGCGCAGCCGGCGGCCTACACCGAACGCGTGCTGGGCTTCTTCGCGCAACACCTGGCCTGAAGGGAACACCCGATGACGAGCAACGCCAACAGCCTCGGCCTGCAGCAGCAGGGCCTGCCACACGGCCCGACGCCGCGGCCGGACGCCGCGCGCCAGCGCTACCTCACGGTGCTGGGCTGGGCTTTCACGCTGTTCAACTCGGTGCGCATGCTGGCCTACCTGCCGACGGCGTGGGCCATCGCCACCAGCGGCGATTCGGGCCAGCACTCGCTGTGGACCTGGTGCACCTGGTTCGGCGCCAACCTGACGATGGCGCTGTGGCTGCGCGAGCGCAACGGCGGGCACTTCGACCGCGCCGCCGCGGTGAACCTGGGCAACGCGACGATGTGCGGCGTGACCGTCGCGCTGATCGTGTGGTTCCGGATCTGAGCCCGGGTCGGCCCGGGCCGCGCCCTACTTCGGGCGCGACTGCAGCTCCAGCACGTTGCCTTCCGGGTCGGTGACGTAGACCCAGGTCAGGCGCTGGCCCGCGGCGTTGGTGAGCGTGACCACCTCGCCCACCGCGCCGCCGCCGGCGCGCAGCACCGCCTCGCGCGCCGCCGGCACGTCGTCGACGACGAAGGCGATGTGGCCGAAGCCGGGCCGGTTGATCGCGACCGGCGGGCGTTCCTCGAGCACGTTGTAGCTGAAGATCTCCAGCGTCGGGCCGTCCGCCCCGTGGCCGGGCAGCCGCAGGTGTTCGCCGCGCAGCTCCGCACCGGGGATGCCGGTGCCCCGGTCGAGATCGCGCCCCTTGAAGTTGCGCTCGGGCGGCACCGGCGTGCAGCCGAAGTGCTCCTGGTAGAAGCGGGACAGGGCCCGCCAGTCACGCGCGATCAGATTGGTGTGGCCGTACCTGGCGCCTGGAATCATGGCTGGTGCTCCGGGTGTGAAGTTGCGAGGTGCGCAGCATCGCGGCGCGGGCGTTTCACGGGCGTTGCCCGGGGCGCCGGGACGGGAGTTTCGCTAGTCGTGGGAAGCGCAGCGACGCGCTAGCCTCGTGCCACGCCGTCGACGCAACGGCGCCCGGGAGAGAGCATGGACCCCCTGAAGCCGCTGGGCCGCACGCTGGAGGAATTCAAGCCACTGGGGCCGGGTGAGCGGCTGCTGCTGGACGCCTGCCGCAAGGGTGAGGTGGCGAAGCTGGGAGAGGCGACGCCGGAGGCGGTCAGCGATGCGCTGCGCGTGCGGGCCGCGTTCCTGAGGTTCCTGTTGCTGGGGGGTGATGGGGAGGCACCGGTGCATGAGCGCGGGGTGCAGTTGCAGGGCGCGTTCGTGGAAGGAGAGCTTGACCTGAGGGGCTGCCGCATTCCGACCAACGTGGACCTGCGGCACTGCCACTTCGACCGCTACGTCGTCACCATGGACGCTCACGTAGACGGCTTGCTCAACCTGCAGGGCAGCCATCTGGCCGAAGGCCTGTTCGCAGACCGCCTGCGATGCTCGGCGAGCGTCATCCTGCGCAACGGCTTCAAGTCGACGGACATCGTCCGCCTGGGTGGAGCGCAGATAGGCGGTGACTTGGATTGCAGCGGCGGGCAGTTCGAGGTGGAGGAAGGCGACGCCCTGTCGGCTGACGGCGTCGACGTCACGGGCGACATGTTCCTCAGCGACGGGTTCAAGGCGACCGGCGAAGTCAGGCTGCTAGGTGCCCGGGTTGGAGGCAACCTGTCGTGCGTCGGCGGACAATTCGAGGTGGAGCAAGGCGATGCCTTCTCGGCCGATGGTGTCGACCTGAAGGGCGACCTGTTCCTGAGCGACGGGTTCAAGGCGACCGGCACGGTCAGATTGCTCGGCGCGAAGATCGGCGGCGTCCTGTCATGCATCGGCGGACAGTTCGAGGCGAAGGAAGGCGATGCCTTGTCGGCTGAAGGCGCCGACGTAGAAGGAAGCGTGTTCCTGCGCGACGGATTCAGGACGACGGGCACGCTCAGGCTCGCGGGCATGAACATCGGCGGCAATCTGGAGTGCATCGGCGTGCAGCTCGCGCCCACAGTGAACCCAGCGCTGTTCCTCGATCGGATCGTCGTGCGAGGCGCGTGGCACCTGCACAACCTTCCACAGCCTGTATGCGTCGACGCCTCTCACGCCGACGTGGCCGTGCTGATGGACGACCTGACAGCCTGGGCACCTGGCAGCGTGCTGGACGGCTTCCGCTATGCCGCCTTCGGCGGTCCGGCCGCCACCAGCGGGACGAATCGGCTGCAGTGGCTGCGCCGGCAGTCCGACGCCCACCTCGGCGAAACGAACGCCGGCACCGACTTCCGCCCCCAACCCTGGCGCCAGCTCCAGCGCGTGCTGCGCGAGATGGGCCACAACGAAGACGCCAAGCAGGTCGGCATCGCCTTCGAGGACCACCTGCGGGCCATCGGCCGCCTGGGCCAGTCGCCACCCGGCACGCCGGCCCCGCTCGCGGCGCTGAAACGCGCGGTGGCCAAGGCCGGCCACTTCACCTTCGGCCTGCTGGCCGGCTACGGCTACCGGCCGATCCGCCTGCTGGGATGGATGGCCTCGGTGTGGTTCCTCTGCGGCGCCGCGTACTGGTGGCTCGCGCTGCCGCCGCGCAGCGCGCTGGCGCCTTCGGACCCGCTGGTGTTCCAGAACCCGAGCTACCGCGAGTGCCTGCCCGACAACCGTGACAGGCCCGGCAACTGGTACCTCTGCGGCCCGCTGCGCGGCGAGTACACCACCTTCAGCCCGCTGGCCTTCTCGCTCGACGTGATGCTGCCGGTGGTCGACCTGGGCCAGGAGAAGACCTGGGGCGCGTTCGTGCCCACGCCCAGGGAAGAGCCGCTGGAAGAGCTGTTCGGCCACTTCCACTGGGGCCACGGGGCGCGGCTGCTGATCTGGTTCGAGACCCTCTTCGGCTGGTTGAGCAGCCTGCTGCTGGTGGCGATCGTCTCCGGCTTCTCGCGGCGCAACGACGAAGGCTGACCGCCCCCGGCTTCCGCTCAGCGGCCGCCCAGCGCCCGCGGCGGCTGCGTCTGCACCGCGGCCTGGTAGGCCGCGAACACGTCCAGCCGGCCCCAGCCGATCATCGGGTTGGGCCAGTCGGCGGCGGTCCAGCGCACGCAGAGCTGGTTCGCCTGGCTCGACGTGTTGGCGATGCCGGTGCGCTGCGCGGTGTCGCGCAGCAGCTTCATCACCTGGGCCGGCTGGCCCTTCAGCCAGGGCGCCGCGGACATCAGCAGCGCGGCCGCGCCGGCCACGTGCGGCGTGGCCATGCTGGTGCCGCTGAGGCTGGCGTAGCCGGTGGCCGAGAAGGCCGAGCGCACGTTGGAACCCGGCGCCGAGATGTCCACCTTGCCCTGGTAGACACGGGTCGACATGCGCGTGGCCGTCAGCGGTCCGCGGCTGGAGAAGCTGGACAGCCGGTCGTTGATGTCGGTGGAGCCGATCGTGAAGGCCGAGTCGTAGGTGGCCGGCGCGTCGTGGATGGTGGCGCAGCCCGGGCCGTCGTTGCCGGCCGCAGCCACGAACAGGATGCCGGCCGCGTTGACGTTGTCCACCGCCTGCCTCAGCTCGTTGCCGACCGTGCAGCCTTCGGAGACCGGGCAGCCCCAGGAGTTGCTGATGACGTCCGGCGCCAGGTCGGGGTCGGGGTTGTTCCCGGCCAGGTCGGTGGGCGCCATCATCCACTGCATGCACTCGATGTAGGTGGCCGGCGTGCCGTTGCCCGCGTTCATGTTGCGGCACCCGATCCACTTGGCGCCCGGCGCCACGCCGATCTGGTTGGCGCCGCCGTCGCTGCCGGCGAAGGTGCCGGCGGTGTGGGTGCCGTGGCCGTTGTCGTCGCAGGGCGCCGGCGAGTCGGCCGCGCACGAGCTGTTGGCCACGTGCACGGCGTCGTGCCAGTGGTAGTTGTGGTCGGCGGCGCTGCCGTTCCAGCCGCGGTAGTGAGGCTGCAGCGCGGGGTGGGCCCAGCGGTAGCCGGTGTCGGCGCCGCCGATGACGACGCCCTGCCCGGTGATGCCCGCGGCCCACACCTCGGGGGCGCGGATCTTGGTGACGCCCCATTCGATGGCCAGCGTGGCATCGGTGCCGATCTCCTTCGCGGCGCTGCGCTCGGGCTGCGGCAGCCGGGCCGCGATCGACGGGTTGGTTTCCAGGCGCGCCACCTCGGCCCGCGCCGCCAGCGCGTCCAGGTCGTCGGCCGACAGCGTGGCCTGCACCATGTTCGCGACCCAGAACGCGCGGTAGGGAATGCCGCGCGATTCGAGCCAGATGCGCAGCCCCAGCTGCTGCCGCTCGGCGCGCGTGCGCAGCGCCTGCACCAGCGCGCGGCGGCGCTGCTTGTAGTCGGCGTCGGCCGACAGCGGCGCGATCGTCGGCGTGGCCTGGTCGGCCAGCACGATCAGCGTCTCGACGGCGCCCTGGCTGCGCGCGGCCTGCGCCAGGGCGGGATTGATCTTCGAAGCGGGGGCGGCCAGGGCCGGGATGGCCAGCAGCGCGGCGGCGGCCACGAGCATCGTGCGTCGGAACAAGGACATGAAAAGCCTCCTGTGTGTGGGGCGAGTGTGCCGCAGCTCAACCGGCGCTCATACACCTGCCCAGGCGGTGGTCGCCGGTTGAAGCGGGCCGGCCGGCCGCGTACCCTGGCACGATGAAACAAGGGATCCGGGGCTACGTGGCCGCCCTGCTGCTCGTCGGCGCGCTCGATGCGCTGTGGCTCGGCGTGCTGGCGCGCGACTTCTACCGCGCCGAGCTCGGCGGCCTGATGGCCGAATCGGTGCGCCTGCTGCCGGCGGCCGTCTTCTACCTCGGCTACCCGGCCGGCCTGGTGGCGCTGGCGCTGCGGCCGATGCCGGCCAGCCTGGCCGGTGCCGTGTCACGGGCGGCGCTGCTCGGGCTGGTCGCCTACGGCGTCTACGACATGACCAACCTGGCCACGCTGAAGGGCTTCGGCGTCGGGCTGGCCCTGGTCGACATGGCCTGGGGCAGCTTCGTGTCCGCGAGCGCGGGCGCCGCCGCGTGGGTGGCGATGCGCCGCGCCTCCCTGCGCTGAGCGCGGGCCGAGCCCCGGGCATCGCGGCGTCGTCCTACAGCGCGCATCGGCGCGGCCCGATGCCGCGTGCGCCGACGAGGCCGTCCAATCCCTGGCATCCCCTTGCGTCCAGGAGCAACCATGTCTTCCTCTTCCACGCTGGCCGGCGTGCCCGCCGGCGCGCTGCGCGATGGTCAGGCCTCCGCGGCCGCGCAGGTGGCGCAGACGCGCCTGAACCGCCTGGCCCGGCCGCGCCGCATCCGCACCGGCGCGGGCCCGGACATCTACGACGCGCTGCGCGCCTCGCACGACCTGCAGCGCGCGCTCTGCCGGCAGCTCACGCGCCTGCCCGCCTCGCGGCCGGAGAAGCGCCTGGCGGTGTTCAGGAGCCTGAAGCTGGAGCTGGCCGCACACGCCGCCGCGGAGGAGCGTTTCCTCTACGTGCCGATGCTGATGGACGACGCCGGGCTCGACGCCTCGCGGCACGCGCTGCACGAGCACCACGAGATGGACGAGATGGTGGAGGCCATCGGATCGCTCGCGCCCGACGGCGAGGCCTGGATGGCGCACGCCAGGGAACTGGCCCACAAGGTGCGCCACCACCTGAAGGAGGAGGAGCACAAGTTCTTCCAGACCTCCGGCAAGATCCTGACGGAGAGCCAGAAGCGGCTGCTGGGTGGCCGCTACCTGCGCGACCACGCGCGCATGCTCAGGCTCCTGGCGCAGGCCTGAGCGCGGCCTCGCAGCGTGCCGGCAGGCGCGGCGCGTTGATCCGTTCGGCGCAGGCCGCGAAACCGGCCGTGGGGCCCTGCCAGCGCAGCTCATCGACATCGTCGAACAGCACGGCGTCGCGACGCAGCGTGGCCAGGCGCTTGAACAGCAGGGCCTGCGCCAGCCGGTCGCCCAGCACCGAGGGCGGGAAGGCCTCGATCGGGCCGTGCCGGTTCAGCAGGCGCGCCGCGCCGACGGCCCCGATGCCGGCGATGCCGGGATAGCCGTCCTGCGGATCGCCGACGAGCGCGAGCCAGTCGGGGATCAGCGCCGGCTCGACACCGAACTTGTCGCGCACGCCCGCCGCGTCGCGGATGGCCTTGCCCTTGCGATCGACCTGCACGACGCGTTCGCCCTCGACGCACTGGGCCAGGTCCTTGTCGGGCGTCCAGATGCAGACCTTGCCGACGCGCGGGTCGGACGCGGCGCGCCACGCCGCCGAGGCCAGCGCATCGTCGGCCTCCAGCTCCACCATCGGCCACACCGGCACGCCCATCGTGCGCAGCGCCTCCTCGAGCGGGTGGAACTGGGCCTGCAGCGCCGGGTCGATGCCGTCGCCCGTCTTGTAGCCGGGCCACAGCCCGTTGCGGAACGACTCGATGACGTGGTCGGTGGCCACGCCGACGTGCGTCTCGCCCTTCTCGAAGAACGCCAGCACCGTCTGCAGGACGCCGACGACGGCGCCGAACGGGCGGTCCTGCCCCTGGGTGAACCGGCGCAGGCCGTAGAAGTGCCGGTACAGCTCGTAGGTGCCGTCGATCAGGTGCACCACCGGCGCCGCGTGCGCGGCGGCTGGCGTCGATTCCGGGGGCGTTGGCATGGCAGGCGCGGATTGTCGCGCGCAGGCCCCGCTAGCGTTTGCCTAACGACGCGCCGGCAAGCTGCGCGGCATCACAACCAGCCAGGGTGCCGCCATGCCGCCAGTCATCGATTCCTCCGAACCCGGGCCGGCCCGCGCCTGGCGCGCGGCGGCACGGGGGCTCGGCATGGTCCTGGCGGCGCTGCTCGCCGCCTGCGGCGGTGGCGGCGGCGGTGGCGATGCCGGCGGCGGCGCGCCGCAGACGGTGGGCATCGACACGGCCAGCAACGCGCCCAACAGCGGCGTGCGCTGCGTCGACGGCCCGCCGGCGCAGGACGGCATCAACCAGTTCCCGAACCTGTTCTTCCCGTGGCAGAACCTGGCCGGCAGCTGCACCATCGTGACCTTCTCGGCGCAGGATCCCGGCGTGGGCCGCCCCGGCACCGTCACCAGCGCCAGCATCCGCGTGGGTGCCACCACCGGCCGCATGCGCTTCGTGCGGCTGCGCAACCTGTACCAGAACCAGGCCGGCACCAACGGCAACCGCCAGTGCTGCGCGATCATGGAATACAGCGCCGTCTTCACGCCGGCGCCCAACAGCGTGACCACCGTGCCGCTGAACTTCCGCATGACCTGGGAGACGCCGCCGCCGGCCACCGACTTCACCACCGTGATCGGGCAGGACCGCATCGGCCTGGAGGTGCTGGACCCCGGCACGCCGATCCCCGGCGTGTGGACGCGCAACGGCCTTTCGGAGATCGGCGTCAACGCCACCTTCATCTGGCTGCCGTCGATCTCGAACCAGGGCTTCGCGGCCGGCGCGCTGCAGCTGCCCAACTACACCACCAGCTACAGCGGCTTCGTGCCGACCTTCAACTACCGCTTCGTGCCCGGCTGACGCCGGCACCCGCGCCACGACCCAGGAGCAGACGACCATGACGAACCCGCACGCCTTGTGGACCCTGATGGGCATCGCCGGCGCCGCCGCGCCGATGGCGGCCGGCGCCGCACCGGCTCCGGCGCAGGAACTGCGCATCGGCCAGTCCTCGTTCTTCTCGTTCGCGCTGCCGCCGGGCTGGCAGGTGGGCGAGGACGGGCAGTTCGCGCTGACGCTGGTGTCGCCCGACCACCAGGCGATGACGGTGATGGTCGGCAACTCGGGCCTGCAGCCGCAGTATCCGCCGCTGCGCTTCGCCTGGGACAAGCTGTCGGCGCTGCAGCCGCAGAACCTGCAGTTCGGCCCGGCGCAGGCGGCGAAGCCGGCCGAGGGCTTCGCGCAGGCGGTGGCCTTCGAGGTCAGCTACGCGGTCAGCGGCGTGCCCTGGCGCGGCGTGGCGCGCGTGTCGGTCAACACCGCGTACGACAGCGCGACGATGGCGCTCAGCGGCGCCTTCGCCACCGCGCAGCAGTGGCCGCGCCACGCGCCCTGGCTGCCGCAGGTGGCCTCGCAGGTGGCCGCCACCAACGGCGGCGCCTTCGGGCAGCGCGGCATCATGGCGCAGAACCTGCGCAACAGCACCGCGTACGCGGACGCGGCGCGGGTCTACCGCCAGTGGTCGCAGCAGAACTGGCAGCAGGTGGTGGACCAGCGCAACGACAGCGTGGATCGGCGCAACCAGGCCGTGCGCGAGAACCTGGGCGGCGTGCAGACCTTCGCCGACCCGTACGGCTACACGCAGCCGCGCGAGCTGCCGAACACCCACCGCTACTACTGGGCCGACCGGCAGGGGCGCACCTGGGGCACGAACGACCCCGGCGCCGATCCGAACGTCGGCGGCACCGGTGAGTGGCGGCGCATGGAGCGCGTGCAGCGCTGAGGCGGCGGCTACTGCGGCGGCTACTGCGGCGGCTGGTAGCGGTAGAGCGAAGGCGTCTCGCTGCCGACCGAGTCCGACGGCGCGGTGAAGCCGCCCATCACGTAGATCGCGCCGCCCACCACCACCGCGCCCAGGCCGTGGCCGCGGTAGGGCATGGGCTCCAGCCGCACCCACTCGCGGCTGCCCGGCTCGTAGCGCTCCACCGCGTCGCTGACGCCACCCGGCGTCGACTCGCCGCCCAGCGCGTACAGGCGCCCGTCCAGCACCACCGCGCCCATGCCGGCGCGCGGCGTCGGCAGCGCGGGGCCGGCGCTCCAGCGGTCGGTGGCGGGGTCGTAGACCTCCATGCTCGCCAGGCTGGTCTGGTCGTTGCTGCGGATGCCGGGCGCGCGGCCGCCGAACACGTGCAGCCGCCCCTGCAGCACCGCGGCCGCCGCGGCATTGCGTGCGGTGGCCAGCGGCGCGGCTTCGCCCCAGGCCTGCGCGACGGTGTCGAACACCGCGTGTGTCGCCAGCGAGGCGCTGGCGTTGTTGTCGGTGTTCCAGCCGCCCACCACGTGCAGCCGGGTGCCGAGCACGGCCGCGGCGGACGCGAAGCGCACGGTCGGGATCGCCGGCCCCAGGGTCCAGCTGCGCGCCGCCGGGTCCAGCACCTGCAGGCTGCGCGCGGCCTCGCCGCCCACCGCGTACAGGCGCGACGCGGTGGCCAGCGCCGCCACGTTGTCGGTGCCGCGCACCAGGCTCGGCGCCGACGACCAGGTGTTGCTCGCCACGTCGTAGACCATCACGCCGCGCCGCGTGTCGTAGCCGCCGACCACGTAGATCCGGTTGCCCAGCGCCGCCACGCCGAACTTGGCCACGCCCGAAGGCATGTCGGCCAGCCGGGTCCAGCCGGCGCGCGGTGCGGCGGCGGCGGCCGCCTGGAGCCGCGTGTCCGGCTGTCCGGCCGAGGCATCGGCGCCGACGCTGGAACTGCCACCGCAGGCGGTCAACCCGCACAACGAGAGGGCCGCGTGGGCGGCGATTCGCTTGAACGACATGGGCTCTCCTGGACGGCTGCCGAAGGCCCGGTATGGCCCCGCCGCAGCGCCGTGGCAGTAGGCCCAGAGCGCCACCGCGCGGCAAGGCGGCGGCGATCCAATGCCGATCCAAAAGTTATTTCGGCTGTGCCGACAAGGGGTTGGCGCGCAGGTGCCACAGCCCCAGCAGGCACAGCCCGGCCGCCATCAGCCACGCCGCCGCCGGTTCGGGAACGGCGTGCAGATAGTCGGTGCCCGACGCGGCGAGCAGGCTGAAGTCCGTGATCTCCACGCCGGCACTGTCGAAGACCTGCACGCCGGCGAGCCGGGCGGTGTTGTGGAACAGCGTGTCGGCCCGCCGGCATGCTGCAGGTTCAGCACCACGCGGGTGTCGCCGGGCGTGGCCGGTGCGACCGCGCCCGGCGCGCTCAGGCGGCCCTCCACCTCGAAGCGGTAGCGCACGGTGCCGATGCTGGTGACGACCACCAGCGGGCTCGAGACCGTCAGCGTGTCGGCGAACAGCGCCGCCGTGCTGTCGAACAGCGCGGTGCTGCTGCCATAGGTCCCCGGCGCCGAGATCTCGCCATGCGCCGCGGCGCCCAGCGCGCCGTACTGCGCGCGCGCGTCGGCCGTGCCGCTGTAGAGGCCGGGCGCGGTCTGCGGCGGCCCCAGCGCCACCGGCGCCAGGCTGTCGTGCTGCGTCAGCACACCTGCAGCGGCCGTCTGCGTGCGGTAGCCGCCGCTGTAGCCGGCGGCCGCGATGCCGCACACCGACACATCGGCCGGCGCGAACGTGAAGAAGGCGAGCTCGGGCGCGCTCACGAAGCTGGCGCACGAGGTGCCGGCGCCGCCCACGATGCCCGTCACCGTCTGCAGCGACGGCGTGGCATGGGCCGCGGCGGCGCCTGCAGCGGCGGCCAGCAGGAGGGTTCTCCGGATCATGCGGTCTCCTATTCGGCGTGGATGCCGTGCGCCCGCAGCACCGGCTGCCAGGTCTTCTGCTCGGCGGCGATGCGCGCGGCCAGCGCCGCGGGCGACGAGCCAGCGGCCACCATGCCGGCCGGCGCGAACGCCGTCGCCACCGCCGGCCGGGCCAGCGCGTCCTGCAGCTCGGCGGAGACGGCGGCCACCACCTCCTTCGGCGTGCGGCCCGGCGCGAAGAACGCGAACCACTCCTGGACCACCAGCTCCGGGTGGCCGCGTTCCGCGAAGGTGGGCACCTCGGGCAGGCTCGGCGCGCGCACCGCGCCCGAGGTGGCCAGCACGCGGATGCGTCCGCTGGCGTGATGCTGGCGCAGCAGCCCTTCCGGCAGCACCAGCGCCGCGATCTGGCCGCCCACCAGGGCCGTGATCGCCGGCGGGCCGCCCGGATAGGCCACGTGCTGCCAGGGCACGCGGGCCGCGCCCATCAGCATCGCCCCCAGCAGGTGCGGCAGCGTGCCGGCACCGGGCGAGCCCAGGTTCGCGGCCTCGGGGTGACGGCGCAGCCAGTCGGTGAAGGCTTCGAGCGATGCCACCTCGGCCGGCACGGCCGGCCCCACCGCGAGCGCCAGCACCATCTCGCTGGCCAGCGACACCGGCTGCAGGTCCGCGGCCACGTCGTAACCCGGCTTGTCGTAGAGGAAGGGGTAGACGGTGGCGATGGCCCCTTGCGCCACCAGCAGCGTGGACCCGTCGGCCGGCGCCGCCTTCAGCGCGGCGATGCTCAGGCGGCCCGCGGCGCCGGGGCGGTTGTCCACCAGCGTCCGCGGCCCGGCTGCCGGCGACAGCTGCTCGCCGACGGCCCGCGCCACCAGGTCGGGGATGCTGCCGGCCGGGCCGCTGCACAGGAGGCGCAGCGCGGCGTCGCGCGCCGCCTGCGCGTGGCGCGTGGGGGCCAGGGCGCAGAGGCCGGCTGCCAGCAGCAGGCGGCGGCGTGCGCAAGCCGCGTCGAAGGGCGATCGGTTCATGCTCATGAAGCTCCTCACGGTCTGCGCGCTGCCGTCACCAGCAGCTCGTGCGGCCCCTGCCAGCCGGCGTTGGTGTCGAAGGCCTGCAGCTGCGCGCGGATGTCGGCCCAGGCCGCCTCGGCCGCGGCGTCGCCCAGGCCCGCGAGCAGCTGCACGATCGGGCTGGCCGACGTGCGCACGAAGCCGAGGTAGGCGTCCACGTCGGGCATGCGGAACACGGCGTCCATCGCCGTCGTCGCGACATCGCGGAACCCGGCCTGCCGGAACAGCGTGTCGATGTGCCCCGGCCGGGCCAGGCTGAACAGGCTGCCGGGCATGAAGGGGTCGCGCGGCGCCAGCCCCGCATGCCGCAGCGCGGTGCTCATCAGGATGCGCACGCAGGGGTTGCGATCCGGCGCGGCGAACACCACCGTGCCGATGCCGCCGCCGGGGCGCAGCGCGCGATGCATCTCGCGCAGGCCCTGCAGCGGATCGGGAAACAGCATCAGGCCGAGCCGGCAGACCGCGGCATCGAAGGAAGCGGCTGCGATCGGCAGCGCCTCGCCATCGGCCACCTCCGCCTGCACCTGCAGCGCGCCGGCCGCACGCGCGCGTTCGCGCGCCAGGGCCACGAGCGCCGGCGACAGGTCCGTCGCCAGCACGCGGCCCTGCGGCCCCACGCAGGCGGCCAGGTCCAGGCTCTGGTCGCCCGCGCCGGCGGCCACGTCCAGCACGCTCGCGCCCGGCGACACGCCGGCCATCGCGATCATCGCGTCGGTGACGGGCCGCAGCCAGGCGCGGATCTGCAGCGAGTGGGCGTCCCAGCCGGCCGCGGCGGCGTCCCATTGCCGGCGCAGGCCGTCCTTCAGGGACAGGGCATCGGGTGACGGCATCGAGTTCATGGCTTCAGCGTAGAGGCCGGCCCGGCCTGCCGTAACCCGCAGAACTGCAGAATGGGGGCCGCAATGGCGCAGCCCCCTCAAGACTTCGACTGGGACGACCTGAAGCACCTGCTGGCCATGGCGCAGCACGGCAGCACGCTGGCCGCTGCGCGTGCGCTGGGCCTGGATCAATCCACCGTGCAGCGCCGCCTGGCCGAACTGGAACGCCGCTTCGGCCAGCCGCTGGTGCAGCGCCAGCCCACCGGCTACCGGCTCACCGAGTTCGGGCAGGCGTTGCTGCCGCATGCGCAGCGCGTGGAAGCGGCCGTGCTGGCCTTCAAGCAGCAGCTGGCCACCGTGGCCGCCGACGTGGCGGGCGTGATCCGCGTCACCTGCCCCGAGCCCATCGTCTTCCGCATCACGCAGTCCGACCTGCTGCAGCGCTTCGCCAGCCGCCATCCGGCGCTGCAGGTTCACTTCGTCACCAGCGACAGGTACGTCGACCTGGCGAAGGGCGAGGCCGACGTGGCGCTGCGCTCCGGCGACACCGACGACGGCGACCTGGTGGGCCGCAAGATCGGCGACTCGATCTGGGCCGTGTACGCCAGCCGCGCCTACATCGAGCGCCACGGCCGCCCGCAGCGCATCGAGGATCTGGCCGGGCACGCGCTGCTCGGGCTCGACGGCACGATGGCCAGGCACCGCATCGCCGCCTGGCTGCGCCAGGTGGCGCCCGACACGGAGCTGGTGGGCCGCAGCAACAGCGTGCTGGGCCTCGTCTACTCGGCCAAGGCCGGCGTGGGCGTGGCACCGCTGCCGGTGCCGCTGGGCGACGCCGAACCCGACCTCGTGCAGGTGATCCCGCCCGTGGCCGAGCTGACCCGCATCTGGCGGCTGCTGACCACGGCCGAGCTGCGCCACACGCCGCGGGTGGCGGCCTTCTTCGACTTCATCGTCGAGGAGATCGAGACGCTGCGGCCCATCATCACGGGCTGACCGCGGCGCGGCGGCACGCGCTCAAGGAGAAGTGCCGCGCACGAACGCGGCCGCCAGCGCCAGCGTGCGGTCGCCGTCGCGCTCGGCCTGCAGCGCGCGGCGCAGCCTCGCCGGCGTGAGGCCGGCGAACCGGCGCAACGCCCGCGTCGCGTGGGCCTGGTCGGCGAAGCCCGCGGCCAGCGCCGTCTCGGCCAGGCCGCCCGCGCCGCCGTCCAGTTCGCGGATCGTCGCCTGCAGGCGCTGCACGAGCGCGTACTCCTTGAGCGTCAGGCCCACCGCGGCGAGGAAACGCGCCTGCAGCGTGCGCAGGCCGACACCGCTTGCCGCCGCCAGCGCGCGCACCGGCAGGTTGCCGTGCGCGTCGTCGATGGTGCGCACGACCGTGGCGATGCCGGCGTCGACGGCGCGGTGCCCGAGCCGCTCGACCAGGCGCTGCGCGAACCACGCCGGCGGATCCGCATCGCCGGCGTCGACGTGGCGGGCCAGCGCCTGCGCCAGCGGGGCGTCGAGCGACTGCAGGTCGACGACCCGATCGACCAGCGCTGCCAGCGAGGGAGGCGCGGCCGGCGCGGCAGCCTGCGGAGCCAGCAACGCGGCACTGGCGGCAGGATGCAGGCGCGCGCCCAGGCAGTCCAGCGGCCCGGCGGCGCGCAACCGGATCGCCGTGCGCGTCTGGGCGGCGAACAGGCAGCGGCCCTGCGCGCGCCAGAGGCCGTCGGCACCGAGGATCTCCATCGGCACGGCGAGGTGGACGATGACCTCGCAGCGCCCGTCCGGGTAGATCGTCTGCGGCGCGGCGCCCGGTGCGGCATCGCGCAGGCGCCACAGGCACTGCACGTACGCCCGCAGCGCCGCCGGCACCGCCTGCTCGGAGTAGTCCACCTTGCGCCTTTGTTCAATCGCGCCCGCCGGGTTTCGGCGAACATGCGCCGCATTGTCCTGTCGCGCGAGGAAACCGATGCCGCTCCAGCCGATCACACGTGCCCTCGTCGCCCTGTGCCTGGGCCTGCCGGCCATCGCCACGGCGCAGGCGCCGAACACCCTGCCCGCGTGGCTGGCCGGGCGCTGGTGCGGCGCGCCGAACGCGAACGATCGCAGCGAAGAGGTGTGGCTGGCGCCGGCGGGCGGGTTGATGGTCGGCATGAGCCGCACCGTGTCGACGGCGCGCGCGCGCACGCAGTTCGAGTTCCTGCGCATCGAGATGCGCGAGGGCGTGCCGGTCTACCTGGCGCAGCCGCAGGGGCGCCCGGCCGTCGAGTTCCGGCAGGTGCAGGCCGACGAGCGCAGCGCGCGCTTCGAGAACCCGGCGCACGACTTCCCGAAGCGCATCGAGTACCGCCGCAGCGGCGATGCGCTGCACGCCGAGATCGCCGGGCCGGGCAAGGACGGCCGGGAGTTCTCGATCGCGTTCGCGTTCACGGCCTGCGCCGACGACGGCCGGCGCCCGTAGGGCCCTCTACGGCGCGGCCGGGAACGGCAGCAGGCCGCCGGGCTGCTCGCGGAGCGAAGGGATCCGGTCGAGCAGGTTGCACTCCGCGTCGCGGAAGCCCTCGCCCATGCGGATCTCGTCCAGGCCCAGCGCCAGCAGCGCGCCCCGTTGGTCCCAGGGCCGCCAGCTGCCGTCGCGCGAGGGCTGGCCCGTCGCGGCGAAGCCGGCCCAGCGGGTGGCCATGGCGCTGGAGAGATCGCGCTCGGCGGCCGTGGTGGCGAGGGCGCCGAAGTTGCGGAACACGAACGGCACGTCGACGCCATGGCTGGCCAGGCGGGCCGCGTGGCGCGGATCCGAGAGCGCACCCCCGAAGAGATACCGGTAGGCCGGTGTGGCGCGGCCCTCCAGCGCCCTGAGCACGCGCCGGTCGGGACAGTGGTAGATCCAGTCGCCGATGAAGACCGCCCATGCCGCCGCAGCGGTGTCGTAGCGGCCCTGGCCATACAGCGTGGCGAGCGCGTCGCCCTGGCCGGGGAACGAACGCTGGAACAGGCTCCGCAGCGATTCCCAGGTCAGGGCACGGGCGGCCGCATCGAGGTAGCCCAGGCCTTCGTGCAGGTTGGTGCCGAACACCATCGGCAGCGGCGGGCCGCCGCCCGCGCGGAAGGCCTCCAGCGGGCAGGCGGGCAGCACGGTGCCATCCGCCGTGGCGCCGACGCCCGGCAGCGGCACGAAGCTGGCAGCCGGCACCTGGCGCAGGCAGGCGGCGACGTCGGCCGCGCCGGCACAGCCCACGCGCTGGGCCACCGTCTCCGCCGCGGCGAGCTTCTCCTCGTCCCGGAAGCAGTCGCAGCCGCCGCCGCTGTGGCTGGCCACGGCAGCGAACAGGCCGCGGGCCAGCGGCGAAGCCGCCACGGCGCAGGCCTGCGAGCCGCCGGCCGAGGTGCCGAACAGCAGCACACGGCCGGGGTCTCCGCCGAACTCCCGGATGTTCGACTGCACCCACTTCAGGGCCGCCATCACGTCCATCAGGCCGTAGTTGCCGGCGGCCTGGCCCGCTTCGGCGAGCGCCGGGTGCGCCAGGAAACCCAGGTTCGCCAGCCGGTAGTTGAGCGTGACCACCACCACGCCATCCTGCAGGGCGAGTCGATGACCGTCCTGCATGTTCGGGATGCCCTCGAAGACCGACATGTTCCCCGCCCCGCGCGCCCAGCCGCCGCCGTGCACGTAGACCACGACGGGTCGCGCGGCCGTGGCGCGGACCTCCGGCGTCCACACGTTGAGGAACAGGCAGTCTTCCGAGCCGGGGCCTTCCTGCATCGCCGACTGCACGCACGCCGAACCGAACGCCGTCGCCGGGCGCGTCCCGTCCCAGCGCAGCGGGAGCTGGGGCGGCCGCCAGCGCAGCGCACCCACCGGCGGGGCCGCATAGGGAATGCCCAGGAAATGCGCGACGCCGTCCACCTGCTCGCCCCGCACCCGGCCGGACTGCGTGGCGACGACCGCCGACTCGCTGGCGGGCGAAGGCTCGGTGGTCCCGGACGAACACGCGCCGAGCAAGGCCACGAACAGGGCCCCGGCCAGGAGGCGCCCCGCGCGCAGCGCGGAGGCCGTCGTCGCTGCCACCCCGAGCGCTCGCAGGGCGCGGCCGGCAGCGCGGGGCCTGGCGACGCCGTGGGCCATGCGACGGGGGCGGGTCATCGGCACTCCTGATCAACCGGGTGGCTTCGAGGATAGCGGCCGGTGCATCGCGCCAGGCGGGCCCATCCGTCGTGCGCATCGGGATCGGGAAACGTGTACGCTACGGGTTCCGATCAACTGCGAAAGGAGGTGACATGTCTAAGTCGTCTAGGTTTGGGGCGGAACCCTACCTTCCGTAGTTGGTTCTGTAGCCAGACCCGCGGGCGCTGCACACTTCGGTGGCAGCGCCCGCGTCATTTGGGGGTGCCACCAGGGCCGAAGTAGCGCCAGTTCCCTTCGGATATGACTTCGGCACGGCCTTCAATCACCTGGATGCCGGTCTGGTCGTCGATGGCATAGGCCGGGACTTCCATGTTCGCTGCCCAGCCCCCAGAGTCGCATCGCTGCCCGTGATGGAGGGCCTCGACTCGACGAACTCCGGCCCCACGCGCGGCGTCATCACCATGCTGCCGGCACTCAGACCGACCCACACCAGGCGCTCCAGCGATGGCAGCAGCGCTGCCAGGCCGAGCGACTTCCAGCCGAGTTCGCCCATCGGGCAACCGGACCGTCCGTTGACGAAGCGCCAGGCGCCCGCTGGCGTTCCCTGCGGGTGCCCGTAGTGCGCCGTGGGGACCAGGAGCGCATGGCATTCGCCAATCGGCTTGCCGAGCATCCGCACCAGTGCCGCGTGCAGGCTGGCGTTGCGGATGCCGCCGGAGGTCAGCAGCAGTTTCATGGCACCCTCGTCGCAGAATCTCTGCGCCACGACGAACCACCTGGCCTGGCTTCGACATCGCCGATGCAGGCCGGCCTCGCGTCGCCTCGCGATGTCCAAAACGGCAAGGGCGGCCGAAGCCGCCCTTGCCCCTGACAACGCAACCGCTTCCGCTCAGTCCGCCTGCTTCCTCAGAAACGCCGGAATCTCGATCTCGTCCATCCCGTTGCTCGCCAGCGCATCCACCTTCGCGGCCGCCTGCGAACGCGCGCTGCGCCACACGCTCGGCGTGTTGAGGCCTTCGTAGGTGTGCTGCGGCGCCTGCTGCACCGTCTGCGGCTGCGCCACCTGGTTCAGGATCGGCAGGTTGTCGGTGCCCGTGCGCAGCTGCGTGTGCGCCTGCGGCTGCTGCACCGGCTGCTGCTGGATCACGGTCAGCGGCGGGGTCTGCTGCACCTTGCCGCGCACGGTGGACAGGCCCGTGGCGATCACGGTCACGCGCAGCTGGTCGCCCAGCGTCTCGTCGTAGGCGGTGCCGTAGATCACGTGCGCATCGTCCGCGGCGTAGCGGCGGATGGTGTTCATCGCGTTGCGGCTCTCGGCCAGCTTGAAGGTGGCCTTGCTCGCGGCGATCAGCACCAGCACGCCGCGTGCGCCGGAAAGGTCGATGCCTTCCAGCAGCGGGCAGGCCACGGCCGCGTCGGCCGCCTTGTTCGCGCGGTCCGGGCCGCCGGCGGTGGCGGTGCCCATCATCGCCTTGCCGGGCTCGCTCATCACCGTCTTCACGTCCTCGAAGTCCACGTTCACGAGGCCGGGGATGTGGATGATGTCGCTGATGCCGCCCACGGCGTTCTTCAGCACGTCGTTGGCGTGGGCGAAGGCCTGCTCCTGCGTGACGTCGTCGCCCATCACTTCGAGAAGCTTCTCGTTCAGCACCACGATCAGGCTGTCGACGTTGGCCTCGAGTTCAGCCACGCCGTCGTCGGCCTGCTTGCCGCGGCGCTTGCCTTCGAACTCGAAGGGCTTGGTGACGACACCCACGGTCAGGATGCCCATCTCCTTGGCCACGCGTGCGATCACCGGCGCGGCGCCGGTACCCGTGCCGCCGCCCATGCCGGCGGTGATGAACAGCATGTGCGCCCCCTGGATCGCGGCGCGGATGTTCTCCACCGCGTCCTCGGCGGCCAGGCGGCCGGCGTCGGGCTTGCTGCCTGCGCCCAGGCCGGTCTTGCCCAGCTGCACCAGCGCGCCGGCGCTGCTGCGGTGCAGGGCCTGCGCATCGGTGTTGGCGCAGATGAACTCCACGCCCTGCACGCCCTGCGCGATCATGTGCTCGACGGCATTGCCACCGCCGCCGCCCACGCCGATCACCTTGATCTGCGTGCCTTCGTCGAATTCGTCGATCATTTCGATGGGCATGTGAGCCTCCTACTGAGTGAGTTGCAGTTGCCGTTCAGTTGAAACAGGGGTTGGGTGCATCGCCGTTCCCCTTCTAGAAATTCCCGAGAAACCAGTCTTTCGCGCGGCCGACGAAGTTCTTCACCGAACCGGCCTGCGCCGCCGCCTTGTGCCCGCGTGCCCTCGCGACGCGCGCTTCCTCCAGCAAGCCCATCGCCGCAGCGCTGCGCGGGCTGGCCACCATGTCGTAGAGCGCGCCGCTGTACAGCGGCAGGCCCTTGCGCACGGGCTTCAGAAAGATGTCCTCGCCCAGCTCCACCATGCCGGGCATCACCGCGCTGCCGCCGGTGATGACGATGCCGCTGGAGAGAAGCTCCTCGTAGCCGCTCTCGCGGATGACCTGGTGCACCAGCGAGAAGATTTCCTCGATGCGCGGCTCGATCACGCCGGCCAGCGCTTGCCTAGACAACATGCGCGGCGCGCGGTCGCCGAGGCCCGGCACCTCCACCTGGTCGGCGGGGTCTGCCAGCAGCTGCTTGGCGACGCCGTGCTCGACCTTGATCTCCTCGGCGTCCTTGGTCGGCGTGCGCAGCGCCATCGCGATGTCGCTGGTGATCAGGTCGCCGGCGATCGGGATCACCGCGGTGTGGCGCACGCTGCCGTCGGTGTAGATCTGCACGTCGGTGGTGCCGGCGCCGATGTCGACCACGGCCACGCCGAGGCTCTTCTCGTCGTCGGTCAGCACCGCGGCCGCGGCGGCGCTGGGGTTCAGCACCAGGCGCTCCACCTCCAGCCCGCAGCGCCGCACGCACTTCAGGATGTTCTCGGCGGCACTTTGAGCGCCGGTGACGATGTGCACCTTCACCTCGAGCCGGCTGCCGCTCATGCCGATGGGCTCTTTCACCTCGTGCCCGTCGATCACGAACTCCTGCGGCTCCACCAGCAGGAGGCGCTGGTCGTTCGGGATGTTGATGGCCTTGGCCGTCTCCACCACGCGCGCCACATCCACCGGCGTCACCTCACGGTTGTCGCGCACGATCACCATGCCGGTGCTGTTCTGGCCGCGGATGTGGCTGCCGGTGATGCCGGTGTAGACGCTGGTGATCTTGCAGGCGGCCATCATCTCGGCCTCCTTCAGCGCCTGCTGGATGCTCTGCACCGTGGCGTCGATGTTCACCACCACGCCCCGCTTGAGCCCGTGCGTCGGCGCCACGCCGAGGCCGGCCACGCGCAGGTCGCCGTCGGGCATGACTTCGGCGGCCACCACCATCACCTTGGCGGTGCCGATGTCCAGCGCGAAGACCATGTCCTTGAATTCCTTGGCCATCTGCGGGCTCCTCAATTCGTCCGGCCAGCGGCGGGCGCGGCCGTGCTGACGCCGCGCAGCCGCACGGCGTATCCATTCACATGCCGCAGGTCGGCGTATTCCAGCGGGCGGTTGCTCCACTTCGCCGCCACCTGCGCGTAGGTGCGCGCGAAGCGCTCGGTGCGCGCCACCAGCTCGGCTTCGCTGCCACGGCCCAGCTCCAGGCCGGCGCCGTTGTCCAGCTCCAGCCGGTAGGAACCGCGGCCCGACAGGCGCATGCGCATCACTTCCAGGCCCAGCCCGGCCAGCACCGGCACCAGCCGCTCGTGCAGCGCCAGCATCGTGGCGGCGCTGCCGTCGGGGCCGCTGAACACCGGCAGGCTGTCGTCTTCCACGTCGCCGATGTTGGCCTCGAAGACCTCGCCGAAGCTGTTCACGAGGCGGCTGTCGCCGTCGTCGGTTTCCCACAGCGCCACCACGCGGTGCTCTTCCAGGCGCACCGCCAGCCGGTCGGGCCACACGCGCCGCACCACCGCGCGCCGCACCCAGGGCACCTGCTCGAAGGCGGCGCGGCCTTGCTGCAGGTCGATGCTGAAGAAGTTGCCGGCGAGCATGGGCGCGGCGTTGGCGCGGATGGTGGGCACGTTGTTGCGCAGCAGGTCGCCGTCGAGCTGGATCACGCGGATGGGAAACAGCGAGCTGCGCATCAGCCAGGCCACGCCCGCGGCCAGCGTGGCGAAGGCCGCCAGCACGAACACCACGCTGGCCACGCCGTTCATCAGGCGCACGTCGGCCGGCAGCGCGGTCGGCGCGGCGGCTCGGGTGGCGGTGATGGTGGCGCGCGGCATGGTGTTCAGCGCGTGCTGTCCAGGGCCGCCTGCTGCAGCAGGTGCAGGCACAGTTGTTCGTAGCTGATGCCGGCAGCGCGCGCCGACATCGGCACCAGCGAATGGCCGGTCATGCCGGGGCTGGTGTTCATCTCCAGCAGGAAGACCTTGCGGTCGGCGGCACGCAGCATCAGGTCGGCGCGGCCCCAGCCGCGGCAGCCCAGCGTGCGGTAGGCGGCCAGCGTGAGGCGCTGCACCTCGGCCTCTTCCTCGGGCGGCAGGCCGCTCGGACAGCGGTAGCCGGTGTCGTCGCTGAAGTACTTGTGGTGGAAGTCGTAGTTGCCGTCCGGTGCGTCGATTCGCACCACGGGCAAGGCGCGTGCGCCCGTGCCCTGGCCCAGCACCGGGCAGGTGAGCTCGATGCCGTCGATGAACTCCTCGCAGAGCACGTCGGCGTCGTACTTCGCCGCCAGCGTCACCGCGTCCTGCATCTGCGAGTACCCGGCCACCTTCGTGATGCCGATCGAGGAGCCCTCGCGCGGCGGCTTCACGATCAGCGGCAGGCCGAGCGTGTCGGGCACCGCCACCACGTCCTCGCGCGCCTGGCGGTCGGGTGCCAGCCACTGCCAGCGCGGCGTGGGCAGGCCTTCGGCCGTCCACACGCGCTTGGTCATCGCCTTGTCCATCGCGATGGCGCTGGCCATCACGCCGCTGCCGGTGTAGGGAATGCCCAGCAGTTCCAGCGCGCCCTGCACCGTGCCGTCTTCGCCGTGGCGGCCGTGCAGCGCGATGAACACGCGCGCGAAGCCTTCGCGCCTCAGGTCGGTGAGCTCGCGCTCGCTGGGGTCGAAGGCGTGTGCATCCACGCCCTGCGACTGCAGCGCGGCCAGCACGCCGCCGCCGGACATCAGCGACACCTGCCGCTCGGCGCTGCTGCCGCCCATCAGGACGGCCACCTTGCCGAGGGACTTCACGTCAGCGTTCATCGCTGCACCTCCGCCTGCAACTGGCGCGGCACGCCCCCGATCGAGCCGGCACCCATCGTGATCACCACGTCGCCATCGCGCGCCGCGGCGCGCACCGCGTCCGGCAGCTGCGCGACGCCGTCCACGAACGTCGCCGGGCCCACCGCCGCGGCCAGCGTGCGGCCGTCGGCGCCCGCGATCGGCGCCTCGCCGGCCGGGTAGACCTCGGTCAGCAGCACCGCGTCGAACTTCGACAGCACCGCGACGAAGTCGGCGAAGCAGTCGCGTGTGCGCGTGTAGCGGTGCGGCTGGAAGGCCAGCAGCAGGCGGCGGCCCGGGAAGGCGCCGCGCGCGGCGTTGAGCACCGCGGCCATCTCGGCGGGGTGGTGGCCGTAGTCGTCGATCAGCGTCGCGCGGCCACCGCCGGCCAGCGCGATCTCGCCCCAGCGCTGGAAGCGCCGGCCCACGCCCTGGAAGCGTTCGAGCGCGCGCACGATGGGGCCGTCCGGCACCTCCAGCTCGCGCGCCACGGCGATCGCCGCCAGCGCGTTGCGCACGTTGTGCTCGCCGGCCAGGTTCAGCGTCACCATCAGGTCGTTGCGCTCGGCCTCGCGCGCCATGAAGCGCATCTGGCCCCCGGGCAGCGCCAGCACGTCCAGCGCGCGCAGGTCCACGCCTTCGCCGAAGCCGTAGGTCGCGACAGGGCGCTGCAGCGCGGGCAGGATGGCCTGCACGCCGGGGTCGTCGGCGCACAGCACGGCGCGGCCGTAGAACGGCAGCCGGTGCAGGAACTCGACGAATGCGGCGTGCAGGCGCTGCACGTCGTGGCCGTAGGTCTCCATGTGGTCTTCGTCGATGTTCGTGACCACGCTGACGATGGGGCTCAGGTGCAGGAAGCTGGCATCGCTCTCGTCGGCCTCCACCACGATGTAGTCGCCACGGCCGAGCTTGGCATTGGCGCCGGCGGCGAGCAGCTGGCCGCCGATCACGAACGTGGGGTCCAACCCCGCTTCCGCCAGCACGCTGGCCACCAGCGAGGTGGTGGTCGTCTTGCCGTGCGTGCCGGCAATCGCGATGCCCTGCTTCAGCCGCAGCAGCTCGGCCAGCAGCACCGCGCGCGCCACCACCGGCACGCGCAGCGCCTTCGCGGCGAGCACCTCGGGGTTGTCGCCCTTCACCGCGGTGCTGGTGACGACCGCCTGCGCGCCGCCGATGTGGGCCGCGTCGTGGCCGATGAAGACCTTCAGGCCCAGCTGGGCGAGGCGCCGCGTGACCGGGCTGTCGCTCTGGTCGGAGCCCGAGACCTTGTAGCCCAGGTTGTGCAGGATCTCGGCGATGGCGCTCATGCCGGCGCCGCCGATGCCGACGAAGTGGATGTGCTTGATGGCGTGCTTCATGCGGCCTTCTTCTTCGCCACCAGGCCTTCGATCTCGTCGGCGACGCGCGCGGCGGCGTGCGGTCGCGCCAGTGCCCGCGCCTTCTGCGCCATGCCGGCCAGCGCCTCGCGCGTGAGGCCGCGCAGCGTCTCGGCGAGCTTCTGCGCGGTCAGATCGGTCTGGGGCAGGTGCAGCGCCGCGCCCTGCGCCGCCATCCAGGCCGCGTTGTCGCGCTGGTGCGCGGTGGTGCTGACGACCAGCGGCACCAGCACCGCCGGCACGCCGGCCGCGCACAGCTCGCTGACGGTGATGGCGCCGGCGCGGCACACCATCACGTCGCAGGCCGCGAGCCGGCCGGCCATGTCGTCGATGAAGGGCAGCACCTCGGCCGGAATGCCGGCGGCGGCATAGGCCTCGCGAACCTCGTCGGCCTGCAGGCCGCCGGTCTGGTGCACCACCTGCAGCCGCTCGCCCGGCGGAATGAGCGCCAGCGCGGCGGGCAGGGTCTGGTTCAGCACCTGCGCGCCCAGGCTGCCGCCCACCACCAGCAGGCGCAACGGGCCCTGGCGGCCGGCATAGCGCAGCGCGGGGTCGGGCAGCGCCTCGATCTCGGTGCGCACCGGGTTGCCGGTGACGATGGCCTGCCGGGTCTTCGCCGCCGCATCGCCCGCGAAGCCGAAGGCCACGCGGTCGGCCACCGGCAGCAGCGACTTGTTGCTCATCAGGAGCGACGCGTCGGCGTTCACGAGCACCAAGGGCTTGTTCAACAGCGAGGCCATCAGCCCACCGGGGAAGCAGACATAACCGCCCATGCCCAGCACCGCGTCGGCGCCGCGCTTGCGCAGCAGGCGCAGGCAGTCCCAGAAGGCCTTCAGCAGCCTCAAGCCCCCGGTGGCGGTGTGCAGCAGGCCCTTGCCGCGCAGGCCGCTGAAGCTGATGGTGTCCAGCGCGATGCCGGTCTTGGGCACCAGCTGGTTCTCCATGCCGTGCGAGGTGCCGAGCCAGCTCACGGTCCAGCCGCGGCCCTGCATCTCGCGCGCCATCGCGAGGCCCGGGACGATGTGTCCGCCCGTACCCGCAGCCATGATGACCAGATGCGGCATCACGTCCTCCCTCCGCGCATGAGGGATCTGTTCTCGATGTCGACTCTGAGAACAATGGCCAGCGCCACCAGGTTCATCAGGATCGCGCTGCCGCCATAGCTCATCAACGGCAGCGTCAGCCCCTTCGTCGGCAGCACGCCCAGGTTCACGCCCATGTTGATGAAGGCCTGGAAGCCCATCCAGATGCCGATGCCCTGGCACATCAGCCCGGCGAACACGCGGTCCAGCGCGACGGCCTGGCGGCCGATGACGAAGATGCGGCGCGTCAGCCAGAAGAACAGCACGATCACCGCGGCCACGCCGGCGAAGCCCAGTTCCTCGCCGATCACCGCGAGCAGGAAATCGGTGTGCGCCTCGGGCAGGTAGTGCAGCTTCTCCACCGAGTTGCCCAGGCCCTGGCCGAAGATCTCGCCACGGCCCAAAGCGATGAGCGAATGGGTCAGCTGGTAGCCCTTGCCCTGCGCGTACTTCGGGTTCCAGGGGTCGAGATACGCCAGGATGCGCTCGCGGCGCAGGTCGTCGAAGGCCAGGAACAGCGACAGGGTGACCAGCATCACCGCCGCGATCAGGAAGAACATGCGGGCGTTGACGCCGCCCAGGAACAGCACGCCCATCGCGATGGTGGCGATGACGATGAAGGCGCCCATGTCGGGCTGGCGCAGCAGCAGCACGCCGATCACGGCCACGGCCACCACCATCGGCCACACGGCCTTCACGAAGTTCTCGCGCACGTCCATGCGCCGCACCATGTAGCCGGCGGCGTACATCGCGATCGCCAGCTTGGCCATCTCGCTGGGCTGGAAGTTCATGACGCCGAGCGGGATCCAGCGCCGGCTGAAGTTCACCACCTTGCCGATGAAGGGCACCAGCACGATCACCAGCAGCGCCAGCGAGACCAGGAAGATCAGCGGCGCGTGCTTCTCCCAGAACGAGATGGGGATCTGCACCGCCACCAGCGCGGCGACGAAGGCGATGGCCAGCGCCATCACGTGGCGCTGCAGGAAGTAGGCCTGCGAGTAGTTGGCGAACTTCGGGTTGTCCGGCAGCGCGATGCTGGCCGAATAGACCATCACCACGCCCAGCAGCAGCAGCACCACGACCACGGCCACCAGCGGCTGGTCGAACGCGAGGATGCGCACCGGGCGCGCGCCGGCGACGTCGATGCGGTCGCGCACCGGCAGGCTGGCGCTCGCATCGGCGCCTTCGCGGCGCGCGGCGAACCAGCCCTTCAGTGCGGCGACGGGCGAGTTCACATCTGCCCCTTCTCTGCAGCCAGCGCCTGCACGGCTTCGACGAAGACCTCGGCGCGGTGGGCGTAGTTGCGGAACATGTCCAGGCTGGCGCAGGCCGGGCTCAGCAGCACGGCGTCGCCGGGGTGCGCCTGGTCGAAGCACCAGGCCACGGCGGCCTGCAAGGTCTCGTGGCGCTGCATGGGGAGCAGGCCGATGGCAGCTTCGATCGCCGCTGCATCGCGGCCGATGGTCGCCACCGCACGGGCGTGGCGCGCCAGCGGTTCGGCCAGCGGCGCGAAGTCCTGGCCCTTGCCGTCGCCGCCGAGGATCACCACCAGCTTGGCCGGCGCCTTGTCGGCACCCAGCCCGTTCAATGCCGCCACCGTGGCGCCGACGTTGGTGCCCTTGCTGTCGTCGAAGGCCTCCACCTCGCCGACGCTGCCGACGAACTGCACGCGGTGCGGCTCGCCTTCGTATTCGCGCAGGCCGTGCAGCATGGGCGCCAGCGCGCAGCCGGCCGCGGTGGCCAGCGCCAGCGCGGCCAGCGCGTTGGCCGCGTTGTGGCGGCCGCGCAGCCGCAGCGCGTCGGCCGGCATCAGGCGCTGCAGGTGGATCTCCTCCTCTTCGTCCTTCTTGCGCTTCACGGTTTCGTCGGCCGGCAGCGCCCGCACCAGCCAGGCCATGCCGTTCTCCTCGACCAGGCCGAAGTCGCCCGGCCGCTGCGGTGCGCCCAGGCCGAAGTGCATCAGGTTGCGCGTGATCGGCTTCGCGCGCGGCTTGCCTTTCACCGGCACCGGCGCCGGCACCATCGCCAGCACGGCAGGGTCGTCGCGGTTGATGAGCATCAGCGCGTCACGGCCGTAGACGCGCGCCTTGGCGGCCGTGTAGGCGGCCATGGTGCCGTGCCAGTCGAGGTGGTCCTGCGTGACGTTGAGCACCACGGCCGCGGTGGGCTCGAAGCCCCAGGCGGCCGGCGACAGGCCGAAGCCGCCGCCCTGCAGCTGGAAGCTCGACAGTTCCAGCACCCAGACCTGCGGCAAGGGCAGGTCGGGCGGCGGCGGCGGGGGCGGCTGGATGGGCAGCGGGCGCTCGGCGAGCGGGTCGTCGGCGAGCGATGCGGCGGGTTCCTGTGCCGGCTCGGCTTGCGGCGCCGAAACGGGCTCGGGTTCGGACTCGGGTTCGGGAACGACCTCGGCTTCGGCTTCGGGCGTGGCCTCGGCCACCGGCTCTTCGGCCACGGCTTCAACCGGCTCTTCGGCCGCGGCTTCCTCGATCGGCGGCGTCTCCGCGGGCGCCTGCAGCGCGTCACCTGCCGCGTCCAGCGCGGCGGCCAGCGTGTCCAGCAGCGTCGGGCCGATGTTGCCGGCCACGGCCACGCGCTTGCCGGCGCGTTCGGCCAGCAACGCGGTGAGCGCCGTCGTGGTGGTCTTGCCGTTGGTGCCGGTGATCGCCAGCACCTGCGGCGCGTAGCCGTGCTGCGCCTTCAGGTCGGCGAGTGCACGGGCGAACAGGTCCAGCTCGCCGAGGATGGCGATGCCGGTGTCGCGTGCCTCGTTCAGCAGCGGCGCCACGCGCGCGTCCAGCGGCGACAGGCCGGGGCTCTTCAGCACCAGCTGTATGCCGCTCAGTTGCGCAGGCAGCAGCTCGCCCGCGATGCGCTGCGCCTGCGGCAGCTCGGCGGTCAGCTTGTCGGCGCCGGGCGGGTTCTCGCGCGAGTCCCACACGGTGACCTGCGCCCCGAAGCGCACGCACCAGCGCGCCATGGCCAGGCCGCTGTCGCCGAGGCCCAGCACGAGGACGGGGATGTCTTTGAGCCAGTCCATCACCGCATCACCGCAGCTTCAGGCTGGCCAGGCCCACCAGGCACAGCAGCATCGTGATGATCCAGAACCGCACCACCACCTGGGTCTCGGCCCAGCCCTTCTTCTCGAAGTGGTGGTGCAGCGGCGCCATCAGGAAGATGCGGCGGCCGGTGCCGGTCTTCTTCTTGGTGTACTTGAACCAGCCCACCTGGATCATCACCGACAGCGCCTCGGCGACGAACACGCCGCCCATGATGCCGAGCACGATCTCCTGGCGCGTGATGACGGCGATGGTGCCCAGGGCGCCGCCCAAAGCGAGCGCGCCCACGTCGCCCATGAACACCTGCGCCGGGCTGGCGTTGAACCACAGGAAGGCCAGGCCGGCGCCGGCCATCGCGGCGCAGAACACCAGCAGCTCGCCGGCCCCCGGGATGTAGGGGAACAGCAGGTACTTGCTGAACACCGAGTTGCCGACGATGTAGGCGAACACGCCCAGGGCGCTGCCCACCATCACCACCGGCATGATGGCCAGGCCATCGAGCCCGTCGGTGAAGTTCACCGCGTTGCTGGCGCCGACGATCACGAACCAGGTGAGGATGATGAAACCGAAGACCCCGAGCGGGTAGCTGATGGTCTTGAAGAAGGGCACCATCAGGTCGGCCCGCGGCGGCAGGTCGTTGGAGAAGCCGCTGGTCACCCAGCGCAGGAACAGCTCCAGCACGCGCAGGTTGCTGGTCTCCGAGACGCTGAACGCGAGGTACAGCGCGGCCACGATGCCGATCAGGCTCTGCCAGAAGAACTTCTCGCGCGAGCGCATGCCTTCCGGGTCCTTGTTGACCACCTTGCGCCAGTCGTCCACCCAGCCGATGGCACCGAAGCCGAAGGTCACGAGCATCACCACCCACACGAAGCGGTTGCTCCAGTCGAACCACAGCACGGTGCTGACGCCGATGCCGATCAGCACCAGCACGCCGCCCATCGTCGGCGTGCCCTTCTTGCCCAGGTGGCTCTGCACGCCGTACTCGCGGATCGGCTGGCCGATCTTCATCTCGGTGAGGCGCCGGATCACCCAGGGCCCGAAGGCCAGGCCGATGAGCAGCGAGGTCATCGCGGCCAGCACGGCGCGGAACGTGAGGTACTGGAACACGCGCAGGAAGCCCAGGTGTTCGGGCCAGGTCTGCGCGAGCCATTGCGAGAGGCTAAGCAGCATGGCCAGCCTCCCGTTCCAGAGCCTGCACCACCTGTTCCATCTTCATGAAGCGTGAACCCTTGACGAGCACCGAGGCCGCGTGCGGCCTGCCGGACGGCAGGGCCTGCAGCAGCTCGGCCACGGTGCCGAAATGACGATGAGCCCCGGCGTGTGCGCATGCCGCGCCGGCGGCCCAGAAGAACTCGATGCCCGCGTTGCGGGCGGCCGCGCCGACCTCGGCGTGGAACTGCGGGCCCTGCGTGCCCACCTCGCCCATGTCGCCCAGCACCAGCCAGCGCGGGCCCGGCAGGCCGGCCAGCACGGCGATGGCGGCCAGCACCGAGTCGGGGTTGGCGTTGTAGCTGTCGTCGATCAGCGTGACCGCGTGGCCGCCGAGCGTGAGCGCCCTGGTCTGCGAGCGACCGGCCACCGGCTCGAAAGCCGCGAGGCCCTGCGCCACCGCAGCCAGCGGCGCCCCGGCGGCCAGCGCGCAGGCTGCGGCGGCCAGCGCGTTGCGCAGGTTGTGGCGGCCGGCCTGGCGCAGCGTGGTGGCCACTTCGCCGGCCGGGGTGTGCAGCCGCAGCGTCCAGGCCGCACCCTGCCAGGTGGCGGTGGCGGTGAGGTCGGCGGCCTCGGCGTCCGAGAAGCTCAGCACGCGGCGGCTGCCGGCCATCTGGCGCCACAGCGGCGTGAAGGTGTCGTCGGCCGGGATGACCACGGTGCCGTCGGGCGGCAGCGCGTCGATGACGCCGCCGTTCTCGCGCGCCACCGCCTCCACCGAGGCCATGAACTCCTGGTGTTCGCGCTGCGCGTTGTTCACCAGCGCCACCGTCGGCGCGGCCAGCCGCGCCAGCAGCGCGATCTCGCCGACGTGGTTCATCCCGAGCTCGAGCACCGCGGCCTGGTGGCCCGGCCGCAGCCGCAGCAGCGTCAGCGGCACGCCGATGTGGTTGTTGAAGTTGCCGGCGGTGGCCAGCGCGCCCTCTTCAGGCCCCGAGCCCAGCCAGGCGCGCAGGATGGACGCGACCATCTGCGTCACGGTGGTCTTGCCGTTGCTGCCGGTCACGGCCACCAGAGGCAGCAGGGGCCAGCGCGCGCGCCAGGCGCCGGCCAGCTGCTGCAGGCCCACCAGCGAGTCGGCCACATGCAGGCCCGGCATCGCGTCGGACAGGCCACGCTCGGCCAGCGCCGCCACCGCGCCGGCGGCCTGCGCCTGGGCCAGGTAGTCGTGGCCGTCGAAGCGTTCGCCGCGCAGAGCGACGAACAGGTCGCCGGGCCGCAGCGTGCGGGTGTCGCTGTGCACGCGGCTGACGGCGGTGCGGCCGTCGCCGGCCAGCGTGCTGCCGGGCAGCAGCGCGTGCAGCTGGTCGAGCGTGGCCATGGTCGTCATGCCGCCACCCCCGGCCGCAGCGCCAGCGCGACGCGCGCTTCCTCGATGTCGCTGAAGGGCCGCTTCTCGCCCGCCACTTCCTGGTAGTCCTCGTGGCCCTTGCCGGCCAGCAGCACCACGTCGCCCGGCGCCGCGCCGCGCACGGCGTGGTTGATCGCGCTGCGGCGGTCCTCGATGACGTCGATCTCGTCGTGGCCGGTCACGCCGGCCAGGATCTGCGCCAGGATGCTATCGGGCACCTCGTCGCGCGGGTTGTCGCTGGTGACCACCACGCGGTCGGCGCCGGCCGCGGCGATGGCACCCATCAGCGGGCGCTTGGTGGCGTCGCGGTTGCCGCCGCAGCCGAACACGCACCACAGCCGGCCCTGGCGCGCGTCGGCCAGCGGGCGCAGCGCCTGCAGCACCTTGGCCAGCGCGTCGGGCGTGTGGGCGTAGTCCACCACCACCTCGACGCCGGCGCCGCCCACGCGCTGCAGCCGGCCCGGCACCGGCGTGAGGCCGGGCGCCACGCGCACCGCGTCGGGCAGCGCAATGCCCAGGGCGCGCAGGCCACCCAGCACCACCAGCAGGTTGCTGGCGTTGAACTCGCCCACCAGCGTGCTCTTCACTTCAGCCTGCAGCGCGCCTTCGTGCAGCGTGAAGGCCAGGCCGCCGTCGACGTAGTGCAGTGCGTCGGCGCGCAGCCGCGCGGGCTGCTGCAGCGAGACGGTCCAGACGTCGAGACCCTTCCCGCTCAGTTCGGCCGCCAGCTCGGCACCCTGCGGGTCGTCGATGTTGATCACCGCGGCGCGCAGGCCCGGCCACGCGAACAGGCTCTTCTTGGCCTGCCAGTAGGCGGCCATGTCGCCGTGGAAGTCGAGATGGTCGCGCGTGAAGTTGGTGAAGAGCGCGACGTCGATGCGCGCCGCGTTGAGCCGGTGCTCGACGAGGCCGATCGAAGACGCTTCCAGTGCGCAGGCAGCGAAGCCCTGGTCGACGAACTGGCGGAAGGCGCCGTGCAGCGTCACCGGGTCGGGCGTGGTGAGGCCGGTGTGAGCCACTTCGCCCGCG
Organism: Rubrivivax sp.; assembly: GCA_044226255.1. GTDB lineage: Bacteria > Pseudomonadota > Gammaproteobacteria > Burkholderiales > Burkholderiaceae_C > Rubrivivax. The sequence continues at coordinate 460,799 of JBGAHJ010000003.1, forward strand.
CTGCCGCTCACCGGCGGCTGGCCGACACCGAGCGTGCCGATCACGCCGCACTTGCGGCCCAGCAGCGTGAGCGCCTGCGCGGTCCACCACGCGGTGCTGGTCTTGCCGTTGGTGCCGGTGGTGGCCACGATGTCCAGCACCGCGCTCGGCTGGGCGTAGAAGGCGTCGGCCACCGCACCGGTCTCGGCCTTCAGGTCGTGCAGTGCGGCGATGCGCGCATCGTCGTAGCCGAACGCCGCCAGGCCTTCGCTCTCCACCAGGCAGGCCGCCGCGCGGGCCTGCAGCGCGGCCGGCACGAAGCTGCGGCCGTCGCGTGCATGGCCGGGCCAGGCGATGAAGCCGTCGCCCGGCTGCACCGCGCGGCTGTCGGTGCGCAGCCGCCCGCGCACGCGCGCGGCCAGCCAGGCGGCGGCCTCGGGTGCGGTGGCGTGGTGAAGCAGCGTCACGGCGTCAGAAGCTCTCTTGTTCGGCCGGCTGCGGCTTCGCGGTGATCTGCGCCTTGACGTCGATGTCGGGCTCGACGTTCATCATGCGCAGCGTCTGCTGCACCACCTGGCTGAACACCGGCGCGGCGACGTCGCCGCCGAAGTGCAGGCCGTTGCTCGGCTCGTCGACCATCACCGCCACGATGATCCTGGGCGTGCCGATCGGGGCCATGCCCACGAACCACGAGCGGTACTTGTTGGTCGCGTAGCCCTTGCCTTCCTGCTTGTGCGCGGTGCCGCTCTTGCCGCCCACCGAGTAGCCGATGGTCTGCGCCTTCGGGCCGGTGCCGCCCGGGCCGGCGGCCATCTGCAGCATCTTGCGCACCTCGCGCACGGTGGCCGGCGACAGCACGCGCAGCCCGGCCACCGGCGCCTCCTGGGCGTCGTGGCGCAGCATCGTCAGCGGGATCACGTCGCCGTCGCGCGCCAGCGGCGTGTAGGCACGCGCCATCTGCAGCAGCGTGGCCGACAGGCCGTAGCCGTAGGCCATCGTCGCCTGCTCCACCGGGCGCCAGCCCTTGTAGGGCTTGAGCCGGCCGGTGATGGCGCCGGGGAACGCGATCTGCGGCTTCTGGCCGTAACCCACGCTGCTGAACAGCTCCCACAGCTCGCGCGGCGGCATCGCCATCGCCAGCCGCGCGGCGCCGATGTTGCTGCTCTTCTGGATCACCTCGGCCACCGTCAGCGCCGGGTGCGGGTGCGCGTCCTTCACCACCAGCGGGCCCACCACCAGGCTGCCGGGCGCGGTGTTGATCACCGTGTCGGGCTTCACGCGGCCGGTCTCCAGCGCCAGCGCGGCCACCAGCGGCTTCATCGTCGAGCCGGGCTCGAACATGTCGGTGAGCGCGCGGTTGCGCAGCGCCGGGTCTTCCTTGCGGCGCGGGCCGGCGGGGTCGTAGCTGGGGTAGTTGGCCAGCGCCAGCACCTCGCCGGTCTGCGTGTCCAGCACCACCACGCTGCCGGCCTTGGCCTTGTGTTCCTTCACCGCGTCGCGCACGCGCTGGTAGGCGAAGAACTGCACCTTGCTGTCGATCGACAGCGTGATGTCGTGGCCGTTCACGGGCGCGGCGCCCTCGCCGACGTCGTCGACCACGCGGCCCAGGCGGTCGCGCACCACGGTGCGGCTGCCGGCGCTGCCGACGAGCTGGCTGTCGAAGCCGAGCTCGATGCCCTCGATGCCCTTGCCGTCGATGTTGGTGAAGCCGACCACGTGCGCCGCCGACTCGCCCTCGGGGTAGCGGCGCTTGTACTCGCGAATCTCGTGCACGCCCTTGAGGTTCATCGCCTTCACCTGCTGCCAGGTGGGCTCCTCCACCAGGCGCTTGAGCACCACGGCGCCGCTGGCGTCGTCGAGCCGGTCGGCCAGTTCGGCGCTGGTCATGCCGAGCGTCTTCGCCAGCGCCTTGCGCTGCGCGCTGTCGGCGGCGAAGGTCTTCACGTCCACCTGCACGGTGGGCAGCGCGACGCTGGTGGCCAGCACCAGGCCGTTGCGGTCGAGGATGCGGCCGCGGCTGGCCGGCAGCGGCTGGTGGAACACGAAGCGCTTCTCGCCCTGCGCCTGGTAGAAGTCGGTGTTCAGGATCTGCAGGTGCACCGCGCGGCCCAGCAGCAGCAGGAAGGCGCCGCCCACCAGCGCCACCACGAAGCGCGAACGCCAGGGCGGCGTCTTGCTGGCCAGCAGCGGGCTGGTGGCGTAGTTGACGCTGCGCACGCTGGTGGTCTTGGCGCGGCTCATCAGGAGCGCCTCCGTGCTGCGCACGCCGGCATGAGCGCTTGGGAGCGGCCCGGCGCGCTCATGGACGAACTCCCGCAGAAGCCGCCGGATCGGCCACGTAGGCCGTGACCGCCGGCGTGGCGGTGCGCATCTGCAGCCTCTCGCGCGCGGTGCGCTCCACGCGCAGGTGCGTGCCCTGCGCCTGCGCCTCGGCGTCCAGGCGCTTGAACTCGGCGTCGAGCTGCTTCTGCTCGGCGCGCGCGGCGTCCAGCGCGGCGAACTGCTGGCGCGCCTCGTACGAGGTCTTCACCAGCAGCAGGCAGCTGGCGAGCAGCGCGATGACGAGCAGCACATTGAGCTTCGTCATGCCGCCACCTCGGTGCGTTCGGCAATCCGCATCACCGCCGAACGGGCGCGCGGATTCGCGGCAACCTCTTCCGCCGACGGCTTCACCCGCCCCAGCGCCGTCAGCCGCAGCGCCTTCGGCGGCGCCATCGGCGCGCGGCGGTCGACCTCGTCGCGGCTTTCGCGGGCGATGAAGGTCTTGACGATGCGGTCCTCGAGCGAGTGGAAGCTGATCACGACCAGGCGTCCTGCCGGTGCCAGCAGCGCCAGCGCCGCCTTCAGCCCCTGCTCGAGCGCTTCAAGCTCGGCGTTGACGTGAATCCGAAGAGCCTGAAACGTGCGCGTAGCAGGGTCCTGGCCCGGCTCGCGGGTTTTGACGGTGCGAGCCACGAGTGCGGATAGCTCGCCGGTACGGGTGACGGCAGCCCCGCCTTCGCGGCGAGCGACAAGCGCCTTTGCAATCTGAACAGCAAACCGTTCTTCGCCGAAGTCACGCAGCACCTCCGCAATCGTGCGCACGTCGGCGCGGGCCAGGAACTCGGCGGCCGTCTCGCCGCGCGTGGTGTCCATGCGCATGTCGAGCGGGGCGTCGTAGCGGAAGCTGAAGCCGCGCGACGGGTCGTCGATCTGCGGCGAGCTGACGCCCAGGTCCAGCAGCACGCCGCTCACCTGCTCGAGGCCACGCGCGGCCAGCTCGGAAGCCATCGCGTCGAAGCTGGCGTGCACGATCGAGAAGCGCGGGTCGGCGATCTGCGCCGCGGCCGCTATGGCCTGCGGGTCCTTGTCGAAGGCCACCAGCCGCCCGGCGGGTGACAGCCGCTGCAGCAGCGCGCGCGAATGCCCGCCGCGGCCGAAGGTGCCGTCGACGTAGGTGCCGCCGGGTTGCGTCACCAGCGCCTCGACGGCCTCGGTGAGCAACACGGTGGTGTGGAGCCATGCGGGTGCCGTGTTCACCGGATGACGAGGTTGAGCAACGGCTCGGGGCGGCCCTTGGCCATCTCGGCGGCTTCGTGGGCCTCGTGGCGCGCCTGGTCCCACAGCTCGAAATGCGAGCCGACGCCCATGAACTTGACCTTGTCCTCGAGGCCGGCCCAGCTGCGCAGCTCGGGCGGGATCAGCACGCGCGAGGCGCTGTCGATCTCGACATCGGTGGCGCTGCCGACGAAGAAGCGGCGCCAGGCGTCGTTCTGCGTCGGCAGGTTCAGCACGGTGCCCTCGAACTGCTCCCAGACGTTGAGCGGGAACAGCGACAGGCAGCCGTCGGGGTTCTTCGCGACGACCATCTGGCCGTTCACGCTGGCCACGAGCATGTCGCGCCAACGGGCCGGCACGGTGACGCGCCCTTTCCCGTCCAGCGTGAGCACAGGCCCCCCGCGAAACACCATACCGACACCATCCCCCACTAAACCACACGAACTCCCACTGTACCTGAGGGCCGATGGAGGGTCAACGCCGGGGGCGTCGAAAAATCAATCAAATCAAGCACTTACATCTTGAACTTCCAGTGATCGCGTGGAAAAAGACGTGCCAAATGAATGACTTGTGATGCTGTATGAAAGTGGTTTGTGAGGAATGTAGGCATCCCGAGAAGGCTGTCGCGGCCTCGACCCGCCGTCATCCATCCATCACGGAGGGTATCTAGCCTTGCGGCGTGCCGCCCGGTTTCCACGTCCTCATCGCGGCCCAGTTCATCTCGGCGCTGGCCGACAACGCACTGCTGATCGTGGCGGTGGCGCTGCTCCAGGAACAGGGGCAGCCGGGCTGGTGGGCGCCCTTGCTGAAGTTCTGCCTGACCATCGCCTACGTCGTGCTGGCACCGGTGGTCGGCCCGCTGGCCGACGCGTTCGTGAAGGCACGGGTGATGATGGCGATGAACGCGCTGAAGGTGGTCGGCGTGGCCTGCCTGCTGGCCGGCGGCCATCCGCTGCTGGCCTTCGCCGTCATCGGCATCGGCGCCGCGGCCTACGCGCCGGCGAAGTACGGCCTCGTCACCGAGCTGGTGGCGCCGCGCCAGCTGGTGGCGGCCAACGGCTGGATCGAAGTCTCCACGGTGTGTGCGGTGCTGCTGGGTTTCGTGGTCGGTGGCGCGCTCGTGGGCCCGCACGCGCCGCCCCTGATGACCGGCGCCGCATGGCTGCTGGGGGGTTACGCGCTGGCGGCGCTGCTGAACCTGGGCATCCCCGACAGCGGCGCGCGCTACCGGCGCAGCCACCGCGCGCCGCGGGCGCTGCTGCGCGGCTTCGGGCGGGCGCAGGCGCGCCTGTGGGGCGACCGCGACGGTGCGCTGTCGATGGGCGTCACCACGCTGTTCTGGGGCAGTGCCGCGGTGCTGCAGTTCGCGGTGCTGCACTGGGCCACCACGCGCCTGGCGCTGACGCTGGACCGCGCCGCCTATCTGCAGGGCCTGGTGGCGCTGGGCATCGTGGCCGGTGCGGTGGTCGCGGGCCGCTGCGTGGCGCTGGCCCATGCGCCGCGCGTGCTGCCGCTGGGCGTGATGATGGGCCTGCTCGTGCCCGCCGTGGCCTGGCTGGACGACTGGCGGCTGGCTCTGCCGGTGCTGGCCGCCGTCGGCTTCCTGGGCGGCGTGCTGGTGGTGCCGCTGAACGCGATGCTCCAGCATCGCGGCCATCAGCTGCTCACCGCCGGCCGCTCCATCGCCGTGCAGAACTTCAACGAGAACCTGAGCGTGCTGCTGATGCTGGGCGCCTACGCCGCCCTGCTGGCCCGCGGCTGGGACATCCGCTGGCTGATGGCGCTGCTCGGCCTGGCCGTCGCGCTCGTCACCGCGGCGCTGGCCTGGCGGCACCGGCGCCGCGCGGTGGGCTGACCGGCGTCACGGCTGCTTCGACAGGGGCACCGACACGCTTGTGCCCGGTCCTGAAAACGGAATAAACTATTTATACCGTTTCAAGGACCCCCGGATGGCCACGTCTCCCCGCACCGCCCGCACCCGCCGCGCACCGGCTCCCGCAAAGACCGCTGCCCCCGCTGCGCCCAAGCCCGCGAAGCGGGCCGCCACGAAGCCCGCGCCGGCCACCAAGCCGGCGCCGCTCGCGAAGGTGGACACGAAGGCGGCCGCCAAGGCGCCGAAGAAGGCCAAGCCCGTGCTCGTGCGCGACGGCTTCACGATGCCGGAATCCGACTTCTCGCTCATCGCGGTGCTCAAGAAGCGCGCCGCCGCCGCGGGCCGCGAGGCCAAGAAGAGCGAGCTGCTGCGCGCGGGCCTGCGCGCGCTGTCCGGGCTGGATGCCGCGGCGCTGGTGGCTGCGCTCAACGGCCTGGAGCCCGTGAAGGTGGGCCGCCCCCGCAAGGGCCACTGATCGGGCACCGGGCGGGCAGCCGTGGTCGAGCCGACACTGACCTGGTGGACGGTGCTGTGCACCGTCGCGGTGGTCAACATGCTGTGCTGGCTGCTGTCGGCGCGGCTGCTGCGGCCGCGCCTGGCAGCGGCCACGGTCGATGCCATCGAGCGCGACTTCCGGCGCCTGCAGCTGCTGCTGTCGGCGGGCTACGTCGCCGGCTGCGCCTGGCGTTCGGTGCTGCCGGTGTTCGACGTGCCGCGCCTGGTGCTGGTGGACTCCTGGTTCTCCAGCGTGCTGGTGGGTCGCTCGGTGGCCACCGTGGCCGAGCTGTGCTTCGCGGCGCAGTGGGCCTTGATGCTGCGCGCCGCCGGGCGCGCGGCCGGCAGCCCCGCGGCGCGTTTCGCCGGCGGGCTGCTGGTGCCGCTGATCCTGGCCGCCGAGACCTGCTCGTGGCACGCCGTGCTCACCACCGCCAACCTGGGTCACGTGGTCGAGGAGACGCTGTGGGGCGTGTGCGCGTGCCTCGTCGCCGCGGGCATGCTGCCGGCGGCGCTGCGCCTGCAGGGCCGGCCGCGCCTCTTCGCCACCGCCTGCGTGCTGGCCGCCGTGGCCTATGCCGGCTACATGTTCATGGTCGACGTGCCCATGTACTGGGACCGCTGGCTGGCCGACGAGGCCGGCCGCCGCACCTACCTCGACGTCGCGCAGGGCCTGGTCGACGCATCCAGCCGCTGGACCGTGACGCATGACTGGGGACACTGGCGCGGCGAGGCGCTCTGGATGACGGCCTACTTCAGCGTCGCCGTGTGGGCCAGCATCGGCCTGGCGCACGCGCCCGCCTGGGTGCGGGCGGACGGCCGGCAGCGCGCCTGACGGCGCGGCGAGCCTGTCACGCCGGCGTCACGCGGGCGGCGGAGGATCGGGCGCCGCGCGATGACCGAAACAACCTCTGCCGCCGCCGGCCTCGCGGGCGACTCCTACGGTGCGGACGAGCACGGCCTGATCTGCGGCTTCCGCTTCGCGCCCGGGCACGCGCCCGAGCCGGTGCGCCGCCTGGCCGATGCGGGCGTCGCGCCGCCGCGCGGCTTCGTCTGGCTGCACCTGAACCTCAGCCACGCCGGTGCGCTGCCCTGGCTGAAGACCCACGGCGGCCTGCCCGAGAGCTTCTTCGACGCCGTGGGCGACGGCAGTTCGCGCTCGACCCGCATCGAGCGCGACGGCGACGCGCTGTTCGCGGTGATCAACGACGTCACCTTCGACTTCACCTTCGATGCCAGCGACGTGGCCACGCTGTGGCTGCGCGCGGAGCCGGGCCGCGTGATCAGCGCCCGCCACCATCCGTTGCGCGCCATCGACCGCCTGCGCACCGCCGTCAAGGGCGGCGAGGAGCTGCCGTCCAGCGTCTCGCTGCTGGAGCACCTGCTGCGCGACCAGGCCGACGAGCTGCAGCGCATCGCCCGGCGCGCGGCCGACCGCCTGGACGACATCGAGGACGAGGTGCTCGCCGGGCACCACGGCCGCCACACGCTCGAACTGGCGCGCCTGCGCCGGCTGATGGTGCGCCTTCAGCGCCTGCTCGCCCCGGAGCCGAGCGCGCTGCGGCGCACGCTGTCGACGCCGCCGCGCTGGATCGGCGAGGAAGACCTCGCGAGCCTGAACCGGGCCGACGACGAGTTCGCGCTGGTGCTGCGCGACGTGGCCTCGCTGCAGGAGCGCATCAAGCTGCTGCAGGACGAGTCGGCGACGCGGGTGCAGGAGGAGAACAGCCGCAGCCTGTTCATGCTGTCGATGGTGACCGTGCTGGCGCTGCCGATCAACCTGGTGGCGGGGCTGATGGGCATGAATGTCGGCGGCGTTCCGTTCGGCCAGCAGCCGCACGGCTTCTGGTGGACGCTGGCGCTGATCCTGGCGTTGACCGGCTTCGTCGCCTGGGCGGTGTGGTCGAGGCTGCGCCCGCGCGGCTGACGCGCCGGCGCATCCGGACATCGAGAAAGTTCGAAAGCCGCACAAATATCGGCCTGCTGCGATTACATTCCCGCGACTCCACGGGACGGGACCCATGACAAGGTTGTCGAACGCAGCACTTCCTCGCCTCCGCCGCATGCGCTGGACGACCCGGACGGCGTGCTGGATCGGCGCGGCGCTGTGCGCGGCCGGCGGCCAGGGCGTCGCCGCGCCCGAGCCCACGTTCGCCGACTGGCCCGTGCCCGCCCGCGTGCGGCCCGCCGACCCGGCGCTGGAGGCGCGCATCGACGCGATGCTCGCGCGCATGAGCCTGGAGCAGAAGGTCGGGCAGATGACGCAGCCCGAGATCCGCACCGTCACCCCCGAGGACGTGCGCCGCCACTACATCGGCTCGGTGCTCAACGGCGGCGGCACCACGCCGGGCGGCGTGAAGCGGGCCGGACCCGGCGCCTGGCTGGCGCTGGCCGAGCAGCTGCACGACGCGGCCCTGGCGGTGGACAGCCCGGTGAAGGTGCCGCTGCTGTGGGGCACCGACGCCGTGCACGGCCACAACAACGTCCACGGCGCCACCGTGTTCCCGCACAACATCGGCCTGGGCGCCGCGCGCGATGCCGATCTCGTGCAGCGCATCGCCGCCGCCACCGCGCGGCAGGTGCGCGCCACCGGCCTGCGCTGGGCCTTCGCGCCCACCGTGGCGGTGGCGCGCGACGTGCGCTGGGGCCGCACCTACGAAAGCTGGTCCGAGGACCCCGCGCTGGTGCGGCGTTATGCGCAGGCCCACGTGGCCGGTCTGCAGGGTTGCGGCGTGCTGGCCAGCGCCAAGCACTTCATCGGCGACGGCGCCACGCACGAGGGCCGCGACCAGGGCGTGGCGCGCGCCGGCGCCGCCGAGCTGCGCGACGTGCACGCCCAGGGCTACTACGGCGCGCTGGCGGCCGGCGTCGAGACCGTGATGGTGTCCTTCAGCAGCTGGGAACCGCTGGCCGAAGGCCCCGACCCCGGCAAGATGCACGGCAGCCGCGCGATGCTGACCGGCCTGCTGAAGGGCCGGCTCGGCTTCGACGGACTGGTGGTGTCGGACTGGAACGGCATCCAGCAGGTGCCGGGCTGCAGCGCCGGCAGCTGCGCGCAGGCCATCAACGCCGGCATCGACATCGTGATGGTGCCCGACGACTGGAAGGACTTCATCCGCAACACGCTGGCGCAGGTGCGCAGCGGGCAGATCCCGCTGGCGCGCATCGACGACGCGGTGCGCCGCATCCTGCGCGTGAAGCTGCGCGCCGGCCTGTTCGACGCGCGCCCGTCCGCCGAGCCGCAGGCCGGCCAGCCCGAGGCGCTGCTGGCGCGCGAGCTGGCGCGCGAGGCGGTGCGCAAGTCGGCCGTGCTGCTGAAGAACACCGGCGGCGTGCTGCCGCTGCCGCGCGGCAGCCGCGTGCTGGTGGTGGGCACGGCGGCCGACGCCATTGCGCAGCAGAGCGGCGGCTGGACACTCAGCTGGCAGGGCACCGGCAACGGCAACGACGCCTTCCCGCACGCCGAGAGCATCGTCGCCGGCGTGGTGCGGCAGCTGGGCGCCGCGCGCGTGGTCTACAGCCCCGCCGCCGCCGGTGTGGACGTGTCGGCCTTCGACGCCGTGGTGGCCGTGGTCGGCGAGACGCCCTATGCCGAAGGCAACGGCGACATCCCGCCGTCCGGCACGCTGCAGCACACGCAGCGCTTCCCGCAGGACCTGGCGCTGCTGCGTGCGGTGTCCGGCCGCGGCCGGCCGGTGGTGACGGTGTTCCTCTCGGGCCGGCCGCTGTACGTCAACGACCTGATCAACCGCTCGGACGCCTTCGTCGCCGCGTGGCTGCCCGGCACCGAAGGCGGCGCGGTTGCCGAGCTGCTGTTCCGCGGCGCCGACGGCCAGCCGCAGCACGCCTTCCACGGCCGTTTGCCGTTCTCGTGGCCGCGCTCGGCCTGCCAGGCGCCGCTGCATGCCGGCATGGCGGGTTATGCGCCGCTGTTCCCGCTCGGCCACGGGCTGAGCGGCACGGAGAAGCCGGCCCCGGCGGCCGCGCCGCTGGACGAGAGCGTGCCGAACGGCGGCTGCGCCGCCGGTGAGCTGCTGACGATCTTTCGCCAGTCGGCGCGCCCGCCGTACACGCTGCAGCTGGCCGGCGCCTCGGGCCGCTGGCTGCTGCTGGCGCAGGACCCCTTCGCCACGCCGGGCAACGCCGACGCGAGCGCGCGCACCGTGCAGCTGGACACCCAGCAGGACGCGCAGCGCATCCGCTGGACCGGCGCGGCGCGCGTGATCGCCTGGTCGCCGTCGCCCGCGGTGCTGACGAGCTACCGTGACGCCGCGCTGGTGTTCGACCTGCGCGTGCAGCGCCCGCCCGCCGCGCCGGTGACGCTGGCGATGCGCTGCGGCGACGGCTGCAGCGGCCGGCTGGATCTCACCGCGCTGCTGCGCCGGCTGCCGGCACAGGGCCGCCAGACGCTGAAGCTGCCGCTGGCCTGCTTCGCCGCCGCCGGCGCCGACCTGCGCCGCATCGACCAGCCCTTCGTGCTGGAGACGGCCGGCGACTTCGAGCTCGACCTGGCGCACATCCGCATCGCCTCGGACGCCGCGCGCGACACCGACACCACCCCCTGCGGCGAACTGCCCGTCTCCAAGTCCCCATGAACCCGACTCCCTTGCCGAACCTGCAGCGCGCCGACTTCGGGCGCGACTTCCTCTGGGGCTGCGCCACCTCGTCGTACCAGATCGAGGGCGGCGTGCACGAAGGCGGCCGCGGCGAGTCGATCTGGGACCGCTTCTGCAGCCGGCCCGGCGCCATCCGCGACGGCAGCAGCGGCGCAGTGGCCTGCGACCACTACCACCGCTGGCCCGAGGACCTGCAGCTGATGCAGCAGCTGGGCGTCAACGCCTACCGCTTCTCGATCGCCTGGCCGCGCATCCAGCCGAACGGCCGCGGCCAGCCGCTGGCGCAGGGCCTGGACTTCTATTCGCGGCTGGTCGATGCGCTGCTGGATCGCGGCATCGAGCCCTGGATCACGCTGTACCACTGGGACCTGCCGCAGGCGCTGCAGGACGCCGGCGGCTGGGCCCATGCCGACACGGTGCAGGCCTTCGTCGACTACGCCGACATCGTCACCCGCCACCTCGGCGACCGCGTGAAGCGCTGGATCACGCACAACGAACCCTGGTGCACCGCCTTCCTGGGCCACCACGAGGGCGTGCACGCGCCCGGCGTGCGCGACTGGCGCACCGCGCTGCAGGTGCTGCACCACGTGCTGCTGTCGCACGGCCAGGCGCTGCCGGTGATGCGGCGCAACTGCTTCGGCGGCCAGATGGGCATCACGCTGAGCCTGCACCCGATCGAGGCCGCCAGCGCCAGCGCCGAGGACGCCGCCGCCGCGCGGCGCCACGACGGTCTGCGCAACCGCTTCTTCCTCGACCCGCTGTTCGGCCGCGGCTACCCCGCCGACGTGATGGCGCTGCTGGGCGACGACGCGCCGCGCGTGTCGCCGGGCGAACTGGAGGCCATCGCCCGCAGCACCGACTTCCTGGGCATCAACTACTACTTCCCCGAGGTGGTGGCGCACGCGCCGGGCCAGGGCGCGCTGCACACGCGCGTGGTGGACAGGCCCGGCGTCGAGCGCACCGCCTTCGGCTGGGAGGTGCAGCCCGAAGGCCTGGTGACGCTGCTCGGGCGCGTGCACCGCGACTACCAGCCCGCCGCGATCTACATCACCGAGAACGGCTCGACCTACGACGACGTGCTGCAGCCCGACGGCCGCGTCGACGACCCGCAGCGACTGGCCTTCCTGGTGCGCCACCTGGAAGCCGCGCGCCGCGTGCAGCAGGCCGGCGTGCCGCTGAAGGGCTACTTCGCGTGGAGCCTGCTCGACAACTTCGAATGGGCCGAAGGCTACGTGCGCCGCTTCGGCATCACGCACGTGGACTACGCCAGCCAGCGCCGCACGCTGAAGACCAGCGGGCGCTGGTACGCCGACTTCCTGCACGGCTGACGCGGCCGACGCCGCTGACGTCGCGGCAGCGCGCAGCCCGTGACGGTGTGTCGCACCGCGGCCCGCGGCGGGCGTGGCGGCTTAAGCTCGCCCCGATGAGAGCCGCCGCCGTCCTGCTCGCCGCCAGCCTGCTGCTGGCATGCGCCAACACGGCCGGCCTGCGTCCGGACCTGGGGCGCATCGGCGACGCCGACGCCTGGCAGGTGCTGCAGGCCACCGCCGAACCCGCGCAGAAGGACGGCCGGCCCGCGCTGCGGCTGGTCTCCGCAGGCGACTCGGCCGACGGCATCGTCGGCCTCGCGCTGCCGCGCGGCGTGGCCTTCAGCACCGGCACGATCTCGGTGGACCTGCGCGGCAAGAACGTGCGCGGGCGCAGCTTCCTCGGCGTGGCCTTCAACGTGGTCGACACGAAGACCTTCGAGGCGGTGTACTTCCGCCCGTTCAACTTCCGCGCCGACGAGCCCTTCCGCGGCCGCGCGGTGCAGTACATCGCGTGGCCCGGCAGCACCTGGGAAGCGCTGCGCAAGACCCTGCCCGGCCGCTACGAGCAGCCGCTGCAGCCGCCGCCCGAGCCCGACGGCTGGTTCCACGCCCGCGTGGAGGTCGGCGCTGCCGAGGTGCGCGTGTTCGTCAACGACGCGAAGGCGCCGAGCCTGGTGGTGGCGCGCCGGGCCGCGCACGGCACCGGCGTGGCGCGGCCGGCGGGCCTGTTCGTCGACTCGGCCGACGGCATGTACGCCGACCTGCGCATCACGCCGGACGTTCCAGCTGCGCCACGTTGATGGTGGCGCGCAGGCGGAAGCCGAGCGCCTCGTACAGCGCGATCGCGCCGGTGTTGTCGGCCCACACGTGCAGGTAGGGCTGCTCGCCGCGCGCGCGGATGTGCGCGGCCACCAGCGCCGACAGGCGCCGGGCCAGGCCCTGGCCGCGGCTGTCCGGATGCGTGCAGACGCCGCTCACCTCGGTGAAACCGGGCTGGCGCATGCGCTCGCCGGCCATCGCCACCAGCCGGCCCTCGCGCCGCACGCCGATGAAGCGGCCCAGCCGGTGCGTGCGGGCCATGAAGGGCCCGGGCCGCGTGAGCCGGGCCAGCGCCAGCATCTCGGGCGCGTCGGCGTCACCGAGTTCGAGCACGTCGTGCGCGTCCTCGGGGGCGCCTGCCTCCGTCGCGCCCAGCATCTGCAGCACCGGCGCGGCCTTCAGGGTCACCAGCCCCGCGGGCGCGGTGATGGCCGCCGCCTGGGCCAGGTAGACCTGCTCGCCCGGCAGCACCAGGTCGGCCAGCGCCTGCGCGGCAGCGGCGCTGTCGTCGACGGCCGACGCGAAACCCTGCACGTCGCGCCGGAAGCGCAGCGCCAGCGGGCCGCCTTCGGCCCACCGGGCCAGATGCGTGGTGAGGCTGGCCCAGACCGGCCGGTCAAGCGGATGCATGTCGCGCCCTCCGGGTGGCCAGGCGCGCCGCGCGCTGGCCCAGTGTCTGCGCCTGCAGCGCGTCCTCCAGCGCGGCCAGCGCCGCCAGCAGGCGCGGGCCATCGGCACCGCAGGCGTCGGCCACGGCCGCCTCGATCTGCGGCCAGGTGAGCCGCCTGGCCCGCGTGACGAGCTGCTGGCCGGCCTTGCTGAGCACCACCTCGCGCAGGCGCTGGTCGCCCGTCGCGGTGCGGCTCTCGACCAGCCCGTCGTCCTCGAGCCGGCCGAGCTGGCGCGTCACCGCCGGCTGGCTGACGCCGATGGCCTCGGCCAGCCCGCCCACGCTCAGCGCACCGTCGCGGTCGAGCGCCGCCAACAGCGGAAAGTGCGACACCGGCACCGGCAGGTCGGCCGCCGCCAGCACCTCCTGGGTCTGCTGCTGCAGCCGCTCGCCGAGCCGTCGCAGCCGCGTGCCCAGCGTCAGCATCCCGTACTCGCGCACCAGGTCGGCGGTCATGGTGGATCCTTTTGCATACCGCGCAATATAACATGTTATATAAATTCAGGCGGACGCCTCGGCACCGGGCTGGCGCACGGGCCGGGGCGCCATCGATTTGACCCATTAGGCACAAATGCCAGCAGCGACCCCGGCGCGGCGAACTTGTCATGACCGCCGCGGCTCGCAGGCCGAATGACCGTGGCATGCGCGCGTCGATGCGTTGCCAACGTGGCCCGCCCTCTGGTCTCATGCGCGCATGCCGATCGCAACGGGCGTCGTGGACCCGGCGGCTGCCGCCGCCTCGCCTGCCCGCCTGCTGAGCAGCGCGCCAGCCAGCCGGCACGAGCGCCGCCTTGCATGGGGGGTGGTGGCCGTCTCGCTGCTCGCCTTCGTGCTCGCGGCGGCATGGGCGCGGCAGCCGCTGACGCCCTTCTGGGCGTTCATCCCGATCTACGAATCGGCGCTGGTGGTCAACGACCTGATCACCGCCGTGCTGCTGTTCGGTCAGTACGGCATCACGCGCTCGCGTGCGCTGCTGGCGCTGGCCTGCGGCTACCTGTTCACGGCCGCGGCGGCGGTGGCGCATGCCATGAGCTTCCCCGGCCTGTTCACGCCCACCGGCCTGCTGGGCGCGGGGCCGCAGACCACCGCGTGGCTGTACATGTTCTGGCATGCCGGCTTCCCGCTCTTCGTGGTCGGCTACGCGCTGCGGCGCGGCCGCCCCGGCGACGTGCTGCCCGACGCGCGCGGCACGCGCACCACCGGCTGCCTGGCCGCGCTGGCGGTGCTCGCGGCGGCCGCCACGCTCACGCTGCTGGCCACGGGCGGCCAGGCGCTGCTGCCGGCGCTGATGGCCGGCCAGCGCTACGCGCCCGCGATGATCTTCGTGATCTCGGCGGTGTGGCTGGCGAGCGCGGCGGCGCTGGCCGTGCTGCTGTGGCGGCGGCGTCCCTTCGCCGTGCTGGACCTGTGGCTCGCGGTGGTGATGCTGGCGTGGCTGTTCGACATCGCGCTGTCGGCCGTGCTCAACGGCGGCCGCTTCGACCTCGGCTTCTACGCCGGCCGCATCTACGGCCTGCTGGCCTCGGGCTTCGTGCTCGCCCGGCTGCTGCTGGAGAACGGCGTGCTGCACGCGCGCCTGGTCGCCGCCCACGCCGAGGAGCTGCGGCGCTCGGCGGAGTTGCGGCGCCTGGCGCTGCGGCTGGAGGAGCAGGGTCGCTTCAAGTCCGAGTTCCTGGCCAGCATGTCGCACGAGCTGCGCACGCCGCTGAACGCGGTGATCGGCTTCTCGGAGATGCTGCGCGACGGCAGCGCCGGCGCCGTCACCGAACGCCAGCGCCACTTCGCCGCCATGATCTTCCAGGCCGGCCACCACCTGCTGGCGCTCATCAACGACATCCTCGACCTGTCCAAGCTGGAGGCCGGTCGCGTGGAGCTGCAGCCCGAGCCGGTGCTGCTGGACGCCGCGCTGGCGGAGGCCGCGGCGATGGTGACCGAGCGCGCGAAGGCCGCGCAGGTGCATGTGCGGCTCGAGCTGCGCGCCACGGATCCGCTGCCGGTGGACCCGCGGCGGCTGCGCCAGATCCTGCTCAACCTGCTGTCGAACGCCGTGAAGTTCAGCCCGCCCGGCGGCACGGTGACGCTGCGCGCCGAGCCGGTGGACCGGGCGCGCGCCGCGACCGCGCAGCCCGGCTTCGAGACCGGCATGCGCCTGCCGCTGCCGGCCGGCACGGCGGCGCGCTTCGTCGAGATCTCGGTCGCCGACGCGGGCCTGGGCATCTCGCGCGAGGACATGGAGGCGCGGCTCTTCAAGCCCTTCATGCAGGTGCCCAACGCGGTGACGCGCAGCGCCGAAGGCACCGGCCTCGGGCTCGTGATGGTGCAGCGCCTGGCCGAGTTGCTGGGCGGCTCGGTGGCCGTCACCAGCGCACCGGGTCGCGGCAGCTGCTTCACCGTGTGGCTGCCGTGGCCGGCCGCGGCGGATGGGGTGTCCGAGCACCAGGCAATCCCTGCCGCCACGCGACCGCTGGCCCTGGTGATCGAAGACAACGGCGAGGCCGCGGTGCTGATGACCGCACAGCTCGAGAGCCAGGGCTTCGCGGTGCGGCGCGTCGCGTCGGCCGAGGCCGCGCTGGCGCTGGCCGACGCCTGCACGCCGGACCTGATCTCGCTGGACATCCGGCTGCCGGGCATGGACGGCTGGGAGTTCCTGGAGCGCCTGCGCGCGCTGCCGCACTGGGACGGCGTGCCGGTGGTGGTGGTGTCGGTCGAGGCCGATCCGGTGCGCGGCTTCGCGCTCGGCGCGGCGCTGGTGCTGCAGAAGCCCGTGGGCTGGCAGGCGCTGGCCAAGGGGCTGGAGCGGCTGGCGCTGGTGCCCGGCGGCGAGCGCGCGATCACGGTGCTGGTGATCGACGACGACGCCGGCGCGGTGGAGCTGCTGGCGTCGCAGCTGCGCGAGCGCAGCTACCTCGTGCTGCGCGCCCTGGGCGGCCGCGAAGGCATCGAGCTCGCGCGCCGCTACCGCCCCGACCTGATCGCACTGGACCTCGAGATGCCCGAGGTGAACGGCTTCGACGTGGTGGAGGCGCTGCGCGCCACGCCGGCCACCGCGCACATCCCGGTGATGATCGTCACCGCGAAGGACCTGACGGTGGCCGACCGCGGGCGGCTCAACGGCCACATCCGGCACATCGTCGGCAAGGCCGGCTTCAACGGCGGGCGCTTTGCCGACGAGGTGCAGCGCGCGGTTGCGCGCGCGGGCTGAACGCTCAGGCCCGCGCGCGGCGCCGCCGGCGCAGCAGCGGCAGCAGCGCCGCCAGCCCCAGGCCCTGCAGCGCCCAGGTGGCCGGCTCGGGCACGGCGCTGACGCCGATGTTGTCCAGCGAGACGTCGAAATACGTGAAGCCGTAGAACCAGCCCGGCACCGCGGTGGTGAAGGTGATCTCGTCGACGCCGCGCAGCACATCCGCGAAGGTGGTGCCGGCGGGCAGGATGGGTTCGCCGAACTCGGTCTCGGCGCCGTAGCCGCCCCAGCCCGCGGGCAGGGCCGCGGCGTGGGTGTCGGCGATGGTCACCGACAGGTGCTGCCAGCCCAGGCCCGCGCCGATCGTGCCCAGGTCGTACCAGACGCTGGTGTACGGCAGGCCGCCGCTGGTGTTGTCGTGGTCGCGCAGCTCGACGATCAGCCGGCGCGTCACCTCCAGGCCGTTGAAGAGGTTGATGATGGAGGTGGCGTTGACGTCGAGGCCGATCGTGACGCCGGGGCTCGTGGTGTAGTCGCCGGTGACGGCGGCGGTGGTGTTGCTCCAGTGCACCATGAACGAGTCGGGCACGCGCGTGTGCAGGCCCGGGCCCGCGCTGCCGGCCGTGGGGTCGATCCAGGTGCCCCAGCCTTCGATCGGCTCGCTGGGGTTGATGCCTTCCCAGCCGCCGGCGCCGGACGAGAAGTCGATCAGGTGCTGGCCGGGGTCGGCCTGCGCGGTGCCGGCGGCGACGGCAAGGACGGGCAGCGCCAGGGTGGCAAGGGTCTTGCGAAACATAATCGTGCGAGGGTGAAGTGGGATCGCGTCCACTCTAGGCGCCGCACCCGCCGCAAGCTTGACCGAATCCTGATCACCCGTTCGTGAACCCTCCCTTGCCACCCACCCTGGTGTTCGACGATGCCGGGCTGCCCCGCCTGGGCGGCCGGCCGCTGAAGCTGCCGCCCAAGGAACGCGCGGCGCTCGGCCTGCTGTGGCAGCGCCGCAGCTCGGTGGTGCGCAAGGACGATTTCGCCGCGGCGGCCTGGGCCGGCCAGGCGATGTCCGACGAGAGCCTGGCGCGCTGCATCAGCCGCGTGCGGCGCGCGCTGGCGCCGTGGGGGCTGAAGGTCGAGGCGGTGTACGGGCTCGGTTACCGGCTCGACCACGCCGAGCCCCCGGACCCCGGGGACCCGGCTCCGGGCACGCAGGCGCTCGACGCGCTGGCGCACGCGCGCCAGCTGCTGCAGCAGCGCACGCCCACCGCGGTGGCGCGCGCGATCGAGCTGCTGCGCACGCTGGTGCAGGAGGTGCCCGGCTTCGTGGCGGCGCGTGTCGCGCTGGCCGACGCCCTGGCCGTCGCCGTCGGCTGGGGCCAGCTGCCGACGCTGCCCGCGGTCGACGAAGGCCTGGCCGCGCTGGCGCTCGGCGGTGCCGAGGCCGAGCCCGGCCTGCAGGCCGCGCGCGGCGCGCTGCTGGACATGGCCTGGCACTTCGACGCCGCCGCCGCCTGCTTCGAAGGCGCGCTGGTCCGCGAAGCCGAGCGGCCCGAGACCCTGCTGGCCTACGCGCGCCACCTGCTCTACACCGACCAGGCCGACCTCGCCGTGCAGGTGCTGCACCAGGTGCGCCGCCTGGCGCCGCACGCGCTGCACCCGCGCCTGAACCTGGCGCGCGCGCTGGTGCAGAGCGGGCGCGGCGCGGAGGCGGTGGCCGAGGCGCAGGCGACGGTGGAAGACAACCCGGGGCAGCTGGTGGTGATCGCGTTCTCGCTCGCGCTGCAGGCGATGGTGGCGCCACGGCCCGAGTTGGAGGCCGCCGCGCTGCGCCTCACGCAGGGTGCCGACGCGCCGCCCTTCACCTGGACCGTCTCGTCCTACGTGCTGGCCTGCCTGGGCCGGCGCGAGGCGGCGCTGGACATCGTCGACACCGCGCTGCTGTGCTCCACCACCTCGGCCGGCGAAGCCTCGCTCTACGCGGCGCCGCTGGCGGCCCTGGGCGAACACGGGCGTGCCGCCGCGCTGCTGCGGCGTGCCGCCGACGAACACTGCGGCATGCTGGCGCTGGTGCTGCGCGACCCCGCGCACGCCGGCTGGCTGCACCAGCACCCGGAAGGCCGCGCGCTGATGGAAACCGTGTTCGGCTGAAGTGCCGGCGCGCGCATGGCTTGCGCGGGATACTGTTGTTTCGTACAGTACCTCTCCCGCCCACGCCCTGCGCCCCATCCGCCATGCGCTACGCCCATCTCCGCTACGTCTACCGCCCCACCCCGCACCGCGTGCCGCGCTGGCTGCAGCGCCTGTGGGCCTGGCTCTGAGCGTGGACACCCCCACCGCCGCCCCGGCGGGTGGCGCGTCGCCGCCGCGCACGCGCGTCGCCATCAGCTTCGGCTCGCCGGCCGGCGAGAGCGGCGTCACGCGGCTCGATCTCAACGAGGTGCTGGTGCGCCACCCGCAGGCCGCGTTCCTGATGCGCATCAGCGGCTCGGCGATGCGCGAGGCCGGCATCGACGACGGCGACCTCGCGCTGGTGGACCGCGCGCTGGATGCCGCCCACGGCCACGTGGTGATCGCGGTGCTGGGCGACGAGTTCGTCTGCCGCCGCCTGCAGCGCCGTGGCGCTGAACTGCTGCTGCAGGCCAGCGACCCGTCCACGCCCGAGGTGCGGGCCACCGAAGGCGACGGCTTCGACATCTGGGGCGTCGTCACCCACGTCGTGCGCCCCGTCTCGCTGGCCTGAACCGGAAGGCACTCCCGTGTTCGCGCTGGTCGACGTGAACAACATGTACGTCAGCTGCGAGCGCGTGTTCCGCCCCGCGCTGAACCGCAAGCCGGTGGTGGTGCTGTCGAACAACGACGGCGCCTGCATCGCGCGCAGCAACGAGGCCAAGGACCTGGGCGTGCGCATGGCGCAGCCCTGGTTCGAGGTGCGCCACCTGGAGCGCGGCGCGGGGCTGGTGGCGCTGTCGGCCAACTTCGAGCTCTACGGCGACATGTCGAGCCGGATGATGTCGCTGGCCGCGCAGTTCGCGCCGCGCCAGGAGATCTACAGCATCGACGAGTGTTTCCTCGACTTCGACGGCGTGCCCGGCGACCTGACCCCGCGCGGCCGCGCGCTGCGCCAGCAGGTGCTGCAGTGGACCGGCCTGCCCACCAGCGTGGGCTTCGGCCCGACCAAGACACTCGCCAAGCTCGCGAACCACGTCGCGAAGATGGCCGACCGCAAGCCCGGCAGCTACCCGGCGGCGCTGGCGCAGGTGTGCCACTTCGGCGAGCTCACGCGCGGCGAACTCGACGCGGTGATGCAGCGCACCGAGGTGGGCGACGTCTGGGGCGTGGGCCGCAAGACCAGCGCGAAGCTGAACGAGCTGGGCATCCGCAGCGTGCTCGACCTCGTGCACGCCGACGCGGGCACGCTGGGCCGCCAGTTCAGCGTCGTGCTGCAGAAGACCGTGATGGAGCTGCAGGGCACGCCCTGCGTCGGCATCGACGACGCGCCCGCGCCGAACCAGCAGATCATGTGCTCGCGCTCCTTCGGCCAGCCGGTCAACGCGCTGCCCGACCTCATCGAGGTGGTGAGCCAGTTCGCCAGCCGCGTGGCCGAGCGGCTGCGCGACCAGCAGGGCGTGGCCAACGCCGTGCACGTGTTCCTGGCCACCAGCCCCTACCGCGCGAAGGATCCGCAGCACAGCCCCAGCGCCACGCTGCCGCTGCCGCGGCCCAGCGCCGACACGCGCGTGCTGGTGAGCGCCGCGGTGCGTGCGCTGCGCGCCATCCACCGTCCCGGCTTTCCCTACCTGAAGGCCGGCGTGATGCTGGTGGACCTGCAGCCGCAGGCGCAGCAGCAGCAGGCCACGCTGGACCTGTTCGACGAACCGGCTGCGGCCGAGGAACCCGCCCCGCCCGCGTTCACCGAACGCCGCAGCCTGATGGGCACCATCGACGCGCTGAACCAGCGCTTCGGCCGCGACGCGGTGTCCATCGCCAGCAGCGCCGGGCGCAAGACCGCGCCGCGCGCGCATGCCTCGCGCCAGGAGCGCCGCTCGCCGCGCTGCACCACGCGGCTGGACGAGATCGCCACCGCGCGCGCCTGACTCCCGCATGATGCGGGGATGCAGCAGCCGGATCTCTTTGCATCGCCCCCGCCGCCCGCCCCGCCCGCCCCCGCCGCGGTGGGCCCGCGCGCGAACATCCTGGTCGGCACCTGCAGCTGGGCCGATCCGTCGCTGATCAAGGCCGGCACCTTCTACCCGCCGCGCTCCACCTCGGAGAGCCGGCTGCGCTTCTACGCCACGCAGTTCCCGATCGTGGAGGTGGACAGCAGCTACTTCGCGCTGCCCACCGCGCAGAACGCGGGCCTGTGGGCGGAGCGCACGCCGGCCGCCTTCCGCTTCAACATCAAGGCCTTCCGCCTCTTCACCGGCCACCAGACGCCGCCGGCCGCCTTCCCGCCCGACCTGCAGCCGCTGCTGCCGCCGCTGAAGGGCCGCAGCCGCAACCACTACGACGCCGACCTGCCCGCCGAGCTGCGCGACGAGATGTGGCGCCGCTACCTCGAGGCCATCCTGCCGCTGAAGGACTCGAAGAAGCTGATCGCGGTGCACTTCCAGTTCGCACCCTGGGTCAGCGCCACGCCGGAGTGGACGGCGCACGTGGAGGACTGCGTCGAGCGCATGCGTGGCCATCTCGTCGCCGTGGAGTTCCGCAACCGCAGCTGGCTGGCCGACGCGCCCCGCACGGCCCGCACGCTGGCCTGGCTGCGCGAGCTGGGCGTGGCGCACACCGCGGTGGACGAACCGCAGGGCGTGGGCCACCACATCCCGTCGGTGTGGGCCGTGGCCGACCCACGCCTGGCCATCGTGCGGCTGCACGGCCGCAACGCCGAGACCTGGGACGCCAAGGGCCTGTCGAGCTCGGCCGAGCGCTTCAACTACGAATACCGCGACGACGAGCTGGAGGACCTGGCCGGCCACACGCTGAGCCTGGCGGAGCAGGCCTTCCAGGTGGCGGTGCTGGTGAACGTGAACTACGGCGACCAGGGCATACGCGCCGCGCGGCGCATCCTGGCGCTGCTGGCCGCGGCCGCGTGACGGCCACGGGTCTCAGAAGCCGTAGAGCTCGGCCGGGTTCTGCACCAGCAGGCGGCGCCACGTGACGTCGTCGTCGACCGCGCGCCGCACCCAGTCGCGCAGCGCCGCGCTCGACGGCGTCGGCTTCACGTTCGGGTGCGGCCAGTTGCTGGCGAACAGGCAGCGTTCCGCGAAGCGCGCGGCCAGCGTGTGGACCAGGGGCGCGACGTCGGCGTAGTCGGGCGGGCCGCTGCGCGAGCTCTCGTAGGGCGCGGCCAGTTTCACCCAGCAGTGGCCCGCATCCAGCAGGCGCAGCAGCGCGACGAAGCCGGGGCTGTCGACCGTGGTCGGCCCGAGGAACTTGCCGACGTGGTCGATCACCAGCCGGCACGGCAGGCGCGCCAGTCGCGCCGCGTGCTGCGGCAGCTCGCGGCCGTCCAGCTGCAGGTTGACGCACCAGCCGAGATCGGCGATGCGCATCGCCGTCTCCTCCAGGCCTTCCCAGCCCAGCACGCCGCCCGGCAGCATCATGTAGCGCACGCCGCGCATGCCCATCGCGTGCAGCCGGTCCAGGCCGAGCTGCGACGTGTCGGGCTTGACCACCGCGATGCCGCGCGCGCCGGGCCCCAGCGCCTCGATGGCCGCCAGCGTGCAGCGGTTGTCGAAGCCGTAGCCCGTGGGTTGCACCACCAGCACGCGCTCGGTGCCGAGTTCGCGCTGCTGCTCGCGGTAGGCCGAGGCCGGCGCGTGCGGCGGCGTGAAGGTGGCGGTAGGCGCGAGCTCGTAGCCGTCTTCGTAGACGTGGATGTGGCAGTCGCAGGCGCCGGCCGGCGCGCTGTCGGTCATGGGCGATGTCCCCAGCGCTGCAGCCGCGTGGCGTGGGCCGCGTTGACGGCGCCAACCGGCAGGCGGCCCTGCAGCAGCTGCGCCAGCTGCTGCACGGTCTCCAGCGCCTGGTGTTCGATGGCCGGCGGCGTGAGCCCGCCGATGTGCGGCGTGGCCAGCACGCGCGCGTGGCCGGCGAGCGCGGGCGTCGGCATCTGGTCGGGCGCGCGGCCCACGTCCATCGCGCAGCCGGCGAGCGGGCCGTGCTCGAGCGCATGGCGCAGCGCGTCCTCGTCCACCAGCTCGCCGCGCGCGGCATTGACGAAGTAGCTGCCGGGCTTCATGCGGGCGAAGGCGTCGGCGTTCATCAGCTTCTCGGTATCGGCATTCGCCGGCGCCAGGCAGACCACGAAGTCGGACTCGGCCAGCAGCGCGGGCAGCGGCACCGGCACCACGCGGTCGCCGGCGGGCAGCGGCTGCGGCGTCGCGGCCAGCACGCGCATGCCGAAGGCCAGCGCCAGGTCGGCCAGGTAGCGGCCGATCTGCCCCAGCCCGATGATGCCCAGCGTGGCGCCGCGCAGCTCGCGGCCCATCGCCGGCAGCGGCGGCTCGCCGCGCCGATAGGCCGCGGCATAGGCGCTGATGCCACGCGCCAGGTCCACCATCGCCGCCATCACCCACTCGGCCACCGCCGGCACGTAGCCGGGGCTGGCCTGCGTGACCAGCACGCCGTGCGCGCTGGCGGCCGGCACGTCGACGGTGCGGATGTCCACCGCGCAGCGCAGGAAGGCCACCAGGTCCGGCAGCGCCGCGAACAGCGCGGCCGGCGCGGGGGTCTGGCGGTAGGCGATCAGCGCCTCGCAGCCCTGCGCCGCGGCCACCAGCTCGTCGAAGCCGAGGTCGCGCGGCTCGCGGTTCAGCCGCACCTCGCCGCCCAGCGCGCGCAGCGCCGCCAGCGCACGCGGGCCGTAGTAGGGCTCGAGCTTGTCGCTCGGGTGGCTGACGAAGACCTTCGGCGTCATGCCTTCGCCCTCGTCCTCGCGGCCACCGCCTCGCGCGGCGGCGGCGCCACCGAGCCGCCTTCCAGCAGCCGCAGCGGCGCGAACACGCGCAGGCTCTCGGGGGTCTGGCTGTCGGGGTGCGGGTTCATCACGCGCTCGACCATCGCGGCCGCCATCTGCGGCACCGGCAGCTGCACCGTGGTCAGCACGGGGTTCGCGAGTGCCGCGATGAAGTGGCCGTCGATGCCCACCACGGAGAGGTCGCGCGGCACCTCGAGCCCGGCCTCGCGCAGCCCGGCCATCAGGCCCAGCGCCATCAGGTCGTTGAGCGCGACGATGCCGGTGGGGCGTTTCGCCATCGCCGCGATGCGCAGCGCCAGCGCGCGGCCCACCTCGGCGATCACCGCGTCGCCGTACTCGTCGAGCGGCCCGCCGTCCAGCACCTGGGTGCTCACGCGCGCACCGGCGGCCTCGGCCGCCGCATGGAAGCCGTCGATCTTCGCGCTGCGGCTCATCGTCATGCCGGCCACGGTCGCGAAGGCCAGGCGCCGGTGGCCCTTGCCGATCAGGTGCTGCGTGGCCAGCCGCGCGGCCGCGAAGTTGTCGGGCATCACGTGCGCCACCGCCGAGTGCCGGCCCGGCGTGGCGCTGCGGTCGTAGCTGACGATCGAAAGGCCGCGTTCGGCGGCCGATTCGAAATGCCGCTCGTCGGCCAGCGACGAGATCACGATCACGCGCCGCACGCCGTGCGCCAGCAGGTCGTCGAAGAAGGCGCTCTCCTTCTTCGGGTCGCGGTAGGTGCTGGCGATCAGCAGCCGCAGGCCGTGGCGCTCCTGCGCGACGGTCTCGATCTCGCGCGCGATGAAGCCGTACATCGGGTTGGTCATCGACGGCACCAGCAGCCCGATCAGCGGCGTCTGCCCGGTCTTCAGCTGCTGCGCCAGCTTGCTGGGGCGGAACTGCAGCTCGTGGATCGCGGCCTGCACGCGCGCCAGCGTGTCCGGGCGCATGCGGTCGGCGCGGCCGTTGAGCACGTTCGACACCGTGCTCACCGAGACGCCGGCGTGGCGGGCAACGTCCTGGATGGTGGCCATGCCGGGGCGCGGTCAGAGCCCCAGCCGCTGGGGCAGCCAGAGGGAGAACGAAGGCACCAGCACGAGCACGATCAGCGTGGCGAACAGCAGTGCCAGGTATTTCATCATGGGCCGCGCGACGTGGCGCAGCTCGGTGCCGGTGATCGCGCAGGTGGCGAACAGGCCCAGGCCGATCGGCGGCGCGAACAGCCCCAGGCCCATCGCGATGACCATCACGGTGCCGAAGTGCAGCGGGTGGATGCCCAGCTGGGCGGCGATGGGCGTCAGCAGCGGCCCGAAGATGATCAGCGCCGGCGCGCCTTCCAGCACCGCGCCGAAGACGATCATCATCAGCGTGGCCAGCAGGATGAAGGTGAGGCTGCCGTAGGCGTGCGCGAAGGCGATCATCTGCGCCGACACCAGCTGCGGGATCTGCTGGATCGTCAGCGCGAACGACAGGCTGGAGGCCGCGGCGACGATGAACAGGATGCTGCCCGCCATCGACGCCGAGCGCACGAACAGCTCGGCCAGCGCGCGCGGGCTCAGCTCGCGGAAGGCCAGGCTGCCGGCCACCAGCGCGTAGACCACCGCGAAGGCCGAGACCTCGGTGGAGGTGGCCACGCCCGAGGTGACGCCCTTGCCGATCATCGCCACCATCACGATGGCCACCAGCGCGCCGCCCAGCAGCTTCGGCAGCGGCGTGCGGTTCTCGAAGGCTTCGTCGGGGTTGATCTTCTTCCCCACGATCACCGCCAGCACCGCGAGTGCCAGCGCCATCACCGCGGCCGGCACCAGCCCGGCCATGAAGAGGCCCGCGATCGAGATGTTGGCGACGAAGCCCATGATGATCATGTTGATGCAGGGCGGGATCGTCTCGGCCATCACCGCGGTGCAGGCCAGCAGCCCGGCGGCCTCGTTCGGGTCCTGCCGCGTGCGCCGCACCGCGGGCATCACGATGCCGCCCACCGCGGCGATGTCGGCGAGCTTGGAGCCCGAGACGCCCGAAAAGAACGCGGTGGCGGTGATCGTGATGAGGCTCAGGCCCCCGCGCACGCGGCCGAAGACGCGCAGCAGCAGTTCGATCAGGCGTGCCGACATGCCGTTGCTTTCCATCAGCAGCCCGGCCAGCACGAAGAAGGGAATCGCCAGCAGCACGAAGTGGTCGCTGCCGGCCATCACCTGCTGGGCGTAGACCAGCATCGGCAGCGAGGGGTCGGACAGGAAGTACAGCAGCGAGGCGAACGCGAGGACGAAGCCGATGGGCACGCCCAGGCCCAGGGAGCCGAAGAAGCCGATGGTCAGCAGCCAGCCGGGCGAGATGGCCCTGGCCGGCAGCGCGCCGTTCCAGCCCCACACCAGCAGCGCCAGCGCGGCGCAGGCCGCGCCGCTTGTGATCACCTGCCGGCGCGGGCCGCTGAGCGCATGCGCGGCCGCGAACAGCGCCATCAGCGCGCTGCCGAACACCACCGGGTAGACGTAGAGCCACTGCGGCATGCCCAGCGGCGTGGTCTGGCCGTAGCTGTCCACCAGCAGCAGCAGCGAGGACACGAGCAGGCCCGCCGAGACGCCGGCGATGATCCAGTGCCCGGCCTGGATCAGCACCGGCTGCCAGGCGTCGGGCAGGCGACGCCGGAACAGGTCCACGCCGACGTGCTGGCTGCGCGAGAGCACGGTGGCGGCGCCGAAGAACACCAGCACGATCATCAGCGCGCGCGCCACCTCCTCGGCCCAGTCCACCGGGTCGTGCAGCGCATAGCGGAACACCACCGAGAGGAAGACCACGCACACGTCGACGGCCAGCACCCCGCCGGCCCCGATCTCGATCCAGCGCGTGAGCCGTGGCGCAAAGGGTGCGACGGCCGCGGGCGCGCCGCTCACGCGCGCGCGCTCTGGATCGCGGCCAGCAGCGGCGCGGTGGCCGGGTGCTGCTTCGTGAAGTCGGCCCAGAGCCTGGCTTCCATCTCCTTGCGCACCGCGGCGCGGTCGGCGGCGGACATCGGGAAGAAGCTCATGCCCTTGCGCTTGAGTTCCTCGATGGCGCCGGCGCCCTTCTCGCCGGCGATCGCGCGCTGCTGCGCGGTGGTGTCGGCCACCGCCTTCATGAACGCGGGGCGCAGGTCGGCGGGGATCTTCGCCACCGCGCGCTGGCCCGCCACCACCACCATCGGGCTGAACAGGTGCTCGGTGAGCCAGCAGGACTTCACCACCTCGTTGAGCTTGCTGGCCAGCACCGTGGCCGCGTCGTGCTCGAAGCCTTCCACCACGCCGGTCTGCGCCGCCATGTAGAGCTCGCCGAAGGGGATGGGCGTGGGAATGGCGCCCATGATCTTGAAGGTCTCGATGAAGGTGGGCGTGGGCAGCACGCGCAGCTTCACGCCCTTCACGTCGGCCAGCGACTTCACCGGCTGCTTGGTGTAGACGCTGCGCGGGCCGAAGTGCGAGGCCCAGGTCAGCACCGTGCAGCCGGTGCGCTTCTGCAGCATCTCGTTGAAGCCGGCGCCGGCCGGGCCTTCCATGGCCTTCGCGACGTGGGCGTAGTGGTCGAACAGGTAGCCGAGGTCGAGCAGGCCGATCTCGGGCAGCACGGTGGCCCAGATCGACGAGCCGGTGACCATCATGTCGATGGCGCCCACCTTCACCTGCTGCACCACGTCGCTTTCCTTGCCGAGCTGGTTGTTCGGGAAGTAGTCGATGCGGATCTTCTCGGCCAGCCCCGCGGCCTTCAGGTTGGCGTCCATGCGCTGGTACCAGACGTAGTGCGCGGCGTTGTCGTCGGCGGTCATCGACGAGGACATGCGCAGCGCCACCGCAGCCTGTGCGCGCGCCGGCGCGCCGGCCAGCACGCCCAGCGCCGCGGCGGAACCGGCGCGCACCAGGGCGCGGCGAGAGATCGTGTTCATCCGGCTGTCTCCTGTGTATCGGTTTACTGTATCGATGCACTGTATCGATACACCGAACCCGGCGGCACTAGGGTTTGCCAGCGCGGGGCCGGTCAGGGCTGGCGCGGGAAGCGCCGCGCGAAGTAGGCGTGGACGTGGGGCCGTATCGCCTGCAGCAGCGTCGGGTCGGTCAGGTAGATCGAGAACAGGTCGGCGAACTGCTCGATGACGTTCTTGGAGGCATAGGGAGTGATCGAACCCGCGCTCACCCGTTCCTGGGTGAGCACCAGGCCGTCGGCCATCGCGGCCTGCAGGAACTCGCCGTTCGTGTCGGCGGGGGTCTCGTTGTCCGCTTGACTCTTGCTGCCGTCTTCGCGGGCAACGCCCGACAGCGCGCGCGCCGCGTCCAGCGCCGCCTGCAGGGCCGCCCGGTCGGCGGTGTAGCGTTCCCAGGCCAGTTCGTGCGGCGACTTCGCGGGGACCTGGCCGTCCTTGCCCTTGGGCTTGCCCTTGCCCTTGCCCTTGCGGGGAGGTTCGGGCTTCGCCAGCTCGGCGTCCCGCTCGGCCTCGATGCGCTTGAGGCCCGTGTCGAAGGCGGCCCGCGCCTCGTCCAGCGGGCGGTGGTCCACCTGGTGCCCCACCTCGTGCGCCAGCACCGCCACCAGCAGCGTCGAGACCCCGTAGCGCGAGGGCGACGCGTCGAAGGCGCCGTTGAAGAGCGTGATCGACGACGGCATGCCGTTGCTGCCTGGCGTGTGCTCGCCCTGCCGGTCGTCCTGGCCGCGCTGTTCCTTCGGAAGGCAGACCCCGTCCTTGATGTACACGTCCCGACACGGCCGGCGCCTGAAGACCGCGTGCGGCAGGTCCCTCAGGGCCGCCTCGGGGAAACCGTCCAGCGCGTCCGTCACCAGGCGCCACTCGGGCTCGGTCCAGTCGACGTCGCGCCGGATCTCGAAGCCCCGCACCGGCGTGACGCCCGCCGGCATCGCACCGGGCCGCGGCTGCCGCACGTCCCAGTCGGCCGCCGCCACGTCGTTGGCCGGCGGCAGCGGCCCCACTTCCTCGATGAGCACGAGCTCGGTGGCGCCGGCCTCGCCGGCATGCGGGAAGCGCGTGTAGCGGAAGATCCGTCCCAGCTCGCGCAAGGCCAGGTTGCGCGTCAGGTTCAACGGCAAGGTACCTTCCTTCATCATGTGACGCGCGATGCGTTCCAGCCCCGGCCGGTCGGCCTTCGCGATGCGGGTCTCGAACTCGACGGCCACGCCGGGCGGCAGGTCCAGCGCGGTCACCTCCACCGTCTCCTGCTGGCTGTACGTGACGGTCCCGGTCATGCCGCTCGGGCTGACCGCCGGCGCCTTGTTCTGCTGCAGCCGCGCGGCCTCCAGATCGTTGGCGAAGTAGTCGGCCGCCTCGGCATTGAAGTGGCCGCCCTGGCCGATGCCGCGCCGCTCCGACTCGGGATAGGAGCCCAGCTCGTGCCGCTTGCGGCTGAGCAGGCGGTCCAGCGCGGCACGCACCGCGGCGTCCACCACGTTATCGCGGTAGTCCACCACGTCGGACTCCGACAACGCTTCCAGCCGCGCCATGAGGGCCGTGTCCTGCAGGTCCCTGGCGTCGAGCGTGAGCGCCTCCACCACGCGCCGGTTGCGGCCGCCGAACTTCTTCCAGATCGCATCGCGCCCCAGCTTGGCGACGATCTGGCCGCGTTCGGCATCGGAAGCCGTCTGCAGGATCTTGATGATCGCGCGCTCGTCGCCGCCCCAGGTCGCGCCGTCCAGCATCTCGGCCACCAGCAGCGTGCGGATCTCGACCGACAGCGCGCGGTGCTGGTCGTCGCGCACGATCTGGCGCGCCATGTCGTCGCTGTCGGGGTCGCCCTCGATCTCGTGCGTGTCTTCCAGCACCTTCAGGTACTTGCGGATGGCGCGGTCGCTGTAGTCGATGGCGAGGTGGAAGAAGCTGTTGAAGAA
Source organism: Rubrivivax sp. (assembly GCA_044226255.1). GTDB lineage: Bacteria > Pseudomonadota > Gammaproteobacteria > Burkholderiales > Burkholderiaceae_C > Rubrivivax. The sequence goes on from JBGAHJ010000003.1 coordinate 490,090, forward strand.
GCCGCCGATCGCGCCCCAGAAGCCCTTGCGCTGCGGCAGCGCGCCGCCACCGCGCGACTGCTGCACCACGTGCGTCAGCTCGTGCGCGAGCAGGCCGCGGCCGGCCACCGTCTCCGGCGCGTACTGCCCGGCCGCGAACACGATGTCGTGGCCGGCCGCATAGGCCCGTGCGTCGATCGCGCGGGCCGCCTGTGCGGCACCCGCGTCGGCATGGATGCGCACGCGGCCGAAGTCGTGCCCGAGGCGGGACTCCATGAAGGCACGCACGCCCGGCGCGAGCGGCCGCCCTGCGCCGCCGGGCACCAGCGCCTCGTGCATGCGGCCGCTGCCGGCGGCGGGCAGCGGCTGGCGCAGGCCGCCGGTCGCCGTGCCCTGCATCACCTGCTCGGCCACCCGGTCGGCCTGGCGTTCGCAGGCGTCGCCGCCGGCGGGGCCGTCGCGCTTGGCCTGAACGCCGCCCGGTGCCAGCAACGCCAGGCGGGCGAACTCGTGCGGCCGCTGCGGCCAGCCGGCGGCGGCCGGCGAGCGAACCTGAGCCCGTGCGGCCGCGGCGCGCGCCGGCGACGCCTGCGGCTGCCGGCCCGGTGCCGCCCTCGCCTCGCGCGCAGCCATCGCGGCGCCCCGTCGCTACTTGCGGCGTCCCGTCTTCGCGGCCGGCACCTTCTTCTTCGCCGCCGGCGCCTTGACGGCGGCCTTGGTGGTTGCCTTCGCGGCCCGCGGCCGCGGCACCACCACGCCGGCCACCGCCAGCGCCAGCCCACCGGGCTCGAACAGCGCGGCCACCGGCGCGACGCCGCCGGCCGCCCGCAGCGCCGCCGGCGCGTCGAAAGCGGCGGCCGCGCCGGCCGCCTTGGCCAGCTTGCCCTTGCGCACCACGTAATGCCCCATGGCGCCCAGCAGGTCGGGCGGCAGGTCCTTGGCGGCCAGCTTCAGCAGCGGCTCGGGCCAGTCGCAGCCGTCGTCGCCCACCGCCAGGATCTGGCCCTTGTCGTCGTAGCGGATCTTCATGGGTCGGCTCCCGTCAGACGGCCAGGATCTTGCGCACGCGGATGGTGTCCAGCGCGCTGCCGTTGGCGCGCAGCGCGGCCCAGGCGTGCGTGCCGTCGAAGGCCCAGCCGGACAGCAGCTGGTTGATGGCCATCGAGCCCTGCACGCTGCCGGTCGCGCAGTCGCGCCGCGCCAGCGCGGCCTGGAAGCCTGCCGCGTCGCTCTGCACCGCGTCGTAGACCCACATCTGGCTGCCGTCGCAGAGCAGTTCGTCGCCGCTGAAGACCGTCGCGCCCGCCGGCCGCTGGCCGGTGAGCACGTCGATGCGGTCGACCTGCCCGTTGGTGCCGAACAGCTGGCCGGTCACCAGCCACAGCACCGCGCCGTCGAAGGCCAGGCCGCGGATGCCGATGTCGTTGAAGCCCTGCGAGAACTCCACCGCGCCCTGCGTGTTCACGCGCAGCAGGCGGCCGTTGGAGCAGCCCACCCACATCGCCGTGCCGTCGAAGGCCAGCGCCTGCGGCGCGCCGCCGCCGGATGCCGCCACGTTGACGCTGAAGCGCAGCTGGAAGGTGCCGATGTCGAAGGCGCTGACGCTGCCGGCCGCGAAGTTGCCGACCCACATCATCCCGGCGCCCAGCGCCAGCGGGAACGGCGTGCCGGCGCTCGTCACCGGCGTCACGCGCAGCGTCTGGCGGTTCACCGCGAACACGCGGTCGGCCTGGGTCGCCGAGAACCAGACGTGGGCCAGGCCGTCGTAGGCCGCGCCGAACACCGGCGTGCCCAGGTTCACCGGCGTCACCGCGCCGGCCACGTTCAGCGGCCCGCGCCCGGCCATCCTGAACGCGCCGCCGAACTGGCTCGCGCCCCACATGTCCTGGCCGTCGTAGGCCATGCCGAACACGCCCGGCGCCAGCGTGTCGTGGTTGCGCAGGTCGCGCGCCGCGATGCCCGGCAGCGTGCTCGCCAGCAGCGGGATGCCGGCACGGCGGTCGATGCGGCGCTGCGCGGCGTTCTGGTCCACGCCGTCGACGCGCTCGTCCAGGTGCGTGAGGTCGCGCCGCAGGTCGACCACGTGCACCACGGCGCCGTTGGCGACGTGCACCTCGGCCAGCCGCGCCAGGGCCCGCGGCAGCGTGCCGCCGACACGCACCTGGCCTTCCATGTCGACGTACACCAGCTGCGGGCTGCCGGTGGCGGCCGCCGTCACCGAACCGGCGGCGACGACCCAGCGGCAACCGGCGACGTAGGCCACGCCGGCGGTGAAGAACACGCGCAGCCCGTTGCCGGGATCGAAGCTCGCGCGCAGCCCCAGCACGCCGGTGACGGGGTCGCGCACCACGCCGTCGCTGCGCAGCTCGTCGAGGAAGTCGTGGCAGCGCTCGGCGCCGCGCAGCGCGGTGAACACCACCTCGCCGGGGGCCTGGATGCGGCGCGTGCCCGCGCTCAGCAGCCGCGCATGCAGCTGCTGCACGTTCGGCACCGGGTCGGGGTCGGGCTGCCAGAAGGCCGCGGCACGGCCGTTGGCATCGGTCAGCAGCTCCACCGCGCCGGTGGACGCCGGCAGGCCGGCCAGCGTGGCCGCGGCGCGGCCGGCACCCTGCGGCTCGAAGCGCACGCGCGCGCCGGCCACCGGCCCGCAGGCGCTGACCACGGCCACCTCCAGCGGCTGCAGCAGCGGGCCCGACGAGCGCTGGATCGGCTGCGCGTCGCCGCCCAGCCTGCGGATCAGCGCCTGCTCGGCCAGCGTGCCGATGGCCTGCTGCACCGTGTCCACGCCGGCCAGCGCGGTGCAGCCGGTGCTGTCGTACCAGGTCTGCGCGGCCACGCTGGCCCGCGCGAAGAAGCGGATCGGCAGGTGCCGCGGCACGCCGGCCACGTCCAGCCACTCGGCCAGCACCTCGTGCGTCACCGCCGGGCCGGGCGCCGCCAGCTGCAGGCCCACCTCGGCCTCGCCCTGCGCGTCGGTCAGCACGATGCGGCTGGTGGCGCCGGCACCCGGCTCCTCGGTGGCGCCGGCCGCGGCCAGCAGGCTGCCCAGGGCACCCACCCGCGTGAAGCGCACGCGCGCGCCGGCCACCGGCGTGCTGCCGTTGGACACGCCCACGCGCAGCGGGCGGTCGAGCACGGCGCCGGGCAGCGCCTCCTGGCCGTCGCCGCCGAGGTAGAAGAAGGCGGACAGCGCCGTCAACGGCGGGAACAGGTTGCGGCAGTCGTCGACGGCGGTGATCGCGCTGCCGTCGAAGCGCAGCACCGCCAGCTTGCAGATGCGGTGCTCGATGCCGTGCGGCGCCACGTCCTGCGGGACGCCGCCGACCCGCGGCCACTCGACGTCGGCGGTGGCGGTGCGCGCCGGGATCATCCAGTGGTCGCCGCTGCGGTAGCTGCCCAGGCCCAGGCGCACCTGCACGCCGTCTTCCAGGTCCACCCAGTCGCTGCTGTTCGGCCGCAGCACGCCCAGGCTGTCCCAGCGCCGCACCCGCGGCAGCGCGCCGAAGCTGGCCAGCGTGGTGGGGCCGTCGGCGCTGGCCGGGTCCAGCGTCAGCACGCGGCCGTCCACCGAGGCCAGGCGCACCAGCGTGCCGGGCTCGCCGCGCAGCTCGCGCGGCTCGTCAATCAGCTCCACCCACTGGCCGGCGGCGAAGCTGAGGTAGTTGTCGCGCCCGGCCGCGCTGACCGTGATGTCGTTGCCGACCTGGCTCTCCCAGCGCACCTGCACGGCCGCGTTGTCGCGCGACCACTTGAACGTGGCAGTGCCGCGCGGGCCGCCGCGGTGCACCTCCACGCGGTACAGCTGGTTCTCAAGCCGCCGGAAGCCGGCGCCGGCCGGCACCACGCAGGGCGTGCTGGCGCTGTCATCGGGCTCGGCGCGCGCGGCCAGGCGTCCGCTCGGCGGCACCTGCAGCGCGGCCCATTCCGGCGGGTTCGACAGGCAGTGCAGCGCGTCGCCCACGTCGCCCACGCGCAGCAGCCGCAGCTGCCACAGCGTCTGCGTGCGCGTGGCGGTGTCGGGGCCGCCGAGCGCCACCTCGCGGATGGCCGGGGCCTCCAGCGCCGTGAGGTGGCGCTGCCAGACGTCGAGGTAGGCGAAGTAGGTGCCGGCACCGGCCGGCAGCGGTGCGCCGGGGAAGCCGGCCTGGCCGGCGTAGCGCGTGATGCCGTCGTTCTCGACCAGCCAGCCGCCGACGTAGTAGCGGCCCGCGGTGATCAGGAAGTCGCCGCTGCCCACCAGCGCGGGCGGGTTGGCGTTGCCCGGCAGCGCGGCCTCTTCCGCGCTCAGCGCCGCAGCCGTGGGCACGACGCGGAAGCCGGCTGCGGCCATCGGCCCGCCGCAGCCGCCCACCACGTCGCGCGTGGTGGTCTCGTCGCGGTGGGCCTCGATGGCCAGCTGCTCGTTCCAGTCCGCGTCCACCTGCACGCGGCCCTGCTGCATGCGCACGCTGCTGTAGTGGCGCGTGGCGTCGAAGGTGATGCGGCTGAAGTCGCCTTTCATCGCGTGTCTCCCGGAGCGCGGCCGTGATCGATCAGGTGACGAACACCACGCCCGCCTCGAGGCCGAAGCGCAGGTAGTGCTCGAGCTGGCTGTGCAGGTTCGCCATGCGGTGGGCCTGCTTGACGAAGTTCAGGGCGCCCATCTCGGTGCCGTCCTCGGCGCCCAGCGCGATCTCGGCGGCGCAGCCGCGCGCCAGCTGGCCGTAGGCGGCGTCGCCGTGGTGCGTGGACGTGAAGGTGGGACGCAGTCGCGCGCGCACCGCCGCCGCGGCGCTGCCGCTGGCGTCGCCCAGCGCGAGGTCGGGCTGGCAGCGGTAGCGGCGCGGCGCGGTGGAGCCGTCGGCCAGGTAGCAGAAGCGCACGCAGCCCTGCTGCGCGCGCGCCACCGAGAGCCGGCCGGCGAACAGGCAGTCGCTGGCCTCGACCGATTGCACCGTGGTGCGGCCGAGCACCGTGCAGGCCGTGGCGTCCAGCCCGCTGGCGTCGAGGTCGATCGCGGTCGGCCCGCCGACCGCCTGCACGATGCAGTGGCGCAGGCTCACGCCGTCGATCGGCACCGGCACCTCGATCGCGCCGCTGATGCAGCGCACGAGCTCGATGCGCAGGTCCGGGTTGCCGCTGGTCACGCGCACGCGGCCGCGGCCGGGCGCCACGGTGCAGTGCGCCAGGCGCAGCTGCTGCAGGTTGCCGTCCAGCACGCGCAGGTCGCCTTCGATCAGCAGGCCGTCGAACCAGACCGCGCCGGCCGCCTCGTCGCCGGCGGGCGCGGTGCCGACCACGTCGACCGCGCCGCGCAGGTGCGCGCGCACGCCGTCGGCCGCGGCGATCACCAGCCGGCTGCCGACCGGCACGCGCAGCCGCGTGGCGCCGCTCAGGTCCTCGGCCCAGGTGCTGCTGTCCAGCAGCGTGATGACCCCGAAGCCGAGCCCGGCCGGCCGCAGGTTCCAGGCCGCGACGGCTTCGGCCAGCGTGGCCACCACCTGGCCGGCCAGCGGCGGGCGAACGCGGCTGACGGCGATCTGCCAGTCCGGCGCCCGCGGCTCGGCGTCAGGGCCGACGCGCCAGGCCGTCGCCTCGGCCAGCGAGGCGGTGCGGCTGTAGGGGCCGCCGCCCAGGTCGCCGGCGCCGCCCTGGCTGAAGCTGGCGCGCAGCTGCGCGGCGGCACGCGCCGGTGCCAGCACCACGCGGCCCCGCAGCGGGTCGACGGCGGCGCTGATCGGCATGTCCACCGGCACCGGCGCGCCGCCGGCGGTCGCCCGCAGGTAGGTCAGCTGGTCGGGCGGCACATGCCAGTCGGACAGGTCGCACAGCAGCAGCTCGGCCGGCGGCACCACCACGCCGTCGAGCCGGATCTCGAAGGCCTGCCCGGCACCGGTCGGCCGCTCGTCGAACCAGCGGCGCAGCGGCTCGCGCCCGTCCACCATCGCCTGGCGGCGTGCCTCCAGCTCGTCGTAGAGCGGACGCCGGCGCAACGGCGCCGGCACGTTCACTTCACCGGTCACGGAGCCGATGTCGCTCTCGGTCTGCGGCGGGTTGAACAGCGGCAGGTCCTGCGCCAGCGGGTTCAGGAACCAGCTTCCGGGGGCGGGGCCGGGTGCGGGTTCGGCCACGAGCATCCGGTAGGCGCCCAGGCGCCAGACGAACAGGCCGATGTGCGGGATGTCGTGCCGCCCACGGCCGCTCTCGATGTGGCGCACGTCGACGCTGTAGGGCGCGCCGTCGAAGGGCGTGCCCACGCCTTCCAGCGCGTCGGCCGAAGCCAGGCTGGCCCAGCCGGCCGAGGCCGCGCGCACGTGGTTCACGTGCTGCGTGGTGGCCAGGCGCTGGAAGAACTCGACGCCCTTCGCGCGCCAGCCGGTGGTGTCGAACGCCAGCTGCTCCAGCACCGCCAGCGTGCCCTTGCGGCGCCGGTAGGCCACCGTGTTGGCCACCAGCGCGCGGCGCGAGATCGGCACGCCCTCGCCCAGCTCGCGCAGCCCGCGCACGCCCAGCAGCTCGGCGATGTAGGGCACCACCCACTCGGCGCAGGTCTCGATGAACCAGTCGTCGTAGAGCCGGCCGATGTCGTCCTCGACCAGCCGGCCTTCGCGCGCCAGCACCTCCAGCAGGCCGCGCAGCGCGCCGGCGCCCTCGGCCCCGGCGTCGCGCGTGCGGTAGACCGCCGGCACAAGCGCGTAGAGCTGCTCGGCACTGAACGTCATGACGCACGCTCCGTCAGGTCGATGCGCGCGGCATCGATGGTCAGCAGCTGCGCCGGCAGCAGGCGCGCGCCGGCTGCGTCCCAGCGCGCGCGCGCTGCGAACAGGCGCGGGAACAGCAGCGGGTCGCGGCCGTCGAACGCGGTGATCACCGCGCCGGTGACGCCGTCCACCGCCTGCAGCTGCGCCAGCAGCTCGGCCACGCTGGCACCGGCGCCGATCTCGCGCGCCTCGAAGGACCAGCCCGCCAGCAGCGCGTCGCGGCAGGCCTGCAGCACCACGGCGGGGACGAAGGCCGGGTCGACCACGATCTGCGCCTGCACGCCGAAGGCCAGCGCCTCGCACGGCGCGATGCGCACCTCCTGGTCGGCCTGGCGCATCGCGTCGACGGCGGCGGCCAGGTTGCCGAGCACCTCGGCGTCGGCCGGCAGCGCCGCGCCGCCGGCCCCGGCCACGCTCAGGTGCACCAGCCGCCGCTCGCCGTTCCACAGCACGTCGGCCTGCGCCTTGCCGATGCCGGCGAAGGCGCGCGCGGCGTCCTCGAAGTCGCGCACGGAGACGATGCGGTCCAGCGTCAGCACCGTCAGCGGCGCGTTGCCGCGCGCGGCATCCAGCAGCTCGGGGTCGGCCGCGCCGGTGGCCGGCAGCGGGTTGATCGCCTCCTTCAGGCCGAGCGGGCGGCTCATCAGCAGCGTCAGCTGGCCGGCCGCCACCGCGCCCACCTGGCCGGTGCCGACGCGGTAGGTGGCGGTGACGTTGTCGCGCCCGGTGGGCAGGCGCGAGCCCTGGATGCCGTCGCCGAACTGCAGCACCGCGGTGCCGTCGTCGGCATGGCGCACGCTGTACACGCGCGCCTGCGGCGGCTGGCCGAACAGCATCGGCACCTGGGTCCAGGCCAGGCCGTTGACGCGCACCGTCACCGAGCTCTCGGCACCGTCGGCATTGGCCGCCGAGGTGTAGGTGATGGGCTTCTGCGGCAGCGCGAAGGCCTGCATGGTCAGCGCCTCGTCGCCGCTGCCGACGGCCAGCGTCGCGCCGCTCAGCCCGGCCAGCCCCGCGCCGGCCGCCGGCGGGCTGGTCTCGCCGTGCGTGGCCAGCGCGACGTTGCCGTGGATCGCGACACTCGCGCGCTGGTACACGCCGGCCAGCGGACGCACCAGCACCAGCACCGCGCCTCCGGCGGCCGGCAGCTCCACGCGCTCGACCTCGTGCGCCTCGGCCGCCCACGCGGCCAGGTCGCTCAGCGTGGTGACGGTGGGCAGCGGCGTGTCCTCGGCCGGCAGCAGCTCGCCGGCCGCGGCGTCGAGCCAGCCGACGAAGCCGTCGGCGGTGGCCAGCGTCCAGCGCGTGCGGCCGTCGGGGCGGGCCTCGGGCGGCTGGCGGATGTCCAGCAGCTCGCCGCCGGTCAGCGCGCGCGTGCTGCTGCCGACCGACGCGTGCAGCAGCAGCGGCGGATCGGTCTCCGTGCTGTTCTGGCTGTGCCCGCTGCGGCGCACGCGGCTGCGCGGCGCCACCTGCAGCTGCGCCAGCGGCAGCCCGCGCACGAGCAGGCGGCGGCCGGCGGCCAGGCCCGCGGCCAGCGCGGGGTCCAGGTCCAGCTCGATGCGGTCGCCCCACACCGGGTCGGGCACCGGCACGCGCGCCAGCGCGAGCGGCTCGGACACCGCGTGGACCACGGTCTCGCGCAGCGGGAACCAGCTCAGGTGCTCCAGCGCGTCCAGCGTCAGCCGCGTGACCTTCGACGCGAGCGTGAAGTCGGTGCGCGCACCGGTCACCGTCTTCTGCACGCGGTACAGCTCGGCGTAGCTGGGCTTGGCCAGCAGCACCCAGCTGCCCTCGACGATGTCGGGATAGGCGTTGTCGAGGTCGATCAGGCGCTGCGCCGCGGTGTTGATCGCGAAGTCGCGCCAGTCGCGCGGCAGCTCGTCGTTCTCGCCGAGGTTGTAGTACTCGCGCTTGGCGGCGGCCGGCAGCATGCGGAAGTCGGGCGCGTTGTGGCCGAACAGCGCGGCGCGGCGGCGCAGCACGTACACGCCGGGCTGCGCCTCGGGGTCGACCGTCGGCACGCTGTGGCCGAGCGCCTCGGTCCAGCTCACGCGGGTGGTGCCGGCGGCGGCGTCGGCTTCGACCGTCAGCACGGTGCGCTCGTCCCATTGCTCGCTGCCCGGGAAGCGCAGCCGGTGCGGGCCCACGAAGAGCAGCCGGTCGCCGGGCCTGAGGCCGCTGGCGACGCCCGCGAGCAGCGCGCTGCTGCTGGTGCGGCTGAAGGCCTGCGGCCGCGTGCGCACCGGCCGCAGCAGGTTGTAGGCCGCGTGAGCCTGCAGGTCCTCGACGGTCTCGAAGCTCTGCGGCAGCTCGTCCTGGCGCGGCACGCTCTGCACGCGCTGGCCGCGCGCGATGCGGGCCTCGGGGCTGGCGCCCGGCGCCGCCTCGATCACGAACGCCAGCGACGTCGACGCGGCCACGCCGGGGTTCAGCTCGTAGCCGATCGCCCGCGCCAGCTCGAGCACCGAGCGCCGCTCCTTCGCGGTGCCGAGGTAGCCTTCGTCGGCGAAACGCTCCTGGTAGAAGCTCAGCACGTCCAGCACGGCGGCCCAGGCGTCCATCAGGCCGACGGCGGGATCGCTGTCGTCGCGCACGGCCAGCCGCGGCAGGTGCGCGGCCACCTGCTCCAGCATCGAGCGCTTGAAGTCGGCCTGCACGCCCACGCGCCGCGCCAGCGCGGCCAGCCCGGGCCGGTTGACGACACTGCGCGGCGTGGCCGGCGGCGGCGCCGCGCAGGGGTCTTCGGTGTCCGTGCTCATCGTTCACCCCGCACGTCGAAGGCGATGGCGCCGCGTTCCGGGAAGTTGGGGTCGGTGTCGCAGCGCAGGATCTCGCTGGCCGCCGGCCGCAGCACGCCGGCCGCCAGCTCGCCGGCCGGGGTGCGTCCCCAGCGCTCGAACACCAGCGGCTGCGCGGTCTCGACACCTTCCACCGCCATCAGCGCCTCGCACAGCTGCGACAGCCACAGCTCGCGCCCGAAGCTGAAGTTGTCCGGGTGGAAGAAGGCGCGCTCGCCGGCGGCGGTGACGCCGGACGAGAAGCGCTCGCGCAGCTGCGCCGCCACGTCGGCCGCGAAGTAGCCGGGTTGCAGGCAGACCAGGAACTCGATGCGCAGCGGCACGTAGAGCGGGTCGCGCAGGTCGACGTCGACACCGGCCATGCGCAGCCGCTCCAGCAGCGCCAGCAGTTCGTCGCGGAAGCGCGCGTCGCCGTTGACGGGGCCGCCGCCGCGGCGGTCCACCGTCACCACGGCGGTGATCCAGCTGCCGGTCCAGCGGAACTCGGCGCGCGCGCCCTGCACCTCGGGGTGGCGCAGCGCGGCGGCGGCGTAGTCGGCCTCGGTCACCGCGCGCTCCTGGCGCCGGAAGGCATGCGGTGCGTAGCGGCGCACCTCCTCGTGGGTCTCGGCCGCGGTGCCGCCGCTGGCCGGCAGCGGGTTGAAGACGGCCAGCACGCCGCCCGGCCCGGCCGCGGCGCCCAGGCGCCGCAGCGCGCCCGCGCCGACGTTGCCGGCCGGCCCGCTGCCC